>NZ_CAJVCE010000030.1 GCF_910594985.1 Paenibacillus allorhizosphaerae
CCGACGCGAGCCACAAGCACACAAGTACCACTCTCCGCCGAGCGGGGGTCCGGGGGGCAGCCGCCCTCTGGGGTCCCCCTCGGGAGGGGGATTTAGGGGGAGCGAAAAAACCATGGAACTGCAAAAGAAAAAACTGTTCAACGAAAACGGCGACCGGGATTGGGGCAAGCGCCGCATGATCGGCGGCAATACGACGAATCTGATCGAGCTGAATAACGTGAAGTACGACTGGGCGACCAAAATGTACCGCACGATGATGAACAACTTCTGGATTCCGGAAGAAATTCCGCTGGCCCAGGACGCGAAGGATTACAAATTCCTTTCGCCGATCGAGCGGCAAAGCTACGATAAAATCATCTCGTTTCTGATCTTCCTCGACTCGCTGCAAACGGCCAACCTGCCGAACATCAACGAGTACATTACGGCACCGGAGGTTAACCTGTGCTTGACCGTGCAGACGTTCCAGGAAGCGGTGCACAGCCAAAGCTACTCTTACATCCTCGACAGCGTATGCTCCGCGGAGGTGCGCGACGAAATTTACAACCAATGGCGCGAGGACAAGCATCTGCTTCGCCGCAACCGGTTCATTACCGATCTGTATGAACGGTTCATCGAAGACCCGTCGACCGCGAATTTGATGCGCACGATTATGGCGAATTACATTTTGGAAGGCATCTACTTCTATAGCGGTTTCAGCTTCTTCTACGCGCTCGGCCGTCAAGGAAAAATGCTCGGCACCGTCTCGGAAATCAAATACATTCAGCGTGACGAATTGACGCATCTCGCATTGTTCCAAAACATTTTCCGCGAAATCCGCAAGGAAAATCCGGAAATATTCACCGACGAGCTGATCGAGGAGCTTCGCGGCATGATGCGTACCGCCGTTCAGCACGAAATCGAATGGGGACAATACATTACCGACAACAACATTCACGGTCTCAGCAACGACATCATTGACCAATATATCAAGTACCTCTCCAACGAGCGGTTGAAAAAGCTGGGCCTGGAAATATTATATCCCGAAATCATCGACCATCCGATGAAATGGGTGGAGAGCTTCAGCAATATGAACAGCATGAAAACCGACTTCTTCGAGCAAAAAGTGACCAACTACAGCAAATCGTCCAATTTGAACTGGGACGACCTGTAAGCCCGTACCTCAGGGCCGATCCTCGAGCGATGCTCAGCGGGTCGGTCCTTTGTTTTTCGCTGTCGCGGAGGCTCGCATCACATTCCGAGCAGGCTCGTCGCCCGGAGGTTGAACCACACGAAAATTATTTACCTTTGTTCGAATAAAATGAAAATAATCTCTTTATAATCAAGTCATATCTATCAAATTATATATAAATTTATGGTACATTTTGGTTCTACCTGCTTATCGACAGCTTTTTATAAACTATGATATGATGAAATTCTTGATAAAGTGGTAACGCACTAAAGCAACATGACACACATTCAGGTAAAGGTGGTTTTTTTACGTTATGAAACGCATCGCAACGGTCGGTTTAATTCTCGCTTCGGCACTTATGTTTTTTACAGGCTGCGCCTCCAAGCCGACTTCCGCAGGAGAAGGTAAAAAGCTGGTCATTGGCATCGATGACAAATTTGCGCCGATGGGGTTCCGCGATGAGAAGAACGAGATTGTCGGATTTGATATCGATTATGCGAAAGCGGCCGCAGAAAAGATGGGCACGGCGGCACAATTCCAGCCGATTGACTGGAAAACGAAAGAATCCGAACTGAGCAGCGGCCGGATCGACCTCATATGGAACGGATATACGATTACCGATGAACGGAAAGGCAAAGTGCTGTTCACCAAGCCTTATCTGAAAAATGCGCAAGTGATCGTCACACTAGCCAAATCGAACTTGACCAAGCTCGACGATCTGGCCGGGAAAACGGTAGGTCTGCAATCCTTGTCTTCCGCGGCGGATGCCTTGAACGACAGTCCGATTAAATCCAAAATCAAAACCGTCACCGAATATGCGGATAATGTGCTCGCCTTGAGCGATCTGAAGATCGGCCGCGTGGATGCCGTCGTCATCGACGAGGTGGTCGTTAAATACTACATGTCCAAAGAAAACAGCACGTTTAAGCTGCTCGGCGAATCGCTGGCCCCGGAAGAATATGGCATCGGCGTAAAGAAAGGCAACGAAGCGCTTCTGCAAAAGCTGCAAAAAGCGCTTGACGAACTGAATCAGGACGGTACCGCCGCGAAAATTTCGCAGAAATGGTTCGGCGAAGATAAAGTGTTGAAATAAGCTCATTTCATGAACGCAGCAAACGGGATCTCTTCGGAAATCCTGTTTTATTGTTGGAGGAATTTGTTATGTCCGTTGATCGTATCGCTACAATGATAAAGCCGATGCTCGAAGGCGCTCAAATGACAGTGCTGCTGTTTTTGATCGCCATCGTGGTGTCGATTCCGCTCGGATTCGCGCTTACGCTCGCTGTAAAAAGCAGCATAAAGCCGCTCGCTTGGTTTGCTCACGCCTATATTTATGTGATGCGCGGGACGCCGCTGCTGCTGCAGCTGCTCTTTATTTGCTTCGGGCTGCCCATGCTCCCGGTGATCGGCGAATACTTGGTGTTCGACCGTTTTACCGCGGCCTGCCTTGGCTTCATTTTAAATTATGCGGCCTATTTCGCCGAAATTTTCCGAGGCGGCCTGCTCGCCGTCGATAAGGGACAGTATGAGGCGGCTCAGGTGCTGGGTCTTAGCAAATGGCAGACGATGCTGCGCATTATTTTGCCGCAAATGTTTCGCGTCGCACTGCCCGCTGTATCCAATGAATCCGTCACGTTGGTGAAGGATACGGCGCTGCTCTACGCCGTCTCGGTCCCGGAGCTGCTTCACTATGCCCAGACGGTAGTGAACCGCGATTTCACGATTATGCCCTTCTTCATCGCCGGCATCATTTATCTGATCATGACGCTCCTGCTGACCGCACTTTTCAAATGGCTGGAACGGCGATTCAAATTTGACTAAAAGGAATGGCGAATGTGGCTATCATAGAAGTTTCCGACCTCAGCAAACGTTATGGGGAGCTCGAAGTGCTGAAACGAATCACGTTCGACGTCCATCAGCACGATGTCGTTGCCGTGATCGGCCCTTCCGGCTCCGGGAAAAGCACCATGCTCCGCAGTCTCGTTCATCTGGAACAAATCGACGGCGGAACGATCCGAGTTGACGGGGATGATCTGGCGAAGGACGGGAGATACTCCGCACCGCGTAAAATCAAGCAGATCACTTCCAAGATGGGAATGGTATTCCAGCATTTCAATCTGTTCCCGCATTTGACGGTACAGCAAAATTTGGAGCTTGCCCCGAAAATGGTTAAAGGGGAGCCCACTACGGACGTTCGCCGAAGAAGCGGCGAGCTCTTGGAGAAAGTGGGACTCTCCGGACGGGCGTCGGTGTACCCAGCGAAGCTGTCCGGCGGTCAGAAGCAAAGGGTGGCCATCGCCCGTGCGCTGATGATGAACCCGCAAATATTGCTGTTCGACGAGCCGACTTCCGCCCTCGACCCGGAGTTGACCGGGGAAGTGCTTCAAGTCATGAAGCGGCTGGCCGAAGAACATACGACGATGATTGTCGTTACCCATGAGATGGGCTTTGCCAAAGAGGTTGCAAGCCGCGTCCTCTTTATGGATAACGGTCAAATTATCGAATCCGGGCCGCCTGAAGAACTCTTTACGAATCCTCGCTTTGACCGAACGAAAGCATTTTTGAGCCATAGCTTGAAATAATCCGTTACAGCAGCAGCGCTGCCTCAGGTGTATATTCCCTTTTTCGCAAACGATGGCGGGGGATGATACCAAGGCAGGCTGCTTTTTTTCATATCCTGATGCGTCCGGTTAGCGGAACGGATTACCCCGCGGAACGCAAATCATATATACTGTAATAAAGCAATTGAATGCAGACAAAGAAAAGCACGGGGGGTCCGTATGATTGCCTTAATTTTGTTTTTAGCAAGTTACGTGTACATGGGCTTTGAAATGCTGGCTTCACGCATCCTCGGTCCGTACTTCGGCAGCGGCATTACGGTCTGGGCCTGTATTATTTCCGTATTTCTGATCGGCTCCAGCATAGGCTATCTGCTCGGCGGCAAGACGGCCGACATGAAGGAGAGCAAACGTTATATTCGGATTTACCTGTTCTGGGCTGCCGTTTCCGTTTCTGTCGCATGGCCGCTCAGCCGTGTGACCTTGCCGCTGTTGTCCGAAGAAGTGAATATGGCCAGCATATTGCTGCAAACGTCGCTTTTATTTTTAATTCCTTCCATCCTTAGCAGCGCCGTCATTCCCGGGTTAATGAAGATGGGGATCGGGGAGAAAACGGATGGCGCGAAAATCGGCATTTATCATATGGTCGTCAGCGTCGGAAGCGTTGCAGGCACGTTGATCACGACCTTTTACCTGCTTCCCGAGATGCGGTTACAGCATATCATGATCGTTTTTGCGCTGATTTACTTCCTCAGTTGGTTTGTCATGGAGGTCAAATGGTACAAGCTGTGTCTGTTCGTCATAGCCTTCATTCCCCTGCTCGATATCGGAGGAGCGCGACTGGGCACAAACCCGATCCTGGAGCAAGTGTCGACGCCGTATCACGATATTTTCATAACCGAGAGCAGCGAATACAACGGACAAGCCGGCGACTATGTGTTCATGCAATTCGATACGCACGCCCTGCAAGGCGCTATCGATAAAAACAACCGGAGCAACATTTTGTTCAGCTATATTAGAGAAACGCTTCACATCGTCGACTCATATCATCCGCAGGCAGAGAACATCTTCATGATCGGACATGGCGCAGGCATTCTTACGAATGCGCTTCAGCAATCGGGCAAAAACATCGAAGTCGCGGAGCTGGATCCGAAAGTGCTGGAGTTGAGCTGCAAATATTTTGGCTACGCGGGAGACCGGGTTGCGATCGGGGACGGACGGGTCATTCTCAATGAAAAGCGGGAGAGCCAGTACGATATAGTCATTCTGGACGCGTTCAAGGCGGAAGGCGTACCGTTCCACCTGCTAACCCAAGATTTCTTCCAGCTGGTACAGCGTAAGCTGAAGCCTTCGGGCATCGTCGTCATCAATATGATCGGCGCCATCGAGGGGGATTCGTTGATCGAAGACGTGACGGCTACAGCCGGTTCGGTGTTCAACAACGTCAAAACGATAGCCCGCTACGACGACAAGCAGATGGAACAAAACATACTGTACATGCTGAGTCAACAGCCGCTCGACACCATCAAAGCGAGTGAATATAAAGAAGTAACGACCCGTGCGGGGAAAGTCATCACGGATCAATCGATCAATAATCGGAAGCTGCAGTAAGGTTCGGCCAATGCCGGCGAAGCGGTCTTTTTCGTTTTTACGTCAAAATCGGATGCGTTTATTCCAAAGCAAAGAGGGCTTATCTGCCCTCTTTTTTACCGTTGCGCCTGCCGCATTCCCGGGCGCATCAACGAAACCGCTCATATAAAAAATCGCGAAATTATTTGAACAAATCCAGCCTGTTGGTAATGATCCCGTCTATGCCTTTATCCATCAGCGTACTGGCCGTATTTTTATCGTCAACAGTCCAAGCGACGACATCGATCTCGCTCAAATGCGCCAGATCGATCAACCGGGGATATTTGACGAGCAGCGCGCTGTTTACGAACAAAGCGGCATTTTTATAAGCGACCGCTTTATCGAGCGCCGTCATAAATTGAGTCATATCGTTATTTACGAGCAATGCGATTTTCATCTTCTGCGAAATGCTTCTTACCGTGTCAAAATCGGCATAATTAAACGATTGGATGACGCTTCTTTGCTCATAACCGGCGCTCATCAATTCATTCATGATGATCGCGATATCTTCTTTGGTGCGGTATCCTTTAATCTCGGGGTACAGCGTGACGGTGCTGCTCTTCGCGAAGTCCAGCACTTCTTTTAATGTCGGAATCTTCTCCCCGGCAAAACGGAGATTGAACTTCGACCCGGCATCGAGCGCTTGCAGCTGCGCAAGCGGCAGCTTCTTCACTTCTCCCTTGCCGCTGGTCGTCCGGTCCACTGTGTTATCATGGATAATGACCGGAACGCCGTCCTGAGAAATTTGCACGTCGAATTCCAATACGTCCGCTTTGTTGTCCATGGCCGCTTTAAAGGAAGCCATCGTATTTTCAGGCGCTACGGCCGAATAACCTCGGTGTCCAGCGACGATAAAAGGTTTGGTAGATTTGGACGGTTGATTCGAAATAACGTTCACCACGCTGTTCTCCTCATTCCAGTTCACTTGGAATCCCGTAGACTCGAAGGCGAAACGGATCGGCACATAAATCGTCTTCTCGCTTAAGATCGATAGCGGCACATAGTCTTTTCCGTTTTTGTACAATCCCGTTTTATCGCTAGGCTTAAGCTCTTGTCCATTCAGCATCACTTTGATCGGCTTGATGGATGCCTCGACCGGCTTCGGCCATATGTTCACGATCGTACTCGTTGCGGCAAGACCCAGAAGTATAAAAAAAGATGCGCCAAGAATTAATTTCTTATCTTTGATCATGAAATCACTCTCCCGGGGTCTCTCTTCTTTCTACCATACCGACTGATTGCAAGCTGCGAAACGCCCTAATGGTTTTTTTAACAAATTATAGCATAAATGGACAATACGTTCGCCAACTTTTTGCATTCCCCAGGATCCAAAAGAAAAACCCTTCGAATATATATTCAAAGGGCGAATTCATTCATAAATGTAGGACTACGATCCGGTTGACCGGTAATGGCGCACCCCGATATGCCACACGAGCAGGCAAGGAACAAGAAACAATATTCCGGCCAGCGGCATCATCATATAGACAATCGCGCTTCCTTGTACTTTATCCAGAATATACTGCAGCGGCAAGTAGCTGACGCAGCCGAACGGGATAATGAAGGTGAAGAAGACCATGACCCACTTTCGATAAATGTTCAGGGGGTACTGGGCCATCTCGCGGCCGCCGTCGGTCAAGATGTTGGCGATTTCGAGCCCCTGAATCGTCCAGAAGCAGAGCGTAGCCGTCAGGATAAAGATGCCGCTGAATATCCCAATGCCGCCCGCGATCATAAACAGCAGCGTCACTGCCTTGGCGAGGCTCCACTCTACAGGCAAATGGTACAGGGCCCAGACGAGAATAATCGCGCTTTGCAGTAGCCGGCCTACGCGATTGAACTCGAATCTGGAGCCGAGCACTTGCAGCGCGGTGTTTCGCGGTCGAACGAGCAGCCGGTCGAAGCCGCCTCCGGCAACAAGACTGGAGAACGAATCGAATCCGCGCGAAAAACATTCGCTCAGCGAATAAGCCATCCCGATGACGGCAAATAACAACGCCACCTCAAAAAACTCCCACCCTTTCAGCTGTCCGAATCGGGCGAACATGAAATAAAGTCCGGCAAACACGGTGAACGGCGTCAAGCACTGTCCTAGCGTCAACAGCCAAAACGAGGTGCGGTACTGCAGCTGGGATTTCAATAAAATCGATACATATTTCATATATAAGCTCATGCGGTCAGCCCCCCTGTACGACAATTTGGCGCAGCGCCCGCTGTATGGCCCACTTGCCGAAGGCTACAAGCACAAGAAGCCAGAACCCTTGCACCAGGATGCCCCATAACGCCTCCGTTTGCGGAATATGCCCCGAGTATACGCGAAACGGGAAGTCCGCCGTCCAGCGGAACGGCAGCGCGTAGGTGATGTTTTGCAGCCATTGCGGCATCAACGGAACGGGAATGATCATCCCGGAGAAAAACTGACCGACAATGGCGATCATCAGAACCGAACCTGTCGGCGACATCGTCCAAAATACCGAAATGTAGATCAGCATCGAAATGGCAACCACGACCAGCATGCCGAGCAGCAGCGTCACAACGAACAGTACGAGTCTCGCCGGTGAAGGCGGCAAACTGAGCCGGTAAGGCTCTGGCAAAAGCAATACGACGAAAAGAATCGGAACACAGCGCAGGAGCACGGTCGCCAGCCGCTCGCCTACCAGCTTGGCGTACCAGAACGGATAAATCTGGCACGGCCTGCACAATTCGTAAGCGATGTTGCCGGAAGTAATCATCTGGAATATTTCATTATCGCGCATCCACAGCATAACGAAGCCGAGAAACATTTGCTGCAGCCACACATACGCGATCAAATCTTCAAGAGACATCGGCGGCTCTACCGTGTTTTGGCTGTAGAACGCTTCATAAATCATGATGAAAATAAAACCGAAAAATAACTGCGTCGCCATACCGGCCAAAGCGGCTGAACGGTACTGCAAACTGTTGATAAACCGCATCTTCCATACGGAAATGTACGCATTCATATTCGATGCTCCTTATACAGCTGAACGATCAGCTGTTCCACCGGCGTCGATTCAATCGCCACATCGACCAGTTCCACCTGTTCGGATAAGGCGGAGATCACACCTGCAATGGCGGCGCGCTCCGTATCGATGCTGAACACCGCCCGCTCCGGCGACCACGACAGCAGCGACGCTCCGTGAATATCGACCGGCGAAGCATGTTCGCGGAAATCGGCCGTAATGATCCGGTGCGTTCCGAACTTGCCGCGCAGCGCGCTTACCGTCCCGTCGTACAGCAGCGTCCCTTTCCCGATCATGAGGATGCGATCCGCCAGCGCCTCGATATCCTGCATATCGTGCGTCGTCAGGATCACGGTAACGCCTTTTTCCTTATTGATCGTCTTGATGAACTGCCGGACGGCGATTTTGCTGACGGCATCGAGTCCGATGGTCGGCTCATCGAGGAACAAAATTTTCGGTCCGTGCAGCAGCGAGGCGGCGATTTCGCAGCGCATCCGTTGGCCGAGGCTGAGCTGCCGGACGGGCATATGAACGATATCCTGCAGCCCGAGCGTTTCCGTAAGCAGGCTGAGATTTGTTTTATAATCGGCAGCCGGTATTTTGTAGATGTCCCGCAGCAGTTCGAATGAATCGACGACAGGGACGTCCCACCAAAGCTGGGAACGCTGCCCGAATACGACGCCGATATGTTGTACATAAGCCGTTCGGTCTTTCCACGGCGTAAACCCCATCACGCTGCACGTGCCGCGATCCGGCATCAGAATGCCGCTCATCACTTTGATGGAAGTCGATTTCCCCGCCCCGTTCGGGCCGATATATCCTACAATCTCTCCTTCGCCAATCGAAAACGAAATATCGTGAAGCGCATCGACGATGGTGTGTTCGCGGACAAAAAGAGCCTTGGCCGCCTGCCGCAATCCGGACGACCGTTTGGCGACCTTAAACGATTTGCTGATGCCTTGAAGTGCAATCATGCACTCACTCTCCCTTCTTGCCGACTCTTCACACCGGTGGTATCGTGATTATCAATCCGACCTTCCTGCATGGAACACAACCTCCTTCAAATTAGGTACTGAAAAAATATATCCAAATTGCCCCAAAAAGTATAGACTTATAATTCAGTTTAAGTTATAATAATATTATAGAAGTCGAGGATATCTATATCTAGTTAAAATCTATCTAAAACAGGCATGCGACATATGTTATGTCGTTTTTTTGTGTTTATAAGCGTGTAAAAGCGGTGAAATACAAGCTCCTGCCGGTATATGACATAAGAGCCAGCAGTGGGGTTATATCGAAAAAGCCGATCAAGGGATCCTAAAGCACCCTTGATCGGCTTTTTGTTTTTACGTGATATCATGCGGTACGGCGGAAAACAACAGCCCGCCTCGATTCCGCCCGAGTCTATCATGCATACAGGCTTCAACCGCGCGGAGCAGCATCCGATAGACGTTTCACTTCCCGGCTCAGCTCCTGCACCGCTTGAATAAGCACGGGGACGAATTCCGTATAACGCAGCCCGTGACGGTCGGTTTCCCGATCGTATACGTACGCCCCGGCATCCATGCCAAGCGCATCAAATGCGGATTTCACCTCTTGGGCGATCAATCCGAAATGCGTGCGATCAAACCGGTGCTCGATGAGGCGCTCCTTCCCGGTTTCGTCTTTGACGGTTTCCTGGTAATCCTTAAACTTGAAAGCAACCGGACGCAGCCGCTCGATCAGCTCAAGCGCAGCCGCCATCGGTTCGATCCGTTCCTTCTCCCGAGCGTCCGATGTGTTCACCGTGCCGGTGGCGGCATAGATGTCTTTCCATCTGCTGCTGCTCGTTCCCAAGCTTAACGCATTGTCGGCGTTCGGCCGGGTCGTGCCGTATACGGTAATGTCGCTTGGGCTCAGCAACATCCGCGTGACCGAGTCGTTGCGCAGCCGCAAATTGCCCGAAGCGGACCTTAAGTCCAACTCCCCGGTTTCGTTGTAGCCGATCATTCCGATCTTATTGCCGTTGTAGTCGTATATCGTAACCGGCGTCGCTTTCGGCAGAGAGATCGGATACGTACCGTCGATTCTGCCGTTGATCAAACTATCGTCGACAAAACCGCGCGGAGTGAACAAGCCGCTCTCGGCGCCGAAGCGCGAAGCGCCCGTTCGCTTGAACAACGGCTGCCGGCAAATGACGCTATCCGTTCCCGTGCACCGCACGAACTGGATATCGTTCGTTTCCCCGGAAGGAAACGGCGCCGTGCTTTTACCGATAAACGGGGAAGCGATAAAGCGGGCGCCGGCCGGAAGATCAAAGCCGCTTCTCAAGGCGGACCGGGCGCTCTTCGCCTCGAAATAACAGGCGATAAATTCAATGTCCCGTGCATCGTGGCAATGCAGCAGCACATCCTCCCTCGTCTGAATCGTACAGTTCATGAAGATGATTCCGCGCACCGGTTCCCCGGATATTTCCAGGCAAGCGGACGGCGAGTCGAAAGGCGCGGAAAGACCGCCGTTCGTGCATACCACCCCGCTGCTGTGATCGAAGCCGGCGATATAGCAGTCGCTGATGACGGTACCGGCGAAGCCGAAATTCGAAGCCGACGTCCGGATCTCGCTTCCGGCCTTGATGCCGCCGGAAACGGGATTCGGGCTTACGCCCTCTAGGCGCAGGGTCGCGTCATCGATCCGGTTCGCCCGGCCGTACGTGTAGCTGTCCGATCCAACGCGGAACACGCCGCCCGTGCTGGGAAACGGATTGCTGGACGACCATGCGATGCCGACGGAATCGGACGCCACACTCAAGCAGCGGTACACATCGCCGCTTCGAATTCCCATCCCGACTTTGCCGCTCGCTACGCATTGTACAAAGCGGTTACTCTCCGCAGTCGGCACGCGGTCCGGATAACGAGGATCGTTCATACTGCTGATCAGGACGCCGTATTTGCGCCAGTAGCCGACCACTTGAACGAGATCGTACCGGCCCTGCGAGGCGTTTTTCAACCAGAGGCCGACGTCCCACGCATCCCCGAGTCCGGGGTCCGTCGCGCTGTTAAAGCCTTCGATGCCGTTAAAATGATGCGTGATCCGCAGCTGCGAAATGCCGCATTGCACCGCGTCTTCGACTAGAACCGCAACGGAGAACGGCTCAGGTGTCGCGGGATTGCTGCCCGCCGCATCTTCCCGGTAAAAGTTCGTCAGCTTGTACTCTTGCCCGGACACATCGGGGTTGCTCCTCACCCCGCCGCTCATCCGCATGTTCGTTATGCCGTAAACGGTATGCACTTTCGGCCCCGTACCTTTGAAGATGAGGTGCGTCCCTTTGCCGTCCAGCTTTTTAATATTTTGCGCGCTCGGCACCCACTCATCGAGGCCGGCTCCCCGCAACACGACGCCGGAAGGGACAACGAGCGTAGCGGTACATATGTACCTCCCCGCCGGAAAATAGACCGTGCCGCCCCGCTCGGCGCATGCCCGAATAGCCGCTTGGATGGCGGCGGTATCGTCGGTTTGGCCGTCCCCTTTGGCCCCGAACCAGCGGACGCTGATCTCGCCTTCATAAGCCCGCTTCAGCCTCATGCCCGAATTGGCAACAAGCACGAGGCCGGTATTATCCGGTGTCACCGTATCCGTCGGATCGCAGACGAACGGCCCTTCCTGCCCGCGGTCCGTCACAAAGTAGACGAAGCCCGGATCTGGCGCGTCATCATTGCGAATGTCGGCAATCGAGACCGTCACGCAATAATGGAGCGCCATCAAATCTTTTGGCTTCAGACTGTGATCCGTCCCGCTGCCAAGCCCGTATACGCTTGCTGCCACGAACGCCGCACCGGCAGCCCCCACGGAGGAAAAAAACGTTCGTCTCGTGATGACGGGCTTAGCGTCATCCCCCGCATGTCGCGCACAATCCTCGTCTTTCGCTCGCTCTTGCCGTTCGGTTTCCTTATGATCATCCGTCATGTACGGCCCCCGCTTTCGTCAAAAGTTAAAGCTACATTTCCCTTTGAACCGCTTTCAACCACGTGGATGCGATGAGCATATCGCCCAGTGAAGTCATATGAACGCCATCGGTTGTCAGCGCTTTCCCCGTCCCTCGCCTCAAAAACTGTATAAACGCTTCATGCGTCGGCACAAGTACCGCTTGGAACGCTTCGGCAAGCTGCCCGACAATATCCACGTAAGGCTTCAGCATCCGGTTGCCGATCGAATCGGGATATTCTTTAATGATCGTAGGCTGCATCAGAATGAACCGGCAGCCGGTTTCCGCTCTCGCTTGCTCCAGCAAGCTCCGGTATACTTCAGCAAACCGTTCGGGATATACCTGTTCCGCCTCGGGCGAATCGAGCTGTCGCCACACATCATTAATGCCGATCGAAATCGATACCCAATTCGGCTTATGCTCCAGCACATCGAGTCGCCACCGGCGCTGCAGATCAATGACCCTGTTGCCACTCGTGCCTTCGTTGATGATCTTGAGCGAGAGCTCCGGATAGGCCACGGTGAAATAATCATGAAGCAGTCTCACATAGCTTCCGCCCAGCTTAAGCGGATCGGTCTTTCTCCCTTTGTCCGTAATGCTATCTCCGATGAACACAAGGGTGTCGTCTTTTTGAAACGTCATGGCCATCCCTTCTTCCGTTTCCCGTCATCTCGAACATTCCAGACGCGTCAACATCGTCAACTCCGAAAATGGTCAATCGTATGGAACGTAATGTAGTTCGCATTATGATAATTGAACGCCCCGTTGATGGCCGTCCGGCTGGCGTACACGATGTTGTCGCCGTCAAACTGCCAATCCACGTACTGGAAACCGACTTTCGTATCATCCTCGGGCCACCCGTTATCCTGATAGTTAAGAACATCCTTCTGAATGTGCCAATGCTCCAAATCTTCCGACCATACCAATGTCAAAATATTGCGTTGGCTCACATTCGGAAGCGTCACCCGGTTCACCAAAGACCAATATTTGCCGCTGACCGCATCGTAATGGATCGTAAATTTGGACATGTTGCCGTGAAAATCGACGACTTTACGGAACGTAAGCGGTGCCTCCGGCCGTTCGTCGTTGACGTTCAGCATAATCGCCCGGCCGTACTCGGGGCTGCCGCCCTTCGTATTGTAGCGGAGCACATTGACCAGCTTTCCGTCCGGGGCCACGACGACATTGCCTTCGAGCAGCGACGGCTTTCCGCCTTCGATCGTACCGGGCCATTCGCTGGAGTAAGGCAGAAACGGCGTCACGGTCCACTGCGCCGGATCGAGCAAATCGCCGTCCGCAGGCACAGAAACGACGCCGGTATCGTGTCCGCCGGTTTGCCACGAGCCGAATTCCACCGCGGTCCAAAGGCGGCCCCGATGCTCCACGACCGGCATCGGCGCTTTATGCGGCCCTCTTGCCTCCCGGCTGCCCGCGGGAATAATTTCGCTAGGCGCCGACCATGTTGCCCCCCCATCGTCCGAGCGTCCGATCAGCAGCGCGCCGTATTCCGTACTCGTTCCGAGCATATACAAAGCGCCGCGATGCAGGAACAGTTTGCCCCAGAAGCACGGATACAGGTCGCACAGAAACGACCAGGTGCGTCCCTCGTCTGCGGACCGGAACAGCTTCGTCAAGTTTTGTCCCGCCTTCCCCCAAAATACATCATGAGAAACAACCCATTCGCCGCCGGGCAGCTTGACGATGGAAGGACTGGCCGGCGAGCGGCCCGAGAAGCCGTACGTATAATCGTCGGGATGAATGTAGTTGACGACAGTCCCCGGCACGTCGCCGGTTCGCACCAACCTTACCGGGCTGCCGGCCACCGGTTCCGCCGTTCCCTCGGCCACCGCTCGAACCGATACCCGATACTCCTTCGCGTTGTCGAGGCCGCTGATCTCCGTGCTGTTCTCGCTGCCGGGCACTTGCACAACCGCCAATTCGGCTTCGTCTGCCCCGGACGTCACTCTAATCTCATAAGCCAGTTTGCCGGCATCGAAGGAACCTTCATACTTCCAGTCCAGACGCAGTTTCCCGTCGCCTGGCGCCAGCCTCACGATATTCAGATCGCTGCAGACCGCTCCATCCCCTTGCGCCGAACGCGTCAACTCTCTCGTATTCAAATACCCCCACGCCTGCTTCCGAACACCGCTTATCATAAGAACGCCTCCTCAATGTGTAATGTAATAATGCTCATACTCTTGTGCTGCCTAACGGACGGATTCCTTCTCCTGGAATAAAAGCTGTTTTACCGTATTGCCGAGCTTCTCCAATTGTTCTACTTCCAATCGATGATTCCCTTTCATCGCAGAAGCGTCTTTAACACGGCAAACTGTCTCGATCGGCAAACCGAGCTGCCGCAAATGGTATTTGGCATTGACCGGGTACACTTGCAGCTCGATAAGCGAGGCTACCGTCAAAAACGACTGCAATCGCTCGGCCAACTCCGCGTCATTACGCCATTGCCCAACGAGCCTAACATACAAATCCGGATGGAAATTCGCCATGACGCCGCTGAAGCCTGCCGCGCCGAGCTTGAGCGATTCCAGCAGCGTCGTCGAGTTGGCGTTGAACAGCTTCAGTTCGCTGCCGGATACCGCATCGAGCTTCGCTTTTATTTGCCGCACGTCGCAGCTCGTATCTTTAAGGAACAGGAACCTTCCAGTGGCCGCGCACCACTTCAGTGTCTCGGGCGCAAGCAGCCTTTTGTAAGGATAGGGGCACTCGTAGACGCCGAAAGGGACGTCCGGCACTGCATCCAGCAGCTTTTGCGCACTATCGATCCACACGCCGTCGTCTTCCTCCGCTTTCGCGAGACGGTTGCTGACGATGACGATCGCATCCACGCCGGTGGCCGCCAGTTGCTTCAATTCCTCGATTTGGTCGCTGAGCTCATCGGAAATATGGCCGGATGCGATCACTTGAACGCGGCCGGCCGCCTTCTCCTTCACGAAGCGCGCGATCCTCACCCGCTCCGCAAGCGTCAAATAAAACATTTCGCTGGATTGGCATACGGCGAACAATCCCTGCACGCCGCTGGCGATATACCATTCGATCAACTGCTCCAAAGCGTCGTAATCGACCTCGCCTGTCAATGTAAAAGGCGTAATCATCGTAGGCCATACGCCGCTGGCAATCGTTTTGCCCATCATCGTTACCTCGCTTCGCTGTTATAAAATTTAGCATGAAACATGCCCTCCGTACGTTCCGTCACCTGCCGGAACCGTCTTGCAGCCATAAATTTTTATGAATTTTAATGACGACTTTGCGGATCGTTTGATCGTTCGTCACGCTGCAGCAAGGCCGATGCACATCCGCCGGTAAAAAGACGGCGAACATCCCCGGTGTAAGCAGCAGCTCCGAATCGTCGATGCCGACTTCGTAGAGCAATAAGTCTTTTTCGCCCAGCAAACGTTGCGATACCCGCTGTTTTCCGTTCGCCCTAACCGTTCCGATCCGCTCTTCGCCGTGAAGCAGGCATTGAATATCAACAAACATTTCGTGCGACTCGGGCGTACGGAACGATTTGGCCTGCGTCTCGATCGTTTGAACGATCGCGAACATCGAATCTCCCCTAATCGCATACGTTCCATCCTTCACGGCTTCAAAATCCGTTTGCCGAATATACTCGATTCCCGCTTGGATGGACGGATGAAACATATGCTTTTCCTGATCCCAATGGGTCAGATCGCTAACGATCATAGAAAGCCTCCCTCAGCAGTTCCATATAGTAGAACAAAGTTCTTGTAGTGACACAAAAAAATAACAAATTATCTTTTCACGAATCTTCATTCGTTCCCCATTATGGAACAACGTTCTTTTCATTTTCATTTTAATACACATTGTTGACGATGACAATCCTAATTTTCCAGAAAATCTTCTGATCCAAGCCTTATCGGGGAAGATACTTAACAAAAAGGTGTTCCCCGCCTATTTTTTAACAAGCACAAAAAAATTACGAAAAACCTGTTGATATATTTTTTTTAATCCCGTACTATACAACTATAAACAAATAATGATGAACGTGGTTCTTAATTACAGAACACGGTGAGCGAGCAATCTTGATATGCAGCTCATCTTTTTTTCTCAAATGTATAGAATCAGGTTCTTCATTGTAGAACAACTTTATGAATTGCATCTAACAGATGCAGTGCAAAAGGGGGAATCCGCTTTTGGCAACACATTTGGGTGCTGCGGCGGGACGTATACAGAAAAAGGTTTCCGTTCTGCCGCACATTATGCAAGCGCTTCACTAATCGGAAGCTTCGTTTCCGATCCACAAACAAACCATTTCATGAGGTGATCTCTATGTTCAAAAAGCAATCCAAATGGATGCTGTCCGGCCTCGTTCTCAGCTGCTCCGTTTTCGCCGGCTGCGGTGGAGGAGATAAACAACCGCAAACAAGCGGCAACACGCCCGCTCCCGCGCAAAACAACAGTCCGGTAACCATCACTCTATATGCCCGGACGCTGCTGCTTAATGAAGATTTCGATAAATATATCAAGCAGCCGCTGAGTCAAAAATTTCCGAACGTCACGATCAACAAAATCGATAACGAAAAAGGGAAAACGATTCAAGATTTACTGACGGCCGGACAAATCCCGGATCTGATCTGGGAAGGCTTGACGAATATGCAGACGCTCACGGATCTGAAACTGCCCGTAGACTTGGAACCGCTTTCCAAAAAACATGGATTTGATTTGAACCGGCTCGATCCGACGCTTGTGAAAAGCATCCGCAGCTATTCGGACAAAGGACAGTTGCTCTATCTCCCGTTCCGTGCGTTCTCCTTCGGCCTCCACTACAACAAAGACATCTTCGATAAATTCGGCGTCGAGTACCCGAAAGATAATATGACGTGGGATCAAGCCGTCGAACTGGCCAAAAAAGTTACGGGTATCCGGGACGGCGTGGATTATCGCGGTCTGCATTCAGGCATCAGTATTAACCGCATTCAAACCCAGATGTCGCTGCCTTACGTCGACGCGAAGACGGAGAAGCCGGTGCTGCTGTCGAACGACCGCTGGCAAACGCTGTTCCGCACCTTTAAGGACATTTACGGCATTCCCGGCAATTACCCGAAAGGCGCTTCCTTCGGCGACGGAAGAAAGGCGTTTCTGGAAACGCGCAATTTGGCGATGTTCCCCCACCTGCTCCTGATCGGCGACGCCGATTTTGCCGAGGCGGTGAAAAAAGGGTTGAGCTGGGGCGTGACCACGTTCCCTTCCATGAAAGATAAGCCGGGCGTCGGTCCGGGCGTGTTCTCGGACGGCTTTATCATACCGGAAGGCGGCAAAAATCAAGACCTTGTCTTCCAGCTTATCGCCCATCTGCTCTCCGACGAAGTGCAGGGCGAAGCGGCCAAGCTCGGCAATCCGCCGGCCGTTACGAATCCCGAAGTCAGAAAGAAGCTGTACGAGAGCAATCCGCTGGCCAAAGGCATTAACTTGACCCCGATCTTCAATATGAAGTACGCTGACCCATATACGAAAACGCAATATGACAGCAAAGTTCAAGGCATCGTCCAGAAGCAATTGGAGCAATATTTTACCGACAAGGCGGACTTGAATACCGCCCTACGCAATGCGGAGGAAGAAATGATCAAGACGATCGATCAGGAGAAATTGAAAGCGAAGTAGTTAATCGCGGGAAACCCGGCATCGTTTTGCACCGAAGAATCATAGAAGACTGCCCGGCCGTCGCTTGACGGTTGGGCAGTCTGATTTGCATAAGTGCGTTTTATATATTCAGCAGCTCTTTGACCTTAACCTCGAGCTCCACCATGGAGAACGGCTTGTGCATATACGCATTGGCCCCGAGTTGGAGGCCCCGGTTAATATCCTCATCCCGGCTGCGGCCGGAAAGAATTAATATTTTTGCAGCAGGTCGCAAGCCGTTCGCGTGAAGCCGCTCCAGCAACCCGTACCCGTCAAGCTCCGGCATGACGCCATCGAGCAGGCACAAGTCGACCGGCTGCTCAAGCAGGATGCGATAAGCTTGCTCGCCGTCCGCCGCCTCCACGAATTGCACCGGGAGATGCTTCAGCTTGGCGATCAGAATCGAGCGCAAGATGCGGTCGTCGTCGGCAATAAGTACTTTTTTGCATGATTGCAGGGCAAGCGGCTCCTCACTGGAAGGCGCCCCATTTTCCCCCGTGCGGATCACCACTTGATTGCGTCCCCGCTGCTTCGCTTCGTACATGGCATCGTCCGAATTCCGAATCCATTCGTCTACCGTCATTCCCGGATGCCACTCCGATACTCCGGCCGAGAACGTAATATGATAGGACTGACCTTCATTTTGAGCGACCGGCCCTTTGTGCGTGCAGGCGAGAATCGCTTCCACCGTCTTCTTCGCGTCCGCGCCGGGTGTATTCGGCATCGCGATGACAAATTCCTCGCCCCCGAACCGGGCCAGCAAATCGGTGGCGCGCAAATGATGCTGCAGCAAATGCGCCAGGCCTTGCAGCACCAGATCGCCCACATGATGCCCATGCGTATCGTTGATCGACTTAAACCGATCAATGTCGATGAACACCATGGAGATCGGCGCCGGATAACGCCGAATGCGGCCGAGCTCCACTTGAATCTGATGATCGAAGTAGCGCCGATTGTACACGCCGGTGAGCGGGTCGCGAAAAGCAAGCTGCTCAAACGTTCGCGTACGCTTCAACAAACTGCAGATGCGTGCGTGAATTTCTTCATAATGAAACGGCTTGGCCACAAAATCGTCGGCCCCCAAATAAAAGCTGCGCACTTTATCGTTTACATCGTCTCGGGCCGATACGATCATCAAGGGAATCCATTTGAGCGTCGGATCTTCCTTCATAAATTCGATTAATTCATACCCGCTTGTAGGGCGCATCATCAGGTCGAGCGTAACCAAATGGTATGTCCGCTCCCGCAGCAGCCTTTGCGCCGTGGCGACATCGGCCGCGTCGTCTACTTCATAGCCGTCAAGGTTAAGCCTTTGCGCCAAAAAAGAGCGCATCGCATCATCGTCATCGATGACAAGCAGCCTTTCATCGTGCAGCGGAGGCACCTGCCGGTAAAGTTGCTCGTATTGCTCGTCAAGCTCCAGTTCGCGTCCGTACATCTCGAGCTCCAGCGTCAGCTCCTCCAGGTGCGGCCGGGACGACCGGACACTTTCGGCAGAGCGCCCGATGGCCGCCTCCTGCCCGAACGAAGCGCCTTCGTCCTGCGTCCAATCCCAGATCCGATCCAGCTCCTCGGCGAGCAAGCCGATCCGCATGAAATCGAACATCGGCGCGCTCCCCTTGATCGTATGAACGGCCCGGTATATCCGCTGGCCCGCGTCCAAAGATTCCGCATTCCCCGCCGCTTCATCAATCCACTCGCGAAGCGACGCCGTTTGCTTTTGAAGCTCATGAATATATCGTTTGCGACCTTCCTTCATCAATCTGCGTTCTCTGTCGTCCCGGTCCCGAGTCAAGTTGTCCATCGTCATCACACTCCGTCTTCCCGATCACAAACCGGCGGATCCATGCGTACCTCGCCGGATCATTTCCTCTATCGTATCGACCAGTTGAAGCGGGCTGAACGGCTTGACGATATATTGCGTCACGCCCGCCGCTTTTGCGCGCTCCCGATCTTTCTCCAGCGCTTTGGCCGTCAGCAAAATAACGGGCGCCTGCGAATTCGGATTCGGGTTGCCGCGCAGCCATTCACACACGTCCACACCGGTCCGTTCAGGCATCATATAATCCAATATCACCAAGTCGAATGCCTCCGACTGCAAGCAATGGAGCGCCTGCTGGCCGTCCTCGGCCTCCTTGATTTCATAACCTTCCTCTTCCAACGTTTCCGTCAACAGAAAACGTAAAGCCGCCTCATCCTCGGCAAGCAATATTTTTCCTCGCTTCATGCGATCTGTCCCCTTTCCCGAATGGCCGCATACATATTTTTCAACATTTTTCGTACTTTGCATAAGTCAATAGTACGATGCATAAGACATAAGAACCATGGTATGATTGTGTTATAAAAAATATTTTAGGTATATTGGTAGTTTTGCCCTATTGAGAGGATGGTTATATTGAATCCCACTTCCATTGAACACTTGATCCGCAAAGTGTCCAAGTATGTTAGTTTCGGCCAGCCGGTGTCGTCCGGCTCCGTCATCAGCCAGCGCATATCCGATCCTCGGCTCCCTATACTGGCATACTACCTTAATATGAAGCTGCAAAATGAACAAGAGCAGTATTATCGCGAGGTTTGGCTGAAAAAGGATGGTAGCTTCGCCATTACCGAAGCATGGTACAAAGACAGTTCCGTTACGCGGAAACTGTACCAAGATCAGCTGACAGCCGACCAATTGAAACATGCGATCGGTGAGGAAGAATTGAACAGCGTCATCTTGCGAATGACCGAAATTGTCAAAAAGTTCGAAAGAGACGATTGGAAGCCGCAATCAAGGCGAATGTAGCTCACGAAGGGTCTGCCGGGCTGCGTTCCGATTCGAATTGCTTGCCCTCCCGATGCCATCGCCACGAACGGCCGGCGATGGCGGGGCAGCCCCGGGAATCGGGCCAGGCGTAAATCCATCCTTCCCGCTCTTCTTGCCGCGCATCGCGTACCCAAATCCGCTCATAATCGTTCGGCATGCCCGGACCGTAATATTCCTCCAATTCGTCCATTCGAGCAAGCCCTTCCTCCGTTACAACGAGCCACAATCCCTCCACTAGATCGCCATCCCCATAACCGGCAAGCACGATCGCCGGGTAAGCGCCGCAATCATAAAGCTTGCCGTATACGACGCCGGACCGCGCCGACAAAATATGGGAAGCGATCACATGATGATTCGACTCTCCTTCAAGCAGTGTGCCGTAAACAAAAACCGGGATCATGACAACACTCCTTTGTAACCAAACGTCAATATACTCTCCATATCATACCACATCTGAGCGTCCGGAGCCCGCAGTCGGACCGCCTTCATTCGGCGAACCCCGGGACGTCATATCCGTTATTACATATGCATTATAATCGAATTGCCGCAAGGGAGGAACAACCGCGCCGTGTCCGAAAGCAGCGGGCTCATCATTCTTTTCTCCGCTCCGGCCGGGATTCGTACCGTTTCGAAAAAATGCGCAGCGAAATGCCGAATATTGTCTGCAACAGCGGTCAAAAGAGCCGAATGAGGAAAAGGCAGGATTGAAGGTCACCAGTAAACATAGGCAAACATATAGTAAGAATGCGAATGCGCAGCGTCCGCTTGGATGCTGTCACATTCGCTGTGCAATGGATGCGCTATAGGCTTGCGTTACGTAACAAATAACAAAAACAAGAAAAAACAAGTATTGCGCATCGGTTAACTAGGAATTATACTTTGATCTATAAGGAAATGAATCGCAAGGAGCGTATAGGATGGATTGGACGATCTTTTTGATGGGCGCCCTTGTCGGGGTGCTTGTAGGGCTTACAGGCGTCGGAGGCGCGGCATTGCTGACACCGGTGCTCGTATTCCTTGGAATACAGCCGACGGTAGCTGTCGCAACGGACTTATTTTATAATTCGATTACCAAGTTGTTCGGAAGCATCCAGCACATTCGGCAACGGACCGTACAAACGCGTCTTGTGTTGTATTTGGCGATGGGGAGCGTCCCCAGCGCCGTTGCCGCGATTCTGCTGCTTAAATATTATCCGCCTTTACATGACTACCAGGATACGATTATCAAACACGCGCTCGGCATTGTATTGATAATCGTCGCCCTCGTAAGCCTTGTAAAAGTATGGTTCGACAAGGGCGGCGTCCGGACGAACCGGATTCAGGAAAAGCCGCTGTCGGAGAAAAAAACGATGACCATTATGATCGGCGTCATTCTCGGCTTTGTCGTCGGCTTGACGTCGATCGGCTCCGGATCTTTATTTGCGCTGGCCATGATGTTTTTGTTCCGGCTGACCGCCGCGGAGCTCGTAGGCACCGATATCGTGCATGCGTTCCTCCTCGTCTCGGCCGCGGGCCTCATGCATGCCGGGTTCGGGACCATCAACTACGCCCTGGCGTTCAACCTGCTCGCCGGCTCGATTCCGGGCGTACTCGTCGGCAGCAGCCTGTCGGCGAAACTGCCACCCACCCCGCTGCGTACGGT
Source organism: Paenibacillus allorhizosphaerae (assembly GCF_910594985.1). Classification (GTDB taxonomy): domain Bacteria; phylum Bacillota; class Bacilli; order Paenibacillales; family NBRC-103111; genus Paenibacillus_G; species Paenibacillus_G allorhizosphaerae. The sequence goes on from NZ_CAJVCE010000030.1 coordinate 22,398, forward strand.
AATGGCCACAATCATTCTCATCAGCGGCATCAAATTGATTTAACCATGTTACATTCTCGAGGGGGCGTTCACTGCGATGCCCTCTCGCTTCATTTCGGCGCGCAGCCGGGCAACCAGAGCCGCTGCTTCGGGGCCGTCGCCGTGGACGCAGAACGTATCTGCGTGAAGCGCCATATCGGCGCCTGCGGCCGTCGCGACCTTTCCTTCGTGGATGATCCGCAGCACTTGCTCCGCTGCAGCGCCGGCATCGTGAAGGACGGCGCCGGGCTCGTCTCGCGGCGTCAGCGTCCCGTCCGCCCGGTACGTCCGGTCGGCGAACGCTTCCGCCACCGCACGCAGGCCGGCCGCCTCGGCCGCACGAATCAACTCGCTGCCCGAGAGGCCGTACAGCATCAACTGCGGATCGAACCGGCTTACCGCCTGCGCGATCGCATCCGCCAGCCGCCGATCCGTCGCGGCCATATTGTACAGTGCCCCGTGCGGCTTCACATGCTGCATCCGTCCGCCTTCGGCACGGACGAACGCCTGCAGCGCGCCGATCTGATACAGCACCATATCGTGCGCTTCCTCCGGCGTAATGCGCATCATCCTACGCCCAAAGCCCGCCAGATCCGGCAGTCCCGGGTGAGCGCCGATCGCAACGCCTTTTTCCAGACACAGCTTCACCGTACGCCGCATGACTGCCGGATCTCCGGCATGGTAGCCGCAAGCGATATTGGCGGAACTAATCTGATCCAGCAGCGCTTCATCCTGCCCGATCCGGTACACGCCGAAGCTCTCGCCCAAATCCCCGTTCAAATCGATAGTCCGCAAAGGCGCCGTCCCCTTCATTCTTCATTCACCTCATTGATTGCTATGTACATGCCGCTGCCGCATCTGCAAAAGCAGCAGGAAAAACGCGAAAAAGAAAAAAGCCAAAAGCGTCCACTTCTGGCTTCATTCTTCTATGTCAGCCGGACCGGGAACCGACGTTTCCGGTCAATGCCTTGTGGACGCCGCTTCCTGCTGCCGGATTGTAAGTCCCCGGGTTTTGACGATAATTTTGCGAATGCTGTCTTCCGACAAATGAAACTGACGGATCAGTTCCGATACGCTGTGACCGTTCTGGTACAGCCGAAATATTTCGTAGTTTCGACGCAGAATCGATTGGCGCGTTCCGTTATTCTCGCCCCAGCCTGCGCGGGTCTGTTCCTTTTTCGGTATATAAATGATTTCGCCCTGAATGTAATCCTGCAGTTGTTTCAGCAGGCTAGGCGGCAATATATCCTTCCCGTTCTTGTACCCCACCGATGAAAGCCTCCTTTCGTGCCGTGTTCGTCCGAGCCTCGAAAGTTGCAAGCATTTTCATCTTCACACCTCCATCAAGAGCTTTGTTGGTATACAAAACCGATGTCTAAGCATAAGGGAAATAAAAATAAAAAAAACACGATGTACCGTATCGTGCCCAAATGCCTTCTATGTCATATATCGATCAATGACGTTCAGGTGACGGTGCTTTCGAAAATGCTTATTCACTTGCGAGCAATCCCTTTTCCGTTTCTAAATGCGCTTCTGTTGATCATTGCAGCTGCACTCCTTTCACCTGATTTGATTGATGATACGTGAATCTCCTTTATTTAACCATACTTTCCCATATATGTCCAGTCGTTCCTTCGAACATAGAAGGGGCCCGCGAAGGCCCCCCATTTGATTGGCGCTTCCGCTTACGCAGAAGCCACCTCCATTTGTGTAATCATTGCTCACGATCACTCCTTTCCTTTAGCGTCAGCTGGCCGGCTACATGTACTATTAACTCATACATGCCGCCTCGGAGCAAGGTGAGAAAATCGTTATAACGATTTAATCCTTACCGCTGCGGCGGCGGTAAACTGGCGAAGCGCACGCTCGCGCATCACGTAAAGCGCCTGCGCCTCTTCGAGGCCGATCTCCGCGAAGCGGACCGCGCCGCCGGGCCGCACCTGCGCGAGCAGCGGCAAATCGACGGCGGCGATGTGCGCGATGCGCGGATAGCCGCCCGTCGTCTGCGCCTCCGCCAGCAGCGCAATCGGCTGTCCGTCCGGCGGCACCTGCACGGCGCCGGGCGCGACGGCCTCGGAGATCATCTCGAGCGGCGCGCGCAAGCGCAGCGGCCCGCCCTCCAGCCGGCAGCCCATGCGGTCCGACTGCGGCGTCACACGGTAGGGCGCGGCGAACAAAGCTTCGAGGCTGGCCGCCTCGAAGCTGTCCGCCTCGCGCCCGCGCATGACGCGCAGCGTCGGCTGCTCCGCATACGGCGGGCGCCACCGCGGCGCGAGCCCCCACGTCGAGGGGACGAGTGCCGTCCCCGGCGCAGCCGTCCGCGCGAGGCGCGCCGCGAGCGCCGCAGCCGCCGCCGGCAGCGGCCCGGCGGGCAGCCGGTCGCCGGCCTGCAGAGCCCGGCCGGCGAAGCCGCCGAGCGCCGCGCGCATGTGCGTGCTGCGGCTGCCGAGCACGGCGGGCACGGCGATGCCGCCCGCTACGGCGAGCATCGCGCGCAGTCCGCGCCGCGCGGGGCCGAGGCGCAGCAGCGTGCCGCTGCGCACGAACACGGGAAGCCAGCCGGGCAGCGGCGTCCCGTCTTCGGCGCGCGCGTCCGGATGATCGGCGCCGCAAAGCGCGACAAGCGCATCGCGCTCGAACCGCAGCGACGCGCCCGTCATCGTCGTCTCCAGCGCCGCCGCCCCCGGCGCATTGCCGACCAGCGCGTTCGCCGTACGCAACGCGAACGTGTCGGCAGCGCCGCCGACCGATACGCCGATGGCACGGCTTCCGAAGCGGCCGCCGTCCTGCACCGTCGTCAGCAAGCCGGGCGATTCCACGACTATGCCCATCGCTATCGTCCTTTCCGTTGTTCTAAGCTGCCTTCCAGCTCCGCATAACCTTCCGGCGTCACCGCTTCAAACCGCACCCGTTCCCCCGGCCGCAGCAGACTCGGCGTCTCCCGTTCCGGGTCGAACAGCCTGAGCGGCGTACGCCCGATGAGCTGCCAGCCTCCCGGCGTGGCGAGCGGATAAATGCCGGTCTGTACGCCGGCGATGCCTACCGATCCGGCAGGCACAATCGTACGGGGAACGCTGCGGCGCGGACAGGCAAGTCGTTCGGGCAAGCCGCCAAGATAAGGAAAACCGGGCGTAAAGCCGATCATATGCACGATGTATTCGGCAGAACAGTACAGCTCCACCACCTCTTCAGCGGACAAGCCGCTTTGTGCGGCGATCGCCGGGAGATCCGGCCCCGCTTCCCCGCCAAACCGGACGGGAATGACGCGCACCGGACACTGTCCTACCTCCGCCGCTTCATCGGCTTCCGTTCCCAGGCAGGCATCCAGCTCCGCCGACAGCCATTCGCGTACTTGCTCATAGGGCGCCGCTTGATCGGAACCTCCTGCGGCGCTTCCGATCCCTTGCCGGAAGACGAGCCACGGATCGTAGTACACCGTTACCGACGTATAAGCTCGCACCCATTCGATCACGGCGCCCGGCTTTTTCCGGTTCAGCATACGTTCGGCGGCATCGACCCGTCTTCTGGTTCGCTCCCCGATCCCCCCTTGGAAACGGATGACGACAGCCTCCTCTCCAAGCGGATACAGCTCATAGCCGCCTTCTTTCCGTTCCACGGCTAGAACCCTTGCTTCTTCAGCCAGTTCGCGCACAGGTTCGGCCATGTCCGCGCCTCCGGATGTTCCTGGGCAAGCCCGAGCCCGTGTCTGCCGCTTTCGTAAATATGCAGCTCGAACGGAACTTTATTTTTCCGCAGCGCGGAAGCGAACATCATCGCGTTCTCCACGGGAACGCCGGCATCATCCGCCGTATGCCAGATGAACGTCGGCGGCGTGTCTTCGGTGACCCGGTTCTCGCTCGACATCAGCTCGACCAGTGCCGGATCGGCCGGATCACCTAGCAAGTTGTTGCGCGAACCGCTGTGAGTATACGGGCCGAACGTAATGACAGGATAACAGAGCACAACGAGATCGGGGCGCGAGCTTTCCCGTTCAATCGGATCGGCCGCCTCTGCATTCCCGCCGTCGAATTGCGTCCCTGCGCTCGAAGCCAGATGCCCTCCCGCCGAAAAACCGAGAATGCCGACCCGCTTCGGGTCCACATTCCATGCTTCGGCGTTATGCCGTACGGTCCGGATCGCGCGCTGCGCATCCATCAGCGGGTTCGGATGCCGGTAAGGCGCAACCCGGTAATGCAGCACGAAAGCGGAGATGCCGAGCGTATTCAGCCATCTGGCCACCGGTTCCCCCTCATGGTCGGCTCTGCGCCCATAGCCTCCTCCCGGACAGACGACGACGGCGGAAGTCGGCTGTTCGGATTGCACCAAAAAAGGCACCAACGTCGGACGGTCTTCCTTCTCCTCGCCAAGCGCGTTCGGAGTCCCTTGCGGCCACAACAATAAACTCATAAATGAATCCTCCCTTATGGAAATGTATGCTAAAATCATACTACATTCATTGCCGGGATTGTACTATGATTTTGCGTCTTCCGGGTACCGTTCGCCCTTAAATACAACGCTCGGCCCCCTCCGTTGAGACTTCCCGGCGGCTATAAGTTTAAGCCCGTCGACTGATGCTAGGTCGTGCTCGGGTATGATACAATGGCAAAAAATAAACGCAAAGGCACGATCATCACTTTTGGAACGAGGGAACATATGGAAACGAAACGAAGCCGGGCGGAAGCCTTGGTCCAACAATATAAGCAGGAGCATTTGCTGCAATTTATATCCAAGTTGTCCGACGAGCAATCGGAACGGTTGCTCGATCAAATTTTGCAGCTCGATTTTGCGCAGCTGAGCGAAGCGATGAATACGGACGCACCGTCCGTACAGCAGCAAAGCCATTTGGAACCGATGGACGTCTCCGATTGGGACGATTTCGATCAGCGGGAGCAAGCTTATTTTGCCGATAAAGGAAGGGACCTGCTGCGGAACGGCAAAGTCGGCGTGATCGTCGTCGCCGGAGGCCAAGGAAGCCGGTTAGGCCATGAAGGGCCCAAAGGGACTTTCGATATCGGACTGCCGTCCGGCAAGTCGCTGTTTCAGCTTCAAGCCGAAAGACTGCTGAATTTGTCCCGCAGCGCCGGCCGGCCGATCCCTTGGTACATTATGACAAGTCCCGAAAATCACGCCGAGACGGTTCAATTTTTCAAAGATGCGCATTATTTCGGCTATGCGGAGGAAGATTGCTACTTTTTCCTGCAGGGCGTCATGCCGGCCGTCGATGCATACGGAAACATTTTGCTTGCCGGACAAGGCGAAATCGGTCTGGCCCCGAGCGGCAACGGCGAGTGCTTCGCTGCCCTCAAGCAGAGCGGCGCGCTTGACGACATGAAGCGGCGCGGAGTGGAGTGGCTGTTTTATTATAATGTCGACAATGCGCTGATCAAGATAGCCGATCCGCTGTTTGCCGGCGTGGCGGCGCACTTCGGCCATCCGATCGCCACGAAGGTAGTCGAGAAGGCGTACCCGGAGGAAAAAGTCGGTATCCTCTGCTTGCGCGACGGACGGCCTTCCGTTGTCGAGTATACCGATGTTCCGGAAGAAGTGATGCTTCAAAAAGACGGCGAAGGCAAGCTTCTGTTCGGCATGGGCAACATCTCGATTCATTTGTTCCGCCTCGACTTCATTGAGAAGCACGCCGGCACCGCCATCCCTTACCATAAGGCGCACAAAAAAATAAAATATATCGGCGAAAGCGGCGAATTGATCCGTCCCGATGCACCGAACGCCTACAAGTTCGAACGGTTTATATTCGATTTTTTCCCGTTGGCGGACAAAATGACCGTTCTGAAGATGAAGCGCGAGGAACAGTTCGCTCCCGTGAAAAACAAAGACGGCGTGGACAGCCCGGCAACCGCGAGGCAGCTTGTATTCGATCTGCACCGCAAGTGGCTGCTGGACGCGGGCGTGCCGGCAGGCGTCATCCAGGGGCGGGACATCGAAATTTCACCGCTGGTGTCCTATAGTGGGGAAGGACTGGATCAGCCGGATGTTCTCCGTTCACTGGGCTTTGCGATTGGAAACGAATAGAATGGGTTTCTAAGCACAAAAAGGCCTTGATCCTGCAAGAGCGGAATCAAGGCCTTTTTCAACGTTCGTGCGCGATTTGACGCACATGGTTTGGTACAGCTATCGGCAGCGCACGGTTTGGTTACGGAAACACCCGGATACTTACCCACAATGGTCTTGAGATCCTCTATAGAAAGGGCAATAGACCCGCGTCCCAAGCCTTTAAAGCCTCAGGGGGCGTCGCCACATAGTCTACGGCGTTTTTGGAGCATCGATCCACATTCGCAAATCTTTCATGGGTTGGCCCATATCTTCATATTTTCCCATTCCGTACGGCAGCATGCCGGCGGTGTTAATCCCAGACGATCTCCCAGTTCCGATTCAAGGTCGCTTCAATCGTTCCGCGTTCCATAATGTAAGAAGCGAGCAGCTCTGACATATCCGTCGGAATATCTTTGACCAATGGCTTACCCTGGAACATCAAGTAATTCCCGCCGCCTCCGGCGCGATAATTGTTCATGACGACGTCGTACTCCGCCTTCGGATCGATCGGCTTTCCATTGTGCTGCAGCCAAGTAACCCGCGCTCCTTCAGGACGCGATATGTTCAGCCGGTATTCGATGCCTTCCCACATATCGTAGTTGTAATGCTGCGGCTTCGGATCGCTGAAATGCGGGCTTACCTTGATCTCCCCGTTACCGTCGTATTGCTGGAAATAAGAAGCGGAGCGTTCGAGCGCAGCCCGGATGTCCGCGCCTGTAATCCGGATCACTTGCAGCGTGTTCGGATAAATGTAATTGGATACGATGTCGCGCATCGTAATATGTTCCGGAAACCCCGGCGAGACGTTGTCGAACAGTGCCGTATTGGAGATCGGTGCGCCGGACAGCTCCATCTGCACCTTATTGATGAATTCGATCAGCGGATGCTCCCTGAGGCGGACGTCCATCGGATCGGAGACCCGCATATCGCCTACCAGTCTTCCTATCGGCTGATCGAGCCATACTTGCGCCAGCGCTTCGTGCGGACGGACAAGCTCCAGCACAGCCGGGTCCGGCTCTACACCCTGCGGGGTCAGAAGTTCGGACCGTTTCGACCGCACTTTCCATACTCCGTTCTCCTCGGCCAGCCCCAGCGTCACTTTGCCGAGCCAAGCTCCGGTGCTCCCCGGTTGTACAATCGCTACGCCGTTCACTGTCGTTTCCGACAGCACCCGGTGCTGGTGGCCTGTTAGCAGAACGTCGATCCCTTCCACCTCTTGGCACAGCGCATAGCCTTGATTTTCCCCGGTCAGCGGCTCCGTCGGCTCGCCGGTTTCCAGGTGCCGCTCGAATCCGCCGTGATAAGACACGATGACGACATCGGCCCCCTCTTCCTCCCGCAGTTTGCGCACCCATTCCTTCGCGGTTTGAAGCGCATCCTTGAACTTCAGCCCGCGGATGTGATCCGGCTTTTCCCAATGAGGAATATAATGGGTCGTCAACCCGAGTACGGCGACCTTCAAATCGTCCCCGAACGTTCGAATCAGATAAGGCTTGCCGAAATACGGCTCTCCGGTCGCTTCATCCACAATGTTGGCGCTAAGCCATGGAAAGCCGGATTCTTTCACCGCTTTGCCAAGCAGGTCCAGACCGTAATTGAACTCATGATTGCCGATGACCGCAGCGTCGTACTGCAGCTCGTTCAGGCAATGTATCATCGGATTCGTCGCAGCGGCATTCAGCTTCGCATGATGATAAGCGAGCGGCGTCCCCTGGATGAGATCGCCGTTGTCGATCACCAGTAGCGGCTCTTCTTTGCGGCGTTCTTCACGGATCAATGTGGCGATTTTGGCAAATCCATACTCCGTCGGTTTATTATTTGCATACTGAATGGGTATCATATTTCCATGAATATCGCTTGTTTCCAAAATCGTTAGTGTCCATTCCCGGGCCATACGAATCATTCAACTCCGTTACGCGAATTTGACTACACTATATCAAACTTAGCCCAACCGGCACAATGGAGACAAAAAAATGTTATTTTCGACTTCCCTTAACAATATTTTTACTGTCTCTTTCTTCAAATTGTGATATAGTAAGTAATGGATTTTTATCCGAGCCATTTAACAGGAGGTCAATTCCATGTTCAAAAAGTTCGCAGCAATCAGCTTGTCCCTTGTGCTGACTGCAGGTTTCGCTGTTGGGTGCGGTAGTAAACCAGAGACAACCCCGACCCCTGCACAGCCTGACAACAAAGCGGCGGCTCCTGCTGCCAAAGGCTATGTGCCTAAAGAATTGACAGTGCAATTCGTTCCGTCGCAACAAGCCGAGACGCTTGAAGCCAAGGCTAAGCCGCTGGAGAAACTGCTCGGAGAAAAGCTGGGCATCCCGGTGAAAGTTTCTGTCTCCACGAACTACAACACCGTAATCGAAGCGATGGCTTCCAAGAAAGTCGATGTAGGCTTCTTGCCGCCAAGCAACTACGTTATGGCGCATGACGACAAAAAGGCCGCCGATCTGCTGCTGCAAGCACAACGTTTTGGCGTAGACGATAAAACAGGCCAACCGACGAAAGATCTGGTAGATTTTTACAAATCGATGATCATCGTCAAAGCCGACTCTCCGATTAAAGATATTAAAGATCTTAAAGGGAAAAAGATTGCATGGCAGGACGTTACCTCTTCCGCCGGTTATGTATACCCAGCGATTCTGATGAAGAAGAACGGGATTGACCCGGAGAAAGACGTAACAGGCATTACCGTGAAAGGACATGACAAAGGCGTTCTTGCCGTGCTTAACGGCGAAGTCGACGCAGCGGCCGTATTCCAGGACGCCCGGATCAACGTAATCAAAGATTTCCCTGACGTATTCCAAAAAGTTCGCGTGCTTTCCTTCACCGATCCGATCCCGAACGACACGATTTCCGTTCGTCCCGATATGGATCAAGCGTGGAAAGACAAAATCGCTCAAGCGTTCATCGATCTCGGTAAAAACCCTGAGAGCCAAAAAATCATTTTTGACGTATACTCACATCAAGGTTACGTGAAATCCGACGACAAGAAATTCGACATCGTGCGTCAAGCGGCTAAAGAAATCGGCCAAAAGAAATAAAGTAACCGTAAAGCAAAAGGAACAGCTCCTTCAAGGAGTCTGTTCCTTTTTTCGCTCATTCCGGCGACAACCGCCGCTTATCTTCGGTCCTGTACTTTATCCGGCGACCGTCAAGATTTCAACTTAGCTTATTCCCGCTGAAAATCTAGGAAGGAAGCGATGCTTCACGAGAGACTGGGCAGCCAGCTCCATCACACGGTAAACTCGATCGGGACGCCCATTTCACCGAGCTTGCCTTCCCTTGCATCGTCCCTCAGCCGCGTCAGCCACTGCAATTCCACTTTGGCATGCTCAAATCCGCCGACCATCATGTGCAGCGCCGATTTCGGAACGATATCGATATGTTCCCGATACACCTCGTAAAATACCTTCATCGCTTTCTCGCATTTCCGCACGCGTGAATCCAATATCTCGGCAAGCTTCTGCTGATCGCCGTGATCGGCGAAGACGAGCGCCATATACAGCGGATGCTTCATTGGCTCATATTCCTCGAATACGCGCAGCAGAAGCCTCTCGAACTCTTTGCGTCCTTTTTCCGTAATACGGTATATCGTTTTGTCCGGCCTTCCGGCATCCTTCACGATTTCGACCGGCTCGATGCAAGCTTCTTCCGCCAGCCGGTCGACCGCGTAATAGAGCGAACCCATTTGCAGCTTCGTATAGCGGTGCATCTCGCGCTCTTTCATTTTTTGCGTAATTTCGTAAGGATGCGCATCCGCCTCCATCAGCAATCCAAGTATGGCCAGCCTCATCGACACCGTGCATCAACCTCCGCTTGCTTCCGGTTTCAACGGCTTCGCCGCGGATTTAACCCGCTCGCCGCTCATCATAAATACGAAGACGGCCGCAAGCAAGGCAGGAATTAACGCCCACATGAACGTTTGCGCGATCGACGACGACAGCGTATCCGTTATTTTGTTCAGCACGTCCGGAGGAATCATCGCCCGCTTCTCAGGCGACAGCATGTCGCGCGGATCGCCGAGCTTGCCGCCGGGCAGTTGACCACCGCCTGCGAACGATTCCGCGATGCCGCCGGCAAAGGCATTCCGCTGAATGATGCCGAATACGGTAATGCCGAGCGTCATGCCAAACGAGCGAAGAAACGAGTTGGCCGATGTTGCCGCGCCGCGCTGCCGCATGTCGAAGTTGTGAATCGATGCCATGCTAAGCACCGAGAATGAGAACCCGACGCCGAAGCCGGTCAAAATCATGTACAGCGTGAGCGTTATCCGCGACGTCTCCGGCGTTAACGTGCCGAGCAAGAATATGCCGAGAACAAAGCAGACGACCGAAAAAATCATAATGTTTCGGAAGCTTGTTTTCGCCGAGAAAAAGCCGCCCGCTTGGCTGCCGACCACGGAACCGAGCATCATCGGCATCAAAATAAGCCCCGAGTTGGTTGCCGATCCCCCGTAGACGCCCTGCACATAGATCGGAATGTAAATGGTGGCGACGATGTAGCTCGCGCCGTAGAATAGGGCCACGGCATTGCTGGAAGCAAACAGCCGCTGTTTGAACATGGCGAACGAGATGATCGGTTCGCTTGCTTTCGTTTCCGCCACGAGGAACGCCACAAACAACGCGACGAATGCGGCAAACAAACCGATAATGACAAGCGAGTTCCAAGCGTACTTCTGGCCGCCCAATTCCAGCGCGAACATCAGACAAACGACGGCCGCAACGAGGGTGGTCGCGCCGAACCAGTCGATATTTTGCTTCATATGCTTGAGCGACTCGTGATAAAAGGCGCCAATGAAAATAAGCGCAACGACGCCGATCGGAAGATTAATGTAAAACACCCAGTTCCATCCGATGTATTCGGTAATATACGCGCCGAGCAGCGGCCCGAAAATGCTCGAAATCCCGAATACGGCGCCGAACAGTCCGCCCATCTTTCCGCGTTTTTCCGGCGGAAAAATATCGAACACGATCGTAAACGCAATCGGCATGAGCGCGCCTCCTCCGATCCCCTGGATCGCCCGGTAGATGCTGAGCTGAACGATGCTGTGCGCCGTACCGCAGAGCGCAGACCCGATTAGGAACAATACCATGCCAAAAATAAAAAACCGTTTGCGCCCGAACATGTCGGACAATTTGCCGAAAATCGGCGTGCCGGCCATGACAGCCACCATGTAGGCGGAGGTGACCCAAACGAACTGCTCCATTCCGCCTAGCTCCGCCACAATCGTTCCCATCGCCGTGGCAACGATCGTGTTATCCATAGCCGCCATCAGAATGCCGAGCAGCAGCCCGGCGATGACAAACCCGATCTTGCTTTCTTTTGCAATCATTCATGTGCTCCTCTATTCAAATTAGTCAATAATGGAAATTATTATATTCAAATTTGAATATATAATCAACCTATTTATGTAAAAATGCATAGTACCGAATAACGCGAACATGAAGATAAGAAAATGAAAAAACAGTCCGGAGTGAGTATTTCTTGTTCCGCACTGTTTCATCCATTGCTTCCTGGTTGTTGATGCACCGGCATTATTATGCCCACCGCATTGCCCGCGTTGCCTACCCCGTCTTCTACTCCCGCCGCAGCGCCGCAAGGCGTTTGTTTGACGCCATGTCCATCATTCGTTCCCACATGCGATGCTCCATCGGCTCCGGCCGTTTCCCCGCATATGCCGTCAATGCATCGGCATCTTTGAGCAGATGCCCGGTCAAGATGCATACCGCCGTCTCGTCCTTGTCAATGACTTGCTCCGCCACAAGCCGTTTCAGCCCCGCAACCGTCGCGGCGGACGCGGGCTCGCAGCCGATGCCCGAACGGTCGATAAGTTCTTTAGCCGCGAATATTTGCTCATCCGAGACGGCCACCGTCACTCCGTTCGTATACTCCAGCGTCTGCAGCGCCTTCCTCCAGCTTGGCGGGCTTCCGATGTTGAGCGCGCTGGCCCGCGTAGACGGATGCGGCTCCGGCGTAAGCGTCGGCTCTTTGGCCTCCACCATGCGATGGAACGGGCTCGCCCCTTCCGCTTGGACGATCGCCACTCGCGGCACGTTCTCGATCAGGCCGATGGACCGCAGCTCCTGCAGACCTTTGCCCAGCGCCGAAGCGTTGCTAAGTGCGCCCCCCGGAAGCACGATCCAGTCCGGCATCGACCATTGCAGCTGGTGGGCAATTTCAAATACAATGCTCTTCTGCCCCTCGATGCGCAGCGGATTTACGGAGTTGCATACATATAATCCGAATTCGTCCGCATGCTCCTCAAGAAAGCGCAATCCGTCGTCATACGTTCCGGGGAAACGGACCAGCTTCCCGCCATAGGCCAGCGTCTGCAGCACCTTCCCGTCCGCTACGCCCTCCTCGGGCACGAACACATACGATTCCTCTCCGCACCATGCCGCATACATGGCAAGCGACGAGGACGTATTGCCGGTCGAGGAGCAGGCAAATCGCTGCATGCCCAGCGCGCGTCCATGAGAGACGGCGGCGGTCATGCCGTTATCTTTGAAAGATCCGCTCGGGTTCTCGCTCTGCGCTTTTAGCAAGACGCGGCGAATCCCGGCAAACTTGGCGGCCGCATCAACCTCATACAGCCCTGTGTTCCCTTCGTATCGGGTCACAATCGCTTCGGCCGGCAGCTCAGGGTGAATCAGTTCCTTGTAGCGCCAAACGCCGCTCGCATAAGGCGTCATCCGCTCCATAAGCCGCGCTTGGAACAGACGCTTCAGCAGATCGGCGTCAAGCTCCTTCCAATTTTGTTCAATTTGAAGCAAGCCGCCGCAGGTGCAGCGAATTCGCACCTTGTACAAATCCCACCGTTTGGCGCAGTCAATGCAAGTCATGTACATCTCGAATCCCCTCACGTATCCCACATTGTATTGATTGTTCTTGTGAACTACAATAAAGGAAAGCTTCTCATAAATAAAATATAAGATTGCTAACAAATCATAAATTAAATTTATGCTTTGAGCAAAAAGGAAAGGAGGCATAGGTTATGAATCTTCATGCGCTGAGCATATTCCGTGCGGTTGCTCACTGCAGCAGCGTCACCCGCGCTTCTGAAGCGCTGCTCATCAGCCAGCCGGCGGTAACCGCCCAAATCCGCAATCTGGAAAAAGAACTCGGCCTCTCCCTTATCGCTCCGAAAGGCCGCGGCATTTTGCTTACGGAAGCCGGCGAATTGGTCGCCGCCCAAGCGGAGCGGCTGTTCTCGCTGGAGGCGGAGATCGAGCGGCTGCTCGCCGATTACAAAGAAGGACGCACCGGCAAGCTGCGCATAGCCGCTACTTATTTGCCGGCCAACTTTTTGCTGCCCGCCTGGATCGCCGCTTTCAAATCGGCTTATCCCGATGTGCACGTTATATTGCATACGGCCAACACGCGTCAAGCGATGGAACGCCTCATTCGTTACGAAGCCGACCTTGCGGTGATCGGCGGAGGAGCCGAGCCCGAACCGGGCATTGCCCGGCGCCTCTTGTTTGAAGATCCGATGTGGTTCGTCGTTCCGTGCGGTCACCGGCTGGCTAACCGCGAGGCATCGTTTGCCGAAATTTTGCAGGAACCGTTCGTGATGCGGGAGGAAGGCAGCCGTACGCGCGAGATGCTGCTGGCCTTGTGCCGGACGGCCAACATGAAGCCGCCCGCCGCTGCGGTGGAATGGGACGGCATGAACGAAGCGGTAAGAGCGGTGAAGGCGGGGTACGGCGTCATTTTTGCCTCGGCCGCGGAAGTTCGGGAAGATGTGCAGCGGGGCGATGTCGCCCGCGTGATGGTGCGGGAGGTCGAAGCCGTCAATCCGATCGCCGTCTATACGCGTGAACTTGAACCGCTATCTCGTCAGGCGGCGGAACTCATGAATGTGATCGATCATAGCCGAACATCACCAGGGAATGTATAACGACTGTGAAGAAACTGCGCAGCCTATTATTATTTTGCACCGGACTGTTCCGTTTGGCGCAAAGCGAAGAATGATAAGAGAGCCGTGTTACCAACACGGCTCTCTCACAATAACCGCCTTTAAGGACGGTTGCTTCAAAGGGATGTTACCAAGGAATAGACCGTTCACACTCAAAGGGTTTACTTCTTATCCAGCTCGCTGATTTTCTTATTGATTTCTTCCTCCGCCGTTCGAAGCGCGGTATTCATATCTTTCTTGCCAAGGACGAAATCGTCGTAATTTTTGTCCAGTATCGTGCGCGCGGTCGTATAATAATCGCTGAAGCGTGGAGCGAGAGCCGGCTTGCTTTTGAAAAACGCGGCGATATTTTTGCCTTTGGCATAATCGACATCGGCGGCAAACTGCTTCTGCAGCTCCGCGTTCACCAGCGGGCTCACTACGGGCCGTTTTTTCGCGGCAAGCATCTGCACCTCATCCGACGTAAGAACCTCCACCACTTTCATCGCCGCCTCTTTGTGCTTGCTCGTTTTGGTCGTTCCGATGACGGCAAAGTCGGTCATACCATATACGTTGGGACTTCCCTTATAGCTCGGGTATTGCACCATATCCCAATTCACGCCGTTGACCGACGCTTCCTGAAGACGGTCGACGATATTGACCGTTGCAAGCATCGCGATATTTCGCTCTTTCATGAAGCGGACAATGCCGCCGCCATTTAGATCCGTTGTCTTTTTCGGAATGTTTCCGGGGATCGAGTACATGTCTTTGGCCAACTGAAACACCTTTTGCCATTGTTCATTGTTGACTTCGGCCTTATTTGTCTTTCCATTCACAATGACCAGCGACAGCGGAAACGCCAATCGGGTCGCATGCTCCGGGTCCAGTCCGTAGTACTGTGTCCCGCCGTCAGTTCGGGTTACTTTTCTGGCGACATTGACCGTGTCCTCCCAGGTCATCCCGTCCTTCGGATACGCTACGCCGAATTTATCGAATACGTCCTTGTTGTAGTACAGCGCATTGGCCTGCCGGTAAAAAGGAAGTCCGTACATTTCTCCTTTATCCGAATATTGTTTAAGCGCTTCCATGAAGATTGGATCAAAGCGGGACAAATCCAATTTCTCTTGTTTGGCTAAAGGCGTGATATCTTCCAACAAGCCGACCTGAATCAAGTTGCCCAGATAGCCCTGAAACTCAAGATACAAGTCAAAGCTGGTGCCATTGGCGACCAAGTCTTGAATGCCCTTCCCCTTTTTTACGATGTTCACGGTAATATGAGGGTATTTCTTTTTCAGCGGTTCATGCAGCAGAAGTTTCCATAACTCGTCGGACATGTCCTGGCCGGCGAACAAATTGAGAGTGACCGGTTCCGTATTCACCTTGGCCGCAGCGCCATCCGATGGCGCAGGCGCTTTCCCGCCGGCCGCCGGGTCCCCCTGGGAACAACCAAGCAGCGCCGACATTCCGATCAGTTGGGCAAGAAGCAGAACATTCAGCTTGCGCATGTACAATCTCTCCTTCAAATTAATGTGCTGAATCAGCGGGTTGAAACGACTTTTCTTTTTTGCAAATAACACGATAATTGCAGCGGCCAGTCTGTTTGAATAATGTCGGCTCCCATATCCATGAGCCGTCCCCAGCCTTCATCTTCGTTTTTCAATAAGGAAGTATCGTCGTCGTTGCCGAGTGTAAGCGTTGTCTTATCATTAAGTCGAATCGCGTTCAGCCAAACCAAAATGTTCCTCTTTTTTAATTCCCGGACAACTTCCAAATTATAAAATTCGCTCTGCTCCGAGCCGATGATCACCTCTACGGCAACCGTATGAATATTGCGGCTGAGGACGCGGTGCAGCTCGCTTTCTTTTTTCACGATCGGGATATACATGACCGGCACTTCGTACTGTTCGAGCATTTCTAAGCATGCATCCGTTACGGGACTTTTCAAAATGACTTGATCGAACATCGACAATTTCGCGAGCAATTCATATACATCGTCCCAGAAATTCCACGCCCGGTCCAGATTGATCAGGGTGTCGCCCTTAAAATGGGAAAGCACCGTTTCCAGCTTTTGAACCTTCTGTTTCACTTCGAACGAGTTGCGGTTCCGGTAACTCAACCGATCGATTTCTTCGGAAGCAAGCGTTTGGACATTATGTTTACTAAAAAACAACCTTTGCTCTTGCCCGTCATGAATCGTATATAGCTCCCCGTCCGTCGATTTCGAAGCGTCCATCTCAATGATGTCCCCACCGTACTTGAGTGCGATTTCAAACGCCGGAATCGTATTCTCGATAATATTCCCCCCGCTGCATCCGCGATGCACCGCCACCAGCACGTCTTTGGCCGCTTTTCTTTCCTTTAGCTTTTTTGCAATTTCCGAGCGATCCACATCGTTTCCTCCTACAGTTCATCTATGTATTTCTACATTTAGTTAATAATATTTTAGTAAATATGTCAATGATTTTGATGCTTTATAATTTTAATTTTTAGTAAATATACATTGAGTTATACCTTCCGAATAACAAAACCTTCCAGGATGTCCGGAAGGTCCTTTCGCGTGCTATTCCACACGTTCGCGCATGGGAGTGATGGTTATGGGATTCCAGCCGCTGTTACTGAAGCCACTTTTCCTCCGTCTGAAATTTATAATCCGATCATTCAAAAAAGCCCTCCAACGGCGAGGGCTCTCCAAACATATCACTATTTTACTTCGCAGCGCTGCTGTGTCTAACGGTCAGTCCGGTAGGAATCGTGACTTTATAAGGAATTTCTCTCCCTTTCGTTCGGCTCAGCAGCAATTGAATGCCCGCTCTTCCCATCTCTTCCGTATAAATTTTCACCGAGCTTAACGGGCAGCTTGCATACTGGGCCAATTCCGTATCGTCGAACGATACTAACGCTACTTGCGACGGCACTTTGATATCGAAATCCTGAAGCGCTTTTAACGCCCCTACGGCCATCGGGTCGCACGCGATAACGAACGCTTCCGGCAGATGCCCGGATTCAATCGCCGCTTTCATCAATCGATACCCGTCGGACATCGTATACTCGCCTAAAAATACATGCTGTTCATTATACCGCCCACGCTCGCCCATCAGTCGCTTGTACGATCTATACCTTTTATCGTCCGTTACGATCGTCTCGCCGACACTCACATATTCCTTGGAAGATCCGCCAATAAATCCGATATCATGGTAACCGCGGGCCGTCAAATGCTCCAGTACCGCTTCCATCGCTTTTTCGAGGTCCACCGTAACCGAATCGTACACGTTCTCATTCGGCGAATAATCGATATAGACGATGTTGCTGGAACCTTTATTGACGATTTCGACCGCATCGGGATGAACTTTCCCCACGACGACGATTCCCATGAAATCCGCTTTGATATCTTGTTGAAACAACGCGTTAAAGGTATAGGTTGCGGTGGATAACCCTTGATCGGCGCATTCCTTTTCAATCCCATTGCGGATCGAAATAAAGTAAGGATTGTTCATCTCGTCTTCAATCTGGCATAAAAAGATCGCTACTTTATCGGCCGTCTTTTTCTTTTTTCCCGCGGTACCGGCATTTTTTCTTTCCCGTTTCACATATTGGTGCTCGCGTGCTATATTTATAATATTTCTTCTGGTTTCCTCCGTAACGGCCAGCGTGTAATCGTCATTTAATACTCGGGATACGGTGGCTTGCGAGACGTTGGCTAATTCCGATATTTGTTTTATCGTTATCACGTATACTCCTACTATCCATATATTTAGTAAACTTATTATATCAATCTGCCGTTTCGCTTTCAATATGAAGGCATCATCAACACTTTGCCAAGGAGGCCGCCTATGCTGATACGGGTATTGAATCCGGAGGATGCGGAGGTTTATCGGACGTTACGGTTACGCTCTTTGAAAGAACATCCCCATGCGTTCCTCACAACCTACGATATGGAGAAGGAACGACCGCTGGAAGTAACGAAACAGAGACTGCAGGCAACCGCAGACCAGTTTACGCTAGGCTGCTTTACAAGCGAGAATGAACTGGCCGGAATGGTTACGTTCGTCCGTGAAACCCATCCGAAGCTGAAGCATAAAGGAAATATTTATGCGATGTATGTCGCTCCCAAATATCGCGGGAATAAAGCGGGCTCCGCGATGCTCCGCGAACTGATAGAGCGAGCAGGCCGCTGCGACGGGCTGGAGCAGCTCAATTTAACCGTCATGTCGGACAACGCCGCCGCGAAACGGCTGTACGAATCGATCGGATTTGAGGTGTACGGGACCGAGCGGCACGCGCTGCAGCTGGACGGACGGTATTGGGACGAAGATTTGATGGCCTTGAAACTGCGTGCGCACTAAAAGCGATTCCATACAAAGACAGCCTGCTCCCTTCGTTTTGCGACGAAAGGAACAGGCTGTTGCTTTCTTACACGAGCCGCTTACGGATCGAGGTGGAGATGAAATCAATGATCGTTACCATCACGATGATGCCGAGAAGAATGATGCCGACCCGATTCCAAGCGCGGGCTTCCAGCGCAAAGATCAGCGGCGTACCGATCCCGCCGGCCCCGATCATGCCGAGAATCGCCGCGGAACGGACGTTAATCTCGAAGCGGTACAGCGAGAAAGAGAAAAACTCGGGCAGCACCTGCGGAATGACGGCGAACCAGAGCACCTGCAGCCGGTTCGCGCCGCAGGCGGTAAGCGCCTCGGTCGGTCCGAGATCCATGTTCTCCACCGCCTCGGAGAACAGCTTGCCGAGCATCCCGATGGAATGAAGTCCGAGCGCCAGCACCCCGGCGTAAGGTCCCGGGCCCACCGCCTTGATGAACAAAATCGCCATAACGATTTCCGGAAACGTCCGAATGAGGCTGAGCACGAATTTCCCGCTGCCGGTGACGGCCCGGAAACGGCTCATGTTATTGGCCGCCCAGAAAGCGAAAGGCACGCACAGAACCGCCGAAATGAAGGTGCCGAGCACCGAAATGGCAAGCGTATCGAGAAGGCCGCGCAGCAAGTCCTCGCCTTCGGGAATATATACATAAGACCAGTCGGGATGCGTCAGCCCTGTCAGAATGGACTTTGAAATCGTCCCCGCCGTCTCTTTAATGCCTGTGAACTGTATGCCGGTGAACGACCATATGTACAGCGCCAGGATGAAAATAGCAACCAGCCAAAAACGCATGCGAAACCGCTGCGGCGGCTTTACCGATGGATTTGTCATAACAGCCTCTCCCGAATTTTAGTACTCGCGTAATCGATGATCAGAACGATGGCCAGCGTCACCAGGATGATCAGGCAGGTACGGTCATAGCGCAGCTGACCCATGGAACGGTCCAGATATAAACCGATTCCGCCCGCACCGACGAGCCCGAGCACCGCAGCCGCCCGTACGTTGACTTCAAACGTATAAAGCAAATATGCCGTGAAGGAAGCCATAACCTGCGGGATAACGCCGAAATGGATCCACTGCAGCTTGTTGGCGCCGACAGCGGTCATCGCTTCGAGCGGCCCCGGGTCGATCGCCTCGATCGATTCATACGCAAGCTTGGATATAAGGCCGAATGAAAAGAACATGAGCGCCAGCACCCCTGCGAACGGGCCGAGACCGAAGATCGCCACGAAGACGGCGGCAAAAAGCAGATCTGGTATCGTCCGCACCAGGTTCAAAATAAACCGGGCCGGGTAGTACAGCAGCGGCGACTTGGTGACATTGCGCGCGGCAAACAAAGAGATCGGAATCGCGAGAATGGCGCCAAGCGTCGTACCGATCACCGCCATCTGGATCGTTTCCAGCATCGGCTTCCATATCACATCGAAGTAAGACCAATCCGGCGGGAACATTTCCACGATGAGCTTGCCCATCTCCGGCGTCCCGGTAATGAGCGAGGTCAAAGTCGCGTCCGTCTTATAGGCGCTGCCCCACAGCAGCAATATCAGTATGATCACCGTTAAATAGGTCTTGGTGCGGTCCGGCTTTTTGAGCGCCGCCGCTTTGGCGAGAGAGTCCGGTTTCATTTACTCCTGCCCCCCCAGAAGCTCGTCTCTCTTGATGGCCCGGCCGTAAATTTCCGAGAACGCTTCGTCCGTCGCTTCCGATACCGGTCCGTCGAATACGACTTGACCGGCCCGCAGCCCGATAATCCGGGTTGCATACTCACGCGCCAAATCGATAAAGTGAAGGTTCACGACCGTCGTAATCCCGAGCTCCTGGTTGATCCGCCGCAAATCGTCCATCACCTGGCGCGTCGTAAGCGGGTCGAGGGAAGCTACGGGCTCGTCCGCCAATATGATTTTCGCTTCCTGCGCAAGAGCGCGGGCGATGGAGACGCGCTGCTGCTGGCCGCCGGACAGCTGATCGGCGCGCACGTACGCTTTTTCGCGAATATTGACGCGCTCGAGCGCCTGCAAGGCGAGATGGATATCATGTTTCGGGAACAATCCGAGGAGCGTACGCAGCGTCGAGTGATAACCTACACGACCGGACAACACATTCCGCAGCACGGAAGAGCGTTTGACCAGATTAAAATTTTGAAAGATCATGCCGATATCGCGCCGCAAGTTCCGCAGCTGGACGCCGGTCGCCGCAGTAATCGAACGGCCGTTGATCACGATTTGACCCTCGGTTATTTCATGAAGACGGTTAATGGAGCGCAGCAGTGTCGATTTCCCCGCTCCCGAAAGCCCGACAATGACGATAAACTCGCCTTTATTGATCGTAAAATTAATGTTTTTAAGACCGACTGTCCCATTGGGATATACTTTGGACACGTTTTGAAATTCGATCATAGGCTTCCAGAATTCCCCTTTAAGCTAAAATGACTAACGCAATAGATTTCGACATGAATCGCGCATTTCCTCTTTATATTCATATCGTTTATGAAACCTTAATTTTCCTGATTATCTTCCCCTGACCCGTTCGGCTCATCATCGCTCATGATACCCACCAGGCGATTACGGCCGCCCCTGGGAGCAGCAGCAGCTGCGCCAGAAGCGTTCCGGCCAATCGCGACAGCATGAGCAGTCCGAACATTTTATTCGTCTCGGCGTTCTTGACTTTTCCGGACAACGCCTTGTCGGAGAGCAGCGCCACATGCGGGTCGACGAAGATGGTCAGCAAGATCGTGGCGATCCCGTTAATCATGCCTGATGACTGAGACGCTTTGATCGCATGCTCCGGCACGAGATAAGAAGCATATAAGGCCGAAAGTACGCCGACGGTGTATATGCCGGTTACAACGGTGTTGAGCAGAAGCAGGCGCTTCGGAATGCCGCCGATCCGCAGCCGCCTCAGCATTTCCCACCTTGGCAGCCTTACGTTCCGCCTCACCCATTTCAGCTTATCGAGCGACACCGATTCCCGGACGAGCGCCGGGAAGGAGCCCGCCACTTCCAAATGCGCGATGAGCCGCATAAATACGAACACCATGGTCGGAAAAAGCACGATCGACAACAGCGTCCCGAGCGAAGCGGAGCCGATAATGAACTGAAAATCGGTTTGCAGCCTATGGCCCCCTTCGTTTTTGGCCGAGTCGATCATTCCTCCGGTGAACGTGGCTTGCACCATGTTGGACGTTCTCGAGATTAGCATGATGATGCCGGAGAGCGACAAGGACACCGCAAGCTTGCCGCTGCGAATGCCCGCCAAACGGATCGCATACCCCATCGTTTCCGCTGCATGAATAATGAGCGTCAAGACGCAAACCAGGATCAACGCAGTTGTCAATGTTCCGAACCGCCTTCCTCCGCCTTGACCGTCTCCCGCTCCACCTCTTCGGTTAGTTCCGTCAGCATACGTATGAGCCCTTGTAAAGCTTCTTCATTCCAACCCCCGCTATGCTGTATACTACAGTTAATCGCCTCTTCGCTAAGCTCGTGCACCCGGCCGCAGCCGACGGTAAGTGCGACGCCTCTTAACGCGTGTGCATAGGCATGTACCGAGTCTCCCAGTTCACTCGCCGATAGGGCCCCTTCACGCCACTGCACCGCCGTTTCAAGAACGACAGCCCCGCGCTGCCGGGCGTCGCGAAGAAATAGTTCCCGCGTCCTGGCGATAATTCGCTGCATCCGTCGGTTTTTGTCTTCATTGGGATCCGTTGTGGACGACATGTCGAATTCAACCTCCATTTTGAAAAAAAGGATGTGTTAGTGAAACACATGAACAAGAAAAAAATCGCTCTGGTGGACGACAGTTCACCGTTCTGCCTGCTCGTCAAACAAATTTTCGAAGACCGGTATGAAGTGGACTCATATACGTCCGCCGAAGATTTCGTATCGCTCGTATCGAGAGCGGCCAGCTATCATCTCATTATTCTCGATCTTCATCTGCCGGGCATGGACGGCATGGACGCCTTGACCCGTCTCCAATCGACTCCCGCAACGCAGGACATTCCCATCTTGCTGTTAACGGCCGATTCGCGCAAAGATACGGTGATTCGAGGCATGCGGCTCGGAGCGAAGGATTATATGGTCAAGCCGATCGATCCGATGCAGCTCGACGAACGGGTCTCCCTCCTTTTAAGCGACATTATTTAAACGAAAAAAACGTGAGAGCGCTCGCGGAACATTGAGCTATCACGTCTTTTTTTCGTTTTGCGGCCTTTCTGCGGTTATCAGCCGCCGGCCACGTCGCGTTTCGTAAATAACAGCCAAGATACGCCGTAAAACAGAAGCCAGTACGCCGCGAGCACCGTCAAGGAAAATCCGAGCGTCATGCCGGGCAGGATCGGCTTGCCTCCGAATACGTAAGGGGACAGGTCGGTGTTGGCGAACAGGAAATATTTCACCCATGTTTTTTTGAGCGATACAAGCACCAGCACGATGGAATTTGCCGACAGCATCAGGAAAATCGACAGTCCGATCGCCAGCGAGCTGCTGCGAAATGCTGCCGAAATCATAAAGGCGAGCGTCGCCGTCATGACGATCTGCACCAGCTTCAGGCCGTACGCTTTCAAAATCGCCGGAAACGCCATGTCGGGACTTACGACGCCGCTGACGCCGAAAATAATTAATCCCGTAAAATAACTAATAATGAGCATCGTAGCCACCAACGTCAAAATAAAGAGCAGGACGGAGATGTACTTGGCGCAAAGAATTTTGCCGCGCGACGCCGGACGAATCAAGAGCAGCTTGATCGTTCCCCACGTAAATTCGGAGGCGACGATATCGCCGGCGATAATGACGGTAAAGATCGTAATGATCGAAGCTAAGCTTGTCGTCAGCGACATAAATTGCAGTGTATGATGGATTCCCGCATCGATGACGAAGCGCATCAGCACGCCGGCGGAGATGACGCTCAGCACGACGATCGCCAGCATCACCCACGTCCGGAGACGGGAATAAATTTTCATCTGTTCATTTTGCACAAGCCGGATGAAGCTAGACAATCCGATTCCCCCTTGTCACCTCGAGGAATTGTTCCTCCAGCGTTTTGGTCACGGCACGGATGGCGTATACCGGGATCCCTGCCTGCACGAGCCGGGCGTTCAGCTCGGCGATCGCTTCTCTCCGGTTTTGAACCCGCACGACGAGCTCGGCCCCGTCCGCCCGGACGAGCATCCCTTCCTCGATCAATTCCCGCGCCCGATCCGCTTGTCCCACTTCAAAGCATACTTCCATCCATTCCGTCTCCGCGGGCGCCTCCTTGAAGGAGCGCACATCGAGCAATCGGCCGTTCTGTATAATCGCGACCCGGTCGCACATCAGCTCCATCTCGGAGAGCAGGTGACTCGACACGATGACGGCAAGCCCTTCCTCCCTGGACAGCTGCCGCAAATAATCGCGAAGCTCCCGTATGCCTTCCGGATCGAGCCCGTTCGTCGGCTCGTCCAGCACAAGCACGGACGGACGGTGCAAAATTGCCTGCGCCACTCCTAGACGCTGACGCATGCCCAGCGAGTACGTTTTCACCTTATCGTGGATACGCGCTTCCAGCCGCACCAGCTTGACCACTTCATCGATCCGGTCCTTCTCTACGCTCGGCATCATCCGGGCGAAATGCTGCAAATTTTGATAGCCGCTCATAAATCCGTAAAACTCCGGATTTTCGACAATGGCTCCTACATGAACCATGGCTTGTTCGAATTGCCGTTTCACGCTGCAGCCTTGAATCGTAACTTCTCCATCCGTGGTGGAGATCAAACCTACCATCATGCGGATCGTCGTCGTTTTCCCCGCCCCGTTCGGCCCGAGAAAGCCGAACACTTCTCCGGGTTTCACTTCAAAGCTCAATCCGTCGACGATCGTTCTGGAGCCGATTTTTTTCGTCAGACGCTCCAGTCGTACTACTGCAGTATCGTTCATAAAGCCTCCAGTGCAACAAAAAAGGTATGGTATCGTTTCCCCATCAGGAAAAGTATACCATACCTGAAGTTCATGACCAAACGATGATTCCGCTTCATTCGCCGCCGTTCGGTAGAGGCAGCTCCCCGGTTTCATAATATCGGGCCAAGCTGACGATCATGCTGCCCATCCGTTCCTGCTCAGGTGCGACTACCCGTTCGACGCCTTCCTCCCGGAGCGCCTCCGCCGTCACTTTCCCTACGGCAACCGCTACGACGTCATCGCGGAATGCATCCAGCACCTGCTCCGACAACCCCCGCTCGCGGGCATACATCATAAGAAAGCGAGCCTGCGGCGTGCTGGTGAAAGTAACCGCGTCGACCTGTCGCTGCAAAATTTCAGACAGCAGCGTGTCCACAACGTCCAGCTCCGGCGGAACGTGCCGGTAAGGCAAAATTTCGAAATCGAGCGCGCCGCTGCCGCGCAGCCACTCCACGAGACGGGGCGCGTGATCACCGTACAGCTGAAGCGCAACCTTTTTCCCTTTAAGGTCGTAGGGCATAAGCGCCCGCATGAGCCCGGCCGTCGTTCCGTCATCATCCTTTACGACGGGCGTCAGCCCCAGCGTCTTTAGAAAATTGACCGTTTTATAGCCTCTCGCCGCAATCTTGGCACGGCCGAGCGCCTCGGTGAAAGCGGCAGCCAGTCCCATGCTTTCCGCCGCTTGATAAATCAGCTCCGTGCCGATGCCGGTCGTCAAAATAATCCAATCGGCGCCTTGTTCCAGCAGCTTGACAATCTCTCTCCCCACTTCTTCGCGTTCAACGGCGACCGTTCCTTGCGCCGGACGAATGAGCGGAATGCCTCCCTGCTTTTCCACAATAACACTGAGCTCGGCCGCTTTGCGCGGACCGGTGAGCGCGATTCGTTTGCCCGTCAAGCCTGCCATACGTCTCTCCCCCTATGCCAACTCTGTCTCTTATTCTATGTATTCATTCTAGCAGATCACCGAACAAATAGGTTTATAATCTAGCAATTTCGGAAAATATAAGACTATCACTTCTATTCACACTAGAGGAGGATCGCCTTACTTATGATTCCAACGATAAAAAAAAGTTTTCTCTGCATCCCTTTCCTGCTGCTTCTTTATGCGATGACCCCGATGTCCCTGCTCGCCTACGAAGAGGAAGAACTGTTCGGGCCGATCTCGACGGAATATTTTGTTCCCTATCCGGCGCTTGAGCGTGCGGAAGCCGCGACCGAATCCACCGAACCGCCATTGCCGGAACCTCTATTGTACGAGGTTCGTTCCGGCGATACGCTTTATAATATTGCCAGATCGTTTGACGTCTCCGTCCAGGATCTCATGGCATTGAACGAGATTACGAATGCCAATCGGCTTTCTATCGGACAGCGGCTCAGCATCCCGCCGGATTTTACCGGCGTCGAAGCGATCGGCGGGCAAGCCGGCGTCATTCGGCAAGTGCTGTCCACGACGCTTACGGCGTATACCGCCGGATACGAATCGACCGGCAAGACGCAGGCCAGTCCCGCCTACGGCATTACATCCAGCGGAAGCAAAGCGGAGGAGGGGCGTACGATTGCCGTAGACCCTGCCATTATTCCGATAGGTTCCATGGTATTTATTGACGGAATCGGTTTCCGTAAAGCCGAGGATACCGGCTCAGCCATCCGAGGCGCCAAGATCGACGTCTATATGAACGATTTGAGCGAAGCGCGTAATTTCGGCATCAAGAAAAACGTGAAAGTGTATGTGCTTGCGGCCAAAGAAGCGATATAGCATGCGCGGCATTAGCCGGGACGAAACAGGCGGCCCGGCTATCCGCCGTATTTTTTTTGCAGCACGCGAATTTGCTCGATCAGCTCCCGCCCGATCGACTTCTCGAACTGCTTGTACAGCGGGTCCCAGGCTTTCATCCATTCCGCACGCTCGCTTTCCGTCAACACGTGCAATTGAATATTGGAATGGCTGCGGATCTGTTCCAGCTGTGTCTTGTTCATTTGAATGGCGTTGCGATTCGCCCATGCCGACGTTTCATCCATCGCCTCCATCAAAATCTTCCTCACATCGCCCGGCAGTTTATCCCAATATTTTTTGTTCGTCAGCACCCCGTAGCCGAGGTAAGCGTGATTGCTGATCGTCAAATATTGCTGCACCTGGTAAAAACGTTTCGTATAAATGTTCGAGATCGTATTTTCGCCGCCATCCGCAATCCCCGTTTCATATCCGCGGTATACGTCGTTGAACGGAATCACGATCGTCTTGGCGTCGAGCTGCTTGAACTGGGCTTCGATCACCTTGCTCGGCAAAATGCGAAACCGCTGTCCTTTAAAATCTTCCGGATGAATGAGCGGCCCGCGATTCGAAGTCATCTGTTTAAATCCGTTGCTCCAATAAGCGATCCCCATCATATTCTTGCTCTCCAGCTTCTTGAACAAGATGCGGCCGATCTCCCCGGCAAACGCTTCTTCCACCGCCTCGTCCGTCAAAAAAGCATACGGCAAATCGAACAGTTCCCAAGCGGATACCCGTTCCGTAATATTGGCAAACGCCGGCGCGATCATTTGAATATCGCCGCGCATGAGCGCATCCACTTCATCTTTTTCGGTATAAAGCACGCCGTTCGGAAATACTTCAACGGATACGCGGCCGTTCGTTTTCGCTTTGACGAGATCGGCGAATTTTTGCGCGGCCAGCCCTTTGGGCGTATTTTCCGCAACGACGTGGCTGAATTTAATGACAAGCGTCTTGTCGAAGCCGGATTGTTCGTCATCCTGCACCGGCGGAGCCGCCAGAAACGCGGGATAAAATCCGATAGCAACCGCAGCCGCCAAACCCGCCACAATAAATAGTACGGTGCTCAAAAACGGCCTCATGCCGTGCCCCCTTGCCTAATAAACCTTAAAGCGTCGTAGTTAGTATACATCAAAACATCATTTTTCGACGAGCCGCAGCACGATTCATGAATTTTGCGCAGACGGTTATACTAATCGCATCTGGAAATGCCGCCAATGAGCCATGTTGCTTGTTTACCTTCCAATCCGAAGGAGGTTTCCGTCATGAAACAATGGACTGTGTCCGTGGTTGGCACCGTCATCGTTGCCGTAACCTTTGCTCTTGCGGGCTGCGGAGGCCATAGCGGAGCAAAAGGAGAGAAAGGAACGACACCGAAAGCGCAAAGCCAAAATGAGCCGATCGATTCGGAATTGCAGCAGCATATGAAAATGTATCAGGACATCAAGAAAAGCGAACTGGAGCAGCAGCAAAAAATTCGGCAGGATGAAAAAAAACAGCTGAAGGAATTCCAGAAGATGCGTCAGGAATCGCTGCGGCGCGAAATTGAATTTCAAGAAAAGGTGCGAAAAGGAACGAATCACTTTGGCACCAAAAAAACGGAGCAAGGTGCAACGGATAGCCAAAACCAGGATCAAGGCCAGAGCAAAAACAAAAAAAGCGATTCGAAAAACACCGGCAGTTCGTCCTGACCCGTCGGCATCCGGAACGGATGCCCGATCGGGTTTTATTTGTTTTCAAGCTGCCCCTCGCTATTGTATGATTAGTTGTACTTGCCTCACGAGAGCGGGATAGAAAGGAAAGGAGACGGAGATGCCTTGCTGCAGCGATTAAAAATCAATTGGAAAATCGCGATTTGGTCGTTTGGCATCGTCCTGTTCTCCGTCTGCATCGGAGGCACGATTCTATTGGGAGGCATTATCCGCCTCAAAGAAGAAGAGCTTTCGCGGCGGCTTGTCGTCACGGCGCGCACGGTCGCCCAGATGCCGGAGGTCACCGGCGGCCTGACGTATTCGGAGATGCGCCCCGGCGTGCAATCCGCCGCCGAGCGCATCCGCATCATCAACGACGTCACGTACGTCGTTGTGATGGACATGAACCGGGTCCGGCTGTCGCACCCGGTTCAAAGCAAAATCGGCGACGCTTCGGACGGCGCCGATGAAGGAGCCGCCTTTGCCGAGCACACGTACGTGTCCAAGGCAAAGGGGGAACTCGGCACGGCGCTGCGCGCCTTCGTGCCGATCATGAACGCCGGTCACGTGCAGATCGGCGTGGCGCTCGTCGGGCGGATTATGCCGACGACCATGGAAGTGCTGCTTGGCCTGAGCGGCCAAGGCTACGTCGTCCTGCTGCTCTCGCTGCTGTTCGGGTTATGGGGCTCCTGGCGGCTTGCTCAGCATATCAAACGGCAAATGTTCGAACTGGAGCCCCACGAGATCGCCCGGCTGCTGGTCGAACGCACAGCGACATTTCATGCGATGCACGAAGGCGTCATCGCAATCGATAAAGACGAGAACATTACGATCTTCAACGAGAAAGCGAAGCAAATATTTAAAATAAGCGGAGACGTGATCGGCAAGCAGATCTGGGATGTCATTCCCGATACGCGGCTTCCGGAAATATTGGAGTTGAACCGGCCGGTCTACAATCAGGAACTAGCCATCGGCGATACGCTCATTATGAGCAACCGGGTGCCTATTACCGTGAACGGCCAAACCATCGGCGCCGTAGCCATTTTCCAGGACCGCACCGAGGTGACGCGAATGGCGGAAGAGCTGACCGGCGTCAAAGCGTTCGTCGACGCCCTGCGCGTGCAAAGCCACGAATACATGAACAAGCTGCATACGATCGGAGGCCTCATCCAGCTGGGCAATAACGAAAAGGCGTTGGAATACTTGTTCGATGTGACGGAGGAAAAAGGCGAGCTGACCCGTTTTCTGTCCGAGCGAATCAAGAACGACAGCCTGACCGGCCTGTTGATCGGGAAAATCAGCCGCGGCCGCGAGCTCGGCATCGAAGTGACAATTGACCGGCAAAGCCGGCTGGATCGATTCCCGCCGCGGCTGGACCATCACGATTTCGTGCTGTTGCTCGGCAATTTGATCGAGAACGCGTTCGATGCGCTGCAGCAGCAAACCGGCCGGGTAAAGCGCATATTCGTTAGCATCGAGCAAGACGACGACGTGTTGTCCGTTCTCGTGGAAGATAACGGCCCGGGCATGGAGGCTTCCGTCCAGTCCAAAGTATTTGAACGCGGATTCACGACCAAAAGCGAAAGCGGCCGGGGCATCGGACTTTACTTAATCAACGGCATTGTGGATAAAGGGGAAGGAACGATTGAGATCGATTCCGCACCGGAAAAGGGGACATCGTTTGTGATTACCTTCCCCATGTCTCCATCGTAGCACAAGGAAGGAAGCAGACCGTTATGAACGTTTATTCCGTACTTTTGATCGAGGACGATCCGATGGTTCAGGAAGTCAACCGCCAGTTTGTCGAGCGGGTCGAAGGCTTTCAAATCGCCGGGGTGGCTGCAAGCGGCACGGAAGGTTTGGAGCTGATCCGCAAACTGAGGCCCCATCTTGTCATCCTCGACATCTTCATGCCGCTGCAAGACGGCATCGAGACGCTGACGCAAATTCGCAAGGAGCAGCTTTATGTCGATGTTATCGTCATCAGCGCAGCCAGCGATCGGCGGACCATCGAACGCATGCTTCAGAACGGGGCGTTCGACTATATTATAAAGCCGTTCAAATTCGAGCGAGTCAAGCAAGCGCTCGAGCATTACAGGCAAATGAAAGAAGCGCTGAAGGGCGAGCAGTCCGCCACCCAGAACGAGCTGGACCGGATGCTGTTCGGCGGAAGCCGTTCTTCCGCTGCCGATGAAACCGCCGTCTCCGAGCTGCTTGCCGCCGAACTCCCGAAAGGACTCCAAGCGGTGACGCTGAAGCAGATCGTGCAATATTTGCTTGGGCAATCGCTCCCGCTCTCTGCCGAAGAGGTAGCCGAAGGCGTCGGCATTGCCCGCGTGACTGCCCGCCGGTACCTCGATTATCTGGAGAAAAGCGGACAGGTGCGGCTTGACCTGCAATACGGCGTCGGGCGTCCGGTGAACAAATATGTGCTTACTTCCTCGTCCAAAGGATCGCGCTAGCTTGCGTAAGCATAGTGCGATCTTTTTTCAAATTTCTTTTTCAAGTCCCCTGCACGGCTGCTTTGCGTTCAAGGACATTGCAACACCGTTCCATCTTCTCAACGCGGATGCCCCCCTCTTTTTATGCATCTTCCTTTCCCGAGACCAAAAAGATCAAAATAAACATTATGGTCATATGATTCACAACATTTCTTGAAAGCGATATCATGAGGTCACGTAAATCGAACAAAGGAAGTGACCTAGTCCATGTCCATCCCATCCGGTGCACATACCAGTATTATTCTTCGACTTGAGCTCAACAAAGAAATCGCTTCATTCGGCCAAATCGCCACCGCCATCGGCGACGGCGGCGGCGATATCGTCGCCATCGACGTAGGCCGTTCCGATAAAACGACAACCGTTCGCGACATTACGGTGAACGTATACGATCAAAAGCATACCGACCTTATCGTGCAAGCGGTAAACGCCGTGCCGGGCGCCAAAGTGATCCACGTATCGGACCAGACATTTCTGATGCATCTTGGCGGCAAGCTCGAAACGACGCCAAAAACGCCGATCAAAAACCGCGATGACTTATCGCGCGTATATACTCCGGGCGTTGCCCGCGTATGCATGGCCATTCACGAGAAGCCTTCCCGGGCGCACTCGCTTACGATCAAGCGGAATACGATCGCCGTCGTCTCGGACGGTTCGGCCGTGCTCGGCCTCGGCAATATCGGTCCGGAAGCCGCTATGCCGGTCATGGAAGGCAAAGCTGTGCTGTTCAAGCAATTCGCCGGCGTTGATGCGTTTCCGATCTGCTTGAATACGCAGGACACGGAAGAAATCATCGCGATCGTGAAAGCGATTGCTCCGTCGTTCGGCGGCATTAACCTTGAGGACATCTCCTCGCCACGATGCTTCGAGATCGAGCAGCGGCTGGTCGAGGAACTCGACATCCCGGTATTCCACGACGACCAGCACGGCACCGCGGTCGTTCTGCTCGCCGGGCTGCTGAACGCCGTGAAGATCGTCGGCAAGCGTCTCGAAGATTGCAAAGTCGTCGTCTGCGGCATCGGCGCCGCCGGCATCGCCTGCTCCAAGATGCTGCTGGCCGCAGGCGTACGCCACATTATCGGCGTAGACCGCTCCGGCGCCATCGTCAGCGGCGAGACGTATTTCAACGCGGCGTGGCAGTGGTATGCAGACCATACGAACCCGGACCGGCTGACCGGATCTCTGTCAGAAGTGATTCGCGAGGCGGATGTATTCATCGGCGTATCCGGTCCCGGCGTGCTGAAGGTCGACGATTTGAAAGCGATGGCACCCGATCCGATCGTATTCGCGATGGCCAACCCGACGCCGGAAATTTTGCCGGAGGAAGCCGAGCCCTACGTTCGCGTGATGGCGACGGGACGATCGGACTATCCGAATCAGATCAACAACGTGCTCTGCTTTCCCGGCATCTTCCGAGGAGTGCTCGATTGCCGAGCTTCCCGCGTGACGGAACAAATGAAGCTCGCCGCGGCGAAAGCGATTGCTTCCGTCGTCAGCGATGAGGAACTGAATGAGTATTACATTATCCCAAGCGTATTTAATACCGCAGTCGTCGAACGGGTGCGCGAAGCCGTCATCCAGGCGGCTTACGAGTCAGGCGTAGCCCGCAAATCGCAGCCGACGGCGCCGAAACAACCGGTTAACCAATACTAAGAAGCAAAGAAATGAGGAATCGTGATGAGAATCAACTTTAAAAACTTGACCGTTCAAGTGCTGTTCGCCATCGTTATCGGTATTTTGATCGGTCAATTTTTCCCGGCGTTCGGCGTGGAGCTCAAGGTTCTCGGCGATATTTTCGTCAAGCTGATTAAAATGGTGATCGCACCGATCGTCTTCTTCACTATCGTCATCGGCTTCGCCAATATGGGAGATATGAAAAAAATCGGCCGCATCGGCGGCAAAGCGCTGCTCTACTTCGAGATCATCACAACGTTCGCCATGGCCATCGGCATTGCCGTGATGTATATCGTTCATCCGGGAACCGGAATGGACATCAGCAAAGTCGGAGCCAAAGCAGCGGACGTCGCGAAATATGCGAAGCAAGCAGCCGAAACGCCGCACGGCTTCATGGATTTTCTGCTCAGCATTATTCCTGACAGCGTTGTAGGCGCACTCGCCAAAGGCGAAATGCTTCCCGTCCTATTCTTCTCCGTGCTGTTCGGCCTGGCTATGGCCGGCTTGGGGGAAAAAGCAAAGCCCGTTACCGTCTTCTTCGAGAAGATGAACGATATCTTTTTCCGTCTCGTTGCGCTGATCATGCGTTTCTCCCCGTTTGCCGCCGGAGGCGCGATGGCTTATACGATCGGTAAATTCGGAATTTCTTCCCTGTTCTCCTTAGGCAAAATGATGGGTTCGGTTTACCTTACGATGTTCCTGTTCGTCGTTATCGTGCTTGGACTGGTTGCCCGCTTGCACCGTTTCAGCATTTTCAATCTGTTGAAATTCATCAAAGAAGAAATTTTGCTCGTGCTCGGCACCTCGTCCTCCGAATCCGCGCTGCCGCGGCTTATGGAGCGTCTTGAGAAGTACGGCTGCTCCAAGTCGGTCGTCGGTCTCGTCGTACCGACAGGATATTCGTTCAACTTGGATGGAACGTCGATTTACTTATCAATGGCCGCACTCTTCATCGCTCAAGCTTACGGTATCGAATTAACGCTGCTTCAAATTGTCACCCTGCTCGGCGTGCTGATGCTCACTTCCAAAGGCGCAGCAGGCGTAACCGGTTCCGGCTTTATCACGCTCGCGGCAACGCTGGCAGCGATTCCCGGCAATGTGATCCCGATCGAAGGCATGGCGCTGCTGCTCGGCGTTGACCGCTTCATGTCCGAAGCCCGCGCAATCACCAACCTGATCGGGAACAGCGTAGCTACCGTCGTTATCGCCAAAAGCGAAAATCAATTCGATCCGTCTCGCTCCATCGCCGCCGAGCCCGCCGGTACGGAATCCGCTGCAATAGTCGATGGCATGAAAGTGGTAACAAACTGATTATCATCATCGCTAAAGAACCGTACCATTCGCGAATGGGTACGGTTCTTTAATTATGCATATGATATATAGGCTAGGTCGGCACTCCCCTATCAGACGACTTCCCCCCCCCTTCTGATCGTGACTTCTTTACAGAACTCACTCTATCCGTACCGGCTATTTTATACCCGTCGACACAGCCGATTAGACGAAAAGTTAAGTGTTATAACTTTACATTCTATTCCTGAGAATATACAATAGATCGAAACTCAAACTCTCGAGGTTGTCTGCTATGTTCAAGCGTTTCAAGAAACAATTTCCGTTCATCAGATTGAATCCGCCTCAAGTTTTGTCAATCGGATTTATCGTTATTATTTTTCTCGGCTCCGTACTGTTGTCCCTGCCGATTGCTTCAGCCGACGGCACGGGCCAACCCTATCTCGACGCTCTATTCATGTCGGCGTCAGCCACTTGCGTAACCGGGCTCTCCGTTATCAATACAGGAGAGTTTTATTCCTTTTTCGGAGAAATAGTGCTGCTGCTGCTTGTGCAGATCGGGGGACTCGGCTTCATGACGATGGCCACCCTGATCGCGCTTGTGTTCCGCCGAAAAATAACGTTTCGCGAACGACTTATTTTACAGGAAGCGATGAATCACAATTCCACGGAAGGGATCGTCCGGCTGATTCGCAAGGTGCTGTACTACTCCCTCATTATTGAATTGACAGGGGCCATCCTGCTGGCGATTCGATGGTCGTTTGAGCTGCCTTTCAAAACCGCGCTCTATTTCGGTGTATTTCACAGCATTTCGATCTTCAATAATGCCGGATTCGACTTGTTCAGCAGCCTCAAGGATCGACCGGGCAGTCTGATGCATTATGTGGATGATCCTTTCGTTAATATTATATCTATTTTGCTCATCGTGCTGGGCGGTATCGGCTTTATCGTCATTTCCGATCTTCTGACTTACCGATTCAACAAAAAGCTTTCGCTTCACAGCAAAGTCGTGTTGAGCGTCTCGGGAATTTTGATCGCCGTCGGCTGCCTTGTCATCTTCGTCTTTGAATTTACAAATACGCAATCGCTGCAACCGTTATCCCCTACCGGTAAAATACTTAGCTCTCTGTTTCAATCGGTTAGTTCCCGCTCAGCCGGTTTGAACACGCTAGACATCGGATCGCTTCGTCAGGGGACCCAGTTTTTTATCATCATCATGATGTTTATCGGCGCCTCGCCAGGTTCCTCCGGAGGAGGGATTAAGGTAACGACCTTTGCCATCCTGGTCGGGGCGATGATTGCGATGGTACGCGGCAAAGAGGACATCGTCATGTTCCAACGACGTATCGCCGGCGATCGCATCTACAAAGCGATCACCTTCACCATGATTTCGTTCCTGATCATTGTCGTTTTTACGATGGTTCTTTCAACGACCGAAAACTTTTCATTTCTCGGCATTTTATTTGAAGTTACTTCAGCCTATGCAACGGCAGGCATGTCTTTGGGGCTAACCCCCCAGTTGACGTCGTTCGGCAAAATGTTAATCATTCTTCTCATGTTTATCGGGCGCCTCGGGCCGGTAACGTTAGCCTTCAGCTTGACGATTACACCGGAAAAAGATCATTACCGTTATCCTGAAGGAAAGATAACGATCGGGTAATGTTCGAGTATTTCTGCGGACGATCGGCCAGCAATATTTAGCTTGTCAGAATAACTTATGAGAGATCCAAATTACCGGTAGGAGTTCGTGAGGAGCATTCGTTATGCTATTAGCTGTATTCTTCTTTATACTGGCCGGACTCGCTGAAATTGCCGGGGGCTACATGGTTTGGTTATGGCTGCGGGAATCCAGACCACTGTGGTACGGGGTCATAGGAAGCCTCATTCTCATTGTATACGGCATTATTCCAACGCTGCAAAGCTTCCCTTCGTTCGGGCGCGTCTACGCTGCATACGGTGGCGTATTTATCGTTCTGGCTGTTTTGTGGGGGTGGCTTGTCGATAAGAAGGCACCCGATCTGTACGACTGGCTGGGCGCCGCAATATGCATTGTTGGCGTTTCGGTCATGTTGTGGGCTCCGCGGAGTTGACTGCTTTAGCTCCGATCCACTCAATGATAGGTCTATTTGTTCAGAATTTGTTTAGTCCGATCCTATATAATAGTTCCAAAGTGCTTATTTTGAGAGGGTACTCCAAACAAAATTCTACTTAGGGAGAGAAGATAGGTGAAAAACAATTCAATAATACCTTTTACTAAAAGTTTGGATATTATAGAAGTCGCAAATATTTTATGTATTGATCCTAATCTAATTTTAAAACATGTTTTTCGAAGTACTTCAAAAAAACCTCTACCGTAATCTTGCAATAGCTAAACCTACTTCTGGTGTTATACTTCGTTTTCCAACCTTTTCGAGTGCCGCTTAATCCTTCATTAATCAAAGAACTTCTTAATAAAGCAAAAAAATAGGTAGACAATTCATATAGATTCTTAAACCCCGTTTGCCCGCTATTTATCCGGACTTCGGGGTTATTCGATTTTTGCCGTTTCAAAATGATCCGATCACACATATAATGCGATACAAAACAGAAAAGAGGGATTCTATTCATGATCAAAAAATCCAAGAAGCATATATCCCAAAATGTTGTTAATCGTATCAGACATAGGATGGAAGGAGTAACTTCCCTAGTTCGAGGACACCGACATTTATTCAGCAATGTGTCAGACATTGTTGTTCGTGTGCCAAACGCTAAGTCGCATTTCCATATTTTCAACGCGATCACAACGACAGCCAATGGTCATCGGCATATATATTTTGGAAGGACGGGGCTATCGATTAACGGAACTGGACCATTCGGGGGAGGACCAAACCATTTTCATAAATTCGATGTTCTGACTCAAATTGCAAATGGACATCGGCATCGAGTCAAAGGTTCGACATCTACTAATCGGGTGATACGAAATAGCGGACCGTAAATAAACGGTAAAGGTCAATTCGTCGCTTGTGAGTGGAAGAGGAGGATAAACGTAATCGCTCGCGCCGCTGCCTGCTGATTGTGCTGACGGATAACGATAGTGAAATGTTTACCAGTGGAGCAGGCGCCTTGGCGACCTGCTTCTGATCGTTGAAGTAACGCAGTAACGTGGCAGTCTACGATGGTAAAATTTTTGGCTAAAATACCGTAATTATTATTGTTATTTGGCGACATATACTTAAGGCATAGGGAGGAGATATACATAATTGAAACCAATAATACAACTTTTGCATTTTGGCTATCATCAGGCGATGAGCTGCATATTTCCTGTTGCAATCTTTGGAACTTTAGCTCTGTCCAGCGTAATCGAGGTACCTTTCATTCATCGTTATGATGCCATTCTACTTATATTGCTTGGAGTGCAGTACCTCATGTACCGCAGCGGATTAGAGACACGTGATGAAATCAAAGTTATTTGTATTTTTCACTTAATTGGTTTGTTACTGGAGTTATTTAAAGTAAGAATGGGATCATGGTCATACCCTGAGGCCGGGTATACGAAGTTACTCGGTGTCCCACTCTATAGTGGATTTATGTATGCAAGTGTTGCAAGCTTTATGTGTCAGATATGGCGGAGACTGCGGATGGACATGACCGGCTGGCCTGGGTTTACGACCTCAGCGCTACTAGGAGGAGCCATCTATTTCAACTTTTTCACACATCATTTTATTCCGGATTTTCGTTGGTGGCTGACGGCGATTGTATTTATTGTCTTCTGGAAAACATGGATCATATATCGGGTACGGACCGTAACTTATAGAATGCCATTATCGCTCGCTTTTGTCATTGTAGGTTTTTTCATCTGGCTAGCTGAAAATATTGCCACATTTCTTGATGCTTGGAAATATCCCGACCAGCACCAAACCTGGCAGCTGGTTAGTTTCAGTAAGATCAGTTCGTGGTTTCTTCTGGTAATCATTAGCGTCATTATCGTGGCTCAGCTTAAATACGTTAAAGCTAGTCGAACAACGAACGATTCATGGTCCAGTTAAGGTTAAGATTAAGAAAAGAAAACGTGTAACGATAGTGGAGGAGTGTGCAGCTATGCATCTCCTCTTTTGCATTGAAGTAACTGCAGGTTAGTGATACCAACTCGAACATAATTGGTCGAGAAAGCTGAACAACAAAACGGGCATGATCAACTCTATTGAAGGAATCCGAGGCGTATAAACCTATTGTAGATCCACATGCATTTTTAATTGCTAAACGGCAAAGGCTGTTTTGTTAACGCCGAAGTTCTCAACTAACAGGTACGCTAGTTAATATAACAGCGTCTGCTGCTAAATATGGACAATATTACGTTGTTTCCGACATAAACGTATTGATCCGACCTAAAACGTCACACCAAAATTTTCATTATCTATGGTGCCTGAGAGGGCATGGGTGGCTAACGGGCAGATAGTGGAAATGTAGGATGTGTAAGTTAATAGAGAATTGAGAACAACCACTAAAGGATTTCGTTCGTTAAGTCCCAAGTTAATCAGCGTGTCACATCAATCTCATGATCGAACAAAGTGATATGTCCTTGATTTCTCCGGCAGGAGATATTAAGGGCATTAATTTATATTGCAGAACCTCTCTCAACGTTATCATTGGAACTTGTCATTTCTTCGTAATACCTTGACTGTATGCGAGTAAGTAGAGTGATGAACATTCCATATATACATGATTGCCCTACCACTTAATTGTAAGAAACATACTATATAGAGGAGGTGTGGAATCAATGGTAGATAGAGCACAGATTATTAGATTCATAAGTGATGCAGAGCACGCATGGGAAAACGTTGTTTTTTCCTTTGACAGGCGCCAAACCCCGGTCCGAATCGGGGGATTTGATTATTACAGACTGCCACTTAAGTATGCAACCCGGGCTAAAATATTTACATTCTACAGAAAATACTGGAGCACTGTTTACGCCAATCGCATGATTTGTTCGGAGTTTAAGAAATATCGGAGGTTGGCTGCATGCACCAGATGCGGATACCGGCGGTTTGCCGGAGAAGGTGCTTCGGGCAGCGATTATTCGCCAGACAAATACAAGAGTCATAGTGGACGCCGTTCTTGATGACCCTGCCGGCGAGCAGCTAACCGTTCGTTATGTAATGAATCGCAACCCGGATACGGGCAAGCTGACCATCATTTCTCGCAGGGATAAATATCCGGACTACCGGTACGATCCCTGCGTCAAAAGATCTCGCCATATTTCGAGATAAAAAGTATATGATCTCGACAGTATCTATATGGCTTTTTTGGAGGTGTCTGACCACTTCAAGCATTAGAGATTACTCACCTGTACGACACCATTGAAAATAATGTAACGAGTAAAGCGGTTTTGCTTGGGTTTAGCCAAATAACCCAGTTGGATCAGACAAAGTACATCGGAATCGGTCAGTTGCCAGCGTCGCTGCAGTGTGAACAGTTCTGCCAATCGCACATAGTACGGCATCACCCCTATATACCACATCCTACACACCCTTAGGCGCCGAGCACAACAACGCACCACGGAGCAACATACCTTCGCGCCATAGTGCCTTCCAACGTTTCCGTATCACCTCCACCGCGATCTCTTGCATCTCTCACTTCGCCGCTGCCAGCGCGGCCTCATGCTGCTGTCCGGCGGTGATAGGCGAACAGTTTGTAACGCGGCCCATTCTGGAGTGCATCCGGTTCCGTCGATATCAGATCGTTTTGCAACTCTTGGTTTCCCCGTATGTATCAATTCGTTTTTTTTAAACAAAAGGTATATAATGATTACATCAAACAAAAGAGGTTAGGTGTAATTATGAAAACTGGATATGAATTAGTCGAGGATAGTGATTTCGAAGAAGCAAAAAAAATGGGTTACTTTGTCAGAGCCTATCAAGGGAATATTACCATCTACCCTCCAGGGAAAATAACTGGATTTTCAACTGACCATATCGCGATTGACGAGAAACGAGTTTTCCGAGAAGCAAATCGCTTCCAAATCGTCGATACGCCCAAAACTTCTAAAAAATGATCGTCTGCAATTCCCTACCCGCCTTATAATAACTGACTGCCAGCACTCTCAACCGAGGGTGCTTTTTATTATGCCTGATTATAAGCAAAAAACATCCCCCATTAGCCTGAGCCAGCAGGAGTATTCTTGTTCAGGAATGGCGTTTGTATTATCTTGGAGTTTTACTCGGAGGGTTGCGCCGCGGGGAATTGCTTGCCATTGAATGACCACAAGTACGATTATGAGCTGAACGGTTTACACATCCAAAAGCAAATAACATTTGACGAGGAAGGTAATATGATCTAAGGGGAACTTAAGACAGGAAAGCTAAGGTTTTGTGCCAATACCGAAATGGTACATGGTCCGAGGCACTAATCATTATGTATTTCACTCTAGAGATGGACGCTCGTATTATCAGGTATACCAACTGCGACGATCGTAAGTTTTAGCGGCGAATAAATTGCCGAAAATTCGAATTCACGATCTAAGACACACCACAGCGATGCTCCTGCGCGAGAGTGGTGCTGATCACAAATCAAATCAAGAACGTCTCCGACACACTAAGATAGGAACCATGGCTGATATCTATATGGGCGAATCTGATCTGATCAGCCGCGACGCAGCAGACAGATTCATGTACGAAAAATTGCCACAAGGACTGCCGCATCGGAAAGGGAGTAGACTGCCTGTGTCAAAAAATGCGCAAAGAAAAAACCCTTGCGCCACAAGGGTTTCGAGAGTTTATAGTTACTAAGCGGGTGATGGGAATCGAACCCACGCCACCAGCTTGGGAAGCTGGAGTTCTACCATTGAACTACACCCGCATAGATGGTCGGGACGACACGATTTGAACATGCGACCCCCTGGTCCCAAACCAGGTGCTCTACCAAGCTGAGCTACGTCCCGATATTTACTTATTAAAATACGTGCCCTGAGAGATTCGAACTCCCGACCTTTTGATTCGTAGTCAAACGCTCTATCCGGCTGAGCTAAGGGCACAAATAAAATGGAGCGGAAGACGGGATTCGAACCCGCGACCCTCGCCTTGGCAAGGCGATGCTCTACCCCTGAGCCACTTCCGCGTAAAACAATGCGCTCGAGAGGACTCGAACCTCCACGGCTGTTACCCCACTAGAACCTGAATCTAGCGCGTCTGCCAATTCCGCCACGAACGCATATTCAATTATGGTGCGGTTGAGAGGACTCGAACCTCCACGGGCGTAAGCCCACTACCCCCTCAAGATAGCGTGTCTGCCATTCCACCACAACCGCATAAAAAAAGTGAGCCATGTAGGACTCGAACCTACGACACCCTGATTAAAAGTCAGGTGCTCTACCAACTGAGCTAATGGCTCATAATATACATTATTGGACAAACAAAGTCAATATATTACGATCAACTCGGTTCCAATAATCCCATACAGATGGGAATACCGCTTGGCGACGTTCTACTCTCCCAGGACCCTGCGGTCCAAGTACCATCGACGCTGGAAGGCTTAACGTTCGTGTTCGGGATGGGTACGCGTGGTTCCCTTCCGCCATCATCACCAAACGGT
>NZ_CAJVCE010000031.1 GCF_910594985.1 Paenibacillus allorhizosphaerae
CACCCGTCCGCCGCTAGGGTCCGAAGACCCTCGCTCGACTTGCATGTATTAGGCACGCCGCCAGCGTTCGTCCTGAGCCAGGATCAAACTCTCCATTAAAGTTGCTCCCATCACCCGAAGGTCATGCTCGCTATAATGTAAGCTGATTAGCTCAAAAATTTAATGCTGGCGAGAATTTTCATTCTCTAATTCACTCACTCGTTGTTCAGTTTTCAAAGGGCAATGATACCGACATGAACCATGTCGTTTGCTGTCAACCATTTTAGCGGCGACTTTTATAATATATCACATTCGCCTACTTGATTGCAAGTTTTTTTTAAAACTTTCTACACTTCGAAGCTACGAAAGCTTTATATGGGCTTGTCCTTCAAAATGAGAACGAGTTATAAAATATCACACCGGCTTATTACATGTCAAGAGTCTTGAAGATATTTTTAATGATACATCCGATTTCGGGCGTATCTTGAAATTTCTTTTGGCGATGCCAAGCGGGCGTACATACGGAAAATGACTTTGTATCTCGATTCGATGGCCATTTTAATATCGGAATCGATCCTTTTGTCGTTCAGGTCGAACAACATCTCGTCCAATTCCTTGCGCAGGACATAATCCAATTCTCTACACTCGCGCTCATTAAATAAAAAACCAAGCATGTTCGCAGTAAGGCCCCTTTCGAAATACGTCTGGTCTGGGCGCAAAATGGCTGTGCTTTTTAAGAGACAATCGTTCTTAAGCGGTCCAGCCATCTTGCTCGCTTTACTGTTATGCACAGTTTTTGGAATTTTTATGAGTCAATTGGTTGAAATTATTTTATCCCCGGGCAAGCCAAAACGTGAGCGTGCTTTCGATCACCGCTGCAATCAGCAGCGCCGCGACAAGCAAACAACTGATAGGCACTAACGATTTTATAAACAATCGGAGATTTTCTCTGCCCTTGGCGATACGTTCCGGATTAATGATAGATACCATCAGCTTGAGCACGAGAAAACCTAGACGAAGTCCAAAGGCACTGGCAAAAACGATAGCAGGGATCTCTAAAATGCCATGCGGCACGATCGATTTCAGCACAAAGAGCAAAGATGTGCTTTTGGCTGAAACCGCGCATACATAACCAAGCAGCAGACCGTTAGCCATAAGAAAAAACAAAGGAATGAAGCCGAAAAATATACCTAATGCAATAATCAAGAGCGATTTGGAAGCATTGTTCCAGAAGATGATCCAAAATAATGTCCACTGCGGCTTCTCTTTGCCTTCGACGGAATTGACGATTTGCTTCAAGGCTTCCATTTGCGCATCAATGAATGTGTGGAATTGCTCCGAATATAAAGCGCCCATCAAAATGCCCGCGGTAAATACTAACGCACAGGCAATGAAATAATGTTTCATTTGTTTCATTTGCGTTACGGCATTTGTCCAATTCAAACGATACACCCCTTTTTTAAGCATAAGTTAGTGGTACTAGCATACATTGGTACTAGTCCACTTATATAAACAAGCCTTTCCTAAAAAGACAGGCAAAGGAGGCAAACAATGTGAATTATTTTTACGTAATGAACGGAAAAAAATTAAAGCAAGCCATGATTATCTGCGTCGCCGTATTATTCGCTATCGGTATTATTTACTCAGAAAGCGAAAATGTAACGGTATTCTCGCAAAACGAACCCGCGGCCGTATACAGTGTGCAGACGGAGAAGAAGCTGATTGCGCTCACTTTCGATATCAGTTGGGGCGACAAGCGGACAGAACCGATTCTCAAAGTACTTGAGGACAAAGGGATTAAAAAAGCGACCTTCTTCCTGTCTTCGCCATGGGCCAGCAGCCATCCGGAAATCGTCAATCATATAAAAAGCGGAGGCTGGGAAATTGGAAGCCACGGACATAAGCATGTCAATTACAGCAGTCTAACAGATGAAGAAATACAGACACAAATACAAACGGCTCACCGGGTATTATCGGAAGTAACCGGCAAAGCTCCGAATTTGCTCCGGTTGCCAAACGGTGATTTTGATAAAAGAGTGCTGCGCATCGCCCATGAAATGAACTATACGGTCGTTCAATGGGACACGGATTCGCAGGATTGGCTCAACAAAGGAACCGAAAATATAATTAACCGCGTTGTGGATAAAGCCCATCCCGGCGATATTGTACTGATGCATGCAAGCGACTCTTCCAAACAAACCCATGAAGCGCTTCCGACCATTATCGACAAGCTTCGAGCGAAAGGCTATGAGTTCGTCACGGTAAGCGAACTGATGAAGCTTACACAAGTCGACAATAAGCCGCCGGTGGAAGATCAAACGATGAAACAAATGCATTAATTAGGTTATACGATAAAAATCGAGAGCCGTTACAGCGGCTCTTTCTTTGTGTTCAATACTTTGCCTAAAATTAATATTTGCCATGTATTGCAGGCAACAAGCGGTACAATCATAAATACGGCGGAAGCGAAATTATGCAGTGTTAGCGCCGGCTGCGCCTCCAAGAGCGTTCCGACCGACATAAAGAACAAGGTGGGTATCCACGCGCTTTTATTCGTAATCCGAACCTTGAAATAAGCCACGGCAACGCTGATCAGCAGCAATCCGATGGTTCCTGCGATGTTGGTGTAGTTCAGATAAATCATATCGAACAATACGATGACCAGAATGATCATTTGAAGCATATTCCAGGTCCATACGTTTCGAATGATGCCCAACCCGATAAATCGAATAATTAAATAAGCGAAAAAACCGATCTGGCTTACCAAACTGATCAAGGCTCCGCCGACAAGCATCCAAAATATATTGTA
Organism: Paenibacillus allorhizosphaerae; assembly: GCF_910594985.1. Lineage (GTDB taxonomy): Bacteria > Bacillota > Bacilli > Paenibacillales > NBRC-103111 > Paenibacillus_G > Paenibacillus_G allorhizosphaerae. Next base: position 2,789 of record NZ_CAJVCE010000031.1, read on the forward strand.
GCCCATTGCGGAAATTCCCATAAAATCAAATTCCTGGTCGACCGCCTGTAATATAAATCCGGTTATTCCGGATGCCGCGGCTCCAATGAACATCGTGGTCCAGAACAAATAAAACCATTTTCTTAACGTCACGACCTATGTACCCCCATGATTTCATATCAGTTGTTAATTGTACCAACCTTCTCAATAAAAAGCTAACGACATTTGTGTTAAGCTCCTGTTAGTTGACAAATACTAACCGTAAAAACAATGAAGGGAGTCGGATGGGATGAACTTGCGGTGGCCTCGTTTGTTGCCCATTATTTTGGTCGTCGGCGTTCTGACAGCCTGCGGTTCAGACACACAAGCAGCCTCTTCCGGTAATAACGGAAACAATTATAAGGATACGAAATCGATGGTTCTTGATATTCTCAAAACCGAAGACGGCCGCAGAGCCATTCAGGAAGCGACCATCCAGCAAAATACAAAACTGCAAGCATTGTCTGCCGGCGATACGCAAATGTTGCAATTGGCGGTAAAGGATGTACTTGTCGATACGCAAAGCACTCAATTTCTGCAAAAGATGATTACCGACCCGAAATTCGCGGGTCAATTCGCCAAAGCGATTCAACAAGATACAAAGCAAATCCAAAAAGACTTGATGAAAGATCCCGAATATCAAAAGCAGCTTTTAAGCGCGATGAAAAGTCCTGATTTTGAAATGATGCTGCTCGATACGATGAAAAGCACTCCATATCGTGCCCAAGCCAAGGCGGTTATCCAGGAATCTTTACAAAGTCCTTTGTTTCGTCTAGAGCTAATGGAGTTGATGAAAAAAGTGCTTCAGGAGGAATCGATGCCGAAAACCCAAAGCCAAAGCGGCAAACAAACTGGGAGTAAAAGCGGCAGCAGCGAGCAACAAGCGGATGGCAAAGGCGACCAGCAAGACGGCGGCGGCAAGAAACAGCAATAATTGTAAAAAAAGGACTGGCTTATGCCGGTCCTTTTTGTTCAAGCTGAGATGCGATGGATTCCGCGACTTCTTTATAAGTGAGTCCCGTTTGCGAGTCGGCTTTGTATACCGACGGAGAATAGTCGGGTTCCGCGACATGGTTGTCCGGTACGCCTAGCGGGATTTGCGCAAGCAGTTTTGTATGCAGCTCTTCCGCCAATTTGGCGCCGCCGCCTCTGCCGAATACGTAGTCCTTTTCGCCGCAATGGCTGCAAGCGTAATAAGACATATTCTCCACTACGCCGATAATTTCGTGTTCGGTATGAATAGCCATAGCGCCTGCCCTCGCTGCAACAAAAGCGGCCGTTGCGTGCGGAGTCGTGACGATGATTTCCTTGCTGTGCGGAATCATTTGATGTACATCGAGCGCAACGTCTCCCGTGCCTGGCGGCAAATCAAGCAGAAGATAATCGAGCTTGCCCCACTCCACTTCATTGAAGAAATTGCGCAGCATTTTGCCTAGCATCGGACCGCGCCATATGACAGGCGTATTCTCTTCAACAAAAAAGCCCATGGAGATCACTTTGACGCCGAACCGCTCTATCGGAATAATCCGGTTATTTACCAGTTGAGGGCGCTCTTCGATTCCCATCATATCCGGTACGCTGAAGCCGTAAATGTCCGCGTCGACGATCCCGACCTTTTTGCCGATTCTGGCCAAAGCAACCGCCAAATTGACCGTTACCGTCGATTTTCCGACGCCGCCCTTGCCGCTGGCAACGGCGATAAATTTTACGCCGGAAGCCGGATCCAGGATGTTCATCACTGGCGCCGCCTGTTCCGCAGCCGTTTCCAGCGAAGCACTTCGTTCCTGCAGCTTTCGCGCCGCGTCGTTTCGTTCAAATTCGGAAAGGGTTCGAAACCGGAGGTGCACATCTTTCGCCCCTGCGGCTTGGAACCGTGCCGTCAACTGCTTTTGTAATTGCTGCTTATAATCATCGTCTTCACGGGATAACAGTACGGTCGCCGATACATGATCTTCCTTGATCATGATGTCGCGAATAAATTGCAAGTCCGTCAAGCTCAGACCGTATTCCGCGTCTTCGATCTCATTTCCAGCCGTCAATACATCTTCTCTAGATAACACGGTGTCACCTCAGCGTCCTAATATTTAATTCACTGAGGTTATTATATCATACTTTTAGTAAGAGCCTACTTTTTCACCCGAGTAATATCGTAGGATCCCTTGATAGATCGAGGCGGCGAGTTTTTTCTGATAGGCCGGGTCGTTCAACATTTTCGCCTCCGACGGATTCGACAAAAAACCTACTTCCACGAGGGCGCTCGGAATATTAAGCGTCTTCAGCACAAAAATTTCTTTATCCGCCTGCTTGGCGATCCGGTCCGTATTTTTCAAGTTTTTCTTGATTTCTTCCTGAATCAAAGTGGCTAAGGTCTGGTTATCCTTATGATTGGCAGGATAGAAAAACGTTTGCGCCCCGGACCATTTGGCAGACGGAATGCTGTTCAAATGTATACTTACGAACAAATCCGATTTTTGCTGCGAGATGAACTCGGCGCGCTTATGCAAATCCTCCGTCTTTCTACGGCTGTAACCTTTCGTTGAAGGATCCGCCAAATCCCGGTCATCTTCTCTGGTCATCACCACGAGAGCGCCGGACTGCTGCAAATAATCCCGCAAATACTTCGTAATCGCCAGGTTGATGTCTTTTTCGGATATCCCGTCTTTGCTCTTGGCACCGCCGTCCGGACCTCCATGCCCTGCGTCAAGCGCGATGATCTTCCCCGAGAGAGGCATCGTCCAATACGTCCACGTCTTGGTCGCGGGAAGCTCATACGTAAACATGAACAGCATCAACAGGACAAGCAGGGCAGACATGGCGATCTTTAATCCGCCGTGCATCGTCAACCAGACGATGACCCTCTTCTTCCTTCCAAACATAATGAAATCCACCTCGCATCCCCATAGACTCTGTACATCTTATGGGACGAGGTGGATATTTATACCTGCTTGTTTTATGCTTGGTATTCCGCTTCTTTCATGCCTTCAATCAGTACTTCCGCCACTTCGGGACGCGTAAATTGCGGTGGAGGGCACTCTCCGTCACGCAGCAGCGCCCGCACCTTCGTACCGGACAGATGCAGATGATCTTCTTTGCTGTGAGGGCAAGTTTTGCTCGACGCCATATTGCCGCACTTCGTGCAGAAGAAGCTGTGCTCGAAGAACAATGGCGTAATACCGAGCTCTTCTTGCGTAAAATTGCCGAATATTTCCTGCGCTTCATAAGTGCCGTAATAGTCGCCTACGCCCGCATGATCGCGGCCGACGATAAAGTGCGTGCAGCCATAGTTTTTGCGCACCATGGCATGGAAAATCGCTTCGCGCGGCCCCGCATATCGCATAGCCGCCGGAAATACACCAAGGAATACGCGATCTTTCGGATAATAATTTTCGAGCAGCACCAAATAACTGCGCATCCGTACGTCTGCGGAAATATCGTCCGACTTCGTCTCACCGACTAACGGGTTCAAGAACAAAGCATCGACAATTTCCATTGCGCTTTTTTGAATGTATTCATGCGCGCGGTGCACCGGATTCCGGGTTTGGAACCCTACAACCGTTCTCCAACCCTTGTCGGAAAAAATGCGTCGCGTTTCCGCAGGATCAAAATAATAGTCTTCGAACTTTTCCGGCTTCGGACGATTTAGAACTAGAACCGGTCCGCCAACGTAAGTGGACGGCTTCGTATACAGTTTTTGCACACCCGGATGGGCAGTATCGTCGGTCTTAAACACTTTTACGGCTTCGTTCTCCTGATCGACGGCATAAATGCTCTGCACATCGATAATGCCGTATATAACCCCGTCCTGCTCGCCGACGAGAGCCACTTGCTGGCCGACATTGATCGATTCGGCAGCTCCATTCTCCACGCCGAGCGTAATCGGAATGCTCCACACCGTACCATCCGCTAAACGCATCGACTCGACGACGGAACGATAGTCCGCCTCGTTCATAAAGCCGGTCAGTGGAGAAAACGCGCCAACGCCAATCAGGTCCAAATCGGATATCGCCCAAGTATTGATTTTAAGCTGGTATAACGATTCCGCTTTCGCTAACAGCTCATCTCTTTCCTTACCGAGTACTAACCGGTTAATTAATGTTCCACCGTGCGGCTTAATGGTTTCTCCCATGACTAACGTTACTCCTCCTCGTCCGCTTTCGTTTCTTTATTTATGCAAACCGCATTCCGTTTTCTCAAACCCCGCCCATCGTCCGGCGCGCGGATCTTCGCCAACCGCTACAGGCCGCGTGCAGTGTTCACAACCGATGCTCGGAAAGTTTTGATCATGCAGCGGATTGTAGATGATGTTGTTGCTGCGGATGTAGTTCCAGACATCTTCCGAAGTCCAGCTTGCGAGCGGATTGAATTTCACCAATCCGAACTTCACATCGTACTCGACTTTCTTGGAGTTTGCCCGGGTTGGCGCCTGATCTCTGCGAATACCGGTAATCCATGCATCGTAGTTCTTCAAAATGTCCGTCAGCGGATCCACTTTGCGAATGTTGCAGCACTGCGTCGGATTACTCTTCCAGAGCTCGTCGCCGTGTTGTTCCGCTTGCTCTGCAAGCGTCATCTTCGGCAGCACTTGTACAAATTGTAAACCATACTGCTGCTCAAGTCGATCCCGCGTTTCGTATGTTTCCTTAAAGTGCACATTCGTATCTAAGTAAAATATATCGGTTCTGGGGCTTACTTTTTGCAGCATATCGACCAAAACAACATCTTCGGCCCCAAAGCTACAGGCAAGCGTTATGTTCGGGAATCTTTCAACCGCCCAGGCTAAAAGTTCCTCCGGGCGCCGGTTTTCAAATTGTTCCGCGGCTGTGCGAATGAGTTCTTCTTTTTCGAATAAGTTCATGCAAAACGCCTCCATTCAGATTATTCCGAGTAAATTAATATGTTTTATAGTATTTGTATCTTATTATAATGATCCCATACTTTTTGTCAATTTAAATTTTTGTGTGGGTCGATACCGTTATTTTATTGAAATTCCGCTGAATTGGTGAAACGAAAAAAAGACCTTTTCGAATGTTTTCGAAAAGGTCTTTACCTCTAAGCAGAATATTAACGTTTGGAGAACTGAGGCGCACGACGAGCAGCTTTCAAGCCGTACTTCTTACGCTCTTTCATTCTCGGGTCGCGCGTCAGGAAACCTGCTTTTTTCAAGGAACCACGGAATTCAGGGTCCACTTTGAGCAATGCGCGGGAAATCCCGTGGCGAATCGCTCCAGCTTGTCCGGAAATACCGCCGCCATGAGCAAGAACCAAAACGTCATATTTGGACAGTGTTTCAGTCAAATTGAGCGGTTGTTTCACGATCAGCTTGAGTGTTTCCAAACCGAAATATTCATCCAAATTACGCTTATTGATAACGATACGGCCTTCGCCCGGTACGAGACGTACACGCGCTACCGAATGTTTACGTCGGCCAGTGCCATAATATTGTACTTGTGCCACAAGACAGTCCTCCCTTTATTAACCGCGAAGTTCCCAAACTTCAGGTTGTTGTGCTTGATGCGGATGTTCCGAACCGGCATATACTTTCAACTTCGTCTTCAGGCTATTGCCCAGACGATTTTTCGGAAGCATACCGTGAATCGCAAATTCCAATACGCGCTCCGGCTTGTTCTTCAGCATGTCTCCTGCGGAAGTCACTTTCAAACCGCCCGGATACAAAGAATGGCGATAGTACTTCTTGTCCTGCAGCTTCTTGCCAGTCAGGTGAACTTTCTCAGCATTGATAATGACGACGAAATCGCCCGTATCTACATGCGGGGTAAATTGAGTTTTGTGCTTGCCGCGCAAAATGCTGGCAGCTTCGCTTGCGAGACGTCCAAGCGTTTTATCGGTAGCATCGATGATGTACCATTTGCGTTCTACTTCATTTGGCTTCGCCATATATGTGGTACGCATGTAATGTTCCTCCTAAAATCTATCTTCACAGGTCATAATTCATTTTCATTTGTAAGTTTACGTTAGCCTATCAATGCATTTCAAGACCCGGGGCCGTGGGGTAGCCAGTCATGAAACACCATTTGTTATTGTACTACACAGATGCACAATAATCAAGAACTTGGTGCTTCTTCTTCATAAAAAACTTCCCACAACATCAAACCGTGAGCCATGGCCGTCGGACCCGCTTTCCCTCTGTTTTTCGCATCGAGAATAGCTCCTATATCCGAGCTTGGCCGCTTGCCCTCTCCGACCTGCAGGAGCGTGCCTACAATAATCCGGACCATGTTGTATAAAAACCCGTTGCCTGTCAAAAAAATATGAAAGGCGAAAGAGTTCAATTCCTCTTCAAACGGATCGCAAACGAGCTTAGCCTCATAAATTGTTCGGATAAACGAGTTTTTCGCCGTCCTGACCGAACTATAAGAAGTGAAGTCATGCTCGCCGACGAGATAGCGAAGACCTTCGCGCATCGCTTCGATGTTTAATGGCGTAGGGTGATGAAACTCCATATGCCGCTTAAACACATCCGGATTTTTACCGCAGCGCACCGTATAGCGATACGTTTTTCTTTTGGCCGCCCGCCTGCTGTGAAAATCGATCGGAACGATGCGTGCGTCCCGCACAACGATATCTTCCGCCACTCTGGCATTAAGCGCCATGCACCAGCGCTCGATAGGAATTTGCGACTCCGTTATAAAGTTAAACACTTGGCCTCTGGCGTGCACTCCCGCATCGGTACGGCCGGAGGCGGTTATTTTCAATTGTTCTCCGGTCAGCTGCTTGATGGCTTGCTCCAATTGATCCTGTACCGTCCTCAGGTCTCCAGGCTGGGTTTGAAAGCCGTTATAGGCGGTTCCGTCGTAGCTTACCGTCATTCGTATGTTTCTCACGGTTTGGCCTCCGAATCGCATTGCTCACGGCTCCTAAGCCTACAAAAAAAAGGGTTTCAGCAGAATCGCAAGATCCCGTCCACCCTTTCCCTTCCGTTTGCACCGGTACAACGGCAACGCCGTTGCCCGTGTTCAAAACTATAGCCTCTGTTACGGCCATTTTAAAGCCGACAGATGCCGTTTATGCTTGTTAAGCGCGGTCTACCAGTTCCAGGTAAACCATAGGAGCCGCATCGCCGCGACGAGGTCCCAATTTCAAAATGCGCGTATATCCGCCTTGACGTTCAGCGTAACGAGGCGCCAGATCTGCGAAAAGCTTCTGAATCGCATCCTGATTCTCGTTAGCCGCTTCACGGCGCACAAAGGAAGCCACTTGGCGACGAGCGTGCAAGTCTCCGCGTTTCGCGAGTGTGATTAACTTTTCTGCGATCGAACGCACTTCTTTAGCTTTGGCTTCTGTTGTTTGAATGCGCTCATGTATGAATAAGTCGGTTACCAGGTCACGAAACAATGCTTTACGTGCGCTGGAGTCACGACCCAACTTTTGGTATGCCACTATCGTGCACCCTCCTTCTGCATAATGGTTAAAGCGCGCGCATAGGGAGCATTAATCTTCCATTCTCAGACCAAGACCAAGCTCTTCCAGCTTTTCCTGAACTTCCTCCAAAGATTTGCGTCCCAAGTTGCGCACTTTCATCATATCTTCTTCCGTTTTGGTAATCAGCTCTTGCACCGTATTGATACCGGCACGCTTCAGGCAGTTGTAGGAACGGACAGAAAGGTCGAGTTCTTCGATAGTCATCTCCAGAACTTTTTCTTTTTTGTCTTCTTCCTTCTCCACCATGATTTCGGCATCTTTCGCTTCGTCGGTCAAACCGACAAACAGCATCAAATGCTCCGTCAAAATTTTAGCGCCCAGACTTACGGCTTCTTCCGGTCGAATACTTCCATCGGTCCAGACTTCGAGGGTAAGTTTATCATAATTCGTAACTTGACCGACGCGTGTATTTTCCACGCTATAGTTGACGCGGGTAATCGGAGTATAGATCGAATCGATCGGAATCACGCCGATCGGCTGATCCTCTCTTTTGTTCTTGTCTGCCGATACATACCCCCGGCCGCGATTCGCATGAATTCGCATATGAAGCCGCGCATCGGAGGACAGCGTAGCAATGTGCAAATCAGGGTTCAAAATTTCCACATCGCTATCGCCGCGAATATCGCCAGCCACAACAGCCCCTTCCCCTTCGGCATCGATCTCCAACACTTTCTCTTCGTCGGAGTGAATCTTCAGCGACAAGCCTTTAAGGTTAAGGATAATCTCCGTAACATCTTCCATGACACCAGGAACCGTAGAAAATTCATGCAGCACGCCATCGATTTGCACCGATGTCACTGCTGCCCCCGGTAAAGACGAAAGTAAAATTCTGCGAAGCGAATTACCGAGTGTCGTTCCGTAGCCTCTTTCCAAAGGCTCTACGACAAACTTGCCGTAGGTGCCGTCTTCGCTCAATGATACGGTTTCTATTTTCGGCTTTTCGATTTCGATCATTGGTAAACACCCTCCTTCAAACGTCGTTTCCCTCTGGATAACTTAAGACGTATAAAACGTGTAATATGCCCATCCAAATAGTATTCTCAACTTTTGGATAATTATACCACACGGCTTAACAATCCTGAATTAGACACGACGACGTTTCGGAGGACGGCAACCGTTATGTGGGATTGGAGTCACGTCTTTAATCAGGTTTACTTCCAAACCTGCCGCTTGCAGCGAACGAATCGCAGCTTCACGACCTGCTCCCGGACCTTTAACCATAACTTCGACAGCTTTCATCCCGTGCTCCATTGCCGCTTTAGCCGCGGACTCAGCAGCCATTTGCGCAGCAAACGGAGTGCTTTTGCGGGAGCCTTTGAAACCGAGGTTACCGGCGCTTGCCCAGGAAATTGCGTTCCCGTGCGGGTCGGTAATCGTTACGATCGTATTGTTAAACGTAGAGCGGATATGCGCTACGCCGGAGTCAATATTTTTCCGATCACGACGTTTGGTACGTACAACTTTTTTAGGTTTAGCCATTTAAGAGTTACCCTCCTTTACTATTTTTTCTTATTCGCTACCGTACGACGAGGACCTTTACGCGTACGAGCGTTTGTTTTCGTACGTTGACCGCGAACAGGCAGGCCGCGACGATGACGAACACCGCGGTAGCAGCCGATTTCGATCAGGCGCTTGATGTTCAGTGCGATTTCACGACGAAGGTCGCCTTCCACTTTGAGCGTTTTGTCGATGACTTCACGGATTTTGCTTACTTCGTCTTCCGTCAAGTCGCGAACGCGAGTGTCAGGGTTTACGCCGGTTTGAGCGACGATTTTTTGTGCTGTCGTATTTCCGATACCGAAAATGTATGTCAGAGCAATGATCACTCGTTTGTCACGAGGCAAGTCTACACCAGCAATACGTGCCATTTATTGGGGCACCCCCTTAACCTTGTTTTTGTTTATGCTTCGGATTTTCACAGATTACCATAACGTTCCCTTTGCGGCGAATGACTTTGCATTTTTCGCAAATCGGCTTGACCGACGGTCTTACCTTCATGGTGGTTACCTCCTAAGAGTTTTTCGCTAGAAAAACTTTCTTCGTAAGCAGTGCTGAGTTTTCGTGAGAAAACTTACTTCGTTTGCGTCCATTTATTTAAAACGATAGGTTATACGGCCTCTGGTCAAATCATAAGGCGAAAGTTCGACTGTTACTTTATCTCCGGGCAGGATCCGGATAAAGTTCATTCTGATTTTACCCGATACATGAGCAAGTATCTTATGACCGTTCTCCAGTTCCACTTTAAACATTGCATTCGGAAGAGGTTCAATCACTGTACCTTCAACTTCAATTACATCTTCTTTGGCCACAGTCATTCTCCTTTCTCTAGCGCTTCAGTTTCCAAATTGTCCACATACTTATTCAGTGCAAATCGCAGCTTCCCGTTGGTGACACGAGAGGTCTCCAGCAAGCTTTCAGCCACTTCGGAGCTGATTGCCGGCAGAAGCTCGAGATGAATAATGTTTTTTTTCTTAGGCTGATCGAATCTCCGTTTGTCGCCGTCAGCAATCCACACGTAACGTTGGTCTACGACGCCGATAATGACGGCAAACTTTCCGGAATCTTGTCCCCGAATCACCCTAACGATTTGTCCAGGCTGAGGTCCGCATGATGCTGCCATCGCATTCACCTACGTCCCAGGCAGCGTCAGTATCTCATAACCGTCCGGCGTAATCGCTATGGTATGCTCGAAATGAGCGCACAGTGTGCCATCCACCGTTACGACCGTCCAATTGTCTTCTAGCGTGCGAACGTATCGCTCGCCAACATTCACCATTGGTTCGATCGCAAGTACCATACCGGGCTTTAGCCGCGGGCCATGTCCTGCCACGCCGTAGTTTGGAATTTGGGGCTCCTCGTGGAGCTCCGTTCCAATGCCGTGTCCGACATACTCCCGGACAACCGAAAAACCTTCATCTTCAATGCATTTTTGGATGGCGTGCGATATCGTGTACAGCCTCACATCCGGCCCGGCTTGCGCAAGGCCCGCAAAAAGCGATTTTTCCGTCACTTCAAGCAGCTTGCGTGCGGTCTCGGAAATGGTGCCGACCCCATACGTCCAAGCGGAGTCTCCATGATATCCTTTATACTTCGCGCCGATGTCAATACTGATGATGTCACCATCTTTTAGCTTTCTTTGACCGGGAATACCGTGAACCAATTCGTCATTGACTGAAGCACATATGCTGCCAGGAAAACCGTTGTAGCCTTTAAAAGACGGGACTGCTCCTTGACTGCGAATATAGTCTTCTGCGATTTGATCGAGCTGTTTGGTTGTAACATCGGGCTGAATGACCTGTTTGAGCAACCGATGCGTTTCGGCAACGATTCGCCCAGCCTCCCGCATGAGCTCCAATTCAGCAGCTGACTTACAGATGATCATTAAGCCTGCCCTCGCAATAGTGAACTGATTTGTCCAGTAACCGTATGAATCTCTTGCTCACCGTTAACCTCACGCAATATTCCCTTGTTACGATAATACTCCAAGAGAGGAGCTGTTTTATTGATATACTCGTCCAAACGAGTCCCTACTTTTTCTTCGGTGTCATCCGAACGCTGATACAACTCACCAGAACATTTGTCGCAAACATTGTCACGCGCAGGGGGGTTAAACAAGATATGATACGTAGCTCCACAAGACTTACAGATTCTACGACCCGTCAAACGTGCTAGCAGTCGATCGCGATCTACTTTCAAGTTAATGACGTGATCCATCGTTTTTCCCATCGATGCCATGATTTCATCCAAGGCCTCGGCTTGGGAGATGGTTCTTGGGAAACCGTCAAGCAGAAATCCTTTGCTGCAATCGGATTGCTGCAATCTTTCGCGCACAATGCCGATCGTAATCTCATCCGGTACAAGCAGTCCCTGATCAACATATTTTTTTGCTTCCAAACCTAGCGGCGTTTCCTGCTTCATCGCCAGCCGGAAAGCATCCCCGGTAGAAATATGCGGGATTTGAAATTCGTCAACGATTTTTTCAGCTTGAGTACCTTTCCCTGCACCGGGAGGCCCCATAAAGATGATGTTCATCATGACTTCCTCCCCAAGGCATCTTTCGATGCTAACAGCACAATAGGTGCCGATAGCCAATTGGTTGTTGTCAACTGCCACTCTCAAACGTCCGAGTATCCCGTTGCAACTTTGCTACCAGTACCTATTTGCTATTTATTAATAAATCCTTTGTAGTGGCGTTTAATCAACTGGCTTTCGATCGTTTTCATCGTTTCAAGGCCTACGCCGATGACGATGAGAAGCGAAGTGCCCCCAATTCGTACCGAGTTAGGCAATCCAGCCAGACTGCCGAACAACATTGGAACGATCGATATAGCCGCCAGGAATAATGCGCCGGACAAAGTAATTCTTGTCATCACCCGCGTCAAGTAAACGGATGTGGTTTTACCTGGTCGAATGCCTGGAATGTAACCACCGTTTTTCTTCATCTGGTCCGCCATTTGCACAGGATTGATCTGTACAAAGGTGTAGAAGTAAGTGAAACCGATGATTAACAGCACGTAGAGCACCATTCCAAACGGATGCGTGTAGTTGAGATTGGTAATAATCCATTCCGCAACTACGTTGCCTCTCCAAAAGCTTGCAATCGTTGGTGGAAATACGAGCAACGAAAGTGCGAAGATGACCGGAATAACCCCCGCGGCATTCACTTTCAAAGGAATGTGCGTGGATTGACCTCCGAACATTTTCCGTCCGACGACTCTCTTTGCGTATTGAACCGGGATTTTGCGAACGCCTTGCTGTACGAAAATGACACCGGCAATCAGCGCAATGATCACGACGGCAATAATCACAACCTTCACTATGTTCAGGAAGAGCGCGTCACCAGCATCTGCGAATTGCGATTGATAGATCTGGTGAATGCCGGTCGGAATTGCTGCCACGATTCCCGCGAAGATGATAATGGAAATACCATTTCCAATGCCATTTTCGGTGATTTGTTCCCCTAACCACATCAGAAAAGCAGTACCTGCCGTAAGCACGATGGCAATTAAAGCATACGTCGCTAGGCTTGGATTATTTACCAAACCGGCGTACAAACGGTTAAATCCGATTGACAACCCGAATGCTTGAATTATACCAAGAACGATCGTACCGTATCGGGTAATCTGCCCTAACTTCTTTCTGCCCACTTCCCCTTCTTTCGCCCATTGAGTAAATCTCGGGATTACATCCATGGACAAAAGCTGTACGATGATCGAGGCCGTAATGTACGGCATAATCCCCATCGCAAAAATAGAAAATTGGAACAGCGCGCCGCCCGAGAATGTATTCAGCAAGCCGAATACATCGCTACTGTTGGCTTGGTCTTGAAGTTTCAGTATTTCTGTGTTGATGTTAGGTACCGGAATAAAAGCACCTATTCTGTAGACGATCAGAACAAGAAGCGTAAACAAAATCCGCTTTCTTAGATCGGCTACTTTCATAATATTGGATATGGTACGAAACATTAAATCACCTCGGTTTTACCGCCGGCAGCCTGGATTTTCTCTACCGCAGATTGAGAAAACTTGTTGGCTTTAACGTTCAGCCCTACAGTGATTTCACCGTTCCCCAAGATTTTGATTCCGTCTTTAGGGTTTTTCACGATGCCAGCTTCGAACAGAACTTCCGGAGTAACTTCCGTACCCGCCGTGAATTTGTTCAATTCCTCAACGTTGATTGTCGCATATTCCGTACGGAATCTGTTGTTAAATCCACGCTTCGGCAATCGACGATACAACGGGTTTTGACCGCCTTCGAATCCTGGACGAACACCGCCGCCCGAACGAGCATTTTGACCTTTATGACCGCGAGTAGCCGTTTTACCCATACCGCTACCGATACCGCGACCTACACGCTTGCGGGAAGAACGGGAACCAGGCGCTGAAGTAAGTTCATGCAATTTCATCGTTTGCACCTCCTCTAGCTATAAATTACAACCTTATGCTTCTACTTCTTGAACGTCAACCAGATGCTGTACTTGGCTTACCATACCGCGAATAGCGGCATTGTCAGCTTGAGTAACCGTTTGATGCAGCTTGCGAAGTCCGAGAGCGGCAACGGTTTTGCGTTGCGTTTCTGGACGGCCGATCAGGCTGCGCTTGAGGGTGATTTGCAATTGCTTAGCCATGGTATCCCTCCTAACCTAAAAGTTCTTCTACGGTTTTACCGCGAAGCTTAGCAACCTCTTCCGCACGCTTCAGGCGTCCTAAGCCTTCCAGGGTAGCGTTAACCATGTTGATGGAGTTCGAAGATCCGAGGGACTTCGTCAAAATATCGCCTACGCCAGCCAGTTCAAGCACCGCACGAACCGGGCCGCCGGCGATAACTCCTGTACCTTTCGAAGCAGGCTTCAGAAGCACGCGGCCTGCGCCAAAATGTCCAGTCACCAGGTGAGGAATAGTTGTTCCGACGATAGGAACGTGAATCAGGTTCTTCTTCGCGTCTTCGATACCTTTGCGAATCGCATCAGGTACCTCGGAAGCTTTACCGATTCCAGCGCCTACCCAACCCTTGCCGTCGCCCACGACTACAAGCGCGCTAAAGCTGAAACGACGACCGCCTTTTACTACTTTAGCTACGCGGTTAATATGAACGACTTTTTCAGTCAGCTCTAAAGTATTGGGATCAATACGCAAGTCCTTTACCTCCTTGTTTCATAGATTGAATTAGAATTCAAGACCTGCTTCACGAGCAGCGTCTGCGAGTGCCTTTACTCGGCCGTGATACAAATATCCGCCGCGGTCAAATACCACTTTGTCTACGCCGGCTTTTTTGGCGCGCTCTGCGATCAAAGCGCCGACTTTCGTAGCCGCTTCAACGTTACCGCCGTTGCCGACATTTTCTTTCAATTCTTTATCTTGCGTCGATGCTGCAGCGATCGTTACGCCTTTTACATCGTCGACCAGTTGAGCATACATATGTTTAGCAGAACGGAAAATATTGAGGCGTGGACGCTCAGCCGTTCCTTGAATTTTTTTGCGAACGCGAAGATGTCTCTTCAGACGCGCTTTATTTTTATCGCCTTTGGTAATCATTCCAGGGTTCACTCCTTTCGAGTTGGTTCCGAATCAGCAGGCTAAGCCGTTACGCCGCCTTACTTCTTCTTACCGGCTTTACCTTCTTTACGAAGAATACGCTCGCCTTCGTACTTGATTCCTTTGCCTTTATACGGCTCAGGCTCACGTACGGAACGAACTTTTGCAGCTGTTGCGCCGACCAATTCTTTATCGATCCCTTTAACGATGATCTTGGTGTTGGAAGGAACTTCGAATTCGATGCCGCTCTCAGGCTCGATCTCAACCGGGTGGGAATACCCAACGTTCAGCACCAGCTTATTGCCGGTTTTGTTCGCACGGTAACCTACGCCAACAAGCTCAAGGTTTTTTGCGAATCCATCAGTTACGCCGCTAACCATGTTTTGTACTACACTGCGCGTAGTACCATGCAAAGAGCGGTGCAATTTATTGTCGGAAGGGCGTTCTACAGTCAGAACACTGCCCTCAACGCTAACCTTCATATCTTTGTGCAGCTCACGGCTCAAAGTACCTTTAGGACCTTTTACCGTAATTAATGTATTTTCTAAAGTCACGTTTACTCCGCTTGGGATCGTGATAGGCTTTCGGCCAATACGGGACATGTTGTGCACCTCCGTTCATTAAAAATCATTTATTACCAAACGTAGCAGATCACTTCTCCGCCGGCTTTGGATTGACGAGCTTCTTTGTCTGTCATTACCCCTTTGGAGGTGGACAGAATTGCGATTCCGAGACCTCCGAGTACGCGCGGAACCTCTTGGCTTTTCGCATAAACGCGCAGGCCTGGCTTGCTGATTCTTTTCAAACCGGTAATAACGCGCTCTTGGTTCGGGCCATATTTCAGGAACAAGCGGATGATGCCTTGCTTGTTATCTTCGATATATTCAGCGTCACGAATAAAGCCTTCCTTTTTCAAGATCTCGGCGATTTCACGCTTAACCTTCGAAGCCGGAATTTCCACAGTTTCGTGACGAACAACGTTAGCGTTGCGAATGCGTGTAAGCATATCTGCAATTGGATCGGACATAACCATGTAATGTAAACCTCCTTCCCGAAACTTTAGGTTTTACCAGCTTGCTTTCTTAACGCCAGGAATCTGGCCTTTGTATGCCAATTCGCGGAAGCAAATTCTGCAAATTTTGAACTTACGCAGAACAGAATGCGGACGACCGCAGCGTTCGCAGCGTGTGTAAGCCTGCACCTTGAATTTTGGAGGACGCTGCTGCTTAATCTTCATCGAAGTTTTTGCCACTTTTTGTTTACACCTCCGATTATGCCGTCCTTATTTTACAAACGGCATACCTAATTGGTTTAATAACTCACGGGACTCTTCATCCGTTTTGGCCGTAGTTACGATTACGATATCCATACCGCGCACTTTGTCCACTTTGTCGTACTCAACTTCCGGGAAGATCAGCTGCTCTTTCAAACCGAGCGTGTAGTTTCCGCGGCCGTCGAATGCTTTCGCGGAAACGCCGCGGAAGTCGCGAACCCGTGGAAGAGCAACGTTGAACAGCTTATCCAGGAATTGATACATGCGCTCGCCGCGAAGCGTTACTTTCACGCCGATTGGCATATTTTCGCGCAGTTTAAAGCCTGCGATCGATTTTTTCGCTCTGGTGATAACCGGCTTTTGACCGGAGATCAGTTGCAGGTCTTGAACCGCCGTATCGAGAACTTTGGAGTTGGATACCGCTTCGCCCACACCCATGTTAATAACGACTTTCTCGATCTTCGGAACTTGCATTACAGTTGTGTAATTAAACTTCTGCATCAACGCAGGAGTGATTTCGTTCAGAAAACGATCTTTCATTCTTGCTGCCATCGTTCATGTACCTCCTTTCTTACTTTTACAATTAATCGATAACCTCGCCGGATTTTTTCGCGACGCGGACTTTATTGCCGTTCTCAAGCACTTTGTAGCCGACGCGTGTAGGCTGGCCGCTCTTCGGATCGATCAGCATCACATTAGATACATGAATCGGAGCCTCTTGCGTAATGATGCCGCCTTGCGGATTTTGTTGGGAAGGCTTCGTGTGCTTCTTCACCAGGTTCACACCTTCGATCAACACTCGGTTTTCGCGAGGGAATGCTGCGATGACGCGGCCCTTTTTCCCTTTGTCCTTACCGGTAATAACAAAAACCGTATCGTCTTTTTTCACGTGCAATTTATTGTTATGGGACTCGAGTTTCTTCGGTTGTTTTGGCATTTCGTTTACACCTCAGCTTTCATAAGAAAACTTATTGATTTCTTAACTTAGATAACCTCAGGAGCCAGAGAAACGATCTTCATGAAGTCTCTGTCGCGAAGTTCGCGCGCTACCGGTCCGAAGATCCGCGTGCCGCGTGGGCTCTTATCTTCTTTTACGATAACCGCTGCATTTTCGTCAAAGGTGATGTAGGATCCGTCTTTACGACGAGCACCGCGTCTCGTGCGCACGACTACCGCTTTAACAACGTCACCCTTTTTGACAACGCCACCTGGTGTTGCTTCTTTTACGGAGCAAACGATCAGATCACCGATGTTCGCAGTACGACGACCCGTACCACCCAACACGCGGATACACATAAGCGATTTCGCGCCGGAATTATCAGCTACCTTCAAACGAGTAAATGGTTGAATCATTGTGTATTCCCTCCTTCCAGGCTTGATACCAGTTGCTTATATTAAACGATAACCGCTTTTTCAACCACTTTGACCAGTCTCCAGCGCTTGTCTTTGGAGAGCGGACGGGTTTCCATGATTTCGACAACGTCACCGATTTTAGCTTCATTGTTCTCATCATGAGCCTTGAACTTTTTCGTATATTTGATGCGCTTGTGATAAAGGTCGTGTTTTTTGTACGTTTCTACAGCAACAACGATGGTTTTGTCCATTTTGTCGCTTACGACTTTACCCAGCTGCGTCTTGCGCTCGTTGCGTTCAGCCATCAGAGATCCTCCTCTCTCATTCATTAACTAGTGATTCCCAATTCTCTTTCACGCAAAACAGTTTTTGCCCGGGCAATCTCTTTGCGGACTTTTTGAATTTGTACGGGATTATCCAGTTGACCGGTAGCCAGTTGAAAACGGAGGTTAAAGAGTTGCTCTTTAAATCCGGCAATTTTTTGTTCGATCTCAGCAGTGGTTAAGTTGCGAAATTCACTAGCTTTCATTTGCTTCACCACCTACTTCTTCTCTTTTCACAAACTTCGTTTTGATCGGGAGCTTGTGAGAGGCGAGACGCATAGCTTCACGGGCGATTTCTTCGCTGACGCCTGCAAGTTCAAACAGAACTTTGCCCGGCTTCACGACAGCAACCCATTTCTCTACGTTACCTTTACCGCTACCCATCCGGACTTCAAGCGGCTTTTGGGTAATTGGCTTGGAAGGGAAAATCTTGATCCAAACTTTACCGCCCCGCTTAATATAACGAGTCATCGCAATACGGGCTGCTTCGATTTGACGGTTGGTTACCCAAGCCGGCTCAAGCGCCTGCAAACCATATTCGCCGAAATGTACTTCCGCTCCGCCTTTCGCTTGGCCGCGCATGTTGCCGCGGTGCTCCTTGCGGTGTTTTACACGTTTAGGAACTAACATGATTAGTTGCCTCCTTCCGTAACAGCCTTTTTCTTAGCCGTTGGAAGAACTTCGCCACGATAGATCCATACTTTTACGCCGATTCGACCATAAGTGGTATGAGCTTCAGCCGTACCGTAGTCGATGTCTGCACGCAATGTATGAAGTGGTACCGTACCTTCGCTATAACCTTCCGTTCTAGCGATTTCCGCTCCGCCCAAACGACCGCTAACCGATGTTTTAATACCTTTGGCTCCGGATCTCATCGTTCTTTGGATCGACTGTTTCAGTGCACGACGGAACGATACGCGACGCTCCAATTGTTGTGCAATGCTCTCAGCTACCAAAATCGCGTCCAGCTCCGGATGTTTTACTTCGTTGATGTTGATATGAACTTTTTTACCGTTCGTCAGCTTGGAAAGATAGCCGCGGATCACTTCTACTTCGGAACCGCCTTTACCGATAACCATGCCAGGCTTTGCAGTATGAATCGTAACGTTCACGCGGTTTGCTGCACGTTCGATTTCAATGCGGGAAACTGCGGATTCTTTCAGCTTTTGTTTCAGATATTCGCGAATTTTGACGTCTTCCATCAGCAGATCGCCGAAATCTTTGCCGGCGAACCATTTGGATTCCCAGTCACGAATAATACCAATTCTAAGTCCTACCGGGTTTACTTTCTGACCCACACGTTATCCCTCCTTATTTCTCAGATACCACTAAAGTAATGTGGCTGGTACGTTTATTAATACGGCTCGCACGACCCATAGCGCGAGGACGGAATCTCTTCAAAGTCGGTCCTTGATCTACGAAAACTTGAGCAACCACCAGATTGTTTGGATCCAAGGAGTAGTTGTGCTCAGCGTTTGCGATAGCCGAGTTCAGCAGCTTCTCAACGATCGGGGAAGCGGCTTTTGGCGTGTGGCGCAAAATCGCGATCGCTTCGCCCACTTGCTTGCCGCGGATCAAATCAACGACGAGCTGTGCCTTTCGGGGAGCAATGCGAACATATCTTACAACGGCTTTAGCTTGTTGCATGGAAGTACCTCCTCTCATTCACTTCTAAACATGTTTTCCTGTCTTAGCGCTTGCCCGTTTTCTTGTCGTCACCGGAGTGACCTTTGTATGTGCGGGTTGGAGCAAATTCACCAAGCTTATGTCCGACCATATCTTCCGTTACATAGACTGGAACATGCTTTCTGCCATCATATACCGCGAATGTGTGGCCGATGAATTGCGGGAAAATCGTCGAACGGCGAGACCAAGTCTTGATAACCTGTTTCTTCACACCGTCGTTACCCAATGCTTCTACTTTCTTCAAAAGATAGCCATCAACAAATGGCCCCTTCTTTAAACTGCGACCCATGCTTCGTTCCTCCCTTCTTTAACCGAAACAAGATAGACATTACTGTTACTTCGTACGACGACGAATAATATATTGATTGGAAGCTTTGTTTTTCTTCCGAGTCTTGTAACCAAGCGTCGGTTTGCCCCATGGAGACATCGGAGATTTGCGTCCGATCGGAGAACGGCCTTCGCCACCACCGTGTGGGTGATCGTTCGGGTTCATGACGGAACCGCGCACTTCCGGTCTTTGACCGAGCCAGCGGGAACGTCCGGCTTTACCGATTTTGACAAGCTCATAATCTTCGTTACCTACGGAACCGATGGTTGCGCGGCAAACTTTCAAAACTCTTCTCATTTCGCCCGAGGACAGACGAACGATAGCGTACTGCTCTTCTTTACCGAGAAGCTGAGCTTCCGTTCCGGCCGCGCGAACCAATTGGCCGCCCTTGCCCGGCTTAAGCTCGATATTGTGAATCACTGTACCTACCGGGATGTTTTCCATTGGAAGCGCGTTTCCGATCTTGATGTCGGCTTCCGGACCCGATACGATTTGATCGCCCACTTTAAGGCCTTTCGGAGCGATGATGTAACGCTTTTCGCCATCCACATAGTGGATCAACGCGATGTTCGCGGAACGGTTCGGATCATACTCGATTGTAGCAACGGTACCGGGTATTCCATCTTTGTTCCGTTTGAAATCGATAATACGGTATTTACGCTTATGTCCGCCGCCTTGATGACGAACCGTAATTTTACCTTGGTTGTTGCGGCCGGCTTTTTTGCTCAGCGGAGCCAGCAAGCTTTTCTCCGGTGTGGATGTTGTAATTTCTTCAAATGTAGAAACCGACATCGCACGTCTTGCAGGAGACGTTGGTTTATATTTTTTAATTGGCACGTGGATTCCCTCCTTACTTCAAAAGATGTCTTATACGGATTCGAAGAACTCCAGCTCTTTGCTGTCTGCGCTCAAGGTTACGATCGCTTTCTTCCATTCGGAAGTGTAACCGGAGTAACGTCCATAGCGCTTTGGCTTCGCAGGCATTCTCAATGTGTTAACATTCGTTACTTTCACTTTGAAAATTTGCTCGATCGCTTGCTTGATTTCCGTTTTGTTCGAACGAATGTCGACTTCGAAAACGTACTTCTTGTCGCTCATCATTTCGCTGGAACGTTCGGTAATGATCGGGCGCTTAATAATATCGCGAGGGTTTTTCATTACGCAAACACCTCCTCTACCTTTTGCACCGCTTCTTTCGTAATGATCAGCTTGTCGTAAACCATAACATCAAGCACGTTGATTCCTTCAGCGGCTACAAACTTAACGCCAGGAATGTTGCGTGCGGACAATGCTACGTTCTCGTCATACGCCGCTGTCACTACCAAAGCTTTACGATCTACTTTAAGGTTATTTAAAATCGCCGCGAACTCTTTCGTCTTCGGAGCAGCCAGGGACAATGCATCGAGAACGATGATTTCGCTGGACTTCACCTTGGAAGACAACGCGGATTTGATCGCCAAACGACGAACTTTCTTAGGAAGCTTATAGGAATAGCTGCGAGGCGTAGGACCGAATACGACACCGCCGCCTTTCCATTGCGGGGAGCGGATACTGCCTTGACGGGCACGTCCTGTACCTTTTTGTTTCCAAGGCTTGCGACCGCCGCCGCGAACTTCGGAACGACCTTTCGTTTTATGCGTACCGGCGCGAAGCGATGCACGCTGCATCAATACCGCTTCATTCAACACATGAACATGCGGCTCGATTCCGAATACGGACTCGGACAGCTCGACTTCGCCAACCTGGGAACCACTAACGTTAAATACTGCTACTTTTGGCATCTGTTATCCTCCTTTCTTGCTATCTTACTTCTTTACCGTAGACTTCACGGTAACGACGCAGTTTTTCGGGCCCGGAATGGAACCTTTGATCAGAAGCACATTGCGCTCAGCGTCGACTTTAACAACTTCGAGCTTTTGAATCGTAACCGTCTCCGTACCCATATGCCCTGGCAAGTTTTTGCCTTTTGGCACGCGGTTCGCTTGAATCGAACCCATGGAACCCGGACCGCGATGATAACGGGAACCGTGAGCCATCGGACCTCTGGATTGGTTATGTCTTTTGATAACGCCTTGGAACCCTTTACCTTTCGAAGTTCCCGTAACGTCAACGAATTCTCCTTCAGCGAACAAGTCAGCTTTGATTTCCTGGCCAACTTCATAATCAGACATTTGAACGCCGCGGATTTCTTTAATGTAGCGCTTAGGTGTTGCGCCCGCTTTTTTCGCATGGCCCAACTCAGGTTTAATCGCATTCTTTTCTTTCTTATCAGCAAAACCGATTTGGATGGCTTCATAACCGTCGTTGTCCGAATCCTTCTTCTGCAGCACTGTGCAAGGACCCGCTTGGATAACCGTAACCGGAACAACCAATCCTTCAGGTGTAAATACTTGAGTCATACCAAGTTTTTTACCTAAGATACCTTTTGTCATCGTTGACACCTCTTTTCCTCTCTAGCTTCTATTTATTCACATGTGTATATCTTACAGTTTGATTTCGATATCCACACCGGACGGCAGATCCAAACGCATCAGCGCGTCAACCGTTTGCGGCGTCGGATTCACAATATCAATCAAACGCTTGTGCGTGCGCATTTCGAATTGTTCACGAGAATCTTTGTACTTGTGAACGGCACGAAGAATCGTGATGACTTGCTTCTCAGTAGGAAGCGGAATCGGACCAGACACTCCTGCACCGGAACGCTTGGCTGTTTCCACGATCTTCTCGGCGGATTGATCCAGAACTCTGTGATCATAAGCCTTCAAACGAATACGAATCTTTTGCTTTGCCATAGTATTCCCTCCTTTTATCGCCCAATTTAGTATCGGACATACTCCGTGAAAATCTCCTGACGCCGCCCCTATGGCAAAGGGGCCGGGTGTGTCAGCAACCTCTCACATCATCGCAACGTCACAGACCAACGCTCACTATTATATTAAAAAGAAATACAAAAAGCAAGAAAAAGTTATGACATCGGCCTAAAAAGTTAAAAACCCTTCATCTATATAGATGAAGGGTTGCCCAAGCAGGCAAAAAAACTTATTTTTGAATTGTAGCTACGGCGCCTGCGCCTACTGTACGGCCGCCTTCGCGAATCGCGAAGCGAGTACCTTCTTCGATAGCGATTGGTGCGATCAGTTCAACGGTAACCGTGATGTTGTCGCCAGGCATAACCATTTCTGCGCCTTCTGGCAGGTTGATGATCCCTGTTACGTCCGTTGTACGGAAGTAGAACTGAGGACGGTAACCTGTGAAGAATGGCTTGTGACGTCCGCCTTCTTCTTTTGTCAGGACGTAGATTTGAGCCGTGAAGTTTGTATGAGGCTTAACCGAACCCGGTTTTGCCAATACTTGACCACGCTCGATGTCTTTACGGTCCACACCGCGAAGCAGTGCACCGATGTTGTCGCCCGCTTGAGCGGAATCCAGAAGTTTACGGAACATTTCTACGCCCGTTACAACGGATTTGCGAGTTTCTTCAGCAAGACCGATAATTTCGATCTCGTCGCCTACTTTTACTACACCGCGCTCTACACGACCTGTAGCAACGGTACCACGACCAGTGATCGTGAACACGTCCTCTACCGGCATCAAGAAAGGCTTGTCAGTGTCGCGCTCAGGCGTAGGGATGTAAGTATCGATGTGCTCGAACAGCTCAACGATTTTGTCAGCCCAAGGACCGTCTGGGTTTTGCAGAGCTTCACGAGCTGCGCCGCGAACGATCGGAGTGTCGTCGCCTGGGAATTCGTACTCGTTGAGCAGGTCGCGAACTTCCATTTCAACCAGTTCCAAAAGCTCTTCGTCTTCAACCATGTCGCATTTGTTCAGGAATACGACGATGTAAGGTACGCCTACTTGGCGGGAGAGCAGGATGTGCTCGCGCGTTTGCGGCATTGGGCCGTCAGCTGCGGATACAACCAGGATCGCTCCGTCCATTTGAGCTGCACCCGTGATCATGTTTTTAACATAGTCGGCGTGACCTGGGCAGTCAACGTGTGCGTAGTGACGGTTAGGTGTTTCATATTCAACGTGAGCTGTGGAGATTGTGATCCCGCGCTCGCGCTCTTCTGGCGCTTTATCGATTTGGTCGAATGCTACAGCAGCACCGCCGTATTTTTTCGACAATACTGTTGTGATTGCAGCAGTCAAAGTTGTTTTACCGTGGTCAACGTGACCGATGGTACCAATGTTAACGTGCGGCTTATTACGTTCAAATTTCGCTTTTGCCATGGAAAGAAGCCTCCTTAAATAATCAATTTTATATTAAGCGCCTTTGTGCTTTGCCACGATTTCTTCTGCAATGGACTTAGGCACTTCTTCATAATGCGAGATTTCCATCGAGTACACGCCGCGACCTTGCGTACGGGAACGAAGTGTCGTCGAGTAGCCGAACATTTCGGAAAGAGGCACTTTCGCGCGGATAATTTGTGCGCCAAAGCGGGAATCCATACCCTCGATCCGACCGCGGCGGGAGTTAAGGTCGCCCATAACGTCGCCCATATACTCTTCCGGAACGGTAACTTCTACTTTCATGATTGGCTCAAGCAATACCGGACGGCATTTCTCCGCTGCTGCTTTAAGCGCCATGGAACCTGCGATTTTGAACGCCATTTCACTGGAGTCGACATCGTGATAGGAACCATCCACTACGGTA
Source organism: Paenibacillus allorhizosphaerae (assembly GCF_910594985.1). GTDB lineage: Bacteria > Bacillota > Bacilli > Paenibacillales > NBRC-103111 > Paenibacillus_G > Paenibacillus_G allorhizosphaerae. The sequence goes on from NZ_CAJVCE010000031.1 coordinate 26,898, forward strand.
GCTTTGATATCTACGAGCGGGAAGCCTGCGTATACGCCGTTCTTCATCGACTCTTCGATACCAGCTTGAATCGGAGCGACGTATTCTTTAGGAATAGCACCACCGACGATTTTGCTCTCGAACTGGAAGCCAGTACCCGGCTCAAGAGGTTCGAATTCAACCCAGCAATGGCCATACTGACCGCGGCCACCGGATTGGCGTACGAATTTACCTTCAACCTTCGCAGGCTGACGGAACGTTTCACGGTAAGCAACCTGTGGTTTACCCACGTTGGTTTCTACCTTGAACTCGCGAAGCATACGGTCAACGATAATCTCGAGGTGAAGCTCACCCATACCGGCGATAATCGTTTGGCCTGTTTCTTCGTCCGTGTGCGCACGGAAAGTCGGGTCTTCTTCGGACAGCTTCGCAAGCGCGATACCCATCTTGTCTTGGTCGGCTTTCGTTTTCGGCTCAACCGCAAGCTGGATTACCGGCTCAGGGAAGTTCATCGATTCGAGAATAACCGGGTTTTTCTCATCGCACAGCGTATCGCCAGTGATCGTATCTTTCAAGCCTACGGCAGCTGCAATGTCACCGGCATACACTTCGGTGATTTCCTGACGGCTGTTCGCATGCATTTGCAAAATACGGCCGATCCGTTCGCGCTTGCCTTTCGTTCCGTTCAATACGTACGAACCGGAGTTCAACACACCGGAGTATACGCGGAAGAACGTAAGCTTACCAACAAACGGGTCAGTCATGATTTTGAACGCTAAAGCGGAAAACGGTTGGTCGTCGGCGGATTTGCGGACAACTTCCGTTCCGTCTTCAAGCGTACCCTTAATGTCTGGAACATCAACAGGAGAAGGAAGGTAAGCGATAACGGCATCCAACATCATTTGAACGCCTTTGTTGCGGTAAGAAGATCCGCAAACAACCGGGAAGATTTGAACCGAACATACGCCTTTGCGGAGCGCAGATTTGATTTCTTCCACAGTCAGCTCTTCGCCTTCCAGGTATTTCATCATGAGCTCCTCGTCAAGCTCGGAAACTTTCTCTACAAGCTCAAGACGAAGCTCTTCCACTTTCTCTTTGAATTCCTCAGGCACATCGGAGATGATCGGATCTTTGCCCAAGTCGTCTTTGTAAACATATGCTTTGCGCTCAATGATGTCAATCGCGCCGACAAAATCATTCTCGGCACCGATCGGCAATTGAATCGCAACGGCATTTGCACCAAGCTTTTCACGCATCGATTGAATTACTTGCAAGTAATCCGCACCGATGATGTCCATTTTGTTAACGTAAGCAATCCGAGGAACGCCGTAACGGTCCGCTTGTCTCCAAACCGTCTCCGACTGCGGCTCAACGCCTTCCTTCGCACTGAATACACCTACAGCTCCATCCAATACGCGCAGGGAACGTTCAACTTCAACGGTGAAGTCAACGTGGCCCGGGGTGTCGATGATATTGATGCGGTGGCCTTTCCACTGAGCGGTCGTAGCGGCGGAAGTAATCGTAATTCCGCGCTCCTGCTCTTGCTCCATCCAGTCCATTGTCGCAGCACCTTCGTGAACTTCACCGATTTTGTGCGTACGGCCTGTGTAGAACAAAATGCGCTCTGTCGTGGTCGTCTTACCGGCATCGATATGCGCCATGATCCCGATGTTACGCGTATCTTTTAAGGAGAACTCTCTTGCCATCAGGTTGTCTCCTTCCTAAAAGTAGGAATAATATTTTACCAACGATAGTGCGCGAACGCTTTGTTGGCTTCTGCCATTTTGTGCGTGTCTTCGCGCTTCTTCACGGAAGCGCCTGTGTTGTTGCTGGCGTCGATAATCTCTTGCGCCAATCTCTCTTCCATCGTCTTCTCACCGCGAAGACGGGAATAGTTAACGAGCCAACGAAGACCTAACGTCGTGCGGCGTTCCGGTCTTACCTCTACCGGCACTTGATAGTTGGCACCCCCAACACGGCGGGCTTTAACTTCAAGAACAGGCATGATATTCTTGATTGCTGCTTCAAACACTTCCATCGGATCTTTGCCCGTACGCTCTTGAATCGTGTTAAAAGCGTTATAAAGAATCGTTTGCGCCGTTCCTCTTTTCCCATCAATCATGATGCGGTTGATCAGACGGGTAACAAGCTTGCTATTGTAAATCGGATCTGGCAATACGTCTCTGCGAGTAACTGGACCTTTACGAGGCATAGTTATCCCCCTTTCTCAAAAAGTTCATACTTATTTTGATATTACTTCTTCACTTTCGGACGCTTAGCGCCGTACTTGGAACGAGCTTGTTTACGGTTGTTCACGCCTGCAGTATCGAGCGCGCCACGAACGATGTGATAACGAACCCCTGGAAGGTCCTTAACACGACCGCCGCGGATCAGCACCACGCTGTGCTCTTGCAGGTTGTGTCCGATACCCGGGATGTAAGCAGTAACCTCAACACGGTTAGTCAAACGAACACGCGCATATTTACGAAGAGCGGAGTTCGGTTTCTTCGGCGTCATTGTACCTACACGAGTACATACGCCACGTTTTTGAGGGGAGCTCAGATCCGTCGCTTCTCTTTTCAAGGCGTTGAAACCTCTTTGAAGAGCCGGGGATTTGGATTTTACAACTTTTGCTTCGCGTCCTTTACGAACGAGTTGGTTAATTGTTGGCATTTTGGCCACCTCCTTCAAGATCATGATCCTACAATTTCAAGCCCACAGATCCAGGCGAATCGTAAATGAACAAAGGAAAAGCTTTTGCCTTCGAACTCCATGCATTTTCTCAGACAAAAACGGATTCGTTCTATTCATTCACTACGGCAGCCATGGCGGCGCCTACTTCAATACCACACGCTTTACCTAGCAGTTTCATAGAGTCCACGTATGTTACTTTAACCCCCATTTTCTTGCAGAGGTTAACCATTTTTATCGTAATTCGCGGATCTGCATCTTTGGCAACGAAGACTTCCGAGGCAATTCCTTGCTCGACGGTTCTTGTCGCATGTTTCGTGCCGATTGTTATTTTGGCAGCCTGCTTCACTTTATCATAAGACATGAACCATATCCTCCAAAGAGACAGGTGTTTCTTATAAAATGGCACACTACGATATATTAGCACCTCGGCCATACCATGTCAAGGATAGGCGCTCGCCTTCAAAAACTTTTTTTCATATCGTTTTTGAAGGCAAGCCCACATAACCTCGTATTATTCTACAGTGACCGCTTCGGCTTCATTCAACAACTCATCCTGCTCTTCCGCGTTCGGGTCCGTAATTCGGATATTCCGGTATCTCGACATGCCCGTACCGGCCGGTATGAGCTTGCCGATAATGACGTTCTCTTTCAAACCGAGCAGTTGGTCGACTTTGCCCTTGATTGCGGCATCGGTCAGAACGCGTGTCGTTTCCTGGAACGATGCGGCAGACAGGAACGAGTCGGTTTCCAAAGACGCTTTTGTAATACCGAGAAGGACCGGTTTGGCAACCGCCGGCTCTTCGCCTGCAAACAGCGCAACTTTATTCGCTTCCTCGTACTCGTGAATATCGACGAACGATCCCGGCAGCAGCGTCGTATTCCCCGCATCGACGATACGGATTTTACGCAGCATCTGGCGAATCATTACCTCGATGTGCTTGTCATTGATCTCAACGCCCTGATTTCGATACACGCGCTGGACTTCCTGCAGAATGTAGTTTTGCACCCCGCGGATCCCTTTGATGCGCAGCATCTCTTTCGGGTCGATCGAGCCTTCGGTTAACTCGTCGCCCGCTTCGACCGTTTGATTCACGGTAACGCGAATACGCGAGCCGTAAGGCATGGTGTACACTTTCGATTCCGCTTCTCCCTGTACTTCAATCTCGCGGCGGTCTTTCGCTTCGCGAATTTCCTTAACTACCCCGTCGATCTCAGTAATCGTCGCCTGCCCTTTCGGGTTCCGAGCTTCGAAAAGTTCTTGAATCCGCGGCAAACCTTGCGTAATATCGTCACCCGCAACGCCTCCGGTATGGAACGTACGCATGGTGAGCTGCGTTCCCGGTTCACCGATAGACTGAGCTGCGATAATACCGACAGCTTCGCCGATTTCAACGTACTGGCCTGTCGCCAGGTTGCGCCCGTAGCATTTTTTGCAAACGCCATGACGGGAACGGCAGCTGAGAACGGAGCGAATCTGAATTTTCTCAATACCGGCTTCAATTATCCGATCGGCAATAGGTGATTCGATCAATCCATTGCGGGGTACGATAACTTCGCCGGATTTCGGATCGCGTATCGTTTCAAAGGAATAACGCCCTTCGATACGATCGTACAGATCCTCGATCACTTCTTTACCGTCCTGAATTCTGCTGACAATGAAGCCTTTATCGGTACCGCAATCTTCATCGCGTACGATAACATCCTGCGCCACATCGACGAGACGTCTGGTCAAATAACCCGAGTCCGCCGTCCGGAGCGCCGTATCCGCAAGACCTTTCCGCGCACCGTGCGTGGAAATGAAGTATTCCAATACCGTGAGGCCTTCGCGGAAGTTCGACTTGATCGGCAGCTCGTAAATCCGTCCGGTCGGCGTCGCCATAAGTCCGCGCATCCCGCCGAGCTGGGTGATCTGCGATTTGTTACCGCGCGCTTTCGATTCAACCATCATGTTGATGGAGTTGTACTTGTCAAGCGACTTCATCAGTACTTCCGTGATTTCGTCTTTCGCCTTGCTCCAGATCGAGATGACACGGTCATAACGTTCGTCATCCGTAATCAAACCGCGGCGATATTGGTTGGTTACGACATTGACCTTATCTTCCGACTCGCGAAGAATTTCATCCTTCTCTTTCGGAACGGTCACGTCGGCAACGGCAACCGTAATACCTGCGCGCGTCGAATACGTAAAGCCGAGCTGTTTGATATCATCCAAAATAACAGAGGTGCGCATCGTTTGGTAACGACGGAAGCATTCTCCGATGATCGAGCCGAGGTAGTCTTTGCCGACGGCTTTCGTCTCCGGGAGTTCTTCCATCTTGCCGCGGATGTCTCCGCCTTTGCCAAATACGAAATAGTTATCCGAAATACCGTTCAACAGGTTCGCTTTGGTTGCCTCGTTGATGAATGGGAAATCCGCCGGGTAAATTTCGTTGAAAATAATTTTACCGATGGACGTAATGAGCACCGCTTCTTGCTGTTCCGGCGTAAAGCTCGTTTTGTTAAGCGCTTTGGCCGGAATCGCAACGCGTGCATGCAAGGAAGCATCTCCTCTGTGATAGAGCGATACAGCCTCGGATACGGTACGCAAAATCGTTCCTGCGCCTTTGGCGCGCTTGTTGTCCGTCGTCAAATAGAAGCTGCCGAGTACCATATCCTGCGAAGGTGTAACGACTGGTTTGCCGTCCTTCGGGTTCAGGATATTGCCGGAGGCCAGCATCAGAACGCGCGCTTCCGCTTGCGCCTCTGCCGACAGCGGCACGTGAACGGCCATCTGGTCACCGTCGAAGTCGGCGTTATATGCCGTACATACGAGCGGATGCAGCTTGATAGCGCGCCCTTCGACCAAGATCGGTTCGAATGCCTGGATCCCTAGTCTGTGCAGCGTAGGGGCACGGTTCAGCAGTACCGGATGCTCCCTGATAACTTCTTCAAGCACATCCCATACTTCCGGGCTGACGCGTTCCACTTTGCGCTTCGCGCTCTTGATGTTGTGGGCAAGCCCTTTATTCACAAGCTCTTTCATGACGAATGGCTTGAACAGCTCAAGCGCCATTTCTTTCGGCAGACCGCATTGATACATCTTCAGGTTCGGTCCGACGACGATAACGGAACGTCCGGAATAGTCAACCCGTTTGCCCAGCAAGTTTTGACGGAAACGGCCTTGCTTCCCTTTCAGCATGTGGCTGAGCGATTTGAGCGGACGGTTGCCCGGTCCGGTAACCGGACGGCCGCGGCGGCCGTTGTCGATCAGGGCGTCAACTGCTTCTTGCAGCATCCGCTTCTCGTTCTGCACGATGATATCCGGCGCACCGAGATCAAGCAGTCTTTTCAGACGGTTGTTCCGGTTGATCACGCGGCGGTACAAATCGTTCAAGTCAGACGTGGCGAAACGGCCGCCGTCCAGCTGAACCATCGGACGAAGTTCCGGCGGGATGACCGGCAATACATCCAGTACCATCCACTCCGGCATATTTTTCGAATTACGGAATGCTTCCATGACTTCCAGACGTTTAATCGCCCGGTTGCGGCGTTGGCCCTGAGCGGTTTTAAGCTCATCCTTCAGCATATCGACTTCTTTCTCGATGTCGATGTCCTGAAGCAGCTTTTTGACCGCTTCCGCACCCATGCCGGCTTGAAACGCATAGCCGTACTTTTCTCTGTAGCTGCGGTATTCCTTCTCGGAGAGCAGCTGCTTTTTCTCAAGCGGCGTATCCCCAGGGTCGGTCACGACATAAGATGCAAAATAAATGATCTCTTCAAGGGAACGCGGAGACATATCGAGCGCAAGGCCCATCCGACTCGGAATCCCTTTGAAATACCAGATATGCGATACCGGCGCGGCCAATTCAATATGGCCCATGCGCTCGCGGCGCACTTTTTGCCGGGTTACTTCAACGCCGCAGCGATCGCAAACCACGCCTTTGTAACGAACGCGCTTATACTTACCGCAATGGCACTCCCAGTCTTTGGTCGGCCCGAAGATTTTTTCGCAGAACAATCCTTCCTTTTCAGGTTTAAGCGTCCTGTAGTTGATCGTTTCGGGCTTCTTTACTTCGCCGCGGGACCAGGAACGGATTTTATCCGGTGAAGCCAGGCCGATCTTCATATACTCGAAATTGTTGACGTCTATCAAGGAGCAACCCTCCTCCAACTTTTGTGGAACGTATTGCACCCGAACGGATGCGTGATGCTTGTGGTGCGTGCTATAGTGCCCACGACAAACGACTAACGCAAAAGTTTATTATTCGACGGCAAGCTCCGCGCCTTCAAGATTAAGGTTCAGCTTATCGCTTGATACCTCGTCATCATCGTCCATTTCCTTCATTTCGATCTCTTCTTCATTCTCGGAAAGGATCTTCACATCCATACCCAAGCTTTGAAGCTCTTTGATCAATACTTTGAAAGATTCCGGTACGCCCGGCTCCGGAACGTTCTCGCCTTTGACAATCGATTCATACGTCTTCACCCGTCCAACCACGTCATCCGATTTGACGGTCAATATTTCTTGCAGCGTGTAAGCCGCGCCATAAGCCTCGAGCGCCCAAACTTCCATCTCCCCGAAACGCTGTCCGCCGAACTGCGCCTTACCGCCGAGCGGCTGCTGCGTAACAAGAGAGTATGGTCCGGTCGACCGGGCATGAATTTTATCGTCAACCATGTGCGCCAGTTTGATCATGTACATGACGCCGACCGTAACTTCCCGTTCAAACGGTTCGCCCGTACGTCCGTCGTACAGCATCGTTTTACCGTTGCGCTGCATGCCGGCTTCTTCCATCGTATCGAATACGTCATACTCGCGGGCACCGTCAAATACCGGCGTAGCGGTATGAATACCGAGGAATCTGGCGGCCATGCCAAGATGAACTTCGAGCACCTGACCGATGTTCATCCGCGATGGAACGCCGAGCGGGTTAAGCACGACTTCAACCGGCGTACCGTCCGGCATGAACGGCATGTCCTCCTCAGGCAGAATGCGCGCGATAACCCCTTTGTTCCCGTGACGTCCGGCCATTTTATCGCCCTCGGAAATTTTCCGTTTCTGGGCAATATAAACGCGAACCAACTGATTGACGCCTGGCGGCAGCTCATCGCCATTCTCGCGCGTGAACACTTTCACGTCGACAACGATCCCGTCCGTACCGTGAGGCACGCGGAGGGAAGTATCGCGTACTTCGCGAGCTTTCTCGCCGAAGATCGCATGAAGCAATCTTTCTTCCGCCGTCAGCTCGGTAACGCCTTTCGGCGTGACTTTACCGACCAAAATATCTCCAGCGGCGATTTCCGCACCGACGCGAATAATACCGCGTTCATCGAGATTTTTCAGCGCGTCTTCGCCGACGTTCGGAATATCGCGTGTAATTTCTTCCGGTCCGAGCTTCGTATCGCGGGATTCAGACTCATACTCTTCGATGTGAATGGAAGTGTATACGTCTTCCTTTACAAGCCGTTCGCTAAGCAGAATCGCATCCTCGTAGTTGTAGCCTTCCCACGTCATAAAGGCAACGACAACGTTACGGCCAAGCGCCAGCTCGCCTTGCTCCGTTGAAGGACCGTCGGCCAAAATATCGCCCACGCGCACTTGCTCGCCTTTGTGGCAAATCGGACGCTGGTTGATGCATGTACCTTGGTTGGAACGCAAAAACTTATGAAGCTTATGCTTAATCAAGTCGCCGTTAACCAGTCGACCATCGACCATTTCCTGACGGCGAACCCATATTTCATTAGCGGAAACGCGTTCTACGACTCCGTTCACTTTGGAAACGATACAAACGCCGGAATCTTTGGCGGACTTATGTTCCATTCCCGTACCGACCAGCGGCGATTTCGGAATGAGAAGCGGTACTGCCTGCCGCTGCATGTTCGATCCCATGAGCGCACGGTTGGAGTCGTCATTTTCAAGGAACGGGATGAGCGCCGTCGCCACGGATACAACCTGCTTCGGCGATACGTCCATATAATCGACGCGATCTTTCGGAAGCGTCAGGATATCGTCTTTGTAACGAACGATAACCGAATCGTTGGCAAATTTGCCTTCATCCGTAAGCTCTGCGTTTGCCTGAGCTACAACGTAGTTGTCTTCTTCATCAGCAGTCAAATAGGCAATCTCGTCGGTTACGATTCCCGTATTCGGATCAACGCGTCGGTACGGCGCTTCGATAAAACCGAACTCGTTCACACGCGCAAAGGTGGAAAGCGAGTTGATCAAACCGATGTTCGGACCTTCCGGCGTCTCGATCGGGCACATCCGTCCATAGTGGGAGTGATGCACGTCGCGAACTTCAAAGCCAGCGCGCTCTCTGGTCAAACCGCCGGGTCCGAGTGCGGACAGACGGCGTTTGTGCGTCAGTTCAGCCAGCGGATTCGTCTGGTCCATAAACTGCGACAGCTGCGAACTTCCGAAGAACTCCTTAATCGATGCAATGACAGGACGAATGTTAATGAGCTGCTGCGGGGTGATCGTATTCACGTCCTGAATGGACATTCGCTCACGCACAACGCGTTCCATCCGGGACAACCCGATCCGGAATTGGTTTTGCAGCAATTCGCCCACGGAACGCAAACGACGGTTCCCCAAGTGGTCGATATCATCCGTGCTTCCGATTCCATGAAGCAGATTCATGAAGTAGTTGATCGAAGCGATGATGTCGGCCGGGGTAATGTTTTTAATCGACTTGTCGATTTTCCCGTTGGCGATGACTTTCACGATTTTCCCGTCTTCGATCGGAGAATACACGTCGATCGCCTGAAGCGGAATTTGATTCGTTTCCGTTACCCCATTGACAGCCGTATATTCTTTAAAACCAACGCTATCTTCCAGGTGAGGCATGATGGAATCAAGCAATCGGCGATCGATCAGTTGGCCGGCTTCCGCAATAATCTCGCCGGTCGCCGTATCCACTAACGTTTCAGCCAAACGTTGGTTGAACAAACGGTTCTTGATGTGCAGCTTTTTGTTGATTTTGTATCGGCCGACGTTCGCCAGATCATAGCGCTTCGGATCGAAGAAACGAGCGACCAGCAAGCTTCTGGCGTTATCGAGCGTCGGAGGCTCGCCCGGACGCAACCGTTCGTAAATTTCGATCAGCGCTTTGTCCGTCGAATCGGTGTTATCCTTGTCCAACGTATTGCGGATGTACTCGTTGTCGCCGAGCAGATCGATAATCTCCGCATCGGTACCGAAACCTAGTGCTCTCAGCAGCACGGTGACCGGAATTTTACGTGTACGATCAATCCGAACATAGACGATGTCTTTGGCATCGGTTTCGAGTTCAAGCCATGCGCCCCGGTTCGGGATGACCGTAGCCGTATATGTTTTCTTACCATTTTTATCGACTTTCGTGCTAAAATAGACGCTAGGAGAACGAACCAGCTGACTGACGATAACCCGTTCGGCGCCGTTGATGATGAACGTACCCGTTTCCGTCATCAGAGGAAAATCGCCCATAAATACTTCCTGCTCTTTTACCTCTCCGGTTTCCTTATTGATTAACCGTACTTTCACACGAAGCGGTGCTGCAAAGGTGACGTCGCGTTCCTTGGATTCATCAACCGAGTATTTGGGCTCACCCAAGCTATAGTCAATAAACTCCAACACCAAATTCCCCGTAAAATCTTGTATCGGGGAAATATCCTGAAACATTTCGCGCAATCCTTCATCCAAAAACCACTGATATGATTTTTGTTGGATCTCAATCAAGTTAGGAATTTCCAAAACCTCATTGATCCGCGCGTACGACCTGCGTTTACGTCGACCTAATTGAACAAGATGACCCGCCAACTTAGATTCACCCCTCATGTCTACTCAATAGAACAAAATAAAAGCCTCTTGGGAAGCCTTCTCGAGTAAATATTGCCCGAAGTTGGAACTTCTTTAGGAAGCTTCTAATTACTGAAATGAGAATTGGAGACTTTCCTTTCACTTTCCACATTTTTCCTCATACCATGTAGGTTTTACCTAAAATTTAAACATTATACGTCGAATGTTATAATTTTATACACTACATGCAGGAAAAATATTTCTTGACATTTTAGCCAACTAAAGACATATATCCCAATCATAATGCTGACATTTTATAATAATACCACAGATAAAATATCAAGTCAACATTTTTTCCTACGGCGGAATATATCGGTTAGTCACGACATTCCGAAGCCGCTAAGCGATATATTCCGCCGCAAGACTGCTTTCTACTTCGTCGCTTTCAAAATCCAATAACCTTTATCTCGCTCCACTTCCACCACTTCGGAAAACAGAGACTCCAGTTTTTTCACAGCCGATGGGGCTCCCTGCTTTTTCTGAATGACAATCCACAGCGCGCCTCCCGGAACGAGCACCTCATGCGCCTGTTCAAAAATGCGATGGACCGTCTCCTTTCCCGCACGAATCGGCGGGTTGGTGAGTACAGCGTCAAATGTACGGCCCGTTACCTGCTCGAGAAGATCGCTTTGCAAAATTTCAACATTCGTGATCTGATTGCGCTTCGCATTATGCTTCGCCAGCTCAATCGCCCTCTCGTTGATGTCAACCATCGTAACCATACCTTTTCCTGCAAGCACCGCCGCAGCAAGACCGATCGGCCCGTAGCCGCAGCCTACGTCGAGCACTCTGGCCTGATCCGGCAGACTTACCGTCTCTATGAGCAGCTTCGACCCGTAGTCGATCCCTCGCTTGGAGAAGACGCCGGCGTCGGTGGTAAATGTAAATGTACGACCGATCATGGTTTCTTCAATCGTATGCTGATCGTGGGCCGTACTCGGTTTTTGAGAATAATAATGCTCCGACACGTAGCATCACCCTCCTATGTTGACAACTGAGATCGTCTAAACGGATCTAACAGTTGCAACGTTTGTTGACAACTGAGATCATCGAAACTGATCTAACGATTGCAACGTTGTTGACAACTGAGATCATCGAGACCGATCTAACAATTGCAACGTTGTTGACAACTGAGATCATCGAAACCGATCTAACAATTGCAACGTTTGTTGACAAAAGAGACCGGCCCAAATCGACCTGTCCGCCGCAGGTTTATCGAAAAGGAAAACCCCTTGAAGAGTCGCCTCTGCAAGGGGTGCTTAACACGCAAGTCCGTATTACTTCACTTCTACGGAAGCGCCTGCTTCTTCCAATTTTGCTTTAACGGATTCAGCTTCTTCTTTGGAAACTTTCTCTTTAAGCGGCTTCGGTGCGCCGTCTACAAGATCTTTCGCTTCTTTCAAGCCGAGGCCTGTAATTTCGCGAACAACTTTGATAACGTTGATTTTGGAAGCGCCAGCGCTGTTCAAAATTACGTCGAATTCTGTTTGCTCAGCAACTTCTGCTGCTGCGCCGCCTGCTACTACAGCTACAGGTGCTGCTGCAGTTACGCCGAATTCTTCTTCGATTGCTTTAACCAGGTCGTTCAGTTCAAGTACAGTCATGCCTTTGATGGCTTCCAAGATTTGCTCTTTGCTCATGGTTAAACCTCCATTTATGTTCGATATGATTTTTTTTAGAATACTGAAAGCTTGCAATAATTAAGCTTCTTGCGCTCCGCCTTCTTGCTTCTCGGCCACAGCCTTAACCGCAAGGGCGAAATTGCGAACAGGTGCTTGAAGCACGCTGAGCAACATGGACAGAAGACCTTCTCTGGAAGGAAGTTCTGCGAGTGCTTTGATTTGGTTAAAATCAACCACTTTACCTTCAACGACGCCGGCTTTTACGCTCAGTTGATCGTTTTTCTTGGCAAAATCGGTCAAAATTTTGGCCGGAGCCACAACGTCGTCTTTGCTGAATGCAATCGCGGTAGGACCGCTCAAGTATTCACCCAGATCGGACAATTCGGAATTTTCCGTAGCACGGCGAACCAATGAATTTTTCAATACTTGGAACTCAATGCCCGCTTCACGCAATTGTTTGCGAAGCTCGGTTACTTGAGCCACGTTCAAACCGCGGTAATCTGCAACGATTGCGCAGGAGCTTTCTTTCAGCTTGTCGCTTACTTCTGCCACTTGCGCCGCTTTTTGCTCGATAATTTTCGCGTTTGCCATATTTGCACCTCTTTTCATGCAGCGATTTTACAACACTTACTTGCGAAGCTTACGCTCGTAAACTACCCGATCACATTCGTGCATCTGCCAGGCATCTCCCCAGAAAACGAGAAATGCCTTCGCAGACAAGGCGAAGGCATGATCATTCACGAATTCTTTGTACTAACAGGCAAAGAATACCGAACTTATATCATAACACCTCGGTAGGAGATTAAGCTTCCAAAGGAAGCACCTACTGTCTACGGTAAGCATATTCGTTTGTTAAACCTTTAACAGGTTAGCACGGCTGACGAACAAAGTCAACTGTTAAGCTATTCCTATTATCGGAGGTTAGCCGCGTTGATGCGAGCGCCCGGTCCCATCGTGGAAGAAACCGCAACGTTCTTCAGGTAAACGCCTTTTGCTGCAGCAGGCTTCGCTCTGTTCAGCGCATCGATGAGCGCTTTAAAGTTCTCAGCAAGCTTCTCAGCGTCGAAGGACACTTTACCGATCGGCGCGTGGATTTGTCCGGCTTTATCCAGACGGTATTCGATTTTACCTGCCTTGATTTCCTGAACGGCTTTCGCTACGTCGAACGTAACGGTGCCCGCTTTCGGGTTCGGCATCAAACCTTTACCACCTAAGATACGGCCAAGTTTACCGACTTCACTCATCATGTCCGGCGTAGCTACGCAGACATCGAAGTCGAACCAACCTTGTTGGATTTTGTTTATCATGTCTTGATCGCCTACAAAGTCAGCGCCAGCCGCTTCCGCTTCTTTCGCTTTGTCCCCTTTGGCAAATACAAGAACGCGTTTTGTTTTACCAGTGCCGTGTGGCAGTACAACGACGCCGCGGACAGCCTGGTCTTGTTTTCTAGGGTCTACGCCCAAACGTACGGCAACTTCAACGGTTTCGTCGAACTTTGCACGTGCCGTCTTCTTTACAAGCTCGATCGCTTCAAACGGCTCATAGAACGCTTCAGCATCGATCTGCTTGGCTACTTCGAGGTATTTCTTACCGTGTTTAGCCATTGTCTAGTCCTCCTAAGTGGTATTAGCGGAATGTCCTCCCACTGATCGTGCAACTTTGTTACTTCGTGTGAAACGAAGACAGTTGTCACGTTTCATGCAACCGTTACATAAGCGAAGCCATGTCGGTTGTCATGTATGTGCAACCATTACACAGGCGAAGCCGTGTTGGTTGTCACGTATGTGCAATCGTTACAAATGCGAAGCATTGTCGATTGTCACTGCGGATTTCGCAATCGAATTAGTCTTCGATCACTACGCCCATGCTGCGAGCCGTACCTTCAACCATACGCATAGCCGCTTCCACGGACGCTGCGTTCAGGTCAGGCATTTTTTGCTCGGCGATTTCGCGTACTTTCGAACGCTTAACAGTCGCAACCTTCTTCTTGTTCGGTTCGCCGGATCCTTTTTCGATCCCTGCAGCTACGCGCAGCAATACGGCAGCCGGAGGCGTTTTCGTCTCAAAAGTGAAGGAGCGATCTTCAAATACCGTAATTACGACAGGGATGATCAAACCAGCTTGGTCGGCTGTACGAGCGTTAAACTCTTTACAGAATGCCATGATGTTAACCCCTGCTTGACCGAGTGCAGGACCGATCGGCGGCGCCGGATTCGCTTTACCTGCAGGAACTTGAAGCTTTACCATTTTGATGACCTTTTTTGCCATTGTGTGACACCTCCTCGTTCTAGTATGGCAGTCTGCACCGCTTTACAGCTTTTCCACTTGGTTGTAGTCCAGCTCGACCGGCGTTTCTCTGCCAAACATGTTGACATGTACCTTCAGTTTACTCTTGTCCACAAGTATTTCCTCTACCGTACCGACAAAGTTGGCGAAAGGCCCGACTTTTACGCGAACGGTATCCTTCAGCTCGAAATCGATTTTCGGTTTCGGCTCTTCAATGCCCATGTGTTTAAGGATCGAATCGACTTCCTCGGGAAGCAGCGCCGTCGGCTTCGAACCGGAACCGGTGGAACCTACGAACCCGGTAACGCCAGGCGTGTTGCGCACGACATACCATGAATCGTCCGTCTGGATCATCTCCACAAGCACGTAACCCGGATATACTTTGCGCATAACCGTCTTCTTCTTGCCATCCTTATTCACAAGCTCTTCTTCCATGGGGACAAGCACCCGAAAGATCTTATCCTTCATGTCCATGGACTCAACACGTTTTTCCAAATTAGCCTTTACCTTGTTCTCATACCCCGAATAGGTATGTACGACGTACCATCTTTTCTCCATTTCCATAGCGCCACCCATTGTCATCATCATTGGAATACAAGGCGAAGCAGCTCAGAAATACCCAAGTCAAGAACATAGAAGTACACCGTCACGAAGGCGACCGTAAACAAGACAACCAGCGTATAGCTGATCATTTCCTTACGCGTAGGCCATTTGACTTTCCTCAATTCAGACCAGCAGTCCGCAAAAAAAGAAAACGTGCTGCCAAATCCTTGCTTCATTTTAGCCAAAAAGGCCATGGCCTGCACCTCCAAAAACTAGCGAGTTTCGCGATGAGCGGTTTGTTCATTGCAAAACTTGCAATATTTCTTAAGCTCCATGCGGTCAGGATGGTTGCGCTTATTTTTGGTGGAAGTATAGTTTCTTTGCTTGCAGTTTGTGCACGCTAATGTGATAATCACCCGCATGATGTACACCTCCTACGGTCCAGCCTCAAAATTTTCGCCTTTAAGCGATCAGCATAAAAAAAGCCCCAAAGCTTAAGGCTACCAAAATACTTTAGCACACGCCCTTTTTTCTGTCAAGGAAAAAGGATTAACACGAACTGCCTGTCCCGCATTTTCCCAGTATCGGCAAACTGCACGAGTCTTAAACCCGAAGTTGAACACGAAAACGGTTGACATGAGAGAACGTTTGTTCTACTATAAAGGTATCCAATATTCGGCAAATGAAAGTGTTCAAAGCTCAGTCCCGGCACAAGCGATAGCACAGGTTCCTTGCAAAATAAAAAGGCCCCTGCTTCGTAGCAACGGCACTTGTAAACTAGGCGTCCCTTACTTCCAAATATCTCTCGAGTTTGCGCTTCACTCGCTGCAGCGCATTGTCAATCGACTTCACGTGCCGATCCAAATCAACGGCAATTTCCTGATAAGACCGGCCATCCAAATACAGCATCAATACTCTGCGTTCAAGATCGCTTAATATTTCTCCCATCTTATCTTCCAGACCGCTAAACTCTTCCTGGTTGATTATCAATTCCTCCGGATCGGAAACTCGGGAGCCGCAAATGACATCGAGCAGCGTACGATCGGAATCTTCATCATAAATAGGCTTGTCCAGCGAAACGTAAGAATTCAGTGGAATATGTTTCTGGCGAGTAGCAGTTTTGATAGCCGTAATGATCTGGCGGGTAATACACAGCTCGGCAAACGCCTTGAAGGATGATAGCTTGTCGCCGCGAAAGTCGCGAATCGATTTGTACAGGCCGATCATGCCTTCCTGCACAATGTCTTCTCTGTCTGCACCGATCAAAAAATAAGAACGCGCTTTGGCGCGCACAAAGTTCTTATACTTGTTGATCAGATATTCGAGCGCATCGCTGTCGCCTTCGCGGACCGAATCCACAATATCTTCGTCTGCCTTGAGGTCGTATTCGTACATTCTCAGTTCTTTGAGGTCGACACTCACCAATATCCCTCCGGCCCTGCGCTTCAAAGATAGGATTAGTATACATTATGTAATCTATCACCGTCAACAAGATTACGCTTGAAAAAGCTTCATATTACGAGACTTTCAGGCATATTTTAACGCCCTCGCCTCCACTTTTCGAACATCGCCTTGACGTCGTCGCTCAGCTTGCTGTCGAAAGTATTATGTCGACCTGAGCTGTTGTCCTCTTCGATTTTCTTCCGTATTTCCTGCCGGGCTTGCCTTACTTTGACCAGCAGCTCGCCGGCCGGAACCCGGAAAGCCCCTTTGCCGAAAATAACGTGCTGCTCGGTCATGTCGCTGGTCGCCACATAGATTTGTTTTCGACGGCCGATATGTGCGGTAACAAGCCGTTCTATCAATTCATCGGCCGTCTCTTTTTCTTTTGTAAAATAGACGGGAAGTTTATGGTGCACGTCTTTGCGTCCGAGCCCGGGCACATAATAAGCGTCAAAAACAAGAATGACCTTCATCCCGGAAAACGACTGATACTCCCCCATGATGCCGATCAACCGGTCGCGCGCTTCTTCGAGCCGGATCTCTTTTAGCTTCTGCAGCTCGGGCCAGGCGCCGATGATATTATATCCGTCCACAATTAATATTTCTTGAATCATTCAACGTGCCCCGCCATCGCTAGTGAGCGGCCATTCGCTGGCGCACAACTTCATACATCAATACGGAAGCGGCCACTGAGGCGTTCAAAGAGTTGATTTGACCGAACATCGGCAGCTTGAGTAAAAAATCGCACTTCTCTTTAATTAACCGCCCTACCCCTTTACTCTCGTTCCCGATGATGATGGCGATCGGCAAATTGAGGTTTGTTGCATATACATGCTGCTTCGCGTCTACATCCGTTCCGGCGATCCACAGCCCCTGCTCTTTCAGCTGTTCAATCGTCTGCGCCAAGTTGGTCACCCGTGCAACAGGGACATATTCCACCGCGCCAGCCGATGTTTTCGATACGGTAGCGGTTAAACCGACGGAACGCCGTTTCGGAATGATGACCCCATGAACCCCCGTGCAATCGGCCGACCGCAAAATAGAGCCCAGGTTATGCGGATCTTCGATTTCATCCAATATCAGCAGGAACGGTTGTTCCCCCTTTTCTGCGGCTCTGGCCAATAAATCTTCCACCTCTACGTATTCATAAGCCGCCACCTGCGCAACGACGCCTTGATGCTGTACACCCGCCGCCATTTGATCCAGCTTTCGTTTGTCCGCAAATTGAACGATAACACCATTTTGCTTTGCTTCGGCAATAATCGGTTGCGTCAATTGTTTTTGCGCCTGCTCGGCGATCCATATTTTATTGATCGTCCGGCCGGAGCGGAGCGCTTCAAGCACTGAATGCTTGCCTCCGATAAATTCTTCCATTACGAGGTCCCCCTTTCTGCCATTTATTCAGGAACGGCTCTGATCGAGCGAAAGCATCAACAAATGCTTCAGCCGTTCCCATTGCTGCGTATAATATAAATAACCGATCAAACATTCGAACGCCGTGCTGTGCCGGTACTCCAATATATCGGCATTTTTGGCCGTAGTTCCCGATTTGGCGTTACGTCCCCGCTTCACGATGTCGATTTCTTCTTCCGTCAGCTCGGGCATCCAGCGTTCAAGCGCCCGTGCCTGAGCTTTGGCGGACACATACTGTGTCGCTTGGCGATGAAGATGGTTCGGACGATGGTTAGGCATTGATACGACATACTGCCGAACAAACACTTCATAGATCGCATCGCCCATATAGGCCAGCACCAAAGGGTTCAACAGCTTCGGCTCGCGTGCCGGCGGAAAGTCGAATAAATTGCTACCGCCAATAGATAACAGATCATCCCGCTCCATGTTATTTCCGCCGCCAACGGATACCCTGAGCCGTATCTTCCAGTACGATGCCCCGCTCCGTCAGGAGATTGCGAATTTCATCCGCACGCGCCCAATTTTTCGTACGCCGCGCCTCGGTCCGTTCGGTAATCAATTGCTCGATTTCTTCATCGAGCAGCGATTCTTCCGTACGGGATAGTATACCCAATACGTCATCCATCGCCGCAAATTGCTGTTCCAGAAGCTGCAGTGAGGCCAAAGTGACCCGATCCTTGTTCATATACAAATTCGCCGCATGCACAAGGTCGAACACTGCCGTGATCGCATCCGGCGTATTGAAATCGTCATTCATCTTCGTTTCGAAGTTTTCCTTCGCCGTACGTACCGCCTCCGCGACAGATGGTTCCGCTTCACCCGCATCCGCCGTCTTAAGACGATGCTTGATGCCTGCGATGCAGTTCTCGATCCGGGCCAAACTGCCTTTCGCCTGCTCGACGGCCTCGTCGCTGAAATTGAGCGGGTTGCGATAATGGCCGGAAAGCATAAAGTAACGGATAATTTGCGGCGACATCGTTTGGAGCAATTGGTGCACGTTAATGCCGTTTCCAAGCGATTTGGACATCTTCTCGTTATTGATGTTTACAAACCCGTTATGCATCCAATAATTGGACATGGCATGCCCTGTCAATCCTTCAGACTGGGCGATCTCGCACTCATGATGCGGGAAGGTCAAATCTTGGCCACCGCCGTGAATATCGATCGTTTCGCCCAAATATTTGCGGACCATGGCCGAGCACTCGATATGCCACCCCGGCCGCCCTTCGCCCCATGGGCTGGACCAGCTGATTTCGCCGGGCTTTGCCGCTTTCCAGAGCACAAAGTCCTGCGGATTCTCCTTGCGTTCATCCACATCGACACGGATGCCGAACTGCAGCTCCTCCATATTCTGGTGAGACAGTTTGCCGTATTCGGCAAACTTCGCCGTGCGATAAAAGACATCCCCGCCGCTCTCATACGCTAGTCCCTTCTCGACCAGTCCTGAGATAAAATCGATGATCTCCGTCATATTCTCCGTCACGCGGGGATGGACAGTCGCTTGGCGCACGCCCAGCCCTTGCGTGTCCTCGTAATATTTTTGCACGAACAGGTCGGCGACTTCCGGCACCGTCGTTCCCATTTCCGCCGCTTTCTTGATCAGCTTGTCATCTACATCGGTAAAGTTCACCACATAGTGAACGTCGTATCCTACCGATTCCAAGTAACGCCGCACCACGTCGAAAAAGATAACCGGACGGGCGTTACCGATATGAATATAATCGTATACGGTTGGGCCGCATACATACATCTTCACTTTGCCGGGCTCAATCGGGTTGAACTCTTCTTTGGCCCGCGTCATGGTATTGTAAATCTTGAGCGCCATTCTTTTCATTGCCTCCGTTTTTCGATTTTGCTTCCGCCAGCTCCGCCTTCAAGTCGTCAATCTGTTTCTGCACGTCGCGAAACATATCTACTACCGGGTCGGGCAGCTTGTCATGTTCCAAACGGCCGACGCGCACGCCGTCCCGCTTCACCACACGGCCGGGAATACCTACAACCGTGCTGTTGGGGGGCACTTCATTCAATACCACGGCATTCGTTCCGATTCTGGAATTGTCGCCGACCTTAAAAGAGCCGGTCACCTTGGCCCCTGCAGAAATAACGACATTGTTGCCGATGGTCGGGTGACGTTTCCCTTTTTCTTTCCCCGTACCGCCAAGCGTAACCCCGTGATACAGCAGCACGTCGTCTCCGATCTCGCATGTTTCTCCAATCACGACCCCCATCCCGTGGTCAATGAAGAAGCGGCGGCCGATAACTGCGCCGGGATGAATCTCGATCCCCGTCATAAACCGGCTGATTTGAGAAATGATTCTTGCGATTGTAAATAGACGTCTCCGGTAAAACCAGTGCGCCACCCGATGCGCCCATAGCGCATGCAAACCGGCGTACGTAAATACGACTTCAAACCAGCCTCTTGCCGCGGGATCATTCTCAAATATCGTAGCGACGTCTTCACGCATTCTCGCAAACATTCAGCACACCTCTTTCCCCCTGCGCCCTCTCGCTCACTGAACCAATCACAACAAAAAGCCCCCACAGCCGTCAGGCTGCAGAGGCGTTGCATCGCGGTTCCACTCTGCTTGAATCACTACGCGGGATCCTGCACGTTGCCGTACAAGCTTCTCCCCTAGTCACTCATCTTAGTCGTTCGTATCGTGAACGAAACGGCAAAGACTACCCTGCCTGTCAGCCTGACGGCTGCGTCAGATCGTCTTTACGGCTCCCGGGTGCACTTCCGGGGAGCAAGGATTGGACAACTCGCAGCCGGCCGATCATGCTCGGCCGATTGTCCTCTCTGAAAATCCCGGCTTTCCCGTACTTTCCCGTTCGTCGCCTTCGCTTTATGATTGTTTAGTATAGCGGAAATAATCCGCCATTACAATAATTTCTTCACTCGGCTCATCACGGTTTCTTTACCGAGCAAGTACATAGTCATGTTCAGATCCGGCCCGTGCATTTGACCGGTAAGCGCCACGCGTACGGTCATGAACAGCGGCTTTCCTTTGTACCCTGTTTCCGTCTGAACGGCTTTCATGATGCCTTTCATCGCGTCTACCGTAAAGTCCGCAGCCTGCTCTACTTGAGACAAGAAACTGCTCAACACGACCGGTGCATGCTCTTCCGAAAGCATTGACTTCGCTTCCTCGTTCTCGAACGTAACGTCCTCCCGGAAGAAAAGCTCCGACAGCGGCACGATTTCCCCAGCGAATCGCAGCTGCTCCTGGTACAGCCCGACGAGCGAGCGCACCCATTGCTCCTGCTCGGCACTGAGCGACTGCGACAGACGCCCCGCCTTCTGCAGATGCGGAAGGGCAATCGATACGATCCGGTCGGGATCGGCTTTTTTGATATATACGTTATTCATCCAGTTCAGCTTATCCATATCGAACACGGCCGGACTTTTGGAAATACGGCTCAAATCGAATTGAGCGATCAATTCTTCTTTGGAGAAAATCTCTTCCTCGCCCTTCGGCGACCAGCCCAGCAGCGCAATGAAATTCATGACCGCTTCCGGCAAATAACCGAGATCGCGATACTGCTCCATAAATTGAATGATGGATTCGTCGCGCTTACTCATTTTTTTGCGATCTTGATTCAGTATGAGCGATAAATGCGCGAATTCCGGCACCGGCAAGCCCAATGCCTCGTACATCATAATTTGCCGCGGCGTATTGGTCAAATGCTCTTCCCCGCGAATGACCAGATTGATTTTCATCAAATGATCGTCAAGAATAACGGCGAAGTTATAGGTCGGGATTCCGTCAGGACGAACGATGATGAAATCACCGATACCGCCGGACTCAAACTCCACCTGCTCGCGAATCCGGTCGTTAAACGAGATGGTGCGGTTTTCCGGCACGCGGAACCGGATCGACGGCTTACGTCCTTCTGCGCGGCATGCTTCAGCCTGCTCCGGCGTCAAGTGACGGCACTTGCCCGAATACATCGGCATCAAGCCTTTTGCTTCCTGCTCCGCCCGTTCCTGCTCCAGATCCGCCTCGGAACAGTAGCAATAATAGGCATCGCCGCTGCCGATCAATTGTTCAATAAACGGCTTATATAAGTGCAAACGTTCCGTCTGCCGATAAGGACCGTACGGGCCGCCGATATCTACGCTCTCGTCCCAATCGACGCCAAGCCATTGCAATCCGTCCAGCTGGTTGCTGATGCCCGACTCTTGATGACGGGTCTGGTCCGTATCCTCGAAACGAATAATAAAGCGACCGCCTTCCTTGCGGGCGATCAAATAATTGAATAAAGCCGTGCGGGCTCCGCCGATATGAAGATGTCCGGTCGGACTCGGGGCATACCTAACGCGAAAATCCATGGAAATGTTCTCCTCTCAAAAATAACGGCAACGAGTAATTCCGAAAAAAATATTATTCGTTATCATAGCACACCTTTTACCAGACAAACAACCGCCTGCGCCGCAATGCCTTCGCCGCGTCCCGTGAACCCAAGCTGTTCCGTCGTTGTCGCTTTGACATTGACCTGTGTCGGTTCTTCCGCCTCCAGCGCTGTGACAATCCGTTCCACCATAGCGGGAATGTAAGGAGCCATCTTCGGCTTCTGGGCGATGATCGTACAGTCCGCGTTGCCCAGACGGTATCCCGCTTCCTTCGCAAGCGCCCATACCTGCTCCAATAGCTTGTAGCTGTCGGCGTCTTTGAATGCTTGATCCGTATCGGGAAAATGTTTCCCGATATCGCCGCGTCCGAGCGCCCCCAGGATGGCATCGCTCAGCGCATGCAGCAGCACATCCGCATCGGAATGGCCAAGAAGCCCTTTTTCATAAGGAATTTCTACGCCGCCGATAATGCATTTACGCCCTTCCACCAACTGATGCACATCAAAACCTTGTCCTACACGAATCATCATTTCTTCTCTCCCCTGACCTGACGTATGATCCACTCGGCCCAAGGCAAATCCTCCGGCGTTGTGATTTTAATATTGTAATAATCGGCTTCCACTACAGCCACTTTCGTGCCAAGCCGCTCCACCAGCATGGCGTCGTCCGTCCCCAGGAACGACTCCCGGCGTGCTTGTTCATGTGCTTCCACCAGCAAAGAAAAGCGAAAAGCCTGCGGGGTTTGGATCGCCCACAAGCTGCTCCGATCGGGGGTGGCTTTAATAAAGCCGTCACGGTCAACGACTTTGATCGTATCCTTTACAGGAACGGCCAATACCGCGGCACCTGTCACTTTCGCTTTGGCAAGGCACGCCATGATATGCTCCTCTGCCGCAAAAGGCCGTACGCCGTCATGTACCATGACCCATTCCACATAACCGGTGAGCGTCAGAAGCCCTTGATAAACAGAATCCTGACGCTCTTTTCCCCCCGGAATAATTCGCTTTATTTTACCGAGACCGTACTGCTCCGCATATCCCTTGCAGCGTTCTACATCGTCCGGGCCGGTAACGAGGACGATCTCGTCCACCGCGTCCATCCGGTTGAACCTCAACAATGTATGTACCAATATCGGTTTATCGTCGATCTGCAAGTATTGCTTGCTCTCCTGCGTGCCCATTCTCGAACCTTTGCCCGCAGCTACGATGACAATCCCCAGCTTGTCCTTCATTGCTCTCACCTGCCACAACGTATCGGCTCAAGAAGTTGCGGCTGCTCTTGCGCCTGCCGCTGTCCTCCAAAAGCGCATCTCCCTTATCATACCTTGTTAGAGCGCTTTTTCCAATAGCTTCGGTTTGGCAAAGATCATTCGGCCTGCTGAAGTTTGCAGTACGCTGGTCACCAGCACATCGAGCGTCGTACCGATGAAATCACGTCCGCCTTCAACGACGATCATCGTCCCGTCATCCAAATAAGCTACGCCTTGTCCATGTTCCTTGCCGTCCTTAATAACCTGTACCAAAATTTCCTCGCCCGGCAGAACGACCGGCTTCACCGCGTTGGCCAGATCGTTGATGTTCAGCACCGATACGCCTTGCAGTTCGCATACTTTATTCAGGTTAAAATCGTTTGTGATGACTTTGCCCTGAAGCACTTTGGCGAGCCGCACGAGTTTGCTGTCCACTTCGGAAATTTCCTCGAAGTCGCCTTCATAGATCAGTACTTTCACATCGAGTTCTTTCTGAATTTTGTTCAAAATATCGAGTCCGCGACGTCCCCGGTTCCGTTTGAGTAAATCTGACGAATCGGCGATATGCTGCAGCTCCTCCAGAACAAATTCCGGAATGACGAGCGTCCCCTCGATAAACCCGGTTTT
Organism: Paenibacillus allorhizosphaerae; assembly: GCF_910594985.1. Lineage (GTDB taxonomy): Bacteria > Bacillota > Bacilli > Paenibacillales > NBRC-103111 > Paenibacillus_G > Paenibacillus_G allorhizosphaerae. The sequence continues at coordinate 50,924 of NZ_CAJVCE010000031.1, forward strand.
GCAAATATCCGCTATGCGGCCGTCAATAATAACGCTGGTATCGAGTATTTTATGTTCCTCGAATCCTTTTGCTTCACCCGCTCCCCGGTCTCGTCCGGATTGCCTCTTATCGAGCAGCGCCATGAGTTCATCTTTCTTGACCGAGCCAAGACGGTAGCCTACCCAAGCAAACAACGCAATACAAAGCATATGGATGAGCGGGCTTGTCAAACCGGCATCTTCCAACGGACCGAACAGGACGGACGATATCAACAGTCCGATGACCATGCCGACGGAACCGGCCAGCAGCTCTGTGATCGGCACGTTCCCTACCTGCTCTTCTCCTTTTTGCACCAATCTTGTTACATAATAAAGCACAACCGTGCTGACGGAATAAAACAATACGGCCCCCAGCGCAAACATCCAGAATTCATATCCTGGCATCGAATCCAGTCCCGAAACCGGTTCTATGACGTCAAAAAATGGCTTACGAATCGTATCACTCCACTGTACTCCAAGCGCACCGCCAATAACTGCAAACAGAAGCTGGAACCACTTTCTCATCATAGATTTCACCTCCATTAATCAATCGTTTCATCTTCCTCGTTACAATTATGAACCAAAAGTTTCCTGCCTAATCCTCGGAAGACGAAGAAAATGCAAAAAAAAGCATCTACTTTCCTTCCGGAAAATAAATGCTTTTCATTTTCACCGATTCATTATGGAGCAACGGCATGTTAGAACGTCGTCGTTTTGCTTTCGTTTTCTTCTACCTTTTTGTTTTTCTTTCTTCTTCGGAAGAAGAGCCGATCAACGTTTTTTTTTAACCCCCACAACGCATAGATCACGAGCGGGACGAAGATAAGCTTGGACAGCAAGCTTGGATATAAAATAGCAAGCAGCACCGCTGCCGCAACGACAACCGGAGTAATCCACAAGGCTGCTTTCGGGATGCCGACCTTCTTGAAGTTCGGATATTTCACGGTGCTGACCATCAAATAGGAGAGCAGCAGCGTCGAAAGCACGAGTACGAGTGTATTCAATTCGTTATGAAAAAGGGCAAGCGTACACAGCACGCCGCCGGCCGCCGGAATCGGAAGTCCGATAAAATATCCCGGCGTACCCGCCACCACGTTGAAGCGGGCAAGTCTGAGCGCTCCGCAAATCGGGAAAATCGCCGTCACAATCCATGCAGCCGCTGCATTCAATTCGGTAAAAGCGACTACGTACATGATGAACGCCGGAGCAACTCCGAACGAAATAACGTCGGACAAAGAATCAAGCTCTTTGCCGAATTCGCTCTGCGCGTTCAAGGCGCGTGCCACGCGTCCGTCCAATCCGTCGAGCAGCATGGCAACAATGACCATAATCGCCGCAAGCTCGGGATTATTGTTAAACACTAAAATAATGGAAATTATTCCCAAGAACAGGTTTCCAACGGTAAATAAGTTCGGCAGGGATTTCGTTATCATGTTTATAGTCCACCTCTGGTTTTACTGTACCCCAATCCATTTCATTATATTAGGCTACCCTCTGATTGTATGCAAGTTATATATGTCTGTCAATGAGTACCTGATCTTGGATACGTTTCAGTCCCTCTTTAATCGTGCGCGCGCGTACCTCGCCGATTCCGTCGACATCGTCGAGTTCTTCTATCGTAGCCATCATCAAATGCGGAAGATACTCGAACCGCTCGACCAAATTATGGATGATCACTGAAGGCAGCCGCGGAATTTTGTGAAGAACCCGGTAACCACGCGGCGAAACCGTCTCCTCCGCATTAATCGCGGCATGTCCGTAACCAAGCACCCGGGCAATATGGGAATGATCCAAAATTTCATCCGAAGCAAGTCGGCGCAATGCCGCCATCACTTCCTTGACTTTCTCGTCGCTTGGATCTCTGACGTAATCTTTGATCAGCAGATACGATTCATGCTCCGTATGGCCGACCAATTCTTCCATCTGCATGCTGATGAGCCGTCCTTCGTTACCGAGTTCATTAATATATCTTTTAATCTCCGCCCGAATCCGCAACACCATCTCAACCCGCTGAACGACCCCTGTCACATCATGAAGTGTGACAAGCTCCTCGAATTCGGCAGCGCCGAGATTGGTCAAATCTTGATCGAGCACCGACTTATATTTCTCCAACGTCTGTATCGCCTGATTGGCCTTGGTCAAAATAACGCCGATATCTTTCAGTGCATAACGCAGGTTGCCCTGGTACAAAGTAATGACATTCCTCCGCTGCGAAATGGAGACAACGAGTTTGGACGTTTGTTTCGCCACCCGCTCTGCCGTCCGATGACGGATCCCCGTTTCGATGGAAGAAATCGATGAATCCGGGATCAGCTGTGTGTTCGCATAAAGGATTCGTTTCAAATCTTCGCTTAAAATAATCGCTCCGTCCATTTTGGCCAGCTCATATAAATAGTTGGGCGAAAAATCACAATTGATGGAGAACCCGCCGTCCACGATTTCCATCACTTCCGGGCTGTAGCCGACGACGATCAATCCGCCGGTTTTCGCTCGAAGCACGTTTTCGAGTCCCTCCCGAAAAGGCGTACCCGGAGCGACGAGCTGCAGCAGTTGGCTCATCACATCCCTTTTGGTCATTTCCTTGCTCACGTAATGTCCCTCCATTCTTACCGATACCTGGTTATAGTAAAGCAGCCGAAAGCGCTTCGGCTACCGTATTGACGCCGATAATTTCAATGCCTGCCGGGGGAGCCCAGCCTTTCAAGCTTTTTTGCGGCACAATCACCCGCTTGAAGCCAAGCTTTTGCGCTTCGCGCACGCGTTGGTCGACTCTGGATACGCCGCGTACTTCTCCGGTCAAACCGACTTCGCCGAAGACGACGTCATACGGCTGCGTAGGCTGTTCACGAAAGCTGGACGCAATGCTCACCGCTACCGCCAAATCGACCGCTGGTTCATCGAGTTTGACCCCGCCGGCAATATTCAGGTAAGCATCCTGATTTTGCAGGAACATTCCCATTCGTTTTTCTAAAACGGCAATAATGAGCGATAAACGATTATGATCGAACCCGGTCGCCATGCGGCGCGGCGAAGGAAAATTCGTCGTCGAAACGAGCGCCTGCAGCTCTACGAGCACCGGACGGGTTCCCTCCATACTGGCAACGACTGTTGATCCGGATACGCCTAGCGGACGTTCGGACAAGAATAGCTCGGACGGATTATTGACTTCGACCAATCCGATTTCCTGCATCTCGAAAATGCCGATTTCGTTCGTCGAGCCGAAGCGGTTTTTGACCGCGCGCAATAAACGGTACGAATGGTGCCGCTCGCCTTCGAAATAAAGCACGCAATCGACCATATGTTCGAGCATACGGGGACCGGCAATCGCCCCTTCTTTAGTAACATGACCAACAACTACCGTTGCAATGCCTTTGATTTTGGCGATCCGCATAAAATGACCGGTGCACTCCCGCACTTGGGAAACGCTGCCCGGCGCTGAAGTGACAGCCGGATGGTATACCGTTTGAATCGAATCGATCACGACAAAATCAGGGCCGATCTCATCGATCGCCGCTTCGATGTGCTCCACATTCGTTTCGCTAAGAACGAATAACAGGGGAGAAACCACTTGAAGCCGGTCGGCCCGAAGCTTCGTTTGTCTAACGGACTCTTCTCCGGAGATGTAAAGAACTTTCAGCTGCTGCTTCGTAAGCTCAAACGATGTTTGCAGCAGCAACGTTGACTTGCCGATCCCGGGATCGCCTCCGACCAGAATAAGCGAGCCCGGGACGATGCCGCCGCCCAGCACGCGGTTAAGCTCCTTATTGTCCGTAACAATTCGCTGCTCTTCACTGCTCTCTATGTTTATGATCGAAACCGGCTTTTCTTTCTTCTTGGAAAAGGAAGTGTGCAGCCCCTGGCTTTTGCTGACAGTTTCTACTTCTTCCACAAAACTGTTCCATGCATGACAGCCTGGGCATTTTCCGAGCCATTTGGGGGACTCGTAGCCGCACTGCTGACAAAAAAATTTGGTTTTCGTTTTTACCATGTCCAACTCCTGCTTCTACGATCGGTCCTGTATTCCAGAACTGATAAAAAAATTCCACTATTTCTCAGTGTACCATTTTGCGCCTGTATTTGAAAACCCATCTCCCTCCAAATACAAAAAAATCCAACCCCCCCGACGTTCATCGGGCGAGGTTGGATTTTACTATTACGCTTACGACGTTACTTCTTGCGTTCGTTCAACGACAAGCTCTCCGTCTTTCTCGTCAATCGTCAGCTTGTCGCCTTTGGCAATATTGCCGCGAAGCAATTCTTCGGACAGACGGTCCTCGATGTGCTTCTGGATCGCTCGGCGCAGCGGTCTTGCACCGAATGCCGGATCGTAGCCTTCCTTCGCCAGGAACGCTTTCGCCGCGTCGGTCAGAAGGAAATCGACATCTTGTTCTTTCAGACGCTTGCGCAAATCGTCGGCCATCAGCGTCACGATTTCGGCGATATGCTTCTCATCGAGCGAATGGAAAACAATGATTTCGTCGATCCGGTTCAGGAACTCCGGACGGAAGCTCTTTTTAAGCTCGCCCATCACTTTATCCTTCATATTATTATACTCTCGGCCTGCATCTTGCGCCGCAGTGAAGCCCAGCGTCGTGTTTTTCTTAATGGCTTCCGCCCCGACGTTGGACGTCATGATGATAAGCGTATTGCGGAAGTCTACCGTCCGGCCTTTGGAATCGGTCAAACGCCCGTCCTCCAGCACTTGAAGCAGAATGTTGAACACTTCCGGATGCGCTTTTTCAATCTCATCCAGCAGTACGACGGAGTATGGCTTGCGGCGAACCTTCTCGGTCAGTTGACCGCCTTCTTCGTAGCCGACATATCCCGGAGGCGCTCCGACCAGACGGGAGGTCGAATGCTTCTCCATGTACTCCGACATGTCGATACGGATAACCGCATTTTCATCGCCGAACAGCGATTCCGCCAAAGCGCGGGCCAATTCGGTCTTACCTACACCCGTCGGTCCAAGGAAGATGAACGAACCCATCGGGCGCTTCGGATCTTTCAGTCCCGCTCTTGCCCGGCGAATGGCGCGGCTAACGGCTTTCACCGCTTCGTCTTGACCGATCACCCGGTCATGCAGGATCGATTCCATCTTAAGTAGCCTTTCGGTTTCTTCCTCGGCCAGCTTCACAACCGGAATTCCTGTCCAGCTTGCTACGACCTGGGCAATATCGTCCGGCGTTACTTCGGAATCGGTGCGGCCCTGCTTTTCTTTCCACTCGTTCTTCGTGGAATCAAGCTCTTCGCGCAGTTTTTGTTCGGTATCCCGCAAGGAAGCCGCTTTTTCGAATTCCTGGCTTTGCACCGCCGCGTCTTTCTCTTTGCGGATGTCGTCCAGGTGGCTTTCCAGCTTCTTCAAATCTGGCGGTACGGTGTACGAATGAAGCCTTACTTTCGAGCTGGCTTCGTCAATCAAATCGATCGCTTTGTCCGGCAGGAAGCGGTCCGTAATGTAACGGTCCGACAAGCGTACCGCTTGCTCGATCGCTTCATCCGTAATTTTTACGCGATGATGCGCCTCATAACGGTCGCGCAAGCCGTGCAAAATTTGAATAGCTTCTTCCGGAGAAGGCTGATCCACCGTAATCGGTTGGAAACGTCTTTCCAGTGCGGCATCTTTTTCAATATATTTGCGGTATTCGTCAAGCGTCGTCGCACCGATGCACTGCAGTTCGCCGCGGGCGAGTGCCGGCTTCAAAATGTTGGAAGCATCGATAGCACCTTCCGCGCCGCCTGCGCCGATGAGCGTGTGCAACTCGTCGATGAACAAAATGATGTTCCCGGCTTGACGAATTTCGTCCATAATCTTTTTCAAGCGATCCTCGAATTCGCCGCGGTACTTCGTACCTGCAACGACCGAACCCATATCGAGCGTCATTACACGTTTGTCTCGCAGCGTTTCAGGAATTTCGTTGGCGATAATTTTTTGTGCCAGTCCTTCGGCAATCGCCGTTTTACCGACACCAGGTTCCCCGATCAGTACCGGGTTGTTCTTGGTACGGCGGCTGAGCACCTGGATTACGCGTTCGATTTCTTTGCTGCGCCCGATCACCGGATCGAGGTTTCCTTCTTTTGCATATGCGGTCAGGTCGCGGGCCAAACCATCCAGCGTCGGTGTGTTGACATTGGTCGGGTTTCCATGGTTAGGCGAGACCACTTCACTGCTTCCCAGCAGCTGCAGCACTTGCTGGCGTGCTTTGTTCAGGCTCACGCCCAAGTTATTGAGCACGCGAGCGGCAACGCCTTCGCCTTCACGGATCAAGCCGAGCAAAATATGCTCTGTCCCGACATACGTATGGCCTAGTTTACGGGCTTCGTCCATCGAGAGCTCGATTACTTTTTTTGCTCTTGGCGTGTAGGCGATATTCGACGGCTGTTCTTGGCCTCTTCCGATGAGCGATTCGACTTCGTCCTGAATTTTCTCGAGACCGAGACCGAGCGCAATGAGCGCCTTCGCGGCAATTCCCTCGCCTTCCCGGATCAGTCCGAGCAAAATATGTTCAGTTCCAATATTATTGTGGCCCAACCGGACCGCTTCTTCTTGCGCCAAAGACAGCACCTTTTGTGCACGTTCCGTAAATCTGCCAAACATCATGTGTAACACCTCCATAATTGGTCTAGCAATAAAATGAAACTTACTGTGTGATACCCAGGCTCACTCCGCCACTGCGGATATTTTGTCTCGAATCAATTGAGCCCTTCTAATGTCTCTTTCTTCAGCCGTGAGCTTTTCTCCTGCCGACTGCTGCAAAAAACCAGGCTGCGTCATGACTAAAAGCTCATTCAACGAGTGAGGGGAGACATTCTTTATAAACCCAAGATCGATGCCAAGACGCACATCGGAGAGCCGCTGCGCCGCTTCTTTCGAATCCATTATCGCCGCATAGGACAAAATCCCGTATGATCGGCTGACGCGGTCCAAAATTTTTGCTTTCGTCTCATATATTAGCTTTTGACGGGCGGCGCGTTCATGCTCGATGATCTGCCTTACGACCCCGTACAGATTATCGATAATTTCTTCCTCGGACTGTCCGAGTGTAATTTGATTCGAGATTTGAAACAAATTACCAAGCGCTTCGCTCCCTTCACCGTACAACCCTCTTACCGCAAGACCAACCTGCGTAACAGCGGACAAAATGCGATTAATTTGCTGAGTCAATACGAGTGCCGGCAGGTGAAGCATAACGGATGCCCGAATGCCCGTTCCCACATTGGTAGGACAGCTTGTTTGGTAGCCTCTTTTCTCATCAAAAGCATAATTGAGCTGAACTTCGAAGAGGTCGTCAATCTGGTTGGCAAGGTCCCACGCCTCTCTGATCTGAAAACCGGGGCACAAGCATTGTATTCGAAGATGGTCCTCTTCATTCACCATAATGCTGATCGATTCGTTTTCATTTAAAATAACCGCCCCGTTGCGCGATTCATTGGCCAGTGCAGGACTGATTAAATGTTTCTCGACAAGTACTCGTTTCTCCAGCTCGTTCAGCTCCGATAGCGTCACAAGACTGAATTTGCTGATCGTGTTTAGTTCCTCGTTCTTTAACACGTCAGCGACCTGCTCAAGCACTTCCTTGGATTGCTGGTTCGTGGCCAGCATCGGAAAAGGATATGCGCTCAGGTTACGAGCAATACGGATTCGGCTGCTGATGACGATGTCCGACTCCGGGCCATCCCCTTTCATCCAATCGCTCAGCGCTTGCTGCGTAAAACGGTTTGCTTCCGCCATAAGCATTCCTCCTGTCCGCCATATTCCGGGCTAGCTTTCGGCCAGCTTCTTTTCCAGATCTTTTATTTGATCTCGGAGCTGTGCCGCTTTCTCGAATTCTTCATTCTCGATACGGACAAGCAGCTCCTTCTTCATCTGTTCGATTTCGCGTTTATATTTAATTACCCCGCCCGAGCGTTTTGGAACTTTGCCTGTATGAACAATATTTCCATGAACTCTTTTAAAGAGCGGGTCAAGCTTTTCTCCAAAATGCTTATAGCACTCGCTGCAACCAAAACGCCCCACCTTACTGAACTGGCTATACGTAAGTCCGCAATGTTCGCAGCGGCTGGGCTGCGATTTGCTCGAAAGCGCGTTGTGCGAAGTCGGATCAAAATCAAGCAGACCGCTGAGCAAGTTATGGATGGAAAACCCGTTAGGCGTGCCGGGGATCAGCTCGCCCTTCTCCCTTGCGCAAGATTCGCAAATGTGGAACTCGGTCTTTTCCCCGCCCAAGATCTTTGTGAAATGAAGTGTAGCTTGTTTTTTTCCGCATTCCTGACAAATCATCCGGTTCCCTCCTTGAATGAATCATCGACTGCTTAATAAGGAAATCAGCATTGCTTTCAAAAGCTTGGCACGAATCTCATCCCTCAAGGGCAGCTTCAATGTCAGCACATCGCGGTTCATGGCGGCCCTCATTAACGATTCTTCCCGATGGGTGATGAATCCGCCCTCCTTCAACTGATACAACAGCCCTTCGGAAGCGGATTGATCCATATGGGTACTGATCGTTTGAAAAATATGATCCAGCACCGCACCATGCGAATTCAGCTCGATTTTTTGGATGCGAATATACCCGCCGCCGCCGCGCTTGCTTTCGACGATGTATCCCTTTTCCAGGGTGAAGCGAGTGCTTATTACATAATTAATCTGCGAAGGAACGCAATTGAACTGATCCGCCAAATCGTTTCGTTGGATTTCGATGACGCCTTCGGGACTCTGCTGCAAAGTTTGTTTCAAATAGTGCTCGATGATTTCTGAAACATTGCGCATCAATTCAACCTCCAAAATAGAAGTAAATTGACTTTGACTTTCTTTGACTTTAGATACATTATAACAGATTTACACAAGATTGCAACACCCGACCAGATGTTATAGTGTTCGGTAAATCGGAGCCGATTTATACTTCGCGTTCCGACGTTTAGCAGCGTTTTGCCGTTACAAATCATGGCTGTTGAACCTCATCCTTCAGTGCTCTAGTTGTGCATCATATACAAAGAAGAGCCTCACTGGATTTCTCCAATGAGGCTCTTCTTGTTGCTTGGCGACGTTCTACTCTCCCAGGACCCTGCGGTCCAAGTACCATCGACGCTGGAAGGCTTAACGTTCGTGTTCGGGATGGG
>NZ_CAJVCE010000032.1 GCF_910594985.1 Paenibacillus allorhizosphaerae
GTATAGAACTGACCTTTCGACATGGCAACAAAAAAGTGTGTCCGACGAAAATATAATTATGTAGATTATCTTTGGTTTTCTTCAGTAAAAAAGTAGTATTCCAATATCTCTTAATCAGCCCCTCTTGTATGGATATGTAGTGAAATGAATTACTCATTCCTGTTCTTTTATTTATTTCTTCTATTTCGTTCATCGTTTGAACATGCGCTAAGCCCCCCAGCCAACAAGAAAGCAGCCGTTGTCAATCGAATCGTTCTCGTAAATCTCATTGAGTATCCCTCAAACATGCTTCCATTCTGACAAATCGATTAGAGGCGGCATATCAGGAGGCATCAATTGAAATAAATCGCATCCATGCGAGTTGTCAGGCTAAGAGACAGCAACTACCGCGTACGTAATTAGGCATATTATGAAAGTTTTGCTTTTTTTCATGCTCCCTGCGAATTGTACTAGCCTTTTAGTGCAGAAAAAGCTGCCGGGAGAATAACGGCAGCTTCGTGGTCTATTAATTGAGCTCTGGTTCCCGTAACTTCGTCAAGCAGAAAGTACCGTTTTGGCTTGGGCTACTACATAACAGAATCTTCCTTTCCAGCGATCGAGTCCCTAATCAGGTCATTGCCACGACGCCAAATTCGCGGAGCGCTTGTTTCAGCACGTTCACTTCGGCCTCCAGCTGCACCAGCGTCGCGCCGTTCGTATCGGAGATCGGTGCCAGGCTGCCGGCGTGCCCGAAAGGTTTGAATGCGGGCGATACATAGCTTACCTCACTCGATGTCGCGCCTGTGACCAACGCAGCGTTCAGCCGTACTTCGTTCCCGGAGATTCGCACGATGCGCCGTACTTGATTGCCAGCAGTGATACGGATCCACTGCTCAACGTCCAGCTGCGATGCGTCATTCACCGTAATGGTGGATAACCCGGCTGTCCCTGTGGCCAATACTCCGTTCAGCGTACCGGCTGTTCCGGTGACGGTCACCTTGTAACCGACCGGCGTCTTTCCGTCCGTCACGCTCCCGCCGGTGAACCACACGATATCGCCTGAGTTGTACGTACCCGAGGCCGGCGGAAATACCGCCGAGTATTTGAAAAGCTTCGCAGCCGGATCGACAATGACGGATGGACTCAGGAACTGCCACAAACCTCCCTGCTTCACTTTGATCAAGTTGTCCGCTACCGCAACATTCGTATATGTGCCGTCTGAATCGTTGATACGGATCGAGAACAGCCCTTTCGCAGCATCGTAATTGTCAGCGATGACGTTGTCCGCGATTCTAGCGCCGTTCACAGACGAACGCAGCAAAATGCCTGCCCGGTATGCCTCGTTAACGGCCGGGTAATGTCCTGCATTTACGATCATATTACCGGTAATTTGCAAGTCCGTAACGGTGCCGATTTTCTTCGCGCTGCCGATGAGAATGCCGGTCATCGGTGCATTCTTGATAATGTTATTGCTGATGACAACGTCCGATAAATCCGAATCGTGAGTGAAACCGATCCCGACGGCGCTTTGCAACTCCGTCCTTCGCTCGAACTCCTCCTGAAATACGATCGTATTGTTACTGACGATGATGTTCTCGAAGAGTGTTGTATCGGAAGTCCAGCCGGCGCTCGAAATCCCGACGGTCAAATTGCGTTTGTGCACCAAATTCACCAAGCTGATCGTATTGCCGCTGACCGTCACGTTTTTCACCGGGTGAATGCCGTAAGGCCCGATTTGAATGCCTTGGTTGGCGTTGGAGATCGTATTGCTGTCCACCGTCATGTCGCACCGGTCGGCGTTGCCGGCCTGCAAATTGACGCCCGTATAATATCCGTCCATAACATTGCCTGTGACGACACTCTGTCCCATGTGCGTCTCGATCGCGCCTCTTGCCTTTTGCCCGGGTGCCGCATAAAACGTGCAACCCGATACGAGATGGTTGCGGCCGTTTAAGTAGATGGCCGAATTGTCGTAATCCCCGCTGCCCTTGGCCATCACGAAGTTAACATAACAATTGGTGATTTTCGCCTCTCTGCCTGTATCGCTGTTGAGCGAGACCGTATTTACCCCGCACGTCGGATCGAATTGCACGTTGTCGATGACGACATTATCATACTTGTAAGAAATGATACAGAATTGATAATAATAATTCGTATCTTGGCGGTTCAGATCGATATTGCAGGTCGTATTGTTCGCCGGGTTCTGATCGATCCGCAGATTACTGATGCGTACGTTGGCAAGAGGAGGGGTTGAAGCGCTTCCGTAAAATATCGCGAAATAATCCCCGGCGTTGTCCTTCACCTTAATGACCGAGCTTCTTCCCTCTCCCAGCAGGTTTACATTGCTTCGCAGCGTAATCCACTTGTTCAAGTAGGGCGAAACGAGGTACGTTCCTTTCGGGAAAAATACAGTCCCTCCGCCCAAAGCGGAAACGGCGTTGATCGCATTCTGAATCGCCTGAAAGTCGTCGTTCACGCCGTCGCCCTTTGCCCCAAACCATTTGACGCTGACGTATTCCGGTTCCACTATTCGTTTAAACCTAGCCCCGGATGCCGACACGAGCACGATCCCCAAATTGTCTTGCGCAGTGCTGTCGTTCGGGTCGTAGTAGAAATGGCCTTCCTGTCCGCGATCGGTGACGTAATAAACGATATTCGCGTTCGGGCTCATCTCCGCTCTTAACCCGGCAATCGTAGTAGCAATGCAATAAAGGGGTTCCATTAAATCTGCCGTTCCCGACTTGTTCCCGTAAACCGATTCCCCTACTGAAGGCGCATAATTGCCGTAGGCAACCCCTAGCGAAGAGCAGACGGCTGCTGCAGCTCCAGCGGCCCCGGCGACACCGAGAGCCGCCAGCAATTTTCTTCTGCTAAGCGTAACGGATGCTGCTTTTTGCGCCCCTTCCCCGCCAATACCTGACGGATTCGGTTTAACTTCGTCCATAGAACACTCCTCCTTTATTACTTCTTATGACAGCGATAATTTTCACCGCTTCGTCCCCCAATTGGTGGAACGCAGTATGATATCCGCTAAATGGAATCGCTTTCATTTATCATAACGTGAGAGGGAAACGAATTCTTTATTCAATCGATCATATTTTTTGTTATTCGGTTGGTAAAATTGTTCACATAATTTGAACTCCGATTAAAGAAATGGTTTTACCTGGACTACACATTCATGATGTACGAATGGTTCCCCAGCGGGATACGCCAACATCATCGGGGCTAACGAATACCATCTTATCTTAGGTAGAAATACAATGCTATTTACGGATGCCGAATCTGTAGAACAACTCTGACAAGATCAATTTATCGATCATACAAATATATAATCACGAAAAATTGCCCCCACCTTTGTGAAAAGATGGGAGCTTAAATAGGTACCACGAATATCGATAGACTGAAATAGTTATTTGACGGAAAACCGGTTCATTTCGTCGAGTCGAGCATTTTGTTGATTTCTTCGTCGGCTTGTCTCAGTGCGGTGTTCAGATCGATATTGCCGGAAAGCAGCTCTTTAACCTTCGCCTGACCGACTTTTTTCGCATTGATTTCATAAATGGAATACACAGGAGCTGGAGAAACCGTGCTTTTGAATAATGCCTGGACGTTCTTTCCCTTCAAGTATGGAATTTCCGCGCCGAACTGCTTTTGCATTTCCTGATTTTTCAGCGGCGACATTCTGGCGGTTCTTCTGGCGCTGAGCAGCTGCACTTCATCCGAGGTCACCACTTCCAGTACCTTCATAGCTTCTTCTTTATATTTACTCGTTTTGGAAACGGCCAAATTATGTGAATCGAGTTTTCCTGAAATGTTGGGTTTTTCTTTGTAGCTCGGATATTGCGCGATATCCCAGTCGATCCCTGTGGACGCATTGCCGATTTGCGCCATCAAGTTGGTGGAGGCAAGCATGGCGACATTTTTTTCTTTAATAAAAAGATTGCCTTGCGTAGCCGCTCCCGGCTCCGCGCTTGGCTGCTCGTTGCCCGGAATCGTCAGTATGCGCTGGGTCAGCTCGAGCACCTTCTTCCACTGATCGTTGTTGAAGCTGGCCCAGTTCGTTTTGCCGTCCACATAAGTGAGCGAATACGGAAAGCTTAATATGTAGCTGCTCACCGGGTCGAGACCGCGGTACTGTACGCCGCCTTCGTTACGAGTCAACTTCTTCGCTAGCTCGATCGCGTCATCCCAGCTCATCCCGTCTTTCGGGAACGGTACCCCGAATTTATTGAAAATATCTTTGTTGTAGTAAAGCGCATTAAACTGCATTGCATAGGGGAGCCCCCAAATCTCGCCTTTTTCCGATTTGACGGCCTCGATCGTTACCGGATTGAACCGGTTCAAATCAATATTGGCCTTTTTGATCAGCGGTGCAATATCATACAAAATATCTTTCTGCGCGAGAGACAATAGGTCTGCGTTCGGAGGCGTCAACAAATCCGGGACATCTCCGGCAAGGACCAGATTATCGAGCGTAACCCCTTTGTCCGTACGAACCAGCTTTAAATCGATATAAGGATACTTTTTCTTAACCGGCTCCACGAATAACAATTGAAAATCTTCGTCGCTGATTTCCGCTTGTTGATATACTTTTAAGGTGACTGGGTTCTGCGCAGCTTCTTCCCCGCTTTTCGCTTTCATCTCCGGAGAGCCGCCGCCGCAGGCCGTCGCCGACAGCATAAACAACAGCGCGGTCATGCAGGTACGTACAGGCTTGTTCATCGTAGAAACTTCCCTTCTATTCGTCAATTTTTGGTCTGACTAAATTGTAAGCGGGAAGTATAAAATACAACTTGTATATTTGTAAAACCTGAATTAAATGTTTATTCCAACTTGGTATATTGGTTATACATATGCACCTTCGGCAAATGGTCAAGAAACCATAAAACGTTTAATAACGGCAGCCACGCCGTTTTCCCGGTTCGTTGGAGCGACGTGATCGGCGGCATCCTTCACCGCTTGCTGCGCATTCCCCATCGCTACACCTAATCCGGCGGCGCATATCATACTGATATCGTTCAAGCTGTCGCCTACGGCAATGACTTCGGACATTTCGATACCGATCATCCTGCATATTTCTGTCAAGCCGCTCGCTTTCGAAACGCCAATGGGATTACACTCGATGTTGTTGACGCTTGAATTGCTGATTTCAAACGTATTCCATGCGGCCAACTCTTCCCGAATCCGATGCCTCAAAGCTTCATCTTCCGTTTTAACGGCGAATTGCAGCCATTGGACCGATTCGCAGTTATCCGGAAAATTAGATTGATCTACCGTTCCTCGCACTGTGTGGGCCCAATATTCGATGTTTTGGTCCAGCGAAAATATATACTTGCAAATGCGCTCCACCTGCTCCCCGGTCAACAAATGCCTGGAATGAAGCGCCTTCGGCGTTCTCCAAACTTCGCTTCCGTTATTGATGACAAGCGGCAGCTCCAAATTCAGCTTTTCCGTATAAGGAAGCACGTCCCTGATCGGCCTTCCCGTTGCAAGAATCACGTTTTTCCCTTGTTCCAATACGGCTTGAATACACTTTACGTTTTCTTCCGATATTGCACCTTTATTTAGCAAAGTACCGTCCATATCCAGTGCAATCAATTTGTAATCTCCCATACCGGACCCCCATCGCTGTATTTGTCGTTGCCTTTTGCCGGTTCGTACTCTTGCATGGCCGGCGGCTCATTGGTTCCACGCTATACAAACCGTAAATGTACTTGCGCCGTTGTTCCTTCGCTTATTTTCTCAACGGGATGTTTACCCCAATGATCCCACTTACCGGTATTGGCAAAGTAATCGGATACGGTGCTGCGAATCCAGCCTCCTGCCGTTTCGACCTCCAGGACAAAACCTCCGATACACATCGGCTCTGCTTCCGTCGTGACGGAAATCGCATTCTCGTTGTTGAGCAGCGGCCAGAACTCCGGCTCAATCTCCATAAACTGACGGCTGTCGAAATATTCGAGCCGAGGCAGCGCGCCGATGTCACGGCCGTTTAACGTTACCCGATAGCCGTTCGGTGTCTTGCAGTTGGAGCCGGCGGCTCTCAGCCGAACGCCGCGAATCTCGCTCGCCGGAGGAAGCGGCAGTCCGGACGTCTTCCCGAATGCAGGCATCTTCGTGAAGACCGCTTTCTCGCCTCTACTCCAGCATAGCTGTCCTTGTACGCCTTGACGCAGCACATGCCAATCAGCTTGAACCCGTTCGCCCCGTACGGTAATTTCCCACCATCCCGGGGCCGAGTCTTCAAGGTAGCCCCACCCGTATTCCATACCGGCCGGATCGGGCAATACGGCGCGAACGTCGCTAAGATGTACTGGCGGGCGGTCCGGATACCCGAGAACCGAGCTTTTCAGCTGAGGAAGCCAATGTTCCCCGACCTTATGCAGCGTAGAGATTTGATTGTGCGTATGTCCGCAAAAATAGGCATCGACGGGATAGTCAGCCGCTTGCGCCAATACGGTTTGGACAAAATCGAAGTGGGTGAAAAAAGGTCTGCCCACGCAAAAGAGCGGCGGATGGGCAAACAGGAATACGTGATCATATCGGCCGGATTCGGCGAACGTATCCCGAATAAACTCGGCTTGGTCGTTATGCTTTACAAAGGTCGTATAATCTAGCACGATAAATAGCGATCCCGACTTTTCGAACGTGTAGTATCCCTTCGTCAAGGGACCGGTTCCTAACGATTTCCCGATGGCCGGGTAAACAAACTGCTTCACCTGCCGTTCCTCGCGTTTGCCGACAACCCCGTCATGCGTCCCAAGGGCGAAGAAAACCGGCGCCTTTAGCCCTTCGAGCAGCTCCATCGCTTCTTTCATTTCGCGCAGACCGCTCTCTTCATCGTCGCAATGTCCTTGGATTATGTCACCCGTTTGAATAACGAAATCCGGCTTTAACGAAGCGATTGCGGCAATAACCTCCGGCGTTACATTGCGCGTCAACCATAAATTCCGGGTGACGTCGGCGAATTCGGTCACTCCTTTAACACGACCGCTCAAAGCTTCCCGATGCGATTGCTCCTGAACGTAATGCAGATCTCCCATGACTACAAATCGCAGAGAATGATTATTCACGATAACTCCCTCCATAACTTAGTTGTTTAGTTGATATACCAACTTATAAAGTGTATGTAATTTCAGCTGAATTATATGTTTTTTGCGCGGCATCGGTCAATTATTTATTTTGTAAACATGCGGCGGTACAGGGACGAAAACAGTGTCGTTTACAACCATTCAGCACTGTTGTATATTTGTAATATAAAATTCAAGGAGCGTCATCCATGCGAAGCAAATCGAAGCGGCAGCCGCTTTATAAACAAATCAGAACATATATTGTCGATAACATTAGTCAAAATCGTTGGAAACCGAACGACAAAATACCGTCCGAGAATGAGCTGGCCGCCCAGTTTCACGTTAGCCGGATCACGATTAAAAATGCGCTCCAGGAACTGACGAACGAGGGAGTTATATACCGAATCCAAGGGAAAGGATCGTTTGTCTCCAAGCATGAATCGGGGGAAACGCCGGTTTATCAAAGAGATTCCGGTCAAGATAGCAACCTTGTCGCCTATTTGATGCCGCGTTTGGACAATTTGTTTACGGCCAATTTACTAAACGGGATCGAAAACCAGCTTGCTTTGGAAGGATACCATCTCCTATTTTGCGAAACCAATGGTTCACAGGAACGAGAAAGCGAAATATTAAAAAAAATGATACAACTAAAAGTAAAAGGCATTATTATTTATCCCGTGACAAGAGAGACATACAATGAGGAGCTATTGAAGCTGACATTGAACAATTTCCCTCTTGTCGTCGTTGACCGCTATATTAAAGGAGTTGAGACGAACTGCGTATGCTCCGACAATTTCAACAGCGGGTACGAGGCGGTAACCCACTTGCTTCAGCTGGGACACAGCCGGATCGGCTTTGTCACGACTCCGTACGAAGGGACCACGAGCAAAGAGGACCGGATCAGCGGTTATGAGAAAGCGATTATCGATAACCATATTCCGATCGATCATTCGCTCAGGCTCATATATCGGGACGCAGGGCAGCCGGCAGTCAAAACGTCGGGCCAGGAGCCGCTTAATCGTTCCATGATCGAATCCATCAAATCGTTTTTTTTGCAAAATCCGGATATGACATCGGTCATCGCCGTCAATTCGGGCGTTGGATTTAACGTGTTGGAGGCAGCTAAAGAATTATCGGTTCAGGTGCCGGAAGATGTATCCGTCGTTTTTTTAGACGATTTTGAATTTTCTTCTTTTTCCGCGATCCCTCCCACTTGCGTTAGTCAGGAAGAAAAAAATGTAGGACGGGAAGCCGCTAAATTGCTCGTATCGATTATAGAAAACCCAAAGCAAGGACGCCGTAAAATTAATACGCCCACAAAACTTATCGTTCGAAAATCAACCGCACCCGTAAAAGTCAGGACGAATCACTAATTGCGGCTTTGGGATGCGGTTTCCACGTCAGGCAAGTTCTAGCCCTACTTTCTTTTTCTTCATCGTTCAGCGAGCAAAACCAGCAAGTTTCTCGGGATCTGTCTCTCCATTAACCATAGCCTTTTCAAGCATATCACGGCTAGAAAGTCTCATGTTGTCTGAGACCATCGAAGTTAGCTTGAGGTTGGCTTTCAAATGAAAAAAGCCGCATTACATGCGACTTTTAATGTAACCATGTTCTTTTTACCGGACAGAATCATAAAAACCTTCAGTGAACGGTGTACAGGACTAAAAGTTCGGCCTGTGAACTGCAGTTCTATTATGGAACATACAGATTCTCAGGCCGATACATTCATTCATGATACGCGTTAGGCTATGTCAATTTTTGCACAGCAGTCGCGCTTTCACTATTAACCGAGCACGACGCGATCGTCGGCAAATTTAGCGCCGCGGATCCGCTCGAACTGTTTGAGCAGGCTTTCCACAGTTAGTCCCTGCTTCTCTGACGCAGGAACATCTAAAATAATGCGGCCTTTATCCATCATGATCAGCCGGTTGCCTAAGCGGATCGCCTGTTCCATATTGTGCGTGACCATTAGCGTCGTCAAGTTCAGCTCTTCAACGATCTGTTTGGTCAACGCTGTGATTAGCTCTGCTCTCGACGGGTCGAGCGCAGCCGTATGCTCATCGAGCAGCAGGATACGCGGCTCCGTAAAGGTTGCCATCAGTAGACTGAGCGCCTGCCGCTCTCCGCCTGACAGCAGTCCGACCTTGGCGTTCAGCCGGTTCTCCAGCCCGATGCCAAGACGGTGGAGCTGCTCCTTGAACATGGTGCGCTTCTTACCCGTCACGCCGATGGACAAGCCTCTGCGCTTGCCGCGCTTGAAGGCCATAGCTAAATTTTCCTCGATTGTCATCGTCGGCGCTGTACCGGCCATCGGGTCCTGGAATACGCGCCCGATCCAAGCGCTGCGGCGATGCTCGGGCACGTTCTCCACCGGATTTCCGGCTATGAAAACTTTCCCTAAATCAGGGGTCATGACCCCCGAGACGATGTTCATGAGCGTCGATTTGCCGGCGCCGTTGCTTCCGATGACCGTAACAAAATCGCCTTCTGACAGGTGTAGGTTAATGCCGGATAACGCAACCTTCTCATCAGGTGTCCCAGGGTTAAACAGCTTGGAAACTTGCTCGATACGCAGCATTACCGCCCACCTCCCTGGGAAGCCTCTAGGTCTGCAGCGCGTTTGCGGATGAGCGCCTTTTGCTTAACCGTGCTCCGGATTTTAGGCAGCGTCAATGCGATAATGACGATCAGCGCGGTCATAAGCTTCATGTCCGTCGCTTCTAGTCCGACGCGAAGCGCAAGCGCTACAACAAGGCGGTATACAATGGCGCCGAGCACAACGGCGATGGTAGCCTGCATTAGTTTGCGGGCGCCGAATATCGCTTCCCCGATAATAACGGAAGCCAGGCCGATCACAATCATCCCGACGCCCATCGTTATTTCAGCGAATGCCGAGTATTGAGCAATCAGAGCTCCGGCCAATGCTACCAATCCGTTCGACAAGCTCACACCGACAATAATGGTTGTATCCGTATTCACTCCGAAGCTGCGAATCATACGTTTATTGTCGCCGGTCGCGCGGAGCGCGAGGCCAAGATCCGTGTGGAGAAACCAATCCAACGCGAACTTGACCGCGAGTACAACGAATGGCATTACGATTAGAATGTGCACTTCCGTCAGCAGCGTGTCCACCCCAAGCAGCGGAATGTTCGCTTTGCCCATAATTCGGAGGTTGATCGAGTACAGTGCAATCATCATCAAAATACCGGAGAGCAGCGCATTGATTTTGCCTTTCGTATGCAGAAGACCTGTACAAGCCCCTGCGACCAGGCCGCCGATAAAAGCCGTCACCGTTGCAAGCACAGGAGAGAACCCGCCGGCAATCATCATCGCGGCGATGCCTCCGCCTGTCGTAAAGCTCCCGTCGACCGTCAAGTCCGGGAAGTCCAAAATCCGGAACGTAATATAGACACCGAGCGCCATAATGGCGTACAGCATCCCGAGCTCGAGGGAGCCCGTAAGTGCCGTTAGCATAACCTGTTGCCTCCTTAAACTGTAAAGAATGACCTTCCTAAGTCGAAAGGCCACTCTTATTTGTACGCCTTATTTGGCTGTACCGCCGAGCAGATTTTTCTTATCCTGCATTTTATTTTTCATTGCATCCGTAATCGTCACGCCCTGCGCTTTCGCCGCATCTTGATTAATGATCAAATCCAGCTTGTCCGGGAAAGTTACTTTCATATCTGCTGGCTTGGCGCCATTTTTCAATATTTCAACGGCCATCTTTCCGGCTTGGTACCCGTGATCATAATAGCGGAAGCCGTAGGTCGCAACCGCGCCCTTCTCTACCGTATCGCGATCACTGGAGAAGAACGGAATTTTCTTTTCGTTCGCTACTTTAATGATCGATTCGACTGCGCTTACAACCGTATTGTCGAGCGTTATATAGAACGCATCGACGCGGCCTGCGAGCGATTCGGCCGCCTGCTTCACTTCCGAACTGTTGGCTACAGCAGCTTTCACCACTTTGATTCCATGTTTGCTGAGCGCTGTTTCAGCCGTTTGGATCATGACCGCGGCGTTTGGTTCGCCTTCATTGGCGATAATACCGACCGTTTTGACTTTCGTGAAGTCTGCCGCGATAAAATCCATCAGCTTCGGCACCGCGTCCGGATGCGTATCCGCCGCACCGGTTACGTTCCCGCCCGGCTTGTCGAGGCTTTTGACCAGCTTCGCGCCGACCGGGTCCGTAATTGCTGCGAACAGGATCGGAGCATCTTTTACATTTTGCACTGCAGCCTGTGCGGAAGATGTAGCAATGGCGACTACAAGATCCTTCTTATCCGCGGCAAATTTTTGAGCGATGGTTAAATTATTCGTCGGATCTCCCTGTGCGTTCTGGTAATCGACCTGCAGGTTTTCTTTATCCACGAAACCGCTGTCTTTCAGCGCGGCTAGAAAGCCTTCCCTTGTCGCATTGAGTGACGGGTGCTCAACGATTTGCGTAATACCGACTTTATAAACCTTTTTGTCCTGCGGCTTTGCAGCAGAGCCGGAAGCGTCCGGAGCGTTGTTTTTGGACCCGCATCCGGCGAGAATCAAAGGAACGGCTACGAGCAGTGTTAATAGTCTAGCAGATTTCATCAAATTAGGCCTCCCATGCAACGTTAAAATGCTTTAAAGCAATAATGTATATCTTATTACGGTTTATCCCCATTAGTCAATGAATGAAAACAAATCCCTTATTCATTTGAAGAACGATAAATTCATGAGGACTAGCCGCACAACCTTAAACTGACTGGTATAAATATACAATTTTATTGTTGTTACATGCGACGAAATCCAATTGTAATCAAAAAAAAGAAGGAGCGGTTTTTCAACCAGCTACTTCTTCCTTCTGCTTTGGTGTCCAACAAGGATAAACCAGAAATTGACCATATTGCAAGCGATACTCTTATATTCAATTCCATAATGGATTCATCAGCGATTTTATATCCGGTAATACATTCAAAATCTATATTCCGTGATGGCCACGCATAAATCATTATTCCCGAGTTTGCATGGTTTTAAACCAGGGTCAGTCACAAAAATAATCAGGATCGGTTAGTATTGTTTAAACCAATTAATGATGTAATTTCATGCGTATTAAAGATTGACGGAATTCAGTAAAGTCTTTGAGCATGTGATCAAGCCTTCTTTTATAGAAAGATGCAACAGTAGAATTTTCAGCAAATTGAATCTGATCAATTAGATCGTCTAAATCTTCCTTCAGTACAATGAAGTCAAGATTATCTTCATCTCTACTCAATTTAGATTTAAGATCAACAGCTAATGCCTCACCTAATTCTTTTAATCGTGGTACTTCAAGGTGCACCCTCATCTTTATAAGTGGAGGGGTATAATCCTTTCTAAAATCTATGCCTGGGACTTCGTCCCATAATGCATTCCAACCTTTAAGTAGCCCTGCTGAATAAAAAAGTAGTTTTAAGTAACCGCATAACCAGGACGTGCAACTTGTGTTTCTACTTTGACACCCTGCTCCGTTTTTTAAGTGGGAACAAAAGTTGCAGCAAGAACCACCATTTTTTATACAAACCTTGCAAATACTATTACTGCCCACTCCGTCTAGAAATTGAATTCCATATTCGATAAGTTCTTTTCTCGTTATATAATAGATATCTTTTTCATTAAGCATATAATCATCAAACAACCCCTTTCCCTTATCAAAAACCAAATAATTATTATATATTCAGTTATTTGAATATTTCAATTACTATTGATTTACTATAACTGATAAAAACTAAAAAATGCAATGTTTTATAACTACAATATTGGAGTAATAATGATGTTGGAGGGGTTACCGTATATCTGTAGTTCATCACCAAACATGTACGCAGAAAAACCGCTAACCAAGAGAATTAGCGGTTGCACTGTGCGGCGTGCGTTATAGCTGCTTAATCGCTGCCAATACTTCCGCCACATGACCGTCGACTTGCACTGCTCGCCATTCCTTAATCAGAACGCCTTGCTCATTGATGAGAAACGTTGAGCGCTCGACTCCATAGAATTGCTGACCGACTCGCTCCTTGAGCTTCCATACCCCGAACAGCTCACAAATCTTATGATCCACATCGGATAGCAGCAGGAAAGGCAGCTTGTACTCTGAAATAAACTGATTGTGCGAGGTGAGGTCGTCCGGACTGATGCCGATAATCTCCGTGTTTAAGCTTTTGTATTCACTGTTGTAATTCCTAAATTCGCACGATTCCTTGGTGCAGCCGGGAGTCATGTCTTTCGGGTAGAAATAAATAACGATTCTTTTCCCCTTAAAACGGCTTAAAGAAACCGCTTCGCCATTAGCTGCAGGCAGAGTAAAATCAGGAACCTGTTGATCAAGCTTGAGATTGGGCATACGAAAACATGGCCTCCTTATAATAGCTCTCATCTTTCTAAAAAAATCTTACCAGAGCCATGAGCGTTTTCCAATAGAACGCATAAGCCGACGAAATGAGAATTACCGTACCGTTTTGCTTGATCAGCTCATCCTCGTCATTATGTCCCTAGCCGATTAACACAGAATTCGTAAGAAAAGGGTTGTCCGAAGATCTAAATGACCTGTCTGGACCCCCCTTAGCCATAGCTTCGCACACGGTATTCACGGTTATGCTGCTGGACCGCCTTTGATGATCGCTTCCAGCTGGCGCGCCGTATCGTATACTTGCTGCAGCGGGCTCGCGGAGTATAAGCCGATCTCGGCGGTAAGCGTGTCCGTGTAGCCGGTTTCCTTCAGCGCCGCGACAACCTCCGGCCAGTTGACGTCGCCTGCGAGCAGCGGGACGAAGCCGCTTCCGTTGCCGACTGCGGTTTTGAAGTCTTTGACGTGGACTTTGATGATCCGGCTGCCGAGAATGCGGATCCATTGCTGCGGGAAGCCGTAGAGCAATATGTTCCCCACGTCGAAATAAACGCCGGCGAAAGGAGAATTCAAAGTGTCGATATACGTCCGCATCTCCAGCGGGGAGAGCAGAAATTTATTCCAGACGTTCTCGATCCCCATTTTGACGCCGCGTTTTTCCGCTTCCGGCAAGAGTTTTTGCAGTTCGCTCAAGCTTCGTTCATAGCAGACGTCGTAAGATGAGGTCGGATTGACGACACCGGGCACGACCAGTACGGTGTCCGCTCCCATCCGCTCCGCCAGGTCCAACTGCTTGATCACGACGTTCCGACCGAGCGTTCTTACGTCCGGATCAGCCGACGATAGAGGGTTTCTCCCCATCAAAGAGGTAGAGATGCTGCGCAGCTGTATGCCGTTATCTCGGGCGAGCTTCGCGACCGCATCCGCCTCGCTTGGCGTAGTATCCATCGTCAGTCCGACCCCTCCAGCCGGGTTAATGTTCAACTCGACGGCATCGAAACCCGCATCGCGGCTAATTTCAAATAGCTTATGTAACGGCGTCCCTTCGGGAAAACACCACTGGTTCACGCTTTTCAGCATAAGGCTTCCTCCATCTTCTATTTTCGGGCCGGGTCGGCTTCGAACGTAATGGTACGACCGGTGTTGGCCGATTCATTGGCGGCAAGCGTCACCTCGAGCGTTGCTACTGCTTCGTCGTAGCCGCACAGAACCAGCTCCTGGCGGCCGGTCCGTACCGCTTCGATAAACGCCCTGTTTTGCTCAAGGGAATATTCGGCACTGAGCTTCTCATCCAGCTCCTGGTTGTTATCGACGATGCGGAGCGACGCCCCCCTAATGGCTACATAGAAGTCGGAGCCGATCAGTTCAACATCGCCGCGTCCGAACTTCTTCGACATGCATGCGGTACTGAACGATCCAACCGCTCCGGACTGTAGAGAGAACGAGATGATTCCGACGTCGGGAATCGTCGCGTCCGGATATTCCTTCAATATATTGCGTTGCTCGTAACGCGCATGCACCTCGCGGAATTCTCCGACCAGGTAACGGATCAGGTCGACCTGATGTGTGGACTGCTCGACGAGCTGTCCGCCCGATTTGTCCATTTGCCGGAACCAAGGAGTCGGAGGCAAGCTTCCGATCCGGTAAGCGAGAACCATATCGACAGATTTGCCGGTAAGATAAGCTTTCGCCTTTTGCACCGATTCCAAATAGCGCAAGCAATACCCGGACGAATGGATGATGCCCGATTCCTTGATCATTCGGCTTTTGGATCGAGCAGCCTCCAAGTCAAGACCGACCGGCTTCTCCGAGAGCAGGTGAATGCCTTTACGTGCGGCGGACTCCTCGATTCCGTCTCTGGCAAAAGGAGGCGTGCATATAAAAACGGCGTCGATCGTCCCCGAATGAAGCAAATGTTCCGCACTGTCGTATACTTGCAATCGGTATTGCTCCCCGATCTGCTTTGCCCGGTCGGGGTTGGCGTCATGCACCGCGGTCAGCTCCGCTTGCTCCAGCTTTTGCAGCGTTTTGATATGGTGCTCTGCCATTCCTCCAGCTCCGATAAAACCAATTCTCACCTTGTTCATATGCGAATCCTCCTTGAATCGGATGGTTACATGAACAACAATAGTGGATATGATTGGAAAAGTATTTATTCATATAGGACTGGAATTTACGCAAAAAAATCGATGCGCCTATAAAACAAAAAAACTCGTTTTACGCATGACCGAGACATGCCTTTTCAATTGACCGGGTTTATTGTATGCTTGCCATACAAGAGAGGAGTTGGAATCTATGGTGAAACAACTGATCGTCGGAGACGCCTTGCATGAGCTGGCCACTACGCGCCGCATCCTGGAGCGCTTGCCCGAGGAGCATATGACGTGGAAGCCGCACGTGAAATCGATGACGTTGGGCGGGCTGGCCACGCACCTGATCAACCTGCTGAACTGGCAAGTCGCGATTTTTCTTTACCCGGAATTCGATCTTTCGACCGTGCCGCTTCGGCGGGAAGCTTTGGAAAGACGCGATGATGTGCTGGAGGAATTCGACGCGAACGTCGTCAAGCTTGAAAAGCTTTTAGCCGAATGCTACGAGAAAACGCTCGGCGAGGAATGGACCTTGCGGAACGGCGACCATATCATCCTGCGCCAACCGCGGGCGATCGCGCTTCGCACCTTCGGATTAAGCCACATGGTCCACCACCGGGCGCAGCTCGGGGTTTATTTGCGGCTTCTCGATATTCCGGTGCCGGGCGTCTACGGTCCCTCGGCCGACGAGGAAGGTAAATAAACTAAGACGTGCAGAACAGTCGCAGGGCATCGGCATGACCGTCGGTACTCTGCGACTGTTTTTTTTGGGGATGAACGCTTTTTTGTCGCCGGACATAGCGCAATTGACTTTCTTTCCGCTAAGCGGCTATCCACTGAGAACAGGCGATCAGATATTGGCCTTCGCCTTTCTGCTGCACTCAGAATCGTCTATATTGGGGGGTGTCATCAAGGCTCAAATGCTGTTATTCTTTTGGCTGCCATACTTTGAGCTTGTTACCATCCGGGTCATAGAAATCGAACTCTCTGAACCAGCTATGTATAATCAATTCTCCGATACGAATACCATTAGAACGGGCATGCTCATATAATCCATCAATATCTGAAGTTCGAAAGCATACTACAGGCATTTCATAGCATTCGCCATTTTTCAGCCATTGGTTTGTCCGAAAAGTTAAAACCTGCTCATCTAATCTCTCGCGTAGGAAAACTTCTTGCCTGCCCACAAGTAAATAATCTCCACCATTCTCTAACCCAAGGTGCTCAATGTACCACTGTTCTGACTGTTTTCGGTTGGAAACAGGAATATAAACTCCATCTATCCCGGTCAGTGCTGCTTTCTTTGTTATTTGCTCCACCATCTATTCTCCTTTGACATAAGGTTAATTCAGTCACAGCGCATTACGTACAGACAATATATACTTAGCCTGATCAAGCGGATTGACGCCTTGGCGTTTACGCTCCGCGTTGACTTCCGGCGGACATTCCCGATAGTACGCAAACGTTGTAGACAAAATGCCTCTCCCTTTCGTCATCGATCCGAGTCGAGCCGGAAAATTTAGCGACGTAGCGACTGGGAGCACACCCTCGAGTTCCAACCGACCGCTGCGGATCACCGGCGAATCCAACTCGCCACGCATGACAACGAGTTCGGTCATGACTTTGCCACCGAATTCCTCGGGTACAGACAGGCGAAAATACAGAAGTGGCTCGAGCAGTTTAGTACCGGTGTTCGCTAGACCATTCATAATGCCCATTGGCGTCGCGACGACGAAATCGAGCGGATGCGTATGCCACACATGATGTTCGCCTTCCACAAGCGTAACCTTCAAATCGGTGACCTCCCAACCGTGCAGCCCTTGCTGAAGTGCCTCGGACACACGCCGCGCGACTTCGTTCTGATAACTTTCAAGTAGGCGTTCCGGCCTCGCTATAGAGCTGTACTGCAGACCACTCCCCCTTTCCCCGGGCTCGATCCGGAAGCGCAAAATAGCCCAACACGGCTTCGGCATCGTATAAGCAACGAACCCTTCTCCGGTCTTGGTTGGAGTCTCTTTATAAATGACAGAGGGGCGATCGAATGTGACTTCGAGCCCGAACCTGCTTTTTAGCACCGAAGCGAGCACTTCCATCTGAATCGGTCCCATTACCTTCAAATGCAGCTCCCGATCCTCATGTTGCCATTGCACGTCAAGCAGCGGGTCCTCATCGGCCAATTCCCGAAACGCCGCCACCACCTTCGGATATTCGGCCTCGCTACGCCATCGCACCTGCACCGTCAGCAGCGGCACGGCCAGCTTGCGCGCGTCGGGAATTCCGGTAACCGTGCCGATGATATCGCCGATACGCGATCGGCTCAAACCGAAAACAGCTGCTATATCTCCGGCTTGCAGTATTCCAACATCTTCCGACTTACGAATATCAATTTTGCGTATTTGGGTAACCTTTTCCTGAATATCTTGCGTCACATTATGTACCGTATCGCGGTTGCGAAGCGTGCCGTTGTACAAGCGCACATAAGCGATTCTCCCCATATCCGGGTCACGCTCGAGCTTAAAGATGATACCGGCAACCGGTGCTGCCGAGTCACCTAGCGGGCCAGGTAGCCAGCGCAAGATCGCGTCCATAAGCTCAGGGATGCCAATCCCCCGATTCGAAGCACCGAACAGCACCGGGAACAGCTCTGAACGGAAAATACCATCCTCAAGCATTGGCAGTAACTCCGCCGTAGTAATATACCCCTTTTCGATATAACGTCCTAACAACGTTTCGTCCCGTTCAGCCATCGTCTCGACAAGCATTTCGCGGTACAACTCGTCCTCGATTGAAAGATGGTGCGTTTCTTCTTGAAGCATATTCGCGCTTCCGGCAAAATCCTCTTCAACCCCGATCGGCGCTTGAATCGGTATTGCTCCATAAGTCAGCAGCCGTCGAATACTTTTCAATGTGTGCATAGGGTCTGCCCCGACCCTATCTAGTTTATTGACATACAAAATCGTCGGAATGCGTAAATCACGTAGCGCCTGCCAAATCAATTCTGTCTGTGCCTGAACGCCCTCAACCGCAGAAACGATCAGAATCGCTCCGTCCATCACTCGGAGAGACCGTTCCACTTCTGACAAGAAGTCCACATGCCCAGGTGTATCGACAAGATTTACATGGACGCCATTCCGGACGAATCTGGTAACCGCAGCGCGCACCGAGATGCCCCTCTCCCGCTCCACGTCCAACCAATCCGTCTGCGCTGTGCCGTCATCAACGCTGCCGAGCGTACGAATGCGTCCGCTTTCAAATAAAATTTGCTCGGTCGTCGTCGTTTTGCCAGCATCGACATGAGCGAAGATACCCACATTCCGAATTTGGTTCTGCTGTACCTCTTTCATTATGGCTCTTCCTCCGAATTGTAATAAGTTCAGTTTAGCATAAAACTAACAATTAGGTTGGACAATGCCGTAGTCTCCCTTGCACGGAGCGCTGTGCGGATGAGCCTGTGCACATGCAGGCGAACGGCAAAAACCCGACGACCCCGCAAACGATCGGCCATCGTTTTCGTCGAGTGGGCATGTCACGCACCACGTTTCACACCTAAACGTATTCGATTTTACAACGGATGTTACCTTTCCTTATGAAAGCCCAATACGGAGTAGGCAAGCATCAATAAATATTCAAAAAGAATAAGTTATATCAGCGCTTATTTGATTTAGATTTGGAGGTTTTGTCGATGCCTTACGCTTACAAGTTTGTTAATTATCCGGGTCCAATGGCTGTATACACCACTTCCATTCCCGGACATTTTCCCTATTCGGCCTTTTACACCACCCACCCATTAGCAGGAACGCTGATTGATTACTTCCCACCAATTACTGCATATGCTCCTCAATTTTGGATGCAACACTCAGGGGGATGGAGAAGCAAGAACGCCTTTTAGTATGTATTCTCACGTTTCATCCGATAGATCGATTTGTTTTCAATAACTCGAATCGGTGACGTCCATGATTCGTTATCTGGCATTGTATCCAGTGCATCTTCCACTGCCTGCAGTTTTGCATCCAATTGATCGATGTAGTGTAAGGCTACGGCTTCCGGGACTTGCGGTTGAACCGGACTTCCCCATTCTCCTAAATTGTGATGGGACAGAACCAAGTGTTGAAGAATGACGAGCTTCTCACTGGTTGTGTCCATACCCATTGCTACAGCAGCTTCAATGATCCAGTTAGCCGCCATGGAAATGTGGCCAAGTAATTTCCCCCTGAAGCTGTAGTCCGTCACGACCCCAAGCTCAGAAATCATTTCTTCAGGCTTGGCAATATCATGCAATATAATACCGGCTTTGATTAAGTCTTGGTTAAGGAATGGACGCTGCTTCGCTATGAATTCACCGAGTTCGAGCATGCGGCAGATGTGATATGCCAAGCCGGCATAATAAGCATGATGCATCCCTTTCGCCGCGGGATAATGCATGAGTTTTTCTTCAACTTTTGCTATACAGAACTGAACAATACTCTGAATATCGCCATCCTGGATACTGGATGCCGTCTTCTTGATTATGTGAACCAAATCGATCGGCTGTATCGGTGCGGATCTTACGAAATCCGTTAATGAATACCCATCCTCTTCAGTCGCTTTACGAATCCTCATTATTTTCAGCTGCGGCTTCTCCCGGTACATTTGAACAAGACCGTTTACCTTAACTAGCATCATCGGGAAATATGTTTCTTTGTCGGCCGAAGAAACTTCCCACATCTTGGCGGGAATTTCTCCACTTGTATCGGCAATTACGAAATCAAAATATTCTTTTGATGGATTGGCGTTTGTTTGCTTTAAATCAGCTTTCTTCAATAAGTAAAAGCCGGTAATTTCGTCACCATCAGTGAAAGTCCGAATCAATGTCATATATATTCCTCATTCCCTATCTTCTATCATAAATGACTACTAATTCGACAATTACCGACTTTATACCTTTCTTCAATAAAACAAATGGAGCCGCACCTGGAGCAGCTCCATTCAAATGTTAGAACGCTTTTCAATATTCCAATCAGCTACTATCCCCTGCCTAAATATTAAACATCTCCCACTTTCAAAATAAGATTTAACGAGTTTAGAATGCAATAACATCGGCTGGCATTATATTCTCTCATCATTTCAGCCAAGGCATCGGAGATCGCCTTGTTTTCCCTTTAAAGCTTGGCATGAAATTGGCAAACTCATAGTTTCCATAATATATGTTATGTAAACTATATATAAAACTTGATGGGCAGCAGCTTCTTCGTTCGCACTTAGGCGGACTATTTTTTCTTATTGCCTGATTTCTTTCTCAAGGAGATATCACACGCCTTATGCATGCAGAATCAACTTTTCGGCCATGATCTTTAGATCCGATACGATATTTGCCCCGATCCGTCTTCTCGCGCAACTTTTAACAATTTACATCAGTTCGTGTCCACAGTGTTTTGGCGATGTGAAAACATGACAATTAGATCTAATCTTCCACAGCGCTTCAATCGGACAATGTTTATGTCGCGGATGAACGACAAAAACATTGTCCGATAAAAATACCCATTCCTTCTTCATAGACTCTGCGCTCTGACAAGTTCAGAGTATACCCCACCCGTTCTTATCAAGTCATGATGCTTACCTTGCTCGACGATTCGGCCACCGTTCATCACAAAGATGCGATCTGCCTCCATAATGGTGCTTAATCTTTGAGCGATTATAATTTTCGTACATTTCAGCTTGGCCAATGCCTCCTGTACACGGCGCTCGGTCACCGTATCCAATGCACTTGTAGCTTCGTCCAGCATCAGGATGACCGGATCGTTCACAAGTGCCCGCGCCAAGGCGAGTCTTTGTCTCTGTCCGCCAGATAGAGAGGCGCCATCCTCCCCCAGAATGGTACCGTATTTCATAGGCATGGCCATAATATCTTCATGAATAATAGCGAGTTCCGCAGCAAGCTTGATCCTCTCCGGTGCAGCTTCCAGGTCGGCAAGGGCCAGATTTTCGCGTATGGAGATACCGAACAAGTAGGGATGCTGGGGAACCACTCCAATCTGCCCGCGAACCCATTGCAAGTCCAGCTTCAGAAAGTCATGGCCGTCATATATAATTTTTCCGGAGCTGGGCTCATATAGCCCCGCCAGGAGCGCGGCAAGCGTCGATTTTCCTGATCCGGAGGGACCGACAATCGCAATAAATTCTCCCGGCTCAATCTTGACGGAAACTTCCCTTACGGCAGGCGAAGATACCGGTGAGTATTGAAAAGATACACGATCCAGGACAACCTGCCCTTGCAGACGAAGATCGGGAGTATATCGCTTCCCCTCTTGCTCTCGCGGTTTATCCAATATATCGTTAATTCGGTCGAGAAAACCGTAGATTTGCTGCACCTGAACTGCGGTAGAGAGAAGTCCGGATAAGGAAACGAGATAACTGCCCGCCAACGCGCATTGTCCCAGCATCGCACCAAGACTTGAGCTCGCGTTCAGAACCTGTATTCCTCCAACAAAAAGGATTAATAACGGAGATCCCACTCTAAGGGCAGTCAACAAAGCATCCATGGTTGCGCCAAGCTGATCTTTCCGCAGCCCTGCATGGATCTCTTGCACAAATAAATTCGTCCATTGTCTTGCAGCACGTTGTTCAGCTCCCGTCGACTTCAACGTCTCCAACCCGGATAACACCTGTACCAAAAATCCTTGCGATTTGGCTTGTGCCTCCAGCCCTTGTGTGTTGAGAACTAAATAACGATGGCGAAACAAGAGAAAAATGCATCCCTGCAACAGGCCTAAGCTCACAGCTAATCCGCTAATGAACGGATTGGCAATAAGCAACAGGACGAGATAGAGACCTACCGTTACACCGTCAAGCAATCCGGAGAGCACCCCGGTTGTAAGCATATCGCGAATTTTCGTGTTGCTGTTCACTCTGGCCAGGAGATCCCCGGAGGATCGCGCTTGAATCACCATATAGGGGAGCTGTATGAGGTGAGTAAGGAATTGCACGGTCATTTTATGGTCTACATGCGTTCTTAAATATAACAAAAGATGAGACCGTACCAACGATCCTAGGAAATGAAATAATGTCATCGCGATGAGGCCGAGTCCAAAATAATATAAAAGCTGAACATCACCCTGAGGTAAAATCCGATCCACCAATGTTCCCGTAAGCAAGGGGAGGCCCATGGATAATATTTGAATCAATATGGATGTGACGAATATTTTCCACAGCATCCCGGGGAATCGGACCATTTGCTTGACATGCCGCCATGGAGAAAGGCGGTTTGCTGAAGCTGTAGTTTGGAAATCCGCTCCCGGAGCTAGGATAAGGCCGATTCCCGTGAAGCTTTGACTAAATTCCCGGTAAGGAATAAGCCTTCGCCCCCATTCTGGATCAACGACCCATACGCCCTTGCGGGAGCAACGCTCGAAGACAATAAAATGCGTGAACTTCCAATGTAAGATCGCTCCGGTTTGCAAGTTAGGCAGATGATCTAAATCAAAGGCGGCTCCTTGCCCCTCCAATCCGAACCATCTGGCCGCTTGCAGGAGAACGTGCGCATCCAAACCGCTCCGCCCTCCCCCTGTCACCTGACGCACTTCATCCAGAGGGACACGCTTGCCGTAATAAGCCAGCACCATGGCTAGACAAGCCGCGCCGCAATCGGCTACCTCCATTTGCCGAATCACTTCGATTTTTCGTGATCGGCGGAACAGCTTAGCCATTCGCCCCGCCCCCTGACGTGCCGAAGAGTCCTTCGATGAGTACGGAGACAAATTGCCGTCCTGCCAGCCCCCCAAGGATACTGCTGCTCAGAAGAAACCAGAAGGCAAACGTAAGCCAAGCAGGAACAGGACGCAGCCCGGTGAATTGGGTTGTTGCTGGTAATAAACAGTCCAGAGCTTCTCTTCGAAACATATCGGGCTCTTTATTCGTCATGAGTGTCACCTCTTCGTGTCCGGCCGCTCTCGGCATCATAGAGCCGCGCTAGAAAGTCATATATGATAAGCTCATGGGCCCTTTGCGACGACCGGAGCATTCGGTTCACATGCATATGGATATAACTCGCTGCCAGTTGCTCCAGAGTTACGGTAAGACCTCCTGAAATCTCAACCTTCCTCAAGCCATCCACAAGCGGCACAAGTCGTTCGGATCTTTGTTTAAATACAGAAATCCCTGGAGCCAGTCGATCATGGCCGGATGACGTTGTATGAATATAGGCTTCCAGGCGAGTTCGCTCTCTCCGGAACCGCTCACCCAAGCTGCGGCGGAATGCCCCATCGATCCCGAATTCCGTTGCAAACCCGTCCCGGGCTTTTTTTACGATGCCGGATTTGACTTCGGCTGGAAACCTAAGATCGGACAGTAACCTATCGATCCCGATAAACGAGAGCCGCCATCGATCATCCAATCCGGCATCGCCGTCCAGCGTCTCCAATATGTTGATTACCGCTTCGCTATCTATATGAAAGAATCTCTCTGCGAGACTCATACCTTTCTCTCCACCATAACGCTCCCATTCCGGCATATAAGTATCGACCTGGAAACGCCAAACCGTGCCGTTCTGCAGTTTAGGCGCAATGGCGTCTTTCAATTCCGGGAGAACTTCACCCAAAAGACGTTCGGGGACTCCTTTCACACGAAGCCGAAGATGCCAGTCGGGATCCCCGTAACGAATATAAAACCATTGTTCCACAGCTCCTGAACGCATCGCATGAGACACGATGCGGCGTACTTCCGTTCGAAGAAGGGCATCGACTGCAGCGGGACCCGTATAAAACTTGGCATAAAGCCATTCCGACCCAGGTGGATAGGCTCTCTGGATATTCAAGCTCTTTGTACTCGTTACGTATGGTTGTTCGCTCGGTATGGATGTCAGGGAGACAGCGTTTTTCTTGGAAGGAATACGTTCGAAGGGTACGATGAACTCATGAACGAACCGCCCCTCCGGTCCACGAACCACCTGTTCTTCCAGAGAAGGGAATAATTCGGTAAGCCGTACCTCCGAGCGGTTTTTGACCATTTCAACGAAGGTATCGACACTTAATACATTATCCAAATCCACAGGCAGCTCACGATCCAACTCCGTAAACAAAAAAATTGGTGGAAGCCCTCTTCCTTTACGCCAATCTTGTACGGCCCAGAACCGGTCGCCGCCCTTCAATCGGCCAAGTCTGCTCAACTCATCCTGCGGAATGCGCCATATGGCTCGAGATAACACGGTACGCCCGAACACCACTCGAGGCAGAAACTGCGCAGAGGTTAGCGGTCCCCAATCCCATGCAAGGTAATCGGCGCGCCCGTTCCCCTGTAAGTCGCACAAAAACCGGTATGGTCCGATGCCATGGGCAAGGAAATTATGGGCTGTCGATAAGCGCGGAATCACACGTTTCCCAAGCGTGGCCGACCATAAAACGACCTCCTGTCCGACAACCGAAACCAGCAAGTCATTTAAAGGAATCTGTCGCTCTAGCGGAGCCCCGGATTGCGCCAGAAACGGAATTTCGTAGGCACGAAGCACCGGACGGGCGATCAAATTGCCGACCCGCCCTTCCGGGAGATGGACGATCTCCGCGAAGACGGCTTCCGGGTGAAGCGCCTCCTCTGAGCGCAAATGCTTTGTAACTTGATGGTGCAAATCACGGTCAGCATGACAAAATCGGCCTAACAAACGAGCGCCGGACGGACCGGAAACATCATGCATCAGCACTTGGAAGTCGCCCCGGTTTAAAGCCTCCTCCGTTCGGGCGGCCACCCGAACCATTGCTGCGAAGGTATCCGGCATCGGCAGTGCTCGGCCGGGCGATAAAACCTCAAGGTCATGATCCGTTAAGCGAATCTCCATTGTACCGCTTGCAATGGCTTCATTCAGTTTGCGCAATAGCAGAATCTCGCGCTTTCCCCAAGCTGTCTCCTGTTCCACTGATACAGGGAAAGGCAAACCAGCTAATAGGGATGATGCATCGATGGACATATCTGTTCCGCCATAACCAATACCCGTCTCATTGTCGAGAACCTCAGTTAATGGTACCTGCCTGCCCTCGTACCGCTCCAGAAAATCTCTGCGAAACCGGTCCATGTTGGACTGTGTTTTTTTTCGAGCCGTTTGGTGCAAAGCCTGCACGCCTCGTAAGATCTCCTTGGTAACCTCGTGCCCTAATGCAGCCTCACGCAAGGGTTTGACTAGATCCACTTGAAAAAGCTTGGAAAGCTCTACCGGTGAGGCCAAATGCTCAAGCTTATGACCGATGGCTCGATAGCGTTCCATGTTAACGCCGATCCCTTCCCGGTCCAGCTTCTCCAAATCGAGCTTCACTTCGTGCAGCTGTCCTCTTACGTTTTCGGCATATTTCGTTTCCTTCAAATGATGCAGCAACTGAACGATGGCTTCACTCCCGGATACGTTCGAAGACAACACAGGAACCAGCAGCTGATTGTCGATTAATTCGTGCAGAAAGGCTTCTGCTTCCTCCATGGATACATCCGGGTCCTCTGTTATCAGCGCTTGAGCGAGGTCCGTAATGCGAGCGCCGGACTCGGCATTCGATACGATTCGATCTAAATACTCCGTTCTTGTGACAGACACTAGATGATGGCTTCGAACTTGATCTTGCTGCTTTGCCTCCACGTATCGAATATGCTCTCCAATCCGGTAGAGGCTGGAATTCGCCCGGTATATCAATTCCTTCCGAAGTTGCTCATCTCTTGCGATCGCATCCGTCAATGCGAATATATAGTCCATGTCGAGCCTTGTATGGCGTCGGTACGAGGTTGAATCCGCAAGACGAATTTCCGTCTTATCGGCGATGGCTCCTACGGATGCTCCGGCAAAGAGACCAAAAGGCGTTGGTCGCACGGCCATTCGCACAAAATAACGAACCAGTGGGCGTTCAACTTTTTCCCCCTGCTCACTCTCCGGGTTGTCTAACCATACCGATAGCTTGCTTTCCAGATCGGGAGACGCCAGGAACAATGCCTCACGGACTGCGGGCTGTGCAAAAATAGCAGCTAACCGGCTTCGGAATCGGGTTCGATCCGCTTTAATGGCCGCATCCAAATCGTTTGGGTTAAGAGCAGCGGATGACTCTGCCCCTTGAGTCCATTGGATCAGAGCTTCTATTGGCAATAAGGGTGTTCGAATGGCGAAAAATCCCGAGCTTTGAAACATAGAAGAAATACTGTGCCCCCTCATGATTCCCTCCCCTTGACAGCCGATTCCGGACAGTTTTCGTTGCATCAAGTGACCCCCGAAAAAAAATGTTTTCGGGGGCGCACATTTACCGTGCAGTCAGATTAGATCCAGCAGGTTCCGCCGCAGCCGCTCCACCACTTGGTAACATAAGGTCTTCCGCCGGCAGCATTCTTAAGTTCTTCATCGCTCAGCACACGCACCGTTTCTTTGTTCAGAACCAATTTTTTTACCTCTTTGGTTTCCGATACTTGTTCTTTTTTGAAATCTTCCATTCCAATCTCTCCCATCTTAGTTTGATAATAAATAAATGCGGTCCCACAACGGTTCGATAGATGTAGACGCAGCCAGCAAAGACAAGCAGATTCCTGCTGCACCGGTCAACATGCCGGGCTCTGGCGTCCAGACCATCTTCCCGTGTGAACCCGTCAGCGCCAAATAACCACCGATTCCTTGATCCGTTCTCATTTCAAGCGTTCTTCGCACCCAGCTACCAGCAGCATCCTTAAAAAGCGTCTCGCCTGTCGCATGATAGAACCGATTAAAGAGGTGCGCAAGACCGGCGGCGCCGTGACAGAACCCGGCTTCCGCTACCTGTGACTTTTCATGCAGCTGCAGGGCTGACGTTCGGCCTAGCGCAATGGCTATATCCTCCCAGTCCGTTTGACCGAGACTTCTGGCAGCCAGCAAAAGCGCTGCCGCAACGCCCGGATCACCGTGGCACCATGCGGCTCTAGCTGGTTCCGGCGCTATTCCCGGTCCGATACATCGGGGGAACTGGCCAAATCCGGTATGATGGATTCGCCTTGCGAGCAACCAGCGGATCGCATCGTCCAATAGACGCCGTACCTTGTGCTTTTCCACGCCAAGCGTATAGGCATGGCTTAGAAATGCGATCGCACCCGGAACGCCATGGGCCATCCCCAGATTATAGAAGCCTTCCGGTGCATAGTGAATCCTGGAATCTGCCGGAAGCATCTCAGGACGAGTGAACCAGGCAGTACCGTCAGGTCCCTTCTCTGCAAGGAAATCCAGATGTGCAATCACGAGTGAAAGCATTTCTTCGGCAGCGTTGGAGAGCAGTCGTTCACGAGCGTACACCCCGATGCCGACTAGACCGTTTGTAAGGTCAAAATCACCATACCAAGGTCTGCGCAGAAGATTCAGAAGCAGCGCATCCACTTCATTCAATGCTTCTCCGCCTCCAGGTTCTTCGCTTACATGCGCGAGAGCCCAGGCAATACCTAATAGGCCTTCATACAATGCGGCCGACATCGGTGTCGTGGCGACGGAATCCATCGCATGCTCAAGAAACCGATTGGCAGAATGCCCATCCCCCAAATCTGCCCTGTCAAGGTAATGAAAAAGCACAGCCAACCCGGCTGAGCCTCCGCTGATCGTTGCATCATCCGCATCGTGGTGCCGGAGATGAACGGCAATGGACTGCACGGTTTCCAAGGCAGACTTGCGAAGTTCTTTATCCAATATCGGTTCCCAGGACATCGAACGTTGAACCCCCTTGTGAGAGACGGTCGTTTTTGAATTTGCGGAATTGCCGGCTGACAGTTTTCATTATATTAACTCCACCATTACCGCACTACGGCAAAACCACGTAGTAAAAATACGTATTTTACGCATCCATGAGACCGCTGCGGATCGCCCATGCTATGACTCCGGCACGGTTTGGGACACGAAGCTTCAAGCGAATGTGTTCCTCATATTTCTCTACGGTACGCGGACTAAGGTGCAGGTGTATACCGATTTTCTTCGAAGTGCAGCCGTGGGTTATCAGGCGAATGATATCCAATTCACGTTCTGAGAAGAGAACGCATTCCGCTTGTGAAGCATGTACCGCCGTCAATTGCTCCGTCACCTTCAAGCTAATCTCATGAGATTCCAGGGAAGTCCTTTGGGAAACTCTCCACAATCCAAGCTGTCTCATAAATTGCTGTTGATCTACCATTAACCACAAGCATGAAATCTTGTTATCCAAAAAATCAAAAAAGCCCTGACCTGGCATGGAGAAGGATTTGGAGGTTGCAGGCAAACGATAAAAGCATTCTTCATGCACACCTGATACCGTACCCCGTACCGCTACCTTATCTCCTTCGGAGATGCTGTCCTCAATCTGAAAATTCAGATTGGAGAAGCTTTTCCATGCTTGGCTGAAGAAATGGAGGAACTCCTTCCGCTTCATCGTATGCCCCGTATTGAGGCGGGCGGTAAAGGTGAAGTGGAGAATCTCGTTTAATAATGATTCATTTTTTTTGCTGAATAATTCATTGCAAAAATGATTTACGATTGTATGTTTGCTTGCCAATGAAAACCCACCTATCTGCACTCTTTTACCTAATACGTTACGTAAATATGTTCCTAACCACAACCTTCGTATGTCACAATTTTGGTCATGTTTCGGTCACGATTGGTCATGTATCCATAGTCTGTCTAATTACGTAGAGCACCGCTGGTTCCCACATCATTAGTACCACGAAAAAAGACTTCAGCTCATGCACTCCTTTAAGTAGAAGTCGCCCAAAAACGCAGGCGGAACAGTACGTCATCGACACGACGCACAGCAACGCCGCTAACAATACGGGCTTGACCATACCGACGGCATGGATATACGATCCGGACACCGCGAAGCTCGCGAAAGGATCAGTTGCTTACCACAGGCTCGATTTACAATGCAAGCCGCAAGCTGGAGCCGAACGCTATAACGCTGACGGTGCTGCTCCGATCACGGGACTTGGTTTGCCCGAAAAGTTAAAACCTGTTCATCTAGCCTCTTGACCCAAGATGCTCTATGTACCACTGTTCGGATTGTTTTCGGATATCAGCGTTTACGTTTATCTCTCTTTTCAATTCGCAAGATCTGTCGGGAATGGGGTCAAGTACTTGTCACATTGTGTCGTGACACTACGGCACAAACATATGCGTTTTCAAATAAAAAAATCCCCAATTTATGGGGATCTCAAAGCACCAATGTTTATGTCGTCGGACAATTCAATTTTTCTAAATTGATATAAGTATTGATCTACATAAGCACGAAAGCTTTATATTCATCGGATGGTCCTTCTAAACAACGTTAACCGGGTGACGACCGTAATGTCCGGCACTTCCTTGGATGCGGATTACGTCTTCAAATTCATCTTCTGCTGGTCGGTGTTCAGCGAATCCAGCTCATCTTGATATTCGGATGAACCAAGGAAGCTGCTAAGGCCTCTCTGCCGTACGGCTTCCTTCTGTTGTGCCTCTTCTAGAGCATGACCCGATAAATGCAGGGCTTGCCCGCCATATCGGAGGTGAAGACAACGAATGAACCGTCCGGTGAAAAAGCCGGATGCGGATGGGCATCCTGCGTATTGCCGTAGCTTCCCCAGCTCGTGCCGTGCGAACAGAGCTTTTCCTCGCTGCGCTTCTCCACATCGACCAGGTAGATGAAATGCTCCTCCTTCAGCTGGCCGTCGCCGACAATCCGGGTATTATCATGATTGGAGATGAAATGGCAATATTTCGAGCATTCCATCCATACTTCCTCCTGCAACGTTACCGGGTCCATGAACCGGATGCTTTCGTGAGGCCCGCCTTCCTGGCTGCGGTACACGAAGGCGAAGCGGGAGCCGTCAGCGAGCCAATATTCGTGGGTGATGAGCTCCTCGTGCGTCTGAGGCTTCGCGCAGCGCAGGTTCGAGCCGTCGGACCGCACAAGCCACAGTCTCGCATCAATCCGGTTCCACGGGCCTTCATGGCAGAAGAGGATTGTCGCAGGGTCACCCGGCCGCAGCTGCGGATGGCCCAGCCAGCAATGCGGCTCCTCATGGACGACATGGCTGGTCTGCCGCTCGATATCGACATAGACGATACGGCAGTGCGGCTTCGCGGCCCATTGCGGCTCGAAGGTCGACCAATCGCCGCGGCTCGGTACGACGTCCCGCTCGTTCATTTCGACCAGCACCAGATAGCGGTCGTCCGAGCTCAGTCCCGGATTCGCGTTCGGCACCCAGCCTGCCGGCGATTCATAGAAGGGCTCCTCGGTTAACGTCGCCATATCCATGCGGATGATCTGCCGGTCCCGGCAATAGATCAGGCAGCGGTCATCGCTTGTGAGCGAGCAGCTGAAATCGTGCACTCCCGTCCCTTCCGTCAACTGGACGGCCGACCCGCTCTCCAGATCCATTTTGTAAAGATTGCGCAATCCGTCCCGGCCGCTCGCATAAATCAGATATCGGTTGTCGCTTGTTATCATCTTGTAATAAAAATAAGGATGATGCTGGATATGCTCCGGCGTCGTCAGACGGGTTACCGTCCTGCCGGTATAAGGATCCTCGAAGCTATGAAATGCGTTCTTCACTACCGTACCCTTGGCCATCGTCTTCTTCAGCGCTCCTTTCCGATAATCGATTCGATCTATCGCAGCATCTGCTGCTTCGTCGCCGGCTTCAGAGGCAAGGTCAACGTCAACACGCTGCCGCTCGCGGTTCGGTAAGCCGCATGCACTTGCGGACCATCCGCGTCGGCCCACTGTTCCGCGAATGTGCCGCCGTCGGTCCCGGCGACCGGAGCTCCCGGCGCTTCCTTGGCCATGTCGCTGCCGGGGACCGTTCGCTCGGCCGACGCATCCAAGCCGCCGCCCTCCCCGCCGCCCAGCCGGAAGGCCAGCACCAGCAGCGCCTCCTGCAAGCTGCGGAAATCAAACCGCTTCGTGTCGCCGGCATAGACGACATAATCGACGTTCAGCTTCTCCCCGATTCTTCCGATCTCCCATCTCGGCGTCTCGCCATCGAAGGCAGCGAACAACACGGCCGCCTGCATCGCAAGCGCTCCCCCGTCCAGGCTGACATGAACCGCACCCGCCTCTTCCGTGAGGCGGGCCTCCACTCCTTCCAGCCTGCCGCCGATTTCGAACCGCAGCCTGAGATCGGCGGCCTCGAGCGTACCGTCTATCGGGTCAAGACCGATATGCGTATCCCCGCCGTTCGTGCAAAAGCCGATGCCGAACAAGGCGTCCGCCCCCTCCTGCCGGCAGGAGAATACGGCCGAAGAATAATCGTATCCATCATGTAAAAACCGCAAGTGGATATAGCTGAAGCGATCCCCGTTCCGCACGTAGGCCAACAGGTTACGGCGCTGATTCCACATGACGTCCTTGCTGAACGTCCCGAGGCTCACCCGCTCGTCCTTGTACGTCGTGGCGGTATTGACCGCCATTCCACCGGCATCCCGATGGATAACCTGGCGGTATTCGCCGCCCTGCCCCTCCCGGAACGCCGCCCTGTAATCTGGCGGGCATTGAATGTCGTTCTCGTACCAGTCCAGACTGTACGACATGTGATCCTCGGGCAGCATCGGCACAGTGTCCCCGCACGCCATCTGCAGGAACGACCGCACGGCGTCCGTCATCATCGTGCTGTAACTGCGGCTGTGCGGCCCGGACCACTCTCCGGTCGGCGCATGGTAATGCTCCGCGATCATGCTCCAGGCCACATCCAACATGTCGGCGCTCAGCCGCTTCGCCTCGGGCAGCCGCGTCGACGTGTGGATGCTCGACAGCTCCTGGATGGCCACGACCGTATACGTCGGGCTGTTGAACTCCTGGAACGTCCCCAGTTCGCGAGTATAATCGCTGAACTTGCGCAGCCGCTCCAGCCCGTAGTCGGCATACCTGTCGACGCCGTAAACTTCCCCGGCGATCAGCGTAACGAACGCCCCCATGATGGCTATATTCGTATAGCCGGGACCGACATTGCGCTTGATGATCGCATCGCATGCGCAAAAGACCGCGTGACGAATCTGTTCGCGCAGCGACGGCGAGAGCCGCTGACCGTGCCTTTGCTCCGCCAGCACAAGCCGCTTGCCGCAAAAGTCGGCCCAGTTCCAGTCCGGCGGCGCCATCATTGACAGCGGCTCCTCCATGAACCAAGACCAGATGCCGAAGGTCGCGCTGTCACGTTTTTGATCCTGCAGCCCAATCACCTTCCGCAATAGGTCCGACGCCCGCTCCGTATAGGCCTGCTCGCCGCTGTCCAGCAGCGCCAAGGCATAAATGCAGGCGGCCAATGTCGGGTGAGTATGCGTCACTCCTTTCAGCGTCGTATGATATCCGGGCGAGCTGAAAGGCCTTCTCACCATATGCAGCCCGGGATTATAGTCCTTATGCCAGCTCCCCAGCTCTTGCATCAGCATTCGTCGGTGGTCGATGGTCATGGATTCCGCTCCTTTATAATATTAATTATTTATGTCATGAATTATTTATGGCAAAAAGCGTCTCTGCCCTTTTTCCGGATGAGAATACGGGTCAGGACGCTCCCGCTCCTGGATTAGTTCGTTTTCACATTTTTTTGGTACCATTCCTGGGCGAGCTTGTCGACATTATCTCCTCCAAGCCGTTTCCACTCCTTGCGAAGCTGCTCCAATCCCCATTGCGGCGTATACTGTGCTCCGCCCGTAATGACCTTCGTCTCGATTTCCTCCGACAGCGGCGCGAAGGAAGTCTGGATTTCGCTTAATTCCGGGAACGTCGGGTTGAACGGTATGTCGCGGCGGAACTTGTTCTTCATCGCTACCTTCATCGATTCGCCCTGGACCTTGGCGTATTCCTGCGATATCGCATCCTGCGCCGCCATGATGGCGAAATCCTCCGGCTTCGGACTGTATTGATCCACTACGGCATATTCCGCTGCATAACCGATTTCCTTCTTGTTTTTCTCCGCATCGATCGCCTGCGGCACCCCGTTCACCAGCTTGTAATGAACTCCCTCTTGGCCGAAGCGCACGCCGAACCAGTTTTTGTCGATCAACCAATCCAGCAGCTTGATGGCAGCCTTAGGATCCTTCAAATCTTTGTTGAATACGATCAACCGGTTGGCAGGCGGCTCCTGGAACAAACCGAATTTGCCGTATTTCGTTGCTACCGGCTCGAAAGGAACCAGTTTCGCGCCAGGCACATTTTGCTTCAGTTCGCGGTATTCCGACGGAATGTTCCAGCTTGCGAAATAGATGCCGGCTTTGCCCGTTACGAACAGCTGCCGTTCCTTCTGGAAGTTTTTATCCGTAATGTATTCCTTATCGACGAGCCCTTCTTCAAAAAACATTTTCAACACAGTGAGTACATCGGCATAACGCTCGGTAAAGTTGCCTTTGACGATTTTGCCGTTTTCCAAATACCAAATTCCGCCTTGCGCAGCGTACAATGCCTGAATATTGCCCGTATAGTTGAAGTTGAACGCCGCGCCCAGCGTGTCCGCTTTGCCGTTGCCGTCCGGATCCTTCTCCTTAAATGCCCGCATGACGGTTATCATCTCATCCATGGTCGTAGGCATCTTCAGGCCGAGCTTATCCAGCCAATCTTGCCGAATCCACATTGCATGGTTGGCGATGGCATCGATACCGCGCGCGCTGGTAGCCATATACATTTTGCCGTCCAACATCG
Organism: Paenibacillus allorhizosphaerae; assembly: GCF_910594985.1. Classification (GTDB taxonomy): domain Bacteria; phylum Bacillota; class Bacilli; order Paenibacillales; family NBRC-103111; genus Paenibacillus_G; species Paenibacillus_G allorhizosphaerae. The sequence goes on from NZ_CAJVCE010000032.1 coordinate 34,070, forward strand.
TATACGGCTTCAATTCCGGATGCGCTTGCAAATACGCCTTGTAAGTAGTGCTGTATTTCTCGATGTATTCGTCGATCGGCTGAATGGCTCCCTGATCCTTCAAGGTGGACATGTAATCCCGCCCGAATTCCCACATCAGGTCCGGCGCTTCGCCCGCCGCAATAAGCGTATTCAGCTTTTGTATCGACTGCGTACGCAGGATGGGCACCCATTTGACATTGATGCCCGATTTCTCGTTAATGTACTTCGTCACACGGTTGCTTTCGTATGTTCCTTCATCGCTCGCCACCTGCCCCCGGTCGAGGATCGAGATGCTGACCTCCAGCTTTTGGTTATCGTTATTGTTCTTCGTACCGCCGTTCTGGCCTTCCTCGCCGCCGGAACAGGCTGCAATTATCGTCGTCGTTAAAGTAACCCCCAGCAGCACGGCTATAGGCTTGCGTTTTTTCATCGACTTCTCCGCCTCCTCCAATGGGAACTCGTTCTGTTCTACCTGCTCCATCAGGCATTACACATTCCTCAGCCTTTCAGCGAACCGATCAATACGCCTTTTACGAAATATTTTTGCAAGAACGGATATACGCATAAGATCGGCGTTACCGAAATGATGATGGCTGCAGCCCTTACGCCTTCCGGGGACAACAGCGTTTGCATGGCCGCTCCTTCGCCGCCGTTCGTCGCACCCGCGTTCAGCAGGCTTTGACTTGTCGTATCGATCATTTGCAAAAGCTTCACCATCAGCGACTGCTTGCCCGAGCTTGTGATGTACATCAGCACGTTCATATACGAATTCCACCAGCCTACCGCATAAAACAAGGTCAGCGCCGCGATGATCGGAAGCGATAACGGCAGAATGATTTTCCAGATGATGTACAGATCGTTCGCACCGTCGATGGATGCCGATTCCTCCAGCTCTGCAGGCAGATTCTCAAAAAACGTTTTCATTACGAAAAAGTTGTACGTGCTGAGCAGCCCCGGCAGCCATAACGCCCAATACGAATTCATGATGCCAAGCGATTTGATCAAAATGTAGTTGGGAATCAAGCCGCCCCCGAACAGCATCGTGAAGGTGATGAGCATCAACATGAAGCTGCGCCCCTTCAGCCGTCTGCGGCTGAGCGGATAGGCCGCCATAATTGTCGATGCGATATTGAGCGCCGTTCCCACCACCGTTATGATCACCGTATTTTTCATCGCTACGAGCAGCTGCCCGTCCTCGATCAAATTTTGAAACGAGGTGAACGTCACATCCTTCGGCCACAGGAACACTTCCCCGGAGCTGATCGCCCGCGAGCCGCTCATGGACGTTGCCAGCACGTTGACGAAAGGAAACAAAGTCAGTACGGCGAGAAACGCCAGAAACGCATAGAGCAAACCATACAGCAATCTTGTTGACAACGCGGAACCTCCGGTCATTCGTCTCCCTCCTACCATAATCCGTTTTCGCCCAGCGCTTTGACGATTTTGTTGACAGCGACGACCAAAATCAGTCCGATCACCGATTGGAACAGCCCGAGCGCGGTCGTATAGCTGTACTGGGTGCCTACCAGACCGACGTTGTACACGTACGTGCTGATCACGTTCGACACTTCATGCACAGCTTTGTTTTGCAAAATAAAAACATGCTCGAAGCCGACATCCATCATTTGGCCGACCCGCAAAATAAGCAAAATCGCTATCGTACTGCGAATGCCCGGCAGCGTTACGTGCCAAATGCGCCGCAGCTTGCCCGCTCCGTCGATTTTGGCCGCCTCGTACAGCTGCGGATCGATGCCTGCCATCGCCGCCAAATACAAAATCGTCCCCCAGCCTGCGCTCTGCCATATGCCCGATAAAATGAAGACAATCGGCCACCAGAAGTTGCTTGCCATAAAGTAGATCGGCTCGGGGCCGAGCAGCTTGATCGCCGTGTTCACAATCCCTGTCGACGGCGACAACAGCGCGACGACGATGCCTCCCAGCACGACCCAGGAAATGAAATGTGGAATATAGAGCAAATTTTGGATCGTCCGCTTATACCATTCGATCCGTACTTCATTCAGCAAAATCGCCAGTACAATGGGAACCGGAAACGCAAACACGATGCTGTACACGTTGAGAAGCAAAGTGTTTTTCAATACGGTGAAAAAATCCGGGCTCGTAAACAATCGTTCGAAATGCCTCAGTCCGACCCACTTGCTGCCCCAGATGCCGTCGGCAAACCGGTAGTTTTTGAATGCGATGATTTCGCCGAACATCGGCGCATACTTGAAAATCAGATAATAGGCCAAAATCGGGAGCAGCAGCAAATATAAGTACTTATCCCGTTTGATGTATTTCCAGGCCGCCTTCGTTCGTCTGGCAAGTAGCGATTGTCTCACCCCGGTCTGCCCCGCGACATCGCCGAATTGCGAATTCATCGTTCCACCCCTCCCCTCTTCTCGCTTTCGCCGATTTCACCGCTATCGTATACGCTGCCTGCGTCGTTTGGATATATTCTCTTTTTACCCTCTTCACTTTTTTTAAGCCGCGGCTTGTTCGCGCGCCATGCACCGGATTTAATCTATACACCTTTTTTCATCTGCCGGGTTTTCCCTGTATTCTCCGGGGGTTTGGCCCGTATACTTTTTGAATATGCGTATAAAGCTTTGCGCGTTGTTGTAGCCGACTTGTTCGGCTATCGCATTGATTTTGAGCTTCGGATCCCGAAGCAGCTGCTTCGATTTTTCCATCCGGATATGAATCAGGTAGTCCATGAAATTCATTTCCATCGTTTCCTTGAACAGCTTGCTCAAATAAGGAACGCTCAGATGAAAGTCGGACGCGATCAGGTTGAGCGACAGGTTGCTGTCCATATAGTTGTGCTCCAAATACGAAATGATCCGGTTGACCGTATCGCTCGGGCTCTTGCTCTCCCGCTTCTCCTCCGTCCGAATAATCAGCTCCTGAAGAAAGGCCGATATGTACTTTCGGATATCCTCGACATTGGCGCACGAATCGATGTGGGTATAAATATTTTCCTTCGGATCGAGAAACTGTTTGATATCGAGGCCTTTGTCCGAAATCGCCTTGATGGACTTCATGATGAGCTGGATGCACATTTGTTTGATCATTTCCGGCGGCACGTTGCTCTTGATCGTCTCATCGAACAGCTTTTCGAGCTGGATCTCCAGCTTCGATTTATCGGTATCGCGGATCAAGCCGACAATGGTATCGCTCATCGCCCAAATCCGGTAAAACTTATCGTTGTGATTACCCGCAACATCTTCAATGGAGATGACTGTATTGTCGCCCATGATCAGCCTGTATTTCATGGCGTTTTGCGCTTCCTTGTACGATTCGTGGATGCCTTCGAGCTGAAGGTGCGGGCTCCCGACGCCGATGGTTACGGTCTGCTTGAAATGCTCGGCGACGTAGTTTCTCACGAGATCGGCAATTTGCAGCGCCTGAAGCTGATTCCCCTGCGGATCGTCCTCCTCGAAGCTCATAATGACGGCCACGACGCCGTCGTTCACTTCGACCGATACTCCCTTGCATACGCCGGCCACCAGCTCCTCGGCAACGTTGCTGATCGCATAGGTGAACAAGTATACGTCGCGGGGCGACGCAATATGCTGCTTGCGGTCCAGCTCGATGACCAGTACGACGAACCGCGAATCGTAGAAATGAATGCCTAGCATGTCAAAATATTTTCTCATCCGGTTATAATTCGTCTTATCCGCCATGAGCAGACTCATAATCAGCCGCCATTTCAGCGCTGGCAAGCTTTCGTGCATTTGCTTTTGCAGCGATTCGTTGTCGGACATCATCTGCTTGAAAAACTTCTCAAGGTACGTCAGATCGTCGTGGCGATCGATCTTTTTCCCGGCGAACGCTTGAAAAAAACGCTCCAGCGGACGGAACGTATAGCTGCTGACCGCATAAACGAGAATGATGGCGACAATAAACATCCCGGCAGCGATGGACAATAAAATGTTGCGCACCATTTCCAGCGGGCGGTTCATCACCGGATTGGGTACGATACTTATATATTTCCAACCGTTATACTGCGAAGACACATAAAAGGTAGTATAGCTGCCGTCCCGGACTTTTTTGGTGATATATCCGCTTCCCTGCAGTTTGTCCAAAGCGGGTGCCGATTCTATGCTGCCGAAGGGCTTATACAGCTGGGCTTTGTCTTTGGATGAAATAATCATACCCTGTTCGTTAATCACCATCGTCTGCCCGAGCCGCTGTTTATCGACATCCTCCATCAGGTTCGCCACCGTACGTTCATCGATGTTCACGATAATGGCGCCTTTGCGAAATTGCGGGTTGCTGATCAAGGGGAATTGACGGACGAGCGAAATGACGTTCTTATCGAGCTGCAGACCGGAGCTGACCGTAGTAATTTGGCGGACATCCAGCCATTGATGGTAACGCTGCATGTTGTTGAAGGCGGGCAGCCAATCCATATCGTAGAAATCCGCTTCATCGGCAAACGTATTGTCCGTCAGCATGCTCTTTTTTTGAATCGAATAAAGGTAGAAGGAAGAAATATTGCTGTTCGCATTCATTAACACCTTGAACTTCGTATTCAGGACGTTAAAGTGACTGAAGCGCATCTCGTCATTCGTATACCTCCCGTTCAAGACAAAGGCGACTTCCGGCTCCTGAATGAAATTTATCGTATTCGTGTCGATTTCTCGCAGGATCATTTCGATTTTTTGCTGAACCAGGTGAAGCAGCGCGATGTTCGTATTTTTCAGCTGCCCCTCGAGACTTCCCTTGGAGCTGAGATACGACAGCCAGGCGGTAGTGGAAATGATTAGCAAAAACACAATTCCATAAATCATCTTGAATCTTGCGGGAATGGTTCCTTTCAACAAGCTCATCTCCCCTTTATTTTGACAGGATGGGCAGGAACGCTTCATTCTCATTGCATGAAAGCGGCTTCACAAATAGATACGTTAATCGGCCATGCTTGCCTCTGTTTAGAAAAGCATACCATACATCCGGTAAGCGCATAGTGCAAACAAGCGACATCGCATATGGAAAAATAATAATACACCGCAAAGGAAAAAATTATAGAAATAAGAAAAAAGCTTGATTGCTCAAGCTTCTTTGGGTGATCTTCCTATGTGGCGCGGGATGCGAGAAACGATGCGTTTCCGCCTAAAATGCCTTGCTTGACCGTCTCGTCAACCTCGGCATAATCGATGAGGCAGTGCGTGCTTTGCAAACAATAGAGAGGGTGCTGTGAGCCGTACATGATTTTTCCGGCGGGAATTTGCTGTAGAAGCTCCTCAATGACGAATGCACGGTCCTTCAGCCCGGATGTATCCAAGTAAAGTCTTGGGAGCTTGTTGATTTCTTCGCTCATGCTTACGATTTCGCCAAAGCGGATATTGAGCAGCACGATGTCCAGATCCGCATGCCGCCGGACAAAGGTTTTCAGCTCGTCGAGGGCTAGCGGAGCGGGCTTAATCAAATAATCGAGCCGCTCGTCCTCCATTCGTTTCGTTACGAATAACGGCAGCCTGAGCCTCCGCAGCGTTTCGCACAAGCGTTCTACCGGTTCGCTGCCTATCTTATAGTCATGATAAGTCGGGTAAATGCGAACGCCACGGATATCGAACCGGCTGATTCCTTCGCGAATGTCACGTTCCCAGCCGGGCAGCGTCGGATTGACGGTCAGCACGTGCTTGTATTCGGTTCCGCGAATCCACTCGTGCAGCTCCGCGTCTCCCTCGAACGGATCGTTGTAAAAGATGCTGTTTAACGAAGCCGCATACCCGCCGGAAATGCCGTTTTTACGATGTACGTTCCGTAAATCATCCAGCGAGTTTTTGCGTATTTTGCGGAACGGCCAATGGCCGAGCAGCACGTTGACGTCGACATGCATCATGACGGCCTCCCCGACAACCCGCGATCGAACAAGCGGATTGCATTCTTGTAATAAATGAGCTCGCGCTGCTCCGCGGTCAATTCCGCTTCCTCCACCTGACCGTAGTTCACCAGGTATGTTATCGGCATGTCGGAGCCGAAGACGATACGTTCCGCGCCGACCTGCTCCACGGCATAATCGAGATCGTCCCGGCGGAACGGCGATCCCGAAAAGTCATGCCATACGTTCGGATAATCGCGGACGGCTTTGATGCCATGGTAGCAATTGCCGCCGAAATGAGCCATCAGCAGCTTGGCCTCCGGGTACCGCTCCGCCAGGTTCGCTACATGGATCCCCGTCGTCTCGTAAGGAAGCTGTCCGACCGTCTTATGGAACGAGTGAATCAGGATCGGAATCTGATAGCCGATGCACTGCTCGACGAGCGGAAACACGCGCGGATCGTCGCAGAATGTAGCGACCCACAGCTTCATGCCGGACATGCCGTACTGCTCGATTCCCCGCTTCAGCACGCTTATGGCATCCGGGTGGGCAGGATTCACATAGCAGTATCCTTCGGCAACATCCGGCTGCTCCCTCATAAAACGGGACACATCGGCGTTTAGGCTCGCGATTTCGGACTCGTCGGGGTCGTGCGACTTCAGGCCGGATACGTACAGCTTGGAGATGCCGAAGCGCTCGCATGCCTCGAGCAGCGTACGGGTGCTGTCGTCATACTTTCCTCCCCAAATATGCGTGTGTGCATCAATAATCATGATTCTCCCTGCTTTCCAATTGAAATCCGAACGTCCGCTGAATCGCGCCTCGATTCATGCCAGGCCCCGTCACGTAATGTCGCTGCAGGCCCGCTCCAATCGCAGTAACGCCTCCGCAATATCTTCATCCTGATGACTGAAGCTGACATACGAAACGTTATACAGTGAAACGCCGTGTTTGAAAGCCGACCGGAAAAACCGGCTTTTGATCCGGCTATCCGCCCCCGGCTTGACGGTAAACGCCGGGCACGGCCAAAAGCCTTTCACTTCGAGCGGGATGCCGAAACGGTCGAATAACGTGTTCAAGCCGCTCCACATGCGCTCGCCTTGTCTCCACAAATGGCCTACGACATCCCGCTCCCGATACACGGCCATCGTCGCCTTGGCAGCGGCCAGAGACAGCGTTTCGCCGCCGAACGTGCTGGAGATGACCGTTCCTCCCCGGTTGCAAGCAGCCATCGTTTCACGGCTGCCGACATACGCCGATAAAGGCATGCCGTTGGCGATCCCTTTGCTGAAGACCGCCAAATCCGGCGTCACGCCGAAATATTGCTGGACCCCGCCAATCGCAATGCGGAAGCCGGTAACGATTTCATCGAACACCAGCAGCGCCCCGTACTTTCGCGTTAATTCGCGTACCGCAGGATAAAACGTTGTGCCGTACTCCATCCGCTCATAGTCGGCGGCGACGACGACCGCTGCGATTTGTTCGCCGCATGCTTCGAACAGCCGCTCCAGCGCGGGCAAATCGTTCCAGCCGGCGGTATGATGCAGTGCGCTCAGCGCGGCCGGCACCCCCGGCACGGCCTTCGGCGCTTGCTGTCCGGGCAGCAGCGGTCCGCCTCCGCCAAGGGCATTCAGCCATCCGTTATAGCCGATCTGCACGATTCGGTCGCGTCCGGTGCAGGTGCGGGCAATTCGGATCGCCGCGGCCATCGCTTCTCCCCCCGTCTTCAGGAAACGAGCCTGCTCTGCGGAAGGGATCAGTTCGCATAGCGTTTCCGCCACCTCGCACTCCAGCGGATGGGGATGCCCGAAGACGATGCCGTTGGAGAGCTGGCTTCGGATCGCTTCGTCGACTTCCGGGAATTGATAGCCAAGCGTTACCGGACCGAGCCCATTACGGAAGTCGATATACTCCTTTCCGTCCGCGTCCCATACCCGGCAGCCGTTTCCCTTCACTATAACTGCCGGTTCCTCCGGCATCCATGCAGCTGCCTTCGAACACGTGCTCGATCCCCACGGAATCATCCGTTCCAGACGTTCGTGCCATTGTTCCGAATTCATCATCCAAGCATCCCTCCCATATGCTTACAGCTGCGGTATATCCACGACCTGCTTCGATTCCACCGCTCGGTCCACTTATTTTGCTTTCTCCTTTTCGACCTCCGCCTTCAGCTGCTCGTCAAGCTTGCGCAGCGCCGTGTTGGCATCCGCCTTGTTTTGCGCAAAATCTAGGAATGCTTGAAAGAGAAGCGCCTGCTGCTTGGAGCCGGGGATATCCGGCAGGCTGGCTTTCCTTTTCGGAGTATACGGAATTGGATCATAGTAGCTGATTGCCCTCATGTTCTTCGTGCTGTACAGCGGATGCCCTTTTCCTAATGCATCTTTGATCTCCTTGTTTACAACGGTGGCGGGAATGCCTTTCTTGGAATCCTCCATCTGGATTTCGTCCGTCAGCATCGCCGTAATGACTTGAAAAGCTTCGTCCTTATGCTTGCTCGTTTTAGCGATCGACCAATAGGCCGGCCCGCGCTGCGCCGTCAGCTTCGGAGCGCCTTCCATCGTAGGATGCGAAACGATATCCCAATCGATTTCCTGCGGAATGATTAAATACACGCTGTGAAGATTGACCTGCATCGCCACGTTCCCTTTGGCGAACGCGTTCGTTTCGTTCGCGGTCGTGCTTTCAATCGGATTGTTCGGAATATCGTAAAACCGCTTGTAATTCGAAAATATCGCCTTCCACCGGTCCGGATTCGCGAGCTGATCGGCCAGCGGATCGAGAATCGGCAGCGAAAACAAATTGTCCCGCAAAACGCTGTTTGCCGCCGCTGAAAATCCGCGATAGACGTTATTGCCGTCCGCTCTTGACATTTTCTTCGCAAGCTCGTAGATTTCATCGAAGCTCATGCCGTCCTTCGGATAAGGAACGCCGAAACGGTTGAACAGATCTTTGTTGTAATAAAGCACATGCGGAAAATACGGCGGAACGGGCAAACCGTATAATGCCCCAGTACGTCCGGCGTCGACGATTTCGTCGATAAATACTTTATTGAAGCGGTTCAAATCATATTGATACTTTTTGACGTACGGGTTCAAATCCTCCGCAAGATCCAGATCGATGTAATTATTTCTCAAATTCGGAACATCGGTCCGAATGACGTCCGGAATGGTTCCCGCCGTCACCAAATCGGCGATCTCTTGACCTTTGCCATTCGTCCTGTATTCGAATGTGATATGGGGGAACTTCTTCTGCAGCGCCCCCCGGAACCGGTCGTCAAATTCCTCCGCTTTCACGCCCGCCGCATAAATCGTCATCGTAAACGGCTCTTTCGGCTTCTCCGCCGCCGTTTCTCCAGGCGCTTTCCCTTCCCCTTTGTCCGCACTGCATGATTGCAGAACGGAAATCGTCATGCACATCCCGATCAACCAAAACTTTCTGTTCATCCCGACTACCTCCCATATTCATATCGCGGAATCAAGGGACGCCCCGTATTCAAAAGCCCGAGACGTTCGAAAGCGCAGTGACAAGCGAGTAAGCTTTATGATCCACACCTGCCTGAAAGGCAGATGGCTGCAGCGAATATTCACAGGTTTTCGGGTATGCTCGTTTGTAAGGACAAAAGGATCGTTAGTTGTGTCGGAATCGAAGTAGGTCGGATAAACAGATCGGTTGGAAAAGAAATCGAGGAAAATTTTATCGACATTCTATAATAACTTGTATGTATCCTGTATTTAATTATAGTATAAAACCAACGAACTGTGACATATCTTTAAATTGTCTTTATTTAAATGAAGGTAAGACCGGAAAAAATACAAATACGAAAAGGGGGCATCCGATCTCCGGATCCCCCTCCTCCGCGCATCCTATTTTACGATTGATACGATGCTTTTAAGGCTGCCGCATCGCTTAATAGAACGGATAATGCTTTACTCGACGCCTTCACGGACATTGCTTTCCCGCTGAGGTGCTTGATGAAATCGTCGAGATGCTTAGCCGCTTGCCCCCGATCTCCCTTATCGGTGAAATGCTGCACCTGCTTGAGCGAAGTCGTCAATTGGACCGCCAGCGAACGCTCGATCTCGCTGGATCCGATGTAGAAATCAAGCTCGCTTTGCAAAGACGGAAGCGTGACGTCAACGGACAGTGTTACGCGATTGGTTGTATAAGCCGTTCCGTTAATCGTTACTTCCGCCCAAATGTCCGATGTGCCGGGGTTTATTGCGGTCGGCTTACCGTAGACGAAATCAACGACCGACGGATTGCTGCTGCGGAAAACCGGATTGCGTTGTTCCAGCCCTTCGACAACGCGACCTTTCTCCAGAAGCCCTTGAATCGTTACGTCGGCTGATTGACCTCGCTGCAATTCGGTTTGCGAAACGTTCAGCTGCGCACCGATAGGTTTAAGCACGAGTGCCGGGATCGAAAGTTTAAGAAGGTTTGTTTCCTCCGTCAAATAAAAATGGCCGAAGTCGTCCTGCGTCATCCAGTTGCGAAGGCCGGCATCACGGATGACGGTCAACTGCTTTGTCGCCGCATTGATAGTAAAAAATCGGTTGGCCTGCACCCCGTATACGTTCCCGTCGGTCCCGATGGTAAACTGTGCGTCCCTCCATACAGCGCTCGAGTACGATTTCGTGCTAATTTGCTGCGTATGAACGACCTGTCTTGTATCGGGATTGAAAATGAACAGCGTATCCTCATCCGATCCCCAGATATTGCCGTCCGGTCCGACAATCAGCTCTGTGATCGCCTTCTTCCCCGGAACCGGCGTCATTTCCAGCACTTTTTGTTTCTTTTCGATGTCCCAAATGAAGAGCTTCGCTTCGGTTGCGATAGGGTCTTGGCCGAGCCCTCCCCATATGCCTGTGCCGCCATAGATGAATCCGTCCTTATACGTCACCGCCGTCACGCTCTGCCGGTCGACGACGTTTAAGTATGCCTCACGCGTCCGGGTGTTCAAGTCGTAAATAACGAGCGCACCGCCAAGCAGACCGTAATCCGGAACAGTGCCGACGACGATTTTGTCCTGGCCTCCGATAATCGTCCCGGCGAGCGCGCGGTCCTGCTGCCCGACATCATAGGCCGAGAACAGCAGCTTCGGATTCAGCTGAACAGGGTCCTTGACGTTCCACGGCTTATTCGGATCGAATTCGAATACTTTCGCATTCGGATAAGCGGCGAAATACAGCTTCCCCTTATGGCTGTAGATCCGGTCGGTCTGCGTTGCGGGCAGCTTTTGTCCGAGACCAAGCGATTCGTTGGTATATTCCGTTATTACGCCTGTAAAAGGATCGTATATCGCATTCCCGCCCGACAAATAACCGCTGGTGCTGATATTCCCGTAGGTTGTTTTTTCCACCGTTTGAAGCGCCGTAGGCTCCCCCTCGACGGGAATGATCGTGTATTTTATTTTTCCTGTACTCAAATTGTATTTGAAAATTCGGCCCTCCCTCGTAAAGCCTACCAAGGAGTAGCCCGGAAAATCCGCTTCTCCCAGCTGCGCGAACGTAAATCCGTATGCATCGCCGTCCGTGTACAAATTCAAAGACTGGTAAGTTCCCAAGTCCAGATCGTAGTATCCGAGACGCGAGCTTGTGGTATAGTACACTTTATTATCGACGGGAGACTTGGGGGAAACGAGCCGCGATGTAACCGTCCCTGTCGTTTCGTCAAACTGCTGCGTGGCAAGATCCATCGCAACCGTTCCTCCCGGCGAAAACCGCATAAACAGCTTGCCGCCGGATACGGTCATGTCGAAAATAAATTCCGCCGAACCAAACTTCGCGGGAAGCGGAATCTCGACCTTCTCCCCCGTATCGACGTTATATTTGATCAGATGCGCGTGGGAGCCGATCCCGAAATAGTACGAGCGGCGCTCTTCATCATACGCGACCGAGTACGTATAAGCCTCATCCGGCATGATGGAGCCGAGATTTTTCAGTTGATTGCTCGCGATGCTGTACTCGAAAGCTTCGCTTTTATTGTAGGTGCCTCCAATGAGGGTGCCTTCCGGACCGTTTTTCATATCGAACGTCTGAGAGCCCGCCGCTTTTCGGATGAATTGCACTTTATCCGCTCCCGGCACATATTTGAACAGATAGCTTGGCGTCCCCGCCAAATATACTGTCCCGTCGGGCTGCACGGAAAGTCCGCGTACGTATGTGGAGGCGTACGTCGTGCCGCCTACCTTCTCCGATACGGGAATTTGCGCGATCAGCTTCTCTGTCTTTACGTCCACGACAAGCAAACTGGCCGGGTTGCCTACTAAAGTGGAGTAGGCGAGCAAATTACCGGCGCCGTCTTTGCCGAACGCAGCCCTGTGCGTATTTACCGTATGGATTTGAGGACCGATATTCGATATTTCATACGGGATGGTCCCTCCGTCCTGCGGTTTCACCGTAAAGGAGAGGTCATCCACATACGTCTGTCCCACGCTGGAAGAAGCGGTGTAAACCAATATTCTTGCAATCGTGGCGGCGGCCGGCGCTTGGGATTCCGTGCTCACATCCGACCAGGCGGTCACCGGTTTTAACGCGGCAAGGGATGCCGGCGCAATATAGCCTGTTACGACATTATCGCTTGCGCTCTTGTAATATCGGACGGCCGCATAAATCGTACCGCTCGTATTGTTCGTTTTGACGTGGAAGGAATACTTATTCCCTGCCGTCACGTCGATAGGGTCGCTGTAGACGACGATGGATGCGTTCGTTGCAGTATCGGCAACGTACAGGCTGCTGCCGCCCGAGCTGCTGAAGCGGTCGTTCACTTCGACCGTAATGCCCGGCTTGATGGCGCCCGTTCCGCCGTAAAGCGACCACCCCGGAATGGAACCGTCTTCTTCCAAGGGCAGCTCAAAGCCAGGATTCGCGATCAAATTCGGCATCTTGTCATCGGCATGGGCTCGCTGAAGCGGAACCATACCCGATACGACGGTCAAAAGGATCGCAAGCAGTGCAAACATGAATGGTCTGGTACGCCACATGATTCGGATACACCCTCCACTGGATAAACGGATTCGAATTTGAACCGGCTTGTTCTCCTTCGTGAAACCATCTTACCGATGCTTATGGGAGCTTGCTTTGCTGAAAGTATCTAATTTGAAGCACAATTTGACTGTAAGTGCGGTATTTCCACCCAGGTGACTCGGAATGGACGGTCGGGGAATCCGACCTCGTGAGCGGAGGCATCCGTACTCGTGTTCACATCCAATCTTCCTTTGCGTAGAATGGTCTGCATTATATCATAGGCCCGTGTACGGATAATAGATAGTAATCCAGATTTAATTTTCTCGGCATCCGAACAGGACCGGGGCCGAAAATACAGGGCCTAAGACATGGCGATATTTGTCGAAATTAGTTAATAGGAACTATAGTAGCTTGACTATACGGGACATATAATGAAATCAATCTTCCGGAAGAGGAACTTCGTTTGAACAGCTAAAGGAGCGCAAAAGGGACATGGCATGGGCCAAAAACAACTATTGGGGTCACAGAGAATGGCTAGGAATCGTGATCGTTACACTGGTCCTGTTTTCAGGAACCTTTATTGCAGCGTGGACTGCATTTGCCGCGCCGCTGCCGTCCGGAAAATCGAAAGCCACCTGGGTGTGGGATACTTCACTTATCGCCACAAGCACCGGACGCAACCAAATTTTTCAATTTGCCAAAAATCAGCAAATCTCCCGCATCTATCTTCAGGTCAACCCGGATGTCGCAAAGAGCGCCTACCGCAGCATGATCAAGACCGCCGCCGGAAACGGCATTGAAGTGTATGTGCTTGACGGCGCCCCCAATTGGGCACTCCCCGAAAATCGCGCACGCATCGCAAGCCTGATCAGCTGGGTAAAGACGTATAACGCTTCCGTTGCCACGAATGAACGATTCGCCGGCATTCAGCTCGACGTCGAGCCTTATTTACTTCCGGAATGGTCGAGCGATCAAAGCGGCACGGCGCAAAAATGGCTTGATGCGCTGTCGTATTTTCATGACGAAACGAAAAAAGCTCCCGTCTTATCGACCTCCGCAGCAATACCATTTTGGCTCGACAGCGTACCGCTAAGCAGCGGAGTCGCATTAGGGGAAGTTCTGATCGCCAAGCTGGACGAGGTTGCCCTCATGTCTTATCGGGATCAAGGAGACGCGGTAGCGGACCTCGTCAAAGAGGAACTGGCCTGGGGCGACAAGTATGGCAAGAAGGTGTGGCTCAGCCTCGAAACGAACCCTGTTTCGGAAACGCCGTACATCACATTCTATGAAGAGGGAAAAGCGGAAATGGACCGGCAGATGGCTCGAATCGACGAGCTGGTGAAAGTTCACCCGTCGTATGCAGGCATCGCCGTGCACGATTACATAGGCTGGCGCAATCTGAAAAACTAAAGCCACAGAGGCCACAGTGTCTTTAAGCAGCACCCGGGCCGCAGACGATTATTCCGCTGCGGCCTCGGGTGCTCTTCGGCGTTGTGCTGCCAGTGCGGTTAGGATACATAAGCTTCGGGCGCCGCCCCCTTCGGCGGCTGGCGTGAATGTTCGCTGAAAAAATCCCTTTCCATGCAATCCTGTCTGTTGCTTCAATGAACAGGAGCGGGTCGCCGCTACGCCTCTCCTTTTTTTGGCGACGCCCACACCAAATGAACGGTATTAAACTTGTAGTGTTCCATATGATGTATATGGATCGGGGACTGCTGAAAAATATGGATCATATTACGATCCAGATGGCAGCCGACAACGCGTAGGAATATCGGCTCGATGATCTTTTGGGTGCTGCCGATCAATCGGTTTGAACTGAGACCATGCTCCATTAACAAAATTTGACCGTCCGGCTTGCACCACCTGCTAAAAGATTCCAACACTTTAACAGGATACTCGTAACCGCAAAAAGATAATGTCGAGACGATGGTATCAAATGAGTTGTCAGGAAACGATATAGATTCAATATCGGATTGAATGAATGTGGCACGAACATTGCTAGCCGTGGCGGATTCTTTTGCCTTGGATAACATAGCACCGCTGAAATCGACAGCAGTCACATCCACATCTTTGGGGTAAAAGTAAAAATTCGCGCCGGCACCAACAGCTACCTCAAGAACGTTCCCCTTTGCACTTCCGATCAATTTTTCCCGCCATTTCCGTTCCGACTGCTTCTTCCTTCTCGTTTCGTAAATTTTGGATTGATGATCGAATTTACGGACGAGTTTCTCTTTGTCCATAGTACCCTCCGGTTAAATACGTATTGACAAGAACTTGATCCCATGTAACAAAAAAGCCGCGATTTACGCGGTTTTTAATGAGTTCAAGTTCTTGTCACTCGACAGTTGTCAGTTGTCGATAGAGCTGCACTCCAAAAGTCGCGACCTTTTGGAGTTGCAGCCTGTCTGTTTCCTTATGCTTTTGAGAACGATCCGGAGATGTCCGATTCCAATTCGCTTGTTCTTGTCTTCTTGTACCTGGAGGTCTTGATCAGCTCGCTCAGCTTGCCCTCATACTCATCAGCATCAAACGGCACATCGATGATCGTTTTCTTAAAGGAAGACAGCATAATGCCATTGCCGATTGTGAGTCCCTTGATCCCTTCCGTTCCGTGCGCGATCAGCTCGCCTCCGCCGTTCAGGATCGCTTGAACAAACTTTTCGGTGACGACCTTATGGCCGGTCGGCGCACCGGTTTTCACCGGAATTTCCGTATACCAATTCTCGACGCCTTCAAAGCCGCTCTTCGATTCCCGGAGATGCTTCAGCATGGAGATGCGGTTTTTGTAAAGTATAATCTTCCCATTCTCATAAACCAGCTTCCCGTTTTCACCGATAATTTCAAAACGGTTCGTTCCCGGAGACTCCGCCGTGGTCACGATAAAATGCCCGATCATGCCGTCTTCATGCTCAAAATAGGCGGTAACCTCGTCTTCCACTTCAATATTATGGTATTTGCCGATATGGGCATGGCCGCTGATCCGTGCCGGAAGACCGAACAGCCATTGATACGTATCCAGATTATGAGGACACTGATTCGTCAGGATGCCTCCGCCTTCGCCGGCCCAAGTGGCGCGCCAATCGCCGCTGTCGTAATAAGATTGCGAACGGAACCACGCTGTATTGATCCAGGTGACCCGAGTCAGTCTTCCAAGCTCTCCGCCATCGACAATGTCTTTCAGCTTTTTGTAAAACGGTAGCGTCCGTTCCTGAAACATTATGCCGAATATCAGACTCTGATTTTCCAGCTTCGCTTTCTCGTAAGCGGCAATCGATTTTTTCGCGTCATTGACATGAACGGCGAGCGGTTTCTCGCACATGACATGCAGCCCCCGTTCGAAGGCGTCCACCGAGATGGTCGTGTGATCGTAATGCGGAACGGCGATGATCACGGCTTCAAGTCCGGAGCGATCGAACAGTTCGGTATGACTGTAATAGGCGTCCGTGCCGCATTCCACGGCAAATTTATCCGCCTTCTCCTTTACGGTATCGCATACTCCGACCAATTCCACGTTGTCCATCGTGCTTAAATACCGAATGTGCGTACGTCCGATATTGCCTAAACCGACCAAACCGATTTGCACTTTGCGCTGAGTACTCATTTCTTATCCCTCCCGGAACATTAATTCCAAGCGATTGAAGCTTCTTGCAAAAGCTTTTTTAACGCTTTGACAGCATATACGAAACGCCCCGGCCCGTCTTGTTCGGGCAAATATTTTTGCAAATGCGGCTCAATGGAAAGATAACCTGAGAATCGATTCTGTTTCAGATGTTGGATAAAAGCCGGGAATTCTCCGTCGCCTTCGCCGGCGGGAACAAAGATGCGCTTCTCCGACTGGGCGTCCTTCACATGAACATACTCCAAATAAGGCTGTAGCTTCGGCAGCGCTTGCGAGACTGGCTTGACCCCGTTCATAATAAAGTTGCCCGGATCGAATGCAAGCCGTAAACGCGGAGAATCGCATGCGGTTAATAACTCAAGGCAGCGATCGTCCGTATTGCCGTACACGCCGCTCTCGTTCTCCATGACCAACGTAACCTGATATTGCTCCGCGAGGTGAATCAGCTGCTTCAAACGGGAAATGACTTCCTCCCGGTATGCCGCATGCTCGCCTTCCGCAACGAAGTAAGAGAATATGCGAATGTAGGGAGCGTTCAAAAAGCCCGCGATTTCGCACGCCCGTTTCATATTGCCGATTTCCGTTTGAAAATCGTCCTGCATCTTGAACTTGCCGATCGGCGAACCGATGGACGAAATCCGGAATCCCCGGGCGTCCAGCAGCTTCTTTACTCGCCCCAACTCGTCATCCGTCAGTTTGAGAACGTTCTTGCCCCAGACGCCCCGAAATTCAATGTGGGACACACCGACAGATTCCAATACTTCCATCTGCTTTTCAAGATCGCCCGATATTTCGTCGGCAAAACCGGTAATGGTCACCATGAGAGCACACCTTCTCTTATCTTATTCGCCTTGCTTGCAGTGATTCTATTGTGATCCTTTTTGCGTTGCAATCTTCTGGTTCGCCAGGTCTTCGGCTTCCCGAAGCGCCGTATTGATATCCGCTTTGCCATCCTTCACTTTTGTGAAAGCTGCGTTCAATTCACTGACCGCGAAATCGTCGTATAGTGTCGGTATCGGGTTTTTGGCGTTTTTCGTTTTGAAGATCGCCTGCATGTTTTTCCCTTTCAAAATCGGACTAAAGGCCCCGAAAGCGTCCTTCAGCTTCTGGTCGTCGATCGCAGGGAAGCGGATGCCCCGTTTGGTCAACGTCAATTGAAGTTCATCGCTTGTCAAAAACTGGATGACTTTAAACGCTTCCTCCTTATGCTGCGAGGTGGAAGAGATCGCGAGGTCATGGGAAAGACTGCGAAAGCCGTATCCCGGGGCCTCTTTAAAGCTCGGCATCGTTGTGAAATCCCAATCGAACTGCATACCGGCCGGGGTTTGGGCCTGCTTCTCAATATCGCCGAATATATCTCCGTAAGAAGTGAACATGGCCAGCGTTCCATCTTTCTGGAAGCTTGGATATTTGTTATTTCCGCTTGAGATATCCGTTATCGCCTTCATATATTGGTACGCCTTTTTCCAACCATCCGTATTTAATATGGCTTTTCCCGTCTTCGGATCAACAACCGGCAAGGACAGCGGCGTAGCGAACTTCCGCACGTCCCACGGATTAATGCCCCGGTACTGCGTACCTCCATCCTCCCGCTCCACCTTTTTGGCAATCGCAATGACTTCCTCCCATGTCATCCCGTCCTTCGGATAAGCGACGCCGAACCGATCGAAAATGTTTTTGTTGTACAGCATGATGGAGAAGTTGGTGGAGAAAGGCAGCGCAAGCAGCTCACCCTTATCGCTGAACGCTTTTATGTCTTCGATGGCCGTTTGGTCGAAACGGTTGACGTTCATATTGTTTTTCTTGATCAGCTCATTCAAATCCATTGGCAAACTATATTTGACTGAATTAAATAAAAAGTTGCTTGCGGTAAAAATAAGGTCCGGGAAATGATTCGCGGCGATCAGATTTTCAATGCTGTTGTCCTTGTCGCTGCGTACAAGCTCAAGCGTAATGTGAGGGTATTTTTTCTTCAGCGGCTCCACCATAAAGTCACGGAACTCATCATCGCTGAGCGCTGCAACCAATTGATACATGCGAAGCGTAACCGGCTTATCGTCCGCCTTTTTATCCGTCGACGTTCCTTGCTGATTCCCGCAGCCAGCCAGCGCCAAAAATGCAATCGATGTGACAGAGACGACCAATTTCCTTTTGTTAGACAATGGAAATCACCCTTCTGACCCTAAAATAGTTAACTTTGCAACTATTCCATGCATCAAATTAAGCGCTTACATGTTGGAGTCATGCCAACTTCTTTCCTATTGCTGATATCGATATGCCCACCAATCAAGTTTTCGAATCTGTACGATCCCGCTCCTCCTTCTTTCGTTTTGTATGGCCGGCACTTATTATTTTAGCAAAACGGACTGTGTACAACGTTGATTCTCATTGACCGGATTCGGAGCCGGAATGAACTGAAATTGACTTTTTAATCCGCTTGCGGAATTGTTCCGGCGTATCTCCCACATACTGCCGGAACACGCGGCTGAAGTGGGTAACATGCTTAAACCCGAGCCCGTAACCGATTTCGGTAACGGTTCTTCGCTTCTCCTCCATCAGGAAAATCATTTTCGCTTGGTTGATTCTGCGTTGGTACAAATAGTTAATAATTGTAACCCCTGTCACCTCACGGAAAATTCGCGATAAGTAATACTTATTTACGTGCATCGATTTCTCCAATTGCTCCAGATGGAGATCCTCCGTATAATGTTCCTCTATGAACCTGATCAGTTCCTGTACATGAATTTCTTTTTGCGAGGTTAATTCTTCCTTTTGCTCGATCGGCTTTTTGAAAAATTGGAACACCATAAACAACAAATCAATGAACGCAACGCGAAACCGGTTCATCGAAACCTCGTCGGACCGGGAGTGAAATCGCTGCATCGTTTGCAAGGCGGCTTCAAATTGTTCACGGTCCTCCGCTTGCAGGTTAATTTTATAATTTTTCAGTTCTTCGAACGGTTCCAGAACGTTGACGGTAAATAAATGCTGAACGGCCTTCCGGACATAATCCGGCTCAAAATTGATAAGGGAACGTACGTATTTGAAGTGCTCGTCGTTTCTCACGTTCGGGCAGTGCAGCGTCATCCCGTGCATAATCAGAAGATCGCCCGGGGCAAGAACATGGATTTTATCTCCAATCAAGTAGTTGCCTTTTCCCTCATGGAAGTAAAAGATTTCATAGTTGGGATGGGATTGAAAAACCGAACCGACCGGTGAAGATTTGCGATAGACGAATTCAACCATTTTCAAAGGCTCCATAGGCCACAACCTTTCCGTTCATTGTAGCGGCAGGCTCGTGGTGTACATTACGACTTCAGTATGGTCCGATGTCTTGCCACGCGTTGGATGGTCCGTTTCTACATAAGTTAGGGACTGTTAACTCTTGAAGCAGAGTCCGTTCTCATTTTGCACGATTCATTGGTCATGACTTCAATCTTTTCTTTAATGCCATTATCCTCATCATACCATTTTTAGTGCACTACAAATTGTTTAAAAAAAACTACCGATTGATATTCCTGTAGACGCAACGATGATCAATAATAATGATGTAAACCAACTATTTTATGAGGGAGGTAACATGAATGAAAAATAAATCCGATGATGAAAAACAGAAACCATTCAACCGGGAGGAACCATCCGACCAGATGCTGCCTGAACACAATGACAAATTTAGTCGCAGAGAGTTATTGTCTTCGCTCGGTTTGACAGGCGCTGCCGTTGCTGCCGGCGCAATATTAAATAGTCATATAGCCAATGCATTTGGTGGACAAACTTCCGTTACTGATGCGGTTTATGGAAGCGCTGCCAGTTATGTAGCGGATGCGGACAACGTATCTTTCCTATACTCCGCCGGTTTGACCGAGCGGTCGGTAGCCAGCCGACTTCGTGAATGGATCAGCGTCAAGGATTTCGGGGCCGCCGGTGATGGCGTGACAGACGATTCCGCCGCTTTTATTAGTGCCATTGCCTATGCGGAGAGCCACATTGTAACCAACCCTGCCCCGCTCGCTAACGGCAGCAAACTGGGAAGAGTTCGTCTTTTTATCCCACCCGGATCCTATAAAATTACGCAGCCGGAAGCTCTCATGCGAAGCAGTTTTACGACAAGCACGGTCGGGCTCCAGATTGTTGGTGCCGGACAGGCCATTACTCAAATCCTGTTCCAGCCTGCCACGGCAGGAAGCTATTTGCTCAAGAATAACAACGCTTGGTTGTTTGCAACGATTTCTGACCTGGAATTTCACTCGAATAGCACAAGTAATCACTTCATGTACTCTTATTCCACAGGACAAGCGCAAAGCTTCGTTTTCGAGCGGATCCGATTCCGGGGGAGCTGGGGATACACGTTCCATCTGGAAGGGACGGATACCAATAGCGAATTTACGTGGCGCGACGTAGACTGGGCGGGTACTTACGTGAAAGGTGTCTACGTACCAAGCACCGGCGGATCGGATCAATTTCTAAATTATAACTTCTTCGCTTGCAATTTCGAAGTTCAGGAAGGCGATTTCCTCCATTTTGAAAAAGGCGGAAATATCAATATCTGGGGCGGAAGTTATATCCACATCGGGGCTAACGGCGGCACATTTTTCAAATTGCTCGGAAGCGTCCATGCTTACGGCGTCGAGCGTTTCCTGTGCATCGGCGCAAGAATGGAGCATCGCAACAGCAATAGTAAATTAGTGTATTGCGAATGGAATGCGGGGATCGTGTCATTCATTAATGTTGATACTTCCAGTTCAGTACCGCTGCGATCGGCTACAGAAATCGTCGCCACCTTTTTCAGCAACAATACCAAGATGCCCTCAATCAAATTTGACAATTGCCGACTTTTAGGAAAGCACGAATATACATACTCGGCCAATACATGGCAATATCCTCACAATATCGTCTACGAAAATTGTGAAATCAATCAACATACAAGTCCATCGGACTTCATTGTATATACGGCGAATGCCGGAACGACCAGTGTCGGGGGAACACCGACTATCCATTTTAGCAATACACGAGGGCAAGGAGACCCCACGCGTAAATCGTGGGAATGCGATTATGGTTTTCATAAAAGCGCCTTCGGCGTTTCGAAGCGAGCTTGTATATCCATCAAACGATCGGACGGGAAGTTTCCGTATACCGCATCCACAACGGTCAATTTTACGCTTCCGGTCAATGCACGAATTGTATGTATATGGATGGAATCGCCTGCCGGCGCCGTTACGGAAACAAACGATGCGACATTTACCGTGCAAACGACGGAAGCGACACCAACCATATTGGCTGCCGTAACGACGCCTAACCATGCCCAGGGTTTTTATGTAAAGCAGGATTTGTTCTTCCGGTGTGATACGCCGGAGAGATGCACGCTGCAACTGGTAGCGGGTTCGAACGTAGCGGCTGCGAATCCGCTCGCTGACTGTATCATCGAATATATCGGTTAAAAAAGGGCTCCATCTGTTTCGGTTTGCCAACACTGCGGTCAACGCTACTAAAAGCATAAGACCCAATAAAAAAGCACAATCGCGTGGATTGTGCTTTTTTCTGTGCCATTAACCCAAGAAAGCAATAGAACGTTTTACTTTCCTTGCAAATGCAATTGGATTATCCACCGACTCCCAGTGCATATACATAAGACGCGGGTTCTCATTAAGCCAGTGATTATGGACTGCCGTTACTTTAATCCCGTTTCTGCGAAGGTTTGACAGCAATCGATTGACTTGGTTTTGGAAGAGAGCCGTTTCCCCTAAACAAAGTGCACGGCCCGATTTGTCCAGAGATTCAAATGAAAACAATTGGTAACGGACCAAAGGAGATGTAGTACGTCTTCCTAAAATAGCGGCGTTAAATTTTCTATTTCTACTGACGAAACAAACCGGCCCCTTAGTAATTTCATGCTCTGTTCCACCTAAAATGGTTGAAAATTGGTCACATAGTTTTTTGAAGCGGGGACTTACTACCACTTTTTCCGCCATACGAATTCATCCTTTCATAATAAAATTTACAACTTCCATACTCAAGTGTTCATTAACCCAAGAATGAAATGGAATCTTTGGTTCTTCTAGCAAATACAACAGGATTCATTATAGCTTCCCAGTGCATATACAATAATCGCGGGTTTTCTTTGAGCCAGTGATTATGAATTGCAGTCACTTTAATCCCACGTTTACGGAGATTCGAGATCAAACGATTAACCTGATTTTGATTTACGGCAGTCTCACCCAGGCAAAGCGCACGACCCGACTTATCAAGTGATTCAAAGGAGAACATTTGCATTTGAACCAATGGGGAGCGCGTTCTTCTTCCTAAGATCGATTCCCTTAAATTCGTCATTCTCGTGACAAAACAAACCGGACCTTGTTCAACTTCCGATTCGCCTCCTAAAATTCTTCCGAATTGCATACAAAGCCTTTTAAATTGTGGACTTGCCTTAACATTTGCCATCATAATCCTCCTCCAACCTTATTCAAAATAACGTATGACTAAAGAAGGAAAGTGAACTGGGCAAATCACTATGGTTTCAAAAATATGCTTTCGACGGGATAATGACTATACTTCAATAAAGTGGAACGAATAACCATGTAAAAAAAGCACTCTGAAAGTAGAGTGCCTTAATGACCATTTAACGGATCCTGAGATTATCCATTAGAGAAATACGCCCGATAGCTTATGAGGCCGCCGATCGTTTTCCGCGGCAGGCTCGTCTGATCCAAGCATAGGAATATAATTAGCTTTTGCTTAAATTTCTAAGTGTAACTCCCCAAAAAAGGATCGCGATCACGCTTATTGAAGCCCCCAGAATGCATACCCCGGACCATCCTGCCCACGAATAAATCCAGGTTGAGGCTACCGCTCCTGTTGCGCTCCCCATAGAATAAAAGATCATATACCCTGCGGTTAGCCGGCTCCTCGCTTCTGGACGAACACTTAAAATCATACTTTGATTGGTAACGTGAACCGCTTGCACCGCGAAATCCAACATGATGACTCCCACAACAAAAATCCATAAGGAATGTTGCAGGAACCCTATTGGCAGCCAGGAAACCGTTAGAAGTAACAATGCGGCGCCAGTCGTCCGTTCTCCTAATCCCCGGTCTGCTAACTTCCCCGACCTACTGGCGGCTACCGCACCTGCCACACCTGCAAATCCAAACAGCCCAATTGCGCTGTGACTTAACGACAGTGGCGGAGAACTCATTGGCAATACCATCGAGGACCATAAAATACTAAAGTCCGAAAAAATGAAGAATGCAAGTAGTGCACGAATTCTTAGAAGAGGAATCTGCATGAATAAATCTTTCACGGAACGGAGCAACTCCGTATACGGGAGTTGATGCGACGGGCGCCGAGAAGCTGGTGTAACGATAAGGAATGAACATACCATGCAAACCGTAATTGCAGCTGAGACGATATAGACCGACCGCCATCCTGCCAAATCTGCCAACGTGCCGGAGAAAGTACGGGCTAATAAAATCCCTATTACGATTCCACTCGTAACGAGTCCAATAGTCTGACCACGATAACGCTGCGACGATCGAGCGGCGGCAAGCGCTACGAGGATTTGAGCAACGACGGCAAGAAAACCAACCATCCCCATGCCTATAAATAGGACCATCGTATTCGAAGCTAAAGCAACAATACTTAAGGCGACCGCTGACAATACCATCATCCCAGTTACAAGCCGACGCGGATCGATCAAATCCCCTAGCGGGACCAAAAGAAATAATCCTAATGCATAGCATAGCTGCGTTGCTGTTACGATCGTGCCGACGATCGCATTACTGATGCCGAAATCTATGGCGATCATATCAAGCAAAGGCTGGGAAAAATAAATCGCGGCTACGGCGGAACCGCAGACGATTGCATACAGTAAAGCTGCCTTTCTCGTGAATGGAGATGCCGACTCCGTGTAATTCGGTCTCTCTTCAGGTGAAGTGGACATTGAAAAACCCCCTTTTTATACCGATCGGTATATAATATAAACTTCATTCTATTCAATAAACACGCTTGTAGTCAACCTGTTGTTGACAAATTAATTTTGATTACATATCATAATTACATACCAAAAGGTATTTATAGGGGGCATTATGGCCAGAATTCGAGAGTTCGATGAACAAAAGGCATTGACAGAAGCCATGTACCTTTTTTGGGAAAAGGGGTACGAAGCCACGACATTAAACGACTTAACCACGCGCATGGGGATTCAGAAACCGAGTTTGTACTCAGCCTATGGCGATAAATCGTCCTTGTTTGAAGCCGCTCTTCGTCATTATAATCAACAACATGCTAAATACGCCCGATCAAAGTTAAATAAAATAACTAGCGTCAAAGTCGCTTTCCGAAACCTGTTTCATGATGGGGTGTTCCCAGACGGTGATCATGGGCGGAGTGGCTGCTTTTGTATCAATACGATGGTGGAACTGGCTCCGCACGATGCCAAGTTCGAAATTTTGACACGAGAGCATCAGCAGTATTTAGCGGCGATATTTGAAGATACACTCAATCGGGGGGTAACTTCCAACGAGATCGATGGAACTGTGGACTGCCGTGCGATAGCTCAAACGCTTGTGGTAGCATTAATCGGGATCACCGTATTGAAAAAATCAAATCCAAGTCCGGAATGGATCGACAATTACATTGACTCAACGCTTTCGCTGCTCGCTTCACCTTTGAATGGCGGTTAAAAATACATCTTATTTTTATGGCGGATCACGACAGTAAAAAGAGCCGCGTCAAAGCGGCTCTTACACAAAAGTTCTTTCTGTTTACCCAGGTTACCCTGACCAATAACCCATTTATTTTAAATAGCTTTGCTTTCTTTTGTAAATAAGCTAATGATTTCTGATACCAACTCTTCAACAGATTTATCATCTGCCTCAATTGTATAATCTGCATATGTACTATATAATATTTTTCTTTCATTATATAC
>NZ_CAJVCE010000033.1 GCF_910594985.1 Paenibacillus allorhizosphaerae
AGCTCCTGTATGATGGCGAGTTTCTCTACTGCACGATATTGATTTTTTTTAGCCATGAAAAAACCCCCTTAAGGTAGCAGGTTTTATTATTTAACCTGTCTACCTTAAGGGGAGCATATCACGATGCGAGGGCCTCTTTTTGATTTCGGCGAACGGCAAGGCTACAATGAATTCAACTGCGTTGGGACGAGATTATAAAAAAGCCGCGCCAGTACGAAGCGCGCAATGGCTTAGCGGAAGGGGGATCGAGGTGTCGTTTAGAGATTACCGGATATACGGGAAACCGCTCGCCAGAGCTGCGGCCATCTTTATTCTCATGAATATCAACCGTTTGTTTAGCGGTCCCGTGTACCAGGTCGGGCTGAACCTTGTGATTTGGGCTACTTTTTCCGTCATATTGTCTTTCCCGAGATCGTGGTGGACAAAAACACGGCTATTTGCGGCAGGCTGCATCATTATTATTGAAGCCGCGCTCGGTCTGTTCTGGTTCCATGAGATGAAGCCGCTTTATTTCATCGCCGTTTTCATTTTTGCCGCCTCGATTCACTTGTTCATGTCCACATCACCGATCCCGGCGATGGCGGTCATGTTTGTCACGGCACTGCTGTATATCAAATTCGGGCGTGAGGACCTATTCAACTTCATCTCATTCGGTCTGTTCGCGTTTGTTCTTTATTTTACGATACGAAGCCGCAAGCAAAGAAATGAAATGTACGAGTTGAACAAGCGCCATTTGGCGGAATTGCAGGAGGCATACGATCAGCTGCAAGAGGCGTCCGTTACTTCCATGCAGTATGCGGTTTTGGAGGAAAGGGCGCGTATCGCCAGAGATATTCACGATGCGGTTGGCCACAGTCTGACCTCGCTAATCGTTCAAATGCAAGCGATGCGCTATATGATCAAAAAAGATCCCGTCCAGGCGGAACAGTCTCTGGAGGAAATGCTGTCCGTAGCCCGCCAAGGACTTCAGGATATTCGCACCTCCGTCCATTCTCTGGCAGGCGATCGCTCGATTCCCGGCGTCATCCCCTTAAAGGCGCTGCTTTCCCGGATGGAAACTTTCGCCTCCGTACGCTATACGTTTCATGCCGATTTCAATGAGGAAGAGGTCGACGCCGGTGTGTACGGAATTTTGTTCAGGGTGCTGCAGGAAGCGATCACAAATATTATTCGACACTCCCGTGCCGCACATGTGGAAGTCATCCTGAGAAGAGAGTCGGGAAACTTGACCATGCGCATCCGGGATGACGGCATGTTGCAATCCGGTCAAATCATCAGCGAAGGATTCGGCCTGAAAGTGATGAAAGCCAGGCTTGAGGAAAGCGGCGGCCGCCTGCATTATTCGATTCAAGAACCGCACGGGTTGCAGCTTATTGCCGAAATTCCGGCGTTCGATCCGAACCTGCGGCATGCTAATGAAAAGGAGGACTAACCATGCCGACCGACCAGAAAATCAAAGTGCTGCTCGCCGACGATCAAACGATGATCCGGCAAGGGTTTGGATATGTCATCGGATTACAATCCGATATGATGCTCGCGGGCGAAGCTTCCGACGGGAAAGAAGCGGTAGAACTGGCCGTCCAACACACTCCCGACGTCATCCTAATGGATATTCAGATGCCGCGTTTGTCCGGAATCGAAGCAGCGCAGGAGATCCTGCTGCAGCTGCCGGATACAAAGATTGTCATATTGACCACCTTCGACGATCAGGAGTATATATATCAAGGCATTCGAGCGGGAGCGGTCGGGTATTTGCTGAAGGATGCAGAGGTGGAGGACATGCTGGAAGCGATTCGTTCGGCGTATCGCGGCGAAGCCGTATATAAAACGGGATAGGCGGCGAGCGCCATTTCAAGAGCGGTCGCCACAGGCTCCCTTATTCCCGGCCCGATTCGCGGCCAAACACCTCTGCTTGAGCCGTTGACGGAACGGGAGCAGGACATATTGCAGGAGATGGCTTACGGACTGCGCAACGATCAGATCGCTCAAAAGCTGTTCATTACCGAGGGAACCGTAAAATCGCATGTTCACCGTATCTTGCAAAAGTTCGGGTGCGAGGATCGGACGCAGGTTGTCGTAGCGGCACTCCGCAATGGAATGGTGAAATAACTTAATTGAGAGCAAACAGCGGACTCGTGCCTCAAAGCAAGATGAGCAACCGCGATTCAAAAAGGCCAGTATCGATAATTTATCGATACTGGCCGTATGACCACTAAATATTGCTTATATATATCATGATCCTACCACTCGGCTACCGTGCCGTCCGCGTTGCGCCATACCGGGTTTTTCCAATCATGGCCGACCCGCGCCATCTCGCGAACCTTTTCCTCGTTCACTTCAACGCCGAGCCCCGGTCCTTGCGGAATATCGACAAATCCGTCCTTGTAGCGGAACACCTTCGGATCGACCAAATAGTCGAGCAAGTCGCTGCCTTGGTTGTAATGGATGCCGAGGCTTTGCTCCTGGATGAAGGCGTTCGGCGAGCAGGCGTCGACCTGCAGGCATGCGGCCAAAGCAATCGGCCCAAGCGGACAATGCGGTGCGAGCGCCACGTCGTAGGCTTCCGCCATCGCTGCGATTTTACGCGTCTCCATCACACCGCCCGCATGAGATACGTCGGGCTGGATAATATCGACGATACCTTGCTGCAGCAGTTCCTTAAAGCCCCAGCGCGTATACATCCGCTCCCCTGTGGCGATCGGCGCCGAAGTGTACTTCGCGATCTCTTTGAGCGCTTCGTTGTTCTCCGGAAGCACCGGCTCTTCAATGAACATCGGGCGGAACGGCTCCAGTTCTTTGGCTAATATTTTGGCCATCGCCTTGTGCACCCGCCCGTGGAAATCGATCCCGATCCCGAACTGCTTGCCGCCCACTTCGCGGACAGCCGCAATCCGGTTGAGCACTTCTTCGATCTTATCGAACGAATCGATATAGTGAAGCTCTTCCGTGCCGTTCATCTTGACGGCCGTGAAGCCGGCTTCGATCTGCTTCTTCGCCGCTTCCTTTACATCGCTCGGACGATCCCCGCCGATCCAGTTGTACACGCGGATGCGGTCGCGGCACGCACCGCCCATCAGCTCATACACCGGCGCGTTGTAGAACTTGCCCTTAATGTCCCACAGCGCCTGCTCGATGCCGGACATGGCGCTCGTTAACACCGGACCGCCGCGGTAAAATCCGCCGCGGTACATCACTTGCCACAAATCCTCGATCCGAAGCGGATTTTGCCCAATCAAATACGAGCTCAGCTCTTCAACCGCCGCTCTTACCGTATCCGCACGGCCTTCGACGACAGGCTCGCCCCAGCCGACCAGACCGTCGTCGGTCGTCATTTTCAGAAACAACCAGCGCGGCGGCACTTTGAACAATTCGATCGATTTAATTTTCATTAGTCATTCTCCTTCATGGCAATATCGATTAACCGATGCAGCAAGAGCGACGCGATCGGATCAACCCCGTACAGGTCGAGCAGCTTCCAAGTTACGACGGTGACGGCTCCTTTGCCGAGCGGATGACGGACGATGGATCCACCGTTTTGCCCGAGCCACCCCTGGAAATATCCCGCGATGACTTCTCCGGCTTCGGCGATCCCGGGATTGCCGAACATGTTGACCGTCCGCTTCACGCCGACCTTCTTGTAATCGGCAAACGGCAGCACATAGTCCGGATACAGTCCGCCCGCTTCCCATCCCATTTCGCGGTGCAGCGGAATACCCCGGAAAAAGTCGGGATCGACGTAATTGAGCGAGGACGCGCGCGGCCAGCTTTCCCCCGGAGGCAACTCGCGGAACGTGAACGGTCCCGATGCGGACAGCTTGTCGCCCTTCTCCGCTAGAAACAGCACCCGTCCGCCTTGGCGGGCGAACGTCTCGATCTCCTTGTCCAGGCAATCGGTGACGGCAACCTTGTCCAAGCTTA
The DNA here is from genome assembly GCF_910594985.1 of Paenibacillus allorhizosphaerae. GTDB lineage: Bacteria > Bacillota > Bacilli > Paenibacillales > NBRC-103111 > Paenibacillus_G > Paenibacillus_G allorhizosphaerae. The sequence goes on from NZ_CAJVCE010000033.1 coordinate 3,919, forward strand.
AGCCGGAAGCGATCTGCCAGCCATGCCGCTGCAGCTTGTCGGCAAACGCCGGACTCATCCGGTGGACCGTGATCGAAGTCGTGTCCTCTGCCTGCAGCAGGCATTGCGCTTTCGGCGTGATCGTCAGTTCATATTCGTTGCGCGCAATGAGCTTTCCTTCAGAATGCCACTCCAGTTCCAGCCGTTCGAATGCCGCCGTCGCAGTCTCGGGAACGGCAAACGCAAGAGCTTGCGGCAGACGGTTCCACGATCCGCTGCATTCCGCCGCGATTTCGCCTGCCAGGCCGGATTCGGCCAAACGCCAGCGCACCACGCCGCTGTGAGGCTCAAGATCGTCGTTCGTCAGAACAAGATCCCAGGCTACCGTTTCGCCGGACCATACATTTGCCGCAGCAATTTCGGCAAAGACGCAAGCGGCTCCGTTGAAATCGGCCAAACGGTCGAAGCCTTCCTTCGGCTGACGCAAAAAGTCGAGCCATCCGTTCGTTTCCCACTCGATGTCGGTGAACTCCGTTACGACGTATCCGCCGATCGCCGGCCTTTTGCGCATTTCTTCGACGAGCGATTTAACCGCGCGGAACATGCGGCGCTGCGAGTGCACCGCGAGCCGCTCAAAACCGCCGAACGTCCGATCCAAACCGAATTTGTTCATATTCTCCATTGCTGTCGTCGGCTTTTTGTAATCGTCTTGGTGTGTTTCTTCGCCTTGATTGACGAACCACCATGGCTCGTTGCCGTCATAGAACGTCTTGAGCCGTTCTACATCGGGAAGTCCCCATACCCCGAATTCGGATACGATGATCGGTTCCCCTTGGGAACGATACGGCTTCACGAAGTTGGCGTCGGGATCGCCGATGACGAATTCGTCCAAATCTTTGCGCCACTCGTCCAGCTGGTCGGGACAAGCAAAGTAACGGTGATGATCGTTGATGTCGGTCTTGATATGGGTCCAACCGCTGTTGTCGCAAATAAGTCGGGTCGGGTCCCATGCCCGTACCGTGTCTACCAGCTCGGCTACATGGCGCTGCTTCTCGGGGTCGAACTCCAAATCCCATTCAAGACCCCATTCTTCATTATATATCGACCAAATAATAATGGAAGGATGATTATAATCCCGCTTCAGCATCGCCCGGAGCTCCGCCACAAATCGTTCCCGCGCCGACGCGGTCCATTTGACGTAGTTCGGCGGTTCCGCCCAAATCAGCATGCCGAGCCGATCGGCCCAATATAAGTATTCGGGCGTTTCCACTTTAATATGCTTCCGCAGTAAATTAAAACCCATCTGTTTGGCCAAGGCGATCTCGCGTCGAATATATGCCTCGTCCGCCGCCGTATATATCGTATCAGGGTAAAATGCTTGATCGAGCGCGCCGCGAATATAAACCGGCTGATCATTTACATAAATACGCCCGTCCTTTTGCTCCACTTTACGCATCCCGAATGTCGTAACATATTGATCCGTTTCCGTCAGATGATCGACGAGGATAAGTTCGATTTCATATAAATGCGGCTGCGCCGGAGACCATAGTTTCATATCCGTCGCACTCACCTGCAGGTCGACTTCCCGCCGTTCCCCCGGCTGAACCGTCGGCACTTCCAAGATTCCTTCATAAGAAGAAGCTTCGAACGTATCGGCGTCCCCGCAAGCATGAGGCCGAATCGTATATTGCAGCTTCAAGTCACCGGGAGCGTCACTTGTCAGCTCGACTCGAACGTCCAGCTTCATGGAATCCGTATCCGGCGTAATCATGGCGCTCCGGATATGAGCGGCGGATCGCTCCTCGATCCGCACCGACTGCCAAATCCCGCTGACCCGCGTATACCAGCTGCCCTGCTTTCCGATCGGAATTTCCGCATTGTCCTTCGGATCGAATACACTGACCGTTACTGTGTTGCAATCCCGGATCAGCCCGGGCGGGATGCGCAGCTCGAACGGGGTAAAGCCGCCCTCGTGCTCGCCGATCCATTCACCGTTCCACCATACGGTACAGCGATAATCGACGGCGCCGAAGCATACGTAATGCTGCCGCTGCCCCGACCAACCCGTTAACTCGACTTCTCTTCGATACCACGCAACGCCGTTATATCCAACCAGGTCGCCGCCCTCGCGCTGCCAGATGTGCGGAACCTTAACCTTCATGGCATCTTGATTCCATTGTTTCTCGTGCCAGGCTTCTCTCTCTCCAATCTGCAGCGGGTCTTTGACAAAAAGCCATTCCCCGTCCAGACTCCATATTTGTCTCATGCTGTCTCTCTCCCTCGGTTACTTGATTCCGGTCATCGTTATGCCTTTAATAATATGTTTCTGGAACAAAATAAACGCGAGAATGGCCGGCAAACTGGCCAGTACATTGGCCGCCATCGGGATGATCAACTCCGCGGTATAAGCGCTTTGAAACGTCGGAATCCCGACAGGCAGTGTCATCATCTTCTCCTCAGTCACGGCCAGGAACGGCCACAAGTAGTTGTTCCAGGAGGTGACGAAGGTGAATATGCCGAGCGCCGCCATGGACGACCGGGACAACGGCAGGAACAAGCTCCAATAAACGCGCAGCCAACCGGCTCCGTCGATTTTGGCGGCCTCCACCAAATCTTTCGGAATGCCGTCATAAAACTGCTTCAAAATAAATACGCCGAGCGGAGCGGCCAAGCTTGGCAAAATTAAAGCAGGATACGAATTGATCAGTTCCATATCGACCATAATTTGAAAAAGCGGAATGATTTTCGCTTCGATCGGCACCATCAGCCCCATAATGACAAGCCAGAAAATAACCGTCTTTCCGACGAATTGGAGCCGGGACAGCGCAAAAGCCGCCAGCGAGTTCAGAACGATCGTAACTACGGTCGTCACGACGGCGACGAACGTACTGTTCCATGTCCAATTCCAAATGGACGCGTTGCCGAGCACATATTTGTAATTGTCGAGCGTAAACGGAGGCTTGAACAGCTCCCCGATCACCGTAACCGCGCTGCCGCCGGGCTTAACTGCCGTGACAATCATCCAAACGAGCGGAATGAGCCAGACGACGGCCAGTCCAAAGCTGGCCAAATAAAGCAGTAGACGGCCCAAGGACATTTTTCGCAAGCTGTGTGTCATGTGGTTTCACCTTCCCGTACTAGCCGTCAGTCTTTATTCGACAGCAGCTTGAATTGGATGATCGCGAACGCGATCGTGACGACGAACAGCACATAAGACATCGCCGATGCGAATCCCATGTCGCGTTCGATAAACCCTTTTTCATAAATATATTGAACGAGCGTCCGAGTGGACGTCCCCGGTCCGCCCTTCGTCATCAAATACGTTTGTCCGAACAGCTTAAAGGACGAAATGGTCTGCAAAACCACCGTGAGCAGCATGACGCTCTTGATCGAAGGCAGTGTGATGGCCGTAAACTGGCGCCAAGCGTCTGCACCGTCAATTCTCGCCGCTTCGTAGATGTCCTCCGGAATTTCCTGAAGCCCGGCCAAGAACAGCACCATATTAAATCCGACGGTCCACCATACGGTAGCGATCAACACCGAAATCCAGGCCAATTGCGGCTGATCGAGCCAGAACAGCTCCTGCACGACGCCCAGCTTATGCAAAAACGTATTCAACAACCCCGTATACGGCTGCAAAATGAATACCCAAATGCTCGAAATGACCGAGATGGACAAAACAAACGGCAGGAAAAACACCGAGCGAAGCAGCGTCGTTCCTTTCAATTTCGCGTTGACGATGAGCGCCAATCCCAGACCTACGACAATTAAGGTAGGCGTTGAAATCAGCACGAAGTAAAACGTATTCCACAGCGCTTCCCAAAAATAACGGTCGCGGAACATCTCTGCGTAGTTGGCAAGCCCTACGAACGTGTAGTCCATCGAAATGGACACTTTGTTCAAGCTTGTCACGAAGCCCCGAATAATGGGGTAGAGCATAAACATCGAGTAAATGATCAGGAAAGGAAGCAAGAATAAGTAAGCCGCGATATTCTCGCTCTTTCGTCTCCACAGCTGTCTCACGGCGCAATCCTCCTTATCAGAAGCAGAGTGCCTGAGAACCGGCCCCAGACACTCTCGTTCCATCCATTATTTAGCCAGCAGTTCGTTAATCTCTTTCTCCGCCCGCTCCAGCGTTTGCTCCGGCGTTGCCTGACCGTTCATCATTACGTTGAGGTGCTTCTTGAATATATCCTGCACGGCCGTAATCTTCGGCGAATTCGGCATATAGCTGACGTAATCCGCGATTTCCACGTAGTCACTGCGGTATTTCAGCGCCTTGAATTCATTGGATTGCAGAACGGACGGCTTACTTGGCACATGGCCCGCTTTGGCCCAGGAAGCTGCGTTGGAAGCGATCCAGTCCGCGAACTTGAGCGCCGCCGTTTGCTTCGCTTCGTCGGTATTTTTTTGCACCGGCAGCACGAACGTGTGGGAATCGCCCCAAGTCGCTTTGCGCTCAAACAGCTGCGGAATCGGCGTAGCGATAAATTTCAAATTCTGGTTTTGCTCCAGCGAGCCGGTCATCCACGCACCGTTGAACATCAATGCGCCTTTCGCCGCCGTAAAGATTTCGCCGCCGTTCTTCGTATTTTTCGGCCACAAGTCTTCCGTTACCATTTGATTCATCAACGCAAGCGCCTGCTTGCCCTTGTCGTTGTTGAAAGCGGCTTTCTTGCCGTCATCGCTGAGCAGCTTGCCGTTCATTTGGGAGTACAAGGTCCACCAGATGCGCAGCGGTGAATCGCCATTGGAGGTGGCGGCCACCGGGAAGACGCCGGCCGGCGCTTTCGACTTGATCGTTTGCAGCGTCTTCATAAATCCGTCTTTGCCGGCTTCCAGCTTTACCTTGCCGTTCGCGTCAACGAGTCCGGCATCCTTCATGATACTTTCGTTCGCGAACAGGATAAGTGCATGCGTATCCAGCGGCACCGCGTAATTTTTCCCGTCGACAATCGTCGAATTCAGAATGTTCTTGCTGTACGTATTCCAATCGATACCGGCTTTCTGCGCCGTACCGCTGAGTTCCTGAATCATTTTCGCCGAGGTCAGCTCCGCCAGCTTGGATGCATGCGCGATCGCAATATCCGGAGCTTGGTTCGACGCGATGGAGGTTTGCAGCTTGGTGTAATATTCCTCGGCCTTCAGGTTCAATATTTCCACTTGAATGTCGGGATGACTGCTGTTGAACTTCGTAACAAGCTCTTTCATGAAATCACCATCCCCGCCGCTGAACGGAGCCCAATATTTCAATTGAACCGCAGCCGGTTTGGAACCGCCTTCATTCGAGCCCGCAGCAGGTTCTTTCCCGCAGCCTGTGATGACCCCCGTCAACAGGACAGTGCTCAGTACCAAAGCGCTTAACTTTTTCATCGTAATCCCCTCTCTGTTGTGTTGTCGACGCTTTTATTATTACATATTTAGTTGTTATATTTCAAGTATATTGATAATAAAAATTATGCCAAAGCCAGGAACCGTTTTTTACCTCAAACGGCCCCTTCTTTTCTCATCGGTGTCCCTTCGGCACATATTTGATTTTCATAAGCAGATCCTGCTCGTAGTTGCCGAATTTCTTGCCGAAAAGATTCATGCCTCCTACGTTTTGCGCATTCTGCTTAATCCCGAGGCGCAGCGAGATGAACGGCTTGTCCAGCAGACCCAGATCGCCGATCTTGATGCCGGAGATGCTTAACCCGTCAACGTAGCTTCCTTCGCTATTAATTTTCCAATTTTTCAGCAAACCATACTGCGTATTGTTCGTTCCCCACCAGGAAGGCGTCAGAAAGCCTCTTTCCCCGCCGAAATCTCCCGGCGACGTCCAGGTGCCGATCTCTTGGCCATTCACCCAACACGTAATATCCGACGGCCAGTCCGGCTTATGGTAAGGGGCCTCCGAGCATAATTCAAGCGAAAACTCCAGTTCCTCGACCTGCGTGCCGTAAGGGATCCGGTTCGGAAAGTGGTATTCCACGTACCCGGAACGGAACCAAAGCAGCTGCGCCTTTTTCCGGTCAGGCTCATAGAACGAACGCGGGTCGTCCTGCACGAGCAGAATGCCTTCCTCGCTGAGCAGCCCGCAGGTCGGCTGAACCTCGCAGTTCACGAACTCGCCGATCGGCAGTTCAATTTCCACCACATGCTCCTGCTCCTTCTCCCGTTCCGTCAAATTGATGATAATGCGGTCGTATTTCTTCGAATTGACCTTTTGCGTTCCGCGTCCCGGCACAATTTCCGTCGAGATGATGCCCGCATCCTCCAGCTTCTTGATGTTGACCGCCGCGGTAGAGAACGGCAGCTTCATTCGCTCTGCGATCTCATTGACATTCTGCGGGCCTTCCGTCAAAATGCGGACCATTTCCATCCGGTGCTCGTTGGCTAACGTCTTGCATATTTCAAGCGCTTCGTGCAGCGTCAATTCTAACGTTCTCATCGATTGTTCCCCTTTTATAATAATAAATGTTGTAATAAAAACACTTACTTGTACTGTACAAAATTACGATTTAAAAAGCAATTGCAAAACCAGACATAAGAAAAACTCCGTAACGGAGTCCTTAAAAGCAGCCAGACCGTTTTTAGCGGAAGTTTTTCTTGGTATAGAATTTCGCAGTTCACTTTCATGCTTTAGTGAACTTAAAAATTCTATAATGTTAAGAAAAGCCCTTCGGGACGTATCCGAAAGGGCGGCATTCACGAAGAAAGCGAGCGCTTCCTCCAAAGTAGATATGTAATGTAGACGATCAATAAAAATACGACATATACGCTTATCGCTATAATGGCGCTTCGCATATTGGAAAAAACATGCTCCCCAACAAATGCGAAAATAAGCATCACCGGCACTTTGCCGATAACCGTAGCCGTCATGAATGCCATCCACGACATGCGGGTGATCGCCGAATAAATGTTGACCGCAGGCGATGGGATGATCGGGATGAGCCGCGCAAACAGCACGCCGATGAACGGATTGCGCTCATATACGGCGGTGAACCGGTCAAGCTGCTTGAACCGGCTCAAAAAATCGCGTGCGGAGCGCTGTAATACAAAGCGCGCCAGCACAAACATGATCCCCGCGGCGGCGCTTGAGGCCAGCAGGTTGATGAAGCTTCCGGCTATAAGGCCGAACTTGGCTCCCATCAGACCGGCCACGATCCCGTACGGAATGACGGGCACGAGTGCCAGGAACAGCGCCATCAGCGTCATCGGCACAAGCTGGGAACGATCGCTGTTCCGAACCCAGTCCAATATTTCGTCTTTAAAATAGAAAGACGCGGCTACGGCAGCGGCATAAGCCGCTGCCCATATCCATCTACTCAAATGTTTGCTTCCACCCATATTACGGAACTTTCACGACAAAAGGAACGGTGAACACTTTGCCTTCATGCTGAAATTGTCCCCATATTTTGTAGATGCCGCTTGCCGGAAAGGTCGTCATAAATTTCGCATCCGGTCCCGCCGCCTTTTCGTCCGTCGGGTGAACATGGAGGTACTGAGACGCGTCTGCACTAAGAACGACAACGTGTCCGACCGCACCAAGATAAGGCTGCAAGTTAGTGATCGGCTTTTTCGAAGCGGCGTCTTTGATGTTAAACGTCATGTTGACCGCTTTGCCTGCCTGCAATTTATCGAAAGTGAGCGTCACTTCCTTGCCATCGACCGTCTTCGTGAGATTGGCTTCCGGCTCGAGCGCCACCGCCTTTGCTGCATCTCCTTGAACGGTAATCCATTGGCTCTTCGTCATCGAGCCCATCCCCGTCGGAACGAAGTCGGCGAACAGCTTATATTCACCGCCGGCCGGAAATTGCGTCGATATTTGGAACGCACCTTTGCCTTTGTCTTCCGGATGAATGTGATTGAAGTACGACAAATCTTTGCTGACGACGATCAAATGCAATTTTTTCTCGTGACTGACATCCAGACTTTCGATCGGTTTGTTATCTTTACCCGCGATCTGTATCGATACGCCCGTGTCTTGCTTCGCCCGCGGCTTCTCGCTGGATAGCTTGAATACCGCCTGTACGTCCTTCTCCTGATTGGCCCCGGCTCCAACCTGCTGCTCCCCCGCTTCATGGGCGCCATGGCCTCCATGCTCCGCACCACTATTGGTCTTTGTGTCCGACTTGCCGCAGGCGCTTAATAATGCGGCCGACAGCAGCAGCGGAATCGCAATTTTCATCATTTTCGAGTTCATTGTAATGATCCTCCCGAGCTATGGAATCGTTTTGGTAAGCAAAGTTCTGGTTTTGGGGCTACTCGACCACTGCAGCGCGCAGTGCATCTGCCGTAACCCGTTCGATAAACTTGGAAAATTTCTCTTTCTTCTTGCCGTGGTCCTGGAAATATTGGATCAGACCGCGCACGACCGGGATCAGTTGGTCTTCGGAAACGCGCTCCATAAAGAGAAACCCGGGCGCCGCTTTCAACGACTTCGCTTCGCCGCCGATATAAATGTCATAAGCGTCTCTCATCTTCACGACGCCGATATCTTTGAGCAGCGGCTCTCCCGTCGCCAGCGCACAACCGGAATACCCGATCTTGAGCGGGCTTGGCGCCGCTAGTCCGGCAACCGCTTCGTCCAGCGCCCTGGCTGTACTCAAACCGGCTTCCTCCGCTCCTTTGCAAAAGTTGCAGGTAATTAAGCTTTTCGTATAAAATCCGGCCGGATACACTTCAAGCCCGATTTGCTGCAGCTTGAATTTCGCTTCCTCTGCCCGCTCCTCTTGCATTTCTACGTACAACTGCTTAAAAGTTGTCATTTCAATGCGGGCATCTGCTCCCACAGCGGCTCCCAGCACAGCAAGCTGCTCCGGCTTAAACACCGTTCCCCCGACTTCAAACCCGGGCGTTACAGCGAATATTAACGTTGCCATCGTTCACGCTCTCCCCTCATCCCATAACGTCAACTTATACTTTCGCTCTTTGTAAACGCAGTGCGTTGAGCACGACCGATACGGAGCTTAATGCCATCGCCGCCCCGGCAACCCATGGGGCGAGCAGGCCGATCGCCGCGATCGGAATGCCGATCGTATTGTAAGCAAGCGCCCAGAACAAGTTTTGGCGAATGTTCGCCATCGTCTTCCGACTCATCTGAATCGCATCCGGAATGCTGCTTAAGTCGCCCCGCATCAGCGTAACATCGGCGGCTTCCATCGCCACGTCGGTTCCCGTGCCGATGGCCATGCCAATGTCGGCCATAGCCAGGGCTGGCGCGTCGTTGATGCCGTCGCCGACCATCGCCACTTTTTTCCCTTGGGCCTGCAGCTTCTTCACTTCTTCGGCTTTGCCTTCCGGCAGCACTTCCGCCAGCACGCGATCGATCCCTGCTTGCGCCGCAATCGCCCGAGCCGTGCGTTCATTATCGCCGGTAATCATGATGACTTCGATACCCATGTCTTTCAGCCGCGCCACTGCAGCCTGCGACGTTTCTTTGATCGTATCGGCGACCGCGACAATACCGGCAAACTTGCGGTCCACTGCGATCAACATCGCTGTTTTGCCCGACCGCTCCAACTCCGCCATCGTCTCAAAGGCGGCGCTCGCATCGACGTTGTACTCGGCCATCAGTTTTCTGGTACCGGCGAGCAATTCTTTTTCTTCCACGACAGCCCGAATGCCGAAGCCGGGAATCGCTTCGAACGATTCCGCCGCAGGCAGCGCGATGCCTTTGGCTGTAATGCCTGCCACGATCGCCTCCGCAAGGGGATGCTCCGAGCTTTTCTCGGCCGCCCCTACCCATCTCAAGAAAGATTGCTCATCCATACCAGCCGGAAGAACATCCGTAAGCTCCGGTTTTCCTTTCGTTACCGTTCCGGTTTTATCGAGAACAATCGTATCGATCCGGTGCGTTGCCTCCAGATGTTCGCCGCCTTTAAACAATACGCCCAGCTCCGCGGCGCGGCCCGACCCGGCCATAATGGACGTCGGCGTAGCGAGCCCCAGCGCGCACGGACAAGCGATAACAAGAATCGCGATTGCTTTTTCCAGCGCTTCGGCAAAGTCGCCCGGTGTTACGAAGAAGTACCATACTAGGAAAGCGGCAATGGCGATCCCTACGACGATCGGTACGAAAATGCCGGAGATGACGTCGGCTACGCGCTGGATCGGAGCTTTGGAGCCCTGCGCTTCCTCAACCACCTTAATGATTTGGGCAAGCGCCGTTTCTTTGCCGACTTTCGTCGCCTTAATCTTGAGCAGCCCATTCTTGTTGATCGTCGCGCCGATGACGCTGTCGCCTGCTTTTTTCCCGACGGGGATGCTTTCCCCCGTCAACATCGACTCGTCTACGGAAGACGTCCCTTCCACGACTTCGCCGTCTACCGGCACTTTCTCTCCCGGCTTGACGATGACGATATCATGCACGATCACTTCTTCGACGGGAATGCTAACTTCCTGACCGTCCCGAACGACAAGCGCCGTTTTGGCCTGAAGACCCATTAAGGTTTTGATCGCTTCCGAAGTGCGGCCTTTAGCCAGCCCCTCGAACAACTTGCCCAGCAGAACGAGCGTAATTAACACGGCGCTTGTTTCATAATACATTTCCGGTCCGTGATGCACATTCGCTCCTTGGCGGGCCCATTCAACGGTCAGGTATAAGCTGTAGAAATAAGCGGCCGACGTTCCCAAGGAGACGAGCACATCCATGTTCGCGCTTTTATTGCGGAGCGCCTTATACGCGCCGACGTAAAAGTGGCGGCCGATGTAAAACTGAACCGGTGTGGCCAGTGCGAGCTGGAACCATGGATTCATGAACAAATCCGGCATCCATATCCAGGACGTGAACGAGAAGTGCGTCACCATCGCCCACAAAAGCGGCAAGGATAAGATGGCCGAGGCGATAAATTTCCTTTTTTGTCGGGCAATTTCTTGTTCCCGGTGTCCGGCCGCATCCTCCATTTCTTCCTTGACGAGTGCTTTGTACCCGAGCTGCTCCACTTTCTTCTGCATATCGGTTATCGTTACTTGTGCCGAGTTATATTCGACATGTGCCGTCTCCAATGCAAAGTTGACGGAAGCTTTGGACACGCCCGGCAGTTTGTTCAAGCCTTTCTCGATTCTCGCTGCGCAAGCCGCGCAAGTCATGCCTGTCAATTGAAGTTCAACGGCTTCCTTAAGCGTGCCGTATCCCAGCTTCTCAATGCTTTGCTCCATCTGCGCGATATCAACTTGCAGCGGATCGTACGTGACGGAAGCTCGCTCGAGCGCAAAGTTTACGTTCGCCTCCGATACGCCGGATATTTTCTTCAATCCTTTTTCAATCCGGTTGGCGCAGGCGGCGCAGGTCATGCCGGTAATTTGCAAAGTTGCTTGCTCGCTTTCTCTGGACTGTGCTGTGCTCATTTGTATCACCCTTTATATATGATACCCCTGTAGGGTATAATTATTTGCGAAATAATGGAGCCACCTGAATGGCTCCGGTTCATCTTTTTATAATTACGTGAAATGAATGGATCAAACCACATCGTACCCTTGGTCTTCAATCGCTTCTTTGATCGCATCAAGCGTCACTTTCGATTCGTCGAACTGTACCGTTACCGACTTGCCGGCCAAATCGACTTTGGCGGATGCGCCGATCTGCTTCACGGCACCTTCAATGGAGTTCACGCAATGTCCGCAGGACATTCCTTCTACTTGCAGCTTCGCATTTTGCATCATGATAACCTCCTAGGAATGATATTATTTCATCAATTTATTTACAGTGATCAACAGCTCGTCAATGACCTCGCGGTCGCCGGATTGAATCCGGTCGATGACGCAGCTCTTCATATGGCCTTCGAGAAGCAGCTTCCCGACGCCGTTCAATGCGGATTGGATCGCCGCGATTTGATTCAGAACGTCGTCGCAATACGTATCTTTCTCAATCATTCCCTTAACTCCCCTGATCTGTCCTTCGATCCGGTTCAGCCGGGAAATCAAGTTGGACTTCATCTTATCCGAGTGGTGGCTCTTGCGCTCCTCCTCTTCGGTATGGCAGCATTCCTTCTCCACATTATCTGTAATGTCCATCGCATGATCACCTCTTGTTTATAATATACAATACCCCCGGTGGGTATGTCAACAACAAAAATAAATCATTTTGATACGATTATTATTATCGCGTTGTCCTAGCATTTATTCTTGCATACCCATCGTTATTTGACGAACGCAACCGCAGGCCATACTATAAGAAAAGCTTCTAATCGATGATCATTCGAGAAGACACGTTCGTGGTTAGCGGATGCTTTTCTTGCGAGCAGAAAGTTTACAATTCAGGCCGACCCTCTCCATTCGGCTAAATTTTCGTTGTTCTAAAAGAAAAGCTTCTGATCGATGCCCCTAACATATCCCTACGGAAGAAGGTGCCTACCCCTTGCGAATACACGTATTGGTAGCGGATGACGATCCCCATATTCGAGAACTGCTCCGATTCGTTCTCAAGAAGGAGGGCTATGTCGTCCTGGAAGCGGTAGACGGCGCGGAAGCTTGGGATGTCATCGAGCGCAAGCAGGTTCATTTGGCTGTCGTCGATGTGATGATGCCGGCAAAAGACGGGCTGGAGCTCTGCGAAGAAATCCGCAAGTATTACGATATTCCCGTTATTCTGCTAACGGCCAAAGGCGAGCTGGAGGATAAAGAGAAAGGCTTCTTGTCGGGTACGGACGACTACATCGTCAAGCCGTTCGAGCCGAAGGAACTGCTGTTTCGAATGAAAGCGCTGCTGCGGCGGTATCAAATGGTCTCCTCGGAAATCATTAAACTGAACGATACGGTGATCGACCGGAAAAGCTATGAAATAGCCGTTCGCGGCGAAGTACATACGATCCCGTTAAAAGAATTCGAGCTGTTATCACAGCTCGCGAGCCATCCTGGACGCATTTTCACCCGCGAGCAGCTGCTGCACCTCGTTTGGGGAGCCGACTACGAAGGCGGCAGCCGGACGATTGACGTACATATCAAACGATTGCGCGAGCGGTTTCAGGACCAAAAGGGCGATTTTACAATCACCACCATCCGCGGCTTGGGCTACAAACTCGAGGTGCAGAGCCGATGAAAACATTATATTTCCGCATTGTCCTTACATTCATATTGATTGCCATGATCAGCGGCCTTCTCGCTCTAGCGCTTTCCAATCTGTACTTAGGCAAAATAACGGGAAATAACGAACAAAAAGTATTGCGTATCGGCAACGAAATCCGCGCTTTGTACGAACGAACGCCGAATCTAGCACTGGGCGATTACTTGACGCACATCGCAGGCATGGGATTTCAAATTTACGCCGTCAACGGCCGAATGGAAGGGGCATCGTACGGCGCGCCTTTCAAGCATTGGCAAATGGACGAGCAGCAAATTCGCCGCGTGCTTCAAGGCGAGACTTATTACGGCATGGAAAAGAAGCGCTTTTCGCTGACGGGTGCCGGATTTTTCGAGAACAGCATCCGTAACAGCATCGGCATTCCCATGAAGGTGGAGGGAAACGACTACGCTTTGTTCGTACGCCCGAATCTGGAACAGCAAATCGGGGACGTGCACATCCTGCTGGCGTTGCTGCTGGGGCTTACCTTTTGCATCAGCATAGTCTTGATCGCCGTCATGTCTCGGTATATTGTAAAGCCGGTGAAAAAGCTGACGGAAGCAACCGACAAAATTATCCGGGGCGACTACGAGATCGCCATGGACGTATCGCGGCAGGATGAACTCGGCAATTTGGCGCGGCATTTTACACAGATGGCGCATTCGCTCCAACAGTTGGACGAGATGAGACAAGAGTTTGTAGCGAATGTTTCCCACGAAATTCAGTCGCCGTTAACTTCGATTCAAGGCTTTGCTCAAGCGATTCTTGAGCGGGAAGCGTCGCCTGAAGAAGCGCAGCGCTACCTGCGGATTATTGAGGAGGAAAGCAGGCGGCTGTCGTCATTGAGCAAGCAATTGCTTACTTTGGCCGCGCTAGACAAAGAAACGGCGGTCATAAAGACGGCCTCGTTTCGATTGGACGAGCAGATTCGTCAGGTCTTGATCGTGACTGAATACCAGTGGGCGGAGAAGCAGCTCACAGTGCTACCGGATTTGCCCGATGTCGTCATTACGGCGGATCCGCAACTGCTGCACCATGTATGGCTCAATTTGATTACGAACAGCATCAAGTTTTCACAACGGGGAGGTACGATTCGAATCCGTATTGTCACGGGGCGGGACGTCGCCGTCGAAATTAGAGATACCGGCAAAGGCATTCCCGAGTCGGAGCTGCCTCATATTTTCGACCGATTTTACAAAGCGGACAAGGCCAGAAACCGCACCCGATCTGGAACCGGACTTGGGCTGTCGATCGTCAAAAAAATCGTTGAGCTGCACCGGGGAAGCATCGACGTACAGAGCGAATTAGGCCAAGGAACGACCGTTACTGTCCGTTTTCCCAGCTTGTAACCTTCCATTCATCGTCCATTCATATTCGTACCCTACAATTGAAGCAGATCGCGATGCCGCAGCATTGACGCACGCTTGTGTAATCGCAAATCAGGATCAAAAAAGAAAAGTTGGAGGGATACGCCTATGTTTGGCTTTATGTTGTTTTTACACCTTACGGGGTTATTTGTGTGGCTCGGCTCCCTGCTCGCCACCATCGTTGTATTGGCCGTGATGAAACAGCAAATCGGCTCGCAGCCGTCGAATGCGCTCGCCGCGCGGATCATCAAAGTATTCAGCCGCTTTGCCCATCCCGGCGCCTTTATTGTCCTCGTCAGCGGCGTCGTCATGATCGTTCAAATGGGGATGGGGCCCGGGAAGCCGCTTTGGCTTGAGGTGATGGAAAAAGGCGGCGGCACGATCATCCTGCTTGCGCTGATCGTCACCGGCATTTGGGGAAGCAAAGTCAAGAAGCAATTGAATGCCGGACAAGAACAAGCGGTGAAATTCACCGGCTATCTCGCTACCATGTCGAGCTTCATGGTCGCTATTGTGCTTGTCGTCCTCGCCGTGAGCATGAAGATTTAGCATCATGTCGACCGTCGCTTTAGGCCAATCCAGAGGAGCATCACACGCCCTTTTTGCGGCTCCCGTACCCGGCCCGCATACAAAAGAGCCCTTCACCGAAATGAAGGGCTCTTCTCACGGGCAGCGGCGGCGAACCATTCCCCACCCATGTGTGCGCCTACGTGCCGGAAACAGTATTCCGTTTCTTCTGCAGTCGGCCGAGCGCAATATCCGCTATGATGGCAAGCATCGCGGCAGGAACGGCTCCGGCGTAAATCCGCACCGGATTGCGCAAGTTAATGCCGGCATAGATTTCCCGGCCGAGGCCGTCGCCGCCGATGAGCGGCGCCATGGTAGCGACGCCGATCGCGATGACGGCCGCTACCCGCAAGCCGGCCAGCAGAAAAGGAATTGACAGCGGCATCTGCACGCGCCACAGCAGCTGCGCGCCGCTCATCCCCATCCCGATGCCGGCATCGGTAACGCTGCGATCGACTTGCGTCAGGCCGACATACGTATTGCGGATGATCGGCAGCAGTGAGTATAAGAACAACCCGATAACGACCGTATAAAAGCCTAGTCCGAATACAATCATCAGTATGGCTAGAAGCGCCAGGCTCGGGAACACCTGTATGACATTGGCGGCCGATAAAATGAAGGAACTCCACTTTTTATGCTTTGCGCTAATCATTCCGAGAGGGATGCCGACGACCAGCGCCAGACCGAGTCCGCAAAGCACCATCGCGATGTGCTGCAGCGTGAGCTCAAGCAGTTCTCCCGCATGTCCGGTCACGTAATTGTAAAGCTGTACACCGATGTTAGGGGTCGAATCCATCCTGCATCACCTCGGATCTTATTTTAGTAAGCCCTCTTTTTTCAGAAACTCGACAGCAACTTCTTTTTCGCTGCGCTTTTTGACGTCAACCTCGTAGTTCAACTCTACCATCGTTTCTACATTGATCTTGCCCACCAATTGCTTGAGCGCCTCGCCCACTTCAGGGTGTTTCTGCAGTATTTCTTTTCTGGCTACAGCCGAAGCATCGTACGGCGGGAAGAACTGCTTGTCGTCTTCAAGCGTTTTCAGTTCAAACTGCTTGATTCGAGCGTCTGTGGAATAAGCGAGCACGATATCCACTTTTTTGTTCGCTACCGCTTCATATACTAATCCGATTTCCATCGGAAGGGTTTGCCCAAAGGATAGACCATAATGCTTGGAAAAAGCTTTATAGCCGTCGTTTTCCCGCTCCAGCCAAGTCGTATCGACTCCAATTTTCATATCCTTGGCTTTGTCTTTCAGGTCGGAAATTTTCTCGAGTTTGTACTGATCCGCCAAATCTTTGCGCACGGTAAATGCGTACGTATTTTCGAATCCGAACGGATCGAACCATTCGAAATCGAATGTTTTATTGAATCCCTCTTTGGCTTGCTGCAACACTTTGGCCCGGTCTTTCGTTTGCTCGATATCGAAATATCCGTTGAATATTTCGCCCGTGTATAGCGTGGCCAAGTCGATTTCTTTGTTCTTCATTGCTTTGATGACAACGGGACTTGCCGCGAGATCGGCCTTCACATCCACTTTCAGTTTGGAACGGTCCTCGATCAACGCTTTGTACATTTGCGCTAAAATTTTGGGCTCTGTATACGTTTGCGCCCCGATAGTAATTTTATCGCCGCTTCCGCAGCCCGATAACAACACAACGACCGACAATAACAACAAAACTGCTGACGTACCCCATTTTCTTTTTCTCATGTACTCCTCCTGATCAAACCGATTATTGTAAAACATTTATTTGAAACTTTCAGCAGAGACTTCGACCGGAGCTGCGTTTAGGCCGCAGCCGAAGGCGAGGTCGAGGTTGGAGCTGCCGCCAGCGGTTTCTTGCGCGTGCTCCATTTCTCCACTTGGCCAAGCACAAAATCGGCCAGGAGCGCAAGCACAATCGCCGCGAATGCACCTAAGAAAATCAGCTCATCCTTGTTGACGCCCAGTCCGGAGAAGATCAGTACGCCCAGGCCTCCACCCCCGATGAGGGATGCGAGCGTCGTCCAACTGATAATGTAGACCGTCGTGACGCGAATGCCCGATATGATATAAGGAAGCGCGATCGGCAGTTGAATGAACATGATTCTTTGCAGCGGCCCGTATCCCATGCCCTTCGCCGCTTCCAGAATGCTGCGGTCGGCCGACTCCATGCCGGCATACGTATTTCTCAATAAAGGCAGCAGCGCGTAAAGGAATAGTGCGAAGATCGCCGGCTTCATGCCGATGCCCATCAGCGGGATGAGCAGGGCCAGCAAAGCCAGACTCGGGATCGTCTGAAACAAATTCGCTACCCCGAACGTAATTGATTTCAAATACCGGTTGCTGCTGTTTGCCAGCAAAATGCCCACCGGAATGGCGACCAGACAGCCCAGGAAGACGGCTAACGCCGAGATCCACAAATGCTCCACCGTAGCGGCCCATAAATCCGGCAGTCTTGCCGCCGCAAACTCGGTGAAGCCGCTCCACCATGATTTATCCGACATCTGCGGCACCCCCCGTGCTTACGGAAGTATACAAATCCGCCATATGACGCACGACGCTGCCTCTCGTAATCAATCCTTTAAACTTTTGACCTTCGCCCAGTACCGGAATGTTGGACAATTGATGCTTATCCATCAGCTGCAGCGCCAATATTAGCGGCGTTCCCGTAGGGACGGTATGCTCCACCGGCTTCATGACATCCGCAACCGTTTTCTCTTCCCAGCCATATTGGTCGAGGACCTGGTAAATCGAGACGGCGCCCTTCAAGATACCTTGCGAATCCACGATATATAGTGAATCGACGCGGCGTTTCTCCATCATCTGAATCGCTTCAGCGAGTCCTCTGGTCGGGAAAGCCGTGCCCGGACTTTCCACCATCACATTGTCGACCCGCGGCATATCTTCGGCAACGACGCTGGATTGCAGTCTTTTTTGTCCGATGAAGCTCTTAACGAAATCGTTTGCGGGATGCCGCAATATTTGCTCCGGCTTGCCCTTTTGCACGACACTGCCGTCTTTCATGATGACGATCGTGTCGGCGATGCGAATCGCTTCGTCCATATCATGCGTGACGAAAACGATCGTTTTCTTCAATTCCTGCTGGAGACGGATCAGCTCATCCTGCAGCTGTTCCCGGCTGATCGGGTCGAGCGCGCTGAACGGCTCATCCATGAGGATCACGTCGGGGTCGGCCGCCATCGCCCGGATAACGCCGATACGCTGCTGCTGGCCGCCGCTCAGTTCTGAGGGATACCGATTTCGAAAGACATCGGGCGACATCCCGACCAGATTCAGCAGTTCGTCGATTCTGGCTTCGATACGGGACTTTTCCCATTTTAACAACGAGGGAACGACAGCTACGTTTTTCGCTATCGTCATGTGGGGGAATAAACCGATGTTCTGAATGACATAACCGATTTTCCTGCGGAGATCGACCGGATTCCATTCCTGCGTACTCCGGCCTTCAATACGGATCGTTCCATCCGTCGGCTCGATCAGACGGTTGATCAGCTTCATCGTCGTCGACTTGCCGCAGCCGCTCGGTCCGATCAATACCGTAATTTCGCCTTTCTTAAATTCCAGGTTCACGTCGCTCAAAGCCTTGAAACCATCGTCATAGACTTTGTTAACCCCCGTCATCTGAATCATGAGGAACACTCACCTTTCTTCCTGAATGGGATTTTGAAATCGTGCATACGAGTGGTTGTTCTTATCACATCCCTTGGTGGAATTTACTTGTTACTTTAGCCCTGAATAATACTGGTACGAGGTTAGAAAAGACTTATGCCCTGCCCACCGCTTGAGCAGTAAGATCGGGGTGCCTTGTTCGGCCAGCCTGCGGCAAAACGTATTCCGCAAATCGTGGCAGCTGATCTCGAATCCGAGCTTCTCCGCATATCCTTCGATGACAAACTGGACCGCACGCGGCTGCATGTAACCCGAACGTTCGGTGACGAACAGGTGCATGCTCGTTTTATAGCATTCTTTGCTTGCCAGCGCCCGCTGCTCGATCCATTCGGACAGACATGCGTACGTTTTCGAATCCATCGGCACGCGCCGAAGCTCGGTCCCCCTGTCATAGACGATCAGCTCATCCGGAAGCACGGATGAAACTTGGAGCTCCGATACTTCCTCCAACCGCAGTCCCATATTCAAAAGAACGTACAGCAGCGCCAGGTTGCGGCTTCGTTTAAACGGGTTCTTCTCCTGTTCGGCCAATGCAAGCAGACTTGCTTCTTCTTCCGCAGTGAGCCAGCGCGGGAGCTCGTTTTTTTTCGGCGTGTAGTATCTGGCGCTGGCCGCCGGATTGCCCTTGGCCATGCCCCGCTCCTCCGCCCATTTAAAGAAAGAGGCGAGGATCGATACGTATTTGTTGATCGTAGAAAGTCGTTTCCCTTGTATATATAACTCATCGCGGCTGGCGAAGATATCCTCCTGCACGACCGAGGCCATCGATTTGTCCGAACGTTTCAGCCAATCGAGGAAATGACCGATTTCAGCGGCATACAGCTTGACGGTGCTTTCTTCTTTGCCTTTTTCCCTGAGATAATCCGTAAATGGTTCAATCCATTGCTCCGAGTATTGATTTTTAACGCCTTCCATCGTTGTTTTTCTCTCCGTTGTTCAGTGTAGGCTTTTGTTGTATGATGCAACGAATAATTTTATGATGAATTTTATTTTATGATCAATTTAATTCTATGATGAATATCATAACACACAATTGCCGCTGTTATAAAACATGACAACCTGCCGTATTTTACCGTAATTTGGGATCCTTGTGTCTATACGGACTTATACACCGTATTTCAATACATTTACTCCCGTATGGATACATATGCTTCCTTTTACGGTTTACTTGCGATTCGTACGCGTCCAAAATCCCCCGTGCAGCTGCTTCGGCTCCAGCGTCACCACGAATGCTCTGGGATCGATAGCCAAAATCGACTTGTACAAGGAGTGCTCGTTTTTCCGTTTGGCCAAAACCTCCAATACAAGGCGCTCGCCGTCTCGCCCGTAGCCAATCCACGACGTCACGCCGTAGCCCTGCTGCCGCAGGTCGCTGGCCATATTGCTGCCCACTTCGTTCGTAATGACTTTCAGCGTCACGTAGCCGAGCGCCAGCTTCTCCTCGATCCAGGTGCCTGCCAGTACGCCGAGGCCGTACCCAAGTGCATAGACAAGCAAACTTAGCGGTTGCTTCAGATATTGCAGCACCATATTGAGCCCGAGCACATAGATCGTAATTTCGATAATGCTGATGGCGGCGGCGAAATACTTTTTCCCTTTCAGCGTCAGAATCATCCGCAGCGTAAAACAGGAGACGTAAACGATTTGGATCACAAAGATGCTCAGCAAAATATTCAGCACGTTGGTCCTCCTTGTAAGTCATGATGATGAAGACGGTACGTTGTCATCATACGAAAAGAAAGCCGTATTCGCAAATTGCCCTGGCCGCGTTTTTTCCGAATTTCACTAAAAAAGAAGAACACCCCCATCCGAAAAAGGGAGTGTTCATTGCATGTGCTATTTCGTTTTCAAGTCCTCAATCGAATCGATATTCATATATGCCGGTACGACAAGTCCGATTTTGGTACCGTTCAGGTTCGGACCGAGATCTTCAAATTTGCCCTTGAATTTGTCGTAGTAATCCTTGTGCGTCGTCGGCAGCCAAGCCGCTACGATCGCATCGGCGTCCCCGCTCGAAATGCCGGCCCACATCGGCCCTGCTTCCACTTGCAACAGATCGACGGTATACCCCAGTTTATCGATCAGCACCTGCTTGACTACGTTCGTGCTGGCAATCTCCGAGTCCCAGGCCACGTAGGCCAGCTTCAGCTTCTTGCCATCCGCTTTCGCAATATCTTTCACCCAAGCGTCTACTTTCGCTGCGTTGCCTTTAATCCATTCAGAAGCGGCTTCCTCCGGCTTCTTCCCTTCCTGAATGGCAACCATCACTTTCGCCATATCTTCAGGCGTCCATTCGAACCGGTCCAAAAAGCTGTACGCGGAAGGGTGGTCCGCTTTCAAGCCGTTTCTAACGACGGTATGAATTTGCTCATCCCCGCCGTAAACGCCTTTTGGGTCTTTCAAATATTTCAGGTCATACTTGGCGAACATCCAGTGCGGCGTCCAACCGGTAATAATAATCGGCTTTTTGTTTTTGTACGCTTTGTCCAGCGCGGCGGCCATCGCTGCCCCGGAGCCTTCGACCAGCTTCCAGTCTTTCAGCTCGTAATCCTTCAAAGCTTTTTCCGTTGATTTCATAATGCCGGCGCCCGGATCAATCCCGATAATCTCGTGCTTTACTTGGTCGCCTACGGACGCCGCGGCGGATGGCGGCGTGTTTTTGGCGCATCCTGTTAACGCCACTATGCTGGAAATACCGATAATCATAAGTCCTTTTACCATTTTGTTCATCCGTTTATTCTCCCCTTCTTTTTTTCCCTTTTATGAAATGCTGTGTCAGCCGGTCAAGCAATATAGCCAATATGACAATCGACAATCCGGCTTCGAAGCCTTGACCCGTCTTGATTTGCGTAACGGCGCGGTATACGTCGGCGCCTATGCCCTGCGCTCCGATCATCGAAGCGATGACGACCATCGATAAAGCGAGCATGATCGTCTGGTTGATTCCGGCCATGATGGACGGCACCGCTTGCGGCAGCTGTACCTTAAGCAGCTTCTGTGCCGGCGTAGACCCGAATGCATCCGCCGCTTCGACCAAATCCGCAGGCACTTGACGAATGCCAAGATTCGTCAGCCGAATCGTGGGAGGAACAGCGAAGATGACAGAAGCGATCACCCCGGGTACGACGCCTAATCCGAAAAAGGTAACCGCAGGAATCAAGTAAACGAAGGCCGGCATGGTCTGCATGAAGTCGAGCAACGGCACGAGCAGACTCTGCGCCCGGTTGTCTCTTGCGCAAATAATGCCGAGCGGCACGCCGATCACAATCGAAATGATCGCAGAGGTCATCACGAGCGCCAGCGTATCCATCGTATGTTCCCAATACCCCAAATTGTCGATAAGTAAAAGTCCGATGAACGTGAACAAAGCAAGGGGCCACCGCACAAACCATAACGCAACCGCCGATAAAATGACGATCATGAGAACGGAAGGCGGCAAATGAAACACGGCAGAGAACAGGTTTACGATACCTTCGATCACCGCGGAGACGATATCGAAAAAAAACGACAGCTGACTTTCCAGACCGTCGACGAAATGCTCCACCCAATCAGCTAATGGAAGCTTCGGGATCATCCGGTTCCACCTCCTTCGTCAAAGGGTGTCCGGCCAGTGCGCCAAGAACAGCACCCCGTACAATAACCCCAAGCAAGCGGCCCTTCTCGTTCACGACGGCGACGGGATATCTGGACGTCCCGCAAATTTCAAACAAATCATGGAGAAGGACATCGGGAGCAACCGTCGGCGTTTCTTTGATCACGATACTTTCCAGCGTTCTCCCTTCTTTGACGGCCGTGGAAGCGTCGTCTGCAGTAATGACGCCGATCAGGCGTTTACTGCGATCGACGACGAACAAATTCGATATCCCGCCGTCTCTCATGAGCTGCAGCGCGACGCGGGGGCCGCGGTCCGGCGTAATCGTCTCCGGCCTGCGCATCACATGGGAGGCGTTCAGCACCTTGGACAAGTCGACATCCTCGACAAAACGTTCCACGTACTCGTTGGCAGGGTTGATCATGATTTCTTCCGGTGTACCGATTTGTACAACCACGCCGTCTTTCATGAGAGCGATTCGGTCGCCTATGCGCAGCGCCTCGTCGAGATCATGCGTAATGAAGACGATTGTTTTTTTCATCTTCTCCTGCAGATCGAGCAGCTCATCCTGCATGTCCTTGCGAATAAGCGGATCCAGTGCGCTGAAGGCTTCGTCCATGAGCAGAATGTCCGGGTCATTCGCGAGCGCTCTCGCAAGACCGACGCGCTGCTGCATGCCGCCGCTAAGCTGCTCCGGATAGCTGCTTCCCCAGGCTTCAAGCCCTACAAGCTGCAAAGCGGCCAAAGCTTTGTCCTGACGGTCCTTCTTCCCTACGCCCTGCACTTCCAAGCCGTACTCCGCATTCTCAAGCACCGTCCGATGCGGGAACAACGCGAACTTTTGAAATACCATGCTCATCGTTTCCCGGCGAACTTTGCGAAGCTGCTCCTGGTTCATCTGCGTGATGTCTTTGCCATGAATCAGAACACTGCCTTGCGTCGGTTCGATCAACCGGTTCAGAAGCCGCACCAGGGTCGACTTCCCGCTTCCCGAGAGCCCCATAATGACAAAGATTTCTCCGGGCTCGATCGAAAAATCGACGCGATTGACCCCGACCGTATAGCGGAGCTCTTTATATATTTTTTCTTTGCTCCAGCCTTGATCCAGCAGCGGCAGCACCCTTTCCGGCTCATTGCCGAATACTTTGGTAAGTTGCTTCACTTCGATAATCGCCAAATTGACACCCCATTCCAGTTCATTTCCAACTCCTTACACAAGTCTAACGGAATAACAAAAATAGTGTCAACCGTTTTTAACGTTTGTTTCGTATGTACAGAAAAAACTTTACGTTGTTTCTTTCGCTTTTATACCCGTTTCCTCGGTTTTCCTGCATGATCTGTTCCTTTACATTGTCCGTATTGTTTTTTACAATGAGCCTAAACACGATTATGATTTCATAGCTGGCTGCAACTTTAGACAATGTACGACACCGACAGAGGAGCGGGAATAATGATAAACGAATTAAACGGAATCACGCCGGAAGAAGAGCAATCGATTCATAAGGCGCGAAAACGAATCATTGAAGCCATTGGCAAAAATATGGATTTATACGGGATTACGCTGTCCACCGGATTGTTGTACGGACTCATGTTTTTTCAAAATAAACCGATGACGCTCGATGAAATGGGAGAAGCCATGGAAATGAGCAAAACCAGCATGAGTACGGGCATTCGCACGCTTATGGATCTCAATATGGTCAATAAAGTGTGGGAGAAAGGATCTCGGAAGGACCAATACGAAGTGGAACGAGACTGGCACCAGACGTTTACCGATTTTTTTGCGATCAAATGGCGGAAGGCCGTTGAAATGAATTTGCAAGCATTGAAAAAGTCGCAAGTCGAGCTGCGGGCGCTAGCGGATGAACATCCGAATGAGGAAACTCTCCAGTCGTACATCAGTCTCGATATGGAAAAAATCAATCAGGCGATCGACTATTACTTGTGGCTTGACCGTTTGATCGACACGCTGGAATCCGGGGAAATCTTTAATCTTGTCCCGAAGAAGCCGGACAAAGGTGGCTAAACAATGGCGATGTACCGTTGCACCAAAAGAAGGGATAGACTTCCAGCAGGAAGCCCATCCCTTTTTTTCTGCATTGAATGAGCGTCCGATTTCGGTGCGCCCAGCGATGGAGATCCGGTAAAGTCACTTCATTCCGTTCACGCATTACAATTATTGGGTAATTCGCATTTTACTGGTGACTCCATAGAATAAACGGACATGTCTCACATACAATTGTGAAGTAGGATAATCCTTATTCGCCCGGAGGCTATAAGATGAAACAGAAGATACTAATCCTTCAAATTGCAGCGACCTATGTAGGAACCGTCGTAGGCGCCGGATTTGCGTCAGGACAGTCGATTTTGCAGTTTTTCACGGTCTACGGTGCATGGGGAGAAACGGCGATTCTCATCAGTACGTTTTTATTCATATGGATCGGGACGAAAATGATGATGTTGGCCCGCCGCATCAAAGCGTTTTCCTTTCAGGAATTAAACCATTATTTGTTTGGCAAAACGTTCGGCAAAGTCGCGAATATATTGATGTTTATTCTTTTGCTTGGCGTGACCTCGGTGATGCTATCCGGAACCGGCTCCATATTCGAAGAACAGCTCGGCTTGCCTTATCAATTGGGCATTATCACCAGCATCGTATTGAGCTACCTTGTGATGACGAAGCAAATCAAAGGCATATTGGCGGTCAATTCGCTGGTCGTTCCGATGATGCTATTCTTCATGGCGCTCATCGCTGCGAACGCGATCGATCTCGATGAGTTGCCCCAGTTCATGAAGCTGCACAATGAGGAGCGGCCTGATTACAAATGGCTGATAACTCCGTTCTCCTACGTTGCGTTGAACATCGCCTTTGTACAAGCGGTCATGGTTCCTCTGGCGAATGAAGTGAGCAATGACCGTGCGCTGCAATGGGGGGGCTTCTGGGGCGGAATCGGTCTCGGAGCGATGCTGCTTGTCAGTCACTATGCGATGCACGCCAAGATGCCGGATATTCAACGGTTTGACATTCCGATGGCGGAAATCATTCGGGATTACGGCCCTTTTATGCACATCTTGTTTTTGCTCGTTATTTATGGGGAAATTTTCACAACGTTAATCGGCAACGTATTCGGCATTGCCCGGCAAATGCAAAGCCGCTACGAGCTTCCTACCTCTTGGTTAGTGCTGATCATTCTGCTGGCCAGTTTCCTGGTCAGTCAGATCGGATTCGCTTCGCTGCTGACGTATCTTTACCCGTTATTCGGGTACATGGGGATCATTCTGTTGATTTTCTTGGCAGCCAAGAGAGTACCCGCTCATTAAAAACCATCCATGCGAATCAGGCGCTCCCTTAACCGCGAATACCGGCTGCTTCCTCGCCTTTGCCGTATGCCGCTCCTTTGGCCGGATGGATCGTTATCGCTGGAGCAGCGGAGTGACGGACTCCACGATTTGCGTCATTTTCTTCGAGATCTCGCCGTACATGCGCTTCACGGAAACATTGTCCGTAGACAAGCCGTACAATGCGAGGTCGGCTTCGCACTTCTTCAGCGTCGCAAGCAGCATTTCGTTCTGGGATGCCTGCGGAAGCTGCAGCATGTCGTCATACACATCCACATAAAGCTGGCCATACGTGTCGACTTGGCCGAGAAATACATTTTCCAGCGTAACGCCGATTTTCTCCAGTTCGGTCTGCAGCCATTCCCGGCTCAGCCCGCGGGTAGCGAGCGGTTCATCCATAATACTGCCGTCCATAATGACGGTTTGCGTCTCCTGCTCGGGACCGATTTTGATGCCCAAATGTTTTGGCGTCAGCGGCTGATTTTCTTTTTTGAGCAGCACGCTCAGCTCACCGGTCGTTTCCAGTACAGCAAACTCGACATCGGCTACATTAAATACGTTCTTCTTGCGAAGCTGCTCCAACAATTCATCGGTCGAGTAGCGCTCTTTTTTCATATTATCTTCGAGCACTTTGCCTTCTTTGATAAACACAGTCCCGTTCCCCTCAAACAGTCCGCGCAGTCGTTTGCTCTTGAGCGTAATGAATTCGAAGACGTACGGAATCAAAAACCATACCAGGATGGCAGTCACGCCGTACATAAAGTGAGCTTCCAACTCCGTAGAAATAAAGCCGGCCAACGAACCGAGCGTAATCCCGGCGATATATTCGAAGAAGTTCAGCTCGGATATTTGTTTTTTCCCCAAAATACGGGTCAATAAAAAAATGATAGCGACCGCAGCAAGCGATCGTAAGGCGATGTGAATCCACTCGGGCAACGCACTCACTCCTTTTCGTCTGGACCGGTTTGCTTTCATGCGGTCGCACTATCATTATTTATCAAAAGCGATTTTGTTATTTATAGGTGATTATTTACATTTGCTGGTACGTACTCGCTGCATCTTCCCCCGCAGGCTGCGATTTCTGGAAAAAAAGCTTCATCATCGGCGGCGTCACCAGCGTAGTAATCAGAACGACAACGACGATGACGGCGAACATTTCCGAGCTTAACAGACCGGACTCGAGCCCCATGGCGGCGATAATCAGCGCGACCTCCCCGCGGGACACCATCGCGGCGCCGATCCCGAGCGAGCTTCTCCACTGGAATCCGGCGAGTTTGGCTCCAAGCGCCGACCCGACCAGCTTGGTCAGTATCGCCAAAATACTCAGCCCGATGATCAGTCCGATATGGCTGCCGATGCCGATAAACTCCGCCGTGACCCCGATCGACGTGAAGAACACGGGAACGAAGATGGAGTAGCCGATCGTCTCCACTTTCTCGAATACTTCGTGCTTATATTTCGTTAAGCTGATGGCAACCCCGGCGATATACGCGCCGATAATTGCGGCCACGCCGGCGACTTCCGCCAAGTACGCGTATACGAAACAAATGATCAGACCCGCCGAGATGACGGCTTCGGTCACCCGAAGCGGCGCGAACCGGTTTAGCACCCAAGGTACGACCTTCCAAGCCAGTACAATGGCAACCGCAAAAAATAGTACTTTTTTCATGACGACCATCCCGAGGTTCACATCGCCGCCTGCGAAACTCATCACAAAGGCCAGCGCGATAATGACGAGAATATCGTCGATCACGGCGGCACCCAATATCGTTGTACCTTCTCTGGACTTCATTTTCCCCATTTCTTTCAGCGCCTGAACGGAAATGCTAACGCTTGTAGCCGAAAGCAGCAGGCCGAGAAAGATCGATTGTATTGGCGGGAGATCGATAGCCATCCCGGCGCCGTACCCGAGCGTAAACGGAACAAGAATGCCGAGCACGCCGACATAGGCCGATGCCTTGCCCGTACTTTTGAATTGCTCCGTGTCCGTCTCGAGGCCCGCGATAAACATCAATAGAATAACGCCGATCTGGCTGATCTCCTGAAGAATTTCGGTATTGGTGACGACGCCAAGCACGGTAGGGCCCAGAACAATCCCGATAATGAGCTTGCCGAGTACGGACGGCTGACCCAGCTTAACGCTAGTGTCTCCGGCCACTTTTGAAGCGAATAAAATAATGGCCAATTGAAAAACAAGCATATGACTCCACCTTTCTGCGATACGGTTATGATGTGTAATTTAAGGCCAAACAACGCAAAAAAGGACCCTGTACCACAGCCGCTGGACATAGCGGTGCCCTGGTGACAGACTCCTCCAAAGTAAGGCCTATTCCGTTGTTCGATAAACCTAATACGCGCGAATACCGATCTGGTTTCAAACATTCGTTTTTTATTGCTGCTCTTTATGAATAAGGTCTTCCAGGGCTCTGCGGAACTGCTGCTCTTTTTTGCGCCGGCTTCGCGCCTCTTCCCTTAATGATCGCAGCAAGGAGACGCACATAAACGCCATAATGACGGCGAAGGGCAGTGCGGTGACGATGGATGCCGTCTGCAGCGCCTGCAGCCCTTGACTGAGCAGCAACACGATGGCAATAGCCGACTGGACCAGCCCCCAGGTTAGCTTTACCTTTCCCGAAGGCGTTAAATTTCCGCCTGTCGAAAACATGCCGAGTACGAACGTCGCCGAATCGGCAGACGTTATGAAAAAACAGACGATTAGCGCTGTAGCGATAACCGCCAGCAGCTTACCGAAATGAATGTGCTCAAGCGAAACAAACAGCGCTGAGGTCACGTCTTTGCTTACCGCCGCCGCTATATTGATTCCTTCCAGCATTTGCTGATGCAGACCGGTGCCGCCGAATACGGAAAACCAGATCAGGCTGAACAAGCTCGGTATAAACAAGACGCCCAGCACAAACTCCTTGATCGTGCGTCCCCTGGAGACCCGAGCGATGAACATGCCCACAAACGGTGCCCACGAGATCCACCAAGCCCAGTAAAATAGTGTCCAATTGCTGATCCAGGTACCCTGCGTAAACGGAGTAAGCCGTAAGCTCATTTGAATTAAATTTTGGAGATATCCGCCTACGGATAATGTGAACGTATCCAGCACAAACGTAGTCGGACCGAGCACAAACGTGCATAGCATTAGACCAAGGGCGAATATGAGATTGGCGTTGCTCAATATTTTGATGCCGCGGTCGAGGCCCGATAACGCGGAAATCATGTAGAGAATCGTAAGCAAAGCGAGGATGGTGAGCTGGGTCCCGGTATGATTTGGAAGTCCCCACAAAAACTGGAGTCCTCCGCTTATTTGCAGCGTTCCGAGTCCTAATGAAGTAGCTACGCCGAAGGCAGTGGCAATAATGGCGAGAATATCGATCGTTTTGCCAAGCGGACCGTTCACTTTGTCGCCCAGCAGCGGATAAAACGTTTGACTAATGAGCGCCGTCTGTTTTTTTCGGTATTGAAAATAAGCAAGCGTTACGCCGACCACGGAATAAACAGCCCACGGGTGAAGCCCCCAATGAAAAAAAGCATACCGCATCGCGAGCTGAGCCGCTTCGGCGGATTCGCTTGCCGCCCCTTGAGGCGGCGTTACATAATGGGACAGCGGCTCGGCTACGCCCCAGAAGACAAGGCCGATCCCCATGCCCGCACTGAACAGCATCGCGAACCAGGTGATATCGGAAAACTCGGGTTCATCGTCATCGTCACCGAGCCGTATGCCCCCGTATTTGCTGAACGCCAAATAAACGACAAAAATTAAAAAGCCGAAAGCCGCAAACAAATAAAACCATCCGAATCGGCCTGTGGTAAACGCGAGAAATTGGGTGGCCTGCTGGGAGAGACCTTCCGGGCTGATCGCCCCCCACAAGACAAATAAAATAATGACCGCAACCGAAATGCCGAATACCATGCAAACCTCCAAGAAAACGTTTCCTCTAAGGTTCCCGGGTTCCAGGCAAGTTATTCTTGATGCTTATAAAATCGATATCATGACATCCCATAATGCATCGCACAGCTCCGATGCTTTCGCTTCAAATCCCGACAGCCTCACAACCCACTCTTCGCAAACGCTGTCAACGGTAAGCGTATGCCCTTGCTGCGCCACATACGCCATCATTAGTCCGATGGACAGCAAAGGCAGCGATCTGCGCTTTTCCACCCCGCTCAAGTAATAAATCATCTCTTCTTGGCCGCTGAAGAAAATATATTCTCCTTCTTGCGGAACCCACCAGGAACGCAGCTTCTGTTTTTGCTGCTCCGACAGCCGCTCCAAGTGGCCGGCAGTAATCCTCTGAAGCATAAGCATCCCCCCGCAACGGCTTATTTCGATTGCTGCGATTTTTTTCGTTTTTCAATCACCTCTTCTTTGGTCGGCACGATAAGCTCCGTTTCCGGCCGCGTCCAGCCGTCGTCGCAGTGACAAAACCCGTTTTCGTCTTTGTACACAATTTCAACCACTTTCCCATCTTTTGTTTTCATGATCATACCCGGTACATTCCCCTTTCGTCCGGCTTGATGAGAGAAGCTTGCGCATGAAGCTTCTTGGATGGATTGAACGCCATTTTGAACGCAATGCAAAAAGCCCGCAAGCAGCATGCATGAACGCGTGGAAGCAACGATCAACAGCTATATGACGGGCCTGGAAAAAAGGACAAAAAAAGACCCGGCTCACGGGTCAACATATGCAATACATATGCATAAAGTCATGAAAATTGACCCATCCACTGCTGACGAGGTTAGCTGCCGGGCTCGGGAAAGATGGTTCCCTACAGTGCTGATTCGCCCCAAAATCGTTGGTTCCCCCGCTTCCCGACCGTAACAAGCCGGAAATTAAGCGTACACTTATCATACAATAATAGTTCAACTTTCGTCAAACAAACAACCCCTGTCATAACGACTTGTCGTATAGTGTCGCCTGGCACACATTCCCCGCTTCGATCCAAGGCGTCGTCGCCACTTCCTTTCTAGTTTACATACATACAGTATGTATGTTAATATGAATACATCTTACAGACAAATAAAGGAGATGCTCACCGATGATGGTATCCAGCTTTTACCCTGTTGTTTTGACGGAACGCGTTGCGGAAAGCTCCGCATTTTACACCCGCTATTTTGGATTTGAAGAAGTGTTCGCCGCCGACTGGTACGTGAGCTTGAGGTTATCGCAAGGCCGCGTCCCATTTGAACTCGCACTCCTGAACGCTTCCCACCCTACTATACCTCAACCTTACCGCAAAACCGTGCAGGGCTTGATTCTTAACTTTGAAGTCGATGATGTCGACGCGGAGTACGAAAGGCTGATTGTTAAAGAGAAGCTGCCCTTGCAGCTTGATATCCGAAGCGAGGACTTTGGACAACGCCACTTCATTACGAGCGATCCGAACGGCGTACTGATCGATGTTATTACAATGATTCCTCCCACCGACGAACACAGCAGCCAGTATGTGGAGAACGTATGGGCTGATACGGATGCTGCAAAGAACGGTGGAACCTCATGATCCGGATTTTCTGCACTTGCTTTTGTCAAAGCCGTTATTGACAATGGGCTGGCTTCGTGATCATATGGAGCAAGAAGGGAATCCCCTCGCTTGGATTGTCCGGCATTCCTTATCGGGCGATGAAGAAGCTTTAGCGCTCCTGGATCGACTTAAACGATAGGGAGCGGCGCAAAAGAAGAGGAGTATATGTGGGATGAAACGAAACAAAGAGGAAACGACCGAAACGGTACGCAAACTGATCGAGGTGGCCCGCGTTTATTTCACGCAGCACGGCTATGCGAATTCCGCTTTGGAGGATATTGCTCATGAGGCCGAATTGACGCGCGGGGCGCTTTATCATCATTTTGGAAATAAAAAGGGACTTTTCCGGGTTGTGCTTGAATCGGTGCAAAAAGAAATCGCGGAACGCGTCATGACGGAAGCAGCCAACAGCGACGATGTATGGGAACAGCTGCAACTTGGCTGCCGGGCGTTCGTATCCGCCGCCGTCGAGCCCCGGAACAAGCGGGTTTTGCTTATTGACGGTCCCGCCGTGCTGGGCTGGGACGCGTGGCGCAGGATGGACGAGCAAAATTCCATGCGCCTGCTGCGCGAACAGCTTCAAATGATGCAAGAGCAAGGATATTTCCGGCCGGTATCCATTGATGCCATGACACACTTCCTCTCAGGCGCCCTGAATGAATCGGCACTGTGGATTGCACAGCAGCAGGATGATACGCCGGCGTTAGAAGAGACGATGACGGTCATTACTCATTTGCTGAACGGGTTCAGGCAGTGAGGGGCGCAGATGACGACAGTTGTTTCGGCGGTAGACTACGACCCGATTCCACTATCGATCAAGTCGTGAGTATCATTAGTCGCCGCCTCCGCCCCCTCCTGCGTAAAACGCAGCATTTTTGCAGGCCGAATAATGGTCGAGGCTGTGCTCCTATTGTTGTCTTACCGGGAAGCGAAGAATCGTTTTCAGCGAAGAAGGCTCCACTTTGCACGGGTCGGACAAATAAATTTCATGGTGCAGACCGTGCTGTATGAGCCGATGCGCTTTCATAAATTCGTGAATTTTTGCAATCGTGACCGGCTCGGTGCTGTACGGCCCGATGTGCATTATTTGTACGCACTCGCCTTCCCGGATCGTTTCGAACGCCCGACCCAAGGCCGCGGATGATCGCTGCATTATTTTTATACCGAAGCTCCGCTTACGGAAGCTTGGTCGCTGCGATAATAAGAAACATGGGGCGACGCAATTCGTCCTGCATGCCAGGAACCGTGTCCAGCATATATTGCGGCGGTTGCGGTTCGGACAGTCTCGTTATCCCGAAGCCGGAATCGAGCAGCACATTGATATGGGTGGCGACGGTCCGATGGTATTTGACGACATCATTGTCCAGAAATCTGGCCTGCCGCGGGCCTTCGCTTTGGTAATCGTCGACAGGCCAGTGCAATCGCTCGCCTTGCGAGCCGTAAATCCAGTCCTGCGCTGCCAGCGCGGTGAAGATCGGATGTTCGACCGAGAATACGAAGGCACCGCCCGGTACGAGATAATGATGAATTTTCTGACAGACGGCATCGAAGCGTTCAATATAATGAAGCGTAAGCGAACTGATCACCACGTCGAATTGTTCGCCCGCGAAGTCGATGTCTTCAATCGCCATTTGGCGGTACTCTATCGCGGAATCGTCGGTGCTCGCCCTAGCGCGGGCGAGCATGTTCTCGGACAGGTCTACGCCGATTACCGAACGAGCCTGCCTTTCGCGCGCATATCGGCAGTGCCAGCCAAAGCCGCAGCCGAGATCGAGCACACGTTGATCACGCAGCTCGGGCAGCATCGCCCGGAAGGCGGGCCATTCTCCGGCCGCCTCCAATCCGCCGACCGACCTGGCCATCTGGCTGTAATTTGTGAAAAATACCGGATCGTCATATTTGTTTTGTTTCATCAAGTTCATGCCTCCTCACGTCAACCTCGCTAACCGTTGTTCCATTTCTGCAATGAACGGAGCGGTACCCTTAAAATGCACGCCATGCATGCCGATCGCTTGGGCAGCCCGTACATTCTCCTCCGTGTCATCAACAAACACGACCTCGTCAGGAGCGGCGGCAAGCCGGCGAAGCGTAATATCGTAAATGCGCGAATCCGGCTTCCGGAACCCTTCCTCTGCTGACGTTACTATACAATCATACAGTTTGGCAAGTCCGCGATGCTCTATTAGCATTCGGCCGAAGGACCATGTATTGGTTAAAGCGGATACGCGAAACTTTGTTCGGAGCCGGCCGACATATTCGACCAGTTTGGCGTCAACATCGTCGCAATAAAATGCACGGCAGATGATTTCGCGTATGAGCGCTTCGTCAACCTGCATTCGCTCGGCACAGCGGCTGTAATATTGTTCTGCCGTAATCACCCCGATGTTGGCCGCCTCAATGTCCGGCCCGTGCCACAAAAGACGGTGAAAAATCTCCGGAGCAATCCCGAGCCGAGTCGCCCACTCCTCGAAATAATATCGTTCCGGCCACATAAAAAACACGCCGCCCAGATCAAAAACAATGTCTCGGATTATCGAGTCAGGCAATGGTTGTTGCAGATTGTTCCGCTGCAGACGTTCAATACGATCTTCATGCAATCAATTTCCCCTCCTGTCATTACCCATGAGTCTTAACAAAAAGATCGTATGTTTATGCGTATTTTACCACTATTGATCTGATTCAGGTCTTCAAACTAACCACAGCAACCGACCCGACTTACTCATATAGCCGTCACACGGTGTCCTGAGCGTCGCACCCAAAAGCACTCCCATTACGGGAGTGCTTTTGGGCGAAGAAATGTTATAGCTGATGAGCTTTTACCGCACGTTCATACCTTAGACGGTACAACACCAGTCCTGCAACAATGGCTAAGCCGACGCCCGCTGCTCCAAACCAAGTAATGGAGGAGAGAGCGATTCGTTCTACGGCCACCCCTCCGATAGCCGCGCCGGCAGCCATAGACAATTGCATCATGGATTGGTTGAGGCCAAGTATAACGCCCGAAGCTTCCGGCTCGATTGTCGTTAAATGATATTGCTGGGTCGGTCCGGACGACCATGCCGAGAACGACCACAACACGAGAACGGCCATCACGCCGACAAAACTACTCGTCACAAAAGACAAAATAAGGAGCATCAAAATATGCAGCGCCATCCCACCGAATAACGTTCGGTGAATCCCCCATCGATCCGTGCTGTAGCCGCCAAACCTCGACCCGATCATACTGGCAATGCCGAACACGAGCAAAGTGCCGCTTAAATAGTTGTCACTGATACCCGAAACCGCCAGCAGATACGGAGACAAATAAGTATAAGCGATCGAGTACCCTCCAAGCCAAAAAAACGTAATCGACAAACCTAAAGCCACTTTAGGTTTCTTTAGCAAAGCAAGCTGCTGCTGCAGAGGAATAGGTTCATCCCCTTGGATCCGGGGAATTGTGAGGTTGATTACCATCATCGCGATCAAACCGACCAGGGCGATGCCGAGAAAGACCACTTGCCAGCCGAAGGCGTCCGCCGTCATTCTTCCAAGCGGAACGCCGATGATTAAAGAAGCCGTAAATCCCATAATCACCGTCGCGATCGAACTTGCTTGCTTGCCTTCCGGAGCGATTTTTGCCGCGATATTGAGTGCCGTGACAACTACGATTCCTGCGCCAAACGCCATAAAGATACGAGCGATTACGAACAACCCGTACCCGGGTAACACATAAGCCAAAATATTAGAGATGACAAACAAACCAAGCGCGGCGAGCATTAATTTGCGTCTCTCCCAACCTGCCGTTAAAGCCATAAGGATCGGCGTGAAAATGGCATACACAAACGAAAATATCGTAATCAATTGACCTGCCTTAGCAATGGAAACGCCAAACGAAGTAGAAATTTGATCCAAGATGCCGGACACAATATACTCGGACGTTCCCACCAGGAAGCTTATAATGGCCAAAATGTAAACTCTCCAGTTGACAGACATGAATCTCTTCAGCTCCTATCTCTTGTCTTATATTAATATAAATCGCGAAATGTCGATATGTTATGCATAAAAAATAAACATATCACGAATTATCGAATTGTTTGCACAAAATTGAAACCGACTTCTCGGAACAAGAAATCAGCTTAATTTTCACATTTCGCTCTTCATGAACTCCGCCAATTGACCAATCGCTTCCTCGTCTCTTTGGTAATACGTGAATTTGCCGATCCGCTTTGTTGTAATAAGTCCTGCCCGCTGTAGCATGGAAAGATACTGCGAAGCAGTCGACTGAGTCATGTTTAGTTTACCGGTGATTTGGCTTACGCATACCCCGACTTCGTTCATATCAATCCCTTCATGGGGCGTAAAATGGAGGTAAGGCTCTTTTAACCACTGCAAAATTTGAATCCTCGACTCATTGGACAACGCTTTAAATACATCGATTGGTTTCATACATTTCATTATATCGACCTTTTCCGATATGTCAATTCTTTATGAAATAATCCTTTATTTTTTGCTCTGTATCCGTCTCCGCTATAGGCGTATACACGCAGCAGTGAATTTCTTCATTGCCATTAATGTGAGCAAACGAATTTAAGGAAAAAGATAAAAGCCCTGCTTGCGGATGATCCAGAATGAATGGTTTCGTTTTCTTTAGCTGAACCTCATGTCTTTGCCAATACGCCGCAAATTGTTGGCTTTCCTGACAAAGCCTCCCTGCGAATTCCTCATACCAAGGATCTTCAGTACGCTGATCATAATAGGCCCGGAATACCGCTGCCGAATATTCGGCAAATTCCTCCCAATTGACCAGTTGCTTACGCAGAAACGGATCCATAAATATGGACCACGTCATCGTCTGTCCTTGCTCGGATAGATGATCAAAATCCATAATACATTGCGTCGCCAGCTTGTTCCAAGCTAATACTTCCGTACGGCTATTCGCGATAATCGCCGGATACATCAACTGTTCAATAATGCTTTTAAGCCCCGGGGTAATCTCATCGGCATACTTTAACGAGGGGGCAAGCTCGCCGTAACCGGCCAGACGGAGCAAATGAATTCGTTCGTCGGAGGATAATTGCAATGCTCGGCCGATACTCTCAATAACTTCCTTGGAGGCCGTTACTTCTCTTCCCTGCTCCAGCCAAGTGTACCACGTCGTGCTGACGCCCGCCAATTCTGCTACTTCTTCCCGCCGCAGCCCTGATGTTCTTCTCCTTCCATAGCTACCTGTAATTCCTGCTTTTATGGGCTCAAGTTGTGTTCTGCGCGCCTTCAAAAATTCGCCTAGCGGGTTTGCTTTTTGGGGCATTGTCCGCATAAGAACCTCTCTTTATGTGATTGACATTGTGTTTCATATGATAACAGAAAAACCCGCCGAATTGCGGATTTTCTCTATACACTATTTTACCGGATCCGGGAAATATTTCAAATGTTCGGTTGGATTCAAGTGAAGATACGTCCTCCCCCCGTCATCCATTATGTTAGAATCGCATCTGTTTTTGGCGAAGGAAGGAACACCCAGCAGCACAATTGATTATCACCGTTTATTCGAGTAAAAGGCATTATTTGAAACGATGACCTTCCCAGACAAGGATGATCTATAAAAAATGGCTGCAATCCTTTTACACGAACATCCGACCGATTCCATAATTTCAGAAATAAAGAACTCTCTCTGCACATCCGCTGCATAAAGGCCGTATACCAGAAATCAGCGTCGTGTTGACAAGCGAATGCGCGAAACTGCTGTACAACGTATGCGGCAAATTCATTTCTGTTGATCACGCGCTCACGGATAACGGAATCTTTCAAAACCAGACCCATCATGATCCGATCTGGAAGCATTGCAAAATCAACGATGATCGCCGCCGCTGCACCGTTCCATGCGATCACTTCCGTCCGATGATTCATAATGATCGCAGGATGCCGAAAGAGGTCGACCATCTGTTGAATCGCTGGAATTCTGATCTGCTTCGTATCTGAAAATATCAATAAATTCCTCATCAGATCCTGCAATCAAGAACTAATTTGCCGACCGTTTTTCTTCCTTCTAATTGCACATGCGTTTCCGCTGCTTTTTCCAGAGGATAAATACCGAATACTTCGGTGCAAATCTCTCTGCTTGCCAACAACCGAAGCGCTTCTTTCGCCGCTTGTCGTACTTCTTTCGGGTGGGATAAGGCATACCCGCCGATCGAGAAACCGACTACCGCTTTATTGCTTACCCATAGTTCATTAGACGAATGCAGCACATCCTCCCCGCTGGTTTCCCCCAATGCGACAATTTGCCCCAGCGGACGAAGTAGATCCATGCTTTGTTTTCTAGTATGCCCTCCCACCGTATCAAACACGATATGAACTCCTTTTTGTTCCGTTGCCTGTCGTGTTCTTTCCATAAACTCCGAGCGAACGAACAGCTCATCATAACCAAGCGATTCCGCTAGTGCTGTTTTCTCCACCGTTCCTACCGTTCCCAGCACTTTACTTGCTCCAAACCTTTTCGCTATTTGACCGATAAAGCTGCCTAATCCTCCTGCTGCGCCATGAACGAGTATGTGATCCCCCTCCTTCATATTGCTGATTTGTCTCACTGCCATATAAGCCGTGGTCAGATTCACTATAGCCGCGGCGGCGGTAGCCAAATCCAATTCGGCTCCAAGTTCATCTAATGGAACGGTCAAATCGGCTTTGATATTTGCCATCGTGCTATAACCTCCAAGGTCCAACAAGGTTAAGGCCGCTACAGGTTGACCAATATAAAATCCTTCCACGCCGTCTCCAATCGCTCGGACATATCCCGCCACTTCGAGGCCTGGCGTTGCCGGGAAAGGAAAAATACCGCCGAATGACCCTTTACGCAGCAGCACATCCACATAGCCTACACCAGCATGAGCCACGTCAATGGTCAATTGTCCACGACCGGGTATTAAATCCGGAAGTTCCTTTAATAGCAATTGCTCCGTTCCGCCTGCTTGTTCAATCACGATTGCTTTCATTTATTTTGCCTCCTTGATATATCGTTTATCTGCTTGCTACTAGTTCATTGTATCGAGCGAATATGGAGGCAAACAGTTTTCGATTATCCTAGTATAAAAACTAACCCTTATAATTAAGCGAAGCCGTTCGGAAATAAGTTTTAGACTATACGATTCTAACAAGCAAAAACCCAGCCAAACACAAAAATAAAGTGTTAGACTGGGTTTCGTTTATTAAGCTATTGTACCCGTTTCTCATTTCTCATCATTTTCATCCACAAAGAAACTCCGGATATATAATTCCTGTTGTTTGAGCATATAATCCGAAGCTTTTCTCATCATCTCGGCAAAGAGCAGGCTTTCTTCCTCCCCTAGATGTTTAACGAGACCAACGAACATATGGAGGCGGGCCTCATTAATGCGTTGTATATACTTTTTACCTTTATCCGAAAGCCGGATTCTCACAACGCGCCGGTCTGCAGGATCGGCATGACGCTCGACAAATTCCTGTGCTTCCAGACTGTTGATATGCTGCGTTACCGTTGGCGATGTGACATTCAGTTTTCCGCTTATTTCCGAAACCATCAATCCCGGACTGTCATCCTTGACATTTATACTGATGAAATAGAGAACCATGATCTCGCCTGGCTTTTGATTGTATACCGCGCGATTCTGCATCATATTTCCGCCAACCTGCGATTGGAAGTACGATTCCATTAACTGCTTTGCGATAATTTTCTGTTCATCCGACAATCCAGCTCACTCCCCCGAATACGAATACATTGGAATCTACATAACTTTGTAGATCGGTTCCTGATGCAATGGCGCTATTGTCCTAAGATTCCATTACGGCTGCATATCGCGCTGCGATGGTGTAAAATACCTCCTTGGGTTCCCAAGGCATGTCGGGGTAAGCCGCGCCATGGCTTTCTTGCAGCACCCGCACGATCCCGTAAGACGCTCGATCAAAATCGTGATCGAGGTCTTTGTCGTACGGCAAGTTATGGCAAGCAAAGGTGCACCAGAATGCTGTATCGACTCCAGCTTCTTCGAAAACGTCGACGCTATCGTTGAAGTATTGGCTCTGTTCGGACTCATCGCGCTCGTAGCTGCCTGTCAGTCGAACGGCGCGCGCACCGTCCCACTCGACGATGAACATTCCGCGAGCGCCCAGATCGAATGCCCCCTTGAAGGTCGTGCATCCGAACTCGGAGATCACCAGAGGCTTATTTGAATTGGCCAGCTTCTTGATTGAATCAGCGTAGAGATGAGCAACCTCAGCAGAGTTGTAGGCGTCGACGGCGATGTAGTCGAAAGGTTCCCAGTTCACAGGTTCGGTAGGCAGGGCCGCGTACGTGACACGCCCCCCGAAACGGGCTCGCACGACGTCTACAGCACGTGCCAGGAAACTGTTGAGCAGAGTCGGTAGTTTCGCGAATGCAGCACGGCTAACCGTCGGTTCGGACAATGTCGCGAGGCGCTCCTGGAGAGTCTCGCCGGGCAAGAAGCCACGGGTGAAGAGCATGTGTTCGGCACCCGTTACCATGACCACCTCCACCCCAGTAACCCGTATGCGTTCGGCGCGATCGGCACAGTCCGCGAGGAAGGCAAGCAACTCTTCTTGGCCAAGATCGTTTGTGAACGGTGAAAACCATACCTCGAGGCCCGCTGCTGCCGCTGCTTGTGCAGCGATCTCCAGGCGATCGGGCTCCCCGCCTGTCACTCGTACGGCAGTGCAATGCAGGTCGCGCCGTATAATTTCCATCTCCCTGTACACTCTTGCTGCATCGAAGTTGGGGTGTGTGCTGGTTCCTTCACTTAGAAATCCCGTGTCATAGGTCACTCCACGCATGCGCATAATGAACTAACTCCTTTCGCATTCAAAATACATAGGTTATCTAATTATTTGGTTACCAATTAAATAGGTAGTCTAAGTATATGTAAATAAAGGTAGAGAGTCAACTAAATTGTTGCTCGAAAGTCTGACACTTTATTTTCTTCGAGTAGGTATTTCGCAGCTTTCGTGCAAATAAAAACAGCTTCTGAATCGGAGCCTTTTCGATGAAGATCTTGCACTTTAATAGGAAGCTTTTTTGATTCCAGAAGTAGTTCTTCTCAGCGGTTTCGCACTTAATGCTTCAAACAAAAAAAGCCCCGACGACCTTTTTCAAGGACATCGGGACTACCAAACACCTTTATTCCACCGTCACGCTCTTCGCCAAGTTCCGCGGCTTGTCGACATCGTTGCCGCGCGCAAGCGAAGCGTAATAGCTCAGCAGTTGCAGCGGCACGACAGACAGCGCCGGCATCAGCAGCGGAAGCGTAGCCGGGATCGTCAACACCTCGTCGACAACCTTCACCAGCTCCGTTTCGCCTTCCGCGTTCAAACCAAACACATGTGCGCCACGTGCTTTTACTTCCTTAATGTTGCTGACCGTCTTCTCGAACAGATCCTCCTGCGTCGCAAGCGCGATCACCGGGATGCCTTCTTCAATAAGCGCCAGCGTGCCGTGCTTCAATTCCCCAGCAGCATAAGCTTCCGAATGAATATAGGAAATTTCCTTCAGCTTCAAGGAGCCTTCCAATGCAACCGCATAGTCCAGCCCGCGGCCGATAAAGAACAAGTTGTTATGTGTCGAGATTTGTTCCGCCGCATTCTTGATCGTGTCGGCTTGAGCCAAGATCGCTTCGACTTTATTCGGCAGCTCCTGCAAAGCAGCAACTACTTCCGAGATATAGGACGAATCCTGCGTACCAAGCGATTGCGCCAAGTACAAACCGAACAAATAAAAGGCGATCAGCTGCGACGTGTAAGCTTTCGTGGACGCAACCGCAATTTCCGGGCCGGCCCAAGTAACGATGACGTCGTCCGCTTCGCGCGCAACGGAGCTGCCCACGACATTCGTAATCGCTACGACGCGCGCGCCGTTTCGCTTCGCTTCCCGCAGCGCCGCGAGCGTATCCGCCGTCTCACCCGACTGGCTTACTACGACAACGAGCGTTTCCGGGGTGATGATCGGAGAACGGTAACGATACTCGGAAGCGACATCGGTTTCAACCGGGATGCGCGTCAGTTTCTCAATCACGGTCTTTCCGACGAGCCCTGCATGGTAGGCCGTGCCGCATGCTACGATGTGCACCTGCCGGATGCTGCGAATTTGCTCCGGCGTCATTCCGATCTCGTTCAATACGACCTTCTTGCCTGCCGCATCGATTCTTGCACCCATTGTATCGCGATAAGCTTTCGGCTGCTCATGAATTTCTTTCAACATAAAGTGATCAAATCCGGCTTTTTCCGCCGTAACAATATCCCAATCGACATGAAATAATTCCCGGGAAATAAAATTCCCTTCCAACGTCATCAATTCGACGCCGTCTTTCGTCAAAGCAGCCATTTCCCCGTCGTTTAAAATATACACATTTCGAGTATATTCGAGGATTGCCGGAATGTCGGAACCGATAAAGTTCTCGCCATCGCCGACACCGATAATGAGCGGGCTTTGGAGACGCACAGCGACAAGCTTATCCGGCTCGTACTCCGTCAATACGCCAAGCGCGAATGCGCCTTTCATTTGCGACACCGCTTTTTGCACGGCTTTGACGATATCGCCTTCGTACAAGCTTGCGATCAGGTGCGAGATGACCTCCGTATCCGTTTCAGAGACAAATACATGTCCTTTAGCGATCAGCTCTTCCTTAAGCGTCATGTAGTTTTCAATGATGCCGTTATGCACGACGGAAAACTTGTGTGAATTATCCGTATGCGGGTGCGAGTTCACATCCGATGGCTTGCCGTGCGTTGCCCAGCGGGTATGACCGATGCCGATCGTTCCTCTCAACGGCGCGTCGCCCAGCTTCGATTCCAATACGGCCAAGCGGCCTTTGGATTTCTTAATTTGCAGCCCATCCTGCGTGTACACAGCGACGCCGGCCGAATCGTAACCGCGGTACTCCAGCTTTTTCAAACCTTCAAGCAATATATCCTGGGAATTGCGCTTCCCTACATAGCCAACAATACCACACATATGTTCAGAACCTCCTGATTGTCAAAAGAACGAATAATAATGACTGCTTGTTTGATCCCATCGAACGTTTGTCGGCCCGGTCGCCCGGACGTTTTGCGTTTCGACTTGACGGTTTTAGATCGCTACCGGAAGGCCCCCGCCGAAAACTTCGAACACCTTCACCTCGTCAACTTGATCCGCGCTGGATGCTCTGCACACTTTGCGTTGTCTGATGGAATGCAACAAGTTTGCTTATGTAGAACAAACTTAAGACCGATTCGCAACAGCTGCAAAAAACACCGGACGCTTACTCAAGTTCTGGCGCTTAAACGGATTCCAACCTCTATCCACCTTTCTATATTAGAGTAAAAGACATATACCCATCTTATTCATTTTGCAATGAAAGTGCAACTGCTATTTTCATGGGTTTTCCATCCAATTGTTACTGCAAAAAAAGCCTCTGACGCCTTAAGCAATCAGTGGCTTTTCTTTAGAAGAATAAGAGATTAAGATAGCTCGGTTTGAATGAGATCGGCAATTCGTGCAACGTAGGCGTCCACTTGACCTTTGTCCGGCCCTTCGGCCATGACGCGAATAAGCGATTCCGTCCCAGAAGGTCGAACGAGCACGCGGCCATTGTCGCCGAGCTCTTCTTCCACTTGGCGGATTGCCGTTTCAATCGCTGTGTTGCCCTTCAGCTTGCTTTTATCGGCAACGCGCACATTTACCAGCTGCTGCGGATATTTGCGCATAATGCCCTTCAGCTCGCTTAGGCTTTTGCCCGACTGCACCAACGTATCCATCAGCTGGAGCGCCGTAAGAATGCCATCACCCGTCGTGTTGTAGTCGAGGTAAATAACATGGCCGGATTGCTCCCCGCCCAAGTTGTAGCCGCCTTTGCGCATCTCTTCCATTACATAGCGGTCGCCGACTGCCGTCTTGGCCGCTTTCATGCCTGCCGCTTCGATCCCTTTGAAAAAGCCGATGTTGCTCATGACCGTAGTCACAATCGTATTACCGCGAAGCTTGCCGGCCTTGTTCATCGCATTCCCGCATATGCTGAGAATGTAATCACCGTCTACTTCCGCGCCGGTTTCATCAACGGCGATTAACCGGTCTGCGTCCCCGTCGAACGCAAGCCCGATATGCGCTTTCCGCTCGACGACGAGTTTCTGCAGAATCTCCGGATGCGTCGAACCGCAATGATCGTTAATGTTGCGGCCATTCGGCTCAGCACCGATCGTAATGACTTCCGCGCCAAGCGCCTCGAATACTTTCGGCGCAAGCTCGTACGCTGCGCCATTCGCACAATCGAGTACAATCCGGTATCCTTTGAAGGAAGATGATACGGTTTGTCGAATGTAGTCCAAATACTTGAACTTCGCTTGTTCGTCATCGATCACCGTACCGATATCGCCGCCGGTCGGCCGTGGGAGCTCGTCAACTTCCGCATCCATCAAACGCTCGATCTCTAGTTCCGTTTCATCGGACAGCTTGAAACCGTCCGCTCCGAAAAATTTGATCCCGTTGTCTTCTACCGGATTGTGGCTGGCCGAGATCATAACGCCGGCATCAGC
This sequence comes from Paenibacillus allorhizosphaerae, assembly GCF_910594985.1. GTDB lineage: Bacteria > Bacillota > Bacilli > Paenibacillales > NBRC-103111 > Paenibacillus_G > Paenibacillus_G allorhizosphaerae. The sequence goes on from NZ_CAJVCE010000033.1 coordinate 47,534, forward strand.
CTTAAGCGCACGCGTCAAATAAGCTACGCCCGGCGTGCTAATCACACCGAGGCGAATCACATTGGCGCCGATCGACAGCAAGCCTGCAACTAACGCCGCTTCCAGCATCGGACCGGAAATACGCGTATCGCGCCCGATGACAACGTTTGGCTTCTCTACTTTACCTGCCAGTACATAGCCGCCGCAGCGACCGATTTTATATGCCATCTCCGGCGTAAGCCCTTGATTTGCAACCCCGCGGACACCGTCGGTTCCAAAATATTTCCCCATGCCTGCATTCTCCTCTGTGAGCGTTTGATTCCCATTATGTGCGAAATTCGTCGCATTGGTCAATAGATTCTTGTCAAATTATGGCGATTTCGGTTTTTCTTCGCCAGTGCCGGTCGAAGCCGGAGGTGTGTTGCTCGTTCCTGTACCGGCTGATGCTGGAGGCGTTTCGCTTGCTCCCGTACCGGCAGAAGCCGGAGGCGTTTCGTTTGTTCCCGTACCGGCCGAGCCGGAGGGGGCCGGCGTCGCTTCGCCCGTTCCCGCTCCTGCGCCCGCTTCCGGCTTCACCGATTGCCCCGCGACTTGCTTCGCGCTTATCTCCACCGTAGCCTTATAGTCCTGCAGCTGTCCCCGCTTGACGAATGTCGGCAGGTTCCATGTGACCGGAACCTCATGCTTGCCCGGCGGCAAATTGCTGACATCGAGAATGGCCTGCACATCTTGCGGCTTTAATTTGTCGACCAGCGCAGATGCGCCTTCGACCACGAGACTCAACTGGCTCGTTTCCGGCTGAACCACCTTCGTATTGAACCCGTCGTTTTGCCCGATAATCGATATCGGGATATTGTCGAGCGTCTTGGTAACGGAAGGCACGACGGAGACATTGACGACGACCTTGTCCGGATCGAGCTGCTTCACGTCTTTTTTCAACGGAATCGGGAGTGTGAACTCCTTGTCTTCCCTCAAGTCATTCAAGTTTACCTGCGGCCCCTCATAAAATTCGAGACGATCCAGTATATTCTGTGGGCCATACACCGTAACTTTGTCTATGCTTTGCCTGATCGACGCTATCGCAAACCCGCGCGGCGGCTCCCCGACCAGCTTCACTTGCAGCGGCACCATCGTGAACGGGCTCGTAATCGGCACCTCGACGTCGACCACCGCAGGACTGATCGTCGCCATCTCCATCGGCTTGCCGTTCTTGTCGAACGCTACGAGCTTGACTTTGCTCGACACCGGCGATTGCGCCTTCTCCACATTGACGTCCGCCCGCACTGTTTCCACTGCGTCGTAGCTGCCGCTAGGGACGGCTACCGTTACCTGCTTCGGCTTCACTACGGGTTGCCCTGCCTTCAAGCCGACCGCAGGAATCCCGGTCACATTGACCGTTACCGGCATCGATTTGTTCTTCTTCTCGTCCACGACGACTTTGACCGTCGCAGGGCTGACCTTCACCGTCACATTGCTTGGAAATCCAACCGGCGTCAGCGACAGCTGATGCTCTCCCTTGCCCACTTTCGTCAAGTCCAGCTCAATGGAATAGCTCGCCGTATTCATTACTTTTTTCAATACGGAGTCACGGCCCGACAGGCTGACCGTCACTTGAGCAGGCTCAATCAGCTGAACGTAAAATTGATCCGCATCATACTTCGGTGTTACCGACACGTTCCAGATTTTCTCCTCTTTGATCCCCGTGCTCGTCGTGCCCGAGATCGTACCCCCGTCCATGCGAACGACAGCCCAGAGCAATATGCCAATGATCAAGGCGACCACCTTAACCACATTCGTGTTGCGCAGCCACTGATCCATAATCTATTTCCGCCTCCATTTCCAAATGGAGTTCTTTTCTTTCGTCTTCGCTTTCGGCTTTAATTCTTCGAACAGCTTAGCCAGCAGCGCGTCCTCTTTAATATCCCGCAAAATGTGACCGTTCATCGCAAGCGATATTTGTCCCGTTTCTTCCGAAACGGTGACGCATACGGCGTCCGACACTTCGCTCATGCCGATCGCGGCGCGATGGCGTGTCCCAAGCTCCTTGCTGATGAACGGATTTTCCGACAGCGGCAAATAACAGCCCGCAGCCATCAGCTGGTGCTTGCGCATAATAACGGCGCCGTCGTGCAGCGGCGTATTGGGCACGAAGATGTTAATGAGCAGCTCCGAGCTGATATGCGACTCGATTTGAATGCCCGACTCCACGTAATCGTTGAGGCCGGTTTCCCGCTCGAATACCATGAGCGCACCGATTTTTCGCCTTGCCATATAATTGACGGCTTTCAGCACCTCGTTGATGCGCCGGTTCACTTCCGAATCATCTTCCACCGTGGTCCGGCTGAACAGCTTGCCTCGACCGATTTGCTCGAGCGCGCGCCGCAGTTCCGGCTGAAATATAATAATGACACCCACGAGACCGAACGTAAACATTTGATTCATCATCCACTGCAGCGTGTTCAGCTTAAACCAGGAGCTGAGCGCCCACGCGACGACCACGACAAGAATCCCTTTCAGGAGCTGAATTGCACGTGTTCCCCGTACCACCAATATCAGCTTGTAAATGACGTAACTGACGATCAATATATCGATTATATCTTTAATGCTGATCTCCGTAATCCAGTCCATGGCCCTTGCCCCCAAACGTGCCGCGGTGATTTCTTTCTGTATCCGATTACCCTCTTAGATCATAACATATTTACAGCAAAAAACCCTCCCTTTCTACCACGGAATAGGGAGGATTTACGAAAATCGGGACTAGCGGCCTATTTTCTATCCGACAGCTGTACGATCCACGCATTCATTTTGTACCAGAGCCATGAGAAGGCTTCGTCTATTGTTTTGACTTGACCGGATATATGCGCCGTCGAGGCGAGGTTGACTGAACCGTCGATCACGATCAAGCTTCCCTTAATATCTCCATCCACCTGCGTAATTCCGTTCTCTACTGTCAAATCTCCGCTCACTGTCGCTCCCGCAGGCACATATACGGTGTTGCCCTTAATGACAACGGACTCCAAATCGGACCCTTTCACGAGCAGCTCCTGATCGTCATTCCAGACCGATACAAAACTCGAGAACATGACCAGAAAAAAGACGGCAGCGACGGACACCGCCGGATGCTTACGTACCCACCGGTAAAAAGGATTATGTCGCTTTACCGGAGGAAGCGCCTGCATAATCCGTTCCGTTAACCCTTCCGGCACCTCAGACGGAGTTTTCGCGCTGATCAGCGCCTCCATCTTCTCGAACTGCTGAAGCCGTTTGCGGCATTCGGCACAACCGAGCAAATGTTGTTTGAGCGCTGCGGAATCCCGTCCCTGCAGACTCCCGTCCAAATATTCGTGCAGTAAAGGGAGGGCTTCGTTACAATCCAAGATGAGCCACTCCTTTCATCTATCCATAGTAAGCTTGTGTATTACACTACGCGCGATGCGGATTTATGTTTCAGAAATCGCTACAATATTTTCTCCAATTTTTTCCTCAAAAAATCCCGTCCCCGATGCAGCCTTGTTTTGATTGTCGTCACGGGCATGGAGAGCACATCGCTAATTTCCTGCAGCGATAAATCCTGCAAATACCGAAGTATGACTACGGCCTTGTATTTTTCCGGCAGCGTCTCGATCGAGTCTCGAATTTGCTGCTGCGTTTCGGACAGCACGACCTGATTATCCGGCGTTTCTTCCGGGCTTGCCAGCGTTGCATACCAGTCGCCGCCCTCGCCTTCATTCAGCTCGGCGTCCAGCGAGAACGTCGCTTTCCGTTTACGGAGCCGGTCGATGCACAGATTCGTCCCGATCCGGTAAATCCACGTAGAAAACTTTTGATTCTCGTCGTAGCGGTCCAAATTCGTATAGACCCGTAAAAATGTTTCCTGTGCAATCTCCTCCGCTTCATGACGATTATGCAGCATTCGATATGCAAGATGAAATATTTTATCCTTGTACAGCTCCACCAATTCGGCAAAAGCCGCGCGGTCCCCACCACGGGCTAGCTTGGCGAGCCGGGTGTCCATTTGAATCACCGACCTACCTCCAACCTTCCGTAACCGTCCGAAGCGAGCAGCTTCCGTACAGCACGGTTCATCAGGAGCCGGATGCCTCACTTTCGGCTATCACAATTCCTGCCATTAAGAAGAGAATACCAAACCATTGCCACCCATGTACAGTCTCGTGCAAAAGAAAATGTATGCCGATCACCTCGACTTTCAGCTCTATCGGAGCAGCAGAGCGCCAGCGGGGTTCACGAGCTCCAAGGAAGCTTATACGGCGTTCGTCATTTCCGCCTGTTGCGGAATGCATCCCCTATAAGTGATTCCATCATCAGGTGTAGCAGCACGCCAACCCTGCCTCGGACAATGATATATTTTATTCAATAGGTTGCTCAAGCCCGCTCCAAACATACTTGTCCTTGCATGGACTCCGCTAGCTGTCGCTATCGGGACTCATAAAGAAAAGCCGGAGTGCCTCCGACTTTTCGAGAATGTATATGTGGCGGAATATCAGCCTGTATTGCGCAGACCCGCGGCAATTCCGTTAATCGTAAGCAGCACTTCGCGCAGCAGCAGCGCGTCGTCGCTCCCTTGTTCACGGAGTGCGCGCAGCTCTTGCAGCAGCTGTACTTGCAAGTAGCTGAGCGGATCGACGTAAGGGTTACGCAGATGAATCGATTCTTGAATGACCGGCACATTATCAAGTATTTCCGACTGGCCTGTAATTAAAAGAATCAAATTCGACGTTTTCTGATATTCATCCTCGATCAGATTGAAAATCCGCTCCGCGATTTGTGGATTATGAATCATTTTGCTGTATTCTTTCGCAATTAACAAGTCCGCCTTGGCAAGCGCCATCTGCAGGTTATCGATGAGCGACTTGAAGAACGACCATTGCTTGTACATATCCTGCATCATGCGCAGGTGTTCGGGATTATCCTGATAGTAGCTGTATAAGCCCGATCCCGCCGCATACCATGCAGGCAGCAAGTAACGGCTTTGCGTCCAAGAGAACACCCACGGAATGGCGCGAAGATCCTCGAAACGGTCGCTGTTTTTCCGTTTGGACGGTCTCGAACCGATGTTCAGTTCCCCAATCTCCGGAAGCGGCGTCGATTCTTTGAAGAACGTTAAGAAATCGGTGTCGCGGAAGATCAGATCCTGATATTTTTGCTGCGCTTGCTCGGAAATATTGCGCATTATATCCATATACATCGGCTCTGCGGCATCGGTTTGCGGATTGCGTGCGTTTAAGGCGCCTGTAATGAGCGCTGAAGTGGCCTGCTCCAAAGAGCGATAGGCGATCCCCTTCATGGAATAACGCTGCGAGAGCACCTCGCCCTGCTCCGTAATCTTGATCCCTCCGCCGATCGTATCGGCCGGCTGTGCCATGATGCTGTCCTTCAACGGCATCCCCCCGCGACCTAACGCGCCGCCGCGGCCGTGGAAAAATTTCAGTTTAACATTATGCGACTTCGCTGCCGCCGTAATGCTCCTTAGTGCCATGCGCAGCTCCCAGTTGGCGGTAATAACGCCGCCGTCCTTGTTGCTGTCCGAATAGCCGAGCATAATTTCCTGAAGCTGATTCGCGCTTTCCAGGCTGTTGCGGTACGCCGGGATTTTGAACAATGTGGACATGATCTCAGGCGCCGCGTGCAAATCGTCGACCGTTTCAAACAGCGGCACCGACTGCAGCGTACATGTAACGGAGCCGTCCGGGTTATGAAGATACAATCCTGCTTCCTTCCCGAATACAAGCACCTCAAGCAGATCGCTTGAACCTTGCGTCATGCTGATCAGGTAGCTCGAAATACATTGGCGTCCGAATTCCTGCTGCGCTTTTTGAATCACCCTGTAAACGTCCAAGCATTCCTTGGTCGATTCCGAATAGTTCAGGTACGGCGAAGTAATCGGTCTCGGTTCGTTCAAAATATTTGTGAGCAGCTCGATCTTTTGCTCTTCCGAGAGTTCGGCATAGTTCGGGCAAATGCTCATTTTTTGCAAGATCTCGGTCATAGCCGATTCATGCTCTTTGCTGTGCTGCCGCACATCCAGACTGGCGAGATGGAAACCGAACAGCTCCACTTGCCGGATCAGTTTGGCAATATAGGAATCGGCAATGAAATCGGCAAAATGGTTCCGCAAACTCCGCTCGATAATTTTCAAATCTTCCATCAGCTCGGCCGGATTATTGTATTTCTTGTTTTGCGGAACGTTCGGCTTGGCCGTATTGTTGATCTTCTCAATCATATATTTCACTTTAATCCGGTACGGCTCTTTCTCATTGCGCCATACTTCATCGGATCGAAGATCGATGTTTTCCCGGTCTTTTTTGATGGAGTCGAGCAATTCCTGCGTGACTTCCACAATGTTTTTGCTGAAGCTCATATGCCCCATCAGTTCGCGAAGCAGCTCTTCGTATTTATCCAGCGCGAGCTGCCGATGCATCTTGAGCGTTTCCCATGTAATCTTCGACGTGACGGAAGGGTTGCCGTCGCGGTCGCCGCCGATCCAGGAGCCAAACTTCAAGAACGTCGGTACATGCCACGATTGCTCCGGATAATATTTGCTCAAGCACCGCTCCAGCTCTTGATACACTTGCGGCAGTACATCGAACAGCGTCTCGTCGAAGTAATACAAGCCGTTGCGCACTTCGTCGATAACCGTCGGCTTGCGATCGCGAAGCTCGTCGGTTTGCCACAGCATAATGACTTCGCCCAGCAGTTTCACCCGCAGCTGCTCGCGTTCACGGAACGTGAGGCTCGGGTTATCGAGTTCCATCACGTCGTTTGCGATACGCTGATGAATATCCAGCACCGCACGGCGTGTCGCTTCCGTCGGATGCGCCGTCATGACAAGCTCAAGGGAAATGCCCTGAATAATGTCTTGCACCTCTGCCGTATTAATATTTTGCGCTTTCAGCTCACGCACGACATCTTCGATCGACCCAGGCTGCACATTCTCCCCAGCCGTCCGTTCGTAATCACGTTTGCGGCGGATACGCTGGTTTTGCTCCGCGATGTTGATGAGTTGGAAATAAATCGCGAACGCACGAATGACTTGATACCGAATTTCCGGCGCCAAGCCGTTCACCGTTTCCTTAAACTCCTCGTACATTTCCGGGGTATATTGGTTGCGCAGCGATTTACTCATCTCTCTAATTTTCTCTACGACGGTAAACAGCGCATTGCCGCCCTGATGAACCAACACCTCGCCCAGAATGTGCCCAAGAAACCGAACATCTCTTCGCAGCAAATTGTTGGACGTGTTCTTGTTAATGATACTGACTGAATCCGACATGGTTCTCCTCCATCCTTACTGCAAGTCAATAAACAATATTTTAACACAACCTTGGGCATCAATGTAGTCCATTTATGCGGTAAAGCGAAAAAAAGCTGATCTCCGCTAAAACTGACATCGGCCATCGTTTTAAGCATTATGACCTTAGCCCGTATTCGTCCCTGACAATCCATGATCCGGCGCGTACTGGACATGGGTATGCCCTGAACGTATGTACATCATTAAACATTGTTGTTAGCGATGAATCGTAATCGGCTTACGTCGAAACTATTTTTAATAACAGCGCCTTCGTAACCGTTTGATCCGGACGCTGGTCCGTTTCATTCCAGTATTGAATATCGTCACGCTTGCGATATTATACTTTGTCACTTCCGTTCTTGTGGTCATCCCGATTTGCCCGAGCTTATGACCATTGTAGATCATAGCACAGTATTGCTGCCATGGAATTTAATGGGCTACCTCAGGCGGTTTTCATCAAGCGCCGATATGCATTTTTCGACTTCTTCCGTTCGTCCCGTTCCAACTATCTATGGGAGTAAATATTTCTGTACCATGAAAATAAAAAAAACCTTCGATATCCAAAGGTTTGTTCTGTAAAATATGGAGCGGGTGATGGGAATCGAACCCACGCTACCAGCTTGGAAGGCTGGAGTTCTACCATTGAACTACACCCGCATTATTTGATGGTCGGGACGACACGATTTGAACATGCGACCCCCTGGTCCCAAACCAGGTGCTCTACCAAGCTGAGCTACGTCCCGTTGCTACATTATGCATTTCCTAATCTAAGAAGAATAAATGGCGTGCCCTGAGAGATTCGAACTCCCGACCTTTTGATTCGTAGTCAAACGCTCTATCCGGCTGAGCTAAGGGCACATATGGTGGAGCGGAAGACGGGATTCGAACCCGCGACCCTCGCCTTGGCAAGGCGATGCTCTACCCCTGAGCCACTTCCGCGTAATCATCATTGCTTTAATAGCGACATTTGTTAATATATCAGGTTTTGAGATGAAATGCAAATGTTTTTTATAGTTTTTCGTAATTATTTTTTCTACGCATTCTCCATCTGTAAGTTACTATACTTACTTTACTAATTCTCACCATTTTTCTCCCTATATACACCATACTATCCAGCTTAATTCTTGCTTATTTCGCGGTCGCGCTCTCTTTTTTGGAGTTGAATTCATAACTGCATATCACTGCTTTTCTCCCAATAGAGTTGTAATGATGATTCCTACATTAAAATAAACTGGGTCATAGGTCTGGCGTTATTCCATTAGCCTCCATCCTCACTTAAGTATTAACAGCCTAACGCAACGCAGCACATCACCCGCTACTCATAACCCGCGCCAAAAATGCAATACTGCCCTATTCGACGCACTAAAAGGGGCTCATCGAGTACTCAAACATAGCCCAAGCTTCAAGGCTCATTCCAGCGCATACGAATGTCCTGCTATTCTATTCCTCACCCAGTAATTTGGATGTCAAAATAAAGGTAAACAAAAAGGTCTAAAACAATTATTGTTTTAGACCTTTTTGTTTGAATTTGTATGCGCGTAGAGGGACTTGAACCCCCACGGTCTCCCGCTAGATCCTAAGTCTAGTGCGTCTGCCAATTCCGCCATACGCGCGCAACGTGAGCCATGTAGGACTCGAACCTACGACACCCTGATTAAAAGTCAGGTGCTCTACCAACTGAGCTAATGGCTCAAGCAAATGGCTGGGGATCTAGGATTCGAACCTAGGCATGACGGAGTCAAAGTCCGTTGCCTTACCGCTTGGCTAATCCCCAATATGTAATTGTTCTGGTGCCGCCGAGAGGACTTGAACCCCCAACCTACTGATTACAAGTCAGTTGCTCTACCAATTGAGCTACAGCGGCGTGGTGGAGGCTGACGGGATCGAACCGCCGACCCTCTGCTTGTAAGGCAGATGCTCTCCCAGCTGAGCTAAGCCTCCAGCTAGAGAATGACCCGTAGGGGATTCGAACCCCTGTTACCTCCGTGAAAGGGAGGTGTCTTAACCCCTTGACCAACGGGCCTTTTTGGTGGAGCTTCCAACCGGGATCGAACCGGTGACCTCATCCTTACCATGGATGCACTCTACCTACTGAGCTATGGAAGCATAATGGCTCCCCGAACAGGACTCGAACCTGTGACAACTCGATTAACAGTCGAGTGCTCTACCAACTGAGCTATCAGGGAATAATGCTTGGCGGCGTTCTACTCTCCCAAGACCCTGCGGTCCAAGTACCATCGACGCTGGAAGGCTTAACGTTCGTGTTCGGGATGGGTACGCGTGGTTCCCTTCCGCCATCATCACCAAACGGTTCGCTTTGCGTAAACAAAACGAAGT
>NZ_CAJVCE010000034.1 GCF_910594985.1 Paenibacillus allorhizosphaerae
CAATAAAATAATGCCGAATGTCGCGTAAACAAAACGTTTTAAGTTATATTTTTAAGATTAAATAACTATAAATGAAAATAAACGATAATAAACAACAGTAAAAATCAAAAAATTTATTGACAAATACAAGGTGTGATGCAAAAATGGTAATAAATAACCGTTATGTTTACGCGCGCCAGCCATGGTTTCATTATTGATTATTAAAGGAGGCGATCTCATGCAGAACATGGATATCCCTGAAACAATGAAAGCGATTGTCGCTTACGCCCCGGGCGATTACCGGCTGGAGAAGGTAAACGTGCCGCAAGCGGGGCCGGGCGAAATCGTCATTAAGGTGGAGGCTTGCGGCATTTGCGCCGGCGACATTAAAGCATACGAAGGAGCGCCCAGCTTCTGGGGCGATGCGACGCAGCCGCCATATATTAAGGCGCCGATGATTCCGGGACATGAATTTATCGGCAGCATCGTACAAATCGGCGAAGGCGTGCAAGGATTCGAGATCGGGGAACGGGTTATCTCCGAGCAGATCGTACCTTGCTGGGATTGCCGCTTTTGTAAGCGCGGTCAATACTGGATGTGCGAGAAGCACGATTTGTACGGCTTTCAGAATAACGTGAACGGCGGCATGGCCGAATATATGAAGTTTACGAAGGAAGCGATCAACTACAAAGTCCCTCGCGATCTTCCGCTGGAGAAAGCGATTTTGATCGAGCCGTATGCGTGCTCATTCCATGCCGTACAGCGGGCGCAAATTCAGCTCGGCGATGTCGTCGTCCTCTCGGGAGCGGGAACGCTCGGACTCGGGATGGTCGGAGCCGCCAAGATGGTCGGTCCGGGGAAGCTCATCGTGCTCGACTTGTTCGAGGATCGGCTGGAGCTCGCGAAGAAGTTCGGCGCGGATCTTGTTCTGAACCCCAGAGAAGTGGACGTCGTCGCCGAAATCAAGCGGATGACGGAAGGTTACGGCTGCGATATTTATATCGAAGCGACAGGTCATCCCAAATCGGTGGAGCAGGGGCTTGCCATGATCCGCAAGCTCGGCAGGTTTGTCGAGTTCAGCGTTTTTAAAGATCCGGTGACCGTTGACTGGAGCATTATCAGCGACCGCAAGGAGCTCGACGTTCTCGGCTCCCATCTCGGCCCTTATTGTTATCCTCCGGTCATCGAAGGCATTGCTAACGGAAAGCTGCCGACGGAAGGGGTCGTAACGCATCAGCTCCCGCTTGAAGAATACGTAAAAGGGTTCGAGCTTGTGAAGAAAGGCGTCAATTCTTTGAAGGTTATTCTTATTCCTTAGCGGCACATGCTCGTCTTGAGTGGCGCATGTTCATCTTTCACCTGCGGTTCCCAATTTATCAATTATAAGTTTCACGGGTCACTGTTTACTGCTTACTCTTCAGAGTTCATTTTCACGGTTCATGGTTGGTTCGCCCTATATTACCTGATGGAGGCTGTCGAGATGAGAATAGCGATTGGGGCCGACGAGGCCGGTTATTCATTAAAGGAGATCATTAAAAGCTACCTCGGCGAAAAAGGCGTGGAATGCGTAGACTTCGGCCCTTCCGACGGCAATGAGCAAATCGATTACCCCGACGTCGGGTTTGCGGTAGCGGAACAAATTGCGCAGGGCTTGTTCGACAGAGGCATACTCGTATGCGGCACGGGGATCGGTATGACGATTACGGCGGACAAAGTGCCGGGTATCCGTGCGGCGCTTTGTCACGATACGTACTCGGCTGAGCGCGCGAGAAAGAGCAACAACGCCCAGGTGCTGACCATGGGGGCCAGAGTGATCGGCTCCGAGCTTGCCAAGCATGTGGTGCAGGCATGGCTGAACGCGGAGTTTGACGGCGGTGCGTCCGAGCGGAAAGTGCAAAAAATAATAGACGGCGAGCAGCGCCTGTATCAAGCTTTGGGACCGCAATCGGAAATCAATTCGTGTTCCTTGGCATGGAAAACATTACGAAGCTGAAGGCTTGTCCGAGCCGGCGGGACGGCTGATGCTTCAAGACTTGGTCGCGACCGACGAAAGCGTGTTTGCCGCAACGGCCGTTACGCCTTGGACGCTGTTGAACGGCATCGTCCACGCATCAAGCGGCAGGCTGCTTACGCATTCGCTGCTGACGTTCGGCGGTCCGAACGGCGTTCATTTCGTTCGTTCGATGCACGCCGGCAGCATCGCAGGGTAAGCGGGACGCAGTGGCATAAGCCATGTATAACGTAAGCGAGCAGAATCGCTAGAACATCGGAGTGCTGCTTTGCCGACATCATTGGACAGAAAAAACCGGGTGCGGTTCAAACAAAGGGGAGAAACATGCATGAGCTCTATTCGCTTAATTGTGAGCGACCTGGACGGAACGCTGCTATCGGAAGACAATCGATTGAGCGATTCCGTCATCGACGCCGTTCGGCGATTTCGGGCGTCGGGCGGCCTGTTCACGATCGCTACCGGCCGGTTCGGGCCCAGCGCACAACCTATCGTCGACAGCCTCGATATCGATATTCCGTATATATTGTGCAACGGCTGCGTCATTGCCGATCGTCATAAAATATGGGAGACGGCGCAGCTGCCGCTTGGGGAAATCGCGCCGTTCCTGCTTGGGGCGGATCAGGCGGGAGTGACCGTCCTGCTGTTTGGCGAGGACGGCATCCGGACGCTGCGTGCCACGCCGGAGACGGAGTACTTTGTGAAGCGGGAAGGGCTGCCTTGCATCCCGCTCGATTCCGGGGATGAAACGTGGCCTGACCGGCCGGTTCAGAAAGTGGTTTTGATCGGCGAGATGAACCGGATCAAGCCGTTATGGGACCGCCACCGGAGCGGCTTTGCGAGCGAGTATGCAGCCGTCCAGTCGGAGGATCATTTTTTTGAAATTATGCCCGCCCGGCAGAGCAAAGGGGAGGCGCTCAAAAAACTGATGGTGCACCTTGGCGTCGCACCGTCGGAAGTGATGAACATCGGCAATCAGCTGAACGATCTGGACATGATCGAGCAGGCGGGCATCGGCGTGGCCGTGGCCAACAGTCACGACGAACTGATTCGGCAGGCGTCATACGTATGCCGCAACAGCTACGGAGACGGCGTCGTGGAAGCGATGGAGCGGTTCGCCGCCATCGGCAGCGGCTCGATGGGAGGCGGCAATCATGACCATTAGAGGCGTTGCTCATCGGGGCTACCCGAAACGTTATCCGGAAAATACGCTCGTCTCGTACCGTGCGGCGGTTGAGCTGTCCTATTCGCATCTGGAGCTGGACGTTCAGCTCAGCAAGGACGGGGTTCCCGTCGTCATTCACGATCCGTCCGTCGACCGGACGACGGACGGAAAGGGCCGGGTCAGAGATTTGACGCTGGCGGAGCTGAAGGAGTTCCGCATTGCCGGAACGGAGGAAATCCCGACGCTGGAAGAAGCGCTGCTGCTGCTCAAGGACAAGCTGATCGTCGATATCGAGCTGAAACAAATGGGCGATTTGTATCCGGGGCTGGAACGAGCGGTACTCGATACGGTGAAAAGGCTCGATATGCGCGAGCAGACGTTTCTTACGTCCTTCGATCACTATTCTTTGTCCAGAGCGAGGGAACTGGACGATCGCATGGAGCTCGGCGTCATCAATCACGGCACATCGCCTGCGCTATTTCCGTTCATGAAGGATATACGCTGCCGGTATATTTCCGTGCAGCACCCGTACATTTCCGACGAGTTTCTGGAAATCTGCGAACGCGAGGGAGCGGTATTGATCCCGTATACAGTGGATAAAGACAGCGATATGGCGCGGTTCAGCCGGTACCCGACTCTGTTGATTTGTACAAACGAGCTGGAGAAGTGGGCCGCGTACGCTCAAGGCAACAAATAAGAAATAAAATACAATCCGGCCACGGATGGAAGCGACTCGCCTCCATGCGCAAAGGCCGGAATTTTTTTTGTGTCAAAAAGAAAAAATACGCCACTTTTATAAATAATTCTGGAGAAATATTTCTTTTGGTGCTATACTTTTGACAGGCAATCATACCATTTATTGTCATGATCGGCCAATGCTTGATGGGGGAAGCGGGAATGGGGAAAAAAATCGTCTATGTGCCGCTCGACGAGCGGCCTTGCAACTACGCCTTTCCGGCTCTGCTTGCCGAAGGAACCGATATTCGCCTCGTCCGGCCGGGGCCTGAGCTGATGGGGCTCAAGAAGCGGCCGGCGCTTGTCGACCGGCTGTGGCAGTGGCTACTGCAGGAGGCGTCTGACGCCGACGGGGTTATTTTATCGCTTGATCTGCTGCTGTACGGCGGCATTATTCCTTCGCGCCTGCACACGCATTCGGCGGAAGCTTGCGTGGAACGGCTGAAAGGACTGACGCGTCTGAAGGCGCGCAACCCGCGGCTTACCGTATACGCCTTTCAATTGATTATGCGCTGCCCGCGCTATTCGTCGAGCGATGAAGAGCCGGATTATTACGAACATTGGGGAAAAGAAATTTTTCGCACCGGATACATTCGCCATAAACTGGATGCCGGGGTTGCCACGGAAGAAGAACGCGCGGAGCTTGCAGAGATCGGCAAGAAGCTGCCTCAGCCGGTTCTGGACGATTATTTGCGGCGCAGAGCCGTCAACCGCGAAGTGAACCGGCAGGCGCTGAGCTATGTTCAGGACGGGACGATCGATTTCATGATCGTGCCGCAGGACGATTCGGCTCCTTACGGCTGGACGGCGATCGACCAGCAGCTGGTCCGCTCGCGCATTCAGGAGCTGAATGTGGAGCTGCACGCCTATATGTATCCCGGAGCCGACGAAGCGGGCTGTACACTGCTCGCCCGTATGGTTAACCGGGCTCATCGCCGGATGCCGACCGTCTATCCGCGTTTTTCGAGTTTACAGGGACCGTTTGTCACGCCTTTGTATGAAGACCGGCTTCTATACGAGAGCCTGAAATATCATATACTGGCTGCGGGCGGCATGCTGGCCGAATGTGCGGCGGACGCCGATCTTGTACTGCTCGTCAACACGCCCGGCCAGACGATGGCGGAAGCCGAAGCGCAAGCGGCGCCGAATGCCGGCTATCACGTGCTGCGCAATATCATCGAGCTGACGGAGTATGCGCACTATGCGGTGCATGTGCTCGGCAAGCCGTGCGCCGTCGCCGATGTGGCGTATGCGAACGGAGCCGATCTGCAGCTCATCAAGCTGCTGCGTCAGAAAGAGCTGCTGTTCCGGCTCGCCGGCTATGCGGGCTGGAACACAAGCTCGAATACGCTTGGAACCGTTCTTGCACAAGGCATGATTTGCCTGATCTTCGGCCATACCGCGAAGCACAATGATTTTCTTGCGCTCCGCTATACGGAAGATGCAGGATATTGCGCCTGCGTCCGGAAGAAGGTGACCGAAGGAGCGGTACGGGAGCTCGGGCTTAGTTATTTTGGCGTGGATGGGACGAAAGGGCAGGTGGCGGCGATCGTCGCCATGGAGCTGGGCCGTTTTACGAAAGATCATGTGGACGACGGACGTCATCGGGTCGTCATCGAAGATTGCTGGATGCCTTGGAGCCGAATGTTTGAAGTGGGTTTAACCGTCCGACTGGAAACGTTACCGTCATCGCCGCCGGGCCGACCGGCCTTGGGTGCGCGATAAACGCGATAAACAGGAGTGAAATCAAGTGAGTGATCCGTTTTTTGAACAGATTCGAGCCAGGCTGATCGTATCGTGCCAGGCTTTGGAAGACGAGCCGCTGCATGGCTCCGACGTGATGGCCAAGATGGCCAAAGCAGCCGAAATCGGCGGTGCCGCAGCGATCAGAGCGAACGGGGCGGATGACGTGCGTGCGATTCGTCAGGCCGTGCCGCTGCCGGTGATCGGGCTCGTGAAGCGAAACTACCCGGACAGCGAGATTTATATTACGTCGACCAGGCGGGAAGTCGACGAATTGATCGAAGCGGGGGCATCCATGATCGCTTTCGATGCCACGCGCCGGCCAAGGCCTTCCGGGGAAACGCTGGAGAGCCTGATTGCTTACATGCACTCCCGCGGGGTGAAAATGATGGCCGATATTTCGACGCTGGAGGAATCGGCGTATGCCGCATCGCTCGGAGTCGACTGCGTATCGACGACATTGTCCGGCTATACGCCGTATTCGCCGCAAGATCCGGGGCCGGATCTTCAATTAATCCGGGAGGCTGTTCGCGCATTGTCGATCCCGGTCATCGCCGAAGGAAAAATATGGGACCCGTCGCAGGCGGTTCAAGCGCTGGAAGCCGGAGCGTATGCTGTCGTCGTCGGCTCGGCGATTACGCGTCCGCAGCTCATTGCAGAGCGGTACGCGTCAGCCATCCGGAGAGCCGCGAAGGCCGCTCAACCGGCCGAACAGGCGTGCAATGAAGGGCCTCGCGCGCATTCCTGAATGTATAAAACAAGGCGTATGAGGCTATGGGAGCGAAGTTCCCGACAGGCCGTCATTTGCCCGATCATGAAGGAGTAGTGGATGATGAACGTCATCGGTATTGATATCGGGGGGACTTCGGTCAAAGGGATCGTGTGCGACCGGGAAGGCCGATCGCTGGCCGAAACGAAGCGCCCGACGGACGCCAAGGCCGGACGCGAGGCAATTTTAGCGGCCGTCGCATCGACGGTGGAAGCGCTGCTGCGCGATCGTCCGGAGGCGTCCGCCATCGGCATCGGCACGGCCGGGAGGGTGAACGCGGAGACCGGCGTCGTCGTGTACGCCACCGATAATCTCCCCGGCTGGCAGGGATTGAACTTGAAAACATGGGCGGAAGCGGCATTCGGGCGCCCCACCTTTGCGGATAACGATGCAAACGCCGCGCTGCTTGGCGAATCATGGATCGGCGCCGCCCAAAGCTTGAACGACGTCGTCATGCTGACGCTTGGCACCGGCGTCGGCGGAGCCAACATGGCGGGCGGCAAGCTGATCCGAGGCGCGAATTGGAGCGGAGGCGAATGGGGCCATGCCGTACTCGTGCCCGGAGGTGCGGAATGCAACTGCGGCCGAAGCGGCTGCATGGAGCAGTATTTGTCGGGCACGGCGCTCGTCCGTCTCGCTTCGGAAGCGGTCGGCCGCGCATTTCCAAGCGGCCTCGACGTCCTGAACGCCGCAGACGCTGGAGACCCGGCCGCCAAAGCGGTAGTCGACCAGTTCGTCTTTCGCCTGGCGGTTGCCGCAGGGAATATCTCGAACGGGCTGGATCCGCAAGCGATCGTGATCGGCGGCGGCGTTGTCGACGCGCACGGCTTATGGTGGCCGGCATTTCATTCGGCGCTCGGGCTTGCGGGCATACAAGCCGACGTGCGGCCCGCTTCTCTCGGCAACCGGGCCGGCATGCTGGGCGCGGCAAAGCTGGCATTGGACGGGTTATCAGGTGGCACGGTGGCGTAACCGCGGCCTTTTTATGACGACAAACCGTGACTTGCGCGTCTTCGTCGTAATGTTCATTGACGAACCTCACCCGATATGTTATGGTACTACAAATGAGGCATTCCGCTCGGTTTGAGAGCGGAATGCCTCACTGCTTACCGGTCGATTTTTACATTAAATGTATAAATCGGACCGCATGCAACGAACTCAAAATGGAGGCGAAAATCATGATTCAAGTGAAAGAATTTGTCGATTCGGACAGCAGCCTTGCCGCGAACAAAGTGAACGAATTTTTGGCAACGATAACGGAAGAGCAGTTCATCAGCATCAGCTACGGAACATTGCTGAAAAGCAAGCCGGATAAAAGCGAATACCAGCGAAGCGCCATCCTTGTCGTATATAAAACACATCATAATACTGGGGATTAGTTGGAATGAAATTTCGTTCGAATCATGGCAAGAGCAATGAACAAGGCCGTGAGTACGTTTACCGGATGTTTTTCCTTTATCTATCGGTCGCATCGGCGGTTGTTGCACTATTATTGCTCGTCGTATTCCTTCTTTTTAAATGAAAACGCACAATAAAAGGAGAACCGCATGGCGCTGGATGCAGCCTATGGCGATTCTCCTTTTTCGTTGTAGGCCGGTTGCGTTTACTCTTTGGAAAAGCCTCCAATGTACGCAAACTTAACATCTTCGATTCGAACGTCATGCCGGCCGACCGGCGTCTCCAATATCATCCGGTCGCCGGCTGCGGCAAACAGCAGCTGCTTGCCGATCGGCGACAGAAAGGAAATCCGGTTTTGATCGGGATCGATTTCCGTCGGGAACACGACGGTGAACGAGTCCTCGTAACCGTCTTCTTCGTAAACGACCTTTGCGCGGCTCCCAAGCAGAGTAACGGAATTCAGCGATTGCGCCAGATCGGTATCGCTTTGCTCCAGCAATGTTTCGAGCATGCCCGCATATTTCCGGATCATTTTTTCCATATTCGCTCGCTTTGTACCCTGTTCCGGGAAGTAATGATGAATAAAATCAGTGTACTGCTCGTCAAAAAAAATAAGCTGGTTCACCAGATGCGTACGGGAGCCGTTGACGATCCTAGGGTTCATAGTATATATCACCCCCGATTTGCTTCTCCAAAACATGTTTGATGCGATACATCGTTTCCATGCAAACAACCTCCTTAGAAAAATAAGCTCCCGAAGGAACTTTCCAAACATTGTATCAGATTCGAATCGCTTATTCCATGCGTTTCGGATACGGACTGCATAAACCATTGCAACCATTGGAACGCTATACAGAAAATGCCTGCCGAGGTGCATTCATGTTTTCTTTCCTCCGGTTTCCTAAGCGGCGCAAAGGGATGTTAAACGGCTCTTCCCCAAATGTTTCGGTTCCTACGCCGTCCGGCTGCGATTTGCCTACAAGAATCGGATGGTTTCGGGTCACGTTCAACCATAGCGACGACTTCAAGATTCATGAAGTTCGATTGCCGGGGGATATTGCTTGCGCATTCCTGTATATCGAAAACATGATCGATCAGAAAATGCTTCAACAACAGGTGATCGCCCCGCTGCTGCTCGAAGAGTCGTTCGATTCCGCGGACAGCCTGATCCGTCACATTGCGGAACGGGGACAAATCCCCGTAGCAGGCATGACGGCCGTCACGGAAATCCGTAAAGCGGCGGATGCCTTGTTTGAGGGCACCATCGTGATGCTCGTTCATGACGAAGCGCAAATGCTGCTGTTTCCAATGAGATCGGTAGAGAAAAGACAAATTGCCAGTGCGGAGAACGAGAATGTCATTCGAGGACCGAGGGCGGCGTTCGTCGAGGATTTGGCGACGAACGTGACGATGGTGCGGCGAATCATCAAGCATCCCGATCTCAAGATGGAGCATCATCAGTTCGGTACGTATACGAATACGAACGTCACCCTTTGTTATATCGAAGGACTTTGCGAGAAGAAGCTGGTGGATGAAGTAAAGGAGCGCATGTCGCGAATCGATATTGATAATGTGCTTGGCAGCAGCTATATCGAAGACTTCATTGAAGACAATCCGTTTTCTCCGTTCCCCCAGGTTCAATATACGGAACGGCCCGATACGTTCAGCGCGGCGCTGCTGGAAGGAAGAGTCGGCATCATGGTGGACGGTACGCCGGTTCCGATGCTCGTTCCGGTCACGTTGTACATGCTGCTTCAGTCGGCTGAAGATTACTACCAAAGGTTCGTGGCGGCAACATGGATCCGGTGGATTCGCTATTTGTTTTTGTTGATTTCTTTTTTGCTGCCGTCGGTCTACATCGCGGTTACTACGTTTCATCCGGAGATGCTTCCCCCGAACTTGCTCATTACCGTGGCGGCAGCCCGCGAGAATGTGCCTTTTCCCGCGATCGTCGAGGCGCTGATTATGGAGATCACCTTCGAGGCGTTAAGAGAAGCGGGCATCCGGATTCCGAAGCCGATTGGACAAACCGTTTCCATTATCGGAGCGCTCGTGATCGGACAGTCGGCGGTGCAAGCCGGCATCGTCTCGGCTCCGATGGTCATCGTCGTATCGATTACCGGCATCGCTTCGTTTATTATTCCGCATTTCGACCTTGGGCTGACGTTCCGGCTGCTGCGGTTTCCGGTGATGTTTCTTGCCACCAGCTTCGGCTTGTACGGCATCATAATCGCCATTATTTTGATCTATATTCATCTGGTCTCGCTGCGTTCGTTCGGCACACCTTACTTGTCGCCGACGGCGCCGCTCGTAACCAGCGATTTGAAGGATGTGCTCGTGCGGGCTCCCCATTGGCTGATGAAAAACCGACCGATGCTTTACGGCACGGCCAATCGGAAAAGGCTCGGTTCCCGCTCGAGATTGCCAATTCGACAAGATGATGGTGACTAATCATGATGTTATTACGAGTCATCGCCGTGAGGTTGCTGCCGGCGGCGGCGTGTCTATTAATGCTATCCGGCTGTTGGTCCAGAATCGAGATAAACGACAGGGCATTTGTAACGGCGATTTATATGGATAAGGCCGAGGAAGGCGGCTATGAAGTGTCTCTCGGATTTCCTTTGCCGAACCGGCTCTCGATAAGCGGGGGAGTGTCGGGCGTCTCGTCTGAAGGAGGAAACCCTTATACGATCCTGACGAAGACGGCGGAAAGCATTCCCGTCGCGATTCGTAAAATACGTTCCGACTTATCTCGGGAACTGTCCTGGGGGCACTGCCGCGTGATCGTCGTCGGAGAGCGCATGGCGCGTGCGGGACTGGATCCGCTGATGGAATTCGTCGCCCGGGAACCCAATTTTCATACGAAAAGCTACTTGATGGTCGCCCCCGGTCTGGCGAGAGACATCAGCAAGTTAACCCCGGTTTTCGAGCGGCTTCCAAACGAGGTGCTGCGTGAATTTGCCAGAAGACGGGTGACGCTCGATACGAGTGTCAAAGACTTTTTGGAAGCGGCAGGAAAAGGCGGGGACACCGTTGCCGCCCTGCTGACGATCGGGGAGATGGAAATGCTTAGCGAAAAAGGGAAGAAAAGCGTCTGGGTCGGAACGGACGGCGCAGCTTTGTTTAAGGGCGCGAAAATGATCGGGAAACTGACGGTGCCGGAGATGCGAGCGGCGCTTTGGATCCAGGGCAAAATGAAAAACTCGGTCATTTCGCTGAACTCTCCGACGGACGGGAAGCCGGTCAGCTTTATCATTCTGACTTCCAAATCGAAAATACGTCCGGTCGTGCTGCGGGATAAGATTCGCTTTGATGTGACGATCGAGGCGGAAGACGATGTCATGTCGTCGGAATCCAACATCGATCTGATGGATCCGGTGCAGATTGCCAAGCTCGAATCAATGCTGTCGGAGCAGCTTGCCGGCAGAATCGAGAAGGCGGTTAAGAAAACGAAGGATGAGGAAGTGGACGCGTTCGGTTTCGGAAGGTATGTCGAATGGCGCTATCCTAAAGTATGGTCTCAATACAAGGATCGCTGGCGCAGCGTCTATAAGAACTGCCCGATCCACGTAACCGCCAGGGTAGCGGTGAAAAGAACGGGCGTTGAGAACAACTCGGTTGTTCTCCAGCGTCGCGAGCGTCAGCGGGAGGGTATGAAATGATCGTAATTACGTTGGTCTTCGCGGGAATGGCTTGGTATGAGTGGCATTATTTGAAGCAGCGCAACCGGCGAACGAGAACGTTCTGGATTGTCGGATGTTTTTTGGCAGCCGCATTCCTGTATATGTCGGCGGTATTTTGCATCAAAGATTTCGCAAGCCCGAACAAGCTGATCGAATTTGCGCTAAGCCCCGTGCTGAAAAATATTCGCTATTAGGAGATGGCGTTCGATGCAGCGGATCACCCAGCTTCAACTCGGATTGTTGATCATCATAATTCACTTCACGACGATCGTCGGGTTTATCGTCCCCATGATTGCCGACGTAGCTGCTTATCGAGGATGGCTCGCGCTCCTTGCAGCCAATGTCTCCGGTTTGCTGGTTGCATACATATCGGTCACGTTGGCAAAACGGCGACCGCATGAATTTTTGGCGCATTACGGGCATGCGCTTGTCGGCCGCTGGCTCCATATCGCCATAATGGTATTGTTCAGCTTCTTTTTTTTGCATCTTGCAAGTTTGATCTTGCGAAACATTACCGATTTTCTCGTACAAATCTATTTGCCTTCGACGCCTCAATGGGTCGTTGCCGCCATCTTCGTATTCGTGATATCCATCGGGGTCAGATCGGGCATTGAAGTCATTTTCCGCTGTGCCTCGGGCTTTTTTTTCATTATTTTCAGCGTCGCTTCGCTCAATCCGTTCTTAGTGGGAAGAGAGCTCAATTATGAGCGGGCGATCGCCTTGATAACCCATCTGCAGGCGAGCCGTCTCGTTGGCGATACGTATCCGTATATAGCCATCTTCGGCGAAATGTTTGCGGTGCTGTTTATATTTCCTTACTTGGCCCGTTCCGACAAAACGTTCCGGACGCTGCTGTGGTCGTCGTTCTCTTCCCTTTTATTCATCGAGACGTATTTCATCATGTGCTTGCTGCTACTCGGTTCGCATTTAACGGCGCAATTGACGTATCCGGTACTTGAAATGATTCGCTTCATCCGCATCGGAGACTTTCTCGAAAATTTGGACCCGATCGTCGTCGCCATCTGGATCTCCGGGTTGTTTATTAAACTCAGCTTTCTTCTATATATATCGGTGCTGATCGTCTCGCAGCTTTTTGGTTTGAAGGATACGAGACCGTTCTCTTTTTCATTCGGTGCGATCTTGCTGACGCTTTCCGTTCATGCCGCAGGCAACTCGACGGAATTGAACCATTTCATCATGTACGTCTGGCCGACATATGCGCTGCTGGTGGAAAGCATGCCGCTCATCTACTTGTTGATGGCCTTGTTTAGGAATCGCCGCTCTGCGGCCTCTTGATTGGGGCCGGATCGCGAATCAATATCCGTGTGTTCATTTGTCCGATCTTCATCTATACATCCGGCGGATGCTTAGGTAAAATTTAGAACGTATGGACTGGCGGATAGGTTCGGTCGTTATCGAGACAGCGAAGGGGATGGGTCGATGAAAGTCGTATTGGCGGGATTAGGTGTCGCGGGATTCAGCATGTATAAAAAACTAATCAATAATGGCGGTCTCACGGTTGCCGTAGCGGAGCCGGACGCCGCGATGAAGAGCAAGCTGGAGGGACAGGACACGCCTTTTTATTTGTCATTTGAGGAAGCGCTTCAGGAGGAGAAACCGGATTTCGTCGTGAATGTCACGCCGCCGATGGTGCATACGGCGATTAACAACAGGGCATTTGATTTACGGCTGCCGGTGCTTTGCGAGAAGCCGATCTCCTTCGATTACGGTGAATCGCTTCAAGTGGTCGAGCGGGCGGTGAGAGAAGGCATTCCGTTCATGATTGCGGAAAACTACAGGCGGTTTCCTTATATCCGCAGGTTGAAGACGCTGCTTGAGGAAGGGATCATCGGCCGGATGACGACGATCGACGTCCAATTTTACCGGTATCATCATACCGAGCGGAAATATACGGTCAGCTTGCTCGACGATATCGCGATACATCATTTGGATATGATTCGCTATTTGACGGGCCGCGAAGGGTCGCGCATCTTTGCCCGCAACTTTAATCCGATCGGAAGCTGGAGCAGCGAGCCGGCCGACATTAACCTGAATTTTTTTCTGGAGTTGGATAACGGCATCGCGATCAGCTACACCGGTTCGATTGCGTCCAGAGGGCCTTCTACCGAGTGGGGGGCGAATTGGCGGATCGAGGGAACCGAAGGCGTGGTTCAAGTGACAGGTAAGCAATTCACCGTGTATCGGACAGATGGCAGCGAGCCGGTCAAGTATAACGATTTTAGCGAGCTGCGAGTGACCGATACACTGACCGAGTTTTTAAGCAGCCTGCAGGAAGGCCGGGAAAGCGAATCAAGCGGACGGGATTATTTGAAAACGCAAGCGTTGGCTCATTACGCCAACGAATCGAGCCGCAGCGGGAAAGTTACGGACATCGTCCTGCCCGCCTGGTAGAACGCGCACAGCAAGCCGAGCGTAGCGCCGCTCGGCTTGTTTCTTTTACCGCAAATTCCTTTTAAAGATCGCTTGACTCTGACCTTAGGGGAGACGTTATCGTATAGGATGAAAGGAGGGCGAACCGCTTGCTGTATACGGTGAAAGACGTATCGGAGCTATCCGGCGTCACGATAAAAACGCTGCATCACTACCACAAGATCGGTCTCCTGATGCCTTGCGAGACTAGCGAAGCGGGATACCGGCTATATGGGATGAAAGAGCTGGAGCGTCTTCAGCACATTTTATTTTATCGGGAACTGGACTTCCCGCTGGAAAAAATCAAGCGTCTGCTCGAAGGCCCGGCCGAGCGTCCCGAATTATTGGCGGAACAAAAAAACGAGATGGTGGCGCGCAAGCACAGACTGGAGCGTTTGATTCAAACGATGGACGAGGCGCTGAAGTGCGCCGCGAAAGGAGAATCTATGGATACGTCGAACATGTTCAAAGGGTTTGAAAGCGAGGAAGCGTGGAAAGCGGCGCTGGAGGAACAAAACCGGCATTTGAAGCAGACATACGATTATGACATGCTGGAAGAAAAAACGATCGATGTAGATGAAATGAACGAGAAGGCAATGGAAGCGATGCAATTTATGAAAGGAATGGCAGATAGGCTGGTGAACGGGGTTCGTTACGACCACGAGGATGTTCGGCTGCTGATCCGCAAGCATCTGGATTATATGAACGGCAGCGGAACGGTTACTGCCGCTTCGGATTTTGCGGCGCAAACGCGTTTTTTTGTGAGCGACGAGTTTCACCGGCATATGCTAGAGTCGCAGCAAACCGGGCTTGCCTATTATCTTTGTTTCGCGGCGGAAGCTTTTGCGGCCGAGTAAGCGGAAGAAGGGTCCTTCCGGGACCCTTCTTCCATTCTGACTGGGGATGCGTTCGGCAGCGGATCGCAGACGCTCTCGTCAAAGGAAGCTCGTTCAGATCCGTTCCTATTTGAGTGCACTCGCATCGTTCAGTATGGAATAAGCATTTTGAATGTAATGGAGCGCCGCCGTATGTTTCAAGATGTTGTTGCCAACCGTTACAAGGACGAATATTAAAATAACAAACGTCAATGTTTTTTGGACAGAGCCGCGTTCGATCGCTGTAACGTATTTTCCGCTGAGCAGAAACAAAGTGAATAAATAATGCCCGGCATATAAGTACATATCGTACTCAAACGCGGCGAGACCGAAGCCTACGACAATATGCAAGAAAACGGCGAATAAAATAAACGGGACAAGCGTCCACGTTTCTCTGGATCGCATTGTCTTAACAAATCCAAGTCCGGCCATAACCGTTAGCGAGAGCGCGATCACGTAAACGTATATTGGAAACGGGTTGTTCAGATCGGTAACGAACGCGGTGATCCCCGGATCGATCAGCGTAATGTTCGGCGTCAACACCGGGCTTGCGACCATCATATGGAATACTTTCCAATGCTGATGGAAAGAAAAGGGGGCAACATAGCTGAATCCACCGCTATTCAGGCTCTGCACCCAACTCGTAATCCAGGTTTGGCCTCTGAATAGGACAAGCTGCACTGCGGTAACAACGACGACCATCAGCCCAAAACTCAACATGGTGGCGACGAAGGATTTCATGCTTTTTTTGTTGCGCAAGCTAACCGAATGGAACAACAATGCAGCAGTAAACGGAATGACGTTCGTGGAAGTTACGGCAAAGTTAAGCAGCCCCAGCAAGGCCAACGGCAGTACGTTTGTATGTTCCTGGGTTCGCTCGTATTGCAAATACAGCACGGATACAATAAGAATAAACTGTGCAAACGGATAAGAATCCGGAATCATGGCCGTAAATATCGTATAAGAGCTGACACCGAAAAATAATGAAAACAGCAGGGCGATGTTATTGTCCGAACCGCTTTTTCGCAAAAAATAGTAGAGCACGACCGCACTCAGCGCATTCATCGCGGACTGCATCACGGCAAATAGCCAATTGCCTAACAAGTGACCGGCCGCGTAGGTCAACGGACCGGATATAAAATTAATAAACGGATGGATGATGGAAGTGTTGCCCGAGCTATAGTACATGGAAGGATCGAAATTAAATAAATTAAGCGTAAACGGCGCCCCGTAAAAAGGGGAATGCCGCGCAAGAATTTCCGCATGACTTGCCATATAGTTAAGAAAAGGCACGTTCATTGCCGTATAGAAAAGAAATAACACGACAAACAAGATAGTCGCTTTATGATTGTCCTGCTTGTTCTGCCGCAAAAATCGAATAAAATTCATTGTTAAACCGCCATTTCCAGACATAATTGAGAAGCTTATAACAATAACAGTATCAGCAATCCAAGAACGATGATACCGACTCCGCACATTTGGTACACCCGGATCGGTTCATTAAAAAAACATTTCGCAAACAGTAATGCCCAGATGAACGTAAGCGCGTTGGCGGGCACTACGATGGTGTAAGGAAGCTTGTTGAGCAAGTAAATGTTCAAAAGCGCCCCCGTCCCGTAAAACGTCAAGCCGGCTAATAAAATGACGACGCTCTTCCGGGAAGTGTACAATTTGAAACAGACGCTTCCAAGCGACCCGAACAAGGTCATTACAAACAGCAAAAGAAAAGGCCAACTACTTCTCATACGATGTCATCGTCACTCCGATCCCTAACAACAGGGCGGCTACCGCCTTTTGTATAGTAAAATGTTCTCCGAGAAAGAGATCGCCGTAAACGAAGGCGAATATATAACTGAAGCACATAAGCGGATAGGCGACAGACAGCTTCTCGAGCGAGAATGATTTAATCATGAACAAGGCCCCCAAGGCGTAGCATATACATCCGATAGCCGTATAGAGAGGGTTCGTATGCCCCCATTTCCAAAAGAGCTGCCCCGTGGCTGTAAGAAAAGCGGAGACGATCATCAACGCTTTACCCATTATTCAAACACCGCGAAAATAAGCACAAGGCTGGCAACATAACAAATAACGGTAGCGAGTATATGCTTGTCCTCAAACAGCAGCCGGTCCGGAGACCCTCCCTTGCCTTCGATATGAATCAGATACAAATATCGGAAGATCCCGTAAATGACAATCGGGATGGTCCACATCAGGTGTATGGTTCGCCCGGATGTAAAGGTGAACAACGAGTAGCTGATAATCGCAGCCATTGTCACAATGGCGCAAAGCTGATCCAGCAGCGCAAAAGAGTATTTCTCCAATACTTTTCTGTGGTTTCCTTTGTTTTGTTTGAGCAGAAGCAGCTCGTGTCTTCTTTTGCCGATGGCCAGAAACAAGGAGAGCAGCATCGTGCAAATGAGAAACCACGGCGTGATCGTAACATGAATGACGAGTCCGCCGGCAATGGCGCGAAGCACGAATCCGGCCGCGATGATCATGATATCGGCAATGACCACATGTTTCAGTTTGAAGGAATAAGCCACATTCAGTATAAAATATGCGGCTAGCAGCCCGGTGAAAAGCGGATTCATGAAATACGATACGATCATCGAAGCGAACAATATTATTCCGCCGCAGGCCAATGCTAACTGAGGGTGAAGCGCACCGGAAGCAATCGGTCGGTACTTTTTCACCGGATGGAACCTGTCCGTTTCCCGGTCCGCATAATCATTTAATATATAGACGCAGCCGGATATCAAACTGAACAGCAAAAATCCGGCAATCGTGTCCGATAGGGTCGAAAGCGATATTTTTTCGAAGGAAAAGAGCAATGCGGCAAAAACGAGCAAATTTTTGGTCCACTGCTTCGGCCGAAGCTGCGTGATCAACAGCTCTATGAAATGGGAGTCCTTCATCCTGATCTCCGGGTGAGCATGGCTAGTTTTCGTAGAATGCAACGGTATGTACCTCCTGCAATAATCTGTATGGCATACTTATGAACAGACGCAATGAAATTTAGGAATGTTGCACCAGATGATGAAAAATAATCCAGGTACAGCTCTCTGTAATCTTATATAATATAAACAGTCTCGTGTCTCAAAAAGTTCATGGCGATCATTAAAGAAATGAGGAATGTTCATGAGAATCGACTCGCATCAGCATTTTTGGCGTTTGGACCGTGGCGACTACGGCTGGATATCGCCTGACATGACGGCGATTTACCGCGATTTTTTGCCGGAAGATTTGGAAGCTCATCTGGATGCGAACGGCATCGACAAATCGATTGTCGTCCAAGCCGCGCCGACGCTGGGCGATATGGAGTTTATGCTCGAGCTGGCGGATCGCTCGGATCGCATTGCCGGCGTCGTCGGATGGATCGACCTTGCCGGGCCGCACTATCGCGAGCAGTTCGAGAAGTTTCGACGGCATCCGAAGTTCGTCGGCTTCCGTGTCATGATACAGGAGATGGAGCGGGCGGAAGACGTGCTGGAACCCGGCATCGTCGAAGCATTGCGCTATTTTGCCGCCGAGGATGTGCCCGTAGATCTGCTGCTGAAATCCAGCCAGCTTCCTGCGGTGCTTCAACTGCTGGAACGGGTGCCCGGACTGCGCGGCGTGATCGACCATATTGCCAAACCGCAAATTGCCCAAGGGCAATGGGAGCCTTGGAGTTCCCAAATGGCGCAGGCGGCGTCGCATCCGAACATCTTCTGCAAGCTGTCGGGTATGGTGACGGAAGCCGATGCGCAAAGCTGGGCGCCGGAACAGTTCGTCCGCTATGTGCGGCATATCGTTCAGGCGTTCGGTACGGATCGCGTCATGTTCGGAAGCGATTGGCCGGTTTGCTTGCTGGCCGCAAGCTACGATCAGGTGGTGGATGTACTCGAGCGGGCGCTTCCCGAAGAGCTGGGTGAAGCCGACAAAGCGAAAATATACGGCGGCAATGCGTTCAAATTTTATAAGCTCGGATGATCCGCTTGTATACAGCTCCAACCGATGATACCGATGATACCGTTGTCCCGTGTGCCGGGAGAGCGGTATTTTTTTTCAACGAGGCATAAACGGAAGTAAACAAAAATAAATATACAAAAACAAAGATAGATGATATGATGAACCTAAGCCATAATCATATAAATCCAACATATCGGGAGGAAACAGAAGTGGTTGCAAATTTGTGGGATAACGAAAAGGCGGCGCAGGCGGGCAAAGGGCTAGGCGAGCTCGTGTACCGTTCCAATCTGCTCGGCACCGACCGTTCCGTCGCAAACTGGGGCGGCGGCAACACATCGATGAAGACGGTGGAGACGGATTTCCGCGGCCGTGAAGTGGAAGTGATGTGGGTGAAGGGGAGCGGCTCCGACCTGGCGACGATGAAAGCCGGCAATTTCACCGGGCTTCGAATGGAAGACATTCGCCCGTTGATCGAGCGCGAATCGATGACCGACGAGGAGATGGTGGCGTATTTGGCCCATTGCATGATCGACGGCAAACATCCGCGCGCTTCCATCGAGACGCTGCTGCATGCTTTTTTGCCGTTCAAGCACGTCGATCACACGCATCCCGACGCGATCATCAGCTTGTGCTGCGCGGATAACGGTAAAGCGCTGGCGAAGGAGATTTACGGCGACCGTTTCGTATGGGTGCCTTACGTGCGTCCCGGCTTTACGCTGTCGAAGATGATCGCCGAAGGCGTGAAGGGCAATCCGAAAGCCGAGCTCGTGCTGATGGAGAAGCACGGTCTTGTCACTTGGGCAGATAACTCGCATGACTGCTACTTGAAGACGCTTGCCATTATCCAGGAGGCGGAATCGTTCATTGAAGCCCGCGTGCAGGAAAGCGCGCTTTACGGCGGCGCGAAATACGAAGCGCTGTCCAAGGATCATCGTCTCGATATTTTGGCGCAAATCATGCCGGCCGCCCGCGGCGCGGTAAGCGAAGGCCGTAAAATGCTCGTTACTTTCGACGATGCGGATGACGTGCTGCAGTTTGTGGGCAGCAAAGATGCGGCCGTTCTGTCGCAGGTCGGCGCCGCTTGTCCGGATCATCTCGTACATACGAAGATGAAGCCGTTGTTCGTGGATTGGAACCCGGCGACGGGGGACGTAGACGCGCTGCTGCAAGCGTTGAGAGAAGGCATCGCTTCCTATAAAGAAGAATACAAAGCATATTTCGAGCGCAACAAAAACGACGGAGACGAAATGTTCGAGGCGTCGCCGCGCGTTATTCTCATTCCGGGAATCGGGATGCTGAACACCGGCAAAAGCCGGGCGATGGCGCAGGTCAGCGGCGAGCTGTATCACCGGGCGATCGCCGTCATG
The DNA here is from genome assembly GCF_910594985.1 of Paenibacillus allorhizosphaerae. Classification (GTDB taxonomy): domain Bacteria; phylum Bacillota; class Bacilli; order Paenibacillales; family NBRC-103111; genus Paenibacillus_G; species Paenibacillus_G allorhizosphaerae. The sequence goes on from NZ_CAJVCE010000034.1 coordinate 20,104, forward strand.
CGCGGAGCGACAACGCTGGGGCAGTTCGTTTCGCTCAGCGAAAATGAATCGTACAACGTCGAGTACTGGCCGCTGGAGCTTTACAAGCTGACGCTCGCACCGGCGGAAGCGGAATTTTCGCGCAAGGTCGCGTTCGTTACCGGCGGAGCGGGCGGCATCGGGAGCGCCACCGTGCAGCAATTCCTGAAAGACGGCGGACATGTCGTCATCGCCGACCTGAACATCGAAGGCGCGCAGAAGCTTGCCGCCGAGTTGAACGCGCAATACAGAGACATGCGGGCGCTGGCGGTCAAGATCGACGTGACGAAGGAAGAAGAAGTCGCTTCGGCGTTCCGCGAAACGGTGCTTGCCTACGGCGGCGTCGATATCGTCGTCAATAACGCGGGATTGGCCACATCCAGCCCATTCGACGAAACGTCGCTGAAGGAATGGAACCTGAACATGAACGTGCTCGGCACCGGTTATTTTCTCGTGGCGCGCGAAGCGTTCCGCATCATGAAGAAGCAGGCCGTCGGCGGCAACATGGTGTTCGTCGGCTCTAAAAATTCCGTGTATGCGGGGAAAAACGCCTCAGCTTACAGCACCGCCAAAGCGGCCGAAGTACATTTGGCCCGCTGCATTGCGGCCGAGGGCGGCGAATACGGCATCCGCGTCAATTCGGTGCTGCCGGATGCGATCCTGCAAGGCTCGCAAATTTGGAATTCCAACTGGCGCAACGAGCGGGCCGCCGCTTACGGGATTCAGCCGGATCAATTGGAAGAATATTACCGCAAACGGACAACGCTGCTTGTCAACATTTACCCGCAGGATATTGCCGATGCGATCGCTTTCTTCGCTTCGTCGAAGTCGGAGAAAACGACAGGCTGCATGCTGACGGTGGACGGCGGCGTACCGGCGGCGTTCACAAGGTAACCTCAAGGAAGGAGCTGCTGCTCAAATGAGCGAATTACAAAAAGGCCACCGCCTATGGTACATTCCGGACGGATATATTCCGCCGGAAAGTACGGGCTCGCTGGAAAGTCATGAATCGATCTGTGTGCTCAACTGCCATCATGAAGACGCTCGTCTATGGATTACGGTATATTTCGAAGACCGCCCCCCGATTGAACGGATCGAGGTGCGGCTGGAAGGCCGGAGAACGAAACATATTCGCACTTCCGAACTTGCGAAGGATGGGGAGCGCATTCCCAAAGGCGTGCCTTATGCCATGGAAGTGGAAAGCAGCATCCCGGTCATCGTGCAGTACAGCCGTTTGGATTCGACGCAGGCAGCCAACGCCTTGATGTCGGTTATGGGCTATCCGCTGGTTCAACAATAAACAAGTAAAGGGTGAAGGATACAATGAGCTATAACGACCGCGCATATGCATTGTTTGAGGAACGTCAAAACGAAAGAGGCGTCCGCCTGGACGAAGTAAAGGCGAAGCTGAAAGCGTTGAAGGTGGAAACGCCCTCCTGGGGATACGGCGATTCCGGCACGCGCTTCAAAGTGTTCAAGCAGGCGGGCGTTCCGCGGAACGCGTTCGAGAAGTTCGAGGATGCGGCCCAGGTGCATAAATTGACCGGCATTTGTCCTTCCGTAGCGATACATATCCCGTGGGATAAAGTTGATGACTACAGCAAGCTGCAAAAGCATGCGGCCGAGCTCGGCGTATCGATCGGCGCAGTGAACCCGAATTTGTTTCAGGAAGACGAGTATATTTTCGGCAGCGTGACGAACTCCGACGCCGCCATTCGCCGCAAAGCGACCGATCATTTGCTCGAGTGCGTGGACATCGCCAAAACCGTCGGATCGCGCGACCTCAGCCTGTGGTTCGCCGACGGCTCGAACTACCCGGGTCAGGTCGATATCCGCAAGCGCAAAGCGTGGATGTTGGAGGCGCTCACGGAAATGTATCAGGCGATGGACGCCAGTATGCGGATGCTGATCGAATACAAGTTTTTCGAGCCTGCCTTTTATCATACCGATCTCGCCGATTGGGGCATGTCGTTCAATATGGCGAACAAGCTGGGACCGCAGGCGCAAGTGCTTGTCGATACGGGGCATCACGCACAGGGCACGAACGTGGAGCATATCGTCGCCTACTTGCTGGATGAGCAAAAGCTCGGCGGCTTCCACTTCAACAGCCGCAAGTATGCCGATGACGATCTGATTGTCGGCGCCCACAACCCGTATGAGCTGTTCCTGATTTTCTACCAAATTCTCGACGCGGCGTCGGATGCGGATGCAGGCGTGCGGTCGACGGCGGATCAAATCGCCTACATGATCGACCAAAGCCATGCCATCGAGCCGAAAATTCCGGCCATGCTGCGTTCGGTGCTGAATGTGCAGACGCAGTATGCCAAGGCGCTGCTGATCAATCTCGATGAAGTTCGGGCTGCACAGGAGAAGCAGGACGTACTCGCTGCCGAGCAAGCGGTCCGCGAGGCGTATGAGCAGGACGTGACGCCGCTGCTGCTTGCGCTGCGGGAGGAAATGGGATTGCCGGCCGATCCGATGAAAGCGTATTTGCAGAGCGGTTACGGCAGCGGCATACTGGCGCGCGGCAAGGGCGGTGCCAGCTGGTGAGCCGGAAGGTACTCGCTTTTGACCTCGGAGCGAGCAGCGGGCGCGCGATCGTAGGCATGCTGGAGCCGGGGGAAGACGGGGGTCTACCGAAGCTGACGGTGGAGGAAATTCACCGGTTCCCGAACGACCCGGTACAGGTGGGCAAACACTTGTACTGGGATATATTGCGCTTGCTGCACGAGATCAAGCAGGGCATCTTGAAGGCGGGTCATCTCGGCCATGCCGTCGAGAGCCTGGCCATCGATTCGTGGGCCGTCGACTTCGGGCTGATCGGCCGAAGCGGCGAGCTGCTCGGCAACCCGTACCATTACCGCGACCATCATACCGACGGCGTCATGGAACAGTTCGGCGAACGGCTTGGACGCGAACGCATTTTTCAAGCGACGGGCATTCAGTTTCTGCCGTTTAATACGATCTATCAGCTGGCGGCGCTGAAGCAAAGCGGCTCCGTGCTGCTGGAGCAGGCGGATAAGCTGCTCATGATCCCGGATTTGCTGCGCTACTTCCTCACTGGAGAAATGCGCAGCGAAGCGACGAACGCATCGACGACGCAGCTGTTGAACCCGCTGACCGGCGAGTGGGATCGCGGGCTGCTTGCGGCACTCGGCATTCCCGAGCGGCTGCTGCTCCCGCCGACGGCGCCAGGCACGCAGGTCGGCCGGTTATCGGCGGACGTCTGCTCCGAGCTAGGCGCGCCGCCGATTCCCGTGATCGCGGTAGGCGAGCACGACACCGCTTCCGCAGTCGTCGCGGTCCCGGCCGATAGCCCGGATTTCGCCTACCTAAGCTGCGGTACGTGGTCGCTGCTCGGCACGGAGCTCCGGCAGCCGGTGCTGACGGAGCAGGCGCTGGCGTGGAACTTCACGAACGAGGGCGGGGTGGACGGCACCCATCGACTGCTCAAGAACATTATGGGGCTATGGCTTGTGCAAGAATGCAAGCGCGCCTGGGACAAAGCGGGACGCAGCTTGTCGTTCCCGCAGCTCGTCGCGGCGGCGGAGCAGGCTGAACCGTTCCACAGCCTGATCGATCCGGACGACGATGCGTTCCTGAATCCGGTCAGCATGCCTGAAGCGATCCGCGACTACTGCGTGCGAACCGGCCAGCCGGCGCCCGAGACCGAAGGACTCATCATCCGCTGTGTCTTGGAAAGCTTGGCCTTGAAATACCGGCTCGTGCTCGAGCGGACGGAGACGCTGTCCGGCAAACGTTTTGCCGGGCTGCACATGGTCGGCGGCGGCATTCACAACGAGCTGCTGTGCCGGTTTACAGCCAATGCGATCGGCCGTCCCGTCTGGGCGGGTCCGGCAGAAGGTAGTGCGCTCGGCAATATTGTTGTACAATATATGGCGCTGGGTTATATTCGGGATGTACAGGAGGCGCGCGGCATCATTAGGCAATCGTTTCCACTTAAGACGTATGGACCGGAGGAAGCGGCGGCATGGCAGAGCGCTTATGAAAGGTTTTGCCGCATAATCGGGGAATAACGCGCTCGGCCGGGAACACAAGAAACAAGGTTCGATTGCCAAATATATCGATTGAATTTCGGAAGCGGGGTAGCTGTATGCTGGTGGCGGAGAGATGGCATAAAATCGTAAGCCTGGTCAATGAACGGGGGAGCATCCGGGTGACGGAGCTGAGCGACATATTCCAGGTGACGGAGGAGACGATCCGGCGGGATTTGGATAAGCTGGAGGGCGAAGGCAAACTGCTGCGCAGCCATGGCGGCGCCATCAGTTTGAAGCCGGACCAGGTGCAGGAAGTTCCTTATCCGGAGCGCGAGACGACGAATATGGAGCAGAAGCGCATCATCGCCGAGGAAGCGGTCCGCCACATTCAGGAGAATGACCGGATTATTCTCGATGCCAGCTCTACCGCGTGGTATATGGCGCAAACGCTGCCCGACGTGCCGCTTACGGTGCTGACCAATTCGATTAAAGTGGCGATGGAACTGAGCGGTAAGGAGAAGGTGCAGGTGATCTCCACCGGGGGCTTGCTTTCCTCACGGTCGTTGTCGTACGTCGGGCCGCTCGCAGAACGGTCGCTGCGCACATATCATGTCGACAAGGCGTTCATCTCCTGCAAAGGGCTTCACGTTCAACGCGGATTGAGCGAGTCCAACGAGATGCAGGCGCTGATCAAGCAAAAAATGATCGAAATCGCAGATCAAGTATTCGTTCTCGCCGACTTCAGCAAGTTCGGACAGCAGTCGTTCGCGCATGTCGGGGACTGGGCGCATATACATGCGGTCATTACGGACGGCGCGGCCGATGAACGCGAACTCGCGCTATTGCGGGAGCAAGCCGTCCGTATCATTCAAGCGGGTTGAAACAACAACAACAATAAAGCCTCCGGTTCCACTTGATGAGAGTGGTTCCGGAGGCTTTTTCGTTTAAGTTTGATACGGGGGAGGGGGAGCAAACGATATGACCGCTGCCTCTTTTCCCCGATGTTGTTGACGGACGGCGCAGTCGGTGTAGTGCAGCAGCTATTTTGTTGCACTAAGCCGCTTTGCTCCGGGCATTCGCAATGTCAATAGGAGCATCAGCACGCCGAGAGCGGCACAGATCCATGCCATGCTGTGCAGGTGCGAAGTGGTGATGTTTTTGCCGAACAAGGCGGCCAGCAGGCTGGACGAGAGGATCGTCCCGATAAAGCGCGATGTCATGAAGAGGCCTGAAGCGATGCCGGTTTCTTCTTTGGATACGAAATCGTACAGTGCGGTTTGCATCCCCAAGTTGTTGAAGCCGTTGGCGATGCCAAGCACGCACAGCACCAGGAAAATCGTTACGACACTCGCTTGATCCCGAATGAGCAACAGCAGCAGCGTTCCGATTACGACAGCCGACGTCCCTACGAGCAGCGAAGGCTTAGAACCGCTTCGGTCAATCCAGCGGCCGACAAGCGGCGTGACAACGACACTGAACCCGGCGATCGACAGCATGACCAGTCCTGTTTGCTGCGGGTCCATCTGCTGCACTCGCTGAAGGTAGGAAGGCATACCGAACATAATCGAATAAAATACCGCATTCGTCAAAATAAATTGTACATAAATGAGCGAGACGTTCGTATTTTTCCGCAAGAACACGACATCGATGAACGGTTTGCTTTTTCCAAGCTCGAACTTGTACAGCCCGACTGACAGCGCGACGCTGACGACAAGCTTCCACCAGCTGATTCCGTCCTCGAACGACAGGAAAAACAGCAGCCACATAAAGATCATGGCCGAGAACAACAGCACGCCCCACCAGTCCATATCCGCGATGCTGCCGTTTTTTTTCGGGTCGCGGGGGAACAGCTTCCAGGCCAGCACGAAAGAACCGGCGATGAACGGGAAATTAAATAGGAAGATCATCGGCCAATCTCCGTAATGCAGCAAAAAACCGCCCAGAGAAGGACCGAACGCGGCCGAGGTGCTGGAAAATATGGATAGTATGCCGAGTGCTCTTGCCTGATTCGATGTAATTTGGTTGCGAATCATTCCCATACCGGAGGGAAATATAGCGGAGCTACCTATCGCTTGGATCATGCGGAAGCCGATGAGCCAGCCGAAGCTCGGAGACAAAGGCGCAAGACAGGAGGAGACGGTAACGAGCAGCAGTCCCAGCATAAACACGCGCTTGCGGCCGAACAGGTCGCTCCATTTGCCCATGACGGGCTGACCTATGGCACTGGCCAAATAATATGTAGAAATCAACCAGGATACATCGGCAAAGGTGAGATGAAAGTCTTCTTGCAGCCTGGTTAAAGCAACGGAAATCATCGTTGTATTAAGCGGATTGAGCAATGTGCCTAATGCTACCGCGGTAATGAGCAGCAATTCTTTTTTTTGGATTCGTGCCGGTTCGTTGCTCAATGATGTCACCTCTTTCAATCAAAAGAGTAACACTATACGGTTAGTATGACAACTATTTATTTATGCTTATTTTTATGTAATAAAAGTCCGCCGTTGGATGGAGTGAATACCAATCGGCGGCGATATGATTCCCTATTTATTCCTGTGTTTCTTCATCGAACACATATGCCGGAATTACCAACGCGGAGGATTGCTCGCCTGCCTTGGTTGCGCCGTTTGCTTCATTCGTTCCGGCGACATAGGCATCGCTCATTTGCTCATGGGTTTCGGCCAAGCCTCGCGACGTTTCGTTTTCGCTTTTATAGTCGGAAATATCGTATCGATTTGCCGTAACTTGTTCGTAGCTGCGCTTCAGTGCTTTAGACGCTTGCTTCCCGCTCATGGAAACGGCCTCCCCTTATAAAAGGTTGTCTGATGATTATTTTATTTCACGCCGATTTCGAATCAGCCCCGTAAGTCCCAGCAAGCCGAGCAGCCCGAGCCATCCCCAGTTGGTGCGGCCTGTAGGTTCGGTGGCATAAGGCGTTACAATCCGATTGCCGTTATACGTGGAGCCGTTCCAATTGTTTTGCGCTCTTAGTGCGTTGCCTCGGGCCGTATTCGTTCCGTAACTTGGAACGGGCACATCGTCATTCGTATTGTACGCTCCAAAAAGGCTGGTGCTTCCATAGCCCGTTGTAGTCGTCGAGCTTGTGAATCCCTGGTTTCCGCTAATGTAGCTCGAAGAGCCTGCATTGATCGATGTCGATCCGGCACTGGTCACTCCGTTTGCTCCCATCGTGGGAGCTTGTGGATTGCCGCTTTCCGCACATACCGGGGCAGCCGCGATTACAGACGATAGGACGAGTGCCGACAATAGCTTGCAGCTAAAATTCATTAGTATTCTTCAACCTCCTTCGATCATTTGAACCGTCTAACGACAGTTTCCCTTCTTGTTTTGACTTTTTTCCGATCAACCTATGCATCCCGGCGCATGGCAGATTGATGATATCAGGGCGGATCTTGCCTCTGATGGATAATGCAGCGCGTTTGCGAGCCGCTTTCGCGCATAGTCAAAGGCCCGGCGTCAAATAATAAAGGTATGGATGCGATCACTAGGAGGGAAGCTATGAAGCGCTTATCGATGATTTGCTTAACGGCACTCTTACTTCTTCTTATAGCGGTACCGGTTCATGCCGATCATCCGATGCCTGTTCAGGGCGGAAATATGGCACCGGCGCCGGCTGCAAATCCCGATGTCGTGCAAGGGCCTTTGTCTGTGCAGCCGGCTCAGGATGGCGTGTATCAGGAAGCCGCTTATCGTTCCGGGCGTCGTCCTTATACGGGAGGAAGAACATCACCTGCACCGGGGGCGGGTGCGAGAACCGGAACACCGGCAGGCAATGTCAGAACGACACCCGGTACCAATCCGGCAAACCCGGCAACCGGCTATCCTAACAGAGGTACCGGCTTAGGAGGGCTATTCGGCGGATTTGCAGCAGGCGCGCTGCTGGGCAGTTTGTTTAATCCGTTCGGTTTATTCGGGGGTGGAGGTTACGGGACAGCTTATGGCGGAGGAATGTCTTTTCTAAGTTTGATTTTTTGGGGAGTGGTCATTTACTTTGTCATTCGGCTGTTTCGAAGAGCCAGAGATAATAAATCGTAAGGCGATGCGCAGCATGCCGTTATCAAACGTACGGAAGGAGTAGGAAGCTATGTCCAGAAGAAGAAGACCGGTCGTACCCGGTGCCGGCCACGGGCTGGATTTGTTCAAAGCGGAAGTGATGAAAAAACAAGGATATGCCACAAACGCGGAAAGACCGGACCAAGTGAAATATGAGGTTGCGCGCACGCTTGGCATTCCGCTTCAAGCTCCAGGCGCGAACGGGAATTTGACGACGGAGCAAGCGGGGAAAGTCGGCGGTCAAATCGGAGGAACAATGGTGCGGGAAATGATTCGCATGGCGCAAGAACAACTTGCTCGCGGAAAGCGGCAAACGTAAGCGATAGGAGACCCCGGAGCCGTGAGCGGCTTGCCGGGGTCTTTTCACATTACAGTTCGGTTTGTTGTGCGTCATACTCGTTCGCATATTCTGAAAGCGATTTGATTTTCCCGTGCGGTCGTTGCGTTTGCTTACGAATTTTCCACGCGTTTTCTTCGCGGCGCTTTGAATGGCTCATCGAGATTGCACTCCTTTTCCGAATGTGAATGGTGTTGCTCCTATAGCATGGCAGCCTTGTTCTTTTTTTATGCCGCAAGCGGCGGCTCCATTTTTTTAATGCACTGATGAACATTCCTCTCAGCTCGAGCCGGCAGCCGTTATATACGATTGGTATAACGTCAGCCATTGTGCCTGTTCCGGTTCGTCTGTATTATGGATAAATGAAGGCGGCCAACCGATCAATGTCACGCGAGGCTGTCAACTGATAATAATGGAGAGGTTAGGCGAATGAAAGCTTTTCTTTGGAACGGATATTTATCGTATTTATTGATCGGTTTGGCGCATGTCATCATGGGGTCGCTGCTGCCGGAAATGCTGGCTTTTTACGGCAAAGATTACAGCTCCGGCGGCCAGCTAGTATCGCTCCAGTTTCTCGGATTCCTGATCGGCGTACTGACTGGACCTTGGTGGTCGGGAAAACTCGGGAAACGCGGCGCCCTGTTTTTGTGCCTGGGATGTTTGAGCGCGGCCGAGCTTGTCTTTTTCATGCTGCCTTCCTGGACGATGGTGCTGGCTGTAGCGCCTTTCGCCGGTTTCGGATTCGGGATGGTGGAGACGATTATCGGAGCGTTGGTCATTCAATTTTTGGAGGGTAGCAGGAAAACGTTCGTGATGACGAGACTCGAGGTGTTTTTTGGCGTTGGCGCGTTGGGGATGCCGCTCGTCTCTTCCTTGTTCATTTCCGGCGGATGGTGGCGGGGCGCATTTCTTGCCCTAGGGTTATTGTCGCTTGCCATGATCGTTTTATGGGCGCTATTACCGCTCGGGCGGATGAATGCGATGATGCAAAAGCCAGCGGACGCCGGTTCCGCATCGGGAAATTCGCGGTCTTTCCGCAATAAGCCGATAGGCATGTTTGCCATATTTATTGCGGTATTCGCCATCTACGTGGGCACTGAAATGAGCATAGCCAATTTCATCCCTTCCATCCTTGTCGCGAGTGTTCAGTTGAAGCCGGAGATTGCCGTGCTCGGAGGAACCTGCTTCTGGGGAGCGATGGCGATTGGCCGATTGTTTGCGGCCGGCTTGGCGGAAAGGCTCGGTTATGTCGTTTACTTGCTGCTCAGCTGTGCCGGCGGCTGCGTCGTATTGGCGTGCTTTGCCATGGTCCAAGGAACGGTAGCCAGTTTTGCGCTCATTGCGCTGCTTGGACTCGTTCTGTCCGGGATGTTTTCCATTGCGCTTATTTATGCGAACAGCTTCTTTAAAGGACTGGAAGAGCGGGTAACCAGCGTATTAATCGCTTCGGGCGGCGTCGGCGGGGCGACCATTCCACTGTTTACAGGCTGGTGTCTCGACCGCTTGACGCTTCAACAATCGATCTGGATGCTGGTTGCGTTGTATGCCTTGATGCTCGTGCTGGTCTATCAGGCTTCACGCTCGCGAAGTGCCAAAGCTATGGCCGCACGTGCGATACCATCGGAAATTTCGGAAACATAGAGTCGTTGAATCGCTTGTCAAAAAGCCTTTTGCAGCCGCATGATCCCATCGCTGCCGAAGGCTTCTTGCACAATCATAAGTAACGTCTATCGATCCAAGTGCAATTCTTCTAACGTATATTGATGATTCCATAAAAATTCCATGTCGTATGCCGTAGAATCGTGAATGATAGCTTCAAGCAAAAACGTGCTGAAGGCAATGGTAATGGAAGCGAAGAGCGTCAGCCACATTAAAAACTCGACAACCATAACACTCGCTCCTTTCGTGTATCTGATGCTATCATTCTATGAATGCGTTCACAGAATGATGATAAGATACGCGAAACAATTTTAAGCGCGAATGGACGGGCGGAAGCCGAGTTGGTCCGAACTAGTCCGTCTCCTTCAAAATTTGTTTGAAAATACGGCTCAGATGCTGGACATCCTCCTCAGACAGCTTGCCGAAATAACTTTCGACCACCTTCTTGCGGTGGGCCCTGAGCGAGGCTAAAATTTCGCGGCCTTTATCGGTAACGCGAAGGTAAACTACGCGGCGGTCTGCTTCCGACCTTGTCCGTTCTGCAAAGCCGCCGGCGATCAGCTTATCTGACAACGAGGTGACGGCACCCGAGGTAACCCACAGCATCTCGGCGATCTGGGATACTTTCAAGGGTCCGTCGCACTCCAACTTCTCCAATATAACCGCTTGAGAGGCGGTTACGCCCTGGTCTTCGAATTTGGACCAGCTGGACTTCACTTTTCGAAACAATTGTCTGAACGTTTCTTCGAATTCATAGATGTCGTCTTCTTGATGCGACATGAAATTCCCCTCCAACTTTTTGGCCATAGTTATTATTACTATTTATTTCGCAATCGGTTTCGCGGTACAACCATTTTTGTTGCGCGAAAAATTGGTAAAATCATTTTCTCCCTATCGAAAAGAGACGGCGGATGACACAATGGGAACGATAACACGCGTAAAAAGAGGGATGCAGCGATGAACTATACGATTCGAAACGTACGGCTGCCGGACGATTACCGATCGATCGCGCGGGTGTTGAATAGTCATCTGTCCGAGCCGACAACGCCCGAGCGGCTGGAGGCCGAGAACGCGAAAATTTCCGCTCAAGGAAAATTGACGAAAGACGATGCAGGGTTTCTGACCGGATTTGACCGCTTGAAGCTGGTCGCGGAGGACAGAGAGGGTCATATCGTCGGCTACGGCATTTCGTGGCGTGCGCCCTGGACGCCGGCAGGGGAGCTTCATCATACGCTTGTCGTAGAGCCGAAGGCTCGAAAACAAGGTGCAGGCGGCATGCTTTACGAGAGGATGGCGCAGTGGGCACTGGAAGTGGGAGCGTCGCAAATCAACTACACCGTGAAAGATAACGATCCGGACGCGCTGCGGTTTGCCGAAACGCGCGGATTTCGCAAGATCCGGTACTCGTTCGAGTCGGTGCTTGATTTGCGAAAGAGGGGGAGCGCTTCTTCGTTGGATGCGGGTGCAAGCTTCCTCGAGGCTCAAGGCATTCGTCTTATGACGCTGAGCCAATTTCCTGGGGAAGCAAGTGAGCAAAAGCTGTATGCGCTGTATTGCAGCACGACACCGGACATACCGGGATACCGGGAATCGACCCCCGTCTTTCGGGAGTGGCGCAAATGGACGCTGGAGCTCCCGGGCGCCGCGCCGGAGCATGTTCTTCTGGCTGTCGCCGGGGATCGGTGGGTCGGCGCTGCCAATCTGTTGTATCAAGAGGAGACGAACAGTTTTTATCACGAATATACCGGTGTGGAAAGGGACTTTCGGGGCAAAGGCGTCGCCACGGCGCTCAAGCGGGAAGCGATTCGGCTTGCCCGTAAAGCCGGGGCCCGCTACTTGCGGACGAATAACGATTCAATGAACGAACCGATGCTGCGCATCAATCGGGATAAGCTCGGGTATGTCTCCGTTCCAGGCTTTTACCGGATGGAAAAAAGGTTGACGCCGCTTGAAACATAAGCGCGTTATGGTAAAATTTGATTTATGCTTACTAAAAGAAAAGGAGACGAGCTGCATTGAATATCGTCGTTCTGGACGGATATACGCTGAATCCCGGCGATTTGAGCTGGTCGGCGCTTGAACAGCTGGGAACCGTCACGTTGCATGACCGCACGCCCGAGCACGAGGTTGTCAGTAGGGCATCGGAAGCCGACATCGTGCTGACGAACAAGACGCCGTTGTCTGCGGCGTCGATCGCGCAGCTGCCAAAGCTGCGCTATATCGGGGTGCTGGCCACCGGCTACAACATTGTCGATATCGAAGCCGCCGCGAAGCGGGGCATCGTGGTTGCCAATGTGCCGTCTTACAGCACCTATTCCGTCGCGCAGCTGGTGTTCGCGCTGCTGCTGGAGCTGTGCCATCGTGTCGGCCGCCACGATGACGCCGTGAAGTCCGGCGCATGGGCCGCTTCGCCGGACTTTTGCTTCACGCGAGCGCCGCTCATCGAGCTCGCGGGCAAAACGATCGGCCTGATCGGCCTCGGCCGGATCGGCCGGCAAACCGCGCGCATCGCCCTGGCGATGGGCATGCGCGTCGTGGCCGTCGGCAGCGGACGCACCGCCCCCACTCCCGAGGAGGGGGTGGAGTGGGTGACGCTGCCGGAGCTGCTGCAGCAGGCGGACGTTGTCAGCCTGCATTGCCCGCTCACGCCCGCTACGCAAGGGCTCATCAACCGCGAACGCATCGCCTGGATGAAGCCGACGGCGATGCTGATCAACACCTCCCGCGGCCCGCTGATCGTCGAGGACGATCTGGCCGCGGCATTGCGCGAGCAGCGCATTCAGGGAGCGGGCCTCGACGTGCTGGCGGCGGAGCCGCCCCGCGCCGATAACCCGCTGCTCGCGCTGCCGAATTGCATCGTCACCCCGCATATCGCGTGGGCGACGAAAGAAGCCCGTGTCCGCTTGATGGACACGGCGGTCGCCAACTTGGCGGCGTTCCTCGCCGGCAAGCCGGTTCATGTGGTCGGCGGCTGAGAGTCCGCCGACGGGACGTTACATAGAAGGAGCGAAGAAATCATATGAAGCATTTTGTCGTGTTTTTACCGATGAAGGACGAAGAGAAAAGCCGGGTTTACCGTCCGGAGCATCTGGCTTATCTGGAGGCGCAGCGCGCCAAAGGGCGTATATTTGCAAATGGCAAGTTTGTCGACGGATGGGGCGGGATGGTCATTTACCGCGCCGAATCGATTGCCGAAGCGCAGCAGTGGGCGGAAGAAGATCCGTTTGTGGTGCAGGGTGCGAGAAGCTTCGAAATCCATGAATGGGATATGGTTCAATAATACAGTAGCGGCGCATCGCGGTCGCAGTCATAAGGCTGATGAGCGGGATTTCGGATTGCGTTCATCAGCCTTATTTGCCGTGTGATCTGTGCCGGTTTTCCTCAAATGGCCATTTCGTTGCCGGGGCGGACTTCTTTTCATTTTTATCCTTGTCGTCGCCGTGCGCGTCTTCTTCTTCCTTGTCTTCTTTATGTTCATGGAATTGCACGGTCTTCTGGCCCGTAATGTAATCGAACGGCGTGTAGCGGCTGTCGGGCACTTCTTTGTTCATGACCGCTTTGATCATAATGTACACGATGAGCACAAACACTGGGACGATGAGTGACAACACGAGAATAGCGGAATAATCCATTCGGGCGGCCCCCTTTGCGATCATTATGCCATGTCGGAACATAAAATGAAAATCATGTTGCACTGCATCGCCACGCGCTGTGTAGCCGAAGCTTCCGGTCGCTTCCGGCTTGATTTGGCAAACCGTACAAAAAACCGTTGAAATAAGTAATATTGTCCTTTAAAGTTGGGAATAGGTTGGAAGCTTGCTAATGAGAAGAGGAGAATCGAAAACGATGGAGCATTATGTTGGCGTAGATATCGGCGGGACCAATATCGTGTGCGGTTTGACGGACGGAACAGGAAACGTGCTGAAGACTTCTAAAATGGCTACGGAATCAGGTAAAGGCAGCGCACATGTCGTGCGCCGGATCGGGGAAGCGATAAGCCAGCTTGCAAAGGAAGCCGGTGTGTCGGTGAAGGCGGTCGGCATCGGTGTGCCCGGGTTCGTCGACCATAAACAGGGGATTTCCGTTTTGGCGGTCAATCTAGGATGGAAAGATCTTCCACTGGCAGACAACGTCAGTCGCGAATTGGACGGTATCCCGGTATTTGTGAACAACGACGTACGCATGTATACATATGGGGAAGCGGTCGCCGGAGCAGGCCGCGGCTATAGCCATGTGCTCGGCATTACGCTCGGGACGGGGCTCGCCGCTGCGATGATTAACGATGGCCAGCTGTATTACGGCGCGGGGGGACGCGCCGGCGAGCTTGGGCATATCGGGATGGAAAACATTCCTTACCGGTGCAATTGCGGGTTGACCGGCTGTCTGGAGACAGCCGTATCGGCGAGCGGCATCGCCCGTCAAGCGAAAGAAGCCGTTGCCCAAGGCAAACAAACGCTGCTCGCGCAGCTATTTCCTGGCGAACAACTGGACCGCCTGACGGCTGCGGACGTATCGCGTGCGTATGATCAGGGAGATGCTGTGGCCCGTGAAATTATGGAGCATACCGGCAAGCTGCTTGGCAAAGGGCTGGCTTCCGCCATCACTTTGTTCAGCCCGGATGTCATTGTAATCGGCGGCGGAGCGGCGCTTGCCGGAGATCGTCTGTTCCGGCCTATGCGAGAGGAACTGGAACGTTCGGCGCTTGATTTTTACTGGAAAGATCTTCACATCAAGGCCGCCGAGCGGAACGAGGATGCCGGCGTTGTCGGCAGCGCGCTTTATGCCAAAGAACGGGCAGAGGGGCAGCAGGCATAACGAACGGAAACACAAAAAGAAATGGAACCGTCACTGTCATGAATCGACCGGTTCCATTTCTTTTTGTGCTTTTGCTCGAGTTTTCGCGTCTTCTCGTGCAGTGTGGGCGTCGTTCGTTCCGCGGGTACAATCCCGTTCCAGCTGCCTCTTTTCCATTCCGGATTCAACTTGCCTTGCCTCTCCGCTTTCATTCTTTGCTTCTTGGACTCACTTCGTGCCATGTCCGGCACCTCCTATTAAAGTATCTCCCTTACTATAGCACGAGACGATTCGTTATGAAAACCGGCGCTTGCATCATATGACAGTTTTCGGACAAGTGTCGCCGCAGCGTTGTGCTGTTTATAGTCTTCATGGTAAGCTAGTGGTTGTGCCGGGGATGTGCCCGGTGCCCGGACAAGCCATTCACGCTTCGGCTGCCCGGAACATGGAATGTAATGGAGTGGTTCGCCTTGACATACGATACAATCTATTGGATGGTTTTGGGGGCATCGTTCGTGCTTACGGGAATCGTAGGCGTGCTCGTGATGCTCAAAACGGAAAAGCTGCTGTTGTCATTCATAGCCGGCTCGCTGATCAACATATTGATTATCGGCGCGGCCTGGTGGTGGTGGTCCACCATGTTCGCAGGAAATGAACAGCAATTTTCGCGACAGTTCGGGCTATTCGGCTTTGGGGTATGCTTCGTAAACAACGAGGTGCTGCTCTTTTTTGCCCAGTTGATTATGAAACGAAAAGTAGCGTTTACGTACAAGCCGGATAATCCGGACGATCTGTAACATAACTGTAATCTGATGTTCATCAGCCATTAATGTTGGAGGGATATAATCATAGTCGACCCCCTTTTTTAATATATATCCCTTGACAGCCTACAATCGACATGATTGTAGGTTTTTTGTTTTGCGATTCGCGCAGTCGCTTGAGGGGGGACAGCACAAAAAGACCGCAGGACTTGTCGAGCCCTGCAGTCTTTGTATCGCAACGGTTACATCAGCCTTGCAGATGTCAGTTGTCGAGTTATGTTTGGAAGGGAAGCTTAGAATTTGGCTGCGACTTGAGCCGTTTGTTTCAATCCTTCGCTTACAATATCCTTCGCACGGTCCGGGAATTGGTTATGTCCTTCGATCACGACGACTTCAGGGTTTTTGATGCCGATAAAGCCCATCATCGTTTTCAAGTAGTTAAGGGACATTTCAACGGAAGCCATCGGGCCTTCGGAATATACGCCGCCGCGAGCGTTCAGCAGGGCGACTTTTTTGTCACCAGCCAGACCAACCGGTCCTGTTTCCGAGTAGCGGAACGTTTTGCCGGATTGCGTAATGTAGAACAAGTAAGTCAGAAGCTGTGCCGGGATCGTAAAGTTCCACAGCGGGAACGCGAACACGACTTTATCAGCGGCGAGGAATTGATCCAAATAACGGTTGGCGAGATCCGCTGCTTTTTGCTCTGCGGCTGTCGTTTCGATGCCTTTGGCTTGCTTGAACAAGCCGGTCATCATCTCGGCGTCGAAGTACGGAAGCTCGGTCTCGAACAAGTCCAGCTCTTGGATTTGATCGTTCGGATTTGCTTCTTTATACGTATGCAGGAATGTTTCATACATTTGAACCGAGACCGCTTGCTCTGCAGGTCGGTTATTCGCTTTTACAAAAAGAACTTGTGACATTTGTAACATCCTCTCAAAATAATTTATTTACTTTATAATAACAACTTACTTTACGTAAGTAATGATATATAACCAACTTACAAAAGTCAAGTGAATATTTTTAAATTACTTAAATGGATTGTATATCAGAAATTCCCATTGCACCAAAGAACACTTTATGACGCTATACATTTCGGATCAACAATGGTTTAAAGGGGGAGGGAGCGGGTCATAACGATTTGACCCACGTGCAAAAAAGCAGGGAACCGGACCCGGAACATGCTACCGGGCAGCTCGCCTGCTTTTATCTTTCCCTTTATTGTCGAAATCGAGAAACTTGATTTCTTTCGCGTCCCAACGGAAATTGGCGATAAAAAAGCCGATACATCCGAATACGAAAAGGCGTATATATAACCATTCCTTCGTAAAGGTTTGTTGGGTTAGCCATTGGATGGCTGTGAACAGTACCGTCAGCGCGATCCCCCACAGCAGCACGCCGGATAAAAATACGTATCTGCCCTTGCCCTTCTTTCTCGTCTCCCGCCATTTGGCCGCTTGCACTTCAGTCATCGCACTCATTCGAAAGCCGATCCTCCCGTGGTTGTTGTAAGTCAATCCATTCAAGAACGTGTCCGCCATTTCCTGCTTGTTCGGAAATTGTTCACAAATATAAACGGTTCGCGGTCAACATGGCGAATATCGGATAGTGATATAGTAGTGGAAAACGTGCTTCGGCACAAACGGCAGCCGCAGCATGGGCAGGGCATTCGCATCGCTGACAGAATATTTTTCCAATTGTGACTGTTTCGCCGGATTTGGCTAATTATGGTACAATCTTTATGAATATCGGGAAAGGAATGAAGGCGGGTCATGAGCAAACTTATTTTGTTTCCCCTTCTATGGTGGATTACGGGGAATCCTTTTATCGCATTGGTTGTCTTATTGATCATTTTTTACGTGTTCGAGCGCCGGTTCATCGGGCTGACGCCAAGTGTGCTCAAACCGCTGCAGCGTGGCAGGCGGCTAGCAAGACTCAAAGAAGAGCTGCGGATGAATCCGCACCATACGACAACGAAGCTGGACATCGCGAGAATTTATATGGAGCAAAAAAAGTACGCCGCCGCGCTTGAATTGCTGCAGGAAGTGGCGGCCGTAATGGAAGAATCGGCGGAAGTTTTGTGCGAGCTCGGCATTTGCGAATTGCGGCTCGGCCGTCTTACGGAAGGAGAAACGTATCTTCTTGAAGCGCTGAATCGAAATCCGAGAGTGAAATACGGAGAGCCGTATTTGCGGCTTGGCGAAGCTTATGCCGCCACCGATCCGGAAAAAGCGATTCGTTACCTGGAGCAGTTCCGCGAGGTGCACTCCTCTTCCTGCGAGGCTTACTACCGCCTGGGACTGCTGTATCGGCAGTTGGGACGATACGAAGAAGCCCGCCGGGCGTTCCGTGAAACGGTGGAACTGTACCGGGGGCTTCCGAAATATAAGCGGCGTCACGAGCGCAGATGGGCGCTGCTCGCCAAATTCAAATCGTAGCGGTCGCCGCTTTGAGCACTCGGGATGGCGCATAAGGCGCCAAGTCCAGAAACGGCTGCTCGCTAAGCGCAAGCTGCTTCACGATGCGGCCGGTCACGGGCGCCAGCAAGATGCCGTTGCGGTATTGGCCGGTCGCGAACACGAGCCCGGGCGCTTCGTCCCATACGCCAAGGAAAGGCAGCGCATCCCGGGTTCCGGGCCGCAATCCTGCCCAAGTGCGGACGAACTCGGCTTCCGCCATCCGCGGAAGCAGCTCGACCGCTTTGGCATGCAGCTCGGCGATGGTCTGCACGTGGATGCGTTTGTCAAAGCCGGCCTCAAGCTGCGACGCTCCGATAATATAGCTGCCGTCCAGCTTTGGCACAATGTAGCAGCCTTTCGTGAACACGGTGGAGCGGATCAGCGGGGCATCGGTTCGAACCGAGATGCACTGGCCCTTTACCGGGAACATCGGAAGGGAGAGACCGATCGGTTCCGTTAAAGCAGGCGTCCAGGCGCCCGCAGCCAGGACGGTCAAGTCTGCATACAGCGGGCCTTCCGACGTTTGGACGCCGGTAACGCGTCCCGTACCCGGTTCCGAGAGCAGCCGGATCGCCGGGGTCCATTCGCGAATGCGGCAGCCTTGGTTCACGAGTGCCGCTTTCAGCGCTTCGGCGAGCCACACAGGCTGAACTTGATGGTCGGCAGGCAAATGCAGCCCGCCATGAATATCGGGCGATAATTCCGATTCCAGCCGCAGCATCTCGGACGGCTCCAGCCACTCCGCCTCCCGAATCCACGCCAATCGGCTGCGCAGCTCCTGTTCATCTTCTGCGGTCAGCGCTGCGCGCAATATTCCCTCCGCTCTGTATTGCACGGAAATTCCGCTCGCTTGTTCCAGTTCGTCCGTCCATTCGGTGTACATCCGCTGGCTGGCGCGGCACATTTCATAGAACGGCCCCGGCTGATGCGTTTCCACCTGTGCGCCGAGCATTCCCGCCGCTGCGGTAGAAGCTTCCTGAGCCAGGCCGCCTTTGTCGAGCACCGTGCAGCGGAAGCCCGCTTTACCGAGCTCGTAAGCGGCGGCGCAGCCGATCACCCCGCCGCCGATGATCAATGCCGAAGGCTGCGCGCCTGCGGCGGTTGTTTGATTCTTCTGTATCGTCATGGAAATTCTCTCCTTGGTCCGTTCGTTCGAGCCCGGCTGCCGCCGATCGTTCAATGGGCGGCAAGCCGAGCGTTGTCGAGCGCTTCGCGGAACGCGGCGATTTGTCCGGCCGGCTCGGCGTGACGCAGCACCGAGGACAATACGGCGATGCCGGCAGCCCCGGCGGAAATCACCGCCTGAACGCGCTTCGGTTCGATGCCGCCGATCGCAATGACCGGAACGGGCGACGCCTTTGCCGCTGCCGCTAGCTCGTCAAGGCCGCGCGGGGCAAGGCCGGGCTTCGAGCCCGTCGCGAATACGTGGCCGAAAATCACGTAGTCGGCGCCTTGCCGGGCGGCCTCCGCCGCTTCTTCGGCCGAGTGCACCGAGCAGCCGACAGCCATGCCGGGCGGCGCGATTCGCCGCGCTTGTGCGGCCGACAAGCTGCCGCCGGTCAGCTGCACGCCGTCGGCGTTCGCCGCCAGCGCCGCATCGAGGCGGTCGTTCAACACGACCGCCGTTTGCGGCAGCAGCGGCTTGAGCCTCGCGTGCCAGTCGACAAGCTCCCGCGCGCTGCGATGCTTCTCGCGCACATGCAGCACGTCGATGAGCGCGCCGGGGCAGCGCTCGAGAATTGCTGCGACCGCATCCAGCTCCTGCTGTCCGGTCGTAATGACATGAAGCTGAGGCCTCGCAATTCGCATCGTCCGGACCCTCCCGAAGTGTCGTTTTACCTCATCATACTGCTGCGCGGCGGTAATCGTCAAAGTGTTTGCGGAACTTGTCATAAAATGATCACGAACCATCCTGGACGTATCTGCGGATTGCCTTGACGCTGACGGAATGGAAGTAATAAACTTATAGGAAAAGAGACGTGCCCGAATGCGCTTGAACGATTCAGAAAGCAGGTGTGGAACGTTCATGATCAGGCTGCAAGGAAGTTCATAGCCATTCAGCGATTGCATCGGAACGATAAATAACAAGGAAATTCAGGAGGAATCGCATCGTCATGATATATAAAGCGTTAACGATAGCCGGATCGGACAGCGGCGGGGGGGCCGGCATCCAAGCCGATCTTAAAACGTTCCAAATGCTGGAGGTATACGGTATGTCGGCGCTCACCGCGGTGACGGCGCAAAATACGCTTGGCGTGCACGGCATTTACGATATGCCGCTCGAAGGAATTGCGAAGCAAATCGATGCCGTATTCGAGGATCTGGGCGTCGATGCCGCCAAGACGGGGATGCTTTCGCAGCCGCAGGTAATCGAGCTTGTGGCGGAACGGGTGCGCGCGCACGGATTGGAGCGGCTCGTCGTCGACCCGGTGATGATCGCCAAGGGTGGAGCCAGCCTGCTTGCAGAGAGCGCGCAGGACGCGCTGCGCGAGAAGCTGCTGCCGCTTGCGGCCGTCGTGACGCCAAACATCCCCGAAGCGGAAGTCATTACCGGACGGAAGATTTCGACGCTGGACGAGATGAAAGAAGCGGCGGTGTGCATTGTCAAGCAATTCGGCGCAGGAGCGGCGGTCGTCAAGGGCGGCCACAGCGAAGGAGCCCCGACCGACGTGCTGTACGACGGGGAACAATTTTACCTTCTCACCGCCGAGCGCTACACGACGCGTCATACGCATGGGACGGGCTGTACGTTTTCGGCTGCGATTACGGCGGAGCTCGCCAAAGGACGAACGCTGCTCGACGCAGTGCATACGGCAAAACGATTTATTACACTCGCCATCCGTGATGAGCTTGGCATTGGCGGCGGTCATGGGCCGACGAACCATTGGGCGTACTGGCGTGACGAACAGGTCAAGAAATAAGGGAGCATAATCTAAGATGAGCTATGAGTATTTGATGCAGGCGGTGCTGCTAATTTTTTTACTGATTGTATCCTTCCCGATCATCGTATGGTGGTCCAAGCGGAAAAACAGGAAACGGAGATAGCCCGATGTATTATGTGAACCATGAACAGATCGATTTGCGGCTGGCGCAGGTGCCGATGCTGCTTGACGCCTGCCGTGAGTTGCAGGAGGAATGGGGGGCTCTCGCTCTCCGTTCGGGAGAGCTGCTGCTGCATTTGGCGCAAGAAAGGCTGCTTCACCTGGCGATCGAGATTGTCACCGATGTCGGAAGCTTATTAATTGACGCGTTTATGATGCGGGACGCGAGCAGCTATGAAGATATTATCGATATACTGGAAGGGGAAGGCGTCTTCAGCGCAGAAGTAGCAGCCACCTTCAAGGACTTGGTACAGCTGCGCAGACCGCTCGTTCAAGACTACCCCGTTCTTCGGCGGGAAGGCTTGCATCCGCTAATCTCGCGCTTGCCGGCGGCGATGCAGTCGTTTGCCGATGCGGTTCCGGCTTTTATAAGCAAAGAGAAGCTGTAGCGGCTGACATGGAACCAAGGATTTTTGGATCGCTTGTTGACTAGGGTATTATCCTTCTCAACTTCACTCGCCGTTGCAACATGAGCTGCTCGGAGATCCTATCCCCGGCAGCTCACTGCTGCAACCTTCGCATGATTACCCCTGTCCGTTTAATGCCGCCTGCCTCCGTTTGCGAAGATTCCCCATTCGCCGTAAAGCATTCATTTCCACAGTTAGGATTTTACATACATTTTAGTATACTAATTTACTTATGATCTGTTTTCGTATACAATAATTTTATTCATAACGTTAATTATTTTCGAAAGAATGAATTCAAACGAGGCGGTGATACCGGTTGAACCAGGAACAGGATGTATCTACCCGTAAAGTCATACTGAATATGCTGAAAACAAGGGGCGCTTTAAGTGTAAACGATATGTCCAAGCAGCTCGGCATTACGGAAATGGCGGTTCGCCGGCATTTGAACACGCTGGAAAGAGACAGCCTCATCGATTCCAAGCTTGTTCGGCAAGCGATGGGGAGACCGACCCATATGTATTTTTTGACCGTTGCTGCGGATGAGCTGTTTCCGAAAAAATATCATCATCTGACGCTCGACTTGCTGGAGGAGCTTCAAGCTGTGGCAGGGGACGACAAGGTGGAGCTGCTGTTCGAGCGCCGTAAAGATAAGCTGATCAGCCGATACGAAGAACGCATGGCGGGCAAATCATTGGATGAACGCGTGCAGGCGCTTGCCGATATTCAGAATGCAAATGGTTATATGGTGGAGCTCGAGAAGACGGACGCCGGAAACTACGTGCTCAATGAGTACAACTGCCCGATCGCTCAAGTCGCCAATCAATACAATCATGCATGCAACTGCGAGCTGTCGATGTTCCAAAGCTTGCTTGGAACCGAAGTGGAGCGGACCGAGTGTTTGGCCAAAGGCGACAGCAAATGCACTTATAGGATACAGAAACAATAAACCCATCTTCTCCGCGTTCGTTCTCGAAGAAGATGGTTTTTTATTGCAAGAATCGGACCATTTGTACTTAGCAGCTTTTTATATGCGGCTACGGCTGCTTTGAAACATTTATTTTGTGTTTGTCGGCGTCAAGTCCGTTTCTCCGCTTTTGTCATGATCCGGCGGTGTGGCTTCGGTCTGTGGATTTTTTGCGGCCCATTTGCCGTTGATGTAGGCGATGCCGAACGTAATGATACCAAGCAGGAACAGGACGATGACTTTGTAGATCGTTTCGCTTCCATACAGATCGAAGAGCAGCGTTTTGACGGCTACGCCGACGAGAACGAAGGAGCCGAAAGCGCGATACATCGTCTGTCGGCTGTAGGCCCCCCAGAGGAACAGCAGCAGCGCATAGAGACCCCACGCGACCGAAAGCGTCAAGTTCAGGTCCATGATTCTGCCAAGCTCGTAATACGTGATCATGTTTTCCGCTTGCACGGTAAGCAGCCCGCCTACCACTAAATGGCTGAGTACCGAGAAGACGCATGCCATACTTCGGTTGTCGCTCTCCCGAAGCTGTCCGAACTTACCGGCCAGAGAAATGTAAAAGCCTACCGCAGCCAGCAGCTCCCAGGCAAGAGCGGCCCAGTTCAGGAATGGGATATATACCCCGAACCATATTCCCCAAGGCGTATCCCACGTGGTATAAAACCAGTAAATGCCGACGACGATCCAGATGATCATAGCCGCTCCCCGAAGAAGCTCCCATCGTTTCCATGCTCCGACGGCCAGAAGGATGATCGAAACGGCAAGCCAAAAATATACGTTTAACAGCGGCTTAACGGCGAGACCTTTGCCAAACTGGGTCGAGGCGACCAATATGAGCAGTATGCCCCCGAACAGCTTCGACATGACCGGTCCGGATATCGATACCGTCAATCGTCCGACGGCGAATGCCAGCGCTACATAGACGACACCCATCAGCATCAATGGATAAGCGAACGATGCTTGCCCCTCCAGCAAGATGACGGCCCATAAACCGAACAGGACGGCATTGACGAAACCGAGGTACAAGTTCAAACCGTCGAATTTCAAGTTGTTCTTCCACGAAGAGAAGAAGAAAGCCAGCATATAAAAGACGTAAGCGGCCAGTGCATAGCGGAACGGCAAGCTCCAGACGCGATCGATGAGCGGGTTCATCTGAATAAAATAGATCCAATAGAGCAGCCACGTTCCCGCAAAGCATATGAGCTTAAGTTCGGTCCAGGCTACCCGGATGCTGACGGTAAAATAAGTGCAGTTCAGCACAAGCAAATAAAGAAACAGGGTAAATACTTGATCCGTCTCCGGGCGCAAAATCATCGGGGACATCAATCCGCCGAGCAGTGCCATATTCATAACTAACCGCAGGCGCAGCTTGTAAGACAGCACAATCATTCCTATCGTCAACGCAAGCATGCATAAGAAGACGGTCATGGAATCCCACAGCGCGAAGTAAATGCCCGAGTAGGAGAAGGTAGTATAAAGAATGGCCGTGCCCAGTCCCGCGGCGATTTCTCCGGCCATTCTCTGTTTACCTAGCAGCTTCAGCCCGCCTATGGCGCAGCCGGCACCGACGGCAAGACCGAGTCCGATTTTGATCGTGTCCGTCATCCAGCCCTGCATCAGCGTATATTTGAACAAGTACGCAAAGGCGCAGAGAATAAACAGAGCTCCCAAAACGCTGATCCATGATTTACGCAAAAATTCATTCATTGTCAGTTCATCCCCTTAATCGATCGTTCGTCTTGCTTCCAAGTGTATATTCCGGCATCTGTTTCCGGTAAGTACTAACTTGCTCTAGTACCTTTACGCCGGGATCGAAACATTTAGACTTCGGACAAGAGCGAACGTGCCGACTGAACTGCATAACTTTCCATGTGTTTTAGTTCATAAGGAGGGACGCCGTGGAAACCATAACAATAAGAACGACGAAGAACATATGAGGAGGGATCGACTCGATGGAAAAGGAAGAAATTCAGAAACTTGAGCATAAATTCGACCGGCCGTTAACGGAAGGGGAAGCCGCGGAAATATTGAATGAGGAAATCATCCACCGCGACGATGAGGATTTGTACGATGATCCGGATGACAATTGGATCCCCGCAGCCATGAGCCGCTGGATGAGAAACGGACAGTAAGCGGACTATATGTCGATTATGGGGCGGTATGCCCATTCCATCCGCCCGTGCCAATGATAAAGCGGACTGAAGCCCGAAGCCCGCTAAATGGCTTGTACCATGCAGCTCCGGGTTCGGCGCGCCGCTTAAGCAATCAGCTTCAAGCCGATGGCGGCGACAAGCACCATAGCGATAAACATGATGCGTCTCCAATCTTTCGATTCCCCGTATACCAGCATACCCAGGAGAGCGCTGCCTACGGTGCCGATGCCGGTCCAAATGGCATAAGCGGTTCCCATGGAAATGGTTTTCATGGCGTATGACAATAACATCAGGCTGAACATAAATCCGCCGAATAAAATCAAATATGACGTAAAACTCTTCGATTGATTCACTTTATTAATGCCGGATACGCCGATGATTTCGCACACACCGGCCAATACGAGAGCTAACCAGGCCATCGTTATTGCACCTCCTTCGCGGATGTTTTGCCTGTGATCATCTTTAAGCCGATGACGCCGGAAATGAGCAGCAGGATCAGCAGCAGTTTTGCTATTTTAAACGGCTCGCCGAATACGAGCATTTCCATAATGACGGTTCCCGATGTGCCGATACCGGTAAATACGGCGTAGGTGGTGCCGACGGGCAGCCGTTTGGATGCCCGAATGAGCAAATCCATGCTGATCAGAATGGCGATAATCGTGCCTAACCAACCGATCAAGCTATTGGAATGCTTTAACCCTATGACCCAGGCGATTTCAAATAATCCGGCAATGAAGACCATTAACCAATTGCGATTCATCTTTCTTTCCTCCCCGTGAAGTGCATTGTATAAACCATTGACATTAATTTGCCCATTCGTTCAGAAAAGAAAAAGCCCGGGAAAGATATCACTTTCGTGATATCCTCCCGGGCTTTTGTCCCTCCGTGTCACAGGTTCGCGACCTGTGCGTTTTCCCTTGGACCAGACCGATCGAGCGAAATCGCGGAACCCTAGAAAACATAAGTATTTACTTTCTTCGAATGAACAAGGTATCCCAATAATAGCGCATACTATTGAATTAATCAACTGTTATTGCCCGGCCGATTTGGAATCAGAAGGGGGAGCGGCCGATTGTTCTTACGGTCGATGATGGAATGGGAACTTTCTTGTCCGGCTCCAGCCTGAATCGTTCCATCAGCCGGTCATAAGTCGCTTCGGTTACCGATGTCCCGCCACTGGACGGAAAGGTATCGTCTTCTTGCTCCGTTTGTGCCCGCAGTGCATTGATCGCAGCGCGCATATCCGACTCTTTCGGTATGATATAAGGGCTGGCCCATTCCCCGTTCAAATGGATGAAGTCGATCGTACTTGGCTTCAGCTTCGGGAAGGACAGAATGAAATTTCGCAGCTGATCGGCAGGAATGTCGGTTTTCACGTTGCGCCCCGCGATTTCCAGCAGGTCTCCCCACTGCGTGATGCCGCTAAAGGACGTCATTTTATCGAGCAGTTGGTTCAGCACTTCTTGCTGCCTCTGATTGCGGGCAATGTCGGACGACTCTTCCGTACCTCGATTCGATTTGCGGTATCGCAGGAAATCGAGCGTCTGCTTGCCGCTCAACGTTTGCAGCCCTTTTTTCAGATTGATGTTCGTCCCGTCCTCGTCGTCTACATACCGCATATCCATATCGACATCTACTTTTACGCCTTTCAGGGCGTCAACGACTTCCCGGAACCCGTCAAAATCGATCACGGCCATATAGTCGATCGGAATATCGAACATGCGGCTAAATAAAGCTTTTGTCTTGGGAATCGCCGTGTTTTTATCCTGGTTATAGTAATAGGCATAGTAGTAATTGATTTTATGCGAGGATAACCCGAATTCCTTCGGCTTTAGCTCCATATCCCGCGGGACGGAGACGATCGTGGCGGAGCTCGTCTGCGGGTTTAAAGCGACAAGCATCAATACGTCCGAGTTCATGCTTCCGCCGCTGCCTTCGCGATGGTCGACCCCGGTCAGCAAAAACGTCATCGGTCTCCACTCGTTCCCCGTCGATGCTTTCCCCGATATCGGAATGGTACTGATAGGGGGTGTTTCACTCAGATCAGCCGGTCCGGCAGACATTTGATTCAGCGCATGGTTCGCTTGATATACCAGATAGGCGCTATAGCCGCCGGCTCCGACGCATAATACGGTCAAACAGATCAAGGCGGTTTTCAGAAATTTCGGCCGCTTTTTTCGCGGTTTGGATACGGGCATGTCGAGCCTCCTTATCGTACCTGTCGAACACTGTCTAATATTATAACGCAAAATGAATGGCAAAAGGTTACAAGGAAATGGCGTATGTAAAGTAATTATACAATTTATTGTATAAATTGGCTTCTGTCTATGAGGACAAATTATCGACTTGGTTCGACACTTTTACATGAATAACTGACGAATTAAAAAGGGGAACGGTTCAATTTTTTCTAATAACATCCGCGCATCGAACTTGAACACGCCTTGATCGTATGCTTATTCCTGAATTTGACAACGGTTTCGAGATATCCGATAATGGACTTGACGTGTTCTTATCATATAAAAGCTGGTTATCATTCGTAACCAGAAATCTATTCCTGCCAGTGTTGCTCAGCGAATCTGCGCGGCTTCATGCGCGTTCGACATAATGGAAAGGGGAAGATGAACCATGTCTTATGATATTGCCATTGTCGGTGCCGGTCCGGCGGGAGCAAGCGCAGCGCTGTTTGCTGCAAAAGCCGGAAAGAAAACGCTTGTAGTCGACAGCGACCAAAGCATCACGAAGCGCGCCTGGGTTGAAAACCATTACGGCGTTTCCGAAATTACCGGCCCCGATCTGGTGGACATCGGCAAAAAGCAGGCATCCAAATTCGGCGCGGAGCTCGTTCAGGATAAAGTGGTGAACGTGACGAAAGCGGGCGAAGCATTTCAACTGCAAACCGAAAACGGCGGCAGCTATGAGGCAAAGCACGTCATTCTGGCAACTGGATTAATGGTTGACTTGGCTGAAACGATCGGTGTAAATACCAAACCCGGTACAGAGCCGCGGATTAAGACGGTATTGGATGTAGATGCCAGTGGCAAGACCAATGTCGCGGGGATTTGGGCGGCAGGAACTGCGGCAGGCGTATCCGTACATACGATCATCACGGCCGGCGACGGTGCGAAAGTGGCGATAAACGTCATTAGCGAGCTGAACGGCGAGCGTTACGTGGATCACGACGTTATGAAAAAAGAGTAAATTGCTAAAGGGCGGCTCCTCCGACTGTGAGGAACCGCCCTTGTTTGTAGCAACACGCTGCGATCAGCTTTTTGAGCGATCGATCAATCGGGAAGCTTTGTCGCGAACCCAGCCGAAATTGCCTGCCGCAATTTCCTTCAGGTTGACGAGCGAACCGCCGATGCCGACGCCATAACAGCCGATTTTCATAAAATCGCCAATGTTTTCTTCGCTCACGCCGCCGACCGCCATCATCGGAATATGGTTTAGCGGCGCCATTACTTCTTTGAGGTACCCGATCCCGAGGCTTGCTCCCGGGAATATTTTGATTGCCGTTGCACCGGCTTTCCACGCTTTGACAACTTCCGTTGGCGTCATCGCGCCCGGAAAGATCGGCGCTCCGCGTTCTACGGCATAGCGGATGACCTCTTCATCAATATTCGGCGTAACGAGATACGATGCACCGGCGTCAAGCGCGCGCTTCGCATCCTCAACATCGAGCACGGTTCCGGCCCCAATGTACATGGAATCGCCGTAAGCTTGCTGCAGCCGCCCGATCATCCCGAGCGCGCCTTCCGTATTCAGCGTTACTTCCATGATCGGGATGCCGCCGTCCCGCAAAGCTTCGGCCAGACTTGCAATATGTTGTTCTTGTACGCCTCGTACGATGGCGATGATTTTTACCGCTTCAATCAGCTTCAAGCCCTGTTCACGATTCATTGAATTACCCTCCGCCTTATTCTTAGTCGCATACGTTCATTATACCACCGGTTGGCAAGCAGCACCATGCTTAACGGGTATATAGGGGCAGCTTTTGTGCGGCATGGCGGCTCGCTTTTTTTTGTGGGCCATCTATGATAATCTGTAAGTTAGCGTAAATGTGGACAGATTTCCTTCCTATGAAAGCGATCTGGCATCCCTATTACTTATTGCAGTGCTGTTGAATGCATGCTTATCCGGAATGCAGGACCTTTGCAGGTTGATGCGAGTTACCGGTATCTTATAACAAAGGGAGACGATCTTCTAACATGACGATGAGCGAGAAAATCAAGCTGACTTCCTATTCCACCAAAGGCGGCTGCGGCTGTAAAATCGGTCCGGCCGATCTTCACCAGGTCATTCAAACGCTGCCTCCGGCCGAACCGGATCCGAACCTGCTCGTTGGGCTGGATACAAGCGACGATGCCGGGGTGTACAAGCTGACGGATGAACTGGCTTTGGTTCAAACGGTTGACTTCTTCACGCCGATTGTCGACGACCCGTATTCGTTCGGACAAGTGGCTGCGGCCAATGCGCTCAGCGACATTTACGCAATGGGCGGCAAGCCGTTAACCGTGCTGAACATTGTAGCGTTTCCTATCAAAAAGCTCGATAAAAGCGTGCTAGCCGATATTCTCCGCGGGGCGGGAGACAAAGTAAAGGAAGCGGGCGCGACGCTCGTGGGCGGTCACTCCATCGACGACAACGAGCCCAAATTCGGGCTTGCCGTAACGGGCCTCGTACATCCTGCCAAAGCCAAGACGAACACCGGCGCAAAACCCGGCGACAAGCTGATCCTGACGAAGCCGATCGGTGTCGGCATCTTGACGACCTCGATCAAGAAAGACGCCTTGAGCGAGGAAGAGATCGCCCGGGTTACGAAAGTGATGACTACGCTGAATAAAACGGCTGCCGAAGTGATGGAGCCTTACGACGTGCACGGCTGCACGGATGTAACCGGCTTCGGCCTGCTGGGCCACGCTGCCGAGCTGGCCAAGGGCAGCGGCGTCGGCGTACGCATCGGGCAAGCCCAAGTTCCGGTGCTGCCCCGCGTTCGCGAGCTGGCGGAAGCGGGCTTCGTGCCCGGCGGCACCAAGAATAATTACGCGCATCTGGAAGGCACGGTTACTTTCGCGTCGTCGATCGACCAGATCGACCAATGGATATTGTGCGACGCAGTCACGTCGGGAGGGCTGCTGATCTCCGTCGCCGCAGATCGAGCGGAGGCGCTGCTCGCCGATATGTACGGTGCCGGCGTTGAAGCAGCTATCATCGGAGAGACCGTTTCCGATCACCCTGGCGAGATCCGCGTGGAACCGTCATTGTAGTCCATTGGCCTGATTCGTTTCTTAGCACGCCACTTGTGAAACGAGTCGAACCCGAGCGTATTAGTTATATCACAAAGGAGCGAGCCTTTTGTTTCAAGACATCCATGTGCAGGAACTTCTGGAACTGCAGAGCAAGCGGGAACTGGCGCTTGTCGACGTCCGTTCCCCGGGGGAATATGAGGAATTCACCATCCCCGGCAGCAGCAACATCCCGCTCTTTACGAACGAAGAACGGGCGGAAATCGGGACGATCTATAAGCAGGTGAGCATCGAGGCGGCGAAACATCGCGGGCTCGAGATCGTCTCGGCCAAGCTACCGGCGTTTATCAAGCAATTCGAAGCGATTGAGCCGCGCAAAGCGGTGTTTTGCTGGCGGGGCGGCATGCGCAGCCGGACGACGGCAACGCTGCTCTCGCTGATGGGCATTCGCGTATACCGGCTAGGTGGCGGCATCCGCGCCTATCGGCAGTGGGTCACCGGCCTGCTGGAGTCCTTCGAGCTGAAGCCGGAGATGATCGTCATCGGCGGCAACACCGGGACGGGCAAGACGCTTATGCTGCGTAAGCTGGCCGAACGCGGCTATCCTGTCCTGGATCTTGAGCATCTCGCCGGACACCGCGGCTCGATCTTCGGTCAAATCGGACTCAAGCCGAACAACCAGAAGACGTTCGAATCGCTGCTGGCGCACGAGCTGCTGCGCCTAAACGAGAAGCCGTATATTTTGGTGGAGGCCGAGAGCAAGCGGGTCGGCAAAGCGGTTTTGCCCGAATTTCTGGCCCGTAAGAAAGAAGAGGGCAAACCGATCATCGTCGAGATGCCCTTGGAGGAACGGGTAAGGCATATTATGGACGATTATCATCCGCTTGAGCATAAGGATGAATGTATTGCGGCCTTCGAGCATATTCGAAGACGTATTCATACGCCGGTCGCTGCGGAGATTGAACGCCATCTGCTGCTGAATCAATTCGAGGAAGCAGTCGCGCTGCTGCTTCAGCATTACTACGATCCGCGGTATGAGCATGCCGAAAGCCGGTACGCCAAAGAGCCGGTTCGTCTGCAAGCCGACTCCTTGGACGATGCCGTTGAACAAATCATAGCCCAGTTAAAACAAGTCTAAGTCCCGGCTTTCACAGCGAGGCTTTTTTTCTTTCCCAAAAAAAATGATCGTTTCCTGTGTCAAGACAAGGCTTACCGTCTTATACTATATTATCTCAATTGGGCATTCGTCCAGAAGCAAGCTGCAGGGGACGGAGGTGGATGCATTTGTGGTGGCAATACGGTATAGCGGTGTGTATGGTTGCCTTCTTGATCCTGACGTTGTATGGGATTAGGCTGCTTCGCCGGGCGGATGCTGCCTTAAAGCAGGCGGAAGCGGCTCTCCGTGAGGTTCAGCAGCAGGTGACGCAAACGACAGGTGAATCGGAACGGCTGTTCAAGGCTTCTACCGTGCTGGTAGAGGATTTGCAGGGCAAGCTGACCGCTGCGGATGCATGGTTCAAGGCGGCCAACGAGACAGGGGAAGCGATGAATCGCGTTTCCCGCTCCGTCAAGGTCATGTCGCAAACGGTGGAACATTCGGTTCTCGAAGCTCGAAGAGCCGTACATAATAACCAGGATACCGTGAACGACCTGATGGAACTGACGACCGCCGGAATTCATCTCTGGCATCGCCTGCAAGCTTGCAAGCGATCAAAATCGAAGGAGTGAAGTGGGAATGGCACAACATAAAGGCAAAGATTTGTTGGTTGGTGCTGTGGTAGGTACGGTATTGGGGGCGGTATCCGCATTGCTGTTCGCTCCCAAATCGGGACGTGAGCTGCGCGCCGATATTGCGGAAGGATATCAGCAAGTCAGCGAGAAAACCCAGCAAATCGCCGGGGACGTCGCTCAAAAATCGAAACAGCTTGCCTCGAGCGTCGTAGAGACGACTTCCGATTGGGCCGGGAAAGCAAAGGACGCTGCCGTGCAGGCGGGGCAAGGGGTCAAATCGTTCGCCAAAAGCAAAGGAGCTGGCGACGAGGTGGCAGCCGCCGAAGCTTCCGTTGCGGCTACCGCGATCGACCGGGAAGAACAACAATAAACCAAACAACCCTGCTTGTGCGATCGCCGCGCAAGCAGGGTTGTTTTACCATTTGGAGGGGTCGATTTTGCTTGGATCGAGACCTTCCCAAATGTTCTTGATGTTGGCTTTCTCCGGTTCGTCGAATACGAGCCAAGCGGTAGGAAGATAGCGCTCTCCGTATTCGCTTGCCGGTTTGTTGACAATTTTATTGTCTTTGACAAGGACGGTCGAAGATCCCCCGTCCAAATTCGCGGCCGTGACGGCGCCGTGCTCGAGAAATATTTTTTGGATATCGAATAAGGTGGCTCCGATGCTATGTCCCGGCTGACGGCCGTCGATAATGGCGAACATAATCGTACCGTCTTCTTTTTGGGCCATGCTCGTACGCGGGGCGATCCCCCAGCCATCCGCCTGGTTTTTGATCTGGCCGACGCCGTTCACGATGAACTTGGGCGCAAAGGTGACCGCTTCTTGAACGCCCATCTTGATCAGTTCGTTGGGTGAATATTTTCCTGCTACCATGCGGCCTTCGTTATCGATACCGACGATATGGTTCGCCGTGTTCATGCCGCCGTCATTATAAAAGATTTTGCCACCCGACATGACAAGCCCGGTAGGTTGAAAGCCGTTGCCCATCCATTCGGGGTCTACGAAACCGCCGGCATTGACACCTGCCACCGCTCCGAGACGCGACACCATGGAGGACACTTTCTCCCCTTTGCCCACTTTGCCGGGAACGGCGATCCGCAGTTTCTTCGGATCATTGACGATGAGGAGATGGCCCTTGAAGTTCGTTCCTTGAATCGGTTCGATTTCAACGATCGGTTTTTTGACTTCTGCCACTACGGGAACGACCGGATCGGGGGCGATGTGGACAAGCTGTTTGTCCTCGACTTCCGAGTATTTGTCAAACTGTGCCCAATAGCGGTTCACGCGCTTATCCAGCTCTTCGCTGCCGATCAAATATTTGGCCCAGTGCCGATGCTGTGTCGTGATCAGAGTGTCGGCCATCAACAATCGGACGTTCGTTCCAGATTCGGTGAGAAAGAACCAGATGCTGCCGATTATGCCGAAGAAGAACATGAAGAATAAAGTATAAAAGAAAAGAGTAACGAGCGGTGTGGAAGTTTTGCGCTTCTTGCTCTTTTTCTTTTTGTTACCAAGAGCCGTCGCGGGTTGGGTGCGCGTGCTGTCGGATAAAGGTACGGACATAAGCGGTTCCTTTCTGAATAAAAGGTAATTGCCGGAGATCAGCTTATCATTAATAACGAAAAAAAAAGAAAAAAGTTGCAGAATTCTGCCGCTTTTTTCTAATTCAAGTACAGCTGTTTGTTTTCTTTGATCAAAAGCTCGAAGTCGGAGGCAGGCATCGGTTTACTGAATACGTATCCTTGAATTTCGTCGCAGCCTTGCGTAATGAGAAAATCAAGCTGCTCCTTCGTTTCGACACCTTCGGCAAGCGATTTGATTTTGAGACGGTGCGACATGGCGATTAATGCGGTGACGATGGCGGCGTTGTCTTCATCGGAAGTAATGTCGCGGATAAACGACTGATCGATTTTCAGCGTGTGCACCTGGAATCGCTTCAAATAACTTAACGAGGAGTAGCCTGTGCCAAAGTCATCGATGGAAATGCGTACGCCGAGCGCTTTTAGCTTTTGCATCGTATCGGTAATGTACGGGAGGTTGTTCATCGCAATGTTTTCCGTAATCTCCAGACACAGCTGATCCGGGGCAAGGCCCGACTCCTCCAGCGTCTCTGTGACGATCTGTACGAAATTTTGTTGATGGAATTGAATCGCCGAAATGTTGACCGATACGATTAACGGCGGATAGCCCATCTTCAGCCAAGTCCTATTCTGCAGGCACGATTGCTTCAGCACCCAGTTTCCGATCGGTACGATCAGTCCGGTTTCTTCGGCTAGCGGGATGAACTCCGCGGGCGATACGAGTCCCCACTCCGGGTGGAGCCACCGCACAAGCGATTCCATCCCGAACACGCTGCCGTTGCTCAGATTAACAAGAGGCTGGTAATACACTTGAAATTCGCCTCGCTCCAGCGCTTTCCGCAGCTGTATCTCCAGGTTGAGCCGTTGCATCGAACGTTTGTTCATATCCGGTTGGTAATAATGATACGCGTTCCCGCCTTTTTCTTTCGAACGGTACATGGCGATATCCGCATTTTTCAACAGCGTTTCTGTTTCGGCGCCGTCATTCGGATACACGCTGATGCCGATGCTTGCGGTTACGAATAATTCATGGCTCTCAATAACGAACGGTTCTTTAAGCAAGTCTGGGATGCCTCTGGCAAATTGGGCGGCTTCATCGACATGCGTCAGATTCGTTAATAATATGATGAATTCGTCCCCGCCGAAACGGGCTACGACGTCTTTGTCCTTTACATAAACTTGCAATTTGCGCGCCAGCAACTGAAGAAGCTGGTCGCCGACATGATGGCCGAGCGTATCGTTGATAACTTTGAATCGATCAAGATCAAAAAAGACGATAGCCATCATACTGCCGTTTCGCTGCGATTCCTCAAAGTGCGCTTTCAGCTTGTTGTCGAACAGCAGACGATTCGGCAAATTGGTGAGCGAATCGTGATAGGCCATATGTACGATCTTTTCCTCGGCCCGTTTGCGCTCATTCACCGCGCGAATGGTAGCGTAAGATCGAAGCAAATGGTAGTCGTTCGTTTCGCTAACAATTTTGGCGAACAGTTCTTCATGCAGCTCGGGATTGTGTTCGGTTGAAGCATAGTCGCCGGTCTTGATGAGTTGAACGGCGTTCTCGACATGCTCTTTGTGAATGCGGGCGGCAGAGGCCGTCTTGGCATGTTTACGATGATCCGAAGTGAGATAAATGGCCCCTTTCTTCGAATCGTAGGACTGCACATGATTCATATTGACGATATTCGTATTGTCCAGCAGGCGAAACCCGTCCTCAAACAACCATTCTTCCAAGCTGTCGAATGAAAAGTCAAGGTAATATTGCTCGTCTTTGGTATGGATGATCACTTCCCGGTCACGAATTCGGTCAATTTTCACGACGTCGCCAGCGTCAATAACCAGAAGTTCCGACCCTCTTTTGCCATCCCGAGTAACGGGGATTTTCTGCATGATTTCAGCTCCAAGGGATAAAGATTAGGCTGCCGAACGATGGCTCGGCAGCCGTCATTAAAAATATGTATTATTTTTTCAGCAGTTCCTGAGGAGTTTCAGGGCGATTCATGAACGCAGAATTAGTAAAGACAAACAGGGATGCTATGATCAAAAGCGCCACATTTGCAATCTTTGCAATTTTTCTTTTCATCTCCTCACCTCCTCTCAAGTAATATGAACAAGGAGTTGCCTATTCGTGTCAATGTCAGTGTTTGAACTAGAAATGTAGCTGAAAGTAAGGGGGAGTGAATAATGAAATTACTGGAAACAAAGAGAATGCAAAACCATTTTAAAACTGGATAATATTTTGGATTGATCCGGCTAACATCTTGTATGCCATGCGGCGCTTTAAGATACAAAATGATAATGCTGATAATATCAAAGATTAAACCTAGAAAAACATAGTTGAAACTTAAATGAGTTAAAACCGTCAAAACAAGGATGGTAACCAGACAACATGCTAATGAAGAGTTTAGATGCACTCCTCCGCTAAAATATCTCAGTAATAGGAAACATCCTATAGTGGTTATCGATTCCAAGAAATGGTTTGTAAAATAAGAGATAAACAAAGTAGTGCTTATTGCCAATATTGAGTTTATTGACAAGCTAAGCGCGTAAACTAAAACTTGTTCAGAAGCCGCCTGAGGGTAGTTCTCACGGATTGTCTTTGCTATTCTGGTTGCGGAACGATCGATCAAGTTCATCTTTAACAGGCCTCTCGTATTTATCTCTTATGATTTGTTTATTGTGCCGGTACGCGACAAATATACCTATCAAAAAGATAATAACCATAACGATAGTAATAATGTAACTGACTGAGTTCTGATACCAAGAAATTAATTCAAGCTGAATCAGTATGAGACTTAAAACGAGAACCGCTGACAATATGAAGTTGTAGCCTTTAAGTGCTGATTTCGAAGCCAAGTTCTTCGATTTAAATAAAAAACCGAACTTTCTTCGCTGAAGAAGATATATCAAAAAAATAATAATGATGGTTGCTGAGACTTGAACAGACCCGAGTAATAAAGCAGATTCGCGAACTTGGGACTCATCGAATAGTAAGAATTGCTTTCCTATTCCATATAACGCTAATTCGATTATTGAGACTGCTACAAAACCAGGAATACACATTAATAATGAGTAGAAGAAAGGGATTCTATATACTATCATTATAAGAATAATTTCAACTGTGAGAGCAGGTAAAATAGTCAAGTTGCTTACATGATTGATATCTCGAAAATAGAAACTAATAATAGACATTAATAACGCAATGCCGTAGATCTTATGTAAATAATAATAAAACTGAAACCGGAACATTGATAGAGAGAGTACGATCATTGCAGATAACTCGATTGAAGATAAAAGTATTTTAATTGCCAATGACATCGTAACATTTACTCCCTTTACAATAT
>NZ_CAJVCE010000035.1 GCF_910594985.1 Paenibacillus allorhizosphaerae
AGGTTGCCTACGTGTTACTCACCCGTCCGCCGCTAGGGTCCGAAGACCCTCGCTCGACTTGCATGTATTAGGCACGCCGCCAGCGTTCGTCCTGAGCCAGGATCAAACTCTCCATTAAAGTGGCTCCCATCACCCGAAGGCGATGTTCGCTATCAATGTAAGCTGATTAAGCTCAAAATTTAAAACTGGCGAGAATTTTCATTCTCTAATTCACTCACTCGTTGTTCAGTTTTCAAAGGGCAATTTGTTTCACTGTTGCTTGATTCAAGTATTTCATCAATCGGCTTGTCTTAAACAGCCGGAAAATCAATGTACCACATCTCGCATCAGCTTTGCAAGTATTTATTTTTCCAAAGCAACTTGCATTTGTTTCGTTGCTTCGCATCAACGCGACAGCAAAAACTAATTTACCACATTTGCTTACCTCATTGCAAGTTCTTTTTTTTCCAAACCGAGGGGACGAACCCGCAGAGTGCAGAAATTTTTGAACGACTGCATCAGGCAGCGAAAAATAATTTATCACATATATGATTAACAATGCAAGTCTTTTTTTTACCAACTTGAATTTGTATCCCTTCTGATACGAAGCGGCAGCATTTCGCCGGTTGTTTTGCCGAATAAAGCGCAAAGGATCAGCTCTTTTTCATTTCATCCTAAAAAAAGGTAAAATAAGCATTGAGGTGATATGACGAATGCAGTTGCAATCAAAGCCTTTATTGGAAGTCGAACGGCTGACCGGCGGATACAGCCGGCAAAGGCCTGTATTACATCAATTGAATTTTTCCGTCCACGCCGGGGAAATGGTCGGTTTGATCGGACTGAACGGCGCCGGCAAAAGTACGACGATTAAACATATTTTAGGGCTGATGCAGCCGCATACGGGCGAAATCCGCTTGAAAGGCCGAACAATACAAGACGATCCGACGGCATACCGCCGAACATACGCCTATGTACCGGAAAGCCCCCTGCTATATGAAGAGCTGACGGTGCAAGAGCATATCGAGCTTGCGGCGATGGCCTACGGCATGCAGCGGGAACATTACGAGAGCCGCTCCGCCGCGCTGTTGGAGGAATTCCAAATGTCGGCTTACGCGAACCGCCTATCCGCTCACCTGTCCAAAGGGATGAAGCAGAAGGTGATGATCATGAGCGCTTTTCTCGTCCGGCCGGAGCTGTATATTATCGACGAGCCATTCCTCGGCCTCGATCCTCTCGGCATTCGCTCATTACTTGAGCTGATGGTCAAAGTGAAAGAAAGCGGCGCTGCGATCTTAATCAGCTCTCATATTTTGACGACGATCGAAAAGTACGGAGACCGCTATTTTTTGCTGCAAAAAGGGAAGCTGACCGCAACCGGGGATATGGAAGCGCTCCGAGCCCAAGCCGGCATGCCGGAGGCCTCGCTTGACGACGTATTTTGCAGCCTGGTCACCCGGGGTGAGCAAAGTTGACGGAGCTGCGCATGGATGTCGGGCAATTGTGGAACAGACGGACCAAACAATTTCTCATGGAAGTACGGCCGTACATCGGTTACGCGCTGCAGAGCGCATCATTAGCGCTTGTCTTGGTCATGCTGGCCGGCACTTATTTTTACACGCGGTTTCTTAACCAAGTGCCTCCCGAGTTTCCATTATTGCAGGTAGCGGCGCTCGTGCTTTGGCCCTTTTTGGCCGTTTGCCCGATACGCACTTATTTGAAGGACGCCGATTTGATGTACTTGCTGCCTCTGGAAACGGAGCTTGCACCTTACATGCAACAAGCAGTGAGACGCGCTTTCTTAGCTCAATCACTGCTTCTGCTGGCCGTCTGGATGATCTTATGGCCCATGTACGCCGTTGCTGCGGGGAGCGACACCTACCGTTTCATTTATGTGCTCGCTATGCTTCTTATTGTAAAAAGAGTGCTGCTCGCCGTTCGTTGGCGGGAACTTCAACTAACGGAGCGGCCCCCTGTGATCTTATTCACACTATTGCGTTTCGTTGCATCGGCCGGCTTCGCATATGCCCTCATGAATTTGCCTGTAAGTTGGAGCGCCTTATCAGTATCCGCCGGGCTGCTCATTTATTTGGCAATCGGCCAGTTAACCGGCCGGCGCAGCCTGAATTGGCACGGATTGCTTGCGGCGGAACTGAAGCACCGCTCCTTTATCCTAAGGCTGCTGAATTTATTTATCGATGTGCCGGGCATTCACGGCCGAGCCCGCGCGCGGCGCGCGCCGCGTAAACTGCTGAACCTGGCAGGCGGACGCCGTTTTGCTCCCGATTCCACTTATGGCTTTTTGTACAGCAGAATATGGCTGCGCTCCGAGTGGTTCGGCATCACGGTGAGATTAACGTTGATCGGTGCACTGCTGACCGCCGTTTCGTCGGGTCCGCTGCTCCCCGCAGGGGTGATTTTGTTATTCGCCGGAATCGCCGCCGTTCAGCTCAAGGAGCTTCAGCAAATGTACCGGCATTCCGATTGGTCTTATATTTATCCGCTGCCGCCGGGGCTACAGGATCGATCGGCGCGAACCGTACGATTTCGGATTCATGTCGGCGCCATGGTCGTCCTGTGCCTTCCCGGTCTATGGACACTGCCGAACCCGTTTTATGCGTTGGCCGCGTTTGCCGTAGGATGTCTACTATCCCTCTGGTACCATTATCGACCATCCAAAAGCACCCAAAGAAACAATTAAGTCTGTCGCGGTGTCTGAACTTGTCGTATAATGGGGAGTGCCTTTTTTGTAAATCCGGAGAAAGAAAGGAAATGCGATGATGAGACCTACCCCTGCAATTTCCAGAGCGCCGAGACGGCGCAGCGGCCGCCTTCATATCAAGCCGTGGCTGTGGACACTGCTTGGGCTTATCTTAGTTGTGATATTAGCGTGCGGCGGCGTCTCGACCTATGTAGGGTGGAAGCTTACCCATACGACACCGAAGCCGCTCGACGATTCCCCCGACCGGCATGGGCTCGTCTTTGATCAAATTCAGTTTGAAAGCCGTCAAGACCGGCTGCAGTTGAAAGGCTGGTACTTGCCGGGCAAACCAACGGAAGACAGCACGATCAGAAAACCGAATATTATTATGGCCCACGGTTACGACAATAACCGCCTGCAAAAAAAAGCCGAAGCGCTTAATCTTGCCAAAGAACTGGTCGACCGCGGTTACAACGTCATGATGTTCGACTTTCGTCATTCCGGCGAATCGGAAGGATCGCTGACTTCGGTCGGTTATTTCGAAAAGAACGATTTGCTCGGGGCCGTTGACTGGATGAAAGCCAACCACCCCGGAACCATAGCGCTGCTCGGGTTCTCGATGGGCGCCAGTACATCTCTTATGGCTGCAGCGGAGGAGCCGTCGGTTAGCGGTATCGTTGCCGACAGCCCGTTTAATCATTTGGGCCGATATTTGGAGGAAAATCTTCCGGTTTGGTCTCATTTGCCGAACTTTCCGTTCACGCCGATGATCATGGCCATTTTACCGCGATTGATTGACATGGACCCAAACCAGGTAGACGTCCTATCCGCAGTAGACCGCGTTTATCCGAGGCCGGTGCTGTTTATACACAGTACGGGAGACGCGTCGATTCCTTACCAAAACAGCGAATCGATGTGGGAGAAACACAAAGATAAATTTCAACTGTGGAAGCCGGCAAACGAAGGGCACGCCCGCAGTTATCCGGCTTACAAGCAGGAGTATTTGGAGAAAATCACCCGGTTTTTCGAGGGACTGTAGCTCGCGTGTTTGAATGAAAACGCCATTTTCCGATCGCTAGCAGCTGTCGGAAAGGCGTTTTTTTTTGGAAAATTGGGATTGACGCCCGAACTCGGACCAGTGTATTATTTTTGAGGCCGCTTCTGTAAAGCCTAATCTACCGCTAATGTGGAAATCGAGGACATTTCGAGGATGGATATCAAGACCGTTGCTATCGCACTTTATCTTCTTCTGATCTATTGGCTCTCTCAGAGCTTTCCTACGCTTAAGCCTTTATTTTACCCTACGCTCGGGGCTTTTTCTTATTTGTTCGTCAGTCGGGCGTTTGCAATGAAAGACTTGATGAAACTTGTAGCTGGTGCGGGTGCCGCATCGGCGATCGGCTCACTGTTCTACGCGATGCATGCCGGGCTGTGGACTTTTCTCGTTGCCTGCCTGTGCACGATCCTTGTTATTCGCAAGTTTCATTTGAACGCGCCACCGATACTGGCTGTGTCGCTTATTCCGTTCTTCTCGCAGCCTACATATTGGTGGGTGCTGCCTCTGTCGGTAACGGCTTCGCTATCGGGACTGCTGGTCATACTGTTGTTAACGGAATTAATCACGTATGCTATTAAAAAAAGGCTGTTCAAGCCTGCATCTGCCGCATCTACCGAGAAATTAAGGAACCCTGCTCAATAAGGGAATGGGAATGCATTCATCTTCGCTTGCACGAATTACTACTAGAGAAACCGCTCCCGTTCTTGAGGATTGGGCAGGAGGCAAGCGTCCGTACGTCCAAACCAACGATACCGGTTGCGGGCGATCCAGTTGTAGACCCCGTCGCGAAGTCGTCCCGGAACGATCATGAAGCCGTAGCATAACGGCCAGGCGCCATCCAGCCTGCGCGCCACCTCTAATGCAGCGGCTGAACGGGTGAATGTGCGGCCGTCCGCGATCAACACGAACGTATCCAAATTGTCCGGATCACGGCCTTGCTCCGTAAGCAGCCGTCTTCCCGCATCCGATTGAATCGCCGTAAACCGAAATCTTCCGCCGCGATCGCGAGGGATAATGAACTGTACCGCCCGGTTGCAGAAACCGCAGCTGCCGTCGTACAAAATAACCGGATGCCCCGCGATGGTTTTCGCTCCATTTTGCTCCATACGTCACCGCACCTCCCCTTTTCTTCATTGTACCTTAACTTATGTAAGCAAAAAAGAGCGGCCGTTACAGCCGCCCAATGAAATCGAGAATAATTTTGGTAAGCTCACCCGGCGCTTCCATCATACTCATATGACCGGCACCGTCGATGCGCTTTTGTTCTATTCGTTCCCCGCTCACGGAAAAAGCCCGTTCCAGCGGAATGATTTGGTCGGCGGTCCCGGCTACGAGCAGCACAGGCACCGCAGCGGCGGATAATACGTGGTTGCGGTCCGGCCTCGTCCGCATGCCTTCCAGCGTCGCCACCGCCCCTTCCGGATTCGTGCCGAGTCCGATATCCTTCGCTTTACGAACGGCTTCCGGCATCGTCTCCACATGAGCCGGTGCGAATAGTTTCGGTATGAGACCGTCCAAAAATGTCGGCAGTCCCTGCTGCTTAATCGTCTGCTGCGACTTCAATCGGCCTTCCTTCCCTTTCTCGTCGTCAGGAAACGCCGTCGAGTGAATCAGCCCGAAACCGAGCAGCTTGTCCGGATATTTCTCCGCGAATGCAAGCGTGGCATAGCCGCCGAGCGAATGACCGAGCAGCACGACGCGCCCGGTATCCAGCGCATCCAAAAGCGCGGCGGTATCGTCGGCAAAATCGTCCATGCTGTATTGTTGCTCTGCGCGTGCCGACGACCCGCCGTGCCCGCGCAAATCGGGAACGATAACCCGGCACCCTTGGGCAAGCAGCGGAACGACCTCGTCCCAGTAAGCGGAGCTTCCGCAAAATCCGTGCAATAGCACAACCGGTACCCCTTCGCCTTGATCCGAATACGCGATCATGCCTCCGTTAATTTCTTTATTCTGCTCATTCATTTTGCTCACTCCGTTTCTGCCTTGATATACAACGTAGTATACCCTTTTTACCCGAGATTGTCCTCGTTGAACCTGATTGAGCCGAGCAACAGCAAAAGTGTAGAAAGCAAAATGCGCACACAAAAAAGGCTTTGCATCAGCGAGTGCCCTGCAAAACCTTTTCCATTCGCAAGTGAGGGGGAAGGGATACCTTAATGAAGTAGTGCTGCTGCCGGTTCGGTCTCCACTTTATATTTGGATGAAACGTACGTTTCCGCCTTCGGCTCCGTAATGACCTGGGCGTTCATGCTGTCCGGTGCCGGATCGCTCACCGTATAAGTAACAACCGCTCGTCCGTTCTGCTCGAATCGAATGCCGGTAATCTCAATCCCGTACCCGGCCGTCGGTTTCTCTCCGCGGGACAAAATCACTTTGTTCACGTCGTCCGTCACTTTTTCAATGCTAACCTTAATCTCCTCATGTTGAACGGGCTGTTTGTGCGATTCCACAAGCTTGATCGCATTATACAGCCAGACGGCCGCTTCCCCGCGGCTCATTTCGCGTTTCGGATTAAACTTGCGGTCCTCGCCGAGACTTGTAATTTTATATAACAGCAGGCGCTGCACGGAACCGTTTATTTCTGGAGTCACTTGATCCTCGTCGGCTATCTGAATATACATCTTGATGGTTGGAAAATCGCCTTTCTTCTCAATGGCGTGCACCAGCAGATCAGCGAATTGCTCGCGAGTCATCGTACCGTTCGGATCGACGTCCTTCGGAATCGGCAGACCGTTCAGCTGCGCGATAATAAAGGACTGCGCATACCACGCGTTGTTCGGCACTTTGGTGAAATAATCGGACGCCTCCGGCTGCTTAATGAACCTCATGTTATCGATGTTAAGACCAAGCCCCTTGACGATCATATGAACGCTTTGCGCGTAGCTGACTTTTCCCATCGGAACGAAATGATTATCGTCAATACCGCTAATAACGCCGCGGTCTTTCAGTGACATGACCGGAGCTTTCTGATCGCCTTCCACGTCATTAAATGCAAGGACGGAACCGCCCGTTAAGCTGCAAAAGAGCGCCGTTGCAGAAACCATCGTGATCCATTTTTTCATATGATTTTCCACCTTTCACGAGTGAAGTTGTATGCCATTGCGCATTGGCATTGTTCTCCGGAGTTACTTTCTAAACGCGCTTGCTTTCCAAAAGGTTGCAGAAATAATAACGCCAACTTATAAAAAATGATATAAACGCCGGTTTTGTTAGGAAAAGGGCATTTTTTCGCTTATGATGACGGATGTGGGTAGCTATATTCGAAGAAAATAACGAAAGTGATCGCAACGCCAGGCATCGAAGGCTTGCAGGAGACCGTAAAACAACGCTCTCTTTTAAACGGATAATTGCTTCGGTCGAATGGAACGATAAGCTTGGAGGTGAGTGCGATGGCAGGAAGAAACAACAAACCGGACAACGACGGGCCGGCAAGCTCCCCTTCCCGGTTGGATCAATTCGGGGACAAGCTCGCCGAGGACACAGCGCCTCGAAATCGGGATGCTTGCGAAACCGAGAAGAA
Source organism: Paenibacillus allorhizosphaerae (assembly GCF_910594985.1). GTDB lineage: Bacteria > Bacillota > Bacilli > Paenibacillales > NBRC-103111 > Paenibacillus_G > Paenibacillus_G allorhizosphaerae. Next base: position 7,258 of record NZ_CAJVCE010000035.1, read on the forward strand.
GAAATAAGTCATGCCACTACGATACCCGGCAGTCGGCGGTACAACCCCGCGCGCGCCGGGTATTTTCATTTTCATTTCCAAGCAAAAAAAGAACCATCCGAACTTTGGTTTCGGACGGTTTGGTTTTATACATTCCTCGCTTCCAGTCGTCTGGCCACGATCGAGAGCACGAAATTGACCGTAAAATAGATTAGCGCGGACATGATAAAGATCGGAATGACCCAGTTCGGGTTCACGGCGGCGACAATCTGCGTATTGTGCATCAGCTCCGCCAGCACAATGACGGTGGCAAGCGAAGTATCTTTGAGCAGCGAAATGAACTGGCTCACCATTGGCGGCACCATCCGCCGCAGCGCCTGGGGAAGAATGATATGCCACAACGCCTGCACGTAGGTGAGGCCGGACGAACGCGCCGCTTCCATTTGCCCCTTCTCGATCGACATTAAACCGCTGCGCACGATCTCCGCAATCATGGCCGCTTCGAATACGGTCAACGCGACGATAGCCGCATACTCGGCGTTTTGAAACATTTTCAGCCCGATCTCCGGCAGCGCGAACCGAGTGAAAAAGATAATCAGAAGCAGCGGCAAGTTGCGGATGACTTCCACAATCACCGCCATCAATTGCGACAGCACCGGAATACGGGCATAGCGCAGCGTTCCGGCAAGCGCCCCGATAACAAAGCTCAGAATGATGGATATAAAAGCAACCTTGAGCGTAATATAGAGCCCTTTCATCAAAAAGCTCAAGTTGTCCGCCGAGTAAGCGCCGGTAAAGTCCATATCCGTTCCCTCCTTTCGATCCCGCCTCAGGCTTTAACGGCCATTCTTTTTTCCAAATAGCGCACCCCGAAGCTGATCGGCAGCGTCAGCACCAAATAAAACAGCGCTACAAAAATGTACACGCTGAACGTAACGAACGTTTGCGTCGAAATAATATCCGCGTAGTACATCAGATCGAGTCCAGCCACGACCCCGAGAATGGACGAATTTTTGACCAAGTTCAAAAACTGGTTGCCGATCGGCGGAATGACGATTTTGAACGCCTGCGGCAAAATAATAAACCACATGGCTTGCGAATACGTCAGCCCGGATGAGCGCGCCGCTTCCATCTGACCCTTTGGTACGGCCTGAATGCCCGCCCGGATCGCCTCGGCTATGAATGCCGCGGTGTAAACCGTCAACGCAATCGTACCGGATTGAAACCCGTCAAGCGGCAAGCCAAGCGTCGGCGATGCCAAAAAAAACAGCAGCACGATGAGCAGCAGCGGAATATTGCGGATAAATTCGACGTATATCGTCCCAAGCCAATTGAGCGGCTTGAACGGTGCAATCCGCATAACGGCGATGATTGTCCCCAGAATGAAGCTCGCCACAAGCGCAATCAAGCTGACTTTCACAGTATTTTCAAAGCCGAGCATGTACGTATCCCAATGCTTGGTCAAAATATCGAAGCGCAATTTATCGAACATGAGCTTCTATCCCTCCTTGGGCGGCAGCCGCGAATGCAAGGAACAGGATAGCCTGCCTGCTTAGCGGGCCATCCTGCCACGAAGACGATTTATGGCGCCGGTTTCTCGCCGATCCATTTCTCGTACAGCTTGTCGTACTCTCCGGTTTTCTTCATGTCGGCCAACGTTGCGTTGACAAAATCGACAAATTCTTTGTCGCCTTTGCGAATCGCCATTCCGTAAGGCTCATCGGTGAACGTTCCGCCGACGACTTGGTAGTTCGGGTCCTGCTTCACCATGCCGTACAAGATCGCATTGTCCGTCGTGAGCGTATCGCCTTGTCCCGCCTTCAATGCGGAGAAAGCATCCTGGTAATTTTCAAACTCGAGTACCGTCGTCTCCGGCGCCTTCGCTCTCACATTCACCGCAGACGTCGATCCTTTTACCGCCAGCACCTTCATCCCCTTTTTTAAATCGGTGATCGATTTAATGGGGCTGCCTTTCTTGACGAGCAGCGACTGGCCCGCTTTAAAGTATACGTCCGTAAAATCGACCTGCTGCTTGCGTTCTTCATTGATCGTCATGGTAGCGATAATCATGTCGATCTCGCCGTTCTGCAGCATCGGAATGCGCGTCTTGGAAGTCACTTCCTTGAGCTCTACTTTCGTTTCGTCGCCCAACACTTTCTTCGCGATCGCTTTGGCCATGTCAATATCGAAGCCTTCCACATTGCCTGTGGCCGGATCTTTTAAGCCGAACAGCTTCGTATCGAACTTGACACCCGCTACGAGCTTGCCCCGCTTTTTAATTTCCGCTATCGTAGACGCCGGAGCTGCGGCATTGCCTCCTCCTCCGCCGGCTCCTCCCGCTCCTTGGGAAGGCTCCGTCGGCTTCGTGCCGCATCCTGCCATGATCGTCAATACGAGCAATGCTGCCGCAGAACCGCTTAGCCACTGTTTCCATTTCATCATACATTTCCCCTCTCTGTTTCATAACTTAGTGGTGAAGCAACCGGCTCAGGAACGTTTTGGCCCGTTCCTCTCGCGGGTTCGCAAAAAATTCGGACGGTGCCGCATGTTCCATAATGCGTCCCTGATCCATAAAGATGACGCTGCTGGCGACTTCACGCGCGAAGCCCATCTCATGCGTGACGACGACCATCGTCATTCCTTCCCGCGCCAGATCCCTCATGACGTCGAGCACTTCTCCGATCATTTCGGGATCGAGCGCGGAAGTCGGCTCGTCGAACAGCATAATTTTCGGTTTCATCGCCAGCCCCCTTGCAATCGCTACCCGCTGCTGCTGTCCGCCGGAAAGCTGGGAAGGATACGATTTGGCTTTTTCCGGAATGCCGACTTTTTGCAAATAAAGCATGGCCGTTTCTTCCGCTTCCCGGCGCGAAACGCCGAGCACTTTGGTAGGCGCAAGCGTAATGTTCTCCAGCACAGTCCGGTGCGGGTACAAGTTGAAATGCTGGAACACCATCCCGATGTCGCGGCGCAACTTGTTGATGTCGATGCCGCGACCGTGGACTTTCACGTCATTTACCGTCAGTTCGCCGCTCGAGATCGTCTCCAATCGGTTGATACAGCGCAGCAGCGTACTTTTCCCCGAACCGGAAGGCCCGATCACAACCGCCACTTCACCTTGGCCAATGGTGAGATTAATATCTTTGAGCACTTGAAACGATCCGTAATATTTGTTCACTTCGCGGAACTGTATCAATTGGTTCGTCCCCCTCTCCTCTTAGAGTTTGTGTACAACCTATTCGCTATGTATGCACGAAAACCGGAAGTGTTTGGGAGCAAGCGCCAGGGTTGTTTTATTATTGTATCAATCGCCCCTAGCGATTATGATCCCGTTTTTTCAAAGAAGATTTCAATGAAACTTCGCTCCAGTGGCGGATGCTGGGTTCGATTTCCATAGACATGTTGCGCAAGCGACGAATATAGTAAAATGGAAACGAATTCTTTTGCAAGAAAAGGAGGAGGTCTCTTTGCCAAAAAAGTGGTCGCCAGTCGTGCTGTCTCTCACCTTTTGGTTGGCAGCGGCAGGCCCCTTTGCCGGATGTGCCGCCGCTACCGAATCTACTTCTGCCGTCGCTTCGAATACCACCGGATTCAAGGACGCCTCGCGCCACTGGGGAGCCGATGCCATCGCTTGGGCAGTCACCAGCGGCATTGTAGACGGTTACGAGGACGGAACGTTCCGTCCCGACCAAAGCGTCTCGGAACCCGAATTTCTCGCCATGCTGCTGCGCGCATATCCGAATACGCTCGTGCCGTCGGCTTCCAAAGGAGCCGCCTGGTTCGAACCGTATTACCTTTATGCGGACAAGCAGAAGTGGCCTGTGCTGCATAATACCGATCCAAGCCGATATAACCGCGGTTCCGTCGCGCGTCTGATCGCCGCAACCCAAAAGGGACCGCTTCCTTTGAACGATTCGATCCGTTATTTGCTCGACCAAGGCCTGTCTCAAGGCAAGAGTGCCGCAACCGTGGAAGGCTACCGTGCCGGGGACAAGCTATCCCGGGCGGAATCGGTCCAGTTCATTCGCAACTTGAAGCGGCAATCGTTCGCGCTGCCTTCATCGTCGCCCGACTCCCAAACCGCTACCGAACAGGCAAGCGGCGCAGCTGTCACCGTCAAAGGCATTGCCATCGGCGATTCCGCGGACAGCGTCGTCGGCAAGCTAGGCGAGCCTGCCCGGAAGGACGCCGGCGAATATGGCGTCCAGTGGTACATTTACAACGGCAATTACAGCGACTACGTTCAAGTCGGAATCGCGGACGGCAAGGTCGCCGCTCTTTATAGCCCTTCCGCCAACTGGACTACGGAGAAAGGGATCGCCGATGGCTCGGCCAAAGCCGACGTGGAACAACAGTACGGAAGTCCGCTGCAGTACATCATGAAAGGCAACACGCGGTTCATGATGAATTACGGCAATGGCGAGTACGGCACCTACGAGATCGGTGGCTCGTACGCTACGTTCTTCTATGATTTGCACCGCGATCAAGTCGTTACCGGCGTACAGATCGTTGCCAAGGCGGCCGAGCAAGCCCAGACCTCCTTCTACAGCGAAGGCAGCGACGGTCTCGCCCGCGCATTCGAGCGCCAAAGCTTCGACCTTGCTAATGCGGCCAGAGTCAAGCTCGGCCTCAAAGCGTTTGCCTGGGACGATGCCGCCGCGGAAACGGCGCGCCAGCATAGCGCCGACATGGCCGCAAACAATTACTTCGATCATACGAACTTGAGCGGCCAAAGCCCGTTCGATCGGATGAAGCAAAACGATATCAAGTACCGCACCGCGGCCGAGAACATCGCCGCCGGCCAATCCAGCGCCATCTTCGCGCATCACGGCTGGATGAATTCCGAAGGCCATCGCAAAAATTTGCTTGGCGATACGCAGCGCCTTGGCGTCGGCGTCAGCTTCGGCGGAAAAATGAAAATTTACTATACACAAAACTTTTACACGCCGTGAGCCGCTTTGAAACAACGAAGCCGCAGTTTCCGAAAATCGGAAACTGCGGCTTTTGCATGTTAAGTTATATTTTCCATGCAGCATGAACGCCGTAACTGTCATCGAGCGTCAGCCGGCTTTTTCCTGCACTTGTTCCTGCGGTTGCTCCGCCCCAGACTTCATCTTGTAGATCGGTGCCATCACGACAATGCCGATAACGAATAAGATCGCGGCAGTCATGTAAATGGTCGACAGCGAAAGATGCGTCTTCAGTTCTCCGGATGCGCTCATCGTAAGCACCATCGCGCCCATGAACATCGGGCTTAAGATGCCGTTGACCCGGCCGACGTAAGAAGCGGCGGTATTTTGCAAAATCATCGTATTGATCCCGATCTGGATCGCCGGAAGCACCAGCCCCGAGAAAAATTGCGCGACAAGTGTAAGCCATAACACCGTCGAATACCCGGTGACGACCATCATGACGGCGCTGACGGCCATTCCTATGGCAAGCATCAGCTGTGGAGGGAGCTTCTTGGACAAGCCGACCGTCACGCCTCCGCCGGCGATCATCGCAATGCCGCTCACCGTCATGAGCCACTGCAGGTTTTCCTTGGGCAGCCCAAGCTGCTCCGTCACCAGAAATACGCCGAGCGGCTGAATCAGTCCGATCGCAAGTCCTGCGGCGAGGAAACAGCCTCCCAAGATCGTAAGCAGCCGGTTCGACAGCACATAGCGGAACCCGGCGGCCATCTCCTCCCGTAGGGAAGTGCGCGGCCCGCTCGTGTCCTGCTCCGCATCCGCAGGCAGCATCACCAAGACGGCGGCAGACAGCAGGAACGCAACGCCCATGATGGCGATGGCCGTCTGAATGCCGAAATGCTGGTATACGAATGTGCCGAGAATCGGACCGAGCACCATAAACAAGGCGAACATGGTCTGATAGATGGACATGCCCGCTTGCATGAGCGACTCGGGAACATGAATTTTGAACAGCCGCATCCCCGAAGGCTGGGAAAACTGCGACAGCACGGCCGATACGAGCGTTGCAAAAAAGATCGCCTTCCACGTTCCGAAAACAAGTGTGAGCAGCACGACGAACACGGACACGGCGCTCAGTATGTCGCACCAGATCATCGTACGCTTTGGCTTCCACCGGTCGGCAAACGTCCCGCCGATGAACGAAAAAATAAAGATCGGGGCAAATTCCGCCACCGATATGAGGGAGACGGCGCGCGAGTTCTCCCCGCCCGTCTGATCGACCACAAACAACAAAATCGCGAAATTCCGGACCCAAATGCCGATTTGCAGCAGCAGCCCGGACAGTAAAATCACTTGCACAAACCGGTTTTTGAGCAGTTCGCCCATCCCCGGCCCTTTCGTTGACATACGTGTTTTCATCCTCTCTGAAACGGTAACTATAGTTTAAATCGCAGCACGGCCAATTGTATAACGTACGGGAATCCAAAAAGGTTGCGAATGCGATACATATTTTTTCTCATGTAAAAAATGTAAACTTCCCCGTTATTCCCTAAGAATGCACGGCGAGCTCGTCACGGCAGTATGCCGCCTGCACCGTAAACGTAAACGTCGTCCCAAGTCCTTCAGCCGAATCGACACGGATGGTACCGCCCATCATTTCCACGAGCCTCTTGCTGATGGCCAGCCCCAGCCCCGTCCCTTCGTACTTCCGGGTCATCTTGGAATCCAGTTGATGAAAAGGCTGAAACAAGAATGGAATAAAGTGCTGCGGTATGCCGATCCCGCTGTCTTTCACGGCACATTCGATCGTCAATTGGTCCCCTTTCTGTTGCAAGCAGCGTATTGTTACTTCAATGCTTCCGCGTTCGGTAAATTTCACCGCATTACCGATCAAGTTAATGAACACTTGTCTGAGCCGGCCCGCATCGCCGATCAGTACCGAAGGCACGGACGCATCCACATGGCCTCTGCATTCCAGCCGGCGTTCCTGGAGCTGCGGCATAAATAAATGAATCGTTTCGTCCAGACATTCGCGCAGCGCGAACGGCTCGGTTTGCAGCTGCATTTTGCCGGAATCGATCTTGGAGTAATCCAGTACGTCGTTAATAACGGAGAGCAACGCTTTGCCGCTTGTACCGATAATGCGAACATAGTCCCGCTGCTCCTCGCGCAATTCGGTTTCCAACAGCAGTTCGCTCATGCCGATGACTCCGTTCAGCGGCGTACGAATCTCGTGACTCATGACCGCCAGAAACTCCGCTTTGGCCCGCGCCGCACGCTCTGCTTCCAGTTTGGCTAGAAGCAGTTGGCGCTCCGCCTGTTTTTGTTCCGTCACATCTTTGGATATTGCATAATAATCGACGATTTTACCGTCCGCTATCATCGGAACAATGGTCGTGCTCAAATGAATAGGCTGGCCGTTCCGGTGCCGGATCGTACATTCTACCGTTTGGGGGATACCTTGCAGCACTTGGGTAATACAGCGCCGCACTTTGCTTACATCTCTCCGCGTCAGGAAGTTCGTAAACGGCTTGCTCAGAAACGAATCCCGGCTGTAACCGGTAATCTGCTCCGCTGCAGGATTGGTGCGAACGAGGCGACCCTTCAGATCGAAGAGACACACCATATGCGGGTTATGCTCGAAGATCGAGTCGTACCGGCTCTGATTATAGTCCGCAAGACGCAGCGCATAACGCCTGTCCATGAATTGGCTCACGAGGATGAGCAGCAAAATAAACATCGTCGCTGCGCCAAGCAGACCCGCCAGCAGCATGGCGCCGATCCCGACCTGGACGTTGTCCGGATTCGAAACTTCCGCATACGTATGAAATTCGGCGGCCATCATGCCCGTGTAATGCATGCCCGCGATCGCCATCCCCAGGAGCGCCGCTGCCCCGACTTTGGCCGATAACGGATAGTTCCACCTCCTGCGCCGGTAAAGCGACAAGGTGCTTAACGCCGCAAAGGACACCAAAAAGGCAATGAGTACGGATAATGCGACAAGCGGCCAGCGATACGAAATCGTACCGGGCAGCCGCATGGCCGCCATGCCCGTATAGTGCATGCCTACAATGCCCAGCGCCATAAATATACCGCCGAGCGCTAGCCGCAGTTTCGAAACGGAGCTTCGGGCAATCACCGTGAGTGCCGCCCAGGCCGCGCCGATCGGAATAAGCTGCGAAATCCCGACCAGCACGTAATCGTATGTCACTTGCACCGGCAAATGAAAAGCGAGCATGCCGATAAAGTGCATCGACCATATGCCGAGCCCCATTGCGATGGAGCCGCAAACCGTCCAGACCGTCTTTTCTTTGCCGCTTAGCGTCAGCACCCGCTGATACAACGTGAGCGCGCTGTAAGAAGATAGAATCGATATCACAACGGAAAGAACGACTAAGGGGAAGCTGTAAATCCCGTGAAGGTGTTCCATGCTTTCACTCCTTGCCTCTCCTGTTTTGAATCTTTATCTTTTTCTACCGCGACATCCAAATTCCTCCTTTTTTAATACAGTTCAAGACACGATGCGGCAACCTTTGCCCAATTCCAAGCTCGGATGGTACAATGTATAGACGAAATTTTTCCGGCGGCTGCAATGGTGTCCATGAACCCCGGATGCGAAGTTAAAGGAGTTCCGCCATGATACATAAACTTTTTACGGGCTTGCTGCTTGCGGTCGTGCTGCTCGGCGCGTTTGATGTATTTTCAAGTAAATATGATTTCCGCTATCACGATCAGGTTGCCGTCCTGATGTACCATCACGTGCACGATTCCGATGAAAGCTCCAGCACGATCACGAGCCGGTTGTTCCGGGACCAGCTCACGTATCTTCAGAAATTAGGTTACCACTTTATATCGCTGAGCGAATTTAAAGCGTTTCACGAAGGGGGCGCCGTTCCGGACAAAGCCGTCTTCGTCACCTTTGACGACGGTTATGAGAGCTTCCACCAATACGCATACCCGATTCTGAAGGAGCTTGGCATTCCCGCCGTCAATTTCGTCGTAACGAAAGAATTGGCCGATCCGAAGGCCCCTTCCATTCCTGCGCTCTCTAAGGAGGAAATCCGCGAGATGCTGGCGTACAAGCCGGGGATGTTCGACTTCCAATGCCATTCCGATAATTTGCATTACAAAGAGGAAGATAAGGCGGCTTTGACCAATCCGCTCGGAACGGAAGGCGGCGTATCGTACGCGGACCGCATATTGTCGGATACGAAAGCTTGCGTCGGCAAACTGAACGAGCTGTACGGACAAGCGCAATCGGCCACCGCTTACGCTTACCCGTTCGGCATATATACAACAGCATCGGAAGAGCTTATTACCGAAGGCGGCATTCGTTACGCGTTTACGATTGTAAACGAGATGGCGACACGGGCCAGCAAACGGCTTGAAATTCCGCGGATCAATGCGGGGAATCCGAAAATTCAGCCCGAGCATTTGCACAAGCAAATTATGCTGCGCGTCCAGCGGGCGAACTAACGAATAGATGTGGAAAAGGACCCGACGGGGTCCTTTTTTAATCAGAAGCTTTTCTTATTGAATGAGGCCCACTTGCGGGTTCGCTCTTATTTGTACCGCCGAATGAATTGAACCGCGGCGCGAATGTCAATCTCGGGCTGCTGCCCAACCTCGCGTTCGATGGTCAGATAGCCTTTGTATCCAATCTCCTGCAGCGCGGCAAAATAGGCGTCGAACGGCACTTTGCCTTCGCCGAGCGGCACTTCCTTGAACACTTCGCCGGAGCTAACCATCTGCGCGATTTTGCCGTGATCCATCGGCTCGTAGCCTAGCGCCCCATACACCTCGCGCGGGTCCACTTCCTTGTAGCGAATGCCGTCCTTCACATGCGTATGAACGATATAGTCGCGTAATATATGTACGCCCTGCACCGGATCGTCGCCCGTCACCATCACCATGTTGGCCGGATCGAAATTGACGGACACCCCGTTCGTGCTGAGCGTGTCGAGGAACGATTTCAAATGCGCCGCGCGCTCCGGTCCGGTTTCGATGGCAAAATAGGCGCCCATCCCTTTGGCGTATTGTCCGAGCTCCTCGCAAGCCGTCTGCAGGCTATGGTACACTTCGCCCTGCCTGTCGTCCGGTACAATGCCGATATGCGTCGTTACGATGTTCGTTCCAAGATCCATCGCCAGATCAAGAATCCGTTTGGACTTTTCCACTTTGGCCGGATTCGCCGTCTTATCCTGGAAGCCGTGACCGCCCAAATCGCCGCAAAGCGCAGAAATTTCGAGGCCGAGCGAGGCGATATACTCTTTCAATTCGCGGCGTGCCGCCACCGACAATGCGGCCGGGTCCATTTCCCCGCTGACCGCATAAATCTGAACGCCGTCCGCGCCGACTTCCTTCGCTTTCTTCAGCCCCTCGCGCACGCCGATCCCAAAGCTGTCGACGATGACGCCGATGTTGTTCGTTAATTTCATCCGGTTCTCCTCCTTTTCCGGGGTTTTCCGTTTCCGCGAAAACCCGCCACATCCATTATAATCAATAGATTGGATTTATTACACAATGATCCATTTCACCGCCGGCACTCCGATTCCCTGCTTCACGCCGGTTGGCTCGTCGGCTACGCAATCGGAAGGCGTACGGCAAACCGTGCGCCCATACCCGGCTTGCCGGTTGCGGTAATCGAGCCGCCGTGCAGCTCTACGATCGACTTCGTGATCGAGAGGCCGAGCCCGGCTCCGCCCTGTTTGCGACTCCGCGCCGTATCGACGCGATAAAAGCGGTCGAACAGCCGGGCTGTGTGCTCCTCGGCAAAACCGGTTCCGTTATCCTCTACGATGAAAACCATGGCATCGCCTTGTTTCTCCAGCGAAATCGCGATATGCCCCGCATTCGGATCGGTATGCTGCACCGCGTTCTGAACCAGGTTCAGAACCACCTGTTTCATCCGGTTCCGGTCAAACCGGCTCGTTTGCTCGGTCGCGATCTGAAACACGACGTTCCGCTCGCCGGCAAACAACTGAAGCTGGTGCTCCATCTCCCGCAAAAGCTCGCTGAGCCGGCCCTCCGATTGCTGCAGCACGGGCGCCTGATCGAGCCGCGCGAGCATCAGCAGCTCCTCGGCCAAGCCGTTGAGCCGCTTCGACTCGCCGTACATGCTCTTGAGCGCGTTGCGCAGCTGCTCCGGATCTGCAGCGGCTCCTCGCAGCAGCACCTCCAGAAACCCGTGTATCGACGTCAGCGGCGTGCGAAGCTCGTGGGATGCATCGGCAATAAAGCGGCGCATTTGCTCCTGCGCTTGCTTCTCCGCGGCAAACGAATGCTCGAGCCGCTCCAGCATCGCGTTGAACGACATCGACAGCCTGTCGATTTCCACCTGCTCGTGCCGAATCGGCAGCCTTTCATCCAAGTTGCCCGCATTGATCTTCTCCACCGTATCGGTCATACGGGACAACGGAATGAGGGTGCGGCGAAGGATCGGCAGAAACGTCAACAGCCCGGCCGCCAGCGCAAGCACGGACAAACCGGCGTAGGTCAACAGCTGTCCGACGACGATGCTCTGCAGCGGCTCGAGCTTGGAGCTGACCTGAACGATGCCGATTAACCGGTCGCGCGCATTGATCGGCCGGAGCACCACAAGTTGCTTCGTGCCCTGCTCGTCTTTCACGATGCGGTAATCCGGCGCGCTCTGCGGATGCATTGCTTCCTTGTAGTCTTGATCGGGCAGCCGGGGAACGGCCGCCGTCTGCTCCGGGTCCTGGATGAGCACCTGGAACCGGTTGTCCGCGTCAAGAAACGCTACGGTCGAACCGCCGGCGCGCAGCGAGGAAACCGGGTTGCGGAAATCGATTTTTTCCGGAGACGTCGCCGCCTGCTGCCAGAACGGGAACGGAACCGTCCGAATTTGAGCCTGGATCGTGGAAGCTTTGTTTTTGTATAAAAATTGGGCCATGATGACGTACTGGAAGACGCCGATCATCAGAAGCAGCACCGATAATATGAGCAGCGACCGCGACAGCAGTTGAAAACGTAAAGAGCGCGGCCGTTGCATCATGAGATATCCACCCTGTAGCCGGAGCCCCGGATCGTCCGGATGACGCTGTGCTCGCGATCCTCCAGCTTCTCTCGCAGTGAACGGATGTACACTTCGACGATGTTCTCCTGGCCTCCGAAGTCGTATCCCCATACATTTTCCAAAATAATCGCCTTGCTTAGCACCCGATTATGATGCGACACCAAATATTTGAGCAGCTCGTATTCCGTCGCCGAGAGCGACAGCACGCGGTCCTGATAACGGATTTCCCTGCGGCTGTCGTCAATCTGGAACGGACCGATTCTCAGCTCGCTGAGCAGCTGCGGAAACTGATTGCGAATCCGGGCGTGGATGCGGGCGATCAGCTCATCGAAGGAAAACGGCTTGATCATGTAGTCGTCGGCGCCGGCCGTCAGTCCGCGGACCCGTTCGTCCACTTCCTCCTTCGCCGTCAGCATGATGACGGCCATCTGGCCCATCCGCTTCAGCAGCTTGCATACTTCGAACCCGTCCATGCCGGGCATCATCACATCCAAAATGACGACATGCGGCTGGAACTCCTGCGCCGCGTTAATGGCGCTTACCCCTTCTTCGGCCGTCACAATTTGATAGCCTTCGTTGCGCAGACCCATCTCCAAAAACTGCAATATATTCGGCTCATCGTCAACGAGCAATATTTTGATTTGTTCTTTCTGATACATGCCATTCACCTCAACGATATTGTACACTACTTTTCGCCCGATAGGTTGCGAAGCGCCGGCTTGCAAGCGATTTTAAGTTAACTTTCAGGTTCGCTGCGGTATATGTTTTCGCGTTCCGTTGTGCTTTGCACAAAGGTCACTTTCGAAAACATATACGCTCCGCTTGTAACAAAACCTAAAAGATATATAGACCTTGGCTGGCCGGTCACGTCCACTGCAAACGGATATCTGCGAAGAGCGATATATCGCATCTGTCCGTATCGTAAAGATGCAGACATAGCAAAGAGGCCTTCCCGTAACGCGTTCGACCGGGAAAGCCCTCTGATTGCATATCTTCGCATACGTTATTAACGGTTGTCCACTTTTTCCGGATACAAATCGTGGTTCAGCAGCCGGTGCTCGGCTATTTGCTCGTACTTGGTATCCGGACGGCCGTAATTACAGTACGGGTCGATCGAGATGCCGCCGCGCGGCGTGAACTTGCCCCATACTTCGATATATTTCGGGTCCATCAGCTTGATCAAATCGTTCATGATGATGTTCATGCAGTCTTCGTGAAAATCGCCATGGTTGCGGAAGCTGAACAAATACAGCTTCAGCGATTTGCTCTCGACCATCTTCTGATCGGGAATATAGCTGATATAAATCGTCGCGAAGTCCGGCTGGCCGGTAATCGGGCACAAGCTGGTAAATTCGGGACAATTGAATTTGACAAAATAATCGCGGTACGGATGCTTGTTGTCGAACGATTCCAGCATCTGAGGCGCGTAGCTCATCGGGTATTTGGTCTTCTCGCTGCCGAGCAACGTCAAATCGAGTTCATCTTGGTTTCTTCCTGCCATGACTTAAGACTCTCCTTTCGCGTGCTAAGCTACTATTATAGCTTAATTCCATCCGGCAGTGAATACCTCGCAGGCACAAGCAATAAAGGCATTCGTAATGAAATGAACAATTTGTAATATAATTGAAATATGTTCTTCATCTGTTCTTAATGAACAAAGCCTATAATGAACTCATGACCCCCCTTTTTAATATAAAAACTTGGCCCGCATCCCGTTGATGCGGGTCCCTTTTTTTTGGCGGCTAGCGAAATGGGGACAACCGGATGCGACATATAATTGTAAAAACAGGAACCTGGGAGGGACCCCCTATGGATTCTCGCTGGTATGACTTGGATGAGCTGATGCACGAGTTTCATGTCATCGGCTACAGAACGCTGAACGTCGGCATTATGAAAATCAATCCTGCAGACATTATCGGGCTGTCGCAGCCCCCGGATCAAGTCGCCACCGATCACAAAATGAATGTGCTGCGCAAATCCGTCTCCGTTCATGGCTGGAACGACCTGAGTCCTGCCGATTTCCACCTGCTCCGGCTGCCTTACGGAAAATATACGGTCTTCACCGGCGGGAATTGCAGAGCCATGCTCGCGAGCGACCTGGAGCTGCCAACCGTTACAGCCGCCGTCACGGTATTGATTCCTAACAATCTGATTAAACCGAATATGGTACAAAAACTGACGGCCGTTGAGGAGGAAGCGATTCCGAGAGCGGAGCGGCAATTGAAGCTGATTTCCGGCAAACTCAAAAATGCAGCCGCTTCTCCGGGCGAAAAAAGAAGGTTGAACGAGGAAATGAACGTCTGTACGAAACTGATCGAGTCGATGAAATACCAAATGAACCAGCTGCTCACGGCCGAAGCTTACCGGCTCCGGCTCATGCCGAAGGAACCGCGCCCCTTAAAGGTCAACATCAGACCGTCGAAATCTTCATAATAACCATCCGATGCGTTCGATTGCACTTCCGGCCGAAAGCTGCATGAAAAAAACGTTCTCTCGCCATGAAGCGAAGGGAACGTTTCGCATTTTCTTATGAGGAAGGACCGCCGGGCGGATAATAGTATGGCGGTGTTTTGAGCCATCCGCGTTTCCTCATCATGGAGCGGTATGGCGCGCTGTATTGCAGCAGCCTGCTCATCGATCTCAGCAATATGAGCGCCACATCGGTTCTGAGACACTGGGAAACCGCTTGTCCGCATAGAGCGATGCAAGCGGCAATTTTGCCTACAATCAGGTTAGCCAATTCTTCGTCCGTAAACTTGACTCCGTGCGGAATGCCTTCCGAATTCGAGACCGGCTTGCCTACCGCAACCGGCGGCAGCGGGACACTTTCTTTGATCAAAAGGTCCTTGATCATCTTGATATCTTCCAATGATTCTTTGACGGCATTCTCTATCGCATGCCGCAGTTCCGGATCGGTTGTCGTATTCAATGCGATTTTATAAACGAGCTGGCCTTCTTCATAAATCGTAAGAAGCGTCCATAAGGACATGACTTCTCCGACATGCAAAGGCGGTTTCGGTTCTTCATCCGTTAACGAGCCGAACATGCTTTTAATGGTGTCCCAAATGGTTGTCATCTTGTAAAACACCCCCGCTAACAGCTATCCCCATTTTTATACGCTTTATACTAGTACCATTATGATCGGCGATAGATTTCAGCAAACCTTCGCAGATCGACAGGGACGATGTTGCGAATCGAGCCGGGTCTCGGCTTCAAATTCACGATGCGATTCGCGAGGTAAATCGCCTCATCGATATCGTGGGTCACGAAATCATCTTGCGGCATTTTTCCAGATTTTCTCTTGACACCTTCAGCCTGGACTGCTATTATTCATATTATTCACATAGGATTTATTATAATTAAAACATAAGTTGACCGTACCAACGGAGGCGCCTACAGAGGATGCCTCTTTTTTTACATTTTGGCGAGGGAGCGATCAAGCATGAGTTCATCGATTGCAGTCAAGAAACCGTTTCAAATCGAGTTGAAAGACGGCTACACGATCCACGGGGATGTGGAATACGTCGAGGACGGTACTGCCAAGCCCATCATATTGCTGAGCCACGGTTTTCGCGGGCACAAAGACTGGGGCTTCTGGCCGTACGCCGCCGCCCGGTTTGCAGAACGCGGATTTTACGCCGTTCGCTACAACTTTGTCCGCGTCGAGGTCAAAAACAGCGGCGGCAGCGAAGAGGCCGTGCAGCGCGTCAGCACGGTCTCGCGTGAGTTGGACGATCTCGAGGCCGTACTCACCTACGCGGTAAGAAAGCTGCTACCCGCGCCGGGCGAATACGATCAACGCCGAATCGCGCTTGTCGGCCACAGCCGGGCCGGCGCCGGCAGCATCATCTTCGCTTCCGAGCACCAGGAAATATCGGCCGTCATCGCCTGGAACGGCGGACCAAAGCCAAGCCCTGCAGGCGGCAATGTGAGTCCGGCCGTAGTGGAGGATTTGCTGCTGAGTCAAAAACGGTTCGATACGACCCGGCTGCTGTCGAAGCTGGCAATTCCCGTGCTCATTGTGCAGGGAAGCAGCGATGCCGAGCGGCTACTCGAAGGAAACCGGACGCTGCGCGCGGTTGCCCCGGAGCACTCGTACGTGACGATCGACGGCGCCAACCACACCTTCGGCATTAGTCATCCGTTTACGGGAACGACGTCTTACCTCGAGGAAGCGCTTGAAATCAGCATCGCTTTCTTGCAAAAAACATTGTAAAGCAAAAAGCAGCTCTCTACGGCTCCCCTTCACGTTGGCGGGGAGCCGCCGACAGCGACTGTGCCTCCATCAGCTGCAGCATTTTTTCCAAATGCTTCACCGTCGGCGTCAAATTCGCCAAAAAGTACGCCTCGCGCAGTCTTCGGGACGGCTCGCTGGCCTGAAGGTAAGCGGAACCTCCGTGATGGAGCATGTCGGCCTGCACCGCTTTTAACGTCAGCAGGACGGTGTCAAGACGCAGCCGCACAATCGCGCTCCACTGCGCCGTTACGTTCGGATCAAGGCAAATCCGGCGCAGCTCTTCCTTCCTGCGACTCAGTTCGTCGCCAATCTCCGCGGACTGAATGGATAAGTACCGGTTGCAGCCGCCCTGTCTTCCGGCCGCTTTCCCGATGGATTCGACCGCAGCGGACGTGACGCCCAGGCCAAGCGGAATTTGGTACAGTACGAATACGGGACGAATGTCCTCAACAAAGTCGTCGGCCTGCTCGGATACGATCCAATCATCCGGCACGAATACGTCGTCAAAGGCGCAAGTATACGTCGCGCTGCCGTTCAATGCGAGATAACCGAGCTTCTCTTTCATCGATAGGCGATCCGCACGGCAAGGGACGAACGCCATGATCCGCCGCTCTTCTTCTACGGACGCAACGATACCGAACCAATGGTCCGTCCCAAGGTTCGATACCATCGGCAGCTGGCCCGAAACCGAATACCCTCCGGCGACCCGCTTCGCCTTCAAATGCAATTTCTCCAAACCGGCGTAAAATTTCATCGGATTGGATAACCCGGTCCCCCCGCGCAGGCCGCCTTCTTCCAGCAAAGGAAGCAGCTTTTGCCTGAGATAAACGTTGTCCGTTCTGCGCAAGTAAGTTGCAGCCGCAAGGTGGCACCACAGATTAAACCCGGTTGTCATACATGCCGTTGACGTTCTCTCGATCAGATCGGTGTCCCGCAGCAGCGTTTCGGACAGTAAGGCTTGCGACCGGAACACGCCGGCGCTGCCGAGCGAGTTCATGAATTCGAACGGGTACAGCGCCTCCGCATCGATCTTTCTGACGACGGGCTTCAATTTGTCCTGTATGCAGCTTTCAATAACCTGTTTCCTCTCAGCCGTCTCCATGCGACTCAACCCTTCCAAAGATGTTCTATTGCTTCGGTTTCGGTAAAATTTCCGTAATGCTGTCGATCGGCGCTTTCACGGCTTTTCTCGCTCTCTTCACGGCCGCTTCGTCCGGAGCGTCGTAGAAGCAGAGACATTTGGTCATATCTTCGCACACGTACGTTCTGGAGAAAGACACTTCCGGCACTTCCGCGTAATGAACCGAATTGTTCTTTTTCCGCTCCAAATATTGATCCATCGTAATGCCTTCGGGAAGATTCCACTCCACCAAATAATTGACCTCGCCCAGCTTCCGCTTGACGGCTTCCGTCTCCTGCCCGATCAGTCGAACCGGCTTAATTAATGTCACGGGGAAGCCGACCTCGCGCAAACCGTCATTCACCAGCTGGCGGCTCTCCCCTTCGAAAATGAGAAACGCGCGGGACAAATCGCGGGAAACTTGAACTTCCAGCACATTGATGCCGCTCGGAGCAAGACGCTGCTCCACCTGTGCGATCGCCTGCTCCAACCCTTCTTGATCTTTCACCGTTCCGCTCAACACGGACTCTACCAAGTACAACGCCATATGAATTCGCTCCTTTAAAATTTAAGATGGTATATGATCAATGCCCTAAAGTAAGGCATTCCCATAGCGGAATGGATAGATTATAATTAACTAAGTATCCTTTATTAACCTAGTGAACGCGGTGAATGGACACCGCCGTCTCCCGGAGGAAGTGTACCTATGAAAGAACGTTACGATCTGCCCTGTAATATCGCGCAAACGCTGAATATGATCGGCGACCGCTGGACGCTGTTGATTCTACATGACATCTTGGTCGGACGAACAACGTTTAACGAAATCAAAAAGTCGCTCACCGGCATTTCCTCGAAAATATTGTCCGACCGGCTGAAGCATTTGGAGGAACACGGGCTAATCGTCTCCAGTCTGTATACCGATCATCCGCCCCGTTACAAATACACGTTAACCGACAGCGGCAAAGATTTGAGCCATGTATTTAACGCCTTTATCTACTGGGGCGAGCAGCATCTTGCCAAATGCTACAAAAAGCTCGTGCACCGGTCGTGCAAACATGAGGTCGAGCCGGCTTACTACTGCCCGCATTGCGAGAAAAATGTAGAAGATATTGCTGCGGTCGAAGTATAGTCTTCAGGAATCTTTAACGATGCCCCACTGCTTGTTAATCCCGTTTTCCAGCAGCCCGATCAGCCGATCCAGCAGCAAGCCGCAAAGCCCGATGAATATAATGCCGGCCAGCACGAAATCAAGCCGCAGCTGGTTTCTCGCGTCCACGATCATATAACCGAGCCCGGACTGGGCACCGACCATCTCGCCCGACACGAGGAAGATCCACGAGGTGCCGACGGCGATGTGAAGGCCGCTTGCGATAAACGGGAAAATGGCGGGCAGGATGATTTTGCTGAACAGGTGATACCGGCTAACCTCTAAATTTTGCGCTACTTTCAAATATGTCATATCCATCTTCCTTACCGCCGTCACCGTCGACAGCAGCACCGGGAAAAAGGCAGCGAGGAAGATGATCACAATCGCAGGCGCATTGCCGATGCCGAACCAGAGCACGATGAACGGCGACCATGCGATCGGGGACACGGGGCGGATCACCTGAACCAGTGGATCGATAAAGCCCCACAACACGGGAATTCTCCCGAGAATAAGTCCTAATATAATGGCGGCGACGGAAGCCGAAACGTACCCTGCGGCAAAGCGGAGCAGGCTTACTTGCAGATGGGTCCACAGCGTCCCGTCCACGATCAGCTTCCATACGGCATTCCATACGGATAACGGGGAGGGGAGCAACGACTCGTTGTAATCCCCGAACCGGACGACGGCCTGCCAAACCGCGACAAGAATGATCATGCTGACTGCGGTATTCAGTATCGTCCTGACATGCTTTATGCGAACTAGCGGTTTATTCATGCGAATCCCTAGCCTTTTATTTGATCGATGAACGAATTGTCGACGAAATCTTTGTACGAAGGCGGGTTATTGGAAAGCCCCATTTCGATCATGTACTTCCGTAACTGTTCATAGGCTTGCTCCGTCAGCTTCAAATCCCCATAAGAGATCCACTGCAAGGATAAATCGAGCACATTTTTCTCCACATTCATGTATTTGCCCAAAATCGTTTTCGCTTCCTCATCCTTGAGCTCCGCTTTTTTGCCTGCTTTCAAATACTCGGCAATGAACTCTTGCGACGCGCTTTGATGGTTTTTCAAAACGTCGCCCCGCATCACAAGCGCGCAATCGACGGAATCTTTCCAGATTTGTTCAGATTGAAATAAAGCTTTGCCTTTTTTGATGACGACCGACTTGGCACCGAACGGTTCGGCGACGACATAGCCCGAGATTCGCCCTTCCGCCAAGGCGGCCGGCATTTCCGCCGGAGCCAGCTCGACGACATTGACGTCGCTGTACTGAAGGCCATTCTTCTTAAGCATCTCGTAGAGCAGCACGTTATGCGTGGAAAATTTGTGCGGAATCGCGAATTTTTTCCCTTTCAAATCGGCTCCCTGGGTAATGTCGTTCGACGTGACGATGACGTTGCCGTCTTTATGTCCTAGCGCGACGGCTTTCAGATCGATGCCCTGCTCCTTCGCTTTCATGGCCAGCTCGATCAGCACGGAAGCGCCGTCGATTTTGCCGGTGTTCAGCGCATCCATCAGGTCGGGCCACGACCCGAACTTCACCAGCTCCAGCTTGAATTGCTTGAAGTTTTGCTTGCCCAGCGCATCTTCGATGTACAGTGGTGCCGCATGTGTGATCGGCAAATAACCGATTTTCAGCGTTTTCAAATCCGCGGAACCGGATGCGTTCGTGCCTGCTGCGGCACTTCCCCCGGTCTTGCCGCATGCGGACAGTACGAGGAGCATCGCGCAAAGTAAAAACCAACTTAACGATTGACTACGGGTAGGGTGGCGTTTGGTCATATATTTTCCTCCAGTGATTTTTAAATGCTGTATTCTTCGCTCATCTGCGGCCCCGTAAACCGGAATTCATCCAGAATGAGTTTCCGGTAATACTGAAAGTCTGCGTGCCCCCGATCTCTCGGACGCGGGGAATGAATATGAATTTCCTTATGAATTTGACCGGGACCGGCACTCATGATCAGTACCCGATCGGATAAAAATACCGCTTCGTCCACGTCGTGGGTAACGAGCACAATCGTCGTCTTCTCTTTGGCGTGAATACTCAGTAGTTCATTTTGCAAGTAGTACCGGGTAAACGTGTCTAACGCCGCGAACGGTTCATCCATTAAAATAATAGTCGGCCTGATCGCCAACGCCCGTGCTAGCGCGACCCTCTGCTGCATGCCTCCGGACAGCTGATGCGGGAAATGATTCGACCGGTCGTCCAACCCGACGAGCTTCAGATAAGACAGCGCCCTGCTCCTTCTTTCCTCCGGCGGTTCATCCAGCAGCCCCAGCTCGACATTGTTCACAACCGACCGCCACGGCAGCAAGCCGTAATTTTGAAAAAGCATCACGCACCGTTTGCTTGGCCGCAGCACTTCGCTGCCGGCTGCAATGATCGACCCTTCGTCAGGCGTATCGAATCCGGCGATTAAATGGAGCAGCGTGCTCTTGCCGCAGCCGCTTTGCCCGAGAATGGAGACAATTTCCCCATCGCGGATTTGCAGCGAAATATCGCTTAAAATGAGTTCGTTTTTACCGGCAGCCTTATACGTCTTCGTCACTTCGGATACGTCCACCATTACTCCGGTTTCCAACGGTTGTCGCGCCCCCTTTATATGCTATATTCGTTTTTAAACTATTAATTCCAATGTGTATAGTTGGTATTGATGTTAAGGTTATATTAGTATACCTTGTTAATTTAAGCAACCCTGTTTGCAAATAAAACCAAAATGAATAAAACTTCGGCAAACCGTGCTTTTGCCACGGAAAACGTTAGTTCGTATACCGCTCAAATGGATCACCGGCGGCGTCCAATAGCCGTTACTCTTTCGTTATAATCAAACATCACGTTTACAAACAAGAAGCCGCACCTATAAAATTACAGTTGCCGGAATAACATATCTATCCAGCATTTGCCAAAGGAGGGATTCGAATCGTATGAATTTGGAAAACATGATCCATAAAAACTTATTGAGATGGAACGAAATAACGTCCATTCACGAGAAATCCGCCTTTTATGATGTTGCGCAATTTAAGGCTGGCGCGTGTACGTTAAAATCGATCGAATTGGAGGAAGTCGACGACGTAAAGGGAAAATCTTTGCTGCACCTTCAGTGCCATTTTGGACTGGACACGTTGTCTTGGGCAAGGTTAGGCGCGCGCGTCACCGGAATCGATTTGTCGGACGAAGCCGTCACATTGGCCCAATCGTTGAATGACGAGTTGGGGCTCGACGCCCGCTTCATCTGTTCCGATGTGTACAAAACGCCGGCCGCTTTAAACCACGAAAAGTTCGACGTCGTCTTTACGTCCTACGGTGTTTTGTGCTGGCTGGCGGATATCGAAGCATGGGCCCGCATCATCTCCGATTGCCTGAAGCCAGGCGGCACTTTCTTTATAGCGGAAGGTCATCCGGTGGAAAATATACTCGAATGGGACAACGAAGCGTTGAAAGTAGCCTATCCTTACTTTGATCCCGAACCGATCGAATGTTCTTCGGAAACGTCTTATGCCGATAGAACGACGAAAGTGAGCAATACGGATACGTATCAATGGCAGCATAGCCTGGGCAGTATCGTATGCGCGCTGATCGACGCCGGACTTACGATCGAATCGCTTAAAGAGTATCCCTTTTCCTCCTACGAGAAGTACCCGGGTTATATGGAATTATGCGAGGACGGATGGTGGCGGTTTAAGTCGAAAGAATTGAATGCGCCTTTATTATTTTCCATCAAGGCAACCAAAACTAAGTAGCGAATATATTCAAAGCGTACCGGTTTGCCGGTCCAGCCAACGTAATATGTCTGCAAAAACTTGTTCCCGCCCGATTTCATCGAATGGACGGTGCCGCATCCCATTATACTCCAGCTTGAGCTTGTCCTCGGAACCGACGGCGTCAAAGAACTGACGCAGTTTCGCCGGAGGCGTAATGTCATCGCCAAGTCCGTACAGCAGCAGCAGCGGCAGCTTCATCGTGTTCGCTTGGTTCGTGATGCGCGGCACCGTTCGCATTAATCCGCGTCCAAAGCCCGGAGTTACCGTATTGTGGCGTAACGAATCGGCCTGAAGCCTGGACAGCATGTCCGGGTCACGCGTCAGCTGCTGCAGGTTGCTCGGCTTGTCGATTGTGTATTCCGGCATAAGCTTGCCCATCAAGGCGATTAGCAGCTTCTCCGAAGGCTTCGCTTCATAAGAAATCGCGGGAGCGATCGCGATCAGTCCGGCAACCCCTTCGCCGTGGTGCAAACCATAGTCGAGGGCGATCACGCCTCCAAGACTATGAGCCGCGATAAACAGCGGCAGCTCGGGATGCTCAGCGGCGACTAGCTTTCGAAAGGCGTGCAAATCGCCTCGAAACTCCTCCCACGAGCGAATAAATCCCCGCGTGCCCGTGCTTTTTCCGTGTCCGCGCAAGTCAAGGGCATAAACGATATAATCGTGCGCTGCCAAACTTTCGCTGAGGTTGTGCAGCCCGCCGCTGTGATCGCCGTGTCCGTGTACAGCAATCACCGCTGCTTTGGGCGCCCCCCCTGGCGTGTGCACCTTATAGAACAACTGCGCCCCGCCCACGCCACTAAATGTTCCTTTTTTGATCTCCAATTTCATCCGCCCCTTGGCAAAAATAGTTTGAGCAACCACACGAAATTTTTCACCTGCCGCTCCTACTACTCTGCGGCAAATCCTTAACCAACGCTCCGTAACTAACATTTGATTGGAAAGAAACTGTTCCCCGCTTTCGACGATCTGAAAGCCGTACTTCGCATATAACGCCCTTGCCCTACTCAGCTTGCTGTTCGTCCACAGCGTGATGCTCTCATAGTGCTTATCGATGCAAAACTGTATGGCCTTCTCCAGCAGCTTCGTTCCATAACCGCGGCCAGTCAAGTCCGGCTCGACGAAATACCATCGCAGCTGAGCTTGCGATGTCGTGATGTGACTTATGGCGATCGAGCCTTTGATCTGACCGTCCACTTCAACGAGCCATAAGCAATCTTTGTCGCTGTCGAAATGGTTCACAAACTGTTCGACGCCGTCTTGAACGAACTGTTTGAACGACAGATCGAAATGATGCTCTTTCTTGTAATACTCATAATGCGATTGAGCTATGTAAGCTTCTTCTCCCGGTCGTATTTATTGCGTGCCCTGATGCAGTTATTGTACTTCAGAACATGGAAATCGTCATGCGCTTTGTAGCAAGAAAGCGCTTTGCGAGGCACGTATGTTCATTGCGCACCGGCCTGCTTGCCGAATTTTTGTTTCAAGGCAGCTCCCGCGATACCGGCAACTCAGCCAAATATGATGGACAAGTGCATGGCGCCGTTCCGACCGCCGATCGTTTCGGCAATCCAGATAACCAATTTGACGGGCTGGACGACTACATCGTAGTGAACCCGGTACCTAAGCTCAATAAAGACGGTTTTTCCTTATCCGTGTGGGTCCGCTACAGCCGTGCCGCCTGTTCAAATACATGTTCATCCACAGTACCAGCTCCATCCGTTATGTCCTTTCATTGTAATAAGACGGCAACGGTTCCATCAAATCGTCGTACCCCGAAAAATATTTTTTTATCCTCCATACTTCGCACCAACAAATGGAAACAGCAAGACCAAAGTCCAGTTCGAAACTATACCCTGGTCAGTTAAGGAGATTGTGCACTTTTGTTACAGTAATAATGAGAAAAAAGTGCAGGAGCGGTTGGAACGGCAGGGCGGCTTTGGAGAAAAACACTTCCGATGAAAATGCATTCGTTTCAATAATGAATCCGAATGGCTTGGCACCGCTGAAAATGAACAAGGTATGATCTTATCAAAATTCGACTTGCCAAGTATTGAATGATTTAGTCAATCAATTTAATCAACCAACTATTCCCCCCTATTCTTCGAACTAAAAAATATGAATCACTTCGAGGTGAGCTTGATGAAAAGATCCTTAACCGAAAAAAACAACTCTAAGAACAGCATCTACGTGCTGTTGACCGATACGGGAACATTGTTCACGACTGTGATCAAACAGTTCACCTCCGCACCTTACAACCATGCCTCACTGGCGTTGGATGCGAAACTGAACGATTTGTTCAGCTTTGGCCGCAAAAATTCATCGAATCCGTGGACTGCCGGCTTTGTCGAGGAGGATTTGTACGAAGGAACGTTCCGTCACTTTCCCGATACCCAGTGCGTCCTGCTCCGATTGGAAGTTTCACAAGGGCAGCGCGCCGCTGTGATGCAATTCATCCGCAATTTCCAGAACGATCGGGACACCTACCGATATAACTTGATCGGACTGCTGGGCGTGCTGTTCAACTACGATTTTAAACGGAAGCGCGCTTATTTCTGCTCCCAGTTCGTAGCCGACGCGCTGCGTCAAGCCGGGCTTTCTCTGTGGGACAGACCGTCATCGTTGGTGACGCCGGACGATTTCGTACGCCATCCGGCGTTTGAAACGGTGTACGAAGGCCGGCTCTACGATTATCCGTTGCTGGATCAGGAGCGGCTTAGTGACATGCAAAATTTGGCGCAATCTTCGAACCAACTGGGAGGGTACACCGCATAATGGAAACTGTAATGGAATATTTACGAAGCTTCGGAGCAATTGGATTGTTTATTCATGCATTGATCGATGCGGTTATTTTTCCGATACCCGCTTTTTTTCTTCAGGTGTCTTTGAGCGCGCTCAATCCCGAAAACGCCCTATGGCTCGCAGCCCTTGGCTATGCCGGTTGTTTGATCGGCACGCCTATCGGCTACGCGCTCGGCAGAACGTCAGGCAATCTGATCCTTAACCGGTTCATGAAAAAGAAGTGGCTGGATTCGTCCACCGCGTTATTTCAGCGGCATGGAGAGACCGCCATATTGATCGGATCGTTCACGCCGATTCCATTCAAGCTGTTCACCATCATGTCCGGCTTCATGCAGTATCCATTATGGAAACTGCTCGCCTATGCGGCAATTGGCCGCGGGGCAAAGTTTTTCATCGTAGGCATCCTGTTCTACATGTACGGGCGCGCAGCGGAGCATATGGTCGATGGAATGCTCGGTATGATTCTGCTGGCCGTCGGCCTCCTGTTCTGTACAGTGCTGCTGCTTATTCGTTGGTTTCGCAAACGGAAGAAGCTTGAACGGACAGCTGTGCCGGTGAAGGAATGACAGGGGATTTGAATTGATTGTTTGAATCCCCGAGCCGAGCCTACTCCTCCTACCGTTCACCCATTGAATTCATGCTCAAGTATGGAGTACTGCAAAGAGTCATGCCATTTTCCCTTGTGAAACATGTGCTCACGTAAATGACCTTCATAGGTCATACCGATTTTCTTCATCACATTGGCTGATCCTATATTCTCCGGACGACACGTCGCATATATGCGATGCAGCCCCACTTCCTGAAATCCAAATCGAAGCATTTCTGCGGCCGCTTCCGAGGCATACCCTTGTCTCCAATAATCAGGATGTATGCAGTAACCGACCTCACCTTGCAAGTCTGAAACGTGGAATCCGACGCCGCCAATCAACTTACCGTCTGTCCTTAATATTAAGGCTAATTCGAAAGCGACTCGTGGAGACCGCTTCTGCATGTTGATTGTTCGCTGAATGAATTCCATGGTCTCATTTAGTGTGTTTGGTCCCCAAATCATATGTTCCGTTACCAAAGGGTTGGAGGCATAAGAATGTACGCAATCACAATCATTCGCTTCAAAATCACGTATCAGCAGCCGTTCCGTCAAAAGCTTAATGCCCATGGTCATCCATCCTTCATACCTGATTTTCAACCGATCCTATTTGCGTGACGATACTTGATGTGAACCGCAATCATCTACATTACGACTTCATAATTACCACCTTTTCCCTTAAAATACAGTATGAACTATTATAGATTCCAACCCATGGATTTGGCAATCCTTAGCTTAGCCACAAAAACCCGGAGGGTGGCACTTGTGCACTTGTCTCCCCTCCGGGTAGCCGAAACCTATGAAAGTGTGCACGACAAAAATATAAGCTTATTTCGACTCCTCCAGCTGCCGAATCTTCTGATTCAGCTTCTCCTCCGCTTCCCTCAAGACGGTATTCACGTCTTTTCCGTTCGTCACCGCATCCTTGAGCGCATCGTTAATTGTACTCATCGCTGTGCCGTCGTATTTCGTAGGAGCGAACGATTTCGCCGGCGTCGTCTTGTAGAGGGCCTGGATGTTTTTCCCTTTGATAAAGTCAAGATTCGCGCCGAAAGCATCCCTGATTTTCTTATCCTTTAATATGCTGAGCCGGCCCTGCGCGCTAAGATCCATCTGGACTTCATCG
This sequence comes from Paenibacillus allorhizosphaerae, assembly GCF_910594985.1. Lineage (GTDB taxonomy): Bacteria > Bacillota > Bacilli > Paenibacillales > NBRC-103111 > Paenibacillus_G > Paenibacillus_G allorhizosphaerae. The sequence continues at coordinate 33,965 of NZ_CAJVCE010000035.1, forward strand.
GACGTCACCGTTGCAATGACAAGGAAGGCAGCGTCCGGATTTTTGCTAGATTTCGTAATGGACAGCATGTGCTGGTCGATCCGCAAGCTTTTGCCCGGCGCTTCAGGCCATGCGGGGTAAGATACCATATTCCAGTTCAGCTCCGGAAACTTATAGAGGTTGCCCTCAAACAAAATATTGTTCGAAGCGAGCATAGCGAGCGTCTGGTTCTTCGCAAATAGATCATTGGCCGCACCGTGATAAGTGATTTGTTCATTGCCGGGGATTTGGTGGATTTTCAGCATAAACTCCAGTACCTTTTTCCATTGCTCCGTATTGATCAGCGCCTTATGCGTCTTGGGATCGACATAAGGCAGCGAGAGCTGCGACGCCGGTCTTTCCGTGACGTTGGGCTCCAGCCCGCGAAACTGGACATTGTCCACAACGCGGGTGACCTTTCTGGCCAGCTGATATACTTCATCCCACGTCATTCCGTCTTTAGGGTGCTCCACCCCGAATTTATCGAAAATGTCTTTGTTATAGTACAACGCGGAAAAATGTCTCGTATAGGGCAGCCCCACCAGATCGTCCCGAGAGGTAGCCGCTTTTACCGCCTCCAGCGCTTCGGGCTCGAAACGGCTCAAATCCATATTGTACTTCTTGATCATATCGGTTAACGGATAGGTCAGGTCCAAATCCAAATACTGCTGCATGCCGCCGATGTTGTGGTGGATGACGAGATCCGGGGTTTCGCCCGAGGTGATGAGCTCTGGCAAGCTTCTCCCGCTCACATACCTGACATCCTTCACGGTAATCCACGGATATTTCTTTTTGACCGGTTCCGTAATGTAACGGCTGAACTCCTCTTCCGTCAAAAATTGCGCCCCTACCGTCACGGTAACCGGATCATGCTTTTCCGTAAGACTCTCTTTCCCGGCGGTTCCTTTGTCCTCCCCGCATCCGGTAAACACAACCACGTATACAATCATGAGTAAGGTTATCATCAGCTTCTTGATCATCATGAAACCTCCCGTAAATAGGTGTATGCGATCATGCAAGCGCAAAACGATGTTGATTGTTCAAAGGACGCATTCGTTCCTCGGTGAATGGAAATGCCTGGGGTCTGTCAGCATATAGGAATATGCCTTAATCCGTAAGATGAGGTCTCATCCGGGTGTAAGAGGATGCAGAGGACTTGCAATGAGGACATAATTTTATGGAAAAATAAAACAGTTTTACTCTCAAATCTGCGGATAGAATACGCCTAGTTTACACACGGTGAAACGCTTACATTTCAGTCCGTGCGGAGTGCCGAACTATTCTTTTTCCATATGTTCTTCACTTTCACCCCCTATCCATACTCATCAAAATGCATGAAATAACGTCAAAAGTAAATGAACTGATACGAGAAAAGCTTACCACAGCATCCAGAATTTTGAAAATTGCAATAAGGCGACAGCTCACTTTGAAATTATGACATCGTCTTACCAAAGGTTAATTACAACACAACGGGCATCAGCGACGGTTGCTTCAGAATTACTGCGGCGAAGTTATGCTTCCTAATAAAAAAATCCCTGAATAGGACTTTTTAGCCTCTATCACCTCAGCACATGGTTATGAACACGTTTTAACATTATTTTTATATAATTAATGAGTTGAAACTATCCTGCCTCTTTTTTTTTTGCGGTATGCACCTCGAACAGCTCGTTAGCGGTCTGCTCAGCGCGTCGTTTTTTCTCAAAATAACGGGTTACTGCATCCTCTGCTGCTCGATCTATCGATTCCACCTGGCGGTCTTGTCTCCGTTTGTCATCGTCAATTGCGCCCATTGCACCCATTCCTTCCATCTCTGTCCCCTAAAAGCAAACCGCGCTGATCATAGGACGAAAGTAAATGTGATTCGCAATGCAGTCCCACACAATCGTACTCCGTTAGCTAAATTGTATTTCTACAACATCTCCATCTTTTATCATATAGTAGTCTCTAAGTTTTACATCGGTAGCAATTTCAACAATCGTTCTGGGGTGTTCACCGTGATCTGTTGCATTTCTGTCAGTCCTTAAAATAAAAGCTTTTCTGCCAAAAATCGTACATTCTTGAATGCTAACCGATACGGTACCGCCATACTCTTCTTTCTCTAAACGAATTACGTTGGACGGTAAATCGTACGGTTCGTTAAGCTGAATATTTAATGTTCCTGGAAAAAAATCCATTCCCGTTTTTACTTTATAATAATCATGTAGTTTTTCTATCCAATAAGAGAAATTACCCTGACCACTAACAACTTTCCCTTTTAGTATCTTTGTTTCCTGTCCCATATTTTTGAAACCTCCAACCAAGACCTTACGTCTCCTTCTTCATTTCAAAGTAGTTTCCATTCCATAAGATAATCATTGTTTGTTCATCTTTAATAATTAAAAAGCTGCCAGGATTCATCCAGTTATTTATTTTTACAGTTTTAACCGATTTTGAGTTAATTCCAATGTCGCTTAATTGATTTCTGTATTCTTTCAAAAAATCATCGTCCGTTATTTCCAGCTCGTTATATTCAGGGTTCAGAATTTTATCCTTGTCAAAGGATGCTTTTTCTTTCGTGTAAGTCGCTTTCATGCCGATTATGCTATCATCAACAGCAGTCGATATAGGCGTAGAACCAATGAACTTGTGAACGGTCCACTCACCGTAATATGAAGGCTTTGGAGTATCAGAAGGCGTTGGGGGCATATTTGAGATGTTTTTGCCAAAAGAGCAGATTACCAGCACTATCAAAAGTAGTGTAGAACAGTAGAATGAATTTTTCACGCATTGACCTCCATTTAATATCTTCTATATACATAGACGAAGTAAAAACTTATATAGTTTCGTAAATCTGCCCTTTAGCCACCCATACCCTCTCGGGCACTACAGATAATGAAAATTTGGTGTGACGTTTTACTTCCTTACGGCCGGTGAGGTAGGTCGTTACGCTATGATGTCGCGAACCATCCGTTTGTCTGACTAAGACGACCATGGTGCACCAAGGAATGTCGCTTCTTTTTGGAAGAACACGGGGTAGATTAACCCTTTGACTGGTTGTTGCTGAAGGCCAGCTATATATCATGGGGCTGAGCAGCCGCGACATGATGAATGCCATGATCGAGGGAGATGAAAATCCTGCAAAGCTGGCTGCCTTCCCCGACCGTACGCTGAAAAAGAAGAAAGAAGAGCTCGAATTAGCCTTGCGTGGAAATATGATTGCCCATGGGCGGATTATGCTCAAAACGACGCTAACTCACGTCGATTTTCCTAATGAGCAAATTGTAGAACTGGATATGGAGGTAGCCAAACGGCTCGACCCTTTTCAGCAAGACATTGAGCGGCTGGATACGAACCCCGGAATCGCCAAGCGCACCGCGGAACAAATCTTAGCCGAGATTGGGACCGACGTTGGTTCGCGCTTCCCCTCCACTCATCTCTGTTCATGGGTAGGTCTGGTTCCAAGGCAGAACGAAAGGGCCGGTGAACGAAAATCCTCCAAAACTCGCAAAGGCAACAAATACCTCCGTTCAGCACTCATTGAAGTCGCCCATTCCGTTTGCAGATCCGACAATTACTTGGGAGCTCGGTACCGACGCATCGCAGCCCGAAAAGGCAGGCACCGAGCGGCCTTGGCGGTTGCCTACTCCATCATGACCATTGTTTACCATCTCCTCACGCGCGGCGAGGATTACAAAGATGATTTAATAAACACATGCACTTCAAAGAGACTGTGTCGGGGATGAGATAAAGTACTTGTCACCCGACATCAAACGAAACGCATCCTTCATATTCTCAAAAACAATCCCGAAATTCCCTTACATTTCCCGATTAATCCTGCCGAAAATTCACAGAAAAGAAGGAGTCCCTTCCTCTATAACAAAGGATTACCCGGCTGGTAAGATATGGAGGTAATAAAGGTATACATTTTATGAAAAAGGTGGAGAACACAATGAAAAAATTTCGTTTTGCAGCCATGGCTTTTGCGGTAACAGCACTAGTGGCCCTAGGAGTCTCGGGACTCGGAACCTCAGGAGAGGCGGATGCTATGTATTACGGGTATGTGCCTAACGGGATGGGAGAAACTTTGGAAATGGCTTACTGGTGGTATTTCCTGAGGTAAGAGGAAAGCTTGTACCTCCGTAACTAAGCTCTTATGGGCAGCAAAAAAATATCTTATTCCGCAGGCAGAAAAAGACGCCGTTATCTGAGTACAAAAACATGCAGATAACGGCTTATTCTTGTTAGGATTTCCTTTAAGTGTTTCGTTTTAAAATGTACTTAATAACGCGGCTGCCGATCGATGCCGGGAGGCGCGTCTTAATTGTTTATTAAGTTAACGTACTCCGTCCCTCGGTTTTAAGGGTTTATCTCTCGTATGCTCACTCATTCGCAGGATTCCATCACCCTGAGTGGCAGTCTTCGGAAGGAAAATAAGGTTCGAATCCCGAGAGTTCGCTGTTTTTGGCATGCGAGAATAGAAGAAACGTCCGGAACAATTTCCCTAGGCGTCTTTCTGCACGCACACTCCACAAGATCCCTGAAAGTTTACCATCCCACAGCTCGACGGGTCTATGCCCTTACATTCCTTCGTTACACTCTTGTCCCCATGCTTTAAGTTTATCAATTTCAGCTTGTTCTTTGAAATATGTGCAATGAGTTTCTGATTTAGGATCGCAAGGTAAGTCCCTGTTCTTACCCTGCCCTTCCATGCTGGTCTTGTATAACCCACTCTTCTGAATTTAATTTCTTCGCTATTGAGCATGAATGCTTCGTAAAGACATCACCAACCGTCTGGTTATCACAAACTGCTCCCGAGAGGTGTACTTTACTGATATCATGCTGCAGGCCGGTACCATTGCCACAGGATGGGTCGGTCATGTCTGCGAGATCAAATGGACGGCTGGATGGATGATTTTGGTGGATTTGTTCATAGAAAAACAGTATATTATTTTTGGGTCAATATCGCAGAGTGTTCGTGTTCGATATTTGTTATTGGGATAACGCGCAAGTCGGGATATACGTTTAGGCTCAAATTATTTATATTTGGGGAGGGCGTCGGCATGGACAAGAATTCTGATTATAAAACAAACATTATAGGCGCTGGCGAGGTTGGCTGCGCCATCTCGGTCGACATGGACAAGAATTCTGTTTATAAAACAAACAGCTTCTATTGGGATACAAAAGGAAATGACTTCTTAGGAGCAATCGTGCTTCCTTTTTATGGAGCATTTGTCTCAGAAGAAAAATGCCAGCTTTTTGGCGATGTCTCAGGGAAAAAGATGCTGGAGATAGGCTGTGGAAACGGTAAATCCTTGCAATATCAGGGGGAACGCAAAGCATCTGAACTATGGGCTGTGGGTATATCAGAAAAACAAATCGAAAAGGCAACGCAACATTTGAATGCATGCGGTCTTTCAGCAAAATTGATCTGTTCTCCCATGGAAGAAGAATGTGGCATACCAATGGATTATTTTGACTTTGTTTATTCGATTTATGCCATAGGCTGGACCACCGACCTTGAGGGTACTTTTTGCCGGATCGCTTCTTACCTTAAAAAAGACGGTGTATTTATTTTCAGTTGGTCTCACCCTATACACAAATGTGTTGTTGCAGAAAATAATATGCTTGCTTTTAAAAAATGTTATTTCGATGAATCTTGGTATTCGGTATCTCTTGATGAAGGTGCGCTAACATTATCGGACCGTAAACTATCAACCTATGTGAATGCGTTGGCAAAAGCGGGATTTGTAATTGAGCAAATGATTGAGCAATCTGATGATGAAATTATGCAATCGCGGGACGATAACAGCAATTTTGCAAAAAAAGCAAAGATGCTTCCTGTAACTTTTGTAGTCAAAGCAAGAAAACTATAGTACTCCGTTAGCTTAACGCTCGTGATTTTTATAAATCTACAATTGATCCATCCTGATAACCAACAATTACTTTCGTTGCGATCTTTATAAATAGTCCATTATCTACGACTCCTGGTATCATGTTGATTGCGGTATGAAGGTCTTTTGGATGGTCTATATTTCCAAAATCACAATCAACAATGTAATTTCCGTTATCTGTAATGAATGGTTTATTATCAACAATCCGTAATTTTGTAACACAACCGAGCTTACTTATTTTTTTCTGCGTAACCTCATATCCGAATTTTACTAATTCAACAGGTAAGGGGAATTTACCTAGTCGATTTACCTTTTTGCTTTCATCGACCACAATGATTAGTTCATTGCTAAAAGAAGCTACGATCTTCTCACGTAAGAGTGCGCCTCCACCACCTTTTATTAAGTTCCACTCGTCGTCGACCTCATCAGCTCCATCAATTGTAATATCAATTTCTTCAATCTTAGAAATTGATATTAACGGAATTCCTAATTCCTTAGCCAAATTTTCTGAGTTAATGGAAGTTGCTACAGCGTTTATACTTAGACCGCTCTTTACTTTCTGCCCCAATTTTTGAATAGCCCAATAAGTAGTAGACCCAGTACCTAAACCAACGACCATACCGTCACGTATATACTCCACAGCTTTCTCGGCCGCTACTCTTTTCGACTCCATATGATCCCCCTAATAATCGCAATTTTTGTTTAACCATAACTACTTTTTATTAAATATGATTGTTCTTAAGCTGTCTTTAAAGCGCGAGCGCCTTAAATGCAAAACAACGATGGATTGGGTTCCATCACTAAGCTTACTAATCTAATAAAAAAGGCCTCATGATCAATATCACGGAGGCATTTTGCTGAGCATCGTCCCCGTAAGTGGGCCAATTTCGTCCTTTATATGTAGCGATTTCTTTGCCTTCTCATCCACTGGGTCGCTACCCATTTTTCCCCGATTGTAACGGGATTTCCCGCATGCAACGTCAGTTCATTTAAGCGATTATCGTTATAAAAATATTCAAAATAGACGGCACTTCCCTTTTTCGGCGTTACTGCAAAACGAAGCGAGGGGAAATACGTTTCGCCTCCATTTTCCACGTCATTTAAATACATTACCAATGTGCTGATACGATTGTTTACAACGTTTCCGGCTGTAAAATAATCAAAATGGGGGTGATACTGTTCCCCGGCTTTATAATGTAAAATTTGCAACGGTTCAGCATGTGAAACCGGTATATTCATCAGTTCAGAAACTCTGGTCTCAATTTTTTGAATCAATTCATCTTCGCTTTCTTCAAAGAACATGCTGTTGCTTGTTCTAATATCGCTTTCTACGCGAGATTTGCCGATTTTAGCTCGCTGCATTCTATGTTTAGCTAAGTCAATCAACGCGTCGCATTCTTTGCAGCTTAAAACATTGTCCAATATTAAAATAAGCGGTTCTTCCATTTTGCTGACAACATGGATTTCTTTATCCTGGGTAAAAATTTTGTTTCCAAATGAATTCAAAATCGTCTGCTCTTTAATGGTCATCGCTGCATCCTCCATTATTGAATACTGAGGAAGTAATTTTCATTATGTCAGTCGATTTAAACAGTTCTTCATAAAATTCTTATGTTTCAATTCTAGCATAGAAAACCTCTATAATACCGTGTAGGCGGTATCCCCGGCGGTATTTTTATGTTTGGAGTCAACCTGGAGTGATAAACAGCCTTATACAATAACGACAGGTGCCAATGGGCGGTCATCACTTTCGAAATCATTTGTGTGGAGAACGCACACGTAACTGCGGACTGCAGCATGTTTAGGGTCATTGAAGGATATAGTCAAAGACGAGGCCGTGCTTGGTATGTCTTCTGCCCGTGATATGTTTATCCGGATTCGTAACGATGAACAATCGGACAGGCCGCAAATTGCTGTCGAACTGGAAGGACAAAACTCCAAAGAATTCGCCATCCCTTTTCAACAAAAGGCCCGGCTGCCCGTTAACGTGGACAAGCAGCTGATTCTTGGACCCAAGGCTTTTGGATGCAATCCCTTGGAGAAAAGCAAGGATTCGTCCGTCCCTATTGTAAGAAACACCACTAATCGCAGTACGCTTGGGCTATTTTTTTTCTTCCAAAGTAACCAAAAGATTTTCAAGTGTTAACCCATATTTTTCTGCAATATCCCTAGCATAACTGTTTCCCTCGGGACGAGCTCGATCTATTTTAAAGCTTCGTTTACCGGGTGAGGATGAATCTTCAACTAATTTGGCTGCAAGACTGTCTATTCGGCTTGTATAAGATGAATTCTTGTTCATTTCGTTAATGTTTCGTGCAAGATCATGCAGGTGAGTGGCAAAGATAACCCGACATCCAGCAGCACGCAGACCTACGAGAACTTGTTCCGCAATATAAGTCGCTTCAGCTGCACTCGTACTTGAAAAAGTTTCATCCATGAGTAATAAACTATGTTGCGTTAATTTGGAAAAAATTTTCATTAGCCGCTCACACTCTTCACCAAACCTCCCATTTGAACTTCTATTATCATGGTTCTGAAAATGGGTATAAATTCGTTCCACAGGGCTAATCGTTGCGGAGTAAGCGGGAACGAACAAACCAAGCTGGAACAGCAGCTGTGCGATGCCCACCGCCTGGGTAAATACAGTTTTCCCCCCTTGATTGGGACCTGTCAGGATATAAACCATGCTGTTATTATCAAAGTCGATATCATTTGGAACGATGAAATGGGAGGGATATACATCTGCTGGTTGCTGTTCTTGTTTTAATACTAACATTGGATTATATAAACCTTTACAAGTAAAGCTTCTTTTCCCGGCATATTCCGCATGAGGCTTACAAATGGGAACTCCCGAGGCTTTAAGCTTTCTCAGAAGTGAAACTCCACCTAAAAGGAATCTTATTTCGTCTATAAGCCGGAGAAGAAATTTTGATTTTACATTCGTATATGACCTAACAGCAGGTTTCCAGTTTTTTACCGAGCCCATAAGAACGGAATGGAGGGTGCTTTTCACTGCGCTGCCAAATTTGGCATGCTGTTCATTGCTTAACCCTTTTCCTGATGCTTCGAGTGGCGCCAGACAAGTAAATTCATCATTTTGAAAATCTAATCTTAACAGCTTATCAATGATATTTCCCGATTTAAAATAAGATTTATTTACGGAAACAAGTCCCGCTTCAACAGGATTTAATTGAGCATCAAGATTGACGCCGATGGTTATGCTTTTAATGTTGCGAACGCTATAGGAGATTTTCTCAGCTTCAACTTTTAAAGTCTGATAGCCTTCACTTTCGTAAACGCTTGCCACTTCCGATACGAATGATTTCATCCCTAATGAAGATAATTGCAAATCCTTTTTTTGAAAATGAGTATGTAATCGTTCAATGCAGTCCGTATAAAGCTGAAGTTCGGATATGCTGTACAGGGAGGAGGTTATATCATTACTTTGTTCTTTCCCAGCTAAGTAGAGCTCCCTCATATTTTCCAGATCGGGAAGCAATTTCGTAAGCAATATAAATAACGATTCATTATTCAGTATATCTTCCACTACATCAAGTCTGTATCGGATCACTTCAATATCGTTTGTAAAATATACAATTGGATTTTTGTGATTTTGAAAATAACGCGAGTTGTACCGGAGAAACTGTATAATGGCATCCGCAGACAAATCCGCTATAGAGGAAATATCCAACGTTGCATGTTGTGGATTTCCTTCCAAATCATCTTTTGGATACAGTAAACTTATCATGCTTCCATCTGACATTTTCACTTCCAACCCTTTCATAGTATAAATGTTAAAATTACATTTCTAATCTGGGTTGCGGTTATCAATAATAAAATCGCCATAATACATGTAAGCGAATGCAATAAGGCAATAGAATATCCATACATCTTCCAAGTCTTCGAAAACATAGTATACGAATAGATTAAGTAGAAAAGACACGGCAACATGCTAAAGATAAAAAGTCCTGCACAAAATATAAATATTATGAAGAGACCTAGCCAATAAAATAATACTTTACGGATTAACCGGAGTCTGGGAATACAAATATAGATGGGTTGATCCGGTATCGAAGAGTAGAGATCCCGCACTGTTCTTTTGATTGCTTTTGACCTAATCGATATCACATCCCGTTATTGAACAAACGTTCTCCGTTAGCGGAACAATTTCTATTAAAACCAGTGAGTTAATCCAATCGTGTTTCCATCTAAATCTGTTAGTGAAAACTCAGCATGATCGGATCGACGGGTAATATCGGTTACTGTTACACCTTTCTCTTTTAAGTTTTTATGTAAACCGTCACTATCGTTGATGTATAACGCAAAATTAGCCTTAGTCATGGGGCGGAGGTCGTCTGATCTTAAGAGATGAAGAACATTTATACCATTAATATGAAGCTCCACAAAGTCGTTAAAATTATGTGGTCCAAGTGTAAAGCCTAGATGAGAGCAGTACCAAGAACTTGATTTTTCTAAATCTTTTACACGAACCATTATTCCGTAATCACCAGTTAATTTTTGTGACACCAAGATTCCTCCTAGATATCAAGAATTAAACCTTATTATAAGGTAAATTTTGTAAAACAACCATACGTAATTGTTCGCCCGTTTGTTGAACAAATCTGCCCGTTAAAGGATTGAAAAAATCCGCGTCAACAAAAACAGGCGATGGATCGGTTCCATCGCCGCGCTATCTAACGTACTCGTTAAATGTAACCATGTTCTTGTCAACCATTAATCGCTGGAAATCTAACGTCTGACATATTTCCTTAACAGGGGACTTGGAACGCTTATATCTTCATTTCCCGTTTCCTTAACATGATTGAAAAATCTGCAGTCGACGCCTAAACGCAGACAAGCTTATCCGGGTTTCGTACGGCATACATTCTGGCAATCTTTCCGCGTCGGAGTTGTATGAATAAAGCGGCCACGGTTTCGTCCCCCGAACGGATTACGATACCGGTCTCACCGTTCAGAGGGGAAAACTCGAAGTGAAAATCTCCCTGAAAATAGGACCTTAAGCTCTGTATCCCGTCGAGCAGGACTCGGGCCACGTGCTCGCGCGTTTGCACCGGATGCCTGAACGCTTTTGCTTTCCCGCCTCCGTCGGCGACGAACATGACGTCTTCGGTCAACAATGACACCACATGATCGACGTTCCCTTGCTCGAGGGAGGTAAGGAACCGGTTCACCCATTCCAATTCGACCGCTTCGGCCGCAACCGGCTCATCCTCGGATATGCCCATTTTGTTTCTTGCCCGGCTCAACAGCTTGCGGCAGTTCGCCTCTTGCTTGCCGAGCAGTTCCGCGATTTCGGGATAATCGAAGCCCAGTGCCTCACGCAGGACGAAAACCGTCCGCTCTGTCGGCGTCAGCCGCTCCAACAGCACGAGCATGGCGTAGGATAGCAGATCGCGACGGACGATCGTCGTCTCGAGCGGATCCGTCTCCGGCGTCCGAACCGGTTCGGGGAGCCACGGACCGACGTACATTTCCCTCTTCTTCCGCGCCGACTTCTGCAGATTGAGGCAGTGATTGGTTACCATTTTGCACAAATACGCCTTCGGCTCCTCCAGATGTTCGGGAAGTACGTGGCACGCCTTAACAAACACGTCCTGCACCGCATCTTCCGCGTCTGCAGCGGAGCCTGTCAACTGATATGCCAGAGTGAACAGAAGCGCTCTATATTGACCGTACAGTTTCTCCATTCACCGTCTCACCTTTTCCGGCTGTTGATATTGGTACCTAGTGCTATCGTAGCATACTGCCTTTATCCCATGCCAGTTTCCTGATTTTCCACCCCAGCTTTCCCGTTATGATCATATTAAGTCCCCATTTGCCTCCCCATACAAATCCGCGATTCTCCCCCAAGCCGATGCAGAAGAAATCCAGTATCGAGCTGGCGGATTTGTGAACCGGCGCGGGGCGGCCCTCCAGATCGGCCATCACGATTTTCCCCAGTCTATCTGCCTGCAGCACACCTTCTCCGGCCCTCATCAGATCCGCCTTGCCGTTTTCCGGATCGACGATTCTCGCACAGTCGCCGATGCTGTAAACGCCCGGCGCCCCTTTGACGCGATAGCACTCATCCACCAGCACTTGACCATCCGGAGTAAGCGGCAAACCCATGCTTCGAAGGGCCGGATTCGGGATCAGACCAATTGTCCAGATACATTCGCCAACCGGCAGAAGATCGCCATTGCTGAGCTTCACCGCTCCTGCTTCCGCCTGCATCACCTTAATGTTGTAAAGTACTTTTACGCCACATTCGCTGAGCACCTGATCCAATCTTTTTCCGACTTTTTCGGGCCCTTCCAGGAACAATCGTTTCTGTCCGCTCAGCAAATAGACAGAGATATCGGACGGGTTCAATCCTAGTGACGATGCTTCCTTCCGCATCTCAAGCGCCAGCTCGGCGGATGTCTCAACGCCGCTGATGCCCGCTCCCGCAACCGCGATCGACATCAGTCGCTTTCGTTCCTCAGGGTTCGTCTCACCGGCAGCTTTTCGCAGGTTGGCGCGCCAGCGCTCCCGGATGTCCGCCGCGGCTTGCGGGTCGGTCAAGGCGATGCCGCCCCGATCGGGTTCCGGTTGCCGAACGATGCTGCCGACCGCAACGACCAAAAGGTCATACTGCATGCGGGCATGATTACCTTGCGCATCCTCATATTGAATCTGTTTTCCCCCGCTATCCACGGACGTAACCTTACCTTGCACGAATTCGACACCTTCTGAGAACGAATAATGCGTCCATGGAATCATAATCTCTTCCTGGCCCACTGCCGGCCGGAACAACAGCATTTTGCGCATATGACCGGGCTGCTTGTCGATCAGAACAAACCGAATCCGCCGCCCGTTCGCCATGCCCCGGATCTCTTCCTTTATTGCTTTGAGTGAATGAAGCCCTACATGGCCGCCTCCGATGATGACACATGTCAAGTCGTTCATCTTTCCTCAGCTCCTTTTACGTTTTGCACATATAACAACGTAAGGCGCTGATTTGTGACATCGGAAACGAACGAAAAAATTATATGGGCCCGTTTAATCTGCCGTTCTTTCGTGCCCGCTGTTGAGTAAATCTGCTCTTTAGCTTAATGAGGCCGCGGCAGCCTCATCTTGTTCTTATTCATTTCCGTTAGTGGAAACCCATTCCCATCCCGATAGGTTCGCGCAGTTAGCCGGGAGCCAGCCCAAGTCAATGTTGGAATACAGGCAACCGGATGGTAAAGACCGTACCTTGACCGAGAACGCTTTCTACGTCAATGGTGCCGTGATGGGCGGTTACGAACCCTTTGGCGATGGCTAGTCCGAGCCCCATTCCGCCGCGGTTTTGCGCCATCGTTTCATTGGCGCGGTAAAACCGGTCGAATAGATAGGGAAGATGCTGCGGATCAATCCCGGGACCGGTATCGGCTACGGCGACCCGGATATATCCGGCTTCCCCTTTATTCGGCGGTTCTGCCCGAATCGTAATCATGATAGAGCCGCCAGGGGTTGAATAACGAACGGCGTTGCCGATCAAGTTGAGAAAAACTTGGGTCATCCGATTCGGATCGATGTCAATCAAAGGGAGGTCGTCTTCGCAGACCATATGGATGCGGATACACTTTGGATCGGCGTCGTATGTCATCCGATCGACAATCCGCCGCAGCAGTTCGCATACATTCGTTGCTTTGCGCTCGATCGGCAGTTTTTTCGCTTCGGCTAACGATAGCTGGTGAAGGTCATCGACCAGCCGGGTAAGGCGAATGAGCTCATCCTGCAACGGAAGCAAGCTCTCCGGCTCGATTCGGCTGCCGCTGTGCTGTATAAGGTCCAGTTTGCCGCGAATGATCGTGATCGGCGTTCTCAACTCGTGCGCCACATCCGCAACCATATTTCGGCGATGCTCTTCCAAGGCTTGAATTAATTGCGCCATCTCGTTAAACGCCCGGGCCACTTGCCCGTATTCATCCCTCGCCGTAGCGGAAGCCCGTACGCCGTACTCCCCTTTTCCCAGCCGATCGATGACCGGAATCAATTGGCGGAGCGGCGCGGTCAGACGTTTGGATAACAACCAGGCGACCCATAGCGAAATCCCGATAAACAAGACGGCACTCGGAATCAGCAGGAACAGGACGGAAATCGGGATGCCGATCCGCAGCTTGGACAACATCGCAACTTCCGGATCGTAATAATACATAACCGCTATGGACTCCCCCTGCCATCGCAGCGGTTTTTGTATCCCCAGATGCTTGATCCGTGAAACGGCTTCCTCTCCCGTTCGAAGCAGGATTTGATCTTGAGGGGACAACAGAAGGAGACTCGAACTCGGGCCGATATTCCAATTGCTCTCTTGGCCATCCGGCCGCTGAATGCCTTCCCATGATCGATTGTGATTTTCATAATACCGGACAAGCTGCCCGGACAATGACTCGAGTTCCTCGCCTCGGCTGGATTTGATCAAGGCTTCCACAGATTCCTTTACGATCAATTGCGTCACTGCGCCAAAAACCACGCATAAGGATACGATAAAAGCAGCCATCGCGAAAAATAATTTACGGCTTACTTTCATGTCCTTTCACCGAATCTATACCCGAATCCGTACACCGTCTGAATAAAAACGGGCTGGGACGGATCATCCTCGATTTTTTTGCGAATGCGGCTAATGTGGGCATCTACCGTCCGTTCGTCATTCAGGATATCGTCATCCAAAGCTGCTTGCAGCAGCTGAAGACGGCTGTAAACAATCCCCGGCCGGGAGGCAAGAGTGAGCAGAAGCTTTAACTCGGTCGGAGTCAGCGGAATTTCTTGGCCACGCTTCCATACGCGACATTCGGATTCCGAAATCGAGAGCTCTCCATAATGAAGGGTTTGCATCGCAACCGCGTGTCCGTCCATTCGGCGGAGAACGGAACGAATTCTGGCCGACAGCTCTCTCAGGGAAAAAGGTTTCGTGATGTAATCATCGGCTCCGACCTCCAGCCCGACAATTTTATCCGTTTCATCCGTTCGTGCCGTGACCATGATGATCCCGACCGGCCCCATTTTCCGCAGCTCCCGGCAGACGTCGAGACCGCTCATCTCAGGCAGCATCCAATCCAGTACGACCAAGGACGGCTTGATCTCCCGGGCTTTGGCGAGGGCTTCTTTTCCTGTTCTTGCCGTCACCGTTATGTATCCCTCCCCCTGCAAAAAAGGCTCCATAAATTCAAGCACCTTTTCTTCGTCATCCACCAGCAGCAGTTTGTGCGTCATCCCGTATCACTTCCCTTCGTATCGTTTGTTTCTTCACATTATATAGGGAATCCGGTTTATTTTGGGGAAACGGGGAAATATTCATCCATCCCGTAAAACACCGCAACAAGTTCACAACATGTTGTTGTTACAATAAAAAACGTGTTAAGCGCAAGAATCCGTGGTTCACGTATGAAAACGGAAGCCTGAAAACCGGTTTATTTTAGAATAATAAGGAGAGGAAGCTTTTCATGTCCAATGAGACAACTGTGAATGTTCGCGTAAAAGTAGGCAGATTCATTTTTCTGGGACTGGCCGGTCTGTTTGTCTTGTGTGTGACGATCCAGATTTTCATTGCCGGAATGGCGGTGTTTACCAATGCGTCCTATTGGCGTTACCATGTCGTATTTGTTCGCATATTTGAATTATTCCCCATTCTCATGCTCATTTTTTCTTTTTTGGGCAGGTTGTCGAAGGCATTGCGCTGGTGGTGTGTCGCGATATTCATTCTGATCTACGCGCAGTACTTTACCGCTCATTTTCCGGGAGCTGGCGCTTTTCATCCGGTGATGGCTGCCGTATTGTTCTCGGTATCCCTGCTCGTATTCGTAAAGGCCAAGCGAAGCGTATCCGCGAGAGAAGCTAAGTTATCGTGACAAAGGAGGGACGAGCATGGCTTACAAGCTTAGCATGAAACAAAAAAATATACTGGTCGTGCTTCATGTCATTTCCGTCGCGGCTTGGTTTGGCGCAACTTTATGTATGCTACTGCTGCTGTTATATGTGAAGAAAGCGGAGAACGGGGAACAGCTCTATTACATTTTGGAAAGCATGCATATCCTTGACGACAATCTTATTAAATACCCTGCCCTGCTAACATTATTTACGGGGGTGTTATTGTCTTTATGGACTCACTGGGGGATTGCAAAATATTATTGGGTCGTGGTCAAACTCATCCTGACGATCGTCACGATCCTGCTTGGAATTTTCTTTATCAACGATTGGTTCGCCTATCTGTTAAGCGCCGCGAAGAAATATGGCTTCGCCGCAGTGCAAAGGCAAGATTTTCAATCAATATGGCTAGCCAATGTGCTGGCCGCGATTTTCAACAATGCAGCGTATGGATTCATGATGTTCATTACGTACTTTAAGCCTTTTGGAAAAATAAGAAAAACACCCGGAGCGAAAAGCTGATTAATACAAATCATCAGCCCCTGGTATAATTTCTATGACGGCAAGCCGTATGTGAGAGCGCGGCACTACAAGCCGGAGTTGGGACGGTTTATCAAAAATCCAACTTCATTCGATCTAAAAAATATAAAATATAAATAATCATTAAACTCCGCCCGTTAACACTGAAGGCCACCGAGTTTATATCAACGGTGGCCTGCTTGATTATTGGCTTTCACGCTATCGTTCTCCGTTAGTTCAGCCGCTGGGCATAATACAGATCAAAACCCTCCGCGTGGAGGGTTTTGTCCTTTTACTTTTATTAAAGGGATCAGGGTTGCCAGACTTCCCACAAGTTCCCATCCAGATCATAGAACTGAAAGTTAGGTCCGCATTCTCGACCTTCCGGAATATCGCCTGCAATGTGAACCCCATTCTCCTTAAACCGCTCGAACAACTCCTGGATGCGCGGTGTAATGAAACAGCCGACAGGACGCGATTGCCATTATTGTTGTTAAATCCTAATCGGCCGCCCTCTAACTCTGATTGGATCAGAAACATAGCTGGTACCGCGGTTCTTAGACCTGCACCCGGTAATTTATCATGCTGATCGGGAAAACGTAAAATTGCAATTCCCGCTCCAGGCTGGACGGGATCATGACTGCTAGGTTGTCTACAGCCTAAATTTTTTCGATACCATTTAACGGATTCATAGACGTTCTGCACCGGAACATAAATACATGTGATTCCTGTAATGTCCTCTAATTGAACTTCTTCCGCTTGGTTTTGGCTCAAATATTATCCCCTCCACTTCAATATATTACCAGTATACAATTAGAATACCGTACGTTTGTTCTCTTGTAAACGATTTTCTTGATGCGTTATTCATATACTATCTGTTCCCGGCAGCCTCATGTCGTGTGGTATTAAACTATCGTATTCTGCCCGTTACTTCAACAAAAGAAGGAGGAGCTGCAATCAAGCTCCTCCACTCTCGTTTCCTGCTAGGTTAATGCGTCGCCACTATAAAGATGCACTGAACGTGTCCTCCATGGAATTTCATCTGTATATCCGACCCGGTTCCCAATCGTCCGCTGGGTTGTCACCGGTTATTTCCACGATCTCGTCGAAGGCCTCATTGATCAGATAAAGTGCGCCGTGGCTGTGTGCTAAGTGGTCTCCGGTAATAAATGGACCAGTCGGTGTTACTTCGATAGTTTGGCCGGCGTACAATGAAGCTATTCGTTTTACCGCTTCGATCGCTTCGACGTCGCCCAAGAGTCCGCCATCTTCGGTCCACGATACGGAAATGCTACGATCTTGTAACGTACCGTGTACTGTGAAACTGTTCATTCACCGCTTTCCTCCATTACGTACTCTTGGTTTCGTTCAACTATCGGTATCCTATAGTTTTCTTGCCTTGATTACAAAAGTTACAGGAAGCATCTTTGCTTTTTTTGCAAAGTCGCTGTTACGCGATTGCATAATTTCATCATCAGATTGCTCAATCATTTGCTCAATGACAAATCCCGCTTTTGCCAACGCATTCACATAGGTTGATAGTTTACGATCCGATAATGTTAGCGTACTTCCGTCAAGAGATACCGAATACCAAGATTCATCGAAATAACATTTTTTAAAAACAAGCATATTATTTTCTGCAGCAACACATTTGTGTATAGGGTGAGACCAGCTAAAAATAAATACGCCGTCTTTTTTTAGGTAAGAAGCAATCCGGCGAAAAGTACCCTCAAGGTCGGTGGTCCAGCCTATGGCATAAATCGAATAAACAAAGTCAAAATAATCCTCTGGTATGCCACATTCTTCTTCCATGGGAGAACAGATTAATTTTGCTGAAAGACCGCACTCCGTCAAATGTTGCTTTGTCTTTTCGATTTGGTTTTCTGATATATCCATACCCCATAGTTCAGATGCTTTGCGTTCCCCCAGATATTGCAAAGATTGACCGCTTCCACAGCCTATTTCCAGCATCTTTTTTCCTGAGACATCGCCAAAAAGCTGGCATTTTTCTTCTGAGACAAATGCTCCATAACGAGGGAGTGAGGTTGCTCCTAAAACATCATTTCCTTTTGTATTCCAAAATAAGCTATTTCTTTCATGAATAACACTCTTATCCATGTCGACCGAGATGGCACCAACCTCACTACCGCCTATAATGTTTGTTCTATAAACAGAATTCTTGTCCATGCCGTCGCTCTCCCCGAATAAATTAACCAAATGTAACCAAATAATCCAACCCCAACTCTATATTGGGATATATATGCAAAACCATCATATCGCACGTACGTTCTTATGTAAATGCCGTCTATTACGAATTATTGGATTAAGCAAATCTGCCAGTTAGCTTAACCGGCCGCCCGATCGATCCCGCAGCGGCCTCGTTAATGCGTTTTCTGCGCTATCGTTCCCCGTTAGTTGAGCAAGCTGCAGCGATGAATTTGACTAACAGTTCTGCCCGAACATATTTCTTGAATGTGACGCTGTATATTAAATCAGCTTTCCCTTTTCTAGCGTTTCGTCCATTTTTACCGCAATCGTTTCTAGCATCTCCTTCACGTCCGCGCCTTCGTAAACGATTCGGCGCGTAGCCGGATTTACATGTCTATCCATAAAGTGGCAGAAGTTGGTATTTGCAGCCGATACCGGCAGAGGGCCTCCATGAGCAAATTCCTTTAGCACTACGCGCCGGAGCGGATCGGTCTCGTGCCCTACTTCCTTATATACCGAACGAAGCGGAGCGATAAAGCCCTGTGTTACAAGCCGCGTGAGCTCATTGCTTGTGCAGGTAAGTTCGCGGAGTAGTTGCCAGGCAAGATCCGGATGCTCGGTTCGGGATGTGATGCCGAATCCGCAAACCCAAGGCTCGTTAATCCTTTCGCCGCTTCGGAAATACGGCACCCCTACCATCCCAAGATTTTCTTTCAACTTTGGCTCAATTTCGTGCAACATAATGAAGTAATCGAGGATCATCCCGGTTTTATTTTCAAGCAAATCGCTGTTTTTGAAATAATCGTGAGTAGCCCAGGCTACCCTGTGTTTTCGAACGAGATCGGTTGCCCACGAGATCGTTTCAACCGCCTTTGAGCTGTTCACGTAACCTGAAGCCCTCGTCCGATCGGGGGATAGCAAGTCCGTGCCTGCAGTTAAGAGAAGGAGACGTATATATTCCCTGTGGAAAGATATACGGGCCGCATAACGTTCTTCATCTGGACCCACGTTTGCGCTCTGAAGCTTAAGTGCCGTTTCCTGAAATTCGTCCCATGTCCATCCGTCTTCCGGATACGGGATCCCGGCTTTATCGAACCATTGCTTATTGTAAAATATGCCCTTCATCGTAGCACTTATCGGCATAGCCGCAATGTTGTCGCCATCTCGCACAAACTGCAGTATAGATGGATGAAAGAGTGCTTCGATTGCCTCCGTTTCTACCCATGGCCGCAAATCCAACAGCAGTCCATCCCGGCTTCCATCCGTAATATCGCCGCAAAACAACTGGACAATGTCTACTTTTGATTCGCCAGCATAAAGTTCGGAGCGGATTACACCGTTATCAACGACATCGATAATCACGTCTACTCCCGGATTCGCAACCTCAAAGCGTTTTGCGATTTCTTCAATACTTTCTTTCTGCCATGGCTCGTCGATTATAATTCGCAGCTCGGTTTTGTTTTTCAAGATATTCATAAGGCCACCTCTCGCTTTGATTGCTGTTCATTCATTACGAAATTTCGAAATTAACCATCTACGACTAAATTCAGAACTCATGAATATCTAATACCTTCTTTTATTGGGAACATATATTCTCACCTTATGTTACCATATAAATCCATTTAAGCAAGATTTTTTGCGCTAACTGCCCAATAGTTCAATGGCAAAAAAATGCCCCACAGCAGCGGGCAATGGGGCTAAGATTTATATTTTAAAAAGGGGGTCAATCTTATTAGACTACATTCATTAATTACACCGTGATAAGATGATTTCAAGTTTATTACAAACGTGTCAATCTTGTTGTTGAGGTAATCCCCTTGTTTACTCATAAATTTGCCAAAAGTCAAAAAAAAACCGATAAGCTTGCCCTGAGTTCACTTTTAATTGGTCTAAACGAAAATAAATAAAGAAAATGGCTTTGAAATTGCTTGGGGCCTTTCGCTTTTTGTAGGGCGGAACATGAGAAAAACCCAGTAAAATCAAGCCATATTTTAAAATCGGCAAACTTATCGTTCCAGGCACTGCAAATATTTGAGTAAAGTCACAAACATCTATCACTTAACCCATAAGTTTGCCGCTATTGCATGCTTATGCTTCCAAATTACAGTGGCAAACTTATGCTTCCAATAACAAAAAGCCCTTGAATAACAAGGACTTCTTCGATACATATAGCTTCGTCTCTGCATTATTCCATTGAACTACCGTTCCCCGTTAGCATTCCTGTAGAGCGTTAAATTTCCGCTTTGCAAAAAAACAAGCGCCTCGGTACGATGGGAGTACGAAACGGGTCATAGCCCTTAAAATCCCATCATCCAGGAGGACGCTCTACTATGAAGTTTAAATCACAAGCACGGCAAAATCAACTCCTTGAAAGGATTACCTCTCAGCATCTGGTCGTTGGGATCGACATCGCTCAGCAAACGCATGTCGCTCGTGCTGTAAACTTTCGCGGTATCGTGATCGGCAACCCTTTATCTTTTTCTAATGACGACGATGGCTTTCACAACCTTCTTCAATGGATCCAACGGCTGCAAAGCACCCATCACTTCACCGCCGTAATTGTGGGAATGGAACCAACGGGGCACTATTGGCTCAATATTTCGAAGTGGCTTGTGGATCGCCAGTTTGAAGTCGTTCTCGTGAACCCGCATCTTGTGAAAAAGAACAAAGAAAACCGTGACAATACACCTTCAAAAAGCGATAAAAAAGATGCCCTTGTGATTGCCGACATGGTGAAGAACGGGTATTACTCCATCGCCCGCACGACGCCTGAAGCATTCACAGAGCTTCGTGTCTTACTCTCCAACCGGAATTTTGTAGTCAAGCGACTTGTGAGTGCCAAAAACCAAATTCATCGCTGGGTTGACGTTATGTTTCCCGAGCTGCGGCAGGTTTTTAAGAACCTAACGGGCGCCGGCTCGTTAGCTACGCTTCGTCTGTTCCCAACACCGGCGGAACTGCGTGATTTACAACCACAGGACCTGATTCAGAAATGGAAGACCTTGATGAAACGGCACTGCGGCGAGCGAAAAGCACGTGCGTTAATCGCGCTGGCCGAACGCTCAGTCGGTTCCAGACAAGCTGCACAAGCCTACAAGCTTCACTTGAAGCAACTGCTCGCAGAATATGATCTCGCTTGTGCGCAACTGCAGGACGTAGAGCGTGAGATTGTTTCCGTATTAGAACGCATTCCCTTCGCCAAGTCCATGCTTGCCGTCAAAGGGATTAGTGCCATTTCGCTTGCCGGTATTCTTGGTGAGGCTGGCG
>NZ_CAJVCE010000036.1 GCF_910594985.1 Paenibacillus allorhizosphaerae
GTTCGAAGGCTCGAGAATCTTGGTTTTCAGGTAGCTCTCACCGCCTCGACAGCCTCGTAACCATCTTGATTTCACATAAATTCTATGAAGCACAGTTTTAAAAAAAACACTAAAGCTGGGCTTAGTTTCGTATTGCCAATTTTAGATCTATGCTATGTGAAATTTTCGGGGTAGCGCAACGACGGCAGCCAAACATTTTGGCGCTGCCGTCGTGTCATGATTGAGCTATCTTACCGAGGGAGTTGAAAAAACGGCAATCATGAATCCGACTGACGTTACACTCGAAACATTATTTTGTAACCAATTATTCTTGATCCTTGTTCTCGCAACATAAGGGTCAAGTTCTTGTCGCCCGACAATATCTGACACGATTGTGTCCGATGCGGCCCGTGATTCGGGATGATCGGGAGATACATTTCGATGGGATCGCTCCAGCTCATTCCGTCTGCGGACGTTACGGCAAGCAGCAATCGTTGTAAATCCTGTTTTGCTTCATGGAGCGCCGTGACATCACCCACGCTCTGGCCCGCTTTAGATAGGAGCTCCGCGGCTTTTTGCATACCTGTAGAACCACCAGCTCTCTGCATGTGGTTTCTCCATGTGGTTTCTCCAACCTATCGATTCAATATGATGGCTGGTATCATGGATAATGAACATTGGTTTGTCCTTCTCCGATGGCAAAAAAAGAACCCACCGCAGGGTGAATTCCTCTTTTGTTTGTAAAAGTATGCATTAACCTGACTATTTAAACTGCGGCGCAAGATCTTTGTTCGCCTGCTCCTCCGCCTTGCTCAACGCTGTATTCACATCCGACGTCCCGGTGACTACATCTTTGAGCGCTTGCGTGAGATATTTATCCGGCACTCGGTCAAATTGCGTCGATTTGGCAACCGCTTGCGGTTTCGCTTTGGTGATCGCTTCGATATGCTTGCCCTTCAAATAATCGAGATTGCTGCCGAATGTTTTCATGATC
Source organism: Paenibacillus allorhizosphaerae (assembly GCF_910594985.1). Classification (GTDB taxonomy): domain Bacteria; phylum Bacillota; class Bacilli; order Paenibacillales; family NBRC-103111; genus Paenibacillus_G; species Paenibacillus_G allorhizosphaerae. Next base: position 974 of record NZ_CAJVCE010000036.1, read on the forward strand.
TCCGGATATTTGAGCACAGGCAGAACGCCTCTTTGCGCCAAAAGCGTCTGGTATTCGAACGAAGCGGACAAATACGAAATGATTTTAAAGGCGAGCGCCGTATGTTTCGTTTGCGACGAAATCGACAGCATGCTCGGCGCACCGCTGTGGTTGAAGCCGTTAATCGTCGGCGCCTGCGCCATATCCCAGTTAAAGCCGCTTCCCGACTTCGCTTCTGCCTCCACACGGCCCAGTTCGAAGTGGTACGGGAGCATCGCGAGCGTCTTATCTTTGTAGAACTTGTTGAGCGCCGCAGCATAATCCATATATTCAATGCCCTGCTTACTGAAGCCGTTCTTCAGGATGTCGAACGTCTGTCTCATATCAGGGTTGTTGAAGCTGCTTTTCTTGTTCGCCACATCGACAAATCCGGCATTGAAGAGCGCGTAAGTAAAGCTGTAGTTCCCAGGGAAAAAACCGGTATATTGGACGCCGCCGTCCGCCTTCGTTAATTTTTTGCCCAGCTCGAATGCGTCGTCATAGCTCATCCCGTCCTTTGGGTAAGGAACGGCAAGTCTATCGAAAATATCCTTATTATAGTAAAGAACCGATGCATAATTGGAGTATGGGAGAGCGAACAGCTCGCCTTTCGTGCTGAAATTTTTGATCGTATCGATGAGCGTTGGCTGGTACCCGGTCAAATCGATCGAATCCTTTTTCACCATATCGTTCAGGTTCGTCACCATGTTGCCGTCCACCTGAAGCGGAAAGCTCCACGCCGTCGTGAAGTAAATATCCGGCAGCGTGCCGCTGGAAGCGATCTCGCTGATATAAGTTCCTTTGCCCGGCTTGATGACCTTGAAGGTAACATTCGGGAATTTGCTTTTGACCGGCTGGGCGATCCGTTCGTTGAATACCGTTTCCGACATATTCGTCTCATCATAGAACAATAGCTCCACCGGAGTCTGCAAGTCGGCTTTGACGGACTCCTCCTGTTTGGAGGGGGCTCCTGAGCCTTGAGTGGAACCGCCGTTAGCGCAGCCCCCCAGGAGAGTTGCAGCCAAAATGGCAGCAGTGATCGCGAAGCCTTTTTGTTTCATTCGTTGTTCATCCTTCCGCAAGTTTTTAATGTTGCAGCTGTTACTCCTCAAAGCTGTAGAATTCGTTGTCAACTACTCGTCCCGCCCGACTCTCTCAAATAACGCAAAATATCAAGGAGGTGCGCAGCGTAGTCCGCATCCAGCGCCTTTCCGCGCTGCGCGTCGATTTTTTGGCGCAGTACGTCGAGCTCCTGCTCGAACGCCTTGCTCTTCCGTTCTTCCTTTTGCAAACGTTCGGCCTGGGTCAACAAGCTGCTGTATATTCCCTCGTTCCGGATCGAACCGGTTCGCAAGCCGAACAGCAGCGCATCGTCCAAATGATCGGCATCCATGACCACTTGAAGCGTAAATGTCCGCTTTATTGCATTTCCGGCGCGGTCTTCCGCAGTGACGGTCAGCAGGTGACTGCCAATGGAAAGCGACAGCTCCGGAGCATATACCCGGTCGATAACGCGGCCGTCCAAACGAATCTCTGTCGCCGCAACGCCGCTAAGCGGGTCGGTGACAGAGACAATGCCCTGCCACGGCTCTGTCAGCGGAATCCTGAGCGGGCCGTCGAAGCCGATCTCGGGCGGTGTGCCGTCCACCGTAATGTGTGCATTACCCGATACGGTTCCGCTAACGATGGAAGCTTTTACATCCGCAGCGCCCTCAGCAAGAGCTGTGACCAGCCCGGATGCATCAACGGCAGCGATCCGGGTATTGCTCGAAGACCAGAGGATACCGCCGTAAGTCGCATCAACCGGCGTCACCTGCGCGCTTAGCTTCACCTGCTGCCCGGGCTTTACAAAAGGGCTGCCTGGACTTACGGTCACGGCCGAAGCGGGACGATAATCGGAAATGCGCTCGTACTTCACGGCATCCGCTCTCGTATAAATGATATCGGTCGAAGATGCTGCAGAGGTTACCCTCGTCATCTTGACATACTCGGTTCCGTCGCCGGCAAAATCGAACGTGCCGAGATGGATCCAACCGGATGTCCCCGATGACGCATCGATATACGTAACCTCGGTCACCGATTGATGCTTTACTTCCACCTTGACCTGCGTATCGGCGCCCGGAATGTTGACGATTTTGTAAAAGGAGACCGAGTAGCGGCCCGCCGGAAGCTGCGCCATCCATGAAGCCGAAGCTCCTGGTTCCGTAGTATACCGGGACTTTACATTTTTGCTGTAGCCGGTTAAATTGCTCTGAATCCAGCGTCCCTGTTCGCTGTATGCGCCCGGTAATGAGCTGTCGACAATGACGGTCAGCTCCTTGATCGAAATGGAGATCGGCGACGTTGTTATTGTGCTCCCATCCACGGTTACGGTCGCCCAGACTTGAATGCTCCCCGTCACCCCATCTGTCCGCAAAAGCGTCAGCCGGCCGTTACCGTCCACCGCAGCCATATCCGGTCTGTCGAGCTGGTACTGCACGCTCGCGTTTCCTAGATTCCCCGGCAATCCGGTATCCATATAGCCGATCGCTTTGAGCTGAGCGGTTTGCGTCGTTTCCAGCGCGTCGCGATCCGATGTGAGGACGGCCGACTCCCATTGCGGCTTCACCCGCTCACTCACCCACATCACGGCATCGGCTGCGACCCGTGTGCCGTTCGCCTTGTTGGTCAGCTCGACGTACCCGCTGCGTCCCGACGCGAACGGAAACACTCCAAGGAATACCCAGCTTCCGTCGGCCGTTCTCTCGTTCACCGTGAACGACTGCGAGCCCCCGTTGTAGTTAACCGTAAATAGAGCGTTCGTCGCCGCGTCGGCTATGCCCTGAGGAAGCTTGTAGTATACGCTGTAAGTAACGCTTTCCGGCAGCTCCGGCCGAAAGCGGATTTTGCTCGTGGCCGTGCCCGTAGTCGTTTTCGCGTAAACGTAGTTATCGTAGTAGTAATGATCCGCCGACGTATCGCCCACCCAGATGCCTTCCGTTTCCGCGTCGGCGTTATCGACGACGATGGACGGTCCCGGCTGCCAGGCCGGCTGATCCGGCGGAACCGTCACCCGGTCAGGCAAATACAGCGTCCGCGCACGTGTCTTTTTACCTCCCGACTCCATGTAATAAGTGAATGTCCGCGACAAATCGTTTACCTTGATCGACCATTCCATCGGATAGATAGTATCCGGATCCGCCGTATACGTCTTTCCGCCGTCCAGCGAGTAATGTAGCGTCGCCGCTTGCGTCGTTTTAGCCTGCACATAGGCGTCATAGCCGGTCTCATCGGGTCTGACGAGCAGCATGCCTTTGACGGCGTCAATCGGGCTGTACGTATCGAAGAAATAGCTCGCGCCGGACGTGTCGGTGCCTGTTCTTGCCTTGTGCAGCGGCACGCGAATGTCGAGCCCCTCTATGATGACCGCCGTGATTCCTTTGCCCGAAACGGTGACGCCGATTTTCCCGCCCTTCATTACGGTTTGCTCCGGTGCACCGTTATCGCGGATGACCGTTACGGGATATGTTTTCGCAGGGTCGAAGCCGATGATATGCGGATTCAGCTTAAGCTCCGTCTGCTGCGGATCGGCCGATTCATTCGCGAGTCCGATGTAGAAGCGGTCGCCGCTTTCCGCCGTAATCCAGTTCAGCTGCGGATTGCCCGTCTCAATAATGCCTTTGGGCATCCACAGCCATACGCCCGAATGGCCGTAAAACGTTCCCGGCTTATGCCCGTACAGATGATATTTGAACCAAAGGAAATCGGTTTCAAATACGGACGGAAACGAAATATTCCCGTTCGATTTCAGCGTCTGCTCGGTGATCAAATAATCCATCGTTTGGCCGAGCTGCCCCGGAATATGATGATAATAGATCGAGGTCGCCTTGCTCGGACCGAGCAGCGGAAAGTCCGCTTCCAGCTGGCTGACGGCGAAGCCCCTGTAATAATAGCCTGGGTAGCTTCCGTATCGTCCGATGACCGCGTTATGAGCGATATCCTCCAGCAGCTGATCCCCCGTATACATCGCCAGGCGCAGCATAAACGGCGCTTCCTGCGCATTCATCCGGTACGCCGAGGAGGTCGATCCCGCTTCAAACGTAAGCCCGTTCGGCGAGACGAGCCAGCTGTCCGCCTGTATTCCACCGGCTGCATCTTCCGGAAGCTTCGTTCGGGGGTATCCGTACCTATAGCTTTCCGGCCAATGGAACGATTCGAGGTAAGGGTACGTCTGCGGCTGCGGAACGGTCACGGTGCCATCCGGAACCGGACGCGCCGTAAACATGGTGGCGTACCGCTTCGCTTCCTTATAAGCGGCGTTCAAGTAAGCCGGCTCTCTCGTCTCCTCGTACAGCTCCAGCAGCTCCATCCAAAGCTTGCCGTAATTGTACAAAAAATCGGTCCGGTCCGGGCTCCTCGTCTCCGGAATATCGATCTTCTCTGCGAGATAACGGTCAGCTGCCGCCTTCGCCTCCTGCAAATACGCCCTATCTCCGGTCATGCGGTACATCATGAGCGGCTGAATGATCGGCCCTCTGTCGCTCTGCTCCGGATTGCGGAACCGGTATTCCTCCTGTCCCAGTGCAGATATGCCCGCCGCCGTGCCGCCCGTCATTTGGTAAACGGCGGATACGGTTGAACTATCGAATGGCGCGGAGGCCATCTTCCATGAAGACTCCGAGCCGTAAACCGGCTTTTGCTTCGGAGACCAGCCGACATTGTTGCGCGACACGCCGTACTGAATGGACGGCAGCGCTCTCGTATCGTACAGCTTGCTGTCACCGGTCAAATAATACGCACCGAGCAGTACGCCGCTTGTAGTCGTGCGAACGGCATCCTCGTTCTCGATGTCGATAAAGCCTTTGGCCCGGTTCCACCAGCCGCTCGGCGACGGGACATAATCGACCGAGTCGTCCCCCTGCGGCTCCATTTGGATCAGATCGATCATATGGAACATCGCATCGGTCAGCGACTGTCCCGCAGCATTTTGCCGATAGGCGGCATATTGGTATTCGCTACGGAGAATGTCCCGGTAAGTGTCGTACAGACCGCTTCGCTGCGCGATCAATCCGAAATGGAACCGGTACGAGCTTCCCGCGGTCATCTTCGATGCGCTGCCTAGCTGCGGAGCGTACAGAATCGGCTGCACGTCGCCCTCGTTGTTGACAAGACTCATCCCGAGCCGCTGGCCCGCTGCGCCTCCCGCCGGTTCGAAGACAAGCGGCAGCTCATCGGAAGGCAGGAATACCCCATACGTATAAGCCGCATCCGCGCCGTCGTTTTTTTCAACGAGACTCATCGGCGCGGTCAGCTCCCACAGACCGGTCGATTCCACCGTGCCGACCATTTTCGCATGCGACCGAAAGCCGCTGAGCACCTCATTCACTGCAGCGGTTTTCTCTGCAGTGAAAGACTGATAGCCGATCACATAATTGCCGTCTCTCCGCGGGGTAAAGTCGTACGACAAGTCGGGCCTGCTTCCGGCCATCGACCAGCTTACCCTGAAATCGTAATCGCTTACATGCGAGGAGTCGGTAAGTACCGCCGTTTGGCTGTCGGGAAAATCGACCCGGTCGAACGTAATCCAACGATAGTTCATCGTCTCGTAATAGTTGGTTCGCTTCCCCGCGTCCCCGTCGAACACAACCCACTGCTCCTCCAGCCTTTCCGCTGAGGAATGGGCCGGCACCCAGCTCCCGTGATCGTTGAAAAATAAGTCGCGAACGATCGTTTTACCGCCATCCCAAACCGCTTCATAAAAAACAGCTTTATACCTGTCGTTTTGAATTGCGCCTTTTTCCGTGTAGCGAAGATTCGGAAGCGTGCGGCTGCGCAGAGGACCTTGCTGCGCTTCTTTTTGCGAGATATCGCCCTCGAATTTGACGGCATCCGCCCGGGTAATGATGTTGCTGCTGCTCGCCGTAATGCGAGTCAGGCTGACATATTCGGCGCCCACGCCGGAAAAATCGAACGTCCCGAGCTCAATCCATCCCTCCGCTGCGGGGGTCAGATCCAAATACCGGGTATCCGTCTTCCCATTATGAACGATGTCGATCTTCACTCGAGGGTCCGCCTTATCCGGCCATTTGACCTTGTAAAATGATACGGTAGCCGACCCTTCCGCCAGGTTCGGGTTCCACGTGATAGACGAGCCGCCGATGGTCGTAAATCTCGTCGTGGAACCGTTTACACCTTTCACCGTAGTGGAGGTGCTCCAAGAACCTGCGTCGGAATAGCCGGGGTCGCCGTAATCGATGACGATGCTGCATGGTTGACAGCCGCTGATCGACTGGGCTGTTGCAATGCGGTTCGCCCCCGCCGGCTCCCAAAGACCGGCATAAGCGGTGCTTATGCCGGCCGGTCCGGACGAAAATAAGACTTCCATGCAAACGAATACGAATAAGAGCAGCTTGGCGATTATGCGCATTAGAAACTCATATCCTCTCCAAATGGAATTACAGTCTGACTTCTTTGCCCGTTTTTCCCGATTCGTAAATCGCGTTTAAAATTTTGATCATATCTACACCGTGTTCCGGCGTGTTGATCGGTTCGGCCCGGTTATGGAGACAGTCGATAAAATGCCGCAAATGCTCGGCATGCCCCAGTGCTCCGATTGCAGACGGCAAAACCGGCGTAATATTGGTCAATTGACCGGCCGTCTCGGAGAAAAGGCTCAGCTCTCCTTTTTTCAAATGCGCGCCCGACTGTGTGCCCCGAAGCTCGATGAAATTCATCTCTTCCCCGATATTTGACGCCCAGCTGAACTCGATTTGCAGCGCAGCCCCGTTATCGAAACGGATGAAGCCGATGGCCAGATCCTCTACGTCGAACGTGCCGCCCTCCTGCTTTTCACCGAACTGGCTGTGGGCGGAATCGGACAGCTCATTATTGGCAAACTTCGTATAAGTAGCGCCCGATACGGCAACCGGTCTCGGATTGCCCATCAGCCACACCGCCAGATCGATAAAATGTACGCCCAGGTCGATCAGCGGCCCCCCGCCGGACAATTCCTTCGTCGTAAACCAGCCGCCCTTGCCCGGAATGCCACGGCGGCGAATCCATCCGCAGCGGCCTGCATAAATTTCGCCCATCTGCCCTTGTTCGATATATGCTTTCAAATAGCGGGCCGCAGGGGTAAACCGGTTGTTGCGCATGACCATCAGCGTCCGGCTGGATTCTTTGGCCGCATCCGCCATTTTCTGCGCTTCTTCCGGGCTGACGGCGTCCGGCTTTTCGCAAAATACATGCTTGCCGGCCCGGAGCGCCGCTATGGCGATTTCCGAATGGTACAGGTTCGGGGTGCAGATGTCGATCACGTCGATATCGTCCCGACGCAGCAGCTCTCTATAGTCTGTATAGACGGCGGAAATCCCGTAATCGCTGGCCGCCTGCTTCGCTTTCGCTTCATTGATATCGCACACGGCGACGATTTCTACCTCCGGATGCTCCTTGAGCGGCTTGACATGAGCCCCGCGAAAAATGGCCCCTGCGCCGACGATACCCCACTTCAGCTTTTTAGACATGTTCATACTCCCCCATGATTCGTTTAAGTTTAGGTTTCAAGTTTCATTTCATTTCCGAAATGAGCCTGGTCAGATTGGATATGCTCGTTTGGACGCAGTCCAGCGGATTTCTCCGGCACTGATCCTGCTCGACCACATACCACTCCACGCCGCTTGCTTCGCCCCACGCTAAAATCGGTTTAAAATCGACGCAGCCCGTCCCGATTTCAGCGTAAGTCCGTTCCTCGTCGTCCGTCATATCCTTCAGATGAATGATCGGCATGCGCCCTGCATAAGGCCGGATGAACGATGCAGGGTCCAGTCCCGCTTTTTGCACCCAGTATACGTCGATTTCCGCCAATATCCGGTTATTTGGGAGCGGTTCCAAAAGGAACTCTAAAGCGGATACCCCGTCGACTGGCGCATCGAATTCAAAAGCATGGTTATGGTAACTGAGCCGCAGCCCCGATTTGTTCATGACCGAAGCCGCTTCGTTCAATGCTTGCTTGATCTCCCGGTAGCCCGTTTCCGTCCGCTGCTCCGGCGGAATGCCCGGACAGATGATATCCGTAGTCCCGAACAAACGGGCCTCTTCGATCGCCTGCTCCGGCTGGTCGGTAATCATCTTCAGTCCTACATGCATACCGGCCGTTTGCAACCCCGTTTCACGCAGAACGGACGCCAGCTCGGCCGGATCGTAGTGATAATATCCCGCCATTTGCACACCGGCCCATCCCATCCGTTTCAGCTCCCGCAGCAGCTGCGGAAAATCATTCCTGCACTCCTCACGCAGCGTGTATAATTGAACCGCCAATTTATGTATCATACAACTCTCCTATGCTATCATTTCCTGCCTGGCAGATTACCTTTATTGTAATGCGGAACCCTCCTTAAGGAACATATCCAATCCAAGCAAAAAGTTAACGGATCTGCCTATTTATCCGCTATTTTACGTAAAAATCCTTTTTAATAAGGAAAATATACTTTACGAATCTGCGCATCACTTTATACAATGAAGCTACCTGTATTTCCTGTATATGTATATTCGAGGAGGAATATCGATGAAGTTCGTTGCGATCGGACATTCGACTCATACTAGGCCGAGGTATACCGATAGACGCGAAGGATTAAGGCATTATGTCATTAGGCTGCAGACGGACGGCTCCTGTAAAGTGGTCGTAAACGGAGTGACTCATGTAATCCGTCCAGGAGACTTGATGCTATGCAGACCGGGTGACTCGTATGAGCTGATCATCGGCGACGAAAGCACTTGCAGCTCCGACTATTTCTTGTTAATTGAACCCGGAGAGCCGTGGCTAAGCGAATGGTGGGACAAGTTTCACGCCCCTGACAAGATCCAGTTGGGAGTCGATGACGATTTGATTTCCATGTGGAAATTGATTCGTTATGAGAAAAGAAGGCTGCAGAAGGAGAACCCCGATATTGTGAACTGCCTGGTGCAGGCGTTTTTTCTTCATTTGGGACGGCTGATTACAGAGGGCAAAGGCCCGACTGGTTACGAATGCTCGGTCTCCAATCGAATCAAGGATTTTATCGAAAAACGCGCCGCCAGCAAGCTGACGCTGAAAGATATTGCATCTCATGTCAAATTGAGCGTATCGAGAACTTCGCAATTATTCAAATCTGCATTCAATCAATCGATTATGGATTATGTGATCGAAACGAGGCTGATCATGGCCAAAGAATACATCTTGATCGGAGGAAACACACTAGAGGAAATCGCCTATCTGTGCGGATTTTCAAATTATATTCATTTCAACCGGTCATTTCGCGCCCGTTACGGGATCTCTCCAAGCCAGTATAAGAAGAACTTGTGATCGAAGCCTCTTCGATGAAAATACGACTATGGACATTGGTACAATCCGCAAATCCGCCAATTGCATACGTTGTAGAATGATGTTTATCGCGAACGCAAGCTGATACGTTTAACGGATATTATACGAACAATTAATGAGATTAGCGCCACTTACCAGTAAGTGGTGCTTTGTCATTAGCCTGGCCGATCTGATGGAGCAATTCGTGAGCTCTCGCCGTGCACCTGTTCCTGCTGCCGCACGTAGGCCGTCGGGTAGGTCTTCTCCGTTCAGTCCGATTGGCGCCACCGCCGTTGATAGTCGCCTTTGGCGATACACGTGCGTAGCAACGCACCGCTGTACACCGTCATCGGAACAGCAATAAATTAATGCTATCGCGTCATTTAACTAGTATCTTTACTTTCGTACCATCAGGATACTTCTCAAGTTGATTACTCACCCATGAGCCAGCTCCTCGATTATCCGAAGGGTTAATATACATTACATCGGCACCTTTACCGCCTTCTACACACATCGCCATTGGAAATTCATCTCAATCCAAATTAGGCTTAGTAGGGATGCCCTTTAATGATTCATTTCTATTCTCGTCTGCTCCCTTACGGTCAATTGTGCAAACTGAAGATTCGCCTTTTTCAATCGCTGACTTTATGTGCGCGGCTGTCTCCGGAAAACGATCAGATGGAAAAATTAAAGTAAGTGATGTCTCAGTTGCTTGATTGATGGGCGTAACAATAATTGTAAGTTTACTTTCTTTATTAAAATATAATATTGAAACAATAATGAGTAAGGTCAACAAGTATTTAAGTTTATTTTTCATTTTAATTGGCCTTCTAAATGGATTTTTTATTGTCGTGACCCACTGTCCGCAGCAAGGTTCACACCATCCGAAGCTACACCTTTAAAGCGACTATTAAGTTTCAATAATACTATACAGGGACGAGTATTCATCATAATCTATTCCTTGGTAACTCTTAGCTCGATCAATAATAATTTGAGCTTGATCTATCTTCGTCTGCAGTTGCGGATAAAGCAATAGCCGTTCAGATTCTTTACATTTAATAAGTATGATTCTGTAATAATCAACTTTTTTATCAAAAGAATAGTCTAAGGACCGTTCAGTAAAATCGAATGGCTGACTATAATCAACTAAACTTTGAGCGTTCCGACGGGATATTGCCTCGTTAATGGATTGAAGACCAGCTTCACGTAATCGACGATCTTGGAATTCTATATCGTTCTGCCGAGATATTACGTCGTTTATGAATTGTATGCCTGTTTCCTGGCGCTTTTGGTTCTCAATTTCGACGCGTTCTTGTTCAAGTTTTTCCTTGGCTTTCTCAGAGCGAGCCACAGCATGAGCCAACATAATTTCTTGATGCTCATCTTCATTACCATACCAGCGCAGCGACCGGCTATTCCTTGAGGCCAAGGTCTGGAAAATAAAGTCCTAGACTGTCGTTGGTTCATTGAATTAACGTCTCCGTTAGTTCAACGTTTTGGTGTACTGCTAGCTCGTTAACCTATTATCTCAAATGTCTAGTATCTGGCCATAAAATCTCGACCTTTTGTAGTATGATTCGTTTAGGAATTTTGAATTCTGTATATAGCTCTTGCATATTTTTCTCATTATATTGCGATGTCTTCACATGTTTTGTTTTTGTATCCAGAATTCCTATTTCCTCCAAACTACCATCTTTTCTTTTAAAAACAACATAACGTTCATCCCAACCGACCTCGGCTACATTAGGATTAACAATTGTTTTTTTGTTACTTCTTGGCGCTATTTCATAAATCTCATCTTCTTGTGTAACTTTATAGATCGGACGAAGGAATGTGAGGGCATAGACCCGTCGAGATTTGGGAGAGTGAATCCCGAGGACCTTGTGGAGAGAGACGTGCAGCAAACGATTTTCATGGAGATGTTGTAATTAAGTCAGCACCTTCTATTCCTGCATGCGCCCTAACGGATCTATCTAACCGCATAAGCTCTCGTTTCAACTCCTATTTAAACAGGGTATGTGAAATCCTACGAATGAGCGAGCATTCGTGAGAGAAACCTTATTCTCATAGGGAGCTGAACAGCCTGCCGGATCACGCCGGCAGGCTGTTTAATTAAAGTAACGTTCCCCGTTAGAGCGGAACACCTTGTACGGCGCGACTATTTCTCCAACTCATAGCGGGTCGCGATAATGCCCGACTTGAGCGTTCGGCTGGACAGCAGCTTGAGCCTGATTTTCTCGACGCCGCCGTCGAATACCGATTTTCCGCTTCCCAGGACGACCGGACAAATCGTCAATAGGAATTCGTCGATCAGGCCGAGCTCAAGCAGCGTCTTCGCAGCCCTCGGGCTGCCGAAGATAACGAGATTTTTGCCAGGCTGCTCCTTGAGCACCTTGATTTCCTCTGCGATTTTGTCCTTGATCAGCATCGTATTGTTCCATTCTGCCTTGTCCATCGTGCCGGAAATGACGATCTTCTTAACATCCTGCAGCCATTTAGCATGCTCCATACCGTGTCTCGACGCATTCGGATCATCCAGCACCGTGGGCCAGTAGCTCTCCATCATCTGATACGTCGTACGTCCGTAAACCGGAGAGCCGACTTCGGCTACGACCTCCTCGGCGTATTTCTCTAATTCCTCGTTGTATGGAATCCAATCCAGTCCTCCGTTCGAATCTGACGCATACCCATCCAGCGACACATGCATGAACAATACGAGTTTTCTCATGTCCGTTTCTCCTCCGATTTCGAATATATCTTGTTCGATTTTTTGGCCGTTGTCCTGTGTTTTGTCCTGCTGTTACGTTCACTATAAATCATTACGTTGCGTAAGGTTCAAGGGGGTATCTGAATTTTTTTGCAGACAACAATGTTGCGCAAAACTGCCCGTCCCTCAGTATTAAGGGTTTATCTCACATATACTCACTCATTCGCAGGATTTTAACACCTAGGATTGCAGATGTTGTATAAGAGAGAGCCGATCAAACATAGCTATCCCAATTTTGGGCATACGGGAACAGAAGAAGTACTGGAACACTTCTCCAAGGGTTATTCTTCTGCACGCATACTCCACACTTACTTGGGGTTCACCATCCCATGACTCTACGGGTCTATGCCCTTACATTCCTTCGTTACACCTGACCAAGGCGTGTTATGCGGGTTTGAATCGGGCTATGTTCTTGTCGTCCGACAGTTTACGGACGACAAAGATCAGACGACAAGAACATGACCCGTTAAACGATAAGAACTTGTCCGATTGTCCACTTCGGCCGTTAAACGAAGATTCCGTACAAAATCAAAAAAGTACCTAAACCCTAGGCCTTGCCCAAAGATAAGTACTTTCCTTCCTTTTGGATAATGGGAGCAGCCGCGGCTGCTCCTTGATCGATTGAATTAACGTTATCCTTTAGCTTAACGAGCCTCTTTTTAAATAATCTGATTTCACTATTCCATAAAAGACTAAATCATCGTATAAACCCCACTTCAATACATGCTGAGGGAAAATACCTTCTTCTTTCATACCGATTTTTCTCATTACCTTATATGAACCTGGATTTTTTGTCATTGCAGCCGCAAAAATACGATTTAGGTCTAAGTCTTCAAATCCAAATTGAACGATTCTTCGAGCAGCTTCTGTTGCATATCCTTGCCCCCAAAATGGTTGACCTACCCAGTATGCAAGTTCAGCACGTTTATGTTTTTGAGATATTCCTAAGCTCATATTTCCAATCAGTGATCCATTTTCTTTTATTATCATCGCAAAAGCGTAACTATCCCCTTTTTCTGAGGATTGACGAACATTTTCAATCCATTGTTCCGCTGCCCCATCTGGGTAAGGATGAGGAATTCCTAGAGTTGTACGTGCCACTTCTTCATTGCCAGCTAGCTGTTGGATCATTTTTGCATCGGATAACTCAAAAAAAACGCAGCGTTAAACGAGTTGTCTCCATTCTTAGTTCAATGAAAAAAATGCCCCATAGCAAGGGCTACAGGGCTAAGGTTTATATTTAAAAAGGGGGTCAACTCTTATTATAGGCTACATTTATTAATGCAAGGTGAAATGATGATTTCAAGTTTATTACAAAATACTGTTAATCTTGTTGTTGAAGTAATCCGTCCTTTTGCTTTATGAGGCCGCCTGATCGATCCCGCGGCAGCCTCTTGGTCTAGTTTTCGAGCTATCGTACCCGTTAGTTGATTCCCTTTAATTTGGTTTTGCATCGATTTCCGTTAAAGTTCATGCATCACGAAGTCCCACCGAGTTAAGGCAGCTTGCTGCCGGCCGCGATGCAGTTGGTCGGTGCGGATGTGTCCCGGCAATTACTTCCTCGTTCCTTGTTTCCGGGACCGAGGGTCGCCAAGACCCGGCGCGTGAATGCGGTGTTTATATGATGCACCCGACTTCTTCGAGATACTTTCACACTGCTTTTCTGTTTCTATTTTTACTCTAGCAATGTATATTTCAGTTAAGTCTTCTTTTAAACGTCACTTATTTATTACCGAGTTGTTCCGCCAAACCGATTAGAAGTCCTTCATTTCCACGAATGTAGCAGAGCCGATACGAGTCCTGGTACTGAACCACTTCGCCAACGAGCTGAGCACCATACTTAGTGAGTCTGGATACCATTTCGTCAATGTCTTCAACGGTGAACATGACGCGTAGATAACCGAGGGCATTTACAGGAGCAGTTCGGTGATCTGATATAGTAGATGGGGTGAGAAATCGCGAAAGTTCAAGTCTGCTGTGGCCATCTGGGGTAACCATCATAGCAATCTCTACACACTGTGAACCCAGCCCGGTTACGCGACCAGCCCATTCACCTTCGACAGTAGCTCGCCCTTCGAGCTTCAAGCCAATCTCCTCGAAGAAAGAGATTGCGTCATCAAGAGATTCTACAACGATGCCAACATTGTCCATTCTTAGTAATTTGTTTTTTGCCATAGTTTTATCTCCTTATGAGTACAAATTTATTACCTGATCATCTTCATATTTATTCTATCAAGAATTACCAATTCCTTCCAAAACGATTACCATCTTGTCACAGTTCATGAAAACAAAGATAAGTCACAGTATAGTAAAATGTGAAATTTGGTTTTCGGATATGTCATATTAACTTTTTTTCTACGAAATTCAATTCGTAATTACCGTAATAAGATCGTTTTACGTAATAAAATTACGTAGATACCCCTTTTCTAAACTCCTAGTCAGCCGACAATTTTGTACATATGCACACGTTAAAGTAATACACTAAATTATTCATTTATTTTTTATTTGTCCAATGACACAATATCACCCTCAATGATGAATCAATCATGCCCCCATTCGATTTATTGACACAAATACACCCGCAATCATGAGTTGATTGTGGGTATATTTGTGTCAATTTAGATTTGCCCCGTACCGTATTCGAATGAGTTATAAAAAAGACTGCCGGAGCAACTATTCTGCTATCGTTCTCCTTTAGCTTAGTACATTTGTTCCATACAAAGGAATTGCGACGCGATTTTTTATGATGTAATATCGTCGAAATTCTGCAAAAGGCGCAGCTCCAGCCCTTTTTCGTTTGTTGTTAGTTCTTGCATGATCGGAATAGTCATATCGGTATTGGGGTTGTATTTCAGGCCCCAGTGCATAATGGCAAAAACGACCGGAAACAGGTCAAGCGCCTTTTGTGTTGGTCGGTACATGGTTTGTGCACGGTTTGAATCCCCTTCTATCTTGACGAGCAGGCCTGCTTCGACGAGTGATTGGAGCCGTGCGCTCAAAATATTAGTTGAGATGTGCTCGCGTGAAGCAAGAAACTCGCGGTAATACCGCTTGTTATGGATAAGGACGTCACGAAGTATGACTAGGCTCCAGGGATCACCCCATATGTCGAGCGCATATACGATTGGACAAACTGTGGAAGGTCGCTTTTTCATGAGAATGATTATACAATTCGTGCTTGCGTTTTGCAACTTTGTACTTGCATATTGCAAGTACAAAGTTTATACTCGGTTTGTAGTCAACAATTAACGAGGGGAGATAACTTGCATGAATCAAAGTTACAGCACTTATTTTAAGGTAGACCAAAGCCCCGAAGAAGTCTTCGCCGCCATCAATAACGTCCGCGGATGGTGGTCTGAGGAAATTGAGGGCACTACCGACGAACTCGGTGAATTTAAGTACCACTACCAAGATATTCACCGCTGCACCATCCAAATCACCGATCTTGTTCCAGGTAAAAAGGTTGTTTGGCACATTACAGACAACTACTTTAACTTCGTAAAGGACAAGAACGAGTGGAAGGATACCGACATTGTCTTTGAAATGGCCAAGAAAGACGGCAAAACAGAGGTTCGATTTACGCACGTAGGCCTCGTTCCCACGTATGAGTGCTACGCCGTCTGTACGGACTCCTGGGGCATCTACATAAGCGGCAGCCTTCGCGACTTGATCACCAAGGGTAAGGGACAGCCCAACCAAAGCGAGCAAATTGCAAACAAACACGGCATAAAGAACTCTTAGAACCCACTTGCCATAGACCGAAGCTCGGCGCTTAGCAACCAAGGCTTTACCAAGAGATTGCGCTGCCATTTCTGAAAGCGTCGATCAAAGTATTAGCAATAGTCAACGCAGACTTCTGCGGGTTTCTCCCCAAAAAACTTGCCGTTATTTGTGGTACGGTTCACCCAGCATAATCTTAATTTAACGTACAAGAATACGTTCGTCGGGAATTAGTCAAGTTCTTGTCAATTACGGGAATGGGATCAAGTTCTTGTCATTGGATTTTGACAAGAACTTGATCTCATAACATAAAAAAGCCGCAATTTACGCAGCAATTAATGAGACTATGTTCTTGTCACACGACATTTCTTATATATTGTTACACAATATAATGATAATGTATTTTCGATCATCAAATAATAAGTTCTATATTGGGGGTTTGTTTTGTGTCAATCCGTACCTTGCATGAGCCCCGATTAATCAGCCGTTCTTTCTTGCCAGTTTGTTGAGTAAATCTGACCGATCTTTGAATGATTTAAGATTTTTCGATCAACTGGATCTCCTTGAGCTCGTTTTTAGACCTCGCAATAGAAGTCGCATATTGTGCTTGCTTTTTGACCGACGAAACAACGTCAATTATGATTTTGAGATATGAATTCCAAATTCGTTCGGAGTGACGTTCTCCTCGTTTACGACGCATTCAAAAAACCTCACGATAGTGAGCGTTGAAGAGCCCAACTGGCGAGGTTTCAAAATGATTTCGCGCTTCATCTTCTCCATTCTGTACATGGTCTGGATCGGATTGAATACGAGATTCACGACTGTTTTATTTTTCGTTCGGATGTACAACTTATCTTCGATATACTCCCGAGGATTGCGGAACTACTTCGGCGTGTCCATGACCTTGGCTTGCTCTTTTATCTGGTCATGTATTTTGGCGAGCACATCAGCTTTCCCTCCTTAAAAGAAAACATGTAGATCATGACCCAAATCATGAATGACAAGCAGATTCCGTTATATAACCCGATCAGGAAATTGGATTCTTCGAGATCGTGCATCATCATCCCCTTCACGTCACGTTATCTTGCCATACAGCTCGTGAAAACGGTTTACGCTTGAGTCTGTGGAAATATAGGAACCTCTGTCGATTGCTGTTCATTCAATACAATTTTTAACATTTTAACTCAACTTTCGCAGCTTGAGATTGGTAGATAAGCCTTGATGTAACTGGGCAATCCGGTCATCCATTGCTGGAGTTGACGTTGAATAAAGCCAGAAAGCTTCTTTCCGGCTTTCGTAGCGATCTCGTTGATCAATTCGACTAAGTGTTGTAAAGCTACTGTCCAATCAAGCGTTCCTACTTCATCACATAGCAAATAAAACAGTCCGCCAATGGAACGCTGGTCTGTACTTTGCCTGTGTTACCAAGCCAGCACAAAATATCTGGCGAACACAATCGTTATATGGCTGACAATCATGTCGTAAGAACGTCCTTGAAACTCTTTCTGCAAACGTAAGAGCAATTTGGCGCACTTAAAGAAGACTTCGATCTCCCGGCGCATTCTGTAAATCCGGATGATCTCTTCGGCGCTCAAGATTAGGTCGGTCGAGACAATAGCGAGCCATTCGCTCTTCTTGGAACGATGGCGGACAAATACGACTGTAACCGGAATACCGGGTGCAAGCTTCGTTCGGACCATGCGAATGATATTTCGGTTCTTAACTTCGATTCGCGGTGCGGATACGTACAATGCCTTTAGACATAGCCTCTTTCCGTTGACGATGTAGCGTTTGTTATCGTTCTTCACCATCCCTATGACATGCAGTCCACGCTGCATAACTTCCTGAATCAGTGGTGCATGGGTAAACCAACTATCCATGAGCACATAAGAAGCGGAAATGCCGGATTGAATAGCTCGGTCTAACATGGTAGCGATCACCTGGGGCGCGGGGAGAAAAGCTTCCTGCCGGCGTTTGTACCCGGAGGAACGCTTATCAATTCCTTCAAACATGCCATTGATGGCCGAATTTGCGGACCTCAGCAAGGCAAAGTCCATTGGGATAAAGGAAAGTCCGTCGGACCAACCCATCGTCAACATGCGGAATCCTTTATAAAAGCTACCTGTAGCATGATCCTTGAAACGTGCAAGCATTTCAACAGCTTGCTCCGGTTGCGTTCGAACATAGAATCCAGAGATAAAGGCCGTCACTCTGCTGGCGGAGGTCAGTTTCTCTACGCGCAGGACCGTTTCGGAGCTGAGTGATAGCAAAAATCGTCGCCACCCATACCCGCTATGATTTAGAAAGCGGTAAACCGTATCTTTGCCGGGAAACGATTCGCTTTTATTGCTCTCTAGTAGGCGAAACCAGTTCTTCTGGTGAAACAGAAGGATGAATACAAGGCGAAACAGATAGGCGCCGATTAAACCGAACTTCTTCTTGAAACCCACAGCATTCAGGTGTTTAAGTACGTTCAATTCTTGAAATGCTGGTTTAATCACTTTTGGCAGTTGATCGAGGGGCTGCTTTTGGTCATCATATAGATGACACCTCTTCTGTATGGTAGTGATTGGTCGCACTCTCACTTTACCAAACGAAGCGGTGTTTTTCTGTTTCTTCAAGCCATATATCCAAATGCACTCAAAACTTTGCTGTAATTGAATTAAGTCGAGTTTCGATCTGCGAAAGTTGAGTTATTTAAAATATCTGCAAACTAACGAAAAACTAAGGTTGATTTTTTAAGCACATTATTTGAATGTTACATAATACTATAATATAATATGATTATGTAACGTGGATTAAGGAGCGTTTAGAATGGAATATGTTGAAGCGTTAAGGGATGTCAAGCAAATCAATGCAATAAAGAAATATTTAAAAAAGCATTCTGAGCGTGACTATCTCCTCTTTGTATTTGGTATTAATACGGGGTTGAAAATTACCGAATTGCTTGAAATCAAGGTGGCCGATGTTTTAGAAAATGAGCACACGGCTAAAAATTTTTATCAGTGTTCACACCTCGATTGCATGAAGGAGGTTTACCTTAACCAAAAGGTAAAAAAAGCCCTTCTCCAATTTGTCCAAACCAACCAGCCGGACACGGAAGACTATTTATTCAAATCTGGCAAAACACAAAAGCCTATCACTCGCCAACAAGCATATCGAATCATTCATCAAGCTGCTGAAGCCATCGGTATTGAGGGGAAAATCGGGACCCATTCATTGAGGAAAACATTTGGATATCATGCGTATAAACGCGGGGTGGCCATCTCACTTCTCCAAAAGCATTTCAATCATTCAACCCCATCTGAAACTCTAAAATATATTGGAATCTCTAAAGAGGAGAAAATGAAAACTGAAATTGATGTTAACCTATAATTTTAAAACCCGCTTAATCCATGTGGCAAATTTTATTAGGAGGAATCAAAAATGAACGTTCGCGAAATCGAGCTCCCTGGAATCGGGAAAAAATTTGAAGTCATCACTAAAAGTAAGGATAAAATTGTGGTGATTATTCATGATGACGGCAGAAGGGATATTTATTATTTTGATCAAGATAATTTCGAGGAGGCAATCGCCAACACTTCCTTTGATGATGCCGAAGCACGGCAGATCGCTGCAATCATCGGCGGTATGACGTATGCGCCAAAGGCATTGGAAACGATTGAAATGGCCTTTGATGATTTGGTCATTGAATGGTTTAAGGTGCAGAACGGGGCGGAAGCAGCCCAGCAAACCATAGGACAGCTCAATATCCGTCAATCCTATGAAGTCAATGTCGTCGCAATCATAAAACAAAAAAATTACAAAGAAATTCATACCCCTGGACCTGAAACACTTTTGGAGGAAGGTGATACTGTGATCGTATCCGGACAGCGAAAACAAGTAAAAATGTTTGTAAAAGAAGTGCTCACAAGAAGGGATGGGTGATACTAGATAATGACGAACACTTTACTTTTTGAAGTCGGAACAGCTTTGGTCATAGTGGCTCTTGCCGCCCTATTGGCAAATCAATTAAAATTCTCCATCATCCCTTTTCTCATCCTTTTAGGGATGGCGGTCGGCCCCCATGCCCCCGAAATTGGAATATTCGATTTCACCTTTATTGAAAGCTCAGAAATCATCGAGTTTTTCGGACGCATCGGTGTTTTGTTTTTATTGTTTTATTTGGGAATAGAGTTCTCGGTCGGAAAATTAATACGGTCCGGACGGTCCATTGTAGTTGGCGGGACCATTTATGTAGCGATGAATTTCTTCCTAGGTTTGATTTACGGGTTTGCTACAGGGTTTCCGGTTATGGAAACGTTAATCATTGCGGGGCTCCTAAGTGTTTCCTCCACTGCGATTGTGGCTAAAGTGGTTGTTGATTTAAAAAGAACAGCAAATTCCGAAACAGAATTGATTCTTGGGATCATTCTTTTTGATGATATATTTTTGGCGTTATTCCTTTCTGTCATGTCAGGCCTCTTGTTAGGCGGCTCAACCACCGTATTTGGTACCATCATATCGGTTCTTATTTCTCTATGTTACATGCTGCTATTTTTCGTTATCGCCCGTAAAGGTACCCCTATCCTAAACAAACTATTAGATATTAAATCGAATGAAATCTTTATCCTCGTCATCTTTGCCTTGCTGTTTTTTGTAGCAGGCTTTTCCGAGAAACTCCATGTCGCTGAAGCCATCGGTGCTTTGTTATTAGGTTTGGCCCTTTCTGAAACAAAACATCGGGAACGTATCGAGCATTTAGTTATTCCCTTTAGAGACTTCTTCGGAGCGATATTTTTCTTCAGCTTCGGATTAAGTATTGATCCATTTAGCTTAGGCGGGGCCATATGGCTTGCTATAGGCGCCATCATTCTCACAATCATTAGCAACTTTGTAGCTGGAATGATTTCCGGGAGAAAAGCTGGTTTATCACACAACGCTTCCTCCAATATCGGATTGACAATCGTTTCGAGAGGTGAATTTTCGATCATTGTTGCTAATTTAGGCCTTGCCGGAGGGCTTATGCCTATTCTTAAACCATTTACAGCCGTTTATGTTTTAATTTTGGCAATCCTGGGGCCATTGTTAGCTAAGGAATCCAAAAATATATATAAATTTTTAAATAACATATTCAAATGGGAAAACAAGAAAAAAAACCGCTCACCCCTTCCCCACAAAAGTCTGTAGAGGTTCAAAAATAACCCCTTTTAAAGGAGGCCTCGCCAAGTGGGCATCGAGTTAGCAATTGTATTGTTAACATATGTCTTATTGGTTGTTATGGCGTATCTGGTTTTTGTCTTTACTAGTGATAAGGAGAAACGCGGAATTATCATTATCAACCGGGCCTATAACTATGCATATTCCGCGTTATCTTTTGGCGTTCTTGTCATCTTTGCCCTGATCAAAATGCCAAATGTCACTTTGGATAAACAGACAACGAACTATTTAATTTTGGCGTGTAAGTTTATTTCGGTTATCACGCTTGGAGGGACTGCGTTTATACTAAACAAATATTATAAAAGGTAAGGAATTTTACCTTTAAACTCAACTTTCGCAGATCGAAAATCGACTTCATTTCAATTACAGCTAAGTTTTGAGTGCATTTGGATATATGACTTGAAGAAATAGAAAAACACCGCTTCGTTGCCAATCTCAAGCTGTGAAAGTTGAGATTTTAATAATAGTCTTTTTATAGTTACATGCTTTTAAAAAACCATTCTTAGATTCACTGCTGAAAGACCTTGAAGATTTTGTTTTTCATGCTGAAAATAATGATGAGACTCTTGATTGCTCAATCCAGAACCCACATACTAGCACACATGTTCGTAAATAGTAGTTTCATAATGTCTTCTTCGCTTATTACATAAGACCAGTTCTTTGTACCAGCGATACCCCTCAAATTAGAGAAGCTGCTTAATTGCCCATTCTCATCAACCATCGGTCAACCCGGTTTTGACGGATCCAGCCAGCTTCAAAAGTCCATAGTTAGACGTGCTCTTGTACGATTGGCCGGACGTATCGTTCCATATCGAAATACTGTCGCGGATTCCGTCACCATCTTCGTCGTTATTGAACTGCAGGTCGAATCCAATCAGATCATTTGATTTCGGTGGCGTACCAATCCAAGAAATAGACGCTTCCACCATGTAGCGCTAGCTGTCCGCTTCGTAGCTGAGACCACACTTCCGCTCTTCGACGCTGGGTTGACGGTCCGTTCGTTGTCAAAGTTAATACGATATTGCCCATCATCAGGTTCGAAATGGTCAGTCCTCCCTCTGTTCTGATCGATGAAAATTTCCACTGAATCTTGCTGGTGCGCTTGAGAGCTTCGTTTTGACAACAAGGTGTCGCTAACCTCAGCTAGTATGTACAGATGTCCATCGTCCCAAAGCGTTCGTACTTTCGCGTTCGATCCTTTAGAACCAATAACCCATCGGTCGGTTTCGACTGCATTTGTATTGTTCCAAACCGAGTCGATACTTCCGTCAATAACAGGTGTTCCCTTCGTCGCTACGGCAAGTCGTGTCCCTTCTTCCAACGTCAGCACACCGAATTTAGACGTATTAATTTCCTGTGTGTTGTTTCTATCGTTCCACGAAGTTTCTATCTTCTCATTCCCTGATCGGTCGGCAATTACTCGTTAACCTAAAAACTAGATTTTTCATAAAGAGCTTTAAACTTCTTCTACTTCGAGCAATCTGTCGGGAATGAGAAGTTCTTGTCAATTTCGGGAAAGGGATAAGGTTCTTGTCATTTGATTTTGACAAGAACTTTATCCCATAAAAATGAAAAGCCGCGATTTAAGCGACCTATAATGAGATAATGTTCTTGTCACCCGACAAAGTAAGTAAAACGTCTATTTGTCTTGCCGAATTGGGCACAATTTTGTGTTATCTGTGTCCGATAGTACCACGAACAAACGAACAAGGGCCAACCGGAGCACCTTCTCCGATTGGCCCTTCTTATTACACCGCTGCGCCCTTCCAAGCTTGCTGCTGCTTCTCCGTCAGCTCGCGCATACGCGGGATCATCGAGTACTTGATGACACGGGAGCCCTTGAACGTCACGTTCAGCTCCAAGCCGGGATCCGCCAGCCGCGTTTGCACCGCCCCTACAACGCTGTCCCGCAGCTCCGCATGCTTCTCAGCAATCCGGAACAGCGCCATCACCGTGTAGGAGAAATACTGGAAATACAGCTCCTGCGGATCGGAGATGAACTCCCAGTTCCGCTCCTCGGTCTCCATCGCCGGCAGGGAGCTGGAATTGTTCAGAATGCCGAGCAGCTCCGGCACGATGCCGGCATCACCCAGCTTGCCGAGCAGGTAGATCGCGGCATACCCGCGCACCTGGTTATACTTCCGGCTCGTGTACGGCACGAACATATCCCGTTCCTGCACCATCTCCTGCAGCACAGGGATGCAGGCGTTATCGCCGATGAGCCCGAGCGTCAGCGCGCTGTTCTTCCGCAGGTGCTCCTCCGGTGAGGCGAGCCACTCACGCAGCTGCGGCACGATTACAGAACCCTGCCGCTTCGCAGACCACATCGCAATGCCCGCCTTCGTGCCGGACAAGCCCACACGGATGTCCTCCACAGCGGTCAGCCATTTGCGCGTATGAAGAGCATCGGTCGCCGGCACGGAGCTGTCCTTGAATTCTACCCCAGCACCACTCTCCAGGCAGCCGGTCTCCACCAGCAGCGGACGCAGCTCCGCGTAAGGAATATCCTTCATGGCGTAGCCTTTCGTAATGCTGAGATAAGCCATCACCGCAGCCGCTTCACCTGTCTTTTGCATATCCCGCTTCATCCGGATGCAACTGGCCAGCTCATGGTCGAGCGACATGCTGCGTCCCGCGATGACGAGCCCTTCCTTGCCTGCCGGGATGAGCACGCCCTTCGGAATTGGAATCGTAAAGTTCAAGCCCCACAGACTCGCCACAACCGACCAGTCCTGCTGCGCCTCGCTCTCGAAGGCTACGTCCTTGCTGTGATTATCCAGGTTCGAATAGGCGAAGAATAACGGCTCGCTCGTATACCGGTCTAGACTGAAGTCGCCGAAGGAGACCGTCTCTTCACCTACAATCAGGCGTCCTTCGCGAAGACCGAGCTGCGGCACAACCTTCAACATGCGTCTGCTATCGCTGTAGGAAGGCTTGAGGTGTGTCTCCAGCAGCGCAGAATTGACGATCGCGGCCGACATCGCTTCCGGATCACCGGCATCCACATAACCCGAATCTGTATAGTAGTGCTCTACCCGACTGTTGTTAAGCCACTGCACGACGTTGGAGAACGGCTGCACCTGTCCGTCCGCGTCCCGCCCTCGGCGTACCGCGCAATCGGCCAGCGCACATACTTCAGCTTCACCGGAAGCGTCAATGATGACCCGGCACGATGTACTTTGAACTGTGCCATCCGTCCCGACCCAACGCAGCCCCTTCACACGCTCATCCTCAAGATACACGCCCAGCACTACGGACTCGTACCGGAACACAACACCGGAAGCCGCAAGCGCCCGCTCCAGGACGATGCTCTTCGCATTCGCATTCACTCCGCTCGCCTTGAGGAACAACTCCTGCTCCAGCTCCGCTGTTTGCCTATCGATCTCCTCATAGATTCCTCCGCGCGTGCCGAAGTAATATCCCGTAACGCCGCCCAGCGTCCCGGCACCGCCCATCCCGTGCATCCGCTCGATACCGAGCACCTTCAGCCCCAGCTGTCCCGCCCGAAGTGCGGCGAGCGCCCCCGCAGTACCGAGACCGACCACGATGACATCGTAATCCTCGCCAAACTGAGGCTCACAGCTCTCCTGCTTCACTTTCCCATTCCAACGCTCCGACAAGATCATACCGTCCGCACCTCCGCTGCGCTTTGTAGTCCGGCCTCGAATGCCGCCACCGGATCACGATACTGAGCTGCTGGACGCCACACCCAACGATCGGCGATGTCGAGCCCGGTGCCCGCCTCGACCTCCACATCGAAGCCATCGGCGATCGTGGCCAGCTGCCACGGACGCAGCGCCTCCGGCCGTTTCGCCCAATGCGCCAGCAAGCGCTCCCGAGCTGATGCCCAATCGTCTTCCGCTTCCAGCGCTACACTAGTAACCCACTCGGTCGCGAACCGTCCCCCATGCACCGGATAACCGTCGCAATCTGGAGGCTGCTGTTCTGGAGCGCTCGAGTTATGGATAACCGCATTCAGCCGCCGTTTCCCTTGATAACCCGCTGCCGCTTGGGGCGCCGTCTCACAGAAGTTAGTCGTATCGACAATACGTCCGGTGAGCACCGTAGATAAGCCAGCCGCATCGATCAAAGTGACCCGATAATCCCCGGAAGGATTTGCCGCCACCTCAATAATGCGAGTCAAAAACCGAACCTCCAGCTTCTCCTTCTGAATAACCTGATGCAGGATCGGCACGAAAGCCGGCCAGTGTATACCGCCCTCAGCCGAAATTATATTTCTGCCGTCTGCTTCCTGGCGAAGCGCCTCAGCCCCAGGCGACACCGAGAACGTACGGTCGATAGCAGCCTGCCGGTAGGTGGTCGTAAACTCCACACCGACACCGCCCGTCCGTTCAAACAATACTGCGCGGTTCCCCGCTGCACTTGCTATGCCAAGTCCTTCGAACGTCGCGCCTGCAATCAGGACATCATATCTTTTCAACGCACTCATCAGCGCACCTTCTTTCTTCAAGATGATATAAGCTTCTTGCAGCTAACGTGTTCACGGCATCAGCCGCCCCGGTATTCCCGCGGAGCCATGCCCGTAATCTTGGTAAACACCCTGGTGAAATACAGCGGATCGCTATACCCTACCGCCTTAGCCACTTCATTAATCGGCTTGGAGGTACTGGTCAGTATTGACTTCGCCTGATCGATCCGTACCTTCTCCACGAACTGCAGCGGACTGACGCCGACCGCATTCTTGAACAGCGCGGAATAATGACTCACCGACATGGACGTTTGTTTGGCCAAAATCGTACGATTCAGCTCCTCCGCATAATGCTGCCGGATGTAACGGACGCTGTCCTCCATCTGCCGGTACGACTTCTCCTGCTCCGTCTGCTCGGCGATCACCACGTTGCACAGCGTATCCATCAGCTGGAATAAGCCCAGCTTCGCCTGCCATTCATAGCCCGCCGCCTTCGAATGCCAGCTGTGATAAAGCTCCGAGGCTTGCTTGTGCAGCGCGAATGTCGGCATCGTCAGCACCCGCTTGAAGGGCAGCGGCATATGCGTAATCGTGCTCTGGCATTCGCTCCCCTCCCACTGAATGTTGAGCTGATGGAATTGAACGCCATAATAGTGAAGCGTATTGTGGGCCGTCGTGCTGATGTCCATCCACATCCCCGGGTTGACATGGAAGACACAGCCCGGCTTCAGTTCGAACCGCTCTCCGTTCAGAATAAGCACACCATCGCCTTTATAGACAAAAACAAGATTAAATACATTCGTCACGGGACGTTCGACGCGGTAATGATGAAGCTCCCAGTAAGCCGCTTCCCGATGAGTGACATCCAAGATTCTAGGATAAAAATGATGCAGAAACTCCTTCTCCATAGCTCCCTCCAGTCAGCTGTGCACCGCAGCATCCGGCGAATGATTCCAGCACAATCGTATGCTGATAAATTCAATATAGTCCCTTGCCAGTCCACAGTAAATTCAAGATCGTCCGAAAAATATGGATAATCGTCTTACATTTCTAACAGCCTAATCGAACGGCGGAAACAGCCCTGGCGGCGACTTCCTGCCGTCCAGCCAAGGCTCCTTCCCGTGAGCTTACTTATTCTTCGCTGTCGTGATTGCTTGATTAATTTTCTCGTCCGCCTGTCTTAACGCCGTGTTCACATCTGTGCCGTTCTTGATCATGGCAGCGAACTCACTCTGCACAACGGAAGCCGCATTCACCAGCGGAGCCAGCTTCTCGTTCGCCGGCGGGATCGGAGCGAATTTGTTATAATACAATGCCTTGAAATTTTTATCCTTGAATAGCTTATGGTTGCTTCCCAACGTAGCGCGAATCTTCTCATCATTCAGCACCGTCGGACGAGCTTCCTTATTCGCCTGCAGCTGGACATCGTCCGAGAGCAGCTCGACGACGGCTTTGAACGCTTGGTCCGCTTGCTTATTTACATTGCTTATGAAGTAATAGATCGTATTCGGCTGATATCCGACCTTAGGCTGATCAGAGAACGTCGGAGCCGATACCACATCCCAATCGAGATCCGGATCGGACTCGAACCGGCCGTAGCCGGACAGCGGCGCCATGACCATCGCCATATTCCGGTTCTTCTGGAACGCCGTCAGCTCCTTATCCGCGTTCAAATCCTCCGTAGGCTTATTGCCCGGAATATCGTAGAACGATTTGTAGGTCTGCAGCAGCCTCTGGAACAACGGTCCGTTGACTGCGCTCTTGTCTTCCCTCGGATTGAGGAACGGGGCGGACAACTGATTCTCCGTCAGCATGTTGCTGTAGAAGAAGCCCATTCCCCGGTACTGCGTCCCGTTATCCACCCGGGTCATCGTCGTCGCCAGCTTCAGCACTTCATCCCAGGTCATCCCGTCCGTAGGGAACGGCACGCCGAACTTCTTGAATATATCCTTATTGTAAAAAAGAACGACCCCATTCGTATACTTCGGCAAGCCGTAGATGGCTCCCTTACTGGTTGCGTTCTTCAGCGATTCGATCGTCGACGGCTCAATGCGGTTCAGATTGAAGTTGTACTTCTTGATCAGCTCAGTCAAGTCATATTCCAGGCTGAGCGGGATTAACGAGCTGTACATGCCTCCGATCGAGGTGAGCGTAATATCCGGCGCCTGACCGGCGACCATCATCTTATCCAGCGTCGTTTCTTTCCCATCGATGATATACTTCACTTTGTAGTTGGGGTATTTCGCTTGAATCGGTGCGGCAATCGTCCTGTCGAATTCGTCTTGGGTGATGGATGGAACCTTGGAGAGGACGAGGAGTTCGGCCGACTCCTTCGTGTCATTCACAACGGACTTCGCAGTCTCGGCTGCCGGCGCCGTTCCTTCGCCATTGCAAGCGGTTACAAGAATCAGTGCCGCTGCCGACGTCAGGAGCCCGAATGTTCTTTTTCTATTTATCTCCATAAAAATCCCCCCAAGTGTAAAGATGGAAAATCGTAGGAACTGAAAGCGCTCTTATGTCTAATTATACGTCTTCCATAATGGGAGTAAATGGAGAAAGCATTGAATAATATGGATAATCGTCTGACGTAACATGGCGAGCTGCGAAGAGGTATGAGGAATTAATCGAACAACTGAGTATAAATACACTGTAAGTCGCGTAAATTGCGACTTTTGCTTTTTATGGGATAAAGTTCTTGTCAACAAATTCCCGTGACAAGAACACGCAAGGGATTTCATCGAAATGGAGACATATGTACAATATTTGATACATATGTCTTGTCTGTTTCGCGGCGAAGCCGGACAGAGCTGCGCGGTAGCTCCTTTTTACATCCTCCAGAAAGCAAAAAACTAAAATAACAAATTACGTGCATAAAAGTTACATGTAATTCGTATACAATGTAATTAAATGGGAGGCGATAATGATGACAGATCATCTCGAACACGCATTGATGGAGAAAATTGACGCAAGGAGTCCCTGTAACTGAAAGGCAATTATTGAATTGGGTTGAAAAAGGAAACCTTAAGTCCAGAAGCAATGGACCGGATTTTATCTAAAAACCAACACTCGACGAATGATATAAGAAAGAACGTTGTTACCATGCGTGTAACAGATGAGATTAACCAAGCACTAGAAGGCTTAGTATCATTATCAGTGGCACAAAGTCGTTCAGAAGTTGCCTATATGCTAATTATTGAAGGATTAAAAGCACGAACCGACCTTTTTAACCAAATAAGTAAACGCTCAGAAGAAATCGAGAAAATAAAAAATGAACTGAAACAAGTCATTTCAGACTTTGGACAATTAAAGTAATCTACATGTAGCGCATGACAGGTACGATAGTGAAAAAAGAATTGCTTCATAATGTCCGAATAAAATAAAGTTATAGACTGGATTTGTTGATCCTACGCGGTCCTCTGAATTGCTAAAACATCAGTCTCAAAATAATTAGTATTTGACTGACTCCGATATAAAACAAGCGGCTGTCATGGACTGGAAAATAAAGTCCTAGACTGCCGCGGTAGATTAAACTAACGTATCTGTTCCCCAGTTGGATGATTCCCATTTTATGGAGCGAAGGCATTCAGCGGCTATTTAAGGAACACTTACTGCCTCGTTATTCTTTCAAGATCCTGCCAAGTGATGTTTCGGTATTTCCTTTTCTTGAGTACCGACAGCGTTCCGTTTAGTTCCAGTACTGCGAACTCGACCTGCTCGAGTTCGAAAATATCCTTCCCTCTCAGGCCTTGCTTTAATGCTTCCATCGAGTATTTATACTTCTTCATTTCCTCCTGCAACAGTACGCCGTCCTTAATAATCACTATCGGCTCTCCTGAAATAGCGGCGTCGGCCTTCTTGCTGTTCAACGATATTCTCATCAGCACATACCCGATTACACTGATGACGAACAAGCTCAAGATGAAATTCATCAAACTGATCTTGAGATTGAATGCCATATTACCGCCGATCGTCCCGATCATCATCGTAAGCACGAACAAATGGTACGAGCTCTGCGCAATCAGGCGAATGCCGATCAACTTCGTGTACAACCATAGCCATAAATAAGCAAGGACCGTTCTTATTATTATCTCTAGGGATTCGTTCAAGTTGTGACCAAGGCCCCTTCGTTCTTCGAGTTGTGAGTTGAAGATTTACGAAAAATCCACGTTTTCCCACTATTATTGCTATGGAGATGTTGTTTTATCCACAAGCAAGGCGACTTTCTCATAATTAAGGCTCCTAACTTCAATAAATCCTTGGTCAGGATGGAAGCTGCCCGCTTTCCCGCGGCAGCCTCTTGGTGTAGTTGAATTGAACTATCCTGCCCGTCCCTCGGTTTTAAGGGTTTATCTCACGTATTCTCACTCATTCGTAGGATTTCATCACCATGTATTGCAGCGATCGACGGAAAAGTAAGCTGTTACCATTGTTGAAATCCTTTTTAGGACATGCGGGAATAGATGTATATTTGTATAGATCGATTGGATCATGCATCCTGCTTTATGTACTAATGCCATGAGTCCACCCTTTCGTTAGACTTCTCTCGATACTTTAATGAACAAGGGAGCCAAAATATCCGAGGTCAGCTTGGGAGCAGCCCCATGAAGTGATCGAGTAGTCTGCGCCTTCAATAACGCTCTTTAACGTTTCCGGCTTTGGAGAGCCGTCCGATTCGTTGCGCCGATCGTACCAATCGCTTCCAGCTCCCAAAAGATCAATGAATCGACCTTTTGGGACGGTCCTCAGAAACGAGTTTGTAAGAAATCATAGCCTTGTTCAAGAACTACCATTGGTGGATGATGCCCACTTGCATGATTAATAAAGAGATAGTTCGACGAATCGGAATAGCCAGCCCGTTTTAAATAGTCCAACGCACCTTCGTTGTCATAAAGTCCTGCTATGAGAACGATAGGCTTGAGTCCACCGATGCGGAGAAGCTCCGAATGGTCCATATGGGCGGATTTAAGTTTATTTAGCTTTTCCCCCCAATACCACGGTTCCGACCAATTCGTCCGATCCCAATCAATTCCGAAATCACTGCAAAGCATGGCTTTGATACGGTGATCTAAACAGCCTGCATATAAGGCCACTTTTCCTCCAAGTGAATGCCCAACTATCCCAATACGCTCGTTATCGACGCGAGGGTCAGCGCATAGAATGTCCACCAGAAGTTGCGTATCGGCAATCAGCTTTCCAATGCCCGTCCACTCAGGATGGTCATGGAGTAAGCTGTCGGCAGACAACCGCCAACGTGAGAAATCTTGTCGTTCCAGCTCGAGGTTCTGATAAGTCAGGTGGTAGGACTCCGCTGTGACAGTAGCATATCCGCGGCGCACAAGATGCAGAGCCATTGCGATGCCAGGTTCGTTGGTTGGCTCAAGAGTGTCGAGGTTGTATCCTGCTGCCCGGTCGGGGTAATAAAAAGGAACGACAACTGCCGGCAACTTTTCGTTGATGGTTTTTGGAAGCATCAATAATGTCTTCTGCACGCTACCTGGACCATTTGCTTGCTCGTACAACTCTCCATTGAATTCGGTCGTTTCGAAACGGCGAACCAGCCGCAGATACGGTTTGTAATCATAGTGGTCCGGCTTGCCGATCATGTCAAACCATTTTTGAGTAGTATTATTTAATTCCGTCATTCTGCTCCTCCTTGTAAATGTAGAGGTAAAATCCGATACGGAACCTCCCTAAAATTAATCAATTTCCCTCTGTAAGAAATAACGTTCGGCGGATGACAATTGTTAAGGTCTCCGTTTATTCATTTTACTCTCCAATAACTGGAAGGTTGCGTATGACTGCCAGTTATTTCAGCCAACAGCAAAAAGAGACCCGCAGGTCTAATTGTATATTTTAAACGGGGGCAATGTTTATTATAGGCTTGATTCATTCATGCTGTATGAAAATAAAATTTCAATTTAATTACATTTAATGAACAAACGTTCTCCGTTAACGTAATGAACCTGCCGAATCCCGATGATTGAATATAGGTGTTTTATGAAGTGACCATTACTTGATACAGCTATTGCTGCCAGTTGAAATTGCTCATCGTCTTTCGATCCTCCGCATTCGTTTATGGCAAAATGTATTTAATCAGCACGCCGCCGACTTTGTCGGTCATGAAGCTCGGCGCCTTTTTCCACAGTTCGATAAAGAAGCTGAAGCTCTCCTTGTCGGGCGGGCCCTGCTCAGCCGCCCCGCCGCTATAGACGAGGTAGGTCAGCTGCTGTGGCTTCGCGCCCCACTTCTCCTTGGATTTGTAGTGGCTAGAGCCCGTCTGCGAACGGCCAAGGTCCAAATACTTCATGCCGCTGCGGATGCCGAAGCGGACCGCCTCCCAGTACATGAAGTTGTTCAAGTACTTGTTGTTGTACTGCGTCAGGGTCCCCCCATACGGGTAGTACAGCGTCTCGTTGCTCGGGCTTGTCAGCAGCAGCATGCCGCCAATCACCTCTCGCGTCTCTTTGTCCAGCACCGTAAGCAGCGTGCTGTTGTCCGGCAAACACTCGAAAAACTGCCGAAAAAAATGCAACGGCTCCGCTGGCGACCCCAATTGCTTCATCCGCTTCACGTACACGCGGTGAAACGCCTCCAGATGGCTGTGGTCGAGCGAGACGTCAAACCAATCGTTCTTGTATACTTTGCGAGTATGGTTGCGGTTGCTGCTCGAGGAAAGTGCCAGCACCTGCTCCTCGTCGTCCGCCAATGGGAGGACGAAGGTAAAGTTCTGCAGACACGCGTGCCACTGCGGATCGCTCACCTGCTGCCCCTTCAGTCGCAGCTGCACGTAAGCGAGCTTGAGCTTGTCCTTGAGGCCAGCCGCGGCAGCGACGGCGAATTGAAACGCTTCCTCGCTGTCCGCACAAACGTCCATGTAGTTGACGAATGGCAGCGACACGCCCGCCTTCTTCAAGCTGAGGCTACGCCCGATGACGAGCGGCACGAACGCATGAATGCGTCCGGCCTCATCGACAACGGCGTGGTAGCCGCAGGTATAGCCGTACGCCCGCAGCAGTACGTCGCGGAATGCCGTTGTATGAAAGACGGTGCCCTTCGCGAGCGCCAGCTTGTCCCACTCCGCCTGCATGCTTGGTTCGTAAGCGACAAATCGTAACATAAGCGGTCTATCTTTTCAGCCAGAAAACGACGCCGACTATAATGGAACGCACAGCCGGCCCATTTCATTGGGTGTTTTTCTTTTGTTAATTACGCATAGATTATGATGTTAAAGCCTAGAGCGGTAAGGTCTCAAACGATAAATTAAGGTGCGAAAGTCGAGTTACTAATTTCGCTGAAATTCCATACTTGAAGTATTCGCGAAGTGATTAAACTATCCTGCCAGTTACTTCAACGGTCATTAAAAAGGAGCTGCTCTCAGGCAACTCCACACTATCGTTCTTCGCTAGCTTAATGCTGCTACCGCCGCTTACCCCACCTCCTCCGCTTTTCCATGTATCTCCTTTTTCTTGTGATAAAACATAACCCGCGGTGATTCTAAATCACCACAGATCGCCACTCCCAGAAAACCGCCGCCTTCGAAACTACCTGCCTGGGGTCTGTCTGTGTTCAGTTCACTAAAGAACTTTATTTCAATTAAATAACTTTATTTTCATTCGCCCATGTGCCCCCGTACCAAAGAACAAAATGAGCTCATCCGCATGCAGCGCAGAGAACAGATCCTGGACGCCGCCGCGCGCGCCTACTTCCGCACGGGCGGTAGCTTTGATATTCGCGACGTCGCCCGCGAGGCCGAGCTCGGTTACGGCACGGTATACCATTATTACCCCAACCGGCACTTATTAATAGAAGATGTGCTGGGCAGCGGCTTCGAGCGATGCGAGCAAGCCCTGGCAGAATGGGCGAACATCTACGGCGGAAGCCCGGATGACAGGCAGCTGTTGACGTATTGCAAGGCGCTGCTCCGGCTGTGGCAGTCGGACACCCGCGCATATCTCGTCTATAAAATGGCGGCGGAACATTATGCAGGCCTGCCTGAGAAGGATCGGCACCCCGCCAAGAGACGATTCATGGAACGGCTGTACGTTCCGCTCCAATCGATCGCCCAGCGCGAAGACGACAGCGTCGACCATATGCTTGCCGTGCTGGTCGGCTGCTGCGGGCTGCGCTACTATGCGGGCACTTCCAAGCTGGACGTCGATCGAATCGCCAAGCTCGCGATGCAAGCTATTACGAAGGAGTACTGATACGAACATGGTCATCTTAAAAAGCAAGCATGAAATCGAGGCCATCCGCAAGGCATGCCAAGTGGTGGCCGAATGCCATTGCAAGATCGCCCCGCTCATCAAACCGGGCATCACGACGAATGAGATTGAGCGCATCTTCGAGGACATTATCTTGAAGCACGGCGCAAAGCCCTACACGAAGGGCTACAAGGGCTATCCATATGCGACCTGTGCCTCCGTCAACGACGTGATCGCGCATGGCTTCCCTAGCGATAAGCCACTTGAGGAGGGCGATATCGTGACGATCGACACGGTCGCGGAGCTCGACGGCTGGCTCGGTGATTCGGCCTGGAGCTATGCAGTCGGGAAGATCTCGCCGACGGCCGAGAAGCTGATGCGCGTCACGAAGGACTGCCTTGACCTCGGCATCGCGCAGGCGCAGCCCGGCAATCGGCTCGGCGACGTGACGAGCGCGATCCAACGGCATGCCGAATCGAACGGCTTCGGCGTCGTGCGCGACCTTCTCGCGCATGGCATCGGCCGGGACCTGCACGAGGAGCCAAACTATATGCATGTCGGTAAGCCCGGCAAAGGCCTCCGCATCAAGGAAGGCATGGTGTTCACGATCGAGCCCATGATCACCGAAGGCACCTACTACCTGACAATCGATCCGGACGGCTGGACCGCGCGGACGCTGGACCGCAAGCTCGCCGCCCAATACGAGCATACGATCGCCATCACGGCTGAAGGTCCACAAATCCTGACCGCGCAATAAAATAATTAGAGGCCGACCACGGGATGGTCGGCTTCATTTTTACGTATTCGGCATAGCATCTTTCTTCATCCGACACATGCGTTCATACGCTCTCTTACAGAGCTCAAAAGCATTTTCCGGATAATAGCAGGCTCCGAGATTACGGTAATCAATAGCTCGTTCCCGTCTTCAAGCCGAAGCAGGTTTGCGGACAGCGTATCCTCAAGGATCGTGATGAGGCTGCTCGCCTGGGCGCGATCACATGCCAGTACGACGAATTCATCTCCGGCGAACCGCGCGACAAAATCGGAAACGACGGCTGACTCGGACAATAACCGGGCCAGATGACGCAATGCAAGGTCTCCCGCATGATGGCCATGGGTATCGTTAATCGAGCAATTCTGTCCTTTATTTCGACTGCGGTCCTATTGCGTTATTCTGCCCCAGAAGGAGCAGCTGCCGCTGCGGCAAGCAGCTCCTGGATCGCTGAACTATCGTTCTCCGTTAGCTTAAATAAGAAACTGCATATTGTATTTCATATTATTGTCTTACGTATGATTAAAAGAGAAAACTAGTTTTGACTAAACTTTCTGTTATGATGAGGTTACATTTTCGGGGCTTCCATGCCATAATTAACCCATTCTTCTTTTGACGGGCCATAAATACCAGGAACGGTTAATCCTGCTTGTCGCATAAGAACCGTCATTTGTCCTCGGTGGTGGTTTTGATGCAGAATCAAAAACATTAAAAGAGACCCATTGGGCATTTTTTGACCTAAAAAGTCTATACGTTCTTCTAAGGTATTATCGATCCATTGAGTTTTTAATGCCTGAACAAATGCATCACTGGCTTGATGATAGCTGTCTGCTATAAACTGAGCTGAAGCAGGAACAGGCCAATCTTCAGTTGGGGCTTCAAACGTTAAATTTGTATTTGAGGCAATTATGTGAATGGCAGCTACGGTATGCCAAGCAATACGTCCTAAAGTCCAATTCTGCGAAGTGATCTCCTGTTTAAGTGACTCATCTGTCAGATTGTTTAGTAGACTCTGTGTTGCCTCGGCTTCGTACTCCCAAGATTTCAAAAAATTGTCTAAGGTTTGGAACATAACAAATCCCCCTAAGCCATTTTATATAATAATTTCTCTAATTTTTTGGATTTTCCTTCCATATTATCAATAAAAACACGAATATCAATACGGACACGTTAATTCGACTAAACTCCCGTTACTTTAACAACAACAAAAGAGCCATAACGAAGCAGGCTCCTTAACTATCGTACCGAGGGAGTTCAATGGAAAGCAGACCAAGGCTGGTAAAAATGCTAATTATCTAGTCCGAATAATGCCAAAAAGATCCATTCCCATGCCTCTTGCGGAAACTGATATATCCCCTTTTAGGACGATAGTAATTCTCTTCGAACCCTTTATCGTTTAAACGCAAATAAATTATTCCTTCGACAACACCGATAATTGCCGGTAAAAGCGTCCAAGAAAAAAACGATGAGCACCTATGCTTCCAAGGAATATCGCAAGTAGTGCTGCAAGTACTCTTTTATTTAATTTCATTTCACCCCTGCTCTCATGATTATTTTCCACTCTTTTCCTTTTGGTTATTATTACGTATATGGAATTAATTGGTTCCCTCTAAAACAACTTAAATTAAGCGTATAAGAAAACGTTCATCGGGTAAGAGTCAAGTTCTTGTCACCCGACGCCGACACTTATTGTTGTCCAATGACACAATATCACCCTCAATGATGAATCAATCATGCCCCCATTCGATTTATTGACACAAATACACCCGCAATCATGAGTTGATTGTGGGTGGTGTATTTGTGTCAATTTAGATTTGCCCCGTACCGTATTCGAATGAGTTATAAATAAGACTGCCGGAGCAGCTATTCTGCTATCGTTCTCCTTTAGCTTAGCTCACGTACATTTGTGAGTACGGGACACACTGGCGAATGCTCTCTCAGGTTACATTCAGGATAATGTCCTTTAGCTCAATCAGTGTCTTGATTCGATAGCTGGCCTGTGAGAAGTCATGTGTTTTTGTGAAGTCGTTATGGACAATAGCACAGTCGATACCAGCCGCCACGGCTGAGTTCAACCCTCTGTTTGAATCCTCTACAACCAGGGACTCTTCTTTGGTAGCTCCGAAGCGCTTTAGGCCGGTCAAGTATGGTTCTGGGTGCGGCTTGGTGCGCTCGTAGTCTTCGCGAACAAGGACGAATTCCATGAATTGTCTAATCTGGCGCTTTTCATGAATAAGTTGAAAATCCGCACGTTTTGCAGTCGTCACGATGGCCATGCGTACGTACTTTGACAGTTCGGCTAGAGTTTCAACTACGCCTTCAATCTCTATGGCTTCTGTTCTTAGATATTCCTGATAATAGACGTTGCGGACCTCACGCTGCTTGCTGATGGTCTGTTCATCAATACCTGCCGCCCTAGCTTGGGACCAAGTGCCCAATGACTGGGTCATGTCGCGGAGGTATTGATCTTTTTCCAAGGTAAATCCAATGTCAGCCAGAGCGCGTTCTCCCGCTTTGTAATACCAGAATTCAGTATCAACCAGAACACCATCATGATCGAAGAGTATGTACTTTTTCATTGTTTCGTTCTCCTTTGTCAGCTGCGGCAACCATGCGTGCCATCACGCGCCGTTGATCACCCATAAGTAGACGGGCGACTGATATTCGCGTTGTCGGATTGAACTTTATTGAAATCTTCAATTGGTAGTTTTCCCTGAATGTTTATTCGTGGGTCATTCAAACACCGCCCAAGGTTTCTTCGTGCTTCGTTCAAACACCTCATTTCTCCCTTCATTATAGAATATTGGCTGCTCTTTTAAATTACCGTACATTTGTTCTTATGTAAACAATTACCTGTTAATATTATCCTGCCCGTTAGCCCCCCATGCTCTCTCGGCACCACAGATGATGAAAATTTTGGTGCGACGTTTTATACTAAACTTACGGCTGGTGAGGAAGGTCGTTGCGCTATGGTGTCGCGAGCCCATCCGTTAGTCTGACTACGACGACCACGGTGCACCAATGAATGTCGCTCCTTTTTAGGACGCACGCGGGGTAGAGTAACCCTTTGCTGGTTGTTGCGCCATTCTTCTCAATTCAACTGCCGTAGAAAGGTGAGTTTTATGGATGTCCTGATCGAGCGAGCTTGCGGTTTGGATGTTCACAAGAAGTCTATTACCGCTTGCATCGTAACCCCCGAAGGAAAGGAGATTAAGACGTTTCGTACCCGCACGGTTTTCTTGCTTGATTTGATCGACTGGATCAAGCTGCATCGCTGTACTCATGTGGCCATGGAAGTACCGGGGTGTTCTGGAAACCGATCGTGAATTTGCTGGAAGCCGAAGAGATTCAGTTCCTCGTCGTTAACGCTCAGCACATCAAAGCCGTTCCCGGCAGGAAAACGGACGTGAAGGACGCCGAGTGGATCTGTGATCTACTCCGTCACGGTCTGCTGAAGGCCAGCTACATCCCAGACCGAAACCAACGAGAACTGCGCGAATTAGTCCGTTACCGCCACAGCCTGATTCAGGAACTCTCTCGCGAGCATAACCGAGTCCAGAAGGTACTGGAAGGAGCCAACATTAAACTAGCTGCCGTTGTCTCTGACATCATAGGGGTGAGCAGCCGCGACATGATGGATGCCATGATCGAGGGCGAAGAAGATCCGGAGAAGCTAGCTGCCTTCACAAGGTGAACGCTAAAGAAAAAGAAAGAATAGCTAGAGTTAGCCTTGCGTGGAAATATGAGCGCACACCAGCGGATCATGCTGACTCACATCGATTTTCTGAATGAACAAATTGTTGAACTGGATATGGAGGTAGCCAAACGGCTCGACCCCTTTCAGCAGGACATTGAACGGCTAGATACGATCCTGGGAATCGGTCGCCGTCCGGCTGAATAAATCTTGGTCGAGGTTGGGACCGACCTTCGTTCGCGCTTCCCTTCCGCTGCCCATCTCTGTTCGTGGGTAGGTCTGGTTCCAGGGCAGAACGAAAGTGCCGGTAAACGAAAATCCTCCAAGACTCGCAAAGGCAACAAATACCTCCGTTCGGCACTCATTGAAGTCGCCCACTCCGTCTGCAGATCCGACAATTATCTCGGAGCTCAGTACCGACGCATCGCAGCCCGCAAAGGCAGACACCGAGCGGCAGTGGTGGTCGCATATTCCATCATGACCATTGTTTACCATATACTCACGCGCGGCGAGGATTACAAAGATTTAGGCGGTAACTATTTTGAAAAACGACAGCAAGAAGCAATTGTTAAACAAGCAGTTCGAAAGCTTGTGAATCTTGGCTTTCAGGTAGCTCTCACCGCTTCGACAGCCTCGTAACCATCTTGATTTCACATAAATTCTATGAAGCACAGTTTTTAAAAAAAACACTAAAGCTGGGCTTAGTTTCGTATTGCCTTTTTTAGATCTATGCTATGTGAAATTTTCGGGGTAGCGCAATGACAAATATTTATGCTGGTTTTACCTGAATGAACATATCGAGTTCACTTCCGTCTTCTTCACCCTTAAATCTTTCATCATATACTTCGAAACAGACAACATTGAATTGCTCATAATTATTAGTGCTGAGCCAGTAAATAAGTTTTTCAAACGTCTCGTTTATCTTACTTATGGGTCCTCTATGAGTTACTCTCGCATATAGGCCAGCGGGAATTTTATACATAAACATTCCTTCTGGCACTTCGCTTAAAGAATCGGTTTTCACACCTGCTAGATAGCCGTGTTCATTTCGTTTGATTAATCCAATTGTCTCATGACGATTTATTCGATCTGTTACTTCGTTTATTCGGGTGAACAAAGCTGGCCAGACATCCCCAGGATTGGTCGGTTTACCAATATTTCCAATACCAATAATCTTACATTCAGGAAAATCAACTAAAATAGGCTGCATTTTTCCACTCCTCTATAAATGGGTATGAATTCCTATTCGTTAGACTGGAATAAAATCCCTTTTCGCCATTTAACTATACTGCCTTTTAGCGCAACAAAGCTGCCGTTCAACGCGGCAGCCATGTCATGCAGTGAATTATTCCGCTAACGGAGAACGTTAGTGACGTCGCGAGTTGATTCCTTTCCTATACAATTTCATGTCTCCTTTTCTTTCATTCCTGCACGCTGAACTTGATGTTAGCTGCCTGACACTCCGGTTGTGATTGTGCCTGCACGCTCGTAATTCACGGCAATAACGCCATTCGGGGCGACTTTGCTTTCCGTCACCTTGAATGCTGCCGGGATCGTGCCATCAGCAAACAACCGCTTTCCACTGCCCAACGTTATTGGATATATCATCAGCCAGAACACATCGACCAAATCATGCTTGATAAGCGTCTGAATGAGATCACCGCTTCCCCAAACGTGCAAATCCGGCCCCTGCTGTTGCTTGATTTGAGTGATTTTTTCCGCAATATCTCCACTTAAAAACACGGACGGCTGCCATTCGCCAGATGTCATGGTGTTCGAGGCGACGTACTTGATTGCCTTGTTGGCCCTCGGCCATACTTCCGCATGTTGCGGCCAATACGGTGCCCAAATTTCATAGGTTTTGCGCCCTAACAACAGATCGAACGGCATGTTCATCTGCCTTCTCAGGAGCGTTCCAACGATCTCGTTAGAATATGACGCTGACCACCCGCCATATGCAAAGCCGTCGCTGATATCTTCGTCTGGCCCGCCTGGGGCTTGTATGACACCATCAAGAGATACATGTTCAAGCACAATAATTTTTCTCATAATTGAGTTCCTCCTAAATCTGGATTACTAACTGACTTAATGTTCTTTCATTGATTTGGTCTTAGAATTCTTTCGTATATCTTTTGAAATTGTCCATAATCGTTGCCAGCCCTCATGCTGCCTCACAACATCTTCCTTGGCGAAATCAAAGTCCATGCTGCCATATTTCGCTTCCATCCTTGTATGAAAATTCCTGCGAACCCGCAAATCATTTTCCGATCTTGGCGAATGCCATATCTTTGAAGCGTTACTCTTGTTTTTTGATTAATAGTTTCCATTTTGAATGACCTCACTCGATTATTGTTTTTTTTATTCTCATTTATTTAGAAGAAATTCGATTGCAAAATTCATTGGTCCAATTGTTCAGGAAGCCCAAATCTGGAAAATAAATAGGATAGTTTGAGTCTTTTATAGTGATTTGATTCAGCTTGCTTTCGACATATGTGCCTTTGAACGCCAACGAACCTCCGACTACGCAAATGGCATAAACAACACGAATGATTATTTTGAAGCGTTTCGAGTAAATCCGCATTTTCTCACTCCTTAAAAATTGTAAATGTATGGTCAATAGACCATACACTCACCACTTACTATAACGATTCCAGTGACTGGAAAGTTGCGGTAATCTGCCCGTTACTTTAATGATCAGGGACAGGCTGCCGCGGCGGTCTGCAGTCATAGCCGTTGTTACTATCGTAAACGTTTATTTATATTAAAGGCTAACAATCATGCTTTCATGTGTCCTTATTCTTTATAGGGAAGTGCAACAAAAAATCAGCATTTCCTCGTTCTAACGGTGAATGAACCATAGAATACAACTCGAACCCATAGGTTCCCGCTAGTTCATACTCCGAATTGCTTATCCATTTATATAGCTCTCCATACGCGTTACCAGCTCTGTCAATGTCGCCTCTATATTCTAAAACGGCATAGGTCGTACGTGGAAGTTCATATGAAATCATACCTTTTGGGGGCTCTGCATCTGGACTAACTTTTACACCAGCTATCCAAGTAAAATGATCAGTATCGGGCTTATAATTCGGTGGGTCGATGAAAAGTCCATAGGTAGTTGGAAGATCTATAGCTCCGTTCACCTCTTCTAGTTTTTCATTAAAAGATTGCTGCAGCTTCGGAATTAACATCTGTTCCCTAGTCTCATTCAACAGAGTTTCTAGCTTCAGTCCAATGATTCGGAAATGTTCCCTTTCAACGATTCTTACAACCATCCTACGACCTCCTATGGAAGTTTGATTCCTTATTCTTTTCTCCAAAAGCACATTTTTTCCTCTTTTTGGAACGGTACCTTCTTCAGCTAATCTGCCATTTAGCGTATTGAGGCTGCCGTTATTTCCGCGCAACCTCGTTGTTCAGCTCTAGTACCCTGTTAGCTGGATGCTGATAACGATGACTCCTAAACTTATTAATCCGCAATTACACATACAACCGGCACCGGCTCCTGGTTCCCTACTATGATTTGTTTAATACCGAAACCGGCGTTCATCAGATTTTGACTTGTCCGTTCGGCAATAAACTGGAGCTTATCTGCAGCTGGTGGCTGATTAAACATATAGACTGTGCCTTCTGGCAACATTCGTCTTCTGATGATTTCCAACTCACGGTCAGCTTTCATCCAGAACAAATTGACGTTCACTGCAAATATCTTATTAAACTGACTTTGACCCAACTCGGCTTCGTGGAATTTGGCGGCAAGAAATTTTGCCTTCCCCACTATTTCATATTCAGCATTTTTTTTCCTTGCTATATGTATCATTTTATCTGATTGATCAATAGCGGTTATCATTCCTTCGATTAACTTTCTGCCGATCAAGGAAACCGCCGATCCATGTCCGCAACCAATTTCAAGCATGCGGTCGTATGGAGCTACCTCTAGCATTTCTACTGCCCATTGGATCCGTTCAGCAATGGTTTCCGCCATAAGAACATCCCTCCTGCCGTCTAACATCCTAACTTGACATTCCTTAAAAACGAATTTAACTTCATTTCTTTGAGCGACGATCACATCTTAGGACGTAATGTATAGACAAAATGATCGTCTTCATCATCCTCGGTTGGTTCTAATTCCCATACCATCCTTCAATTTCAATTTTACTGTTCTCCTAGTCTTCAAACCACTTTTTTTCGTTAGCAGTTTTCAACTATTCTGCCCGTTACTTCAATGAGTATAAAAGTGGAGCTACCCTTTGCAGCAGCTCCACACTATCGTTTTCCGTTTGTTCAATGGCAAGGTTGAACGAAAAAAGCGATGGTTCTGTTCCACCGCTGTGCTCTTTCATTCCGTTAGCAGAATCATAACTTGCGGGAGGCCGTGAAGGCTCTTGCTGTCGTGTACTACTTCTGGTCACGAAGGTGCGTCGACAGATTGTCGAGCGTACCAGACCAGCCGTCGTACACGTACTGATCGCCGGGGTGACCAGCGAATCCGCGTAGGTGGAAGATCATCTCGGTGCGATCGCCCTGAGCGGTGAGGGTTAGTGTCACGACAGGGGAGTCCTCGATGGGAGCATCGGGGTAACCCCAGGTGAAGACGAGCCGTTCGAAAGGAATGACGTCAAGGAACACACCTCCGGTGTGATACTCCTGGCCGGTCTCCTTATTGACCATTGTATAGCGGTAGCGTCCGCCTTCGCGGACGTCGAAGGAGATTGACTCCACGGGTGTCGAAGGTAGCCAGGCGGCGAATTCCTTCTTCTCGGTCCAGGCGCGCCATACGAGCTCGCGGCGGGCATTCAGGGTACGGGTGATGGTGAACTCAGGTGCAGATGTGGTCATGTTCATTGTTCCTCCTTTTTGGTCATGGACTTGAGGTGCAATTCCAGTGTGTCGAAGTGCTGGTTCCACTCGCGGCGGTGCTTCTCGACCCAGGCCGATGCCTCATCGAGAGGCTCGGTGCGCATCGTCAGGGTCCGCCACTGGGCTTTTGCTGTGCGTTCGATCAGACCTG
Organism: Paenibacillus allorhizosphaerae; assembly: GCF_910594985.1. GTDB lineage: Bacteria > Bacillota > Bacilli > Paenibacillales > NBRC-103111 > Paenibacillus_G > Paenibacillus_G allorhizosphaerae. Next base: position 44,101 of record NZ_CAJVCE010000036.1, read on the forward strand.
CTCGCTCCAGCACTTTGAGGTGTTGGGAGATTGCGGGTGCGCTTATCTCGAAGTGCTCAGCGACCTCCCCGACTGTAGCGGCCCCCTGTGACAGCCTTGAAAGGATGTTTCGGCGCGTCGGATCGGCGAGCGCAGCGAAGATGAGGCTGAGTGTGTCGCTGGCAACCAATTAAAAATCCCCTTAATTAAGAATATACTTAATAAAAAAACGCATTGTGTGGTCGTGTGAATCTGCTTGGAGTGGGCATTGACTCACAGACCTAAGGATCGTCGGTGCGCATCTCGCCTATGTGAAGTTAAAATCCTTATGAGATGGATTAGAAGAGATTCGAACTTATAGTAGGTAAATATGGATTAGGCCGATCGGGGAATACCCGTTCTAATTTGTCTTCCACTGAATAATCCTGCCAGTTAGCACAACGCGGCTGCCGATTCGTTTCGGCAGCCGTGTCTTTGTTTTTATAAGTATCGTCTTCCGTTACTTTAACTAACTTATATCGCCATTGTGTGTAGATTGTTGCCCTCGGGATCCCAAAATTCAAACTACCATGGCCATCATCTGAAATATCGGTTACTACTACTCCTTTTTTCTTTTAAGTACCGAGATTTCGTCATAAAGTTACTTCTGCACAATCTGAATAAGGTTGCCGCATGTATCGTCGAAGACAGCTATTGTGAGTTCGCCCATTTTTGTCGGCTCCATAGTAAAATTCACGCCGTTTTCCAATAATCGTTTGTACTCTTTATTAATATCTACAACGCCAAACATTGTTGCCGGGATGCCATCGGCACATATCTTTTTTTGATACTCTCTGGCTGCAGGATGGTCATTCGGTTCGAGTAAAAGCTCGGTACCGTCTTGCTCATCGGGAGAAACAAGCGTTATCCACCTAAATTCTCCGACGGGAACGTCATGCTTTTTTACAAAGCCCAGCGTTTCTGTATAAAACTCCAATGCCTTGTCTTGATCTTGAACGAATATACTGGTAACAATGATTTTCATAATGTTTTTCCCTCCATTGATATTTGCTGTGTTCTGCTAACAATCTGGCTCCGATAGAAAAAAAACATACATTCGTCAAAAGTTTTTAATTAAAATTACTCTATCCATCCTTTCAGCAAATTTCTAAGTGGTTCATTATTGAATATAACCACTCGATATTTTCCCTTTTTTTCTGATTTTACGAGCCCTGCATCTTCCAGTGCAGAAAGATGTTTAGCTATCGCCTGTCGCGTAATGGAAAGGTCGTGCTTCGTAATGAGACGCACCGTAAGTTCATACAACGTCTGCTCGTTGCGTTCGGATAGTTCGTCTAATATAAGCCGACGAGTCGAGTCACTAAGTGCTTTGAATATAGCGTCTTTGTCCCAATTCATATATCGAGTATAAGCAACTCTGTGGTTGCTTGTCAAGCATAAGTAACTGTAAAGTTGCGTGATTAAGGAACCGTATCATGCAAACCTTAACAAGTTCCTTTCCCTCGGCGCCTTGGAGGCTCGAAAACCATTAAATCAAAGCTCATTTGAAGTCCTCCTGTTTTTAGATAGATTTCACTTCTTTCATTGTTTGATCGCTAGCCCCGCGTCTATCTATCTTTCATCTCAATTTGCTGGAATTATTTAATCTATCCTGCTCGATTCGCGGAGCGAAGGTTTTCAACAAATGTTCGCCGTTAGCGCATTGATCCGGCTTTGTTTGTACTCCCCCAGTAACCCAAAAATTCAAATCACGCATTCCTATGTGATTATCCATTTCAAAATGTTTTTGTTCCCCATACCATAAGACGAGGGGGTGATGAACTGTGGCAAATCCGGTTTTCATTGGCTCGAATTGTATTGCTCGAATAGGAAATCAATTTTTTCTAATAGCAGAAATTGAAGCAAAAGTACCAGGCGTTGAAATCGACCCGTTATTCGCTATTAGAGCGACTGCTGAACAAGCACGCCGTCTCATACGTTCGGGAGTAATGCGCTGCAAAATTCAAAATACGATTCCGAGAGCGACTCGAGGAAAGAAAGTTGAGCTGAAAGGCGTACTATTCGCGAATGGTCAGATATTTTCGGTATTCGATGTTGAAAATTCTACCGATAAAGCGGTACTCGTAAGAATCAACGTTGCTCAGGCACAGAAACTGATTAGCAAAGGTACACGAATTATTAAAGTGATTCGGCGTCCTTTTATCAATGATTAACCAATTATGGCAAACCTCAGCTAACAACAGGCGGCACCCATGGGAGCAGCCGGTTTGTGACTCGGCAAAAAGTGTCGGTCTGTAATCTTGCAGTTCCAGTAAGGAACCGTGATCCAAAGACCAAGTACATTTTTCGTTTATGGTGTTGGTGAGGTCAGCGTCAGGCCATTTGTGCTTAGATACATTACGGTGAACCGGATCATTCATGATAAATCTAAATTTATCATAATTGTCATAAATACCGTATTAAACTGCCCGATACTTCAATGAACTCAAAGAGGAGCTGTCCTTGTGGCAGCTCCTCGCTATCGTTCCTCGTTAGTTTAAAAATGGAAGGTGCTCATAACTTCCGACTTTAGTAATTTCACTTGATTTTAGTAAGCTCGAAAGCGTTTCTCCTGAATTTCGCTCTAGCGTCGCGGTCAGACGATCACGCGGTAGTGAAGATGAACAACGCCGCTTCGGAAGCGGTGCTCACCGAGCAGCTCGAGCCGCATGCGGAGGTTGTCCGGCAATGCTCGCTTACCTCCACCCAAGACGATCGGATTAACAAGCAGATGACACTCGTCGATCAGTCCCGCGCTCATCGCCTGCCCAGCAAGCTCGGGGCCGCCAATCGTAATGTCGGCTTCTGAAGACTCCTTCAGCCGCCGGATCGCATCAGGATCGAATTCGCGCTCGATCCTAGTCCTAGCGCTTGAAACCGCCTGAAGCGTCCGGGAATACACGATCTTCTCAGCAGCTCGCCAGATCTGCGCGAATTCCCGCATTACCTCCGGTTGATCGCCTTTTTTGGCGCTCGCCGTCTCCCAGTACACCATCGACTCGTACATTCGACGCCCGTATAGGTAGGTGCCAATCGGCCGCTGGAAGTCAGTCCAGAACGCAAACACCTCGTCATCGGAGATCGTCCACTCGATATTGCCGCGATCGTCCTCCATGTAACCGTCCAAAGATACGTTAATAGGGTAGATCAGTTTAGCCATTTCAATAACGCCCTCCAATTTTTAGCCGCCTTAAGCTCCAATAGTACCTGTCTTGACTTCTCCAGCTCGCTTGTAAGTGGCAATAATCACTCCGGTCGGTGTATTCAAACTCTCTGTTAATGTAAAGGCTGCCGGAATCGAGCCACTGTCAAACAACTTTTTCCCTTCGCCAAGAGTCAATGGATGAATTAAGAGCCAGAGTTCGTCCACAAGATCATTCTTAAGTAACATCTGAATGAGCTCACCGTTGCCCTGAACTTGCAAGTCTGAGCCATCTGTTATTTTGAGCTTTTCAATATCTGCCAAGCTTTTGAGGAAAACTGAGTTTTTCCAAGCTGACTTTTCCATGGTATTGGACATGACGTACTTTGTCATATCATTGATACCTGGCCAAATGTCTGCGTGTTCGGGCCAGTAAGAGGCAAAGCCTCCAAAGTTTAATGTCTAAAAGACTTTATCATTATTTGGCATTTTTTTGTTCCAGCTCTTCAATTATAGGTAGGGTATCCGCACGATTTTCCATACTTGATCATTTCGCTAAAAAACCATTCCTGCTGCTGGGTATGGCAAAATGTCGAACGTTTACATTAGATCATGGTGTCGGCCGTGACTTGCTGGTGCGCCTGCTGCCGGTCTACCGAAAGCCCGCCCAAAAGCCAATGAAGCTCACTTTTCGTGACCGTCATCGGAAACTGGCCCCTTCAACAAGAAAGAGTTCTGCCACGACACGTGATCCAGCGTCCACGAGACAACGTACTTGGGATTCGGATCGATCTTGCGTGCGAAGTCGAACACGAATTGAGGCCCGACGCCGCTGCTGGCTATGGCTGGCCAGGCACGCTCCATCAGCTGGTAGATTTCACGTCCAAAAGCAGACCATCGGACTGGTCCATCGGTTCCAACGTATACTGGTGGAGCTCCTCATCGGCAATCATCTGCGTGTGGTCACAGCAACCGTCCAGTGTCACATACACGTCCCATATGCAGCTTCCTTTATGTCTACATTTTATCATCCAACAGCTGACCAGGTTTCTCACGGATTGCTAATGTGCACAGTCCGGGCCCGACCGAATACAACTTTAGTTTAACGGAGGATGGTAAATTAAACGATTCTGCCAGTTTCTTCAACGGGAACAGGGAGCAGTTGCCGCGGCTGAACTGCACCCCAATTGTTAGACAAGGCTATTTGATCAAGCAGCTTGTAGGGCATGAGTACGGAATTTGACTGGACTCATGCCTTTTAATTTTGTCTTTGCACGTTTGTTGTTGTAGTAATCGATGTATTTATCCAGTTCTTGTTTGAAATGATCGATACTCTTAAATAAAGGCGCACTGATTGCATAAAGGGCAGCGGCTAACACAGCCCCTAGAATGGCAGCATTTTTCAAGGTTCCTACCTCCACTATTTCATAAATTTATCAATAGCAAGAGACAAATCCTTTAACACCTTTTCATCACCCGTTGTAACCGCATCGGCCACACAATGCTTGATATGATCCTGCAAAATGATTTTCCCGATATTATTCACGGCTGACTTGACAACAGCAATTTGGATCAAGACCTCACTACAGTTCTTCCACCATTTTTTTTACCGATTCTAAATGTCCAATCGCTCTGGATAGGCGATTGATAACAGATTGTGTGCTTTCGTGCTGATGTTGGTGATGATTAGTAGCCAATCTTATCACTCATCTTGCCAATTATCCCCCCGGGGGGTTATATGTCAAACAATATTTCATTGCATATCAATCACACATAACTGCCCTTTAGCTTAATGGCCATGTGAACAATACATTACAAATTCAACCTTTACTATCACCGCGATTATGCGCATATGTTTGTGTCGCAAAACGATTATGCACCTATGTTTGTGTCGTGGCTTCGCGACACAAACATAGGTGCTTGAAATAATAAATCCCCGATTGACGGGGATCTAAAAGCACTCATGTTTGTGTCGCCGGACAACGACATTGTCGGTTATATATATTGTTACACATTATATAACGATATTTTGGAATTTAAAAAAATAGGTTACATGATTCTTCTTTAACTTGAATGAAAAAGCAGCCGATCGTTGTGACCAGCTGCTGCTGCGAGCTTAAATAGCGTAACTTAAATAGATGTTTTATTAGTTTGCCCCATTTCGGCTAGGGTTATAAGTTCTTATCATTCACTTTAGACAAGAACTTATATCCTTAGTACAAAAAAACAGCGACTTACGCGATTGCTAAAGCATATATGTTCATGTCCTCTGACATCTTCCGCCCTCGGTTGATAAGAACTTTATCGCATTCCCGACAGAAAAAGACCCATCGCTATCATGGGGTTAAAAAATGTTTTGACTATTTAAATAAGTTCTTTAAATTATAAGTCTGAATAAGTTTGATCGACGTAACTTCAGTTACCACTCAATCGCACCCATTTGCAGATTAGCTCAATTTAATTAGAGATGGATAAGAATATTGATAAGTTTCCCGAATGGATCTCTAACAAAAAAACGCCGAACTCCCCATGGCTCCTCAGTTGGTCCATACTCTATTGGAATTCCTGCTTCTTTTATACGAGTTAACGCGTCATCAAGATCATCAACCTCAATTGACAGATCAGGCACAGGTGTCCAGAGCCTCCCTCTAATAGGAAACTAACCTGAGTGCTCATTTTCTCATGCGAACCGTATGTTGCAATAAATCCCATATCCATTAGTTGATCAAGTCCAAGTACTTCCCCGTAAAAATACGAAGCTTTGGAAATGTCCTGCGTCTCTATATTTGCAACAATTCGTTTGATCTTCATTTTTCATCCTCCTAAAGTTTTGATATCTAATTTTTACTCAACAATCGTCCCGTTCGCGGAACTACCTTTATTAAAGTCTTTCTGCTTTCAGAATACCACTGATTACTTTTCATGTAAAAAATGGTTTCACTCTATTAATGAAGACGATAGGAAATCTGGAATATATACGTGACTTAATGTTTTTCAACTTTATTGTTTATGGCAAATTTATAGGCTACCCTTCAGGGTCGCCTATAAATTTGCTTATCATGTTTATTTAATTACAGATGCTGTCTCCGCTCATCTATCCTTTCGTCATCTCCCTCATAATCAACATCGCGTTCAAGAACAAGCCTAGCGAGATGACGGGATGTGCCGCTGCCGCAAATCCGATTTCTTCCGAGAAGACAGCCGTCGCGAAGATCAAAAGGATTAGGCCGATCAGCACCAAACTCTTAATTTTAATGCCCTTGGGCAGTCTGGCCGGAAAAGACAATATAAACAACAATACGGGGATAGGCGCGAAGTACATGGCGAAATTACCGTGCATCCCCCATTGAGACGAAACTACGAACAGCGCGAATCCAGCCAAGAACACCTGTAACGCGATGCAGATCGAAAAAAGTGCGTTCAATATGCTAAAACCTAGCCGCGCGTATTGAGCGGCTGACGGCACCAAAGAGCGGGTTGCGGTCATTTTTTGTACTTCCATCGTTTAATTCCTCCCTTAGACTAGCCTTTCGGAAACCGCACGAATGGTGTAGGGGTACGGATCCAATTGAAACTCCCCTTCTTTAGGATCGAGAATCGTCATTTGAATAGGGTGAACTTCCGGAATCTTCATCGAAGGATACCATCCGATTGCTTTATCCCCCAGGATGAACATTCCGTGCTCGTCACCGAGCATCTGAAACGTCTTTCCGTCCCCGATATAAGGCGTGACCTCAAATCGAGAATCTAGGCGCTGAATTACCTCCGATACGCTGCCGCGAAGCGGAAAACCGATCTCGCTGACATTCAGAATGGATTCGTGATCAAAAGGCTCTGTTGAGGCATTGTCCATTCGATGCCGAGCGATGAATTCCACCAGATTCCCCGAAGGATCTTCGAAATAGAAGGCATGCGCATCCGTTCCTTCGAAATAAGCGATATCTTCGATTGCCTGGATTCCCGCGTACGGAAGGGGCGCAGCGGAAAGTACCCGACAGCCTTTGGCCAGAAGCCAGCTTTTCGCTTCGCGAATTTGGTTCTCGGGGATATTCATTGCCAAATGGTAGGACGGCAGTATCCTTCCCTTCTCCTCGTGAACGAAAGTCAATCGCGTTCCCCAGGCAACGATCGTGATTGAATGTTCCGTTATATCTGCTAATGCAAATCCAAGTCTTTCTGTGTAGAACACCTTCATTTCAGCTAACCGGGCGGTTCTCAGTTCCAATTCGATGATTCTCATCTTACTACCTCCTCCAGATACTTGAGTTTGTCAGGATTTGCAACTGCATAGATGGAATGAATCCTACTATCCGAAGCCTCGAACGAGTAAACGTAAGCAATGCGTCCGCCGATCCTCATTACGATTCCCGGGCTTCCGTTCACCGTAGTGATTATATAGGAATAGTGGCTGTCAGGACGCCCGAACCAATCCATCCATTGCATATAAAACGGAATGACTCGCGTCGCTCCGACGACGGGCTGCTGCGCGGCCGGCGCCTTGCCACCTCCATCTGTATAATGGATGGCGTCAGGAGACAGCAACTGCAACAGGCGGTTCGCATCCCCCGCAATCACGCTTTGGATGAATTGCCGCACTTGCGTCTCCGTAACGGTGCTCGTTGCTATGTCCGGCGGTTCATGGCGGATACCTTTCTTGGCCCGATGAAAAATTTGCCTGCAGTTGAAGCTGCTTTTCCCCACCATGCCTGCAATCTGGTCGTACGGATATTGAAATATTTCCCGCAGGAGAAACACTGCCCGTTCGATCGCGCTTAGCTGTTGCAGAAGCATCAAATAGGCTGTTGAGATCGTTTCCCTTTGTTGATAAATTTCAGAAGGGTCCGAGCTTACGTCTTCAAGATGCACGAGTGGCTCCGGCAACCAAGTCCCCACGTAAACTTCCCGTTGTTTCGCGGACGATTGCAACAGGTTCAGGCAACGGTTCGTTACGATTTTGCACAAGTATGCCTTTTCGTTCCGGATATTTGCGTCCGAAGGCAATTGGTTCATCGCCAGGAAGGCATCCTGTACGATGTCTTCCGCATCCATGACGCTTCCGAGCATTCGATACGCCAGTGAGAACAATAACATCCGATAAGTTTGATATAGTTGTTCCGTGTCCATACAGACCTCCTTTCTGAAATCGTCCGTTTAGTGCGCGAGTATATGGAGTGAAGCTCGCTTCGCGCTTGCTGCCGCCCCACCTGCCAAATATTCACCGTGTGACACCCAATCTCCAGCCACGCACAAGCCCTTGATCTGAGGGACGGCAGGACCTGGATTCTCGACCCGCTTCATATGTGGAAAGTCATGAACGACCGTCATCTTGGGCAAATACTGCTCCGCCACCACTTCCCGTCTCCAACCGGGATGAACGAGATCCATTGCTTGCTCAAGTTGTCTGCGGTCTTCTTGCGCATTGCTCCCCTGCACTTGGAACTTGATCATTTGAAACACTTGAACGTCATCGTTCTCGCTGAGTTCTAGCCCTTTGATTCGTGATGAGTTGACCATAAGGACCGGTTGATCGATGCCGTAGACGAATTGATGCTGCGGTGCGGGAAGTCGACGGAGCCCAATATCCAAACAAGCGGCCGTGATCGGAATGGCCTGCTGCTCCCACGTCCGCAGCGAAGTAAGTTCGGCAGATGAAACCAGCCTGCTCGCTATCTGCGGCGATGTCGTCAGGATCACGTAGGGAACCTCAATCGTTTCGGTATTCTCGCATCGAACTCGTTGCACCCGCCCGTCATCATGCTCAACGGATTTGACTTTCCTACCTGTAATCACCACCACGCCGAGCCGACGTGCTTCCGAACACAATTCCTCGATCAGGGATCCCCAGCCTCTCTTCAAATAATACACCCCAGTGATGGAACGTTGCATCTGTCTGAACAAGGGTCCCGCCACTTGTAAATCCGGAGCTTGTACGTATGTTCCTCCTCGGGCCAGTACGTACAGAAGATGACGTACCATCGGGCTTCCTACTTGCTCCTCCATCCAGTCTCGCAGACTCATGTGTGGAATCGTGGCCGTGTCAAGCTTGAGGATCTTCAAGAGGATGGCTCCGAACCTGTATTTGTCCGCCGCCGATAACAAGGGAGTCTTAAGAAGTGAACTGACCGCAGCCGGAAAAGGGTACACCTGCTCTTTCCAGATTCCGTACGGGGTGAACTCGTCGACTTTTCGAAAAATATCCAGATTTAAGTTCAATTCCCGGAAAATGTCGTACGCATCCCCGGCATAGAGTGCATGCGAACCCAAATTGAATCGTACTCGGTCCTTCTTGTTTGTGATCGCCCTTCCCCCCACCTGATTCTGACTTTCCAAAACGACGACGCGTTTTCCTCCTCTTGCTAAATAAAGAGCTGCGGTCAGTCCGGCAATACCTCCACCAACAACAGCCACATCATACTTTGCATCCATTCGAAGAAACCTCCTTCATGCGTTGTCATTAAACAAGACAGGAAGGAGGCCGAAGATGTGACAAAGTGGAAACAGTGATGTAGAAAAAAAGCAACCCGAATAGCGCAGCCCACATTGAGTTACGACAAGAAATTATATAATTACTATTAGAGGAGAGTTAAAATTTATTAAAAGAGAGAATCATATTTCTGAAGACGAAGCAATTTAAATCATGAATAAGGCAACTGAAAGGTCGGAAGGGTTTTTATTCGATTATTTTCCATATTTAACTCCATCTAAGTGATTAGTGACGGAATTAGGAACACAATTTCTATTAACATCTTTTGTATTTGAAATGAACTGATACATATGACAGTTTGCGACTTTCAAAAATCAATGTATAGTTCTTATTAAACGGTGCAGAAGAGTTGATATCTATGGCTTAGGAGGTAAAAAGAATATAGAAATTATTAAACAGAATATTTAATGATAAATATTACAGTATGAAACACTGTGAACGGGAAGGTAAAATATATGAAATTTTAGGAATAAAATGGTTTAAAAGGTTACTACTTAGAATAGCAAGGAGTAGAAAAAACGAATTCCCATTTAATGGATATTTTTTAAAAGAACTGTCAATAGAAGGAATAATCGAATTTGAGAATAAATCTAAAAAAAGTGAAAGAAGTCACGCCATTATAGCAATACTAATCTTATTTTATCAGTTCAGGATAATTATTTTTTTGGAAGGAACTTTAGATGTATTATTTCTTTTATTTTTTACTGTATTGAATGTTATAACAAATATATATCCAATTTTTCTACAAAGATATAATCGAATTAGAATTAAGAGCGTCCTTCAAAAAATGAAATTGATAAAAAAAAGTAATAATTGCTAAAGGATAGAGTTAGTTGCACAAACTGGAGAAATCCTTAATCAATTATAATGCCACCAATACAAGATTTAACGTAGAAATTTATCAAATAGATCATCATGTTGTTACACTGCCTTCGAATTGCCTATTTTTCGCAACCTTGAACACAAAATGAGAATGCACCGGGAGTATTCTCCTTCGACATCCACTTGATCTAAATAAGTTGATCGGGTGGATGTTACCCCACATGTTATGAAGTACAGGGGATCCATTTGATACTAGTTCCTTTATTTGGCGATTACGTCCACTTGTCCTCAACGTGCAACCGAATGGCCTCTGTTTTAGTTTCTTCAGAATATAAGCTGATCTTTTTCCCTTTGATTGACATAAAAAATGCACCCCTTAGAATTCATCGGATTACCCAGGGGGTTTTTCCAACTGCATTCTAAGGGGTGCACTTCAATCCGGACGGGGGTTGCCTTTCTTAATTAATATTTCTTTTATAGCCAAATGCCATCAAGTTCAGGATGTTTGGATGGGTCGCTTGGTCGCTCATCCGTTGGCAAAACTTTCAACTGTCCTGTCTCCACCCACTTCTGCCGCTGAAAACGTTGCAGCTTGCGGCTCACGCCTTCACGAGCGGTGCCGATCTCGAGGCAAGCTCATATCATAGCTACTGCTGCTCCGAAGTGGAACTCAGCTTGTTCAAGACCAAGAAATGCGCTCTTATTCTCCTGAAAATCGATATTTAATCGGTTCAAATACTCCATCCC
>NZ_CAJVCE010000037.1 GCF_910594985.1 Paenibacillus allorhizosphaerae
ATTCAGCATTGTTGCAGCGAAGATTTATCTTTTTGAAGTGACCTTTGTGCGAAGCACAACGGAACGATAAAAGATAAAACGGAGCCTTGTTTCGATCCAGTTTTCAGGGTACAAGCGACCTTGAATTCACATCGTTTTGTTTACGCAAAGCGAACCGTTTGGTGATGATGGCGGAAGGGAACCACGCGTATCCATCCCGAACACGAACGTTAAGCCTTCCAGCGTCGATGGTACTTGGACCGCAGGGTCCTGGGAGAGTAGAACGTCGCCAAGCGGACAATAAATTTGTTCTTTCTGCGTACAACTCATAACATTCCCTGATAGCTCAGTTGGTAGAGCACTCGACTGTTAATCGAGTTGTCACAGGTTCGAGTCCTGTTCGGGGAGCCATCTTTTCAAGGAGAGGTGTCCGAGTTGGCCGAAGGAGCACGATTGGAAATCGTGTAGGCGTCACAAGCGTCTCGAGGGTTCGAATCCCTCTCTCTCCGTAGAATCGACATCATGCGTATTTTTAGCAAGGCCCGTTGGTCAAGGGGTTAAGACACCTCCCTTTCACGGAGGTAACAGGGGTTCGAATCCCCTACGGGTCACTTTATCCCATGGAGGCTTAGCTCAGCTGGGAGAGCATCTGCCTTACAAGCAGAGGGTCGGCGGTTCGATCCCGTCAGCCTCCACCATAAGAATTACAATGACGCGGGGTGGAGCAGCCCGGTAGCTCGTCGGGCTCATAACCCGAAGGCCGCAGGTTCAAATCCTGCCCCCGCAACCAATTTTACTTAGTGTGGAGCCGTGGTGTAGAGGCCTAACATGCCTGCCTGTCACGCAGGAGACCGCGGGTTCGAATCCCGTCGGCTCCGCCATTATTTTTTAAAATGAATTGTACAGGAATACGTTTTAGTTCGGAGTAGAACGGAAGTGTTCCGTTAACTCCGTATTTTATTTTGCCGTCGTAGCTCAGCGGTAGAGCAACGCACTCGTAATGCGTAGGTCGGAGGTTCGATTCCTCTCGACGGCACCATTACAAACCAATCATTATGGCGGTCGTGGCGAAGTGGTTAACGCATCGGTTTGTGGATCCGACATTCGAGGGTTCAATTCCCTTCGACCGCCCCATAATTTTTACTAGCATTGGGGATTAGCCAAGCGGTAAGGCAACGGACTTTGACTCCGTCATGCCTAGGTTCGAATCCTAGATCCCCAGCCATTTGCGAGCCATTAGCTCAGTTGGTAGAGCACCTGACTTTTAATCAGGGTGTCGTAGGTTCGAGTCCTACATGGCTCACATGAATTTCACAAATATGCGGAAGTGGCTCAGGGGTAGAGCATCGCCTTGCCAAGGCGAGGGTCGCGGGTTCGAATCCCGTCTTCCGCTCCAAAAATTTGCCGGTATGGCGGAATTGGCAGACGCGCGCGACTCAAAATCGTGAGGGAAACCGTGGGGGTTCGAGTCCCTCTACCGGCATTCATATTATCGGGACGTAGCTCAGCTTGGTAGAGCACCTGGTTTGGGACCAGGGGGTCGCATGTTCAAATCGTGTCGTCCCGACCATCATGAGCGGGTGTAGTTCAATGGTAGAACTCCAGCCTTCCAAGCTGGTAGCGTGGGTTCGATTCCCATCACCCGCTCCAAATTAGTTCCAGTAGCTCAGCTGGATAGAGCAACGGCCTTCTAAGCCGTCGGTCGGGGGTTCGAATCCCTCCTGGGACGTAGTCAGCAAACAGCTTCTTGTATTATACAAGAAGCTGTTTTTTTGTTTTTAGGTTGACTTACGTCTTGCAAACATGAGGAGCGGGAAAGACCAATGCGGTCTTGCTGCACGTTCGTAACGACGCGACTACGCTTGCCGAACAAAGGCTCGGTATAGTACAATACGCTTGAACTAATTGTTAACCATAAACAACATGTATTGGTTTACAATTATATTTGCATGTTGAGAGCCATCAAAATCTATTTTTGCAAAAAGGAGCTATCGGAGATGAATACATTACGAATCAATTGGCGTACCTTAGCCGAAAAGTCGATTAGCGGCGAAGCATTGAGCATGGAGGAATCGTTAGCGGTTCTTGAAGCGGACGATGATGAAATATTGGAGATCATGAATGCGGCGTTTCAGGTAAGAAAACATTTTTACGGGAAAAAGGTGAAGCTGAACTTAATTATTAATGCCAAAAGCGGATTATGTCCGGAGGACTGCGGTTATTGCTCGCAATCTATCGTATCCAAAGCGACTATTCAAAAGTATCCTCTTCTGGACAAAGAAACGTTGGTAGACGGCGCTCGCAAAGCGCTCTCTATGAATGTCGGGACTTATTGTATCGTAGCCAGCGGACGCGGACCTAGCAGCAAGGAGCTGGATCAGGTCATCGAGGCAGTGAAAGAAATCAAGTCGACGATGCCGATGAAAATTTGCGCATGTTTGGGGATTTTGAATGAGCAACAGGCGTTGATGCTGAAGGAAGCCGGTGTAGACCGGTATAACCATAACCTGAATACAAGTAAGACGAATTTCGCTAACATCACATCTACACATACTTATGATGATCGCGTGAAAACGGTGGAAAAGGCGAAATATGCAGGCATGTCTCCTTGCTCGGGCTGTATTGTAGGAATGGGGGAGACGAACAAAGAGATTGTTGAGATAGCATATGCATTAAGAGATTTGGATGCGGATTCGATACCTATCAATTTCTTGAACGCTATACCGGGCACGCCGCTGGAGCAATATCAGATGCTAAATCCGCGTAAATGTTTAAAAGTATTAGCGCTGATGCGTTTTGTTAACCCGGCAAAAGAAATCCGCGTAGCCGGGGGCAGGGAAATTCAATTGCGATCCCTTCAGGCATTGGCTTTGTATGCGGCCAACTCAATATTTATCGGCGACTATTTGACAACAGAGGGGCAGGATGCTACGTCCGATCACCAAATGATTGAAGATTTAGGCTTTGAAATTGAGAGCTGCGCGTTGTAGCTTTCGCAAAGCAAGCAATGGCTTAAAAGAGCGAGGTTTTTGGATACTGTGGGATTGTTTTGTTAGCACTCATTTGATTTAGCATAGTAAGACAACATTTACGGCAGGAGAGTAACCAGGAAGAAAGAAGTCATAATTTTGCAGTCAATATGCGAGAGTACATACGAAATACAGCAAGGGACATGACTATAAAGTCGTTGAATCATAGGTACGAATGAACCGGATCAATCACTTATGGTATGGCGCACTCACTGATTTTGACTTATAATAGAAAGGACAAGCAATCCGTAGTTGGCGCGAGTTCGGATCAGCTTAAAACGTTTAAATGGGGTGCTATTAAGATGAATTTGTTTGATTTGACCGGAAAAGTGGCATTGGTCACGGGCGGTGCTGTTGGTTTGGGCGGGGCGATCTCGCTGGGCCTTGCAAGAGCCGGAGCCGATGTTGCAATCGTCACGAGCAATGACCGTACGCGGGAAGTGCAAAAGCAAATCGAAGCAATGGGTCGTAAAGTGCATACCATTGTCGCCAATTTGATGGATGAAAGCGCGCTTGAGAGCGTTGTGAATGAAACATTGTCCAAGTTGGGCAAAATCGATATTTTGGTCAATAACTCAGGCATTATTCGCCGTACGCCGGCAGCCGATCATTCCGCTCAAGATTGGCACGATGTGCTGAACTTGAACTTGAATGCAGCGTTTTTTCTGTCCCAACTCGTAGGCCGCGAAATGATTAAACAAGGGTCGGGTAAAATTATTAATATCGCTTCCATGCTGAGTTTTCAAGGGGGCATCAACGTTCCGGGTTACACGGCATCCAAACATGCCATTGCAGGGGTAACGAAGGCGTTGGCCAACGAATGGGCAAGCAAAGGCATTCAAGTCAATGCTATCGCTCCCGGCTACATGGAGACGGACAATACAACGGCGCTGAGAGCCGATAAAGAGCGCAGCGATCAAATATTGGTTCGCATTCCGGCAGCCCGCTGGGGAACGCCTGAAGACCTGCAGGGACCTGTCGTATTCCTTGCGTCGCAAGCTTCCGATTACATGAGCGGTCACGTGCTGTGCGTCGACGGCGGGTGGATGACGAGATAATGAACATAGAACAGCAAAACGGACAATCGCAAATGTTTCAGCCGGAGATCATTACGTTCGGTGAAACGATGGCGCTGATGATGCCTACAGGCTCCAAAGGGATCGAATACTCTCCTCAATTTCAAGGGCTGTTTGGCGGTGCGGAAAGCAACGTTGCGATCGGCGTCGCGCGCCTCGGTCATCGGGTAGGCTGGTTCAGCCGTCTGGGAAAAGATCCTTTCGGACGGATGATATTGAAAAAAATACGCGGCGAAGGCGTCGACGTTTCCCGCGCTGAACTGACTACGGAAGCGCCTACCGGGCTTATGCTGCGGGAAGTCGTATCCGGAAAAACGTCGGTATACTATTATCGTAAAGGCTCTGCGGCCAGCACGCTGCGCCCGGAGCATTTGGATGAGGAATATATTAAACAGGCCCAATATTTGCACGTTACAGGGATTACACCGGCGTTGAGCGATAGCTGCCGGGAGACGGCGAAGGAAGCAATCCGGCTAGCGCGGAAAAACGGTGTAAAAGTATGTTTTGACCCGAACTTGCGCCTGAAGCTGTGGACGATCGAAGAAGCACGTGGCGTACTTTTGGAGCTTGCACAGGAAGCCGATTATTTCTTGCCGGGTCTGGACGAGTTGAAGCTTCTCTATCAGACGGAGAGTTTTGACGAAATCGTGGCTCGTTTGAGCGAGCTGAGAGCCGTTTCTATCGTCAAGGGCGGCGACGACGAAACCTATATCGTAGAGAATGGCAAAGTCAGTTCAGTGCCGTATTTTAAGGCGGAGCAAGTGGTGGATACGGTTGGGGCTGGCGATGGATTTTGCGCAGGCTTTTTCGTCGGGCTGCTCAAAGGCTACAGCTATTACGAATCGGTGCGTCTCGGCAACCTGATCGGCTGCATGGTCGTGCAGACGGAAGGCGACTGGGAAGGCATTCCTACGTGGGAACAAGTCGAAGCATTCTTGAACAATGTGAAGCATGTGGAACGTTAATAAGTTAGACTCCATGAAGAAGGAACGGGTAAACTTATGAAAAAACTCAAGCTGGTACAGCAAATTGTAAACGAAGGCGTCGTGGCGGTACTCCGCGGCGAAACGCCGGACGAAGTCGTGGAAATGGCAGAGCAAGCAATCGAAGGCGGCATTAAAGTCATCGAAGTAACGATGACCGTACCGTTCGCACTTCAAGCTATCGAAAAGCTTGCCAAAAAATATTCGAGCACAACGCAGGATGCGTCCAAATACGCCATTATCGGTGTAGGTACCGTACTAGATCCGGAAACGGCCCGTGCCGCGATTCTCAGCGGCTCCGAGTTTGTCGTCGGTCCGTGCTTGAATCCGGAGACAGTAACTCTCTGTAACCGATATCGCATTCCCGTGATGCCGGGCGTCATGACGATTCAGGAGATCCAGAAGGCGCTGGAGCTGGGCGTAGATATCGTGAAGCTGTTCCCAGGCAACCTGTACTCTCCGGCAATGATCAAGAACATTAAAGGCCCTCTGCCTCAGGCGAATATTATGCCTACCGGCGGCGTATCGCTCAGTAATCTCGGCGAGTGGATCAAAGCCGGGGCCGTCGCTGTGGGGATCGGTTCCGATTTGACGACCGAAGCCGTCAAAAACGGCGATTACAGCCTCGTCGCAAAAAAAGCCGCGCAGTACATCGAGGCTTACCGCGAAGCGAAGAAGTAGGCTTCGCTGGTAGTAAGAAAGCATCAGCAAGAAGCATTACGCTGTGAATGCAGTTATTCGAGGACTACATACGTAAACACAAGTTTGATGATAGATATGTATGTAGTTTGATCCGCAGTGGAGCCGTAGCGAGCAAGCAAGCAAGTGGAACCACTAATAGGTTAAGCAAAAAAGGCAACGAATCTCGCCCGTTTGTGCGAGGTTCGTTGCCTTTTACTTATCTCAATCGGGAAACGCCGATTGAAACGCCTGCTGAAAGCCAGGCAATCCCTTTATGTTTTCCGCTGTAAAGCGTGTCTGTCCACGGGTATTGAAGAATGACAATGCCCCAAAGGACGAAAGCGAGTCTAACCCGACAACGTTCCTCTCTCCGCAAACCCGCACCCTCCATAAAGCGTATCGGCCTCGTATCTGCTTGCAAAAGCCAGACCGAGGCCGATAAACGCGCTCCTTCCACCTACGTAACACGATAAAGCTCCAAAAGGAACTCGTCAGCCGGATCGTGGTCCAGGGGGCGAAACCCCTGGGGTCCCCTCCTTGGAGGGGATTTAGGGGAGGTGTTCTCGCTTACTCTGTAGCCACCGATTGGTCAGCTTGCAGACCTACAGGGGCAATACGTACAAAGTTCGATTGCAGATCGCTGAGCAGCGCTTGAATTTTTGCTGCGGCTTCCGGTTGACCGGAATTCACGAGTTCTTCGTGGTAAGCCCCAAGCAGTTCATTCAAATCTTTCGTGCTTTGCGCGCCGATCGGCTCGATTTTCACTTTCGCGCCTTTTGCGACACGGCGTTCGATAGCGGCTTGATCGAGGCCCATTTCCGGAACGAGACGTTGATAGATCACGCCGCCCGTCATCCCTGCGCAGATCCATGGACCCGGGTCGCCGAGAACAACCGCACGACCGTTAGTCATATATTCGAACGCGAAGCCCTTCATGTTGGCGCGAGCCGCGATACCCCCGAGTTCATCGCGCAGCGGGGAAGTGATTTCGCCGCCGAATACGACGTCTGCACCGGAGAAACGAATGCATGCGCGAGTATCCGCGTTGCCCTGGATCAGGAACAGACCTTTTTGCGCTCCGTATCCGAACGATTTACCGACGGAGCCGTTAATGAATTGCTTATGCTTGCTAGGTGCCTTCAGAATGGCGACTTTGCCGCCGAGAGACATTTTGCCGACGCCGTCTTCCGCACCGCCGTGAACCGTAATTTCGACGCCGCGAGCGTTGAACGCCGCAAGTCCGTTACCCGGCACGGAGCCTTCGGTCATCGTGATGTTCACCGGAGGCAGTTGATCGTAGCTGCCGTCGAAGCGGTCTCTCACGCGATGGCTGGAATAGCGGCTGCCCAGAATACGGGACTCGGCATCCACTTTGCTCCAGTTGCGTATCACCGGACCGTTGAAGGATACGGAATCCGGGAAGAAGTCCAGACCTTCGGCTCCTGCAGCGATACGGATATCGGAGGATACCGCAGCCGCAACTTCCGCCAGAGCGTCCTGCTCGCTAGAAGCGGCAAACGGTGCCGGGCGAAGCAGGTCGGACAAGTCGATTTTTTCCTGATGGCTTACTTGCTGCAGCAGGTCGGAACGGCCAACCAGCTCCTGCAGATTTGCATAACCAAGCTGTGCAACAAGCTCGCGAATTTCTTGACCGATGCCGCCGAACAGACGAACGAGGGAATCGACTGCAAGATCGAATTGACGCGGTACGAAACGGCGAAGGCCTTTCTCTTCCGCTTCTTCCATGGAATCGATCTGCGTTGCGATACCGACGTGACAAGTATCCAGGTGACATCCGCGGCAAGTCGTACAACCGATCGATTGCATCGCGATGGAGCCGAAGCCGACACGGTTTGCACCAAGCATCACCATCTTGATGACGTCTGCGCCGGATTTCATACCACCGTCGGACCAAAGCTCGACTTTGTCGCGAAGACCGGCTTCGATCAGGGCAAGATGCGCGAGCTTCGTACCGATTTCGGTAGGCAGGCCGACATGCGTGATCGAGTGAATCCGCGCCGCACCGGTACCGCCGTCGAAGCCGGACAACGTAATGACGTCCGCACCCGCTTTGGCAACACCTACGGCAATCGTTCCGATGCCCGGAACGACCGGCACTTTAACGATAATTTTCGCCTTGCGCCCGCTTGCTTCTTTCAGCTCGGAAATGATTTGCGCCAAGTCCTCGATCGAGTAAATATCATGGTTGTTGGACGGCGAAATCAGGTCGGAGCCGATTGTTGCGTTCCGCGCGGCAGCGATCTTGGCCGTAACCTTGGAGCCTGGCAGATGACCGCCTTCGCCCGGTTTCGCGCCTTGACCGATTTTAATTTCAAGGAAAGCTACAGCGGTAGCAAGCTCTACGTTGACACCGAAGCGTCCGGAGGCGACTTGCGCGCCGCGTGTCCGCTTGTAACGGCCGAGCATATCTTTGATCTCGCCGCCCTCGCCGTTCATCGTCACCATGTTCAGACGCTCGCCGGCTTCCGCATAGGCGCGGAACGCGGTTTCGTTCTGCGATCCGAACGACATGGAGGAGATGAGCATCGGCAAGTCATGACCGCCGATACCGATATTGACTTGAGAAGGATCAAGCGGTTTGCGTCCTTCATTCAATGCTTTCTCAAAGTCAAACGCAGCGACGTGACGGATGGAGATCGGATTTTTCTTCTCTTCTTCACGAAGCTTGTCGCGGTAGTCCTCATAAGGAGCCGCGCCGGAAGCCGCATCGCCGAGCGCTTTCCACATCCGTTGGAAGAAACGGAAATTGCGCGCCGCTTTGGCTTTCGGGTTCGAGAAATCGTTGTAACGGGCTTCCGCATCGCTTTGCAGCTCGGCGAAGCCGGTACCTGCGGCATCGCTGCCCAAGTAGTTGACAATATCGAGCACTTCCGCGATTTCCGGCTTTAGGCCGATGGAAGAATAAAAACGGGTGTAACCGCGAAGCTCGTGCGTTCCGATGGTGGAAATGACTTTTTCCAAACCTTTCATCAGCGCCGTAAATACTTTACGTGCAGCTGGCGCTCCGTCTTTGTTGGAAGCGGTAGCGAACATGACGTAAGGCGAAAGCACATCCGCACCCAACCCACAGGCTACGGCGATATCATGCAGATTGCGGATGGCCGCGCTGCGAAGCACGAGCGTCGTCTGACGGCGAAGGTTGTCGCCGAAGCCAAGCTTCTCGGCTCTCAAGGCAATGTCCACTTTGGAAACGGCCAAATGCGGATCCATCCACAGACGGTCGTTCTGATGCGATTCGCTGTCGTCCAGGACGAGCAGCATTGCACCGCCGCGAACGGCCTGAATCGCATCGGCAGCGAGTTGATCAAGCGCATCCTTCAAGGAAGTGCCGCGTGCGAACGTAGTCGACAGCGTGGCGACGGCATCGCCGCTCTGTGCGCCGAACATGGCTGTAAGCTGCTCCAGGCTTGGCTGTTTCAGCTCTTTTAAGGAATCGGCACCGTTGCTGCCTTCCAGCACAACCGGGTACAGCAGTTCAAGGCGCAGACGTTCATCCGGCTGTCCGTAAACGGTTGGACGAGGACCTACAACGACGCGGGTGGAGAAATGCTCCATCTCGCGGTCGCGGTCGATGGCCGGGTTGGTGACGACGGCGACACTTTCTTTAATGAAATCCGGAATGTTGATCCGTTCCCAGTTCAGCGCCGCATGCGGGCTGTCATGACCGAGAGAGCGGATCGGCTCGGCGCCGGTTTCGGCGGTCGTTTCGATCATTTGAATGCCGTCGCGATCCCATCCGAACGCGCTGTAAAGCGAATCGGTCGGCGTCACGTCAGCGGATGGAGCGGCTTCTACCGCAGGAACCGCGTTGTTGAGATGCTTGCGCAGGCCTTCAAAACCGATGCGGGCGGATGCGCGCTCGAGCACTTTATTTTGCACTTGATGATAAGGGATCACTTGAATATGCTCTCCAGGAGTCAGCAGGACGCCGACTTTTTCGCCCGGAGCGATCGGTTTCGGATCGGCAACCATTTCGCCGACGGTAATGACGCCTTGCTCGGAGGAGAAGTAAAGCGACGTTTCGCTTTCGACCATCCATACCGGACGAAGACCGAGCGCATCGACGCTGAAAATACATTCGTTGCCGTAACGCGATACGATACCGGCCGGACCTTGGGCGTAATGACCCCACATTTGACGATAATATACGTATAAATCCTGAAGCTCTTGGCGGTACAACTTCATCTCATTAATAATTGGAGGGAATACGACTTCCATCGCTTCAAACAAGCTGAGACCGGCACGGTGGATGAACGTCTCGATCGTCCGGTTCATATCCTGCGAATCGCTGCCGCCGTCTACGAGCGGAACGCCGACCATATCGGCTTCAAGGCGCATTTTCTTAACAGTGTTGATCTCGCCGTTGTGGCCGAGCAGGGAGAATGGTTGTACGCGGAAAAAGCTGGATTGGGTGTTGGTAGAGTAACGGTTGTGACCGACGGTTACTTGCGCAGCAAACAAAGGATCGCGAGTATCGTTAAAATATTTAGGCAAAATGCTGGCGGCGCCCATCACTTTGTAAGCGGCCGTCACATTGCTGAGTGTGGCGACGTGCACATTGTATTTGGCTTCGATGGCGATATGAAGCTCGAACAGGTGATCGGCGACCTTTACTTCCTGCTTGTCGCAAAGACCGGCGATTTGCCAGAATGTCGGCTCGTCAGCGCGCCCGTTCGGACCGAGTACGGAGCTGTCGACTTGGTTTTCCTGCTCCAGCAAAATGCTGACCTGGAAGCCAGCGAACAGTTCACGAATGCCTTTTTGCATCTCGGCGGCTGAAATGTTCAGCTTGCGCGGAACGAAAATGTGGGCGACGGAAAAACGCTCGTCGTATGCCAGCTTGCCGTCAAGCCCGGCGTCTGTCAATTTTTTCTCCCAGAGGGCTCTTGGAATATCGGTCAAAATACCGCATCCGTCGCCTTCCCCGTTAATAAATCCCGAACGGTGCTCCATTTTGACAAGAGCTTCAATCGTTTTTTGGATGTTATCGCGGGAAGGGAACCCGTCTTTCTCTACGATACAAATGATGCCGCAGCTGTCGTGTTCGGTGGCCAAAAGGTTTTGAAAGCGGCCTTCATTGCGCATTACTTGGTTCATACTGTTGGTCAGCAGGCTGACCGTCACCTCCCTAATAAATTATGCGGATTCATCCCTGTGTTAAGGTTTGTTCATGTCGCAGAAAGAAAGCGGATGAAGGTCAAAATGGCAGTTTAGTATGAATAAATATACATTTATACTGCATATTCGAATTCTTCAACGGTTCTTTTACTCGAATGAAGCTGCCTGGAAGAGACAATAATAAAGGAATAAATGTACCCGATTCGCCCTGACAAGCACTTACCTTTCAAAGCTTACATGGCTTGTAAACCTTATAATAGAGCCGATTTTATTACTTGAAAAAGTATTAATAGAATAACATGAAATTTTCGACGATACAATAGAACTTTACAGGGATTCTAACGATGTAAGCGCTGTCTATTGTGCATAACTGGTGAATAAAACCAATTTTTATGCATAACAGCGCGGTTTGTTAAAGACGAACGAACTTTTATCGTTGTCCGATAATAGTTCGTGATTTGAGTGATAAATGGAATTTATTAGTTTGAAAAGCACCCGTTGTCGCAAAGGACAAAATCGGGCGCTTTTCCAATAAAATAACGTTTTAGTGAGCCATCGCTGCGAATGCGCGATCGGCGGCTTCGACTGTGACGGCAATATCATCTTCCGTGTGGGCGATGGTCGTAAACCAAGCTTCGTATTTCGACGGAGCGAGGCAAATGCCTTCCTCCAGCATCAGCCGGAAAAACAGCGCGAACTGCTCGCTGTCCGTGTTCTGCGCTTCATCGTAGTTGGTTACCGGATGATCGCAGAAGTGGGTGGACAACGCCCCACGGATGCGGTTGATCGTCAGCGCGACGCCGTGCTTCCGCGCCGCGTCCGCCAGGCCGGCTTCGAGCACTGCGCCCAGCTTGTCGAGCCGGGCGTACGTCCCCGGCTCCTGCAGCACCTGCAGGCAGGCGATGCCTGCGGAGATCGATGCAGGGTTGCCTGCCATCGTGCCGGCTTGATAAGCCGGGCCCAAGGGCGCGACCTGCGCCATAATGTCCTTGCGGCCCCCATACGCCCCGATCGGCAGTCCGC
This sequence comes from Paenibacillus allorhizosphaerae, assembly GCF_910594985.1. Lineage (GTDB taxonomy): Bacteria > Bacillota > Bacilli > Paenibacillales > NBRC-103111 > Paenibacillus_G > Paenibacillus_G allorhizosphaerae. Next base: position 11,911 of record NZ_CAJVCE010000037.1, read on the forward strand.
CGCCGATAATTTTGCCCAGGGCCGTCAGGTCTGGCTCGATGGCCGCGAAGTCGGTGCCCGAAGGCAGGCCATCGAAGTTCTGTACCGTTCCGTAATGGAAACGGAACGCGGTGATCACCTCGTCGTAGATGACGAGGGAACCGTTTCGGCGCGCGACGGCGCACAGCCCTTCGAGGAAGCCCGGCTTCGGCATGACCATGCCGAAGTTGCCGACGACGGGCTCGACCATGACCGCGGCCACGTCACTGCCCCAGCGCGCGAGCGCCTCATCGAGCGCGCCCAGATCGTTGTACGGCACGGTGATCACCTCGTGCGCGATGCTGACCGGGATCCCGGCGCTATCCGGGATGCCGAGGGTGGACGGGCCGGAGCCCGCGGCGACGAGCACCAGATCGGAGTGGCCGTGGTAGCAGCCGGCGAACTTGATGATTTTGTTGCGGCCCGTATAGGCGCGGGCGACGCGGATCGTCGACATGACAGCCTCCGTGCCCGAGTTGACGAAGCGTACCTTGTCGAGCGAGGGAATGGCTTCCTTCAGCATGCGGGCGAACTCGATCTCTAGCTCGGTCGGCGTGCCGTACAGCGTGCCGTTCTCGGCGGCGCGGCAAATCGCAGCCGTCACATGCGGATGCGCATGGCCGAGAATGATCGGGCCGTAGGCGGCGAGATAGTCGATGTAGCGGTTGCCGTCCTCGTCCCAGAAATAGGCGCCTTGGCCGCGCTTCATAAATACCGGCGCCCCGCCGCCGACGGCTTTGAACGAGCGGGACGGGCTGTTGACGCCGCCCACGATATGTTCGAGCGCTTCCTTATACAACGATTCGGATCGCTGTTTTTGCAAAGTCATATGTATCTCCTCCATGGCTTCAAAGATTGATTGGATTATGGTAAGGAAAGCTGCAGCGTTCCTTTCAGAACGGTGACGGCCTGTCCGGCGAGCTTGATCCGGTCGCCAGCGACTTGCAGTTGCAAAATGCCGGTGCGTGCCGACAACTGCATCGCGCACAATGTGTGCTTACCGAGCTTTGTTTGCCAGTAAGGGGTAAGGGCGCAGTGCGCGGAGCTGGTAACGGGGTCCTCGTTTATTCCGATCGCGGGGAAAAAGCAGCGGGAAACGAAATCGACCTGCACACCGTCCGGCAACGTCAAGTCCTCCGATCGGGCCGTTACCAGCACGCCTCGAACGCCTTCCCATGAAGCGATTGCTGCAAAATCCGGGTTTAAATCGTGTACCGCTTGGGCCGAATCGAGTTCGATTAATACATCGAGCCGGTTATTTCCTGCGAATCGGGGCGGCTCACTCAACCCGAGCGCGGACAACAGCTGCTCCGTAACGGGAATCGCGCTAACGGGCTCGGAAGGGAAATCGAGCTGAATCCATCCGTTATCAAGCGGGACGGCGGTGAGAAGACCGCTCAAGGTCATAAAGGACAGCGGTTGCGATAACGCCTCGGCCCCCGATTCCCATAAATGATGCGCGCTCGCCAACGTCGCATGCCCGCATAAATCGACCTCTACTTCGGGGGTAAACCAACGGAGCCGGTACAGGCCGTCATTTTCTTTGCAGAGGAACGCTGTCTCGGACAAGTTCATCTCCATCGCGATTTGCTGGAGCGCCGCGTCCGAAGGATAGCGGTCCATTACCAATACCGCCGCCGGATTTCCACGAAACGGGCGGTCGGTAAACGCATCGATCACATGAATTTCCATGGCCGTAAACCTCCTTGCCGTTCGAATGATAGTGCCCCCTACCGTTTATTATAAGGAATTGCGTCCGGCTTGGAAAACAAACAATAAACGGAGAGCGGCGGCTCTCCGTTTATTGTTCGGTATGTTCCGGCTTCATTCCTTTACAACGTCGCGCGACTTTGTAAGGCGTTTCTCACGAAAAGAGCCGTTATTTTTTATACGAAGCGGTGCTTCCCGTATTGCTCTCGGTCGCGCGGTTCACGCCGGCGCTCGTCGTTGTCTTGTTTTGCTGCGGCTTCTCGGCCGGAGCGTTCGGATCGCGTCCTTCGAACAGCGCCTTCACGTAGGCTTGCAATTTATCGCGGTTTACAGTTAATACTTCAGCGCCGCCAACCCGTTTCTCGACAAGCAGCTCCGAAGGCGGGATTTGCTGGCTGACCATGCCTTCCGTTTTCGCGTCAAAGCCGAGCGAACCCAGCTTCAGCATGTCCGTCGTCGTTAAATTCGTCTCGATGTACGGATCGATGCTGTTCAGCACTTTCGGCAAGCGGATAAGCGATCCGGTCGTCTGCATTTTTTGCGCCACCGCCTGCAGGAATTTTCGCTGCCGTTCCGTTCTCGCGAAATCGCTAAGCGCATCGTGGCGGAAGCGCACATATTGCAGCGCGGTTTTGCCGTCCAGGTGCTGCATGCCCTTTTTCAAATTGATATCGTACTCGTGGCCGTCTTCGGAGTCTTTGTATTTCATATCCTTCTCGACGTCCAAATCGATTCCGCCAATGGCATCCACCAGCGCGATAAAGCCTTTAAAATCGGTATACACGTAATATTGAATCGGTATGCCAAGCAAGTCGCCTACGGTACGTGCCGCCAAATTCGGCCCGCCGATGGCGAGAGCGGAATTGATCCGGTCTTCCCCGGAGCCGGGAATTTTCACATACGTATCGCGCAGAATGGAGAACAGATACGCTTTTTTTGTAACTGGGTCGATGGAAGCGACCATGATGGAATCGGAACGCGGAATTTCGTTTTTCTTGAGACCCCGCGAATCTCCGCCGAGCAGCAGCACGTTCACCCGCTGTTTCCCTTCCCATTTGGGCGGAGTGTACACTTCGGTCATGCCGATTTGCTTGGCGGTGATCCCTCCGAATTTTGTCGTTTCCGGTCGGCTTTGAATGTTATTTGCAAAATGGAGGAAGGAATATGTAAAATAACCGATGCCCGCTACCAAGATCAGTCCGAGCATAATAAAAAACCACTTGAACGTTCGAGCCATAAATATCCCATCCTTTCTTGTAGTATCGCTTGCTTTTCCAATCGGGACGGTTCGTGTATGATAACGTGTATAGGTTTTGACAATGTTTCAAAATCATGCGCGCGAACGAAAGGAAACTTTTTCTTTTCATTTCATTATAAGATGATTCGCTTCACGCCTGCAAGCTTCGGCAATTTACGACAGGAGGAACCTGAGAAATTATGCTGGCTATCGACGTACATCGACTTCGCAAACAATTCAAAGTGCAAAAAAATCGGGAAGGCCTGAAAGGCGCTTTACGCGATCTGTTTAATCGAGAGTATAACCAGGTAACGGCGGTTAAAGACATTAGCTTTCAAATCCCGAAAGGGGAAATATGCGGCTATATCGGCGAGAATGGCGCAGGTAAATCGACAACGATCAAAATGCTGACCGGCATCCTCGTTCCGACAGCTGGAGATATACGGGTCAATGGATATATTCCGTACAAGGAGCGGGAGAAGTTCGTCCAAGGGATCGGCGTCGTCTTCGGACAGCGAAGCCAGTTGTGGTGGGATATTGGCGTGGTCGAGTCGTTTCAGCTGCTCAAGAAAGTATACCGCGTATCCGACAAGGATTATAAGGAGCGCTTGGACGAATTGGTGGAGCGTCTGCATTTGGGGGAGCTGTTAAACCGGCCGGTGCGGAAGCTCAGTCTCGGTCAACGGATGCGCTGCGAGCTGGCCGCGTCGCTGCTGCATAACCCGGAAATTTTGTTTTTGGACGAGCCGACGATCGGACTCGATATTGTCGTCAAAACGGAAATTCGCGAATTTTTGAAATCGATGAACGCCCGGTACGGGACGACGATTTTGCTGACGACGCATGATCTGCAGGACATCGAGGCGCTCTGTTCGCGGGTCATTATGCTCGATGACGGGAACATCATCTACGACGGAGGGCTGGAAGAGCTCAAGACCCGTTGGGGCAAAGGCAAGGAAGTCATTCTCCGGTTTCCGGAACCGGTCTCGCTTTCCCGTCTGCGGGAACTAACCCGCGGGCTTGAAGTGGAATGGTCGATGGACACGGACCGCACGGCCAAAGTGTGGATTCCCCAGCAGGGAGCGGGCGTATCGGAAGTGCTGAGCCGCGTGGTAGGGGTGATGAATATCGAAGATATCAAGATTGTCGAGACGAATACCGACGATATTGTCCGTGAAATATATAAGACCGGATCGGCCGATGTGAAGAAAGAAGTTACAGAAGAACGGGAAGTGACCGTGCGTGCTTAGCGCTTATGTAGAAATCATTCGCATGCGCTTCCTGATGATGCTGGCTTACCGTGTCAATTATTACAGCGGGATTATTATTTATGCCTTGAATATAGGAGCGTATTATTTTTTATGGAAGGCGATTTACGGCTCGAAAGAGCTGCTCGGCGGCATGACCGTCCATCAGATGACGACCTACGTGGCCGTTTCCTGGATGGCGCGGGCGTTTTACTTCAATAATCTTGATCGCGAGATCGCCAATGAAATCAAGGACGGCAGCGTTGCAACCCAATTCATTCGGCCGTACAACTACATTATCGTCAAAATGATGCAAGGTCTCGGCGAAGGGTTGTTCCGGTTCCTGCTGTTTTCGACGCCGGGCATGATCATCGTGACGCTGCTGTTCCATGTAGAGCTGCCGACGGACCCGAAAGTATGGGTCATCTTTTTGATCATGCTGTTTTTCAGCTTCTTGATCAATTCTCAAATCAATATTATAACCGGTCTATTCGCCTTCTTCCTCGAAAATAACGAGGGCATGATGCGCATGAAGCGGGTTGCCGTCGATTTGTTTTCCGGGCTAGTCGTGCCGATGTCCTTCTTTCCGGGTTGGGCGGAAGGACTGATGAAGCTGCTGCCGTTTCCGGCGATTACGTATTTGCCGGGCTCCGTCTTTACCGGAAAAGTAGCGGGAAGCGCGGTGTATGGCGTGTTTGCGACGCAGCTGTTCTGGTTTGCGCTGTTGATTATTCCGCTGTTTCTGCTGTGGCGCAGCGCGCGTACGCGGCTGTTCGTACAAGGAGGTTGAGGCGGATGTTTTATGCGGGCTTGCTTGTCGATTACTTGAAAAATTACATGAAGACGCGGTTGACGTATCGCTCCGATTTTTGGATCGAAATCTTGTCCGACCTGCTGTTTAACGGGCTCAATCTGTTTTTTATTCTGGTCGTCTTTCAGCATACGGCGGCGATCGGCAATTGGAATGAACAGCAAATCATGTTCATCTATGGTTATTTTATGGTGCCATACGGCTTGTTTATTACTTTTTTCAATTTGTGGGGGTTTAGCGAGCGGTATATCGTCAAAGGGGAGATGGACCGCATCTTGACGAGGCCGGCGCATAACCTGGTTCAGCTCATGTTGGAAAACATGGACCCGTCCTCGCTGTTCAGCGCTTTGGTGGGGCTGCTCATTATGGCGTATTCCTGGAGCCAGCTGGATCTGAGCCTGATGTGGTACGATCCGCTCATCTTTGTGCTGCTCGTGCTTGGTTCCATTATGATTTACGGGGGCGTGTATATTTTCTTTACGTCGCTTTCGTTTTACTCCGATGCGCCTACGGGGATTCTTGCGCTGATGTGGAATTTGCAAAACTACGGCCGGTACCCCGTAACGATCTACAACAGCATTTTGCGGATTATGCTGACCTGGATACTGCCTTTCGGCTTTGTCGGCTTTTACCCGGCCGCATATTTCCTTGACCGCGCCAACTGGGGGACGTTTGCGCTCCTCACGCCGGTGGTCGGCCTTGTATTTTTGGCCGGTGCGCTCATTATCTGGAACATTGGAGTGAAGCGATACCGGGGAGCCGGATCGTAAGAAGAGGCAGAGGTTCGATTTCCCGTACAAAATTGTCATAAATCACGTATAGAGGCTTTGCTGCGACGATCCGCGGCAAAGCTTTTTTCATGCGAATTTTCCGAAGATAATTAACCAATGGATAATTTTAAAGTTATTTTAAGCAACCTTTTATCTCGTGCTAAGGTTAGCGTAAAATTTCGTTCATAATTCGGCTTTATACTTGGAACTGTAAGCGGCAATACATAAAAAAAGATGAAGCGGCCTGAGGAACAGTCTACGATCTTTGTTTCCGAAAGGAACAGCTTCAAGCGAAGGATAAGGTGGAGAGACCATGAAGACATGGAAGGGAAAATGGATCGCCGGAGCTATGGCGACAGCCGTATTGTTCGGAGGGCTCGGAGGATTGACGCATCAGGCTTTTGCCGATGACGACAGCAGCGACGGATCAACGGCCTCGGAATCGTCAGCGCCGGCGATGCCGGTCAAAAAGCAAGTCGGTCATGAGCTGAAAGCGATCATACCGTCGGCTGCAGAGCTGCTTAGCTTGTCGCCTGAGACAGTGAACAGCGAGCTGAAAAACGGCAAATCGCTCACGGAAATTGCTTCACAGCGCGGGCTTCATGCCTCCGAAGTGAAGGAAAAGCTTGTAAAGTCGCTGGAACAGCCTGTCGACCAGGCGCTTAGCGAGCATAGCATCAGCTCCAAAGACGCGGCGAAGCTGAAGCAAAAAATTACGGATGAAGTGCAAAGAGCATTCAGCACGGCCGGGTATCAGGAACAAGAGAGCGATCAAGCGGCTAAGGGTCATGCCCTTCGTATTGGCTACACTCCGAAGCTCGAAAGGCTCGCCACTGTGCTCGGAGTAAATAAGAAACAATTGAAGCAAGCCCTTCAGGACGGACAATCAATAGCCGAATTTGCCGCAAGCAAAGGGATCGGCGAAGAACAACTGGTTGCCAAGCTGAAAGAAGAACTCACGCCTTCGATTCAGGATTTTATTCAAAAAAAATAACGCTAGCTGAAAAACGAAAAGGAGGCTGCCCGCGATTGGGCGGTCTCTCTTGCATTCCCCGTCATTTGTGCAAGCCGCCCGTTGTATGTATAATGTCCGTACAAACCTAAACAGGGCATTCTCGATACAGGAGTGAAATGACTGTGGAAACCGTTCAAATCGGACAGCCCGTACCGGACTTTACTTTGCAGGCCGCTGGCGGTGCAACGTTCTCGCTAAGTCAGCTGCGGGGCCGGAAAGTCGTCATTTACTTTTACCCAACCGACGATACGCCTACTTGTACGGATGAGGCTTGTTCGTTCCGTGATTATAACGGGCAGTTCGAGGAATGGAATACGACCGTCATCGGCATCAGTCCGGACGACGTTGCCTCGCACGATAAATTTGCCGCCAAATATGAGCTGCCGTTTGTGCTCTTATCCGACCCCGATCTCGCCGTCTGCCATCTGTTCGACGTATGGAAGCAGAAGAAGCTGTACGGAAGGGAGTACATGGGGGTTGTCCGTTCGACGTTCTTGATCGACGAAAAGGGCGTGCTGGCCAAAGAATGGCGCAATATTCGCGTCAAAGGCCACGTAGATAAAGTGCTGCAGGCTGTAATAGCCATATAGCGTTTGCGGCTACCGGTATCGCGCAAGTCTCCTTTGGGGGCTTGCGTTTTTTTGTCATATCCCGGCTGTGTCTCCCATATATTCTATTAAATCAACAATATAATAGAATATGCGGAGGGATTTCCTGATGATGAACGACGGACGACCGAATGGCTTGATGGGTCAACTCATGCGGATATGGGTCTGGGTATGCTGTATTCCTCTGCTGTTTGTAACGATAGGCCACGAAGCGGCGTGGGCGCAATCCCCGGCAGATGCAGGCGGGACGGACGTTTATGCGGCGCTGAAATCCGGTCAACGCGTAGAGCTTGAGAAAAATTACCGTACGCCGGATAAGCCGACGGTGTACCTTACGTTCGACGACGGACCGAGCAAGCAGACGCCGCAAGTGCTCGATATTCTGAAGCAAGAAGAAGTGAAAGGAACGTTCTTCGTGCTCGGTGAGCAGGTGCAGGCACAGCAAGAGCTTGTTCGGCGCATGGTTCGGGAAGGGCATGCTGTCGGAAATCATACTTATAACCATGTATATAAGGAATTGTATGCGGACTTCAGCGCGTTTTGGGGACAAATCCAGCGAACGGAGCAGGCGGTGGAGGATGCGGCAGGAGTTCGTCCCCGCATGGTGCGGGCGCCTGGAGGCACATTCGGTAATTTCGATCCGTTCTATTTCTACTATTTGGATCAAGCCGGCTACGAAATCTATGATTGGAATATCGATAGCGGCGATTCCGCCCGCGTCGGCGTTCCGGCGAAAGAAATATATGATACGGTGGCCAAAGGACCGTTCCGCCATGAAGTCGTCGTGCTCATGCACGACAGTTCCGGCCATGGCGAAACAGTGAAAGCGCTGCCGCAAATCATTGCCTTGTTCAAATCGAAAGGGTACCAATTTGAAGTATTGTCGCCGGAAGTGAAGCCGATCCATTTTTCGAACGGCAAGCCGAAGTGGTCCCGTTCCGTCAGTCCGCAAGGATTTGACAAGTTCGTTAACGCTGCCGCGGAGCATCAGCATACCGCATGGGCTGAACTGGAGGAAGACGGCGGTACGGAGCCGGGAATGACGATCGAGCCGCCCCCTCCTACGGCGATCGCTTCAGCAGGCCCGTCTAGCGAAGCGATAGGACCCGATAAGCTGGCAATTCGAATGGATGAGCGCACGCTTGTGCTGGATAAAGGCGATTTCCGGCTTCACGACGGCTCCTACGTCGTGCCGCTTCGCAAGCTGGGAGAGACTATGGGAGCATCGATCGAATGGTTGGGGGAGCAGCGTACGGCAAAGATCACGTACGGGTTATATACCGCAGAGTACGATATGAGCAAGCATGAGCTGCGAATCGAACAGCATCACGCAGCCGATACGCATGGTTCCATGAAACGGATTGCTTTGCCCGATATGGAGCTTATCGACGGCACTTTGTACGTGCCGTTGCGGTATACGGTCGAGTGGCTAGGCGACTCGATTGCCGGTTATGTGATGGATAACGGGCAAGGCCAAGCAGAGGTGCGGATCACGCAGCGGGGAGGTCGTGCGTTACCTTGGCTGGGAATGTCCCGGTCAGCTACGGGCTAAACGGACCGAAGCGGGGATTACGGGAAGTCTAAAACCTTCATGATGCGTCCATACTATATTCATAGAGTAGAAGACTATGATTCTATTATGGATACTTGGAGGTATTGGAAGCGATGACTATGCCCTCATCCCTGTCGGATCAGCCGCAAACGGTTGTAGAACGTATTATTTATCAAGTGGAAAAAGTGATTGTCGGCAAAAGAGAAGTGATCGAAAAGCTGCTTGTTGCGCTGCTGTGCGGCGGTCACGTGCTTCTTGAAGATGTGCCGGGCGTCGGGAAAACGATGCTGGTGCGGGCGCTGGCGCGAACGATCGACGGCAGCTTCAAACGGATTCAATGTACGCCCGACCTGCTGCCCTCTGATTTGACCGGCGTTTCCGTCTACAATCAGCGGACGGGCGAGTTCGAGTTTCGCCCGGGGCCGCTGCTCGCTAACATCGTGTTGGCCGACGAGCTGAACCGGACATCGCCGAGAACGCAGGCAGCGATGCTGGAAGCGATGGAGGAGAAGCGCATTACGGTCGACGGCACGTCGTATCCGCTGCCGGATCCGTTTTTCATTCTCGCCACGCAAAATCCCGTCGACTTTGAAGGCACTTTCGGCCTGCCGGAAGCGCAACTCGACCGGTTTACGCTCAAACTGCGCCTTGGTTACCCGGACGTACGTGATGAGATCGACATGCTAAGCCGGATGGAAGAAGCGGTTCCGCTTTCGCAGGTGCGAACGGTTGTTCTTCAAGAGGAGTTTGCCGCTTTGCAAAAAGAAGTGCGTGCGGTCCATGTAGACGAGGCGATTAAGCAATATATCGTTCAATTAACGGGCTCCACCCGAACGCACGCCGATGTCACGCTCGGCGCAAGCCCGCGAGCCTCGGTCGCTCTGATGCGGGCTTCCCAGGCTCAGGCGCTGATGAAAGGCCGCGGATATGTAATCCCGGACGATGTCAAAGCACTGTCCGGGCCGGTGCTCGCTCACCGGCTGCTGCTTAGCGACGGCGCGCTCATGGCCGGCAAAGATGCACCGTCAGTGATCGCTTCCCTTGTCGGAGCGGCTGCGGTTCCGGTTCGCCGCCATGCGGCAGGCTAGGAGCGTCCGATGCGGAGTGTAGTTTGTATCGGAGGGCTGGCGTGTCTTTGCGCGGCGTCCGGTTGGTGGGCGTTCGAGCGGGACGGACGGACGGCGTGGTTTTTGTTCTATAGCTTTGCCTATTTATCGCTCTATGCGATCGCCGCTTACAGCGCATTGAAGCGTGGGCTTGAGCGGCTGGAGACCGGGCTCGCCGTATATTCAGCTGAAGTGCGGCGCTGCTACGCAGGTGAGAGCATTCATTTCTCCGCTATATGGAGCGAAGCGGCGCGGCTGCTGCCGGGCGCACGCATCCATTGGGAGGAGCAATGGGTACACCAGGGCACGGGCGAGCGCACGGTCGTGCGCGGCGAGCTTGCACCCGGCGCCCGCGCGGTCCGTACGCCGGGCTTCCGCCGCGGCGTCTACGTACGGGAGGCGCTGAGCGTGAGCGCCTCCGAAGTGCTGGGACTCCTGCATGCGGAGCGCAGGAGCGAAGGTGGCGGGCAGCTGTGGGTGCTGCCCCGCCCGGCTGCGGCGGCCGGGCTTTCCGGGACCCCGGAAGGGGTCCGGAAAGCGGCTTCGCCGGCGGTGGAAACCGCCGTGCCGCAGGTGAGCGGCACGCGGCCTTATGCGCCCGGGGACCCGCTAAAGCGGATCCACTGGCGCAGCACCGCGCGCACGGGCGAGCTGCGCGCGATTGAGACGGAGCTGCCCGCGGGCGGGCGGCAGCTCGTGCTGCTTGACGCGGCCGGATTGGGCGGCAGCGAAGGGGCCGCCCTGTGGGCGGACCCGATGCTCGCGGCTGCGGTCGAGGCCGCGGCCAGTATCGCCCGGCGCGAGCTCGAGCGCGGCAAGCGCGTGCGCCTTGCCGTCAGCGACGGGCAAGGGAGCAACGCGGAGGCGCAAGGCCGGGCGCGCCTGCCCGAGCTGCTGCAGCCGCTGGCGGCGGTGCCGCAGGGCGGCTGCGCCCCGGGCGCGTTCGCCGCGCTCGTGCGGCGCGAGACGCGGCGGTCCGCCGGGGCGGCGACACTCGTCACGGCCCGGGCCGATGCGCAGCTGCCGTCGGCGCTGCGCGGGCTTCCCCGGGGCGCCGCGCAGGTTGTGTTCGTGCACGAACCGGGGCGGGCGCTCCCCGAGTCCGTGTGCGTATGGAAGCGGCAGCTCGAAGCGCTCGGCTGCCGGGTGACGATGTTGGCGGCGGGCGCTGCGCCTGCGCCGCGACAAGGGGGTGCCGGCCATGCCGCCATCGGCCGATGACCTTTCGAAGTATCCGGCCCGCTTTGCCGCGGATGCGCTGCTCTCCGGCCTGCTGCTGCTCGTGCTGCTGGAGTGGCTGTACCCGCTGCGCGAGCTTGTGGAAATTACCGAGGTGTATTCCATCGGGCCGTTTGTCATCGCCTTCAGTTTATTCGTGCTGATCGATACGTTCCGCTGGAGCCCGTGGCTCGTTTGGCCGGCCAAGCTGCTGTGGATCGTTGCGGTGACGGCGTGGCTGCACAACGGGCAGTCGCTGCCTTCCGCAGACTGGTGGATCGACTGGAGCCGTGAATTATTGTCCGACGCGGCCGAAGGATTGCAGGGAAATTTGGCGGCGTGGGAGCCTGCAACGCGAACGCTGCTGTTTTTGACAGGATGGGCGTTCTTCATCTCCGTCGTGCAATCGTTTGTGTTGGAACGCCGGTCGGTGCTGTGGTTTTTGATGTTGACCGGCTCCTTTCTTGTGTTTATCCAGTTGGTGTTTTCTGTGGATTCTTCCGTTTCCATGCTGCGCGCGTTCGGCATCGGGCTGCTGCTCCAAACGCTGCTGCAGCGCGGACATTGGGCACGGTGGACATCCGAGGCAGATGCAGCAGAAACGGCCGGGCCGGAACCGGCGCGTTCGACCGAGCGGTCTTCAACGCTGATTCCAGGCATCGTGTTTGCCGGCATATGCCTAGCCGTGGGCTGGGTGGGCTCGAGCTTCCATCCGTCCGTGATGAAGGAGATGGATTGGTCCCGATATATCGGCGCCTGGGAGAAACGATTTCAGAGCCAGGCCTGGACCGGACATTATACCGCAAACGGTGGAGCCGGCAGATGGGGCGTTACGGGCTACGGCTCGGATGATTCAGAGCTTGGCAGGCCGCTGCGGGCGGACGACCGGCCGGCGTTCACCGCCGTGACGACGAAGCTTACCTATTGGCGCGGCGATGCGAAAAGCGTCTACACCGGAAAAGGCTGGGCGCCTGCGGGCGACACGCTGGTGCAAAACAATGCCGATGCCGCCCTGGCCCCGCCGGTGCTTCCCGGCAGCACGCCGACGAAAGATACGGTTGTGCAGGAAGTGCGGCTGCAGTCGGGGGATTTATCGCGCCAGCTGTTTACCGGAGGCGAGTTGAGCGCGATCGTATCGCTTCAGTCGGAGAACGGACAGCCGATACCGGCCGAATGGGTTTGGCGGGAGAAAGGGACGGATCGTTACTCGATTCCGTCTTTAACTGATCCGCTGGCATCGTACAAAATCGAATCGATGGTCTTGTCCGACCGCTCGCAGCTTGACCACGAGCCGGTGTCCCCATATGGCACGGATATTGCCGAGCGGTTCTTGCAGCTTCCCGAATCGCTGCCGCCGCGCGTGAGGCAGTTGGCCGATACGATCGCAGGACAAGAGAAGACGCCGTATGCGAAAGCGCTCGCGATCGAACGGTATTTGCAAGAGCATTATGCGTACAGTCTGGAAGGCAGCCGGGAGCCGGGGCCGGATGAAGATTTCGTCGATCATTTTTTGTTCACGCAGATGGCAGGGTACTGCGATCACTTTTCGACGGCCATGGTCGTGCTGCTGCGGTCGGTCGGCGTCCCCGCCCGCTGGGTCAAAGGGTTTGCGCCCGGGGAAGTGGTGTCGGTCGAACCGGACGGAGACCACAATAAATATACGGTGCAAGTGCGGCAAAAAGATGCGCATGCTTGGGCGGAGGTATACTTTCCGGATGCCGGTTGGGTTCCGTTCGAACCTACGCCCGGGTATACGGCAGGAAGCGCAGCGCAGGTTAAGCAACCGGCTGCAGTCCCAGCCTCTGATGCTGTACCGCAAAAGCAAACGCCGCTCGATGCCATGTGGCGGCAATCCGTGCAGTCGCTTCAATCGTTGAAAATTACAGTACGGCACCTCGGCGTTGCAGCGGTGTCAGCGGTCCAGCTGCTTCTCCACAACGCTGCATCGGCTTGGTCCAAGTTATCCTTGTGGACGGCTGTCAGCCTCGGCGCCGCTGTGATCATACTCATCTCAGGGGTTATCCACCTGTGGATGCGTTCAGCCTATGCGGCCAGTTCTAACGCCGCAGGCTCGGAACAACGTCCGGGTTTTGCAGGCTTTGCGCTTCCCGCCGATCGCCGGGACAGGCTGCTTCGATTCGGCGATCGCATCTGGCGCAGGCTGCAGCGCGTTTACGGGCGCTCCAAGCCGCACCAGACGCTGCGTGAGTACGCGGACTCTCGTCAAGTCGGCAGCGAAGCGCAGCGGGAGGAGCTGCACCGGCTTATGGAGATGCTGGAAACTTCCCGCTATGCCGAACCGAACCGTGCGGCGCTGCTCGTGACGCGGCGTGAGCTATCCGAAGCATGGGCTAAGCTCAAACGACTTAAATAGAGCTGGCTGGCTACAAGTCCATTTCAGATTCGCATAGTCCTTGTATTTCGAGATTGTCGAAACATATGGAGGGCGTCCCCAAGTCATATTTGATTTGTCCCCCCCGTTGTCATGAATCTGCATCGAAAAGGCGCTTTTATTTCCACTCGCATCTCGCATGGTGGTCATGGATGCGTCTTTTCTTTTGGTGCGCGACGATTTGGCACGCTGTACGAACTTTGCGGAAGCGTTCTTGATCGATTTGAATTTTTGCAGAATTCATCTGCTGGAATCGTCCAGCATGAATGGTCACTCTCTTTTTTAAACGATACTTTTCCAATTTGTACACATATCCCCAACGCCTTCAGAACAACCGGATTTATTCAGAGGTTGCATCGATCTGCGTTACGCTGCGTTTATGCACAATCCACAGCCATTTTGTTGCCGAATGGACAACACTTTTCCCCGGGACGCATTGCCCTTTGCCCATCGTACGCTTATAATAAAGTTCATTATGAAATCGAACGAAAATATCGGGAGGATTAAAATTATCAATGGACAAGCCGAATGAAATTATTGTGGTGCTCGACTTTGGCGGACAGTACAACCAGTTGATTGCGCGCCGCATCCGCGATCTGGGGGTATATAGCGAACTGCTTCCTTTTAACACACCGGTAGAGAAACTTAAAGCGCTCCAACCTAAAGGCATCATCTTCTCCGGCGGACCTGCCAGCGTATACGGCGAGGACTCGCCGCTTGTCGATCCGGGCGTTTATGACATCGGCGTACCGATTCTGGGCATTTGCTACGGGATGCAGATGATGGCCCACCAGCTCGAAGGAAAAGTCGAGCGGGCGTCGAAGCGGGAGTACGGCAAGGCGGAAGTCGATTTTACGGATGCGTGCGGTTTGGTGCATGGACTCGATAAAAAACAGACGGTATGGATGAGCCACAGCGATCTTGTGGTGCAGCCGCCGGCCGGTTTTGTGGTCGACGCCAGCACGGAGCATGCGCCGATCGCTGCGATGAGCCACCCGGAGCGCCGCATGTTCGCGGTTCAGTTCCATCCGGAGGTGCGCCATTCCGTATATGGCAATGACATGATCCGCAATTTCTTGTACCATGTGTGCGGTTGCGAAGGAACTTGGAGTATGACGACGTTCATCGAAGACACCGTGCGCGACATTCGCAATCAAGTAGGCGACCAGAATGTACTTTGCGCACTCAGCGGCGGCGTGGATTCTTCCGTCGTGGCAATGCTCATTCATAAGGCGATCGGCGATCAGCTTACTTGCATGTTTATCGACCATGGTCTGCTCCGTAAGGATGAAGCGGAAGGCGTAATGGAGACATTCGTCGGCAAATTCGATATGAAAGTCGTCAAAATCGACGCCCGCGAGCGTTTTCTCGGCAAGCTGGCCGGTGTAGACGATCCGGAACAAAAGCGGAAGATTATCGGCAACGAGTTCATCCGCGTGTTCGAGGAGGAATCGTCCCGGTTTGACGATTTCGCGTTTTTGGCGCAAGGCACGCTGTACACGGATATCGTCGAAAGCGGCACGGCAACGGCGCAAACGATCAAATCGCATCATAACGTCGGCGGTTTGCCGGAAGATATGAAGTTTAAGCTCGTCGAGCCGCTTAAAGCCTTGTTTAAGGACGAAGTGCGCAAAGTGGGCGAGGAATGCGGCCTGCCTGCCGCGATCGTATGGCGTCAGCCGTTCCCTGGACCGGGCCTTGCGATTCGCGTGCTTGGCGAAGTCACCGAAGACAAACTTGAGATTGTGCGGGAGTCCGATGCCATTCTTCGCGACGAGATTGCCAAAGCGGGCCTGGACCGTGAGATTTGGCAGTACTTTACGGCATTGCCGAACATGAAGAGTGTCGGGGTTATGGGCGATGCCCGCACGTATTCGTATACGGTAGGGATTCGCGCGGTTACATCCATCGACGGGATGACGGCCGACTGGGCGCGAATTCCGTGGGACGTGCTGGAGAAGATTTCTGTCCGCATCGTCAACGAAGTCGATAACGTCAACCGCGTCGTGTACGACATTACGTCCAAGCCGCCGGCGACGATCGAGTGGGAATAATTGAAAACTTGCGACCTTATAGGGAATGCAAGGAGGCCTGTTCTCTTGAAATTAGGAGGGCAGGTCTTTTTCATACATACAAGGCATAGGACCTGTCTCCCAGAGCGTTTACGCTTGAATGCTACGTTGATCATTCGGGAAACATTCTCGATGCATGATGTGTACTTATGTATTCGAAAAAGACCGCACCTCCCCGTTATCCGAACATAAAATTAAATTTTAGCAATAATGTTCGGAAAAACGATTGACAACATTCGACTTCCCTCTTAGAATAAGGAATGGAAATCAAGGGAATAACAAGTTTCGTATAATCCCGGGAATGGGCCTGGGAGTTTCTACGAGGTCACCGTAAATGATCTGGCTACGAACAAGAAATGACGGTTCACGGAAGAAATTTCGTGGAGCCTTCTTTTGCTTGGAGCCTGGGGCATTCGCGCACCCGGGCTTTTCGTTGTTCCGATAAACCATTTTGGAGGGATTCGGGAATGGATCGGTATTTTAAGCTGAAGGAAAACGGCACCACGGTACGCACCGAGATTATGGCCGGATTGACGACGTTCATGACCATGGCGTATGTGCTCGCCGTAAATCCGAACATCCTTAGCGCGTTCGGTTCCGGAGCGACCGGCATGGATTGGACGGCCGTGTTCCTTGCTACGGCGATTGCGGCAGGGGTCATGACCATTGCCATGGGATTGTTCGTTAACTTTCCGGTAGCTTTGGCGCCGGGTATGGGCTTAAATGCGTATTTCGCTACGGTGATTTTGTCTTCACAAGGCCAATTTACTTATCAAATGGCACTAACGGCAGTATTTATTTCCGGTATTATTTTTATCATTCTTACGGTGACGAAAGTTCGGCAATTGCTGCTCGTTGCGGTTCCGGACAGCATCAAGCATGCGATCACCGTCGGGATCGGCTTGTTCATTACGATTATCGGCCTTAAAAACAGCGGCCTGTTGACCGTTGCCGTAGAAGCGGCAAACGATATTCCGAAAGGCAAATATACGGATGTTTTATCGTTCGAGACCGTGTTCCATATCGGCAGTATGCATGACGTTAATGTCATACTTTGCGTCATCGGTCTTATTCTCATTTCCGCCCTTATGGTGCTGCGCGTGCGCGGCGCAATATTGTTCGGGATACTGCTTACAACGCTGATCGGTATCTTCCTGCACAATCCGGACGGCAGTCCGGTCGTCAACTTCGCGAACTTGGGATCGGAAAAAACGACGTGGGTGCCGGACCTTGGCAAGCTGGCGTTTGCTCACTTTGATTTTGCAGGCATCATGAATGCCGGTATTATCTCCGTCATTGCGACATTTACTTTCGTTGAATTGTTCGATACGTTCGGAACGATGGTCGGAACGGCCAACCGTGCCGGCATTATGAAAAATAAAGAAGAAGGCAACAAAAAAGTCGGGAAAGCGATGATGGTCGATGCGATCGGCGTAAGCGGCGGCGCGCTTGTCGGGACAAGCACCGTAACGGCCTATGTTGAAAGTTCCGCAGGGATTGCGGAGGGCGGACGTACGGGCTTGACGGCGGTAACGACGGGCGTGTGTTTCCTGCTTGCGCTGTTCCTCGCTCCGATTGCGGCACTGATTCCGGGCGCGGCTACTTCTGCGGCATTGATCGTGGTCGGCGTACTGATGATGCAAGCGGTGCGAGAGATCGATTTTCAGGATATGGTGTATGCCATTCCGTCTTTCTTGACGATTGCGCTGATGCCGTTCACTTACAATATCGCTAACGGTATTTCCTTTGGTATTGTCACTTATGTGATTCTCGGTACGATCGCTAATGCAAGCGGCAAAGGGCAGTACAAGGTTCATTGGCTCATGTGGATTTTGGCGATTTTGATCGTCCTGCGCTATGTTTTGATTGGCGGCGAGGGTTAAGTCAGCTCGCTACCGACATACGTTGTTACCAGCCTCGGTGTCCGACCATGTTCGGGTATCGGGGCTTTATTTATGGCGCAGAGAAAATGTTTGGAAAAAGCCGGACTACGAGCGATGGCATAGCTTAGCGGACAAATAAGAAAAATAGTCTGCTCGAAGCTCTTTGGATGAAGATACATTCTTTGTTCCATCCGCACAATTGTTGAAATGACAGAATGGTCCGGCTCCGCTTTCAAAGGGATGAGCGGATCATTATGAGAATGATCCGGCCTTTTATTAAATTCGAGGCATTGACAATGGTTTTATCGCATACTATAATGACAAACAAATCTCAAACGCAACGAACGGGAGCAGTAACCGAAATACCCGTCCAGAGAACTGCGGGATGTTGACAACCGGCATTTGATAAGGATGCCGCTGTTGCGACACAGGTGCGACGCAGTCGGGGATACGGCGAAACTCGCCCGGGAGCGGCAAAGATGAACGTACGGCGTAGCGCTGCGCTTTGCGATAAGCTTTGACGGATCGCCTCCGTGATCAGGCTTCGAGCGGGCTTACGCCATCCTTTTCGGATGCGTTAGGTCAACAAGAGTGGTACCGCGATAGGTCAGACCTGTCGTCTCTTTGTAAAGAGGCGGCAGGTCTTTTTGGTTTTCTTGGATACAACAACAGCATATCGGCAAAAGCAAGGATCGGGAGCAGTAAAGCGACTCCCGCTGTACAGAGAGCTGCGAACGTTGCGGGCGGGCATCCATCTAGGGGATGCACTGTTGCAACAAAGGTGCGACGCAGTCAGCGGAAGCTTGAACTCGCCCGGGAGCTGCGGGACTGAATCGATAAAAGTAAGTCTCGACGGACACCTTTCCGTAATCAAGGTTCGAGGTGGAATTCGCATGACCTTTATGCGAGTTCAAGAAGAGTGGTACCGCGGCAAGCTTGCAGCCTGTCGTCTCTTGATTATTCAAGAGGCGGCGGGCTTTTTGTATTGAGATTTTTCTTGGAAAATAATCGATTGAGGGGATGAATGGCATGAATAAGGACAACGGCAAACGCAAAATATCGATTTTCGATACGACATTGAGAGACGGGGAACAGGCGCCGGGCGCTTCGCTTACGCCGGAACAAAAGATCGTCATCGCAAGGCAGCTGGCGAAGCTTGGCGTCGATGTAATCGAGCCGGGTTTCCCGATTTCAAGCCCGGGGGATTTTCGGGCGGTGCAGCAAATCTCCAGAGAAGTGGCCGGCGTAGAAATTTGCGGCTTCGCGCGTGCGGTTAAAGATGACATCGACGCCGCCGTTCGGGCGACACAAGATGCGGAGCGCCGGCGGCTGCATTTATTTCTCTCCTCATCCAGCATTCACCTGGATTTTCAGCTGCGCAAGTCGAGGGAGCAGGCGATCGACATCGCGCGGAACATGGTTGCATATGCCAAACAATTCGTTCCCCGGATCGAGTTTTCCCCCATGGATGCTACTCGGACCGGCGATGCGTTTCTGTACGAGATGATCGAGGCTGTCATTGCGGAAGGCGCCACGATCATCAATATTCCGGATACGGTCGGCTATGCGTTGCCGGAGGAGTATGGAGCGATGTTTCGCAGGGTGATGGACAATGTACGCGGGGGGCGGCAGGTCGAGTACAGCGCGCATTGTCATAACGACCTCGGCCTCGCGGTAGCGAACAGCTTGGCTGCGATTCAAGCGGGTGTCACGCATGTAGAGGTAACCGTCAACGGCGTAGGGGAGCGGGCCGGCAACTGTTCGCTTGAAGAGCTGGTGATGGCGCTGGAGACACGGAAAGAGACGATTGGCGCAGAGACGGGCATCCGGGCAGATCAAATCTTCACCGTGTCGCAAATGGTCAGCCGGGCGATGAGCTTCCCGATTGCTTTCAACAAGCCGATTGTCGGGAGAAACGCGTTCCAGCACGAAGCCGGCATTCATCAGGACGGGCTGCTCAAAAACCGCAGCACGTACGAGATCATGGACCCTGAGCGGCTGGGCATTCCGCGCAGCATGATTATTTTGGGGAAACATTCCGGCCGCCATGCGATCAAGCACCGCGTAAGCCAGTTCGGCGTACAACTGAACGATGAGCAGATGGAAAGCTTGTATACGGAGTTCAAGCTTGCGGCCGACCGGCAAAAAGTGGTTCACGATCATCAGCTGCTCGCCATGGTGGGACATACGGTTAACGAAGTTTTGGAGCCGTATACGCTTGTTTCCGCGCAATTGGTGACGGGAAGCACCGGCCATCGGATGGCTTCGTGCACGATTCGCGATAATGTATCGGGCAAAGAGACAATGTATACGGGAACCGGGGAAGGACCCGTTGAAGCAATCGTGGCCGGAATCAGGCAGGCGCTGCCGTTTGAGGCCGAATTTGCCGATATGGAGTTGTACTCCCTCTCCTCCGGGGAAGAGGCTAGCGGCGAAGCCATTGTTACGGTTCGCGCAGGAGTGAAGACGTACAGGGGGATCGCGATAGACCGGGACGTCATTATGGCAGCGGCCCACGCGTACATGGCGGCATGTAATCAAGCGGCCAGAGATGAGGAACGACTGGTGAAGCAAGGATTGCCGGCCGACGCAGGTGAAGCACAAATTACAATCCCATAAGCGTTAGGAAGGGGCTGTGGATAATACTTATCCACAGCCCCTGTGCATAATGTGGATAAACACAAAAATAAGCGCTGTAATCATAAAAAATATACACGGGCATTTCGTTGCCGGGTGGATAAGTTTTTCACAGTGGGGTTGTGGATAATGTGAATAAGTCTGTGGATTTACAAAAAAACGCTGATTTTTCTGGAGAAAGCGACATTTTTTTCTGGGGATAATGTTGGGGATAAAGGTAAGTTACTGCCTCCATATGCACATGTCGGATAAAGCGGTTGAATTTGGGCAAAGTACGGGGTAAATGCGCCGAACATTTCTCGGTAAAAGTTGTAAATCTGTGCGTATTTTTGTCAAAGGACAGCGGTTTGCGCCGTAATTTATCAACTGTGGACAAAGGTTCGATAGGCATCAAACGGAAACGGGGGAGCACCGCGATGCGAGGCTGCGGATATGGTTCGAGGAGAAAAGGAAACGGGTTGTTGAGGGCTGTGCGGGTTGTCGTTACCGTGCTGCTTTTGTCGATACTTGGTTTCCCGTGTCTGTCGTTTGCGGTACCGTTGCAAAACGGCGAGGCGGATGCATCTTTATCCACAATTCACGAATCGGATCACTCGAACGGAATGAGGCGTCATGTTACGGTTGTTTCCATTCCGTATCTTTCGTTTATGGAACTCGATTCAAACGGTCTGGACGCGTATCCCAACTTTCGTGAACTCGCATTGTACGGCAGCTGGGCTGCCATGAACGTTCGTTTGCCATACAAAGGACTGGAGTCTGTGTATGCCACATGGGGAGCGGGGCAGACGGTCGATGCGCGCGGAGCAGAGGCGTGGAACGGCTCGGAACGGCGTGACGGGCAGACGGCTGCAGAGATGCTTGAACGATATGCCGGCCAACAGGCGGGACAACGGTTGCCAAGTGTGACGGTTCCCTCCATCGAATCGATTCGACGCAAGTTGGTAGGAGGCAGCGAGGCTGTACCGGGGCAGCTCGGGGAAAGGCTCAAACAGCAAGGCATTCGCATTGCTGTATGGAGCGGGCTGGATATACCGGTCAGCGGAAAAGACCATATTCGTCGCCCGGCGCCATTGATGGCGATGGACGAGCAGGGAATGGTCGAGCACGGAACCGTCGGAGGCGGCATACTCGAGGCGGACGGCGCGATGCCTTTCGGCGTTGTTACACGGTACGAGCTGGTTTTCGATCAGTGGAGACGGGAGTTGGAGCGGGGAAAGGCCGGGACCTTTGCGGTCATTGAGCTTGGGGATTTATATCGTTTGTATGAGGAGAAAGATAACTACGCACCCGAAGCGTTCGTTCTTTTGAAAAAAGAGATTATAGCCCGAATCGATCGGTTTCTCGGAGATCTGATGAAAGAAATAAAGACTTATGGGAGTGACGGAGTATTATGGGTGCTAAGCCCGCAGGTTCATACGGAGGCGATGAAGGAAAAGCTGATGCTTACCCCGGCGGTCCGGTGGCGGGCTAATGCTTCGGCAGCCGGTGAACTGTTCTTCTCCGGCACGACGCAAAGGCCCGGTATTATTGCGGCCACGGACGTAGCTCCTTCGATGCTGCAGGAATTCGGCTTAACAGTCCCCCGATCGATGGCGGGCATGCCGGTGGAAGCCAGCAGCCAATTGGAGAGCAAGGGTGTGAAGTCAACTCTGGAAGAACTTCTGCTGGACGTGAAGCGCAAGGCACGAGTATACATGCTTCGCCCGCCGCTGCTTTATGGGCTCGCGGCGTTCGAGGTCGTCGCCATGTTGTTGGGGCTTTATGCCGTCTGGAAGAACGGACGTTCCATCCTGCTGCATATAATCACGCGGGCACTGCTCCTTAGCGTACTATTGCTCCCGGCTTTACTGCTGATGATGGGGTGGCTGATCCGCCGGGATGCTTCCGGAGTCATTGTTTTTGTATTAGCGGGTATGCTTGTCGGAGGTGGCGCAGCAGCTCTCTATGGGACAACGAAACCTCGATTGATTCGAACCTTTGGCTGGATGGGTATAGGAATCACGCTGCTTATTTTGTTTGACGGATGGACCGGGGCCCAGGCGATGAAATATTCCGTTCTCGGTTATGACGTGATGATCGGAGCTCGTTATTATGGAATCGGCAACGAGTTCATGGGCGTACTTCTCGGCGCAGCCGTGCTCGGACTCAGCGCCATGCTGCAGGTTCGGGCGGAGCCGGATGACGGCATGCCACCGGCGCTGCCCCGGTGGCTCGCGATCGCGCCCGTCGTCGTCGCGGGCGTCGGCATCGCAGGCTACCTTGCGGCGCCGGCACTAGGTACGAACGCCGGCGGCGCACTGTCCGCGGCGGCGGCGTTCGGCGCGCTGGTCGCCCGCCTGTTCACCGGCGGCGCCTTGTGCTGGCGCCGCCTCGCTCTCGCGGTCGCGCTGCCGATGGCCGCGGCGCTCGCGGGCCTATGGCTGCTCAACGCCGCTTGGCCCCCTGGCTCGGCCGGAGGTCCAGGCTCGGTCGCAGCCGCGTGCGTAACCGCCGCCGCTGTTGGTCCCGGCGGCACAACGACCGGGCACGGCAGCCATATCGGCCGTGCCTTCGACGCGCTGCGTGAAGGGCGCTATGACGCTATCGGTGCAATGATCGCGCGCAAACTCGCGATGAATCTGCACCTGATCCGCGTCTCCGCCTGGAGCAAAGTGCTGCTCACCGGCCTAGCCGTCATGGCTTTGCTTGTAATGCGGCCCAAAGGGCGGCTGCGCCGGTGGGGGGAGCGGTACCCGTATTTGATGCACGGGTTTTATGCGAGCGTGATCGGCGTCTTCGCCGCCTTGGCCCTCAATGATTCGGGCATTGTAGCCGCCGCCGCCATGATCGTGTATAGCAGCGTGCCGCTGCTGCTGTTGCGATTGGCGGAAGCGGGGGAATCGTAAGCCTCCATTTTTACAAGGAGGGTCTAGCGTTCCGATGTAAGGAGGAATGCTGCTGCCTGCGTTAGGCCGACAGGCAGGAAACGATTAGTAGCCCGAATCTAACTAAGTTAGCACTGAAATAGGCAAATTGGCAGAATCGTAAAGTGAACCGAACTATTCGAAGGGGTAAGTCTCTGAATAGTAAGGTTTCACGAACGGTTCCGCCCTTTTTGGGCTTACTTAGGAGAAATTTGTTCGATAGGGGCAACTATTATTCACTCCGCCAGCTGCTCCCACTGTTCATAACAGTCGGTGAGCTCCGCTTTCTTTGATTCGAGCAGCGCGTTTTTTTCCTGCACGAGCACGTAATTGTTGTATACCTCGGGCACCGCCAACTCGGCTTCGATCGCGCCAGTCTCTTCCTCAAGCTGTGCGATCCGCTGCTCGAGCTGCTCCAGCTTACGCTGGCGGTTCCGTTCTTCGCGCTTTGCCTGCTTGCCTGCTTCGTAGTCGCTGCCGGTTCCTACAGCCCCGGCGCTTTCCCCGGTCGGGCTTGCGCCCGCCTGTCCGCCCGCCGCCCGTTTTGTCGCTTCTTCGGCCAGACGCTGCTGCTCCATTTCGGCGAGCTCCTGCTTTTTTTCCACATAGTCGTCGTAGTTGCCCAAATAGCCGGCAACGCCGTCCGGGCTCAACTCCAGCATGCTTTCCGCCATTTTATTAAGGAAATACCGGTCATGGGAAATAAACAGCAGCGTTCCCTCATAATCGATTAAGGCGGATTCGAGTACTTCTTTGCTATATAAATCCAAATGGTTGGTCGGCTCGTCGAGAATGAGCACGTTCGCTTTTTGCAGCATCAGCTTGGCGAGCGCCACGCGCGCTTTTTCCCCGCCGCTGAGCGAACTGACTTTCTTGAACACATCTTCGCCGCTGAACAGGAAATTGCCGAGTACGGTCCGAATTCGAGCTTCTTCCATATGGGGGTAGGCGTTCCAAAGCTCGTCCAGTACAGTGTGGTTCGGATTCAGTCCCGTTTGTTCCTGATCGTAGTAACCGATACGAACATTGGCGCCCCATTCGAAGGTACCGCGGTCCGGCTGGTGCTGTCCGATCAATGTTTTCAGCAGCGTCGATTTGCCCACGCCGTTAGGCCCGATCAGTGCGGCGGTATCGCCGCGGCGAAGCTGGAATGTTACGTTTTTCACCAAGGGCTTGCTGCCGTCATATGAAACCGCTACATTACGTACATCGAGCACTTCGCGCCCGGTTTGAACTTCGACCTCGAACGAAAAGCTGGCCCGCTTCAAATCACCTTGCGGCTTATCGAGCCGTTCCATCTTGTCTAAAGCTTTTTGTCGGCTTTGCGCCCGTTTAGTGGTGGATGCGCGGACGATGTTGCGCTGAATGAATTCTTCCATTTTGGCGATTTCTTCCTGCTGTCTTTCGAAGTGTTTCAACTGCACCTCGTAATCCGCCGCTTTCAGCTCGATGAAGCGGGAGTAGTTGCCCGTGTATCGCCGCGAGGACGTCCGTTCAATCTCGTAAATGGCATCCACGAGCGCGTCCAGAAAATACCTGTCGTGCGAAACGACGACAATCGCGCCGGAATACGATCGCAGATACTGCTCGAGCCAAGTCAGCGTGGCGATATCCAGATGGTTGGTCGGCTCGTCGAGCAGGAGCAGGTCCGGCGCTTCGAGCAGCATTTTGGCGAGTGCGAGCCGCGTCTTTTGTCCGCCGCTCAACGCTTGGCACGGGGTGGCGGGATCCATGTCCCCAAAACCCATTCCGCTCAATATCCCGCGAATTTTCGCTTCGATCTCATAGCCGCCCTGTTCGCGAAACGTATCCGACAGTTTGGCGTAGCGAGACATCGTTTCTTCGGTTTTTTTGGCGTCCTCAAGGATTTGCGGATCGGCCATCAACGTTTCCAGCCTGCGAAGCTCGCGTTCGGTTTCGATCAGCCCCGAAAAAACACTCAACAGTTCATTCCAAATGGAACGGTCGGAGTGCAGACCGCTGTTTTGCTTCAAATAGCCGATCCTGGTTTCCTTTGCCTTGAAAATGTTTCCGCTGTCATACGAAAGCTCGCCGGCGATAATTTGCAGCAGCGTCGACTTACCGGCGCCATTCACGCCAACGAGTCCGATTCGCTCGCGCGGTTCAACTTGGAGCGATATATTGGAAAGCACGGTAGTGACCCCGTAGCTTTTATGAATTCCTGATACTTGCAGCAGCATGATAAGCCTCCCGAATGTCGGTTTCTTCTATTTAAAATGTAGTCCAATCTCCACCAGTGTAGCATATTCCGCCGCCGATTTCGATTTCCAACGGTTTACTTGTATACAAACGGAATGGCTCTAACGTATGCTCGGTGTACTTCCTATTCTTTTACGAAAATGAGGTTGAGGCGTCATGCAGCCGTCTTCCGCAGCTAATAGAAAAATTAACCGAGTTATGCTCCTGTTGGTCATGTTTTTTGTATCTATGCTCGTACATCCTTTACTGTTTACCACGGTTGCTACCTCTTCGTTGAAGCTTGATTACAATCCGGTTGAGCTGCGCGTCATAACATATAATATACGTCATGCGGAAGGACTGGACGGAAAAGTGAGACCTGAGGCTGTTGCAGCGGAGCTTCGGCCGCTTCATGCGGACGTGATCGCCCTTCAGGAGGTTGACCGGTATAAATGGCGCAGCGGGCTTCACGATCAGGCCCGGTATTTTGCCCGCGAACTCGGGATGAACTACGTATTCGCGCCGTCGATTCGCAGCGGATTATCGCAATACGGCATTGCCTTGTTAAGCCGCTATCCGCTCGAGTCGCCACGGCAATACCGGCTAAGCGGAGGACGAGAACCAAGAAGCTTGCTTACGGCAGAGCTGCACCTTAGCGGGCGCAAGATCACAGTTGCAACGACGCATCTCGGAGTTGCCGCTGCCGAACGGCAACAGCAGCTGCCGCAGCTGCAGTATATATTAAAAGGTGTCCCGGAACCGTTACTGCTGATGGGGGATTTTAACAGCATATCGCCGGGCATGCCAAAGCTAGGACTCATCCGGCTGAAGTTTCCCGAAGTCACTTCCACCGTACTGAAAGGCGGCGAGATCGATCATATATTCGTCAGTTCCGATCTTGCCTACGAAGCGCCTGTTGCAACCGTACCGAGCAGGGCGTCCGATCATCTTCCGGTCGTAGCCTCGCTGGTTATGAAACCGGCTCGTGAACCGTAGCATTCGGTGGGGAGGCATTTTTCCCGGGAAATATTCGATTACCGCCTTCATTCGCGATTTTACACGCAATTATGGTACACTATATATAACGCTCACGATCGTTGTTTGAACAATTGCAAGAAAAGATTTGCTATAAATCGTTCACAGCATTAGAATGTGGTTAACCAAGAATCGACCCGCTAGAAGAGAGGCCGTTTCATGAACATTAAAGAGAAAAAAATCGAGCTTCGCCGCCAGGCGGAGGCCGTCCGTGCCGCCATTACGGAGGAAGGACGCAACCTGAAATCGAATAAAATATGTGAAACGCTGCTCAGCAGGCTGGAACTACTGCTTAAACCTGATCCTTCCGTCAGACGGAAGCCAACGCTTTTCACCTACATGCCGGTCAAAACAGAAGTGGATGTTACGCCTGTATTGGAAGCTTGCTGGCAGCGCTCATGGCGCGTCGTTGTGCCGAAAGTCGTTCCGGCGTACAAGCAGCTTAAGCTGTTCGAAATTCGTTCTTACGCGGATTTGGAGCAGGGTACATGGGGCATCCCCGAACCTGTAGCGAAAGCGCCGCAGCTGTATGATATCCGCCAACTCGACGTCGCGCTTGTACCGGGGCTGGCGTTCGACTTGAACATGGGAAGGCTCGGCTACGGCGGGGGCTTTTACGATCGCTTCATGCAGCAGTATGTGCGTACGGGACTGCCGAAGCCGTATATTATCGCCGCTGCCTTCGATGAGCAGGTGATCGACGAGGTTCCGATGGGACTGTTTGACTTTCGGATTGACGAACTGGTTACGGATAAACGTTGCGTTGTGCAGAGAGGGGCGGAGGCGGATGTCTGATCCCGTGGAGCAAGGCGGGAATTTGACCCATTTTAACGAGCAGGGGCGCGCCCGGATGGTGGATATTACGGAAAAGCAAGACACGGTTCGGACGGCCACGGCCCAAACGACCGTGTCTATGCAGCCCTCTACGCTCGCTTTGATCAAACAGGGGAAGATCGGAAAAGGCGACGTGCTGGCCGTAGCGCAAGTGGCGGCCGTCATGGCAGCCAAAAAAACATCCGACTGGATTCCGATGTGCCACCCGCTGTCGTTAAGCGGCGTGGATGTTCGGTTTGCCGATTTCGAGGATGGACGCCTGCAGATTGAAGCGACCGTCAAAACGAAAGGGCCGACCGGGGTCGAGATGGAGGCGCTCACGGCCGTTTCTGCGGCGGCGCTGACCGTATACGACATGTGCAAGGCGGCGGAGAAAACGATGCAAATCGGGCCAACGTTGCTGGTCAGCAAAACCGGCGGAAAAAGCGGGGATTTCCACCACCCGGGGCTATTGTGATTCCGCATAAACACGAATGTATCTTCATCGAAAGGCTTCGATCAGAAGCTTTTTCTTAAGAGTAAAGAAAGTTTACTTTAATTAAGCGCTAAAGCGCGTATTGAACTTTCTGCTCGCAAGAAAAGCTTCCGCTAAGACACGAATGTATCTTCATCGAAAGGCTTCGATTAGAAGCTTTTCTTACATATACAATGAGACAAGGAACTGAATGCTGGAGAGGAGCAGGCTTATGCGCTGGAAAGTGGCTATCTTAACCGCAAGCGACCGCGGTTTCCGTGGAGAAAGAGAAGACACTAGTGCACAGGTGATCCGGGAACTGATCGAGGAGGAGATGAGTGGGGAAATCATCGAGTATCGCGTCGTGCCGGATGAGAAGGATGAGATCATGGCGGCGCTGATCGAGATGACGGATTACTTCAAGGCCGATCTTATTTTGACAACCGGAGGTACGGGTTTGGCTGTCCGTGACGTGACGCCGGAGGCGACGCTGGACGTGATTGACCGACAGGCGCCTGGCTTTGCCGAGGCGATGCGTATGTATTCCATGTCCAAGGCGCCGCGTGCGATGCTGTCCCGCGCGGTCTCCGGAATTCGGGGCAGGACGCTGATCATTAACCTGCCGGGCAGCCCCAAAGGCGTCTCTGAGAATCTCTCCGCGATCATGGATCAGCTGCCGCATGCACTTGGCATTTTGACCGGACGGGAAGGTGACCACGGCTGATGAAACATGAATCGATGCTGGAGGAAGTGAAGGTCGAAGAAGCCGTCGGCATGGTGCTGGCGCATGATTTGACGCAAATCATCCCGGGGCAATTTAAAGGGCGCTTGTTCAAAAAAGGCCATGTCATCCGCGAGGAGGACATTCCCGCGCTCCTCAGTATCGGGAAGGAACACATCTATACGATTCGGCTCAAGACGGGATATCTTCACGAAGACGAAGCGGCTTTCCGCATGGCGAATGCAGCGCAAGGCACTCAGGTGGAGCTAACCGAGCCCCATGAAGGAAAAATAACGCTGAAATCGGCGATTCATGGATTAGCCAAAATCGACAAGTCCCGGATCGATCGGATCAACTCCCTGGATCAAGTGATTATGTCAACGATCAAGACGAATACGGTCGTAGCGCCCGGCAAACCGCTTATGGGCACACGGGTTATTCCGCTGCTCATTGACGAGGCGAAAATTGCAGAGGTGGAACGGATCGCCGCGGAAGCGGAAGGGGCGATTGCCGAAGTGAAACCGTTCCGTAAACTGCGGGTGGGTCTCATCACGACGGGAAGCGAAGTGTTTAAAGGGCGGATCCAGGACAAGTTCGGGCCGATCGTACGCGAGAAGCTGGCCTCACTCGGATCGGAAGTGATCGAGCAGCGCCTGGCGCCGGATGACAGCGACACGATCGTACGCGAGATTCACCGCTTCCTGCACGAAGACCGGGCGGATCTCATTCTCGTAACCGGAGGCATGTCGGTGGATCCCGATGACCGGACGCCCGGGGCGATCAAACAGGCCGGCGCGCGCATCGTCAGCTACGGTACGCCGATGCTTCCCGGCTCGATGCTGCTCGTCGGCTACTTGGGCGATGTGCCGATCATGGGCCTGCCCGGCTGCGTCATGCACGACCCATATACCTCCTTCGATGTGCTGCTGCCGCGTATTTGCGCCGGAGAAATGATTACACGCGAAGATATTACGGAGCTGGGGTATGGCGGACTATACGGCTGTTAAACTTGACTTTACTTTTACCGGAAAGGAACGATTCCGATGTTTGGAAATATTGGCTTCGGAGAATTGCTGCTGATCGGGCTTATCGCACTTCTCCTGTTCGGACCGAATAAGCTGCCGGAACTGGGCCGCTCCTTAGGTAAGACGATCCGCGAGTTCAAGCAGGGCGCTCGCGATCTGCTTGGAGATGAGCAGGAAACACCGCGTGAGCGCAAAGACGTAACCCCTCCTGAACCGCCACCGGCTCCGGCGCCGGCCCAGGCCCAGACCGCACAGAAGCCGGGGGAGGCGGAGCAAGGCGCCTCGCAACCGCAAACAGATCGTCAGGATTCACGCAGACTTCCCGATTAACGAGAGGGAGACTTTGGAATGGTAGGTTGGTGATCGTTAGATGGAAAACGATGAAGGCATGTCGCTGGTCGAACACCTGACAGAACTGCGAAAAAGGTTGATATGGGTTGTACTCGTGCTTGTCCTTGGAATGGTAGTCGGACTTATATTTGCTCAACCGCTAATCGTCTATTTAAAAAGCGTCCCCCCGGCTAACACGATCTTTTGGAACGTGTTCTCGCCGTGGGATGCGATCAAAATGTACATGAACTTCGCCTTCGTAATGGGACTCGTCATCGCACTTCCTTTTACAATGTATCAATTGTGGGCTTTTTTGAAGCCGGGACTGCGGGTAGAGGAACAAAAAGCATCCTTGATGTTCGTTCCGTTCGCGCTCGTTTTGTTTTTGATCGGCCTTGCTTTCGGTTATTTTGTCGTGTTTAAGATGGCGTTCCTCTTTACGTCCGCCGTCACGAAAAACTTGCAGCTGCAGGAAACGTACGGCATCACGCAATACTTTTCGTTCATGTTCAACATTATTATTCCGTTGTCGCTCCTGTTTGAACTGCCGATTGTCGTCATGTTTCTGACCAAGCTGCGTCTGCTCAATCCGATGCGACTGCGCAAAATGCGGCGGTACGCGTATTTGCTGCTTGTAGTCGTGGCTACCATGATTACGCCGCCCGACGCAACGTCCGCTATTATCGTCGCTGTGCCGATGATCGTGCTGTATGAATTCAGTGTGTTTCTATCCGGCATCGTATACCGCAAACAGCTGCTTCAGGATCAGCAGTGGGAGAAGGAGCGGGGGTAGCATCTACTTATAACTATATACGAGACTTCGTGTTTACTGCCGGCTTACGCTTCTGCTTAATGCAGAGGAGCCGGCAGTTCTTGTTGGAAAATGTCGTATATTTTCGAATGCGGTGGAAACAATGATGTGAGTGCGGTTTTATTGTAATTTGACATGAAATGAATAGAAAACTACTTGCAAAATTGCCGCGAAGTGATTATTATAAGAATTGTTGTTAGCACTAACCACATTCGAGTGCTAATAAGACCGTACCAACATATCAAAGGAGGCTATTTTCTCATGATCAAACCATTGGGTGATCGCGTAGTTATCGAAGCCATCGCTAAGGAGGAAACGACTGCAAGCGGAATCGTACTGCCTGACACGGCGAAAGAAAAGCCGCAAGAAGGTAGAGTCGTAGCCGTAGGCAGCGGTACACTCAAGGACGGCGAACGTGTTGCGCTTGAGTTGAAGGAAGGCGACCGCGTCATTTTCTCCAAATATGCCGGTACTGAAGTGAAATTCGACGGCCGCGAGCTGCTGATTATGCGCGAAAGCGACGTTCTGGCTATCCTGGGCTAAGGATGACGTGCCGGAGCCTGTTGACAACTGAGATCGTCGAACCGATCTAACCGTTGTAACGGGAATACTTAAGTTTTGTGCAATTACTTAGGAAAATATCCGAAACGCAAAATACATGAAACCAATTTCTTGGGAGGGTATAACACATGGCAAAAGAAATCAAGTTCAGTGAAGACGCTCGCCGCGGAATGCTTCGCGGGGTTGACGCGCTTGCAAATGCCGTTAAAGTCACTTTGGGTCCAAAAGGCCGCAACGTGGTGCTGGAGAAGAAGTTCGGCAGCCCGCTGATCACAAACGACGGCGTAACGATCGCCAAAGAAATCGAGCTCGAAGACGCATTCGAGAACATGGGCGCACAGCTTGTAAAAGAAGTCGCTACGAAAACGAACGACGTTGCCGGTGACGGTACGACGACGGCTACCGTATTGGCTCAAGCGATGATCCGCGAAGGCCTGAAAAACGTAACTGCGGGCGCTAACCCGATGGTTGTTCGCAAAGGGATCGACAAAGCCGTTAAAGCGGCTGTAGAAGAGCTGCAAAAGATCGCGAAGCCGATCGAAGGCAAAAACTCTATCGCTCAAGTAGCGGCTATTTCCGCGGCTGACGAAGAGGTAGGCCAGCTGATCGCTGAAGCTATGGAAAAAGTAGGCAAAGACGGCGTTATTACCGTTGAAGAATCCAAAGGTTTTGCAACGGAGTTGGAAGTGGTTGAAGGAATGCAGTTCGACCGCGGATACATTTCCCCTTACATGATTACGGATACGGACAAGATGGAAGCTGTTCTTGACAATCCTTACATCTTGATTACCGACAAGAAAATCTCTAACATTCAAGAGATTTTGCCTGTGCTTGAGAAAGTTGTTCAATCCGGCAAGCAGCTCCTGATCATTGCTGAAGACGTAGAAGGCGAAGCGAACGCTACACTCGTAGTGAACAAACTGCGCGGCACCTTCACTTGCGTAGCGGTTAAAGCTCCTGGCTTCGGCGACCGCCGCAAAGCAATGCTGGGTGACATCGCGGCTCTTACCGGCGGCCAATTGATCACGGAAGAGCTCGGCCTTGAGCTGAAATCGACCACTGTCGATCAACTCGGTTCCGCTCGTCAAATTCGTGTAACGAAAGAAAACACGATCATCGTGGACGGCGCAGGCGACAAGAAAGACATCGGCGCGCGCATCACGCAAATCCGTGCACAATTGGAAGAAACGACTTCCGATTTCGATAAAGAAAAACTGCAAGAGCGTCTTGCTAAGCTTGCTGGCGGCGTAGCCGTAGTAAAAGTCGGAGCAGCTACTGAAACTGAGCTGA
The DNA here is from genome assembly GCF_910594985.1 of Paenibacillus allorhizosphaerae. GTDB lineage: Bacteria > Bacillota > Bacilli > Paenibacillales > NBRC-103111 > Paenibacillus_G > Paenibacillus_G allorhizosphaerae. Next base: position 44,350 of record NZ_CAJVCE010000037.1, read on the forward strand.
AAGAGCGCAAACTGCGCATCGAAGACGCTCTGAACGCGACTCGCGCTGCTGTTGAAGAAGGTATCGTTGCAGGCGGCGGTACGGCGCTTGTAAATGTGTATAACGCTGTCGCAGCAGTAAAAGCAGACGGCGACGAGCAAACGGGCGTAAACATCGTTCTCCGCGCTCTGGAAGAGCCTGTACGCACGATCGCAGCGAATGCGGGTCAAGAAGGCTCCGTTATCGTTGAGCGTCTGAAAAAAGAAGCTGTAGGCGTAGGCTACAACGCAGCAAGCGGCGCATGGGTGAATATGATCGAAGCCGGTATCGTTGACCCGGCGAAAGTAACTCGCTCCGCTTTGCAAAACGCAGCATCCGTTGCAGCTATGTTCTTGACGACGGAAGCGGTTATCGCAGACAAACCGGAAAAAGAAAAGCCAGCTATGCCTGATATGGGCGGCATGGGCGGTATGGGTGGCATGGGCGGATTCTAATCCGACTATGCAAGAGAAACGGCAGCATCCCTATGGGATGGCTGCCGTTTTTGTTTTGTGGTTGCGGGTATATAGCAAGCGCGGCATGACCGTATAATATTGAGGAATTACGGGGGAATGTCAATTAGATGTTCCTGAAAAATAAGAGCCAATCATTTAGTCTTTTAACAGACTGATGATTGGCTCTTTCCTCATTCGACTAAAATTGTGCGTTCACCAAATTTTGAATTTGCTGTTTCTCGTTAGGATCTTTAGCGAGTAGCTTATCCATTAGAGGCTGGTCGTTCTTACCTTGTTTCTGAATCGTCGCAAGATAATAACGGATAATCACTCGCGTTTGGGCTGCCGTTTGCGGATCATCTAGTGAGCCGCCAATGCCGATCCGGAAGAAATTTTCCGCTGCTGGATAATTGCCGCGTATAAATTCGATTTGTCCTAGTGAAAGTCCCATACTCGGCGTTACAGAAAATTCGCGACCTTGCAATTGTTCTTTTGGCAAGGATTCCAATGTTTTCATTTTGCTTAGCACAGTATTATAGGTTTCAAATGCTTCATTCCAGTACTGGGTTTGTAACTGTGTATTCTTTTCCGTTCTTGCTCTATTGCCCAGATCAGTTGCTAAAGAAATGCTTTTTTCATACAAAGTGATATCCCATTTGAAATTAACGATTTCTGCCTTTGCTAACTCTAACGCTTTAGGAAGCTGTTCTTTTAAAGCAAGAGCATATATTTGCTTATCTAGTGCAGGTCTATTGTGAGGTTCTTGTTGTTTCAGTTGTTCAAGCAAACTCATGGCTTCGGTGTAATATTTTTCATCCTTGCTTTGATTATAGAGCTGCAATAGCATATCAATTTTACTGTTTGTATAATCCGGATGAAGCGGGCGATTTTTCAAAGCTTTATCAAGCGGTGTTGTAATTTCCGTAAGTCCTTTACCGCTGGACGATGCAGCAGCTGCATTTCGAAACAGGCTGTTTGCGGATAGGGATTTGACTGCTGCAAAGAAACATACAATGGATAAAATAAGCAAGACGGATGGATAAATCCACTTGTATTTGCTTATTCCATTTTTCCAATTCCCTTTCAATTCGATAGCATCATTGGAGATTAAAACTCCCAAGCTTAGGAAAAGCAGCATTCCCAGGTATACATAACTTAAGTCGAAGTCAATCATACTGTGCACAAGTAAAGAGATAGCGAGAATGTAAAAAATGAACCGCCGGTCTCTCGTTGCTTCGTCTTGCTTCATAAAATTTCGAATATACACATAAATAATAGCAGCTAAAATTCCTAAAAAAATCAACAGTCCGACGATCCCGACTTCCACGAGATATTGAAGGAAGAAGTTATGCGCTTGCCGGCTAGTATACGGGTTATTTTGATATTTCTCATATAAAGCGGACCAAGCACCGCCGCCGGCTCCGAATATCGGGTAGTCAGCCGAAAGTTTCAATGCATCTTTATAAAATGTTCCGCGTTCCAAAACGCTATGCTGCTGGAAGTTGATATTCTCAACCCGCGTTCGTACATTTTCAGGAAGCAGCTTAGTCAACCCAAGGTCGCTAAAAAGCACTGTAACCCCTATCGCGCCTACTACGATGGCCACGACAGGAATTGCTATATTAGCAAAACGAAACTTGTTAAAACGATCCAGTAGACCGGACAGCCATGCAGCAACAAATTTTTGAATGAGAACGGCAATGACCGCATTAATTAAAGAAACGACAAGTAGTGTCATCCAGCCGGTTGCGTATTGGTTTATGTTAAATGCTTTATTCAGTTCGATGCCAAGATTCGTTATTTTCGTAAGAATGATGAGAGATAAACCAAACGATACAATCAAATGGATGATATAAAGTATTTGTCTGTATGGTTTCAGGAAAGGGAGTACCAATAACAAAACAACCGGCAATATCACCAAACCGCCGCGGGATAGTGTCAGGAAAAATGAGATAATGATTGGAACGACCATAAATCCATGTATTCCGATGCTGTACCACTTTTTGGACGATAATACCAAGAATAATGTACAAAACAAAGCTGCAATCAAAAATGCTGCGTAACTATTGGCGTATTGAAAAACCGACGTAAGTCGCAGTCCGTTAGCATCGGTCATAACAGCGTCACGGTAAAATGGCTCGACCATATCGGCAGCAAACCATTTTACCCAATTATAGCTAGTGATTTTATTCCCAAACCAGTTAAATATTCCGAATAGTATGATTACGTACGTGGAAATCATGAAACCATTTTTTAATATAGCGGCTCCGAGATCGCTTTTGGCAATATAATAAGCGAGTAATAAAAAAATGACGTAAGTCGACTGAATATATACCATATTGATCGCATTATAGTGAGAACCCGCATTAATAAGCGATATTAGGTAAGTCAGTGGAATGAGCCATGCGATAAAGCTGATGACGTCAGATGTTGTTTTTAACTTCCAATGATAAAATGCGTAAATAGCCACAAGCAGGAGTATTATACTCGACCATACGAAAGCGGAGTAGATCGGTCTTTCAAAGTCAAAGCTGTTTCCGTTAAATAGGCCTTTTTGGAATGGGGACCAGAAAAGTAATACTACGGAAAACGCACCCAGAAGCCAAAACAGTAATGAATTATTCTCAGTTAAGTTTTCATTTTTTTTTGCGCCAGATGAATACCCATAGGCTTGATTTTTTTTGTTTTTCATATGAGACTCCTTTATTCGATAATACCTGACAACCTTTTTCATTCTAGCATATTATTTGATTTAATTCATTAGTTCTCATTCCGGTTGGTTGAATTGCGAATAAGCAAGCTTATATAGTAATTAAATATTTATTTTGTTAGAATAATTAGAAGTTAGAAACATGAATGGTGGTGTTTTAAATAAAGACAAGCTTTTATCGATTAATATATAGATTAGCTGTATTGTCGAAATCAGTAATAAAACCTCTACTTCCTACATCTTATAGAACGACAATTAAAAAGAAATTATTAAATAATGCTTATCCGATCACATGGAATGAAAAAAAAGCTAACTTAACTATTGCTTCAGTGCAAGGTGTGAATTTGGTTGGATATTCCAGGGCGGAAATGGGAATTGGCGAATCATGCAGGATAGCTGCCAAAAGTTTAGATGCCGCTAGCATACCTTTCGGTATTATTAATTTTACAGGAACTAACAGCTCTAGAATGACTGATACTTCTTGGATTCATAAAGAGATAGAGTCCCCAAAATATAATGTGAACGTTTATCATGTGAATGCCGAGCAAACAATGGAAATCTATGCTGAATATGGAAGCCCACTTTTCGAAAACCGTTATAATATAGGTTACTGGCATTGGGAATTACCAGACTTTCCTGATGAATGGAGTGATAGCTTTAAATTGGTGAATGAAGTTTGGGTACCTTCAACTTTTGTCGCGGATTCTATCTCCATTAAAAGTCCAGTGCCTGTGGTGAAAATTCCACATTCCATTGAAGTTAAATATATAAGTAATAAAG
>NZ_CAJVCE010000038.1 GCF_910594985.1 Paenibacillus allorhizosphaerae
CAAGAGGGCCGGATAGCAGGCGATCTTTCTTATTTTGCAATCCACATCAGCTAAAATTCATTGAAATGTACCCTTAAAAACAAAACCCCGAAAAAATTCGGGGCTTTGTCAACAATCTGAAGCAGCCGTATTGGCTGCTTTTTCTTTTCAGGCTGGATTCGCTCCTCCAAAGCGAATTTCCTGATCCAAAATAACTTCTTTCGGAGGGCTTTCCATAGGAATCGCGTATGGAATCAAGGCAAATTGCACTTCTTGGATCGGATCCGGCAGGCGAGGAGTGACCAGAAAACGTACTTGAGTCTGACCGCCGCCTCCATGAGTGCCGTTTCTACGGACGCTGTATTGCTGTTTGCCTGTCACTTCCAATAACAAATGAGGGCGGATATGACCTATGTTTTCGTTCGTTGAAAGATGCTCGATTTCCAGGAAAACAATACTTCCGTTCTGATGCTGCATCGCGTGGGTCAAAACGTACCGGAATCCGTTTACAACGGATTTCTGCATGACAGGTAACACGTTTATCAGCTCGCCGGGTTCGTCCGGAACGACCGAATGGCGGCCTTCATTGAGGCTGTGCAGCAGCCAACTAATTTGCGGAATATCAAGATCATAGGTTATGGCCCATTGCTGCATGATCTCTTTTGACGGAAAGTACCGTTTGCCGTTCGCTAACGCTTTTCGCTCGCAGAACAGTTGAAGGAGCTTCGCGTCGATCGATCTGAATTTATCATTATATTCATTTGGAATACGTTGCATTTCCGACCATCCCATGCGGATACTCCTTTTTACATTTGTTTTTTTCATTATTATACCAAATCATCACAGGCGTTCCTACTATGGGCCATCGTCGGCTTTTTGCACAATCATTTCATCTCAGGAAATACGCTTGACAGGGTTTATTGATCAGTAGTAAAATACCAATCAGAGGAAAATTGAACAAATGTTCAAAACAGTTGTTCAAAACAAATGTTCAAGTGTGGATGGCCAGGGCAAAACAAGGAGGGACATATGAAACACGACGCGCAAGGAAAAGACGTGAAGCTGAAAATATTAAATGCGGCCAAGAAGCTTTTTGCCAAAAAAGGGTTCGAGGGTACGACCGTCCGGCAAATATGCGATGAAGCCGGCGTGGCTCTGGCGCTCGTATCTTATCATTTTGGCGGCAAAGAGAATGTGTTCTACGCGCTGTTCGAGACGTTTGCGCCGAGCTTTCTGCAAAAGGAATACGATCTGGCCGATCCGATAGACGATCTCAAGTCGCTGATCCGCGAATTTGCGCTTTTCCGGCTTGCGGAGCCGGAGCTGATCAATTTGTTGCAGCAAGAGGTAATGATGCAAAGTCCGCGCCTGGAGAAAGTACAAAACATCGTTTACGCGCTTTGGCTCCAGCTGCGAGCGATTCTTGAAGCAGGCAAACGGCAGGGGCAGTTCGACTATGAGTCGCTAAGGCATACGGTGCATTTTGTCGTGGGGACGCTTATTTTTACCCGCAACAGTCCGTTCCTAGACCCGGTTTTGCAGCTGAAAGAAGACCTTTCGGTCAAAGAGGATCAGGAGGACGTCATCCGGTATACGATCAGCTATATTTTGAGCGGGTTAAAGTGCAGCGCACAGTAAGTAACGTTTACATCGGGGAGAGGGGAACATTGGGATGAAGAAGCAGGTGGCGGCAATTGTTGTATTGGCTTTGGCGCTGAGCGGCGGCGGCTGGATGCTTGCAGCGGACGGCAAAGACGCTGTGACGCTCGCAAGCGCGCGTAAAGCGAGCATACTAACGGCGGAGCAAGTGAACGTGTCTTTTCAGGGAGTGGGCGGTAAAATCGTCACGCTGGCTGCCAAGGAGGAGCAGACGGTCAAGAAAGGCGATGTGCTGATGACGCTCGACCCGACGGACGTCGACTTGCAGTTGAGAAAGGCGCAGGCCGACGTGGAATTGACGACGCTCAAAATCAAGCAAGCGGAGGACGGCATTGCGGTGGCGGAAAGCAAGCTGGGCAATGCGGTGAAGCAGGCGCAGCTCGGGCTGTCGCAGGCGCAAACGCAGCAGGCGCAGGTTGCCGAAGGGGCGCGCGCCGAAGACATCGAGCGGCAGAAGCTGGCGGTAGAGGCAGCGGACGAGGCGTACACGCATGCGATGAAGATGTACAATCAACTGCGCAACATACAAGATACTTACGAGGGCAATGCGTATTCCTATAAAGATTATCGCGATGCGGTCGAGAACGCGCGCAGCCAGGTCGCGACGCTGGAGAACGCCAAAAACCAGCAGCAGGCGGCGCTGACCAGAATGTTGAACGGCGCGACGGACAAGGAGCGTCAGCAGGCGATGCTTCAGACGGACAAGGCGCACGCGGTTCTGGAACAGCAGCAGCTGACGGAGGGCGATATCAACAATCAGCGCATCGGCATCGATGCACTGCAAAAGCAGCTTGAGCAGCAGAGCATTTTGCTGGAGTCGCTGAACGTGCAGAAGGACCGGCTCACGCTGCGGGCGCCGGCGGACGGCAAAGTGGTGAAAGTGGTGCCGAAGCTCGGGGAGAATGTCGGATCGGGTGCGCCGGTGGTGCTGCTCGAAACCGGCAAGCTCTACTACGATCTTTATGTCGATGAGCGGCAGGTCGGCAAATTCAAACCGGAATCGGCGGTGCCGACACGTTTTGCCGCGCTGCCGGATCAGGTGGAAGGCAAAGTGCAGTTCATCACGGCCGCACCGCAATTCGCCGCTTTGCGAATGAGCCGGGAGAAAGGAACGGCCGACCTCAATACGTTCCAGATTCGCATCTATGTCGATCGAACCGACAAGCTGCTGCCGGGGATGACTGCGGAGGTACAAGTCGATGAAATCTCATCTTGACGAATGGAAATTTGCACTGTCGAGCAAATTCATACCGGCGATATTGATCGCCCCGCTGATCGTGGCCGCCTTGTTCGGCTACATGTTCCAGAACAGCCAGATCAACGAAGCGCCGGTTGCCGTGGTTGATGAAGATAACAGTTCGTACAGCCGGAGCTTTATCGACAAGGTGAACGCGACGCAGTATTTGGACGTCACAAGCGTATTTAATGAAGCGATCGAACCGGAGGCGCTGATGGCCAACGAGAAATATATGGCCGTTATCTATCTTCCGCGCGGAATGGAGGAGCTGCGGTTCCAGGGCAAATCCGTCAATATCGGCCTGCTGATCGATAATTCGATGCCGTCTGCGATTGGGAATATCCGTACCGGCATGCAGGAGCTGATTATGGTTGAAAATACGTCGCAATCCGTCGGCAAGCTGAAGGTGATGGGCATGAGCGACGAAGCGGCGATGGGGATTGTGACGCCGTTGTCGCTCCAGCAGCGGCTGCTGTTCAATCCGACGTCCGATTTCATCGGCTTTATGGTCATCGGCTTCGTGAACGTAGTGGCGCTCGGCATTACAGCCATTGCGACTGCGTCCATCGTTCCCCGGCTCCGTGTGGAAGGAACGCTTGGAGAGGCGCTTCGCTCCCCGTTCGCCCTTTGGTCCCGGGTACTTCCCTATGCGATCATCTCCTGTATCAGCTTGCTGCTCGCCTTCGGTTTGCTGAAGCAGCTCGGCGGGCTGAGGTTCGCGGGCCAGCCGTTCGCCTTTGTCGTGCCGCTGCTGCTCTATACGCTGACCATCGGCCTGATGGGCATGGTTGTCGGCTGGACGGCGGCCGATCCGTCGAAGGTGGCGCTGCGAACGTACGCCATCGTGTATCCGTCCTTCATGCTGTCAGGCGTACAAGTGGCGCCGATTATTTTTCCTGCACCGATCCAGGCGATAAGCCATATGCTGCCGCTCACATGGCTGTTCAAGTTCATCCGGGGGATGGGCTACCGGGGAGGAAGGCTGGCTTACTACGTTCAAGAAATGGGCGTATTCGTGGCAATGATCGGGATATTATCGCTGCTTGTCGGGCTGCTTACGCTGCGGGAAACGCGAAGAGCCAAGCTTCACGCGAACATAAGCAAGGTTGCCGCATGAGTCAAGGATATAACCTCGGGATGTAATCGGGCAAAAGGAATCAAAAAAGGAAAGAGCACCTCACCGCCGACCTAAGAGAACAGCGGAAGAGGTGCTCGAATTTTGTTGCGAGGCATTGAGGATTAAGCGGGCCTGGCGACCGAATCACGTCCGGAGCTCATCCCTGATCCACGATCGAATTAACGAGCTCGTTTCTTCGATACGACCGACGGATGGAGCCACGGAGCAGGGGGGATGCGGCTTTGACCGACCGGCGTCGCAGTCACGGTCGGTATGGTGCGCACCGCAGCTTGCGCCGACGTGCCCTTGTTTCTTGATTTCGTCATTTGTACCGGCACACCGGTTCTCCGTTCACGGGCCTGTTTCTGCCGTTTGACGGACACGCTGCTTGTTTGCTCGACGACGAACGGCTCGGCATGCGCCTCGCCTTCCGGCAAACCTAGAATGCGTGTGGCGTGGTTATATTCAAGCATATAGCTGCCGTTATGCGTTATTCCCAGTTTGGCGGCTGCTTGAGCCGGTATAGTACACGAATCGTCCAGCTCGTTCTCCGGGACGTTCAGGCGGAGCTTGACGGGAGCGGAGTTCAGTTTGACCGTAATCGCAGACTTCGCCTGATGGCGGATCCCGAGCATGCTGAGGAGCGAATATCCCATGACGATCCGGTTTTGCCGATTCGGATGTCTGTCGATCTGAACGTTAGTGTAGTAACGGCTGACGGACACAGGTGTAAGCTTCATCTCCATCTTGATTTCATCCAAGTTTACGCGGCAGCGGGAACCGTTCGCAACGCCCAGATCTTTGGCAGTCTGCGGGTGCAGCTCCATATAGTGAAAGGAGCATTCGTTCGAGTTTTCACGAACGATTCGAACCTCTTTCTCCGCACTGCCTTTGCTTAAGGTGACCGACATTCCATCCTGGAGACCGTACAGTTCGTGTGGATATCCGTTCATGCAGTCCGTCACCAATACCATGCTTGACGCATCCACATCAGAGGTCACCCATACATCCAATATCCCAATTGCCAATTTCATCACCCCAAGTTTCAGCTTCGTTCGTGATAAACGTCATTCTACAGCGTATGCACTAGGGAGATACGCGGACTGTACCAATGTCTATAGTTTGCCTGTATGATACGGAAATATTGGGGGCTAGCCAAGCGGTTTCATGCCATTTCCACTAGGAAAAAAGTTGCCGGATTGAATCTTATATCAAGTGCCATTGTACCATCCGGTTTAGCCCGCGGAGGAACGAACTGGAAGTTAATAAAATCTTTGGATAATAGGTTATTGTTATAACAATTGTTGCAGTGCTATAATTATTTGGAGAACATGGGTATCTTTAACAAACAAAAGGAAAGAGAATACATATTGGAACCGGTCACATCTCTCTTTGAAAGGGTTTTCATAGATTTGGGAAACGGCGTAATCGAACGCTGCGCTGCGAGGATTGATGCCCGGAAATGTGCCCTGTCAGCTGAAAGGAGGTGAGTTTAATTTAAAGAAGAAGGACGCGGTTAAATGAAATTGTATTCATACGAAGGAGAGTGACGTAAAGGAAATGAAAGTTCAAAGACGATTATTGTACCGAAAATTGATGGCAGCATCGCTTTCATGGGCACTATTGCTGCCAGGAACGCTGTCGGGTTCTGCAATTGCAGCGTCCGACCCTTCAGGAAACGGAAGTCTTCCGAACATGACAGTCACCTCTACCGTTTACCGCGATCAGATGCCTCCAACGATCAAACACACGATTCCGACGGCCTCCACGAATCCGAAGGAGATTACCGTGACCGCCGAAGTGTACGACGATCTAGCGGTTTCCTCCGTTTCACTTTACTACAAAAATGCGGAGTCGCCGAGCTTCACCTCCGTCCCGATGACTGCAGCCGCAACCGCTGCCGCCCAATATTCCGCTGCCATTCCGAAGGCCGCTTTCGACAATACATCCCGCCTGCAGTATTATTTTGAGGCGAGCGACGGTGTGAACGTAACCCGACTTCCGGCAGACAGCTCCGTCAATTACGAAATTGCCGTATTCCCTGCCGGAGGCCCGATGAATTCGGAGCTTCTAATTACCGAACTAATGAATGATAACAAAGGCACGGATAATTACGAGTATGTCGAGGTGTACAACAATACGGACCGCGCCATCAATCTGAAGGATTACCGGCTTCTGTATGTGACCCAATCCACCGCGACTACGCCATGGGATATCGACACCGATCTGCTGCTTTCCCCTCAGCAAACCGCTCTCATCTGGGTGAAATCGTATGCGATGGCGGAGCGGCCGATCAGCGAATTTGTCAAGCATCACGGCCTGCAGCTCCCCGAATCGCGCATCACGTCGGTCGTTGCCGAGGACGAATCGATGAATAACGACATCGAGGGTCGAGTATACATAGCGACGGATGCCGGCAAAGTGACCTCGCAGGCCTGGTTTAACGTAGCGAAGGACGAGACGACCACTGAAGCCCGGACCTTCGTATACGAATATCCGAAGGACGGCACGACCCGCATGTATCTGCGGGCATACGGCCAAACGCCGACACCGGGGACGCTTCTGAGCGGCCAAGTGCCGGAACAGCCGATAAGCATTGCCGCAGATACACAGAAGCCGGTCATCTCCCATACGCCGCCTACGGCCCCGAAGGCATACGGAAGCGTAGTCCTGGAAACGTATGCAGCCGACAATCATGAGATCACGCAAATCAAAGTGTTTTATAAACGGGACGGGCAGGCGAGTTATACTGCTGAGAACATGACCTCGGCCGGCGGTGGCCTGTACCGCTCCCCATCGCTTAAAAGTCAATACTTCTTGCTCGCCGAGCATGTCGATTATTATTTTGAAGCATCGGACGGCATTCAAAAACGATCGTCTCTGGACGATACGGCCGGCGTACCTTATCGGATGTATTTTGCGAAACCGCAATACGGGCCGGTCTACATGAATATTCAGGACGGAACCTATATTCGCGGTACGAAAGTAATCGAAGGCAATAGCCTGGCCGGAGGAAACCAACTGCAGCTGTCAATCGACGGTACGGCGGTGCCGGCTCAAGTAACGATGCCCGGCAACGCATATATTCTCTTCGAAGCCGATGACATGCAGGACTCGTTCAAGAACGGCTTGCTGATCAACGACAAGCTCGTCCGGATTCTGGGGGACGGAGAACGGTTCAATGAGGTCGTCTACACGCTGCCCAAGCTGATGTTCACTCCCGGCAACAATACGGTGTCGATTGCCGCCGGCACCACGAAGGCGTATGACGATCAGGAAGGCAATAATGACGATTTCCGCCTGCAGAACACGCGCATCGTATTGTGGGACGGTACATACCGGCCTATCATTACTGCGCGAATCAAGAATGCGACCGACGGCACCTACACGACGGTGGACCCGCTGAAGGTCGTCACCGTCGGCGACGGAAGCAATAATAATGCAAGCTCCAAAACGCGGATCGATTACTCGATCGATATTCCGAACGATGCATTCCGAGGTGTTTCCTACTCGCTCGATTCCAAAAAATATCCCGACGGGGAGCATCTGCTGCAGACAACATCAAGCAGCGGAGACCAGCTTACGGTGAAGGCGATCATCGACAATACGCCTCCCGTCGTGGAAAGCATGACCCTCGCAGACGGACAAACGTACCGCGGCGAGTTGACCTTCGATGCGGTAGCATCCGATGAGGTGTCCGGCGTCAAATCGAAGGAGCTTACGCTCGACGGAAAACCGGTGGAGGCCGGCTCCAAAAAGTACGGTGCCGAGCTCGAGCCGGGCAGCCACGTGCTGCAGGTAAAAGTAAGAGATAACGCAGGCAACGAAACGGTTCGCGCGGTGACCTTCACGCTGAATCCCGAACATCCTCTCGAGCCTGCCGATCCGCAGCCGGTAATGGAAGAAGAGGGCGCTCACCAAAACGCCAAGCTTAGCGTCAAGGTGAACGATCCGAACGGCGATCCGCTGGACGTGACATTCTACGAGGCGTATCAATACGATTTCAGCGGCGATTCCGCGAAAACCGGCTTTAAAAATTCAACCGACCGGGAGCCGCCGCTCGAGCTTGTGCCGGCCGGGGAAACGCCGTTCTCCCAAGGGGACGCCGCATTGGTCCAGGCCAAGGATAAACAATACTTGAGCACGGAATCGACGATGCAATTTCCGTATCACCGGTTTGATTTCAAAATGACTCACGACGTCGCCCCTACCGATGAGGTGGAAGTGGTCTGGGTCGGGCACTCGCTGCCGGACCGTCAGGTGACCTTGTATACTTGGAACTTCAATACGCAGAAGTGGGAAGCCGGCGCAAGAGGCGTAGGAACGGAGGACTTCGAATTGAAGGCCAAAGTGAACGCGGGCGACATGGTGCGCGGCAATACGATCCATGTCCTCGTGCAGGATCTCATTCCGTCCCCGGATGAGGTGGACTTCACGTTTGCCTGGGTCAGCGATACGCAATATTATTCGGAGTCGTATCCGCAAGTTTATGATAAGATGATGCGTTATCTCGTCGAACAGAAGCAGCAAAAGAAGATCATATACACCATCCACACCGGCGACCTTATCGACGAATATGATAAGCCGGAGCAATGGGCCGTCGCGGATAAGAGCATGAAGTATCTGGAGAATGCCGGAATGAATTACGGCGTCGTCGCCGGCAACCATGACGTGGGGCACAGCAAGGGTGATTACAGCATATTCTCCCAATATTTCGGGCGCGACCGTTTTGTCAATCAGCCTACGTACGGCGGAGACAACGCCGACAACCGAGATCATTACGACCTTGTTTCCTCCAACGGCCATGATTTTCTTATTATGTATTTGGGTTACGGCGTAAAAGACGATACCGTGAAATGGGCCAACGACGTTCTCAAGAAGTATCCTGACCGGTACGCCATCATTGCGACACATGCCTATATTACCCCGAGCGGAGCGTACGGCGAGGACGGGCAAAAAATTTGGTCCGAGATCGTCGCTGCGAACAAAAATGTGTTTATGGTCTTGTGCGGACATTATCACGGGGCCGCCTATAATGTAAAGCATGTTGACGGGCGCACGGTAGTGGAGCTTCTGTCCGACTACCAATCGGGTCGCGAAGGCGGTCAAGGTTATCTGCGTTTTCTGCAATTCGACTTGGATAACCAGAAAATTCATGTCAACACCTACTCGCCTTATTTGAACGACTGGAACTTTTTCGACGAGCCGGGCAAGGACGAGTTCGACGTCGATTATCCGACCCGTCCGATTCGCAAGCAGGTTGCAACGGATTATATCGGCGTCAACGTGTACACAAGAAAAGAAATAGGCACGGCGAGCAGCGTCCCAAGCGGATCGACGGCGGGTGTCAAGTGGAAGCATCTGGATAAAAACAACACGTACTATTGGTATACGACTGCACGGGATGCATACCACGGCCAAACGGTTTCAGACATTTGGAAATTTTCCACGAAAGCCAAAAAGTAAGTCCGTTTAAGTGAAGCGAGGCGAAAGAGTCTTCGGATTCTTTCGCTCTTGCTGTTATTTTAGGCAGAGACGGCCATTGGCGAGACAGAGGAGGCACGGCAGATGACAATGTTTCGAAGAACAATCGTTTTCCGGCTGCTCGCGGGTTTGGTGCTGTTCGTTGGTTTACAGGCGCCTCTCGCACCGGCACATGCGCATACATCGACAATCGGATATTCCGATATTTCAATCTCGGGCGATACGATCGGGTACGAGCTTTATTTAAATCCGGAGGAAGTGGCTCAGTGGAAGGACGTCCGATCCAAAGGCGTCTTTGTGATCGAGGCGGGGCCTGCGGCTTCGCGCGACAAAAACCAAGTCAAGTGGACGCAGGACGACTTAATGCCGCTCGTTCAGGCGTCGCTGAGCGTAAAAAGCAAGGACGCTTCCGTCGTTCCGGCGATCAGCGACATTTCGATAAGGGACAAGGGTGGCATGCCGTTATTGTACATGAACCTGAAATACAAATTCCCTAAACCCGTCGAATCTTATGAGATACAGTATAACTTCTTTTTTGATGAATTGGATCCGCTCCATCAAAGCTTCGTTACCCTACGCACGCCTTCCGAAACCGTGAACAAGCAATTTGACAAAAACAACCGTCTTGCCGCAGGCCGCCTCGATGCTTCGGTCCACGCTTCCGGAGCGGAGGCACTGACCGCTTGGGGATGGCTCAAAATGGGGATCGAGCATATTTGGACAGGCATCGATCATTTGCTGTTTATTACCGCGCTGGTGCTCCTCAAACAGAAGAAGCGGGATTATTTGAAGATCGTGACGGCCTTCACCGTAGGCCACAGCGTTACTATCGCGCTTTCCGCTTTGGATATCGTCAATTTGCCCATGCGCTTCGTGGAACCGGTCATTGCGCTCAGCATCGTGTATGTGGCGGTCGAAAATTTGTGGCTGAAAAAGCTGAAGTGGCGATGGATGTTTGCGCTTCTATTCGGATTCATTCACGGCTTCGGATTCGCTCAGGTGTTGAAAGGCGCTTTGGGAGAGCATTACTTGCTTTCTTTGTTTACGTTTAACTTAGGAGTGGAAGTTGGCCAAATTGCCGTACTTGCCGTACTTCTCCCGTTCTTGATGCTGTCGGGCCGATTAAGCTGGTATCGGGGGGCGGTATACGTCGCTTCCGGATTTATCGCTGTAACTGGACTGTACTGGTTTATGGAGCGTGTGGGGCTGTACTAATAGGGAGACCTTCACACATAATCGCGCTGCGCCGGATTATCGTGTTCCACCGGTTAACGGGTAATGTCATACGGCCAATTCACCGATATTTCGGTGAGCGCGAACGAATGTACTTTAATATAAAAAAGCCGGATCCCCAGCGCATCCGGGACCCGGCCAAGTCAATCTATTGTTTGAAAATACCCAGCGATTCGCGCAAGTCGTGGGAGAGCTGCTCGAGCTCCTTGCCCGTGTCTACCAGCTGCGTACTGGATTCGTTTTGTTTGACGACAAGATTGGCTACATTTTCCGTGGAAGCGGTAAATTCTTCCGAAACCGCGCTTACCTGCATGAGCACCTCGTTCAATTCTTTCCCGGCTTCAAGCGATATGCGCAGCGACTCCCATACTTCGCCGAACCGTTCCGAGAACTCCTGCATCGACTTGGAGACGGAGCTGAAAATATCTTGCGATGCGTCGGAAGCCGCCAGCTGGCGCGAGAAGATCGGCATCGATTGGCTGACCAGATGGTTCGTCTGCTGCATATCCGTCTGAATTCGCTCAATAACGTCCCCTGCGGAATTGATCGACTGCTGGGATTGCGACGCCAAATTGCGGATTTCCTGGGCAACGACCATGAACGATTTGCCGGCCTCGCCGGAAGAAGCGGCGACAATAGCGGCATTGAGCGATAAAATATTGATCTTCTTCGAAATGTCCTGCAGCAGATCGAGCACGACGGATACGGAATTCGTACTATCCTGCAGCTGCTGCATCTTCTGATTCAAATCTTTGACGATCGACTCGACCATCCGGCTTTGCTCGGACAGTTCCTCCATCGTCGTCAAGCCTTGATGGCTCGCCGTTTTCATTTGCTCGGAAACCTGCTGCATCTTTGTGTTTTTGTCCATCACGTCATCCAGGCAGTGATGCAGCCGTCCGGTCAGCTCATTGCTCTTCTCGGCGTCGGATGCAAGGTTCATCGCGCCTTTGGCGACTTCGTCCATCGCTACGGCGATCTCTTTGGAAGCGGACTCGTTCAGTACGACCAGCTCTTGAATTCGATTGCTGGAATGGAGCAGCTGCTTGGCCGATCCGCCGGTATTGCTGACGATATGGCTGATGCTTTCCATCATTCGGTCAAAGCTGGTGCTGACGGAACCGATCTCGTCAGTTCGCTTGAAGCCGAGTCTTACGCTGAGGTCTCCTTGCTCGGCCTGCTGCATTTTCCGCTGAGCCGTCAGCATCGGTCTGCCGATGTTATAATACACGAGCCAGCCCAGAGCGAGAGACAATAGGATGGAGCCGGAGATGAGCCAATAGAAACTGTTTTTGATTTTACTGGCATCTTCGAGCAAGCGGGATTCCGGGATGGCGCCGACCAGCAGCCACGGTTGGTTTTCCAAGTTTTTGCTGACCGTTATGTACGAATTTTTTTGCGCGTCCACATACCGGCTTAAGTTGCCGTTGCTTTCCGGATCAACTTTTACTGCAGCAGGCTGGCCGAGTTCGATTCCTGACCTGTTCGTAAAATATGTCGTGCCGTCGGTGCCGAGCAGATGAATATCGCCGATGCCCCCAAATGTGATGGCTTTCAGAATGTCTTCGAAATACGAAAGCTTATACTCGACAATGAGCACGTCGGTCCAAACGGCGTCTTCCGAACTCCAAAAAGCTTTCGCAATACCGAACACCCGGGTATTGTTTTCATACGTGAACGAGCCGGCCTGCGGCGGCAAATACACGTTTTTGCCCTTCGCCTTGATGACCTGATCCACCCAAGGAAGCGAGTACAGCTGCGGCTTCGCCTTGGAGGATTGCGGTATAAACTGTTGGTTTTCCCCGTTGTACCGGATCATAGAGACGGAGAAAATCATGGCATTGTTGGTCAAAGTCGTGTTTTGCATATAATTCAAAAGCGCTTTGTCTGCATCCGATTTCGGCTTGTTCAGCTGCTCGGCGTTTTTGATAAGATTGTCCCGTTCCACCTCAAGCATATACTGCTCTTTTGATTTGGAATCGCCGGGTTTTAGCGCGTCGTTCATTTTTTGAATCTGTGTGTTCAGAGTGGCGATTCGCCCTTGCAGCTTCTGATATTCGGCCAGATCGGTGTCGATCAGAGGGACAAGCTTGCTGCGCTGCTGCGTCAATGCCTGATTGCTTGTCGCGTACAAAGCGATGCTGTTAAAAAAGCCTTCCATCTGCTTGTACCACAGGTCGACGTTTTTGGCTGCGTCCTGCGTTACCTGCTGGGCATTGTTGCCTACTTTCTCTTGTAATGCGGTTGTTGAGATGCTGTACACTGTCCATCCCGAAACGGCGCATCCTGCAACAATGCTGATAAGAAACAGGATAAACAGCTTAAAACCGACCGAACGCATGCGGCTAAAGCCCTGGGTGATCCGATTCTTAACATCTGGATACACGATATAACCCCCTGGTAGTATGGAATGGATTTATTGATCGGCAGCCGCCATCGTTAGGTCCGATGTACCGGATTGCCATAGTCGGTGTTGTATCATGCTAGTTAAAAATGGGGTGTAAGTGTTTACATCACCGCCTTTATTTTATTTTATCCCGTGTGAAGATAGTGTGAAGATTGTGGGAAATGGTGGCAATAATAAACAAAAAGTCGCATAAATCGATAAAATAGTTGTCGGGACAAGCCCGTTTTTGGCGAAATGTTTGTGAGATTCGGCCCATATATCCATGACAGGGCACGAGAATGAAAAAAAATTAACGGCTTGCCTGCGTAAAAAACAAGCACGTCCGCCGGTCCGGTCGAACGCGCTTGCCGTATGGAAATACGGGCTTAAGTCTGCAGTAGCAGCTTGGGTGAAGGTTGAGCGAGTTTTACAGTTCCACCTTAACCGACTGTTTATGGTAAACGGTATTCCTTCCTGGCTAAAATACGGAGGGACGCTTCTTCCGAAGCTGTTGGCGATTATATTTTTTTCTTTCGACGAAGTGATCCGAATCTCGTAAAGACTGACGTTGTGATCCAAGTCCGCATACATGACCGCGAGCTGTTGTGCTCCGAGCGAATATGGGAATATGACGGGTTCATTTTCACCGATGAGCACAGGAAGATTAACCGGGTTGGAGTAGTTGGACCAGTCCAAGATCTCCACCGTGACCCAATTTGCGTTGTCCTTGTCCAAGTTGGCGATATTGACGACCGCGGATATCGTTAGCGGCTCTCTCGTCAGCACGCCGGTAGAGAGTGTGTCTCCCATAAGGTAAGCACCTCCTTTCACTTTGCTCAGCTGCCATTCGCAAGTGAAAGGGAATCGATTGAATGGAGGAATGGATAATGATCAACTGGATCACGATCGCCTTTTCATTATTTGTATCCGTCGCTTCGCTATATAAATTCATAGCGGAACCGATCAAATACGGAATGAAATCATTTATATTGTTGACTGTTATAGGTTGTATTACAATGATTGCCGCGATCGTCCAGTACTGGTATGCCTATTTGCCCAAAGTCGGTCCCATCGGGAACGGTCCGAATGATACGATGATTTGGATTTCTTTTCTTATTTTGATAACGCTGGGAGGCTGTTATGTAGTTGCAGGAGTATATGGAATCGGTAAAAATAAAGAAACGGACAAAGGATGAGGCGGTGTTGAGGCAATCTTACGGATGGGGGCAGCTGTCCACGGAAAAGTAACTTTACAGGAAAACCATTGAGCTTAACGTAACCAATACTGCGTGCGGCTGACTCTGGTAAGCGAAATAGGTAAAATATAATAAATAGTAGGGAGAAATCCACTATTTTTGATTTTCCGAAGTGAATAACCTCGTATAACCGGTTAAAACCTATTATTCGGAGGAAGAACACTTCGAATAATAGGTTTTGGGCAATAAATCGGGCGAAATGCCGCCTTACGCTCCGTCCGCAAGCGCCTTCTTGAACTCGGCCGTCAGCAGCGGCACGACTTCGAACAGATCGCCGACGATGCCGTAATCGGCGATTTGAAATATCGGCGCGTCGGGGTCCTTGTTGATCGCGATGATGATGCGCGACTGACTCATGCCGGCGAGATGCTGAATCGCGCCGCTGATGCCGCAGGCAATGTACACCTCCGGCGTCACCACCTTGCCTGTCTGGCCGATCTGCAGCGCGTAATCGCAGTAGCCGGCGTCGCATGCTCCGCGGGAGGCGCCGACGGCAGCGCCGATAACGTCGGCCAGCTCTTCAAGCGGGCGGAAGCCTTCGGCGCTTTTGACGCCGCGCCCGCCGGAAACGACGATCTTCGCTTCCGTCAAATCCACCTTCCCCGAAGTTTTGCGCACCACGTCTCTCACCATGGTGCGCAGGGAAGCGGACGGGGTGTAGGGGACGGAGACGATTTGCGCCGCAGGCCCCTCCTCCCGAGGAGCTGCCGGCTGTACATTATTCGGGCGCAGCGTGACGACGAGCGGGCCGTCCGAAGCGGCCTCAATGGTTTCGAACGCTTTGCCGGCATAAATCGGGCGGACGAAGCGCGGTAACATTCCGTCATCCCCGCGATCGATCGCAATGACGTCGGAAATTTGGCCGGCCTGAAGACGGGCGGCAATCATCGGCGCCAGATCGCGGCCGATCGAAGTATGCCCGAGCAGCACGGCGCAGGGCGATAGCTCGCCCAGCAGCGGCGATAACGCCTGGTAATACGCTTCCGGATTGTAATGTTCCAAATCCGCATGATCGATAAGGTAGATCCGATCACAGTCGTACGTCGCTAGTGCGTTGCCGAGCTTGGTCAGGTTGCTCCCGATTGCGACGACGCTGACGGCATCGCCTTCAGAGCGGATCCATTGCGCTGCTCGCAGCGTCTCCAGCGTGACCTGCCGCAGCTGGCCTCCACGCTGCTCGGCAATAACAACGATCGTTCGGCTCATGCGCAACATTCCCCCTTTGCTGTTCCATGCGGTTTATAATACGTTTGCTTGCGTACGCAGCAGACGGACCAGCTCCGCCGCCTGAGCTTGCGGGTCCCCCGGCAGCCGTTGTCCTGCTTGCCTCGCGGAAGGAAGCGATATGCAGACGCGCGCGGTTTTGGCGGACAGTTCCGCCTCGGATAAACCGAGATCCGCAAGCGTCAAGCGATGAAA
Organism: Paenibacillus allorhizosphaerae; assembly: GCF_910594985.1. GTDB lineage: Bacteria > Bacillota > Bacilli > Paenibacillales > NBRC-103111 > Paenibacillus_G > Paenibacillus_G allorhizosphaerae. Next base: position 15,771 of record NZ_CAJVCE010000038.1, read on the forward strand.
CGGCTTTTTCTTCGCTTTCATGATGCCGGGCAGCGACGGATACCTCGGCTCGTTCAGTCCTTGCTGCGCGGTAAATACGGCCGGCAGAGTCACCTCAAGCGTCTCCGAATCGCCTTCGGCATCGCGTATGGCGACCGCCGTACCGGCGGCACAATCGATGTCGAGCTTCGTAATCGAAGAGACGTGGGGCAGATTCAACAGGCAGGCTACCCGGATAGCCGTTTGTCCCGCGCCTTGATCCACCGAAAACAAACCGCCTAAAATCAAATCCATCGAAGATTGACGCTGCAGATATGCCGCAAGCACGGTGGAATAGCCGAATCCGTCGCTCCCGACGCCATCGCCGCTGATCAGTACCGCTTCGTCGGCTCCCATGGCAAGCGCGGTTCGAAGCGCCTCGGCGCATCGTTCCGGACCGACGCTGACGACGGTCACGCTGCCGCCATGTTGTTCTTTTTGCCGAATCGCTTCTTCCACCGCATATTCGTCGTAAGGGTTAATTATAAACTTCGCACCATCCTCCGCAATGCCGCCATCCGCAAGGACTACTTTTTCTTCCGTATCGAAAGTTTGCTTCAGCAGTACGTATATGTTCATTTCGTGACGACTCCTTTCATCAACAGCCAAGCATAATACGAACCCCGACTGTTTCAAGACAATTAGCAATCGGGTTTCCCAGTGAAAAAAATGCAGCGAGCGATCTGAACGAAAATGGGTATTTTCTGAAAAACGCAACAGCGGCGACCGACCAACCAACGTTTCATGGAAATCGGCATTAAAAACAGCTTCCGCATGGTTTGGAAAAGGAACAATGCCTAATTATAGTGTATTGTAGCCTTTGCTTGAAAAATGCCACCCGATTCGACAAAAATGCGCTGCAAAGGCGAAAAAACAATCATGACGCGTAAAAAAGGCACATATGATAAGAATTACACAGGTAATGTAAACGTTTTCGGACAAACTTGTCGAATTTGGGCTTGTCATCAGGAGCGAAAGGATGGGAGCACCGATGTGGCAATGGGTCAATTTCTTATTGTTTTTGGTCGTCACGGGATGCGGCATCCGTTGGTTTGTGCAGGCGATTGCACGGCGCTCGCTGTACGTTCGGCTCGGTCAGCATGACGAGGTTGAGGCGCGGAACGCTGCAACGCCGCAGCCGCTTTCCGAATTCGTGCGTCAAGTGTTCGGCCATAAGAAGCTGCTTAAGGACCGGAAGAGTGGCGTCATGCACTTGATTCTTTTTTATGGATTCATTGTGCTGCAGCTCGGCGCCCTCGATTTGATTTGGAAAGGACTATCCGGCGGAAAACCGCTCCGGCTACCAGGCTACGAAGCATTCGGCCTGTTTCAGGAAATTACCGTTATAGCGGTGTTGGCGGCCGTCGTTTATGCCGGGTTCCGACGCTATGTCGAGCGTTTGCCTCGACTTAAACGGGGCTGGAAGCCGAGCGCTGTGTTGTTTTTCATCGGGCTTCTCATGCTGTCGGTCGTGCTGTCGCTCGCGTTCGAACGGTTGTGGCACGGCACGGCGCCTTCCTTCTTTGCTCCGATTTCGTCTTTGTTGTCGGAGAGCTTTGCCGGAATGTCCGCGACAGCGGCGCAAACGCTATTTTACGTGAGCTGGTGGCTGCATCTGCTGATCCTTCTATCTTTCCTCGTATACGTACCGCAATCGAAGCACTTTCACATCATAACCGCACCGGTCAATCTATGGCTGAAGCGCGGCAAATCGTCCCACCGTCTCCAGAAGCTCGACCTTGAACAGGAAGATACCGAAACGTTCGGTGTCGGCCGAATTGAAGATTTCACCCGGATGCAAATGATCGACTTTTACGCCTGCGTCGAATGCGGCCGCTGTACGAATGTATGTCCGGCCTCCAATACGGGGAAGACGCTGTCTCCCATGCATCTGATTACGAAGCTGAGGGATCATTTGACCGAGAAAGGAGCTGCGATTACGTCCAAATCGCCGTGGGTGCCGGCCTTTGCCTTTTCTCCCGGGCAAGAGACGCATCACATGAGCGCAGTAGAGGAGCATCCGGAATGGAACCGTGGGTCGCTTACGGACATTGGGCCGACCGTCGATTGGCAGCAATCGTCGTGGCAAAAAGCCGCAGATATGAACCCGACGGAACTTGAATTGATCGGGGATGTCATGAGCGAAAGCGAGATTTGGTCGTGTACGACGTGCCGCAATTGCGAGGATCAGTGTCCGGTAGGCAACGAACACGTCGACAAAATCGTCGACCTCCGCAGGCATCTGGTGCTGATGCAGGGCAGTATGCCGCCGGAGGGGCAGCGCGCGATGCAAAATATCGAGCGCCAGGGCAATCCTTGGGGGCTGAGCCGAAACGACCGGGTCCGATGGACCGGCGATATCGAGGGCGTTCCTGTGCCGACCGTCAAAGAGAACCCGGGCTTTGAAACGCTGTTTTTTGTCGGCTCCATGGGCTCTTACGACCTGCGAAGCCGAAAAGTATCCAGGGCCTTCGTGCGGCTGCTGCACGAAGCGGGCGTGAATTTCGCCATTCTCGGCAATGAGGAAAAAAACTCGGGCGACACTCCGCGCCGCATGGGCAACGAGCTGTTATTCCAACAACTGTGCCAGGACAATATCGAACTGTTCCGCAAATACAAAGTGCGCCGCATCGTGACAGCCTGTCCGCATACGTACAACACGTTAAAAAACGAGTATCCGGACTTCGGTTTGAAGCACGTGGAGGTACTGCATCATACGGAGCTGCTTGCCCGGCTGTTGGAAGAAGGAAAGCTGAAACCGAGCGTCACTGTACGGGAGCGGGTCGTATACCATGACTCCTGCTATTTGGGGCGGTATAACGGCGTTTACGAGCAGCCAAGGAACATTTTGAAGGCGATCCCCGGCGTTCGGCTTCTGGAAATGGAACGGTCCCGGGATAATGCCATGTGCTGCGGTGCCGGAGGCGGCATGATGTGGATGGAGGAGACGGGAGGGAAGCGGGTGAACGTCGCCCGTACCGAGCAGGCGCTGCAAACGGCTCCGACGGTTATCTCGAGCGCTTGTCCGTACTGTTTGACGATGATGGAGGACGGGACGAAGCTGAAAGACGCGGACGACCGGGTCAAAGCGAGAGATATTGCGGAGCTGCTGGAGCAGTCCGTATTCGGTGAGACGTAATGCTTACGAAGCCAGTTTTCTATCGAAAACTCAGAGTAAATGCTTACGAGGCAAGTTTTCTATCGAAAACTCAGAGCCAATGCTTACGAAGCCAGTTTTCTATCGAAAACTCAGAGCAAATGCTTACGAAGCAAGTTTTCTATCGAAAACTCTAAGGAGGAATCAGCGATGAATAGACCGATCCGCAAAGCGGCGGTGATCGGCTCGGGCGTCATGGGCTCGGGGATTGCCGCCCACCTCGCCAATTGCGGGATCGACTGCCTGCTGCTGGATCTCGCGCCGACGCAGCTGACGGCGGATGAAGCCGCCAAAGGGCTTACGCCGGAGCATCCGGCGGTGAGAAACCGGCTTGCCGCCGGCGCGATTGCCCGGCTGCCGAAGATGAAGCCCGCTCCGCTGTATGACGATGATTTTGCGGCGAGAATTACGCCGGGAAATATCGAAGATCATTTGGCGCACATCGCCGAGGTCGACTGGGTCATCGAGGTCATCGTGGAACAAGTGCAGGCCAAACAGGAGCTGCTCGCCAAGGTGGAGCAATACTGGAAGCCCGGGACGGTGATCAGCACAAATACGTCCGGCATTTCGGTGAACGAGATGTGCAAGCATTGCGGCGATGCGTTTCGCGCGCATTTTCTCGGGACGCATTTCTTTAACCCGGCCCGGTATATGAAGCTGCTGGAGCTCATTCCCGGTTCGGACACCGATCCAGCCATCGTGGAAAAGATGAAATCGTTCTGCGAGAATCGGCTCGGCAAAACGGTGGTCATTGCCAAGGATACGCCGAACTTTATCGCCAACCGGATCGGCACGTACGGCCTGCTCGTCACATTGCAGGAAATGACCGACAAAGGTTTCACCGTAGAAGAGGTGGACGCCGTGACCGGCCCGGCGATGGGCAGGCCCAAAAGCGCGACGTTCCGTACGCTCGACCTCGTCGGTCTGGATACGTTCGTTCATGTGGCGAACAACGTGCATGGGAATGTAACGGACCCGGGCGAAAAGGCGGCGTTTGCCGTTCCGAACGTGCTGAAGGCGATGGTGGAACGCGGCTGGCTTGGGGAAAAGGCGGGACGCGGCTTTTATTTGAAGCAAAAAGGAGCGGATGGAGGAAGCGAGATTTTATCTCTCAACCTCGCGGCCATGCAGTATGAAGCGCAGCGTAGAGTGTCTTCCGTATCGCTGGATGCGGCGAAGCGCGCGAAAGGAGCCGGGGCACGCTGCAAAGCGCTGATCGAGGCGGGTGACAAATATTCGCTGCTGGCGTGGAACATCCTCAAGAAAGTGCTGCTGTACTCCGCGGGGAAGATAGGAGAAATCGCCGATTCGATCCATGAGATCGACGAAGCGATGAAATGGGGCTTCAACTGGGATCTCGGACCGTTCGAAATGTGGGATGCGATCGGTTTGGCGAAGTCGGTGGAACGAATGGAAGCGGAAGGGGAAGTCGTTCCACCATGGGTCAAAGAATGGATAGCATCAGGGAACGTGTCGTTTTATCAGAAGCGGGAGAGCGGCCGCTTCTATGCGCATAACGGTTCGCTCCGCGAACTGAAGCAGCCGCCCGAGGCGATCTCCCTGCGCGAACTGAAGGAGCGCGGCAAGGTCGTCCGTTCCAACAGCGGGGCCAGTCTCATCGATCTCGGGGACGGAGTAGCTTGCCTGGAATTCCATTCACCGAACAACGCGATCGGCGCCGATATTTTGCACATGATCCGGCAAAGTCTCGAGGAGGTGCGGCGCGGTTTTGAAGGTCTTGTAATCGCCAATCAAGGGAAAAACTTTTGCGTCGGCGCCAACCTGATGATTTTGCTGATGGAAGCGCAGGACGGCGAATGGGACGAAATCGACGGCATAATCCGTCTGTTCCAGAACACGATGTACCGGCTCAAACGGTTCGAAAAGCCGGTTGTCGCGTCGCCTCATCGCATGGCGCTCGGCGGCGGCGTGGAGGTGTGCCTCCCCGCGGATCAAATCGTTGCTTCGGCGGAGACGTATTTCGGGCTTGTCGAGGTCGGCGTCGGGCTTATTCCCGGCGGCGGAGGCTGCAAGGAGCTCGCGCTTCGCGCCAGCCGCGGCACCCCGCTCCCGGAAACGGATTTGCAGCCTTACGTCAACCGCGCGTTCGAGACAATCGGCATGGCGAAAGTGTCGACGAGCGGCCATGACGCGATCAGGCTGGGGCTTATGCGGCCGGGGGACCGGATCGTGACAAATCCGGACCACGTGATCCATGAAGCGAAGCAGGCGGTGCTTCGCTTGGCGCAAGCGGGTTACGAGCCGGAGCGGGAGAGCAAGTTCCGCGTGACCGGCGCGGACGGCAAAGCGGTGCTGCTCACCGGCGCCTATGCGATGCGGCAGGGCGGATATATTAGCGAGCACGATATGAAAATCGCAGGCAAGCTCGCACATGTGCTGTCGGGAGGCGACGTTCCTGCAGGAACGCAGGTCAGCGAGCAGTATATGCTCGACCTGGAGCGCGAGGCGTTCCTCAGCCTCTGCGGCGAACCGAAGACGCAGCAGCGGATGCAGCACATGCTGACCAAGGGCAAGGCGCTTCGGAATTAGCGGCGTTAGCGCATGAAACGCTGGTTCAAAGAATGAAACTTGAAACGATGTGCGCAAAAGCCCAATGCTAACGGTCTTACCGCTGGTAATTGGAGAATGTGGTTTAATGCAGTTGGCAGATCGTTAGTGAACGACAGACGACTGAAAAAATCGGAAACATGAAATGCGAAAGAAGAGGTGAAGCCGCATGACCGATAAGCCTAGAGAAGCTGTGATCGTATCCGTCGCCCGCACGGCTGTCGGCAAAGCGAAGAAAGGCGGTTTGGCCGGAACGCGGGCCGAAGATTTGGGCAGGGCGGTGCTTCAGGCGGCGGTGGATCGGGCGCCGGGGCTGCGCAAGGAAGAGGTCGAAGACATCATCATCGGCTGTGCGATGCCGGAGGGCGAGCAGGGGCTTAACTTCGCCCGCATCATGTCGCTTTACGCCGGATTCCCGGTGGCGGTGCCCGCGCTGACGATCAACCGGTTCTGCTCCTCAGGGCTGCAGTCCATTGCCATGGCGGCCGAGCGAATCCGGCTCGGCGATGCCGACGTCATCATTGCCGGAGGCGTCGAGAGCATGAGCCACGTGCCAATGGCCGGCTTCAAGCCCGCCCCCCATCCCCACCTTGCGGAGTATATGCCCGAAATCTACATGGGGATGGGGCACACGGCGGAGCTCGTGGCGGAGCGATTCGGCGTAAGCCGGGCGGATCAGGACCGCTTCGCCGTCCGTTCGCACCGCAAGGCGATGGAGGCGATCCGTGAGGGGCGGTTCAAGGACGAGATCGTTCCCTTACCCGTCACGGCGGTGTCTTTCGACGAACAGCGGGGCAAGCTGCAAAAACGCGAATTCGTCTTCGATACGGACGAAGGGGTGCGGGCGGATACGACGGAGGAAGTGCTCGGCCGGCTCTCTCCGGCTTTCAAGCTTGGCGGCACTGTAACGGCCGGCAACGCGTCGCAGATGAGCGACGGCGCGGCTGCGGCTGTTGTCATGAGCCGGGAGAAAGCTGACGCGCTCGGGCTTCAGCCGCTCGCCGCGTTTCGCGCCTTTGCGCTCGCAGGCGTCGAGCCGGAAATCATGGGCGTCGGCCCGGTGAAGGCAATCCCGAAGGCGCTGCAGCGGGCGGGGTTGTCGCTAGGCGATATCGATCTGTTCGAAATCAACGAGGCGTTCGCCTCCCAATGCGTGCATGTTATTCGAGCGCTCGAACTAGACGATGTGAAAGTTAACGTCAACGGCGGCGCCATTGCTTTGGGCCATCCGCTCGGCTGCACGGGCACGAAGCTGTCGGCAACGCTCATTCACGAGCTGCGCCGGCGCGGCGGCGGCTATGGAGTCGTGTCGATGTGCATCGGCGGCGGTATGGGGGCGGCCGGAGTGTTCGAGGTGTACCCGTCGTAGGAAGCAAATCTGGAACCGAAACGAAGCGGAAAGGGAGAGGATGGCGATGACTCGTATAGCAGGCGGAAGCTTCATAATCGAAGATACCGATTATCAGCGCGTGTTCACCCCTGAGGACTTTACCGAAGAACAGCGGATGATTGCGCAGACGACGGAAGATTTCGTCGAAGGCGAGATTGCGCCGCAGGATGAGGCGATCGAGAAGTTGAATTACGAGCTGACCGTGGAGCTGCTGCGGAAAGCAGGGGAGCTTGGCCTGCTCGGAGCCGATGTGCCGGAAGCGTACGGCGGGCTCGGGCTGGATAAGATCAGCTCGACACTGATCGGCGAAAAGCTCTCGAAAGCTTCTTCCTTCGCGCTATCCGTCGGCGCGCACGTCGGCATCGGCACGCTGCCGATCGTCTATTTCGGCACGAAGGAGCAAAAGGAGCGGTATTTGCCGGAGCTCGCCACCGGAGAGAAGCTGGCCGCTTACTGCCTGACGGAGCCTGCCTCCGGCTCGGATGCGCTTGCGGCCAAGACGACGGCGCAGCTGTCCGGCGACGGCAAACATTATATATTGAATGGCTCCAAGCAGTTCATTACGAATGCGGGTTTTGCGGATCTTTTCATTGTGTATGCCAAAGTGAACGGCACCGATTTCAGCGCCTTCATCGTCGAGCGGACAATGGAGGGCGTCAGTTTCGGCCCGGAGGAAAAAAAGATGGGCATTAAAGGCTCCTCCACCCGGCCGCTTATTTTGGACAATGTGCACGTTCCTGTGGAGCATTTGCTCGGGGAAGCGGGAAAAGGGCATTTGATCGCCTTCAACATCCTCAATATCGGCCGTTACAAGCTCGCTGCAGGCTGTCTAGGGGCATCCAAGGATGCGATCGCGCTGGGGGCTAAATATGCAAATGAGCGCAAGCAGTTCGGGCGCCTCATTTCCTCTTTTCCGCTGATCGGCGGCAAACTCGCGGACATGAATATACGCACCTTTGTCCTTGAAAGCATGGTGTACCGCACCGCAGGCTTGTTTGACGAAGGATTGGGGGATTTGGATCATACCGGCCCGCAGATCGGCGTTCAATCGGCCAAAGCGATAGCCGAATATGCGATCGAATGCTCGATCAACAAAGTGTTCGGGTCGGAGACGCTCGATTTCGTGGCTGACGAAGGGCTGCAGATACACGGAGGATACGGCTATATTCAGGAATACCGGATCGAGCGGATGTATCGCGATTCGCGGATTAACCGGATTTTTGAAGGGACGAACGAAATCAACCGGCTGCTCATTCCCGGCACGCTCTTCAAACGGGCGCTGAAAGGGGAGCTTCCGCTCATGGAGAAGGCGATGGAGCTGCAGGAGGAGCTCATGGAGCTGATGCCGGCGGGGCAAAGCTTCGACGAATCTTTGGAGCAGGAAGCGCACTTGATTGCGATGGCCAAAAAGATTTTCCTGATGGTCGGCGCTCAGGCGGTGCAGGCGTATCAGATGGCGATCGAACAGGAGCAGGAAATATTAGCCCATCTGGCCGACCTTATGATCGCCGTCTATGCGATGGAAAGCGCGCTGCTGCGCACTCGTAAGCTGCAGGCCGCATCCGGCGAGGCGAAGGCACAGAATGCGGTCGACATGACCGTCGCGTTCGTACACGACACATTCGGGCAAATCGACGCGCTTGCCAAAGAGGCGCTGTGCACTATGGCGGATGGCGACGTGCTGCGCACCCAGCTCTCGGTACTCAAAAAGCTGACGCGCACGTCACCGGTTAACCGTGTGCAGCTCAAACGGGCGATCGCCGCGAGGGTCATCCAAGCCGAGAAATACATCGTCTGAATCATCATGAGAAATCGGGGTGGTCGAGATGCCTGACAAACCATGGCTTCAGCATTATCCTGACGAGGTGCCGCCGACCTATGATTACCCGAAGCATCCTTTATCGCATTTTTTGACGGAAACCGCCGCTGCCTATCCAAACCGGATTGCGCTGGACTTTTTGGGGAAGCGATTGACCTATCGATCACTGCACGAGTCGGCGCTCCGGTTCGCTCAGGCGGCAGCGCATTTGGGCATCCGCAAGGGCGACCGCGTCGCCATCATGCTTCCGAACTGTCCGCAAACGGCGATCGCCTATTTCGGCACGCTGCTTGCGGGAGGCATCGTCGTCATGACGAATCCGATGTATACGCCCCGGGAGCTGGAGCATCAGCTCAAGGATGCCGGAGCGAAGGCGATCGTTACGCTCGATTTGCTGTATGAACGGGTAACGAAAGTGGTGCTGCCCGCAGGCGTTCGGCAGGTGATCGTGACATCGATCAAGGACTATTTGCCCTTTCCGAAAAACTTGCTTTACCCGCTGAAAGCAAAGCTGGATGGACTGAAGCGGGACGTGAATTACGGCGGAGGCGTCTATTCGTTTGCGAAGCTGCTGAAGCGGTTTCCGCCTTCGCCTACCGCGGTAACGATCGATGCCGAGGAAGATCTCGCGCTCATTCAATATACGGGAGGAACGACAGGGCTGGCCAAAGGGGTCATGCTGACGCATTACAATTTGGTGACGAACGCGATACAGAGCCGGCTTTGGAGCTACCGGTCCGAGCAGGGAAAGGAAGTGTACTTGTCGCCGCTGCCGTTTTTTCACGTGTTTGGGCTTACCGTGCTGCTCAATCAGGCGGTATATTTGGCCGGAACGCTCGTGCTTCTGCCTCGTTTTGAGATTCAGCCGCTGCTGGAGACGATTCGCCGTACCAGGCCGACCGTGTTCCCCGGGGCGCCTACGATGTACATTTCCATGATTCATCATCCGGACGCTCCCCGGTACGATTTGTCATCCCTCGAAGTTTGCATCAGCGGTGCAGCTCCGCTGCCGCTCGAGGTACAGGAGCGGTTCGAAGCAATGACGGGAGCGAGGCTGATTGAAGGCTACGGCTTGACGGAAGCGTCCCCGGTGACGCATGCGAACAATATTTGGGCTAAGCGGAAGATCGGCTCCATCGGCATTCCTTTTCCCGATACGGAAGCGAAAATCGTACATCCCGATACGGGGGAGGAAGTCCCGGCAGGGGAGATCGGCGAACTGATCGTTCGCGGTCCGCAGGTGATGAGAGGCTACTGGAACCGTCCGGAGGAAACGGCCTTCACGCTGAAGGACGGCTGGCTGTACACGGGCGATATGGCGAAGATGGACGTGGACGGTTTTTTTTATATATTGGATCGGCGCAAAGATTTGATTATTGCGGGGGGCTTTAATATTTATCCGCGGGAAGTGGAGGAGGTGCTGTTCGAGCACCCCGACGTGGAGGAAGCGGTTGTGGCGGGGGTGAAGGACCCGTACCGGGGCGAAACGGTGAAGGCCTATATTGTGCTGAAAAAAGATAGCGAGGCGGACAGCGAGGTGCTCGGCGCCTGGTGCCGGGAACGGCTTGCCGCTTACAAAGTGCCGCGAATCTATGAGTTCCGCAACAGCCTTCCCAAGTCGCTCGTCGGAAAAGTGCTTCGTCGAAAGCTGCTGGAGGAGGAAGAAGAGCGGGCAAGGGAAGATACGCTTGATTCTTCATAAATATTGAACGCTTCGAGCATACCGAGGGGAGGGAAAGGTATGGACGATGTGAAGGAGGAGGGGGAAGCGGATCGTCCTTCGACCGATAGCGCGCCGAAATCGACCGGCACCTTCTGGGACTGGATCGGCTGCGAATGGACGGAGGAGAAGGATGGCCGCGTAACCGTATCGCTAACCGTGGAGCCGCGTCATTTGAACCATATCGGCATCGTGCACGGGGGCGTATACGCAACATTGATCGATTCCGCCATGGGGCTCGCCGTCATGCGTTCCAGACCGGATCACTCCGTGGTGACGACGAATTTGAATATGCATTACGTGGCGCCTGCGACCATCGGGAAGCTGACGGTCACCGCGGAAATCGTCCATGCTTCGCGCAAACTTGTGACGGCGCAGGCCAAAGCTTTCGGTGAGGGCGGGGCGTTGTGCGCCTTTGGCACCGGGACGTTCCGTGTGCTTGAGAAACAGGGGGGATGAAATTATCGAAAGTCGAACCCGACTTTGACAAACGAGGTGAGCGCATGAACATTCGTGACGAGATCGAACAAATCGTCCGTCGGATCAACCGTAAACCGGAGCGCATCCGGTCATTGCAGGCGGTATACCAATTCAATTTGGGAACGGGAGAATACTTTCAGGTCAAGTTCCATGGAGGGCAGGCGGAATTGTTCGACGGGACTCCCCACAAGGCGGACTGCCGCATCATTCTTTCCGAGCAGACGTTCCGCAAGCTGCTAAGCAACCAAGTGAACGCCATGACGGCATATATGTCGGGCGCGCTTAAGGTGGAGGGAAAGCTCAGTCTGGCTTTCAAGCTGTCCGAGGTGCTGAAGGCTTGCTTTTGAATGCATTCAGTCGGCGCCTCTAGCTCTGCACTTCCGCTAGCTGTCACCTCCCATATGTACAACTGGCTTTGCGGGAGCCCCTCCAGACTTGTGAAGCGGATGTGCAGCACACCGAGGCGGCTAACCAACCGGTGGGTTACTCTCGTTATCGATGTATGTCAGCAGCGCGAGGACGAATGATCAGATCTCCATGCACCTACTCCAATTCCGAAGCGCCGCGCATTCGTTTCCGGTATTGATTCGGAGATTCGCCAAAATGGCCGGAAAACTGCCTGGAAAAATAATGCACCGATGCAAAGCCGAGCTTGTCCGCGATCAGCGTAACCGAACGGTTCGTTTCGCGCAGCTCGGTTTTGGCTTGTTCCAGCTTGCGCAGCATAAAATATTGTCCGGGACTGGTCCCGGTCTCTTTGCGGAACAGTTCGTACAAATACGGCTGGCTCAACTGAAGGGTCCCCGCCCAGTCGGCCAGTTGAAACGATTCGTGCAGGTTGCTTTTCATCCAGTCGATCATTTTGCGTATGCGCAGGTCGCTCGGCAAGAACGGATAGGCCAAGAAACGTGCGAATCCGGTCACGAACGATTCGAACAACGATCGCAAACGGATCGCGCTGCCGATCTCCTGCGAATCAAAGTGACGGATGACCGCGAGAAAAGGCTCAAGCCAGTCCGCCCCGGCCGGAATGGAAGTTTGCGCGGGGAGCACAATCCCATCTGTAAAACGGACTCGGTCCGCGCTTAGCTGAGGTTTATAGGAAGCGAAGCGGTATTCGTTCAGCCGTTTGTCGCCCTTCTGCTTGGGGGTGCTGTCCCAGAGAAGATCGGCGTAGACGGACGCATGAACCATAGGATCGTGCTCGTCTGCTGCAAAGGCGTGCGGCGTGCCCGGCTCTATGCAGAACAAGTCCCGAGTCTCCGCCCGATATTCCTTGCCGTCGATCACAAGAAAGCCGCTGCCGCTCCGGATATAGATGAAAGTATAGGCATAATTCAGCCGGGGACCGATCTTCGCTTTGGGGCGAAACGGGTAAAAATCGGCGCCTAGAATGCGCGTGCGGATGTCGTTAAACGCAATATGCCGCGTTTCCATAGATCGGGTACTCCTTAACTTCTGACATAATCGATCCTATAATTGTGCAAAAAGTATACCATAGGCCAAAGCCAGTTTCATCCCTTGTCTGGTAAGATGATAAAAAACGGAAGGAAGGGCTGCACTTTGACCACGCCACTGCAATGGACTTCTTATGTACCCGGAATTTGGAAAACGACGATCGGCGCTCCATCGGACTTATCGCCGCTTGCTTTCATCGGACGCGAGCCGAAAACGGAAGCGCTGCAGCAAATGGGCGAGGCCCCATTTCCGTTCGGAAGCGGCGATGTTGCTATCGAGCAAAAAAAACGCGGACCGCTGCTCAGCGTGCCGCTTACGGCAAGCGAGAAGCTGTACGGGCTCGGATTGCAATTTATGAAATTGAACCAGCGGGGACGGACTCGTTTTCTCCGCGTCAACAGCGATCCGAAGCAGGATACGGGAGAAAGTCACGCACCGATCCCTTTTGTCGTGTCCGACCAAGGCTATGGTATTCTGATCGATACTTCGCGCATTGTGACGATTCATCTCGGTTCGACGGTTCGACTGGCAGAAACGAAAAAGGAACAAATATTTGACCGAAATAACCAAAAAGGGCAGTGGAAAGCGACGCTTGTGTCGGAGCGGATGGAGTTCTTGCTGCCGCTCGAAGGAGCCGACGTCTATGTAATTGCGGGAAATAACGCGCTGGACGTCGTTCGCCGGTATAATTTGCTGTGCGGCGGGGGCGCGCTTCCGCCAAGATGGGGACTCGGATTTTGGCACCGGGTGCCGACGCTGTTTACGGACAAGCAGGTGGCGGAAGAAGCGCTGGAATACCGGAAGCGCGAATTTCCGTGTGACGTGATCGGTCTGGAGCCGGGTTGGCACAGCAAGAGCTATCCGGTAACTTACGAATGGTATGAAGGCCGCTATCCGAATCCGAAGCAGTTTGTGGCTGACATGGACCGGGAAGGCTTCCGCATCAATTTATGGGAGCATCCTTACGTCTCGCCGGAAGCGGGGCTTTACGAGAAGCTGCTTCCGCTATCCGGTTCGTACACGGTATGGGGCGGGCTAGCGCCGGATTACTCGCTGGAGGAAGCGAGAACCGCTTACCGGGAACAGCATCGCAGCGAGCATCTGTCGATCGGGGTTTCCGGCTACAAGCTCGACGAGTGCGACGGCAGCGAGCTGACGGGCAACTCGTGGATGTTCCCCGCCCACGCCGAGTTTCCATCCGGCCACGACGGCGAGCAGCTGCGGCAAATGTACGGCCTGATGTTCCAGAAAATGACGTCGGAGCTGTACCGGGAGGAAGACAAACGGACGTACGGGTTGATCCGGGCGTCCGGCGTCGGCGCTTCCTCGATGCCTTACGTGCTGTATTCGGACTTGTACGATCACAAGCAGTTTATTCGCGCGCTATGCAACGCCTCGTTCAGCGGTCTCTTGTGGACGCCGGAGGTGCGCAAGGCGTCGAGCGCCGAAGATTGGGTGCGCCGGATGCAGGCGGTCTGCTTCTCGCCGATGGCGATGCTGAACGCTTGGGGCGATGGAACGAAGCCGTGGAGCTTCCCGGAAGTGGAGCATATCGTCCGCCACTATATTCAACTGCGCATGCGGCTGCTGCCTTACTTGTACAGCGCATTTGCCAAATACCATCAGGACGGCACGCCTCCGTTCCGCGCGATGCCGCTGGTGACCGGAAACGTTCAGAACGAGAGCGGCGCCGTTTCCGCATCCGCCGTGAAGGTCGATACCGTCGACGCGGCTTACGGCGGGAACAAGAAGAAGGAATGGGACGACCAGTTCATGGTCGGCGATGATCTGTTGGTGGCTCCGCTCTTTGCTGGCGAACAGGAGCGGGACGTTTACTTGCCGCATGGTCGCTGGTTCGGGCTTGAAAGCGGCGAGACGTACGAGGGCGGCGGCGTTGTCCGGGTTGCTCCGGGGCTGGAGCAAATTCCGGTTTTCGTACGGGACGGCGCGGTCATTCCGATGACGCCGTGGCGCGCGCATGCGCCGCGGCAAGGGGAGCAAATGCCGCTCATCTTGTGCCATTTCGGCGAAGCGGAGGGCAGCGGCTCCCTGTATGACGACGATGGAGAGAGCTTTGCTTACGAGCGCGGAGAATCCGTTTGGAGAAAGGCGGAGGTGAAGCGTTCCGCGGACGGAAGCTGGACTGGTACGCTCTCCGGACATGAGGCCTCGTTCCCTTCCACGTTCGGCGAGGTGCAGTGGCACTTCGGCCTGAAGAAACTGCCGTAAATCCGGGCGGTTGCAGTGATATAACAATAATGAGGAGCATTTCTGGCATGTCGGCCGGAAGTGCTCCTCATGGTTTGTATCGTAATGGCATGAATGGTTTCAATGCGTTCACCTCAGCGGAATTACCGCTTGCCGATTCCTTCCCAGAACAGCGGCCAAACTTTGCCGAGCCATTCATCGATTTGCTGTGTGCGCAATAAGTACGACTGCATCAAGCAGCTGTCCATCAGGCACAAGTACGAAGCGACAAGCTCCGGCTTGTTGAAGCTGCGCAGCTCTCCTGCGGCATAAGCTTCTTCCAGCAAACGGCCGACCGGTTCGGCCAGTTGCTGCTCCATCAGCATCAGCCGCTCCTTGAGGCCGCTGGCCAAAAATGGCGGCGGCAGCAGCAAAGCCCGTTTCAGAAAAAACGCCCGTTCCCCGCTCATCCGCTCGTTATGACAATATTCCCGGATCAGTCGCCGAAGAATGGTATCCGTGGCCTCGCGCCGCAGCTTCGATTCCTGCAGCAGCTCAGCGATAGACTGCATATGCTCGCGCAGCACATCCTCGAGAGCGGAAAGAAACAGTTCCTGCTTGCTTCGAAAATGAGGGTGCAAGGATGGAGCTTTGATCCCCGCGCGTGCGGCGATATCCGATACATCGGCACCTTCGTACCCGCTGCGGGCAAACAACTGGAGGGCGGCATGCTTGATCGCTTGGGCCGTCATAGCATTACAACCCCCGTTCGCGGAGCCGGATGCGGCGATACGAACTCACAGAAAAAGCAGGTATTCGTGGAAAAGGAACTTGTTTTTGTTCTTCGAGTATGCCAAAGCTCATTGGTTATCACACCTTCCGTATCACTTGTTAGATATTATAACGCGAAAATCACATAAATCATATAAATAAATATTTTCATGTCACGATTTATTACATATCTTTTTTAATATTCTTTTATTTTTCAAACGCAACTTTTTCCAAAAGCTTGTCGTCTAGTGAGTAGATTCGCAAATGACAGTGAGGGGGATTCACTTGAAAAGGCTGAAAAAGGCGGGGACCGTCGCCATCGCGTCGGCGTTGTTGCTTACGAGCGCACCACAAGTATGGGCAAGCGAAATCGCTGGAACAGCGGGCAGCACATCCGTAAGTGTTCCGATGTTGCCTGACAAAGGAAATACAGCTCCGGCGGAAGTCAAAATTTCCAAAGATCACGCGATCGATCTAGCCAAAAAGTATATTGCGATTCCAGAGGGGTACGTGCTAAATTCCATTAATCTGAATTCCAACGGGTATCCTTATGGGAAAAACGGCTCGAGCTGGAGCATGAACTTTTCCAAAACAATCAAAGACCATTATTACGGCAATATCAGCATTACGATCGATGGGACGAACGGCAGACTGACCAACTATTATATGAACGAAAATGATAACGACCGCAAGCCGAGCTACCCGCCGAAAGCGGATTACAAGGCGGCGAAGCAAATCGCGGATGCCTGGATCGCCAAAATGAACGCCGGGGAGCAGGATCAATTGCGCTACAATGTGCGCGACGAGCAATCGTTCCGCACGCCGATTGACGGGAATTACCAATACAGCATCCGCTATGATCGGACGGTGTCTGGAGTGCCGTTCTCGCAAAACGGAGTGAACGTCGGCGTAAACGGCGAAGGGCAAGTCACGAGCTACAGCTTCAATTGGGACGATACGGCTACTTTTGAGAAGAATGTGACCCCAATCGGTATGGAGCAGGCCGCGCAGGCATTCCGGGATAAAGCGAAGGCTGCGCTAAGCTATGAAATCCCGTATCAGGCGAAGGGGAACAGAAAGCCGATCACTACGTATCAAATGGGTACATTTATGATCGACGCAGCAAAGGGCGAGCCGTGGAGCCCAGGGATCATTCCGCAGTCCGGCGAGGAGGAACGGCCGATAACCGATAAGCCGCTTGCGGATAAGCCTTCGGCAACGCTCAATTTAACCAAAGAGGAAGCGGTGGAGAAAGTCACCTCCGTGTTTACATTGCCAGCGGGCGTCAAACTGCAAAATGCATCGTACAACGAGTATACGAATCCGGACACGGGTGAGACGTCCTCCGCCTGGAATTTGAGCTGGAGCCAGCCGGCTGGGGAGAACGAGGCAAGCGCAAAAATGGCAGGCAGCTCGGCATGGGCAACCGTTGACAGCAAAACCGGTGAGATTAAAAATTTCAATTTAAACCCGCCGTATGTACCGATGTCGGAGCAAAAAGACGTGGAAGCCAAAGTTTCGCAGGACGAAGCCAAGGCCAAAGCGGCCGAGCTGGTCAAAAAACTGCTGCCCGGCTATACCGATCAATTGGTTCCCGATACGGTTCCGGAAAAACTGTTGCAGCCGCTGCTGCTCAAAAGAATGAAAACATGGGATATCCGTTTCAAGCGGGTCATTGACGGCGTAAGTGCGGGAGGAGAAACGGTGTACGTTAATATTGACAGGGAAACCGGGGATCTTATCGGCTTTTCCAATTCTATAAGCACGTTTGCTTATCCGCAGCAGAAGCCGCAGGTCATTGCGCTCGACAAGGCGAAAGATCTCCTGCTTGCGCAGTACGATATCGAGCTGAGCTACGAGCCCGATCTGTCGGACACTCCGCTGTATACGGATAAAATCAAGCTCATGATCGCTGCAGGAGAAATCGCTCCCGGCATTGCTCCGGACGCATCCGGTAAGCAAAAGGACGCCAAGCTCGTATACAAGCTGCTGCCCAAGTATTCCCGGGAGCCGGTCGTGCTTGATGCCGAGACCGGTACCTGGAAAAATGCCGCCACCGGAGACGCAGTATCGCTGGAGCGAGTGAAGGTCGGCGATATTGAGGGCCATTGGGCTCAAAAAGAGCTGCAGCTGATGCTCGATTATCAAGCGCTTGACGTCAAGGACGGCAAAGTGAACCCGGATCAGTCGATCACGCGCGGCGAAATGATCAAAATGCTCGTCATTGCGATGAACGGCGGCAATGGCGGCATCCGCTACGATGCCAACCGTTCCGCTTCTTTTGCCGATGTAAAGGCGGATTCCGCTTATTTCGCTTACGTCGAGAACGCCGTAGACCGTGGCCTGTTAACACCCGGCACCGATTTCAGACCGGAGGATAAAATGAACCGGGAGGAAATGGCCGGACTCATCGTCAAAGCGCTTGGCTTAAGCGGCCTGGCCCAACACGACGCCGTGTTCAACGATAATTTTGCCGATAAAGCGAAGCTGAAACATGTCGGCGAGGCGGCCATCGTCGTAGGACTCGACATCATGTCGCTGGTGGACGGCAGCTTCCAGCCCGAACAGGAAGTTTCGAAAGCACAGGCGGCAACCGCGTTTTTCCGTTATTTGCAAAAACGCGCCGAGATCCAGGACCGAAAATACCCGGTATATTATTAATCCTTTTTCAAAAACATACGTCGGTCGGCGGTAATGAAACTTGAGACCGCAAGCATCGTACTTAGCCCATTGCAACTCGATAAAGAGATGCAATGGGCTACTTTATTTTCGTTCTACCAATGCAAAAACGCTCGCTTTATTGGTAAGGAAATATGTAAAAAATTTTAAAAAATGATTGTATTAGGAAGGGATGTTTCCTATCATTAATGTTGAATAAAACCTTGACTGACGTGTGGAGCTTTGCGGCACGTACTCGGAAGCGGAGGAAGAGCATGAGATGGTTGCTGGGCATATTAATAGCGGCATCACTGTTTATCCAACTTGGCTGCGGAGCTGAAGCGGAAGAAGAGGGGGATGGTATGAAAATCCCCAAAGTGAACAAGATTGCCATCGACGGTTCAGGTGCAGACTGGGAAAAGCAGGGCTTATCGGTCACGCTGCACGGCAGTACAAAAGGGGAAACGACAGACGCATTCGATTTTACCCCGAACTTGAACTTCGGTTGGAACAAGGATGGACTCGCTATTTTTGCCAATGTCACGGATGATGTCGTACATGTAAATTCACTCCCTGCGAAGCTATCGAATGGCGATAGCATAGAATTGATAGTTAGCGGCAAAACAGATGGAAGCGACAGTATGAAAGTGATTTTATCTGCAGGCGCGGATGGCAAAGACGAAGCCGTGGTACGTATCGAAGGTCGTATCGGCGCAGATTCGCAAAGAAATGAAGCGAGAGTGACGGCGAAAAGCCAAAAGACGGGAACGGGCTACACCGTGGAAGCATCCATCCCCTTCTCTTTGATGCATATGGATGCGAAGAGCGGTGCGGCATTGGCTATGCAAATTCATACGAACGATTACGACTACGGCGGGGATAAGAATGCGATAAGCTACCCACTGTATTACACGAGCAAAGCGACGGAAAGCTCGCCGGCGATGCAAGTCGCAACGTTGTCGGAGAAAACGGGGAAATGGTACGCGCCGGACATCAAAAGCTATAAGACCAAGGATTCGGTATTTGTATATTATTATGCCGATGAAAAGCATGCAGGCAAGGAAGTTGCGATTCGCGGCGGTCAAGAGGAATGGGATCGGAAACCAGTCGCTATACGTGAAAATGCAGCAATAGCTCAGCTGCAAATTTCTCTCGCAAAACTGGGAGGGAGCAGCACGAAACTGGATGTTGTTGTCGATGGACGGCTTCGGCAGGTTATTGATGTGCCGTCGGTCGAAACGGAAGACGGTAAATACCCTTACGAAAATGATATCAAAGCGTATGAGCAGCGTGACAAAAAAGCGCTTCCCCCGGAAGGCGTCACGGTGTTTATCGGCAGCTCTAGTATTCAGCGATGGTCGACGCTTGAGAAAGATATGGCGCCGCTGCAAGTGATCAACAGAGGATTTGGGGGATCTGAGGCGTATCAGGTGACTCATTTTGCCGATCGCATCGTCATTCCCTACAAACCGAAGAAGATCGTGTTCTACGAAGGCGATAACGATATCAGCAAAGGAACTTTGCCGGAGCAAATCGTAGAAGAATGCAAAGCGTTCGTTCGCAAAATACATCATGCACTGCCCGGCACGAAAATATATTTCGTATCGATTAAGCCCAGTCCTTCCCGGATAAAAGACTGGGAAAAAAGCAAGAAAACGAATCAACTGCTTGAAGAATATGCCAAGCAGCATGAATACCTTGAATTTATTGACGTCAGTGCAGCGATGATTGACGAGAAAGGGAATCCGAAGGCAGACATATTCGGGCCCGATCGGCTTCATATGAATGAAAAGGGCTATGACATATGGACTTCGATCATCAGGCCGAGGATTGAAAAATAAAGGGATGCACCCGGTTCGACTGCCGGGGGAGGGAGAAACTGCAAGCTTACGGGATGAATTACAGCAAGCCGCTTATGCTCCCCGATGTTTCCGGAGGAAAGCTTATTGGCGATGAATTGATAAAAATGTCCGATCCTGCACAGGATCGGACATTTTTTGCGAGATTCGGTACTTCGGTTTCCGAATCCGCATAAGCAGTTCTAGGTGTGGTTTACGCAGCCATCTCCGCTCCTAACGCAGGAAGTAGTACCAGTGTGCCGTATGAATGCAATCCATGACACTGTCGCATGCCGGCATCATGGCGTTTGCTTGGCTAGGAGCTGCAGATAAGCTCACGCCGGTTGCCAATGCCAGTGCCAACACGCCTAAAATCAAACGTTTGCGAAGTATTTTCATTCAGGAGCGCCTCCTTTCAGTTTAAAGTGGTTGATGCGAAGCTAATTTTAACATCTGCTATTTTGATCCGACAGCTACTCCGGACATACGGGCGGTAATGAGTTTTATACATGACCGGATGATGACTATTCATGTCGAGTTTGATTCTAAAAAAAATTTTTAGAAATACTGTAACGAAACTTTTTAACATAGGGACGCAAAGCCATGGCCTAAGGCATCGGTCGATGCTTTTTCATCTCCGATTGTCGGCCCCTTGTCCAATGTTTTCATAAAAGCTTCCTGAATGATGTCTTCGGTAGCTCCATGATCATTAGTAGTGAGGCGATAAAAGCAGCAATAGTTTGCCTTCATTTTTTTCCATAACGTTTAGACCCCCTTTTGCGACAATGTGTGGGAGTTGTTTCCTGCTTGAATATACGACTTATGGAATAATGAACATCCTTTAGTATATGACAGCGAAAGGGTCTGAAAAGTTTCGCGAACATTCGTGAAAATCCGGGAACACGAAAATGCTTCTCCCACCCGTTTTCCAGCATCACTAATCAATCATAATACTGGGAGAAATAAATTACCAACCGCGTAGTTTTTTTAGCAGTACAGGCACGGATAGGCTGAGGCCCACATAAAATAACACTAATCTCATCGTGGGGGTGGCTGACGTGCCTGGATTTTTTTCAGCAATAGCTTTATTTATTAAAGAATTAATGCTTCTGGTTTCATATGTAAAAAATAATGCTTTTCCCCAACCGCTTGCAGAAGAAGACGAAGAAAAACATTTAAGATTAATGGCCCAAGGGAACCAGTACTCCCGGAACTTGTTGATTGAACATAATCTAAGACTCGTAGCGCATATTGTCAAGAAATTCGATAACACCGGCGAAGATCTGGAGGATCTGATCTCCATCGGAACGATAGGGTTAATCAAAGCGATTGAGTCTTTTTCTCCGGATAAGGGGACCAAGCTGGCTACTTTTGCCGCGCGCTGTATCGAGAACGAGATTTTGATGCATCTCCGGTCCTTGAAGAAGACCCGCAAAGACGTCTCTTTGCATGACCCCATCGGTACGGATAAGGAGGGCAATGAAATCACGCTCATCGATATTCTCGGCACCGAGGCTGACGATGTAGTGGATAAAGTGCAGCTCAAGATCGAGAAGTCAAAGATTTATCGCAATCTGGATATATTGGACGAAAGGGAACGGGAAGTCGTCGTCGGCCGCTTTGGACTGGAAGCCGGGGGCGAGGAACGGACGCAGCGGGAAATCGCGAAGGAGCTGGGGATCAGCCGCTCTTACGTGTCGCGGATCGAGAAGCGGGCGCTGATGAAGCTGTATCATGAGTTTTATAAGGCGAAGCGGTAAGTGGATATAGGATGTTTCTTGCAGCCTGCCGATACGGCAGGCTGTTTCAGAACAGCAGACTTAAGGAGATATTAAAAAAAGCGGACGAGCTTCTCCCTTTGTCGGATAACTGCGATCACTATTACAAAGTTTTGCTATTACACAGCAGACTTGAAAATTGGGAACTTTTCTTGAAGACCATACTGTCTTTTAGAAACACCCGTTAAAAAGCAATAAGTAAGAAAAACACATTCGAGAAAGTAATGAAAATGGAGATCGAAAGTGTACCTGAAAGAATTGTGGGGGCCTGTCGTGGTGGCAGGTCTTTTTGATTTGGTACGCCTAGCCAAGCTATGCACAACTAGCCGGTGGAAGTCCGGTCGAGGGTATGAGCCAAGTCGCCGCGCAGCGGACAAACGGTTGATGGAGATATACTAAGGCTACAATGTAGCTCTCTCGGGAGTGCAGGCAAACATATGGCACATAAATATTGGTATGTACTGATATATAAACTATGATTTCTCGTCAATCATTAATTGCATTTCCTAGATTTACAAGACATTAATAAATATATCATTGAATATGTCAGTGACATGATATAAGCTCGTTTTAGATCACATCTCAGGTGATAGGTTGCTTGCGAGCATACTCTGAATCTGACGTAGGCAATAGCATGTGTAGAATAGCAAAAAAACAAGGACTACCGGGACGCCAATGGTTGCTTCCTACGCGGTGAAGAAGTAATTCATTTTGTAAAAACGCTTACAATCTGGAGTCCATGATTATGATAAAACGAAGGATGACCTTAGATGAAGAATGTACGTGCATCAAAAAAACCGAGTCAGCAATTGTATTTGCAGATTGCCGATAAGGTCAAAGACATCATCCGGAGCCGCAGGCTTCAACCGCATGACCCCGTTCCTTCAGAAGGAGAGCTCGCGAAGCTGTTCGGCGTAAGCCGGATGACCAGTAAGCTGGCACTAGAACGATTGGCAGAGCAAGGTATGGTATATCGTTTGCCGAGAAGGGGGACCTTCCTATCCGGACAACCGGACAGCATGCTGTATGACGGAGAGCTTCCGCCCGAAAGAAAGCCGGCTCCGGTAGAGGAGAAGCATTGTAGGCAGATAGCACTTATCGTGCCCCATCTTTCCGATTACACTTCAAGAATTATTGCAGCAGCCGAGTCGGAAGTGCGAAAGCACGATTGCGATCTTATTTTGAAAATCAGCAAGAATAAAGATGATGAGGATAACTGCCTGCAGAGGCTGGTTGAAGGGGGAATCGACGGCATTATTTTATTTCCCCAGGGGCGCAAGACATGCAGTGATCAGGTGCTGAGATTGAAATTACAGCAATTTCCGATTGTGATTATCGACCGGATATTCCGTGAGGTTCAGATTGATTGCGTATATCACGATCACTACCTTGGTTCTTATCAGATGACCAAGTATTTGATCGAAAAGGGCCATCGGGAAATCGGATATACTTCGAATGCGATCGATAATATTACCAGTAGAGAGGATCGGTATCAAGGCTATATTCAGGCGCTGCTCGATCATGCGATTCCCGTAAAGGTCCAATCTATCCATTTTAGAAGCGTACCCTGCGATCCAAGCCGGATTAACGAGAGTGATCCTGAACAGGAACAGTTTATAAAGGAAAATCCGCTGATCACAGCCCTCATGTGCGGGGACGATCATGTGGCCATTTCAACCTTATATACAGCCCTGCGCATGGGGATTTCCGTCCCCGATCAGCTTTCTATCGTCGGGTTCTCTGATATCCAATTAGCAGCTTTAACTCCGATTCCTCTTACAACAGTCAGACAGGATACGGAGCAGCTTACCCATTCGGCTTTTAATCTTCTTATGAAGCGGGTTAACCATTCCCTTGAGAAACAGATTACCATAAAAATTCAAACGACGATCATAGAGAGAAAATCCGTTCTCTAGGAGTGACAGGAGGAGTTTTGTAATGAAAATTCATTTTCTAGGAACCGCAGCTGCGGAGGGATTCCCGAATGCATTTTGCCGCTGTGAGCATTGCCTCAAAGCAAGAGAGCTTGGAGGGAAAAACATACGAACACGAAGCTCGGCCATCGTTGACGACGTGATCAAATTCGACTATTCGCCCGATTCTTATATGCAGGCGCTTCGCGACAACATTGATTTCACCGCTATCGAGCACCTGCTTGTCACTCATACGCACTCCGATCATTATAATGCCTATGACTTGGAATGCCGGAGGACAGGAATTGCTCACAACCTTCAGCATCCGATGCATATCTACGGCAATGATGCCGTGATGCACCATACACGCGTCGCCATAGGCCGCTTTGTAGGGGAGCGTTATGCATTCCATCTGCTGCGCCCATTCGAGACGATAGCCGTGGGTGACGCACGGGTTACGCCGCTGCTGGCGGATCATGACCGCATGGAAACATGCTTGTTGTACGTGATCGAGAAGGGAGGAAAAAAGCTGCTGTACGGACATGATTCTGGCTGGTTTCCGGAAGCTACCTGGGCCTGGTTAAAGGGTAAGGAACTGGATTGTGCGATACTCGACTGCACCCACGGATATACGGGAAATTCTCGCGACCGAAATCATATGTGTATTGAGACCATACTAGAGGCTCAGCGCGAGTTCCAGAAGGAGAACATATTGAAAGAGGAAGGGCTCATCATCGTTACGCACTTTAGTCATAACTCCAAGCTGCTTCACGACGAATTTGACGAAATATTCAAACCTGCCGGGATCGTTGTGGCCTATGACGGAATGATTGTTCACATCTAGAAATACAGTTGATCGGATCGGAAGCTTCCTTCGGATTACGTTCCGTTACTGGTTACTTGCTTTTATAAAAATTCAAATTACAACCAAAGGAGTGTCATAAAGTATGATGAAAAAAATGATAAGTACAACGTTGCTCTCGATCCTGTGTCTCACGGTAACTGCTTGCGGTAGCGGCAATAATAACGGAAATGTCAAAGGGCCTACCACGCCGGCTAATTCGCCGTCCGCAGCTGCGCCAGCAGCGAATGAACCGGTGAAGAATGAGAAGCTGATTGTTTATACGAATGCGAATTCCGATGGTCGTGGCGAATGGATCATCGAGAAAGCGAAAAGCGCCGGCTTCGAGATTGAGCTTGTCGGAGCAGGCGGAGCCAATTTAACGAACCGGTTGATTGCAGAAAAGAACAATCCGATTGCAGACGTAGTGTTCGGCTTGAACAACATGCTTTATGAAAACCTGAAGAAGGAAAAAGTGTTGACCAAATATGTTCCGAAATGGGCTGGAGAAGTAGAGCCGGGCTTGAACGATCCGGAGGGCTTCTATCACGGACTTGTGAAGCAAGCGATTCTGCTTGGCTATAATCCGAAAAATTATACAACCGAAACGGCACCGAAGGATTGGACGGACCTTTATAAAAATCCGGCATTCAAAGGCAAATATGAAGCTCCTACTCTTCTTGGACAAATTACGCCTCAACTCGTCGTTGCCGGAATACTGACCAGACACCAGGATCCGAAGGGGGAGCTTGGGATCTCCAAGGAAGGCTGGAATGAAGTGAAGCAATTGTTCGACAACGGTGTGAGAGCGGTTGAAGGTGAAGACTTCTACGCTAACCTGGCTAGCGGAAAAACGCCTCTTGGCGCGGTGGTTTCCGGTACACTCAGCAAGAAGGAAGAGCAGTATAAAGTGAAGGCAGGTATTGTAAGTCCACAAATCGGCGTGCCGATGATTGTAGAGCATGCGGCGATTGTGAACGGTACCAAGAAGAAGGCAACGGCAGAGCGGTTCGTCGAATGGATGGGTACTGCTGACGTTCAAGGAGAATTTGCCGCTAAGTTTAATTCCATGCCTGCGAATACGAAAGCAGCTGCTAAAGCCAATGAGTCCGTGAAGGCATTGTATTCCAATTTGAAAGCACAGCCTTTGGATTGGGGCTTCATTGCTAACAACATTGGCAAATGGGTAGAGAAAATCGAATTGCAGATCATGAAATAAGCAAAGTGAAACATGGATAAACGGCTTCGCCGCCTATTGGCGGCGCGTTTATCGAGAAATGGAACAATCAGCGGAGAATATACTTTCTGACATTTTGAAAAACACACTGCATATTGGAGGCTCCAATATGCAGTTGTTCTTTACGATATTAAAATAAGGACATAGGGGTATATATGATAACATTTCGAGATATACAAATTAAATTCGGTAATTTCCATGCGATCAAAAACCTCAATCTGCAAATCAATGAAGGTGAGTTTTTCACCTTTCTGGGTCCGTCAGGTTGCGGGAAAACGACGATTCTTCGCAGCCTTGTTGGATTTATTACTCCATCGAGCGGTCAAATTATGCTAATCGACAGGGATATTACCCATGTGCCTATCGAAAAAAGAGGCATCAGCATGGTGTTTCAAAGCTATGCTTTGTTTCCTACCATGAATGTTTATGAGAATATTGCCTTCGGCATGCGAGTCAAGAAGGCCTCGAAGGCCGAAGTAGACCGGGAAGTGAGGGATATCGCCCAGAAGGTGGATTTGAAGGAGGAACAGCTTTTCAAAAAAGTGTCGGAGCTGTCCGGCGGCCAGCAGCAGCGCGTGGCGATTGCCAGAGCGCTGGTGTTAAAACCGAGTATTCTAGCGCTGGATGAGCCTTTATCCAACTTGGACGCCAAGCTTAGAGTACAACTGCGTAATGAGCTGAAGAACCTTCAGAAGAAGTTCGGGATCACGACGATCTATGTCACTCACGATCAGGAGGAAGCGTTAACATTGTCTGATCGTATTGCCGTTTTCAACAATGGAATCGTAGAGCAAGTCGGCACACCGCAAGAAGTCTATAATCAATCCCAGACGGAATTTGTTTGTAACTTCATAGGCGATATCAACAAGATCGATCCGCGGACAATTCAAAATAGTCGATTGAAGGAATATATTGATCCTAACAAAGTAGCCTATATCCGCAACGAAAAGGTGAGCTTGCTTTCCCTGCCGGATCAAGATGCCGTGCAGATGAGGGGGAGGATTGTAGATCAGGAGTTTTATGGACTATATAGCAAATATGTAATAGAAGTTTCCGGTGGGGGGCTACTGAAGACCATCGAGAAGGAAAGCGGGCTTGCTCATAATAAAGTCGGTGACGAGATTACTATATATATTCAAAGCAAAGATATTCTGCAGTACTAAGGGAAGGAGGATGTGTGTTGAACGCAGAGAAACTGAAAAAATCGATAGCCTCTATCAATCCGACTGCCTTTATTTTTTATGCTCTGATTGCCTGGTTCGTCGTTGCATTCCTGATTTATCCGAACATTAATATTTATTATGAAATCTTTTTTAAAGGCGGCAAATTTTCATTCGAGGCGGCCGAGAAGCTGTTGTCATCCGAACGAGCCATGAGAAGCTTGTATAACAGCTTTATTCTAGCCGTATCCCTTGTTTTTACGGTAAACATTGTCGGCGTTACTCTAGTATTGATCTCGGAATATTTTGATATCAAGGGTGCGAAGGTGCTAAGGCTTGGCTATTTCACTACCCTAATCTATAGCGGCGTCGTACTAGTATCCGGATATAAATTCGTATATGGTGAGAACGGATTCATTACCAAGCTTCTCGCCAGTCTGTTTCCTTCTTTTGACACGACCTGGTTTCATGGCTACTGGGCAGTATTATTCGTAATGACCTTTGCATGCACGTCCAATCATGTCCTATTTCTAAGCAATGCTATTCGGAAAATCGATTTTCAAACCGTAGAAGCGGCGAAAAATATGGGTGCGTCCACCTTTTATATTTTATGGCGGGTTGTTCTTCCGGTTTTGAAGCCCACGATGTTTGCTCTCACGATTCTGATCTTTCTGACAGGCCTCGCAGCAACGTCCGCTCCGTTGATCTTGGGCGGAAGAGAGTTCCAGACAATCACGCCGATGATTCTAACCTTCTCAAACAGTATGTCATCTAGAGACCTAGCCGCACTGCTGGCGCTAATTCTCGGTCTGGCTACATTAATTCTGTTGACCATCATGATCCGGTTTGAACGGAAAGGCAACTTCATGTCCGTTTCCAAAGTGAAGTCGGAACTGGTCAAACAGAAGATCAACAATAAGCTTGGCAATATCGCCGCACATGTTCTGGCGTACTTCCTGTTTCTCATTTATCTCATTCCGGTCGTTCTTATTGTGGTCTTTTCATTTACGGATGCACACAGCATATCTACAGCAACGCTGGACTGGAATAGCTTCTCCTTGAGCAATTACATTCAAGTGTTCTCCAACATGTCGGCGTTCAAGCCTTACCTTGTGAGTATTGTGTATGCCGCTGCGGCATCGGTAACCGTTGTAGCTCTGGCCTTGGCAGCGTCTCGAATTTTGCATAAGTTTAATAACAAATGGACCTTTGCCTTGGAGTATGCGCTTCTGATTCCGTGGATGCTGCCTTCCACGTTAATCGCAATCGGGCTTATCGTCACCTTTAACACACCAAGACTGATTATCGGGAACTCCATTTTAGTGGGAACGGTCTGGATGCTGTTTCTGGCCTATGTGATCGTTCACATTCCGTTCACCCTACGAATGGTGAAAGCGTCCTTCTTCAGCTTAGACAGTAACCTGGAGGATGCGGCGAAAAACTTAGGCGCCAAGTCCTTCTATACGTTCAGGAAGGTACTGTTACCCATCATACTCCCATCAACGCTTGCGGTTCTTGCGTTAAATTTCAACGGAATTTTGGCTGATTACGATTTGACCGTATTCCTCTATCATCCGTTGTACCAGCCGCTTGGTATTGTGATCAAGAACAGTACGGATGCGCAGGCTTTGGCAGATACTAAAGCATTAACCTTGGTTTATTCCGTAGTTTTAATGTTCATGTCCGGTATCACGTTATATTTTGTTTATGGAAAAAAAAGTAGATTGTAATAGATACAATGAGTTCGCAATGAAGTACCCCTTAGGATAAACATGAAAAGAACCCCTTGGCGAATCCGATGAATTCTAAGGGGTTCTTTTCATGTTTAGCAAGTTACATCGGTTCGTGTTCACATCGTCAAGAAATTCGATAACACCGGCGAAGATCTGGAGGATCTGATCTCCATCGGAACGATCGGATTAATCAAAGCGATTGAGTCTTTTTCTCCGGATAAGGGGACCAAGCTGGCTTCTTTTGCCGCGCGCTGTATCGAGAACGAGATTTTGATGCATCTCCGGTCCTTGAAGAAGACCCGCAAAGACGTCTCTTTGCATGACCCCATCGGTACGGATAAGGAAGGCAATGAAATCGAGCTCATCGATATTCTCGGCACCGAAGCCGACGATGTGGTGGATAAAGTGCAGCTCAAGATCGAGAAGTCAAAGATTTATCGCAATCTGGATATATTGGAACTGCTTGTCTTATTTTTTTGTTGCAAATGCAATAAAGTTAGGGTAAATTAAATTATATCCTTTTTGTTGCATTTGCAACAAAAATATGAACTAAGGAGTTAATCTATGAAGGAAATCCTTCGTGAAATTGGAATGATAGCAAGGGCATTAGATTCAATAAGTAATATAGAATTTAAAGAATATGACCTTACAAAAGGGCAGTATTTGTACCTTGTCCGAATATGTAAAAATCC
>NZ_CAJVCE010000039.1 GCF_910594985.1 Paenibacillus allorhizosphaerae
TTCTTCTATTCCCGCATGCCCTAAAAAGGATTTCAACAGTGGTAACAGCTTACTTTTCCGTCGATCGCTGCAATACATGGTGATGAAATCCTACGAATGAGTGAGAATACGTGAGATAAACCCTTAAAACCGAGGGACGGGCAGTTTAATTGAAGATAGGATATAATATATAAAGTGAAGTACTAAAGGAGGGGCATATAATGGACAAGGTAATACCTTTCTTAATGTTTCAAGATGGCAAGGCAGAAGAAGCGATGAACTTTTATACCTCACTCATTGAGGATTCTGAAATTACAAGCATTGTTCGGTATGGTTCCAATGAAGCTGGAGAAGAAGGAACCGTTTTCCAGGCTACTTTCACAATAAAAGGGCAGGAGTTTATGTGTATTGACAGTAATGTCAAACATGCATTTTCCTTTACACCTTCGTTCTCGATCTATGTTGCTTGTAATACTGAGGAAGAAATTGATGAGCTTTATGGGAAACTTAAAGAAGGTGGACAGACTCTAATGCCATTAGGTAATTATGGGTTCAGTAAAAAATTCGGTTGGCTGAATGACCGCTTCGGAGTCTCGTGGCAAATAAATTATGTCTAAATAAAATGAAATGCTAATTCTAGTTTAACTAACGGATTACTATAGTTAATGCTCAGTGGCGCCATACAGCAGGCAGTCATTGAGCATTTTTTTTGTTTAATAGAGAAGATCTTTTCGATTAATCCTGCCCGATTCTAGCGAGACAACTACTGCGATAATCTGAGATCCGAGTAAAAAAACGCTAAGCCGGTGACATTCGAAGGCTTAGCGTATATTTACGTTAAATGTTGGCGGGACCCCTAATAGGGGCAATACCAGCGTAGCTGACACCACCCTCAAACGTATGGATTAAATTGGAAAGCAATCTGCAACTTCCTCCGCCGTATATAGGAACAAGTCCAACTGCACACCGGCAACAATGGAACCGTCATGGGAAAGCTCCTTCCGCTGCACAATCAGCATGCAATTAAAATCGCAGTGCGCACTGTTGGTTCCGTTGCTGTATGAGGAAAGCGGCTGATATTTTAGTTCGATATTGGCAAGGATCTGCTGCATCATAGCCCTTATAGCGCCGCTACACGCACAGCGCGATCATAGGCCTGCTCAACAAAGGTTCCAAAGTTCCAGGCGGCATACTGATCATGGGTATTGCGGCCGGGCTTGTTGGTACGGGTCAGTTCAAAGGTCAGGGGGCCTTTAAAATGATGGCGGCGCAGACGGTCCATAATGCCCTGCCAGTTGGCCACGCCGTCAAAGGGCAGCAGATGGGAATCGTCATGCCAGGTGATTTCGTTGCCGGTAATGCCCAGGTTGTCGTTAAAGTGGGTGCCGATCAGCTGATCGCCGTACAGGGCCATCATATCCTTGGAATGGTTATAGCACATTTCGTGGCCGGTATCCCAGCAGAAGCGGGTACATGGATGTCCTTTCAGCTCCGTCAGGATCTTTGCCAGGTATTCCTCGCCTTCGGTATTTTCAAAACCCAGATACACGTTCCGTTCATCGGCAAAACGGCACAGCCGTTCAAAGCGCTCAATGC
The DNA here is from genome assembly GCF_910594985.1 of Paenibacillus allorhizosphaerae. Classification (GTDB taxonomy): domain Bacteria; phylum Bacillota; class Bacilli; order Paenibacillales; family NBRC-103111; genus Paenibacillus_G; species Paenibacillus_G allorhizosphaerae. Next base: position 1,576 of record NZ_CAJVCE010000039.1, read on the forward strand.
CCAGGTCGGAAGGCGTATGCTTGTCAAAACCGATGATCGCATGGATGATGGCAAGCGGCACATGATTTTCCGCGCAATCCTGTACGCAATCCATCAGTACTTTCAGAAAGGTTTCACCTTCCGGGCCCTCTTCCCATACCTTGTCAACATTGTTGAAGGGCGCATGAATGGACTGGTAGATCAGGCCAAGTTCCTTGGCCTGTGCGGCCCACTCGGCCACCGGAGCACCGGGTCTCCATTCGGAAAAGAAGCCGTCAAATCCGGCCTTTTTAATCAGCGAAAGTCTTTCTGCCATAGGAAGATCAAAGCCCAACCCAGTATTAATGCAAAGCTTATAGGATGACATCGATAAATTCTCCTTTCAGTTTCTGAACAGGTTCGGTTGGTACGTTTCCCAAAGGGATAAGCAGGACTCCTATCTTCAAAGACATTGCTGACGCACAGCGGAAAGTCGCAGGTAAGCGCAGCATCATGTAGCGGATAATGATGGCCGTTAATGGTAACGCCCTCGCCCTCTGCCCGGCAGCATACAAGCAGCAGGATTCGGCTTGTTCCGAATATGATTACCACGGCTCGCATGAACAGCACAGGCGGGTATGCGAGAGTATAATATCACATGCATGATTTAATTCTGGGGTCCCCGCAAAGTATTTGCAATATACTCGAAGCATAGGCACCAATTTGCGAGGTTATTTTGTAATTTCCTGTATAATATATTCGGCAACGATTTCCCGATTCCTTGGCAATACAAAAAGAAGATCGAAATAAAACGCGCCTTTTCGGTCTGATTGGAAGGGTTAACGAACCGTAACAGCGCTTGTTGCGATAAAGCCGCCGTCTTGAACCGTTACGGTAATGATAGCCTAAATCCAGTTGCCACTTTTGCTTCAAGTGAAGTTTTAAAAAAGCAACTTAGAGAAAAGGAGTTATTATTATAGTGCCACTGAAGTAATGGGTAATGATAGTGTGGAGCAAGGATAGCTTCTTTTTGATGTTATTGAACTAAACATTCCTGTTAGTCCTAAGAAATGGTTTGCTTAGTTTAGGTAGATTCACCTTGCCGGTCATCGCCGTTACAGCTGTTAGCGCGCTTCTTCCGGATATGGATGAGCCTAACTGCGCTGCTTGCATCCAGAACGATTCCAACCCCGCTTCTGCGAGCGCTACAGCTCTTCCTAATTGCAGTTGGAGTCTATATGTACGTCATGACAACAACGCATTCTATGTGGACGGTCGCGACGGCTGCACTCGTAGCGCTGCTCGGCTTTATGCTTACACGCACGCTGCGCGGGATCGTGATGTTCCTGCTTGGCAGTGGCCTTATCGCATTCGGTCACTCTTTAATCCCTTGGAATTATGTGATCGGGAGCATCCTGGTCATTTGTTCCATCGTCAAGCACCGCGGTTTGACCCATACACTCTATGCTGCCAATGGCTGGCCCGTTGTGTTATTTTTCGCTTCGCATGAGCAGGGCGAGGCGCTATGGATTGCTGGTGGATTGTCGTATCTCATCCTTTTGCTATGCGATATCCTAACCGATCGCGGGATCCAAACGTTGCCTCCGTTTAAATTCCGCCTAAAGCTGCAGCTCATGAGCACCGGTACTTGGACCGGCAAGATTGTCGAAAGTCTATGTGTTGGCCTAACATGTGTTTTCGTTTGATTCGTTTTCTTTCATGACGGAGACTAGCATCAAATCATCACCCGAGCAGGACAGATTTACGGTATGGTATTGAAAAGTTGCAGACCTTCGGATCTCAGGGGCAGCAGCGCACCACTGCTTTATCGTTGAAGCTTTGTTTTTTCTCCTTCGATGGCTGCAATGAATGTCAGAATGACAGGGTACATCACGAACAACCCATGCTAAATTTTGTCTATAGTATTCATGACAAAAACGCATTTTCATTTCATTGAAATAGCGGATGTTCTAAATTACGATATAGCTGTAAGAAACTGGTTGCAGGGATATTTTTGAACTGCGAACAAAGGAGGGAATCCTGCGATATAACGGAAAACTGCTCCACTAGACGATGATGATACGTAGAATCAGAGATCGCGCAGGTACGAACTGTATATTTTGATAGCCCAATAACACGCAAAACATAATATGCTTGTGTCGCGGACCGCACCAATGAAGTGTTCTTAAATTGAGAATACAAGAGGAAAAGGGGCTAAAACTCTTAAATAACATCTGCAAACGCTTACATATTGACGGAGACTGCTTTTGACGATCGACATGCAAGATTCCGCATTCAATAAAATAAAGATCAATTCAAATGATCACGGAGGAGCTTGAACATGATGAAGAGAAAAAAAACAATCCCACTGCTAGCCACTATGTCCGTTCTAGGGACGTTCGTCCTCGCAGGCTGCGGGAATGAGGCTGCGACAAGCGAAGGTAAAGGAGATACCGTCAACCCGGATGCTTACAATAACGAACCGACCACGCTTACCATCTACTCCTACAACGCATCGGTACTTAACGAGGCCGATTTGGAGGAACTTGTCACGAGAGCAATAAAGGCCAAATACCCGAATATTACGCCGCAGCTGATCCCGCAATCGGCAACGACCCTGGATAAAATGGTTGCCTCCGGCGAAGTCCCCGATATGATCTTGTCGACAAGCTATTGGTATTACGATCTGTTGGAGAGGGGACTTGTTTCGGATCTGAACTCGTTTATCAAGAATGAGAAAATCAGTTTCAGCAAGTTTGAGCCAGAAGCAATCGATGTTATGAAAAGCTTCAGCGATAAAGGGGAAACCTTTGGCATGCCTTATTCGATCATGTACAACATGCTGATATACAATAAGGACATCTTCGATAAATTTGCGGTTCCCTATCCGAAAGACGGCATGACCTGGGAAGAAACGATCGAGTTGGCTAAAAGGGTAACAAGATTGGATCAAGGCGTTCAGTACGTCGGTCTGGATATCGGACCGCCGACGAGGTTGACCCGTCAATTAGGACTTCCAGCCCTCGACGAGAAAGGCGAAAAGGCCGTTTTCCAGACCGAAGGATACAAGAAAGCATACAGCCTGCTCGAAAAATTGTACAGCATTCCAGGCATCGTGGAGCCGAATAAAAGATATGAGTACGGCATTGATTTCTTCCTTAAAGATCAAAAGCTCGCCATGTATCAATTCAATACTGCAGCAATAACAGCACGTCTTCCACAATTAAAGCAAACCGGTAAAGATTTCAATTGGGATGTCGTGTCGTTACCGACATTCGAGGATAAGAAGGGTTACAGCAGAGAGCCGGAAGTACAAATGGCAGCCGTTACACCGAACAGCAAAAACAAGAAGGCGGCATATGCGGTCATCAAAACGATGATAAGCGAGGAAGCGCAAAGGGCTATGAATCGTGGTTCGAAAGCGACTGTTCTTGCCGATCCCGCGATGAAAAAAGAATATGCTTTAGACACAAAGCTTTACGAGGGTAAAAATATCCAAAATGTTTTCGTTCCCAAATTAACCAAGGTACCGAGGCAACACAAATACGATATTAAAGTCTATCCCTTCCTGAATGAAGCCGCTAAAAAAATCGCATACGAAAAGAAGGACGTCAACACGGTACTTCGAGAAGCGGAAGAGAAGGCTGACAAATGGATTCAGGAAAATAAATAAGCGGTATTCCGGAATGAACCAATTGGACATTGAAAAAAGAAGACAGATTTACGGTATGGTATTGAAAAGTATAGAGCAAGGGAGGGAGAAGGGTTTGACTACATTTTATATCGTCCGTCATGGAGAAACCGAATGGAACAGCACGGACCGCTATTGCGGGAGTACGGATATTTCGTTGTCGGATACAGGGGCTGAGCAAGCGAACCAAACGGCATTGTTCTTAGCCTGCACCCCTATAGATGTCGTGTATGCGTCTACATTGACCCGGGCGAGGGAAACAGCCGAGCCGATCGCGCTTGCCAAAGGTTTGCATGTACAGATAGACCGGCGCATCGTAGAAGTCGATTTTGGCATGTGGGAAGGCCTGAAAGCTCGCGAAATTCGTACTCGATACCCTCAGGCTTGGAAGCAATGGCACGAAGAGCCGGAATCGTATCCTGCCGGAACAACAGGCGAGAGTGCCGATGCCGTATTTCGGCGGATGAATCTATTCTTCGAAGAGATTGCAGCGAGACACCTGCACGAACGCGTGCTGGTTGTCGGCCACAGTGTGTCGATCCGTATATACTTGGCGGGTATGATGTCCATGCCGATGATCGCGTATCGCCGTTTGGTCCACAGCAACACAGGCATTTCGGTACTGGAGACGTCTAAAGAAGGGATGCGCATCCTGTTGTTGAATTGCAGGTATGATACCTTTGCAGAGCAGTAGTGCGATGCCGTCCGTGTTGATGACGAAATCGGTTTTTCATTTCATTGAAAAGCCGCTTGTTCAGATATACCATTTAGTTGTAAATATTGACAAAAAATCCGCACTCAATAGGGCAGCGTAAGCAAGCATACCGATGAAAAGAGGACATCCTGGTGAATGCAACTCATATGATGCCGCCTCCCGGAGGTATCCGGGTAACCGTACAACGCTTAGGCCGTTTATTGAGCGGCATGATGATGCCCAACATCGGAGCATTTATCGCATGGGGACTGATTGCATCATTATTTGCTCCGGCAGGTTGGTTTCCAAATGAAGATTTTGCTAAGCTGCTTAATCTTATGATTACCTACTTTCTACCTATTCTAGTAGGTTATACAGGTGGGCAAATGATTCATGGTTCCCGTGGGGGAACCGTCGCGTCTATAGCGACGATAGGCGTTATTATAGACTCGACGGTTCCTATGATTCTGGGAGCTATGATCATAGGACCTTTATCGGCGGCGGTACTGAAGAAGCTCGATCACGCCGTAGAACGGAAAGTTCGTCCGGGATCAGAAATGCTCGTCGGCAGCTTCTCCGCAGGAATCGTCGGAGCCGTTATGGCGTTGATTGGCATCACAGGTGCAGGAGCGGTTCTTGAGGCGATTAGCAGCGGTTTGGCTGCCGGAGCCCAAGTTCTCATCGACACAGGACTTCTGCCGCTGCTGAGCATCCTGGTTGAGCCGGCTAAAGTACTTTTCCTAAACAATGCGGTCGGACACGGCGTGCTAAATCCGATCGGTTATATTCAATCGGCCCAAGCTGGCCAATCCATTATTTTCGTACTGGAGTCTAATCCGGGTCCCGGTCTTGGTATCTTACTCGCTTATAGCGTGCTAGGGAGAGGTCGTCTGAAACGATCCGCGGGAGGAGCAGCGGTTATTCATGCTATAGGCGGAGTACATGAGATGTCGTTCCCGTTTATTCTGATGCAGCCGCGTCTCATCGCAGCTTTGATCGCAGGCGGTGTGGCGGGCTCCTTCACCTTTTGGTTGTTCGATGCGGGCTTCACCGCGGCACCTTCACCAGGGAGTATCATCGCTTACGTTGCATTGAGCACCAAAGAGGGCCTGATGCCGGCACTAGCCGGCATCTTGGCGGCGACCGTTGTTTCATTTTCCGCTGCGGCGTTTATTCTTGCAAACAACCGTGAGCAAGCGTCCGACGCGGATGTAGGCTTGCCGGAGAAACTAGAAAAAGAGAAGACCGGTCTAAACGGCATGGCCGAGCTGGAGCAGGCTGCTTCTTCGAGAAGTGTAGTAAAGCAAGCTGCAATAAACAAAATTGTATTCGCTTGCGATTCGGGGATGGGGTCCAGCGCTATGGGGGCTTCCATCTTAAGAAAAAAAATGAAAGAAGCGGGTGTCGTAGCATCTGTCACGAATACGGCGATCAGTGATATTCCCGAGGACGCCGATTTGGTCATTACACAGAAATCGCTCACGGGCAGGGCACGGCTGCTTGTCCCGGGCGCCGAGCATATTTCAATTGATCATTTTCTTAAAAGTCCGGCTTACGACGATTTGATCAACCGTCTCAAAAATGACAATCCGAGTAAAGGATGATGACAGCCGTCACGGCTCGCAGGAAAGAAAAATAGAAATATAGAAATAAGAGAGCTACGCCATGAGCATACCTGCCAATTGACTCGGCAGCCTTTTGGAATGAGGGTAAATCAGCAACTTATTATTTTTAACATGAAAAAAGGGGTTATCCATTCGGACGGAACGCTTTATGGAGAGTATCAACGGGTTCGATGCAATTCCTGTTAAGTTTAATCGTGATCTCGATTTCGCAACACGATTCAGAGCTTGCTTGATTGCGCATGAAGAAAAAATATAAAAAATGACTTGACATTGGAGGCTACTCCAATGTTAATTTGAACTCATGGAAAAACTTTATTCTATACAAGAGGTTTCGCGGATACTTGGGGTCCCGAAGGATACGCTCCGGTACTATGACAGGATTGGAATCGTATCGCCATCCCGGGAAGGCAATCGGTACCGCAGGTATTCGAAGAAGGACCTCATCGACCTGATGAATATTCAAATCATGCAGTATGCGGATTTTTCTCTTGCCGAAATCAAGGGAAAGTTTGGGTTCCACAGGATGGAGAATGTAGACCCTGCTTATTGTCAGGAGGTTGCTGCGTTCCTCGATGCAAAGAATGCAGAAACGAGAAAGAAGATTGCCCATCTGGAAAAGGTCAGTCAGTTGCTCGACGTAGCAGCCGAAACGCTAAGGGACTTTAATCATGAAAGCGACCAAAAGTTGGCAGAGATTGTGCGTGAGATTTACCAGTGTATTCGAAAGAAGGAACCGGGAATATCCGAGGAGGGGTGTCATGGACATCAAGGTTAGGAATTATTATTACCTGATTGCAGGCATACTTGCGATATTCTTTGCTGTTACGCACGCATGGAACGGGCAATCCGTAGTGCTGCCGACGCTCTACGTGAGTGCGATAGCCATCGATACCCGGATCGTATTCATGTATGTCTGGCACATTATCACTGCGGAAAATCTGGTCATCGGCACCGTGTTCATTTTTATGTCATTCCAAAGTGAGCGATCGAAGACCTGGTTTGCCGCATGGACGATCGTGTCGCTACTGATCGTCCGACTGATGGTCATTCTTGGCATAACGGCATTTCAAGACGTTGCGGCACTTACGGATACGTTAATCGATTCGATTGCCATCGTATTCTATGTCACCTTCATCATACTCGGAATAAATAAGAAGCAAATAAAGTTCTGAACTCAGTCGCCATGGTCCAGTAGGGGGAAAATCAAGCGCTAATTCCTATTAACTTAGGATTGAGCACGTAAATCTGTAAAAATTGGCGGTTATATAAACGTGACATGAATTGACAGCTGCAACTGTCGATGTTAAGCCACAACTATTAAAAATGAGGAGGATTGCGATCAATGGTTCACTCTATGCGTTTAAGATAAGTATGCGATAAAAAAACGGATTTTACCACAAAGGTGGTTTTTTTTGAGCTGCTTATTTTACGTATGAGGACATCGACCGCGATCCGGACGGCTTTTTTTGCTATGCCTCCTTTCGTTTTGTTCTGGTGCGTAATTCGTGCAGACCTGAGCCCACATGTGGACTTGGGTCTGCATTTTTTATAAGATCAGGATTATAATTTTCAGCGGAGCTGAACAATTCTGATCTCTCAAGAAAAGCTTCGTCTAAGACACGAATGTATCTTCAATCGAAAGGCTTCGAATAGAATGCTTTTCTTATTGCTATTTTGTTAGGTTATGTATCGATCAAAGTAAATTAAGAGAAAAGGAGCCATGACGATGCGCGGCATACACTGGTACTTCTTTATATAATTCTTCCTTTGCGAATCGCAGGTCAGCTTGCGAACGAAAAAACGGAAACTGCGATTTTCGAAGGAGGATTATAAATGTTATTGATAAAAGCAAAAGATATTTATGTGGAATATTTGGGACGCGATGTGCTCGATATCGACCAGTTGGAGTTGTATGAGTACGATCGAATCGGTCTGGTTGGCGCGAACGGAGCTGGAAAAAGCACGTTGCTCAAAGCGCGCTTCCTCGTTAACCGGTTTAAACATTATTCCGGAGCGCTGCTCGTCATCAGTCATGATCGTTATTTCCTAGACCAGATCGTCGATAAGATCTGGGAGCTGAATGACGGGAGGATCACCGAATACTGGGGTGGTTATACCGACTATTTGGTCCAAAAGAAAGAGGAACGACAAAGCCAGGTTACCCAATATAAACAATATGTGGCGGAACGAGAGCGGCTGGAACAGGCTATCGATGAGAAGAAAAGTCAGGCCCGGAAGCTTGATCAAAAGGCAAAGAGAGCAGACAGAAAAAACAGGTCGGAAAGCGGCGGACGCCTAGGCCATCAGCAATCCCAAGGAAGCAAGCAGAAGAGCTCCATAACGCAGCCAAAATATGGAACGGCGAATCGAAGCGCTTGGCGAGGTTACCGCGCCAGAAGCCATACGAAGCGTTCAATTCCGGCAGAGCAAAGCGCTGGAGTTGCACAATCCATTTCCGATTGCGGGAAAGGAGATCCGCAAACGGCTCGGAGACAAGGTGATTTTCGACAACTTGTCCTTCCAGTTCCCGCTCGGGGGCAAGATTGCGATAACCGGCGCTAATTTTAGTTTCAAAAAGGGCGAAGGATTTGAACAAATTGCTAATCAAATAGTTCTTGGTTGTCCTTTACTTCTTTTAGGGGTTTTATTGTTAATCATTTTTTTGTAATGTTTCTCAAGAGAAAAATAAAACTGCTACCGGATGATACCGAAAGAAACGACAGCAACTAATTCGGGTCCCTTAAAACATCGGGAGACGATAGCGCCAAAAAAACATCATGAGGTCGCGCGGGATCATCGGGCGGCCTCATGAAGCTAACTGGCAGATTAGCTTAAAAAAATCTACATCCAAAATAATAAAATTAGAAAAAAGATTTAGGAAATTTTCTCTTTTTAGAAAAATATAATACGTTTATCATAAGCTGGGTAAGTTCCTTATTCTTTCCTACAACTATTCTCAAGCGAACAACCATAATCATATTAAGAAGGTGGGGTATCAGAATGGCTACAATAATACCAGAAGTTGTTGATAAATCTATGCGAAAGTTATGCGAATCGCTACAATTCCGCATCCCAGATACCGTCGTATCTATTTATGTTTATGGCTCGACTGCTCTAAATGCTTTTATTGAGGGCTCAAGCGATATAGATTTTCTCGTATTTGTTAATCGAACGTTAACTCCATCTGACATCCGATTGATTTCGGAAGCGCACGAGGATGTTGAACAAACGCTTTCTGGATTAGATATTATGGGAGCCTATATCCGACAAGAGGATGTGGGAAAGTCCGTCGGAGAAATCCCACTCGTTCCCACCTATTTCGATAAAAAAATGCAATCTGATGGAAACGGGGACTTAAATCCAGTCACATGGTGGATCCTTAAGAGACACGGCATCTGTGTGTATGGCCAGCAATTGTCCTTCAATTATGAGATATCATCTAACGAACTTATCAAATACGTTATTAATAATATGAATTCTTATTGGATCGGATGGATTGACCGATTGGAAAAAAACCTTAATTCGACGGGTATGACGGAGCATTCAGTGCCATTGGAACAATTAGACTTTGCAGTTGAATGGTGCACTCTCGGCATGTTGCGGCAATTTTATACAATTCGAGAACATGAAGTGACTAGTAAAATTGGTGCCGGACAGTATGGCCTTACACAATTACCCGAACGTTGGCATGGACTTATTCGCGAGGCAATCGCTATCAAACGTCGAGAGAAATCAAGAGAATATCCTTCACAATTGAAGCGGTTGAATGACCTAGTTGAACTGCTTCGCTTGGTTCATACAGAAAGTAACTTGTTTCTACAAAAACTAAACTAAGTTTCTTTTGACCTGTAAATACTTGGTTTAGTAGACAGCAATAAAACCGTGACAACGAAACAAGTATTATTGAACTCCCTCGGTACGATTTAGTTTCCTCACGAATGCTCGCTAATTCGCAGGATTTCTCCCCTTGTTATGAGGAATGAAAGTTCAGGAAAGTGACCCGCTATAGACTTTGGCAACATGAATGCACACGTAAATAAAGGGGGGAGGTTCTCGCGCTAGATATTTCCATATGCTACACGTATTCTCCACGTCTCCCTTGGAGGTTCTCACTCCCATGTCTCAACGGGTCCAAGCCCTTTCATTCCTTCGTTACACCTGTCCAAGGGGTGGAGGCCGATCTTGCTAACGGTACGGGTCGGTGCCCTTTGGTTCAATGTATCCGGTACTCCGTGCTTTCTTTTGAAATCCTGCGAACCAGCCAATCTACGTACTATGAAACGGTATAACTGAGTTTAAGCAGCTTGTGAAGAGGCAATGCTTTATGAGGGTTGTACGCCTGACCGGTGCGTGCCATACCAACCAAAATTCGCGCGAGTTTACTACAAAGCTTCATAATTTACCCTTAAATATTAATTAGGAATCACCTTCGATTGCCACAAGCTAATCAACCGCTATCGCCTGACAGCGCCTAGGATGTTAGAGGATGCTCCGGATATTCTTTCTTGGGTCCCGGCCCTTCTTCGGGTGCTTTTCGCCCTCCGGGGTCATCACGCATACGTGATCGCCTTGTCGGTTGTAGACCTCGACTTCACTATGGAGCGGATCGCGGTGGTAGTAGTACTTCTTGTCCTCGTAGATCGGCTGCTTCTCCATCTGAGGCTGGACCTCTTCTTTGTCTTCAGCATCGGATACTCCGAGCCGGGGATGCCTGTCCAGTCCTTCTTGCTCATGTGATTCTCTCCTTTGAGTGAAAATAAAAAAAGCGCCGGAAAACCGGCGCTTCACCGCAGAAATGCGGGGAAAACAAAAAAAGGCCAAAGTGGGCGGTCGATTATCGACCAGCCACTTGGGCCTTTTGAAAATAATGTAGATTAATAGATTCCTTCGTTAACGATTAGACATAAAAGGCAACACCAAACTAGACTCTGCCCAAACATGCGGGTGATGCGCTGAAGCGTGAGTTACCGCTCCTTCATCACAATCGTCGTCGTTAGCCTGCCGAAATGTAGACGGACTACGATGATCCAGGCGTCGAGCTGGTCGGTTTTGTCCAGACTGGCAAAAGCCTCTCTGAACTTGTTGATAAGCTTGAGATTGATGGTAAATACGTCTTGCGAGCTTTCAGTACTTCGTCTTCTTGCAGATACTGGCAGGATGCCAGCTGTAAACCGAAGTGGCTTCAAGGCCGATATGGATTTCCAAGCCGGGAGACTATAGTAAAGCTGGCTACAGTAGGTGTAAAAACAATTTGTTACAACTTCATCTTCATGCTGTATTCGATTGGATTCGCACGGATTTGCATAAGGAGCTTGAAGACGGTTCGACCGCATTATTCTATGAGAAGGCTAAGGTCGAACGTATTAACCCTAGGGTACTGGTAGATACCATTGCTACCAATTCTGAATTCACTATGTCCGGAAGGGAACCGGAAAGGTTGAAGAAACTCTCGTCTCTGTTCGAAGCTTAGAAGGACGTGATGGAAGAAGATTTGTGGGTTACCTTGCTGTATATTCTAGAGCAGATTATTCCCGTAGCCGAACAATGCGATATCAAAAGGCGATACATCCCGATGACCCGCCATGGTCAATATTCGGATTGCCGCGGATTATGACCGGCGCTAATAGCTTCCGCAGACTTTTGAGGCTTGTAGACAGCCGGGATTACGTTGTGCAGTGGTTTGCTCGGTACCATTCCCGATAACGACATTCCGGCAAAGGTGTGGCACGAAGAGCAGCAGAGACCATTCTAGCCGAAATTGGCTCCAATATGGATACGTATCCTTTCACCGCCCATTATGTTCTTGGGCAGGGCTGTGTCCGGGTCAGAACGAAAGCGCCGGAAAACGATTGTCCGGCAAGACGAGAAAAGGGAACAAGAAGCTCCGAAGTACGCTTGTAGAAGCCGCGAAGTCTGCGGCTAGAACAAATAAGAAGTAGTTATCCAGCCAATATCATCGGATTGCCGCACGCAGGGGAGCTAATCGAGCGACGGTCGCAGTAGCACACAGTATATTATCTATGGCTTACTATATCCTTAAGCGAAAACAACCCTACATCGAGCTCGGTCCAACCTACTACGAGGAACGAAAACGGGACGCGATCATCAAGCATTCCATAAAGAAACTGGAGTCATTGGGTGTATCAATTACTGTGAATAAGGCAGCTTCCTGATCGTTATTCAGACAATACATTGCTGATGCCCCTGGCCATTTTTCGTTTGCCGGAGGGCATTTTCTTGCTGCCTTTTTTTATGTGTTCTACGGAGCGATACTTTCAGGATAGACTAGGGAAAAATAGTTGTAGACTGAGAAAATAAAGTATTAGACTGACTTAGGCGTTAAGCTAAACCGAGGGACGGGCAGAATCATTTAATAGTACACAAATTCATGGAAAATTGTTACAATTATGTTATTACGATTACTTGGGGGTTAAAAATGAAGAATCCAATGAAGCGACTAGCCATATGCTGGATAATTTGTATCGTTCCCCTGTTATTGGGGCAGGTTTATCCTCCGGCCTTTATGCTGCTGCCCGCTCTATCCATTGCATTGATAGCGTTCAGTGCAAATATGATATTCGAAAACTCCTATATGAAGAAATCAGGGCTGGGTACATTCCTAAGTTTCTTAAGTTTAATTGCAAGCGTCAGCTTGTTTTCGATTATTTTTACATCGATGAACATATTTGAAGATTACGACAAATCCATCTACGTCTGGTTCGTGTTTGTAGTGCCATTTATTCTTCTAATCCTACTCGCCGTGTTGAGAATAGAGGCGCAAGCCAGAGTTACAAAAAGAAATAGGAATTTCAGGAAGAATATTAAATAGAGAGAAATAAGAGTGTAACAGTTCAAAAGGTTTCCAATCATCCGATCGATAGCCCTTAAAGGCTGAATGGTATGTGTATATAATTAGCGTAAAATCAACGAGTCCAGTCTAAAACTTTATTTTCTTCGGACATCAACGGTAAAATGTTTTGCATCTCTTAACAGCGACGAATCCCGACCAATGACTAAGTTTAATTTTGAGTTGTACAACAACGATTAGTGAAGATTTATATAAAACTCTAAGAGAATGATATAAACAATAAAAAAATAAGATCTAATTTGGCTCGAAATAATAGAAACATATGTTCTATTATTATTTTAATAACCATGTAAAAAAGTTATATTTGGTTTAGAACTCTTTTTATGTGGACTCTTTTATCGGAACAAAATCATAAACGTCAACCTGGAAGCTCTATGGAACTATTCGCAGCATATATCAAACTCAACATGAAATCGATGTTTCAACATCGAAAATCGTTTCTGCTATCCGCCATCATTCATCCGATGGAGCTAATCGTGAGTCGCTGCTATTCACTAGCATTTATGCTAATAACGGAACTGCGACGATCCACGGATATACTCTTTCTCAGATGGTGGATCAAGATATTGTTTCCCTTCGTTTTGTTACGGGTATGCCTTTTCGGACATCGCGGCGCTTCTGGGTTTAAGTGAAAAGTTTGATGTCGATTATACCAATTGCTTTAAAGAAGTAAAACCACAGGACTTAGTATCAGCAGAGAAGTAACAAGCCCGTATATCGCGGTCTCCCAACTGTATGAAGTATGATGAAAGGAAGGAAAGGGAATGACACCTTTTGCTGCAAAAATTCTTATACTTTTGGGAAGTGTTTTTTTATACATTATAATGAAGCAAGTATTCAGAAATACATTAAAAGGGGAACAGACCGTCCCTTATTTATTGTTTATCTTTTTTACCCCATATATAGCTTTTGCAGGCGTTTTATTATTTTTATATTTAGTAAAAAGTATTACATATTTTTTTATGGACTAATGTTTCAAGAAAACATAAATCTGACCATTAAATAAAAGAGATGTAATGAACTCAGAAATAGGCTCTGACCTACCAGAAGTGACTTGCCAAATTCTCGAAGCTTTGGGCTGTTCGGAAGGAACTCTTCTACAAGAACTTTGCCAGGCGGCCGATCCATCGCCAAAAAAAATTTGCGATGGGTTATCGTCTGTTGGGAATGGGATAATGTTCTTATCATTTATGGGATAAAGTTCTTGTCATCCGACAATAGGCAAGGCAGAAGAATACGTGAAGAAGTAGACGGAACAAAATATGTCTATATATACAGAGATAAAGATGGGGGAGGGTACTTTCTGCTCGACGAAGCAACGGGAACCGGAGATCAATAAATAGACCTGCGAAGCTGCCGTAATTCTCCAGGCAGCTTCATCCGCGCTTAAAGAGGCAAGTACAAATACGCAGGGAAGGCATGAAACCCAAATGAAAGAAAACACTTTTAAAGGGAAGCAGAAAAATTACAGCGCATTTTCAATTCATTCATTGTATTGCGGTAAATTTAATCTTGATAATAACCAACAACGATCAGATTATGAGCTTAAAAAAACAAGAATAATAAAAGCGAATGATTGTGACACAAGCCATATGATGCCCGACGACACAAACATAGGTGTTTTGAAATCCCCTTTAATTGGGGATTTTTTATTTGAAAGCATATATGATTGTGTCGCAGTGTCACGACACAATCATATGTGCATAACCGTTTCGCGACACAAACATATGCACATAATCGCGGTAGGCTTTTCGTACATCGAAAGCGGCAGCTTATTAAGTTACCCGTTAACTTAATAAGCTATTTTTTTAACGCTCCAGATGTATCTAAACAGAATTAGTTCTTTTCCTCTGTTTGTTATCCTCTCTGTTCCATCACGAACAAAGCCTTGCTTTTCGTAAAAACGGATGGCATCTAGGTTTTCCCTTAACACCCAGATTGCTACTGTTGTGCATCCAAAGGCTTTTAGTTTTTCTACACCCCATTTTAGGAGCGTCTTTCCACGACCAATGCCTCTATAATTTTGAAGCAGATAAATTGCGGTTATTTCTCGCTGTGGCTTTGTAAATCATCGTCACTACAGGCTCTTAACACCATACAACCCACAGTTTTTTTACAATTACCGCAATAGCTACACGCTCTTCCCATTGTATAAAAGCTCTAAAAAATATTCCTGCCTAACTTTGGGGGTAACTTGATTAAGGTACTCATCCGGGATTATTCCTTTATAAGCATTGCGGTAAGCCTCAGAGTAGACAAGACCTAACTCCTGAATATCACCCGTTTGAGTCCAACGTATTTCAGTCATAAAACTTCTCCTTGGACCAGATATTAATAGTTCATTTCGCCAAGATTTCTCGAGTTCCTTTTCAACTATCCTTCCGGTTACTTCAAACAATTTCACGAAGGAACTATCCTTTAGGCAGCTCCTATTTGATATTCAAAGTAACGGCAGGTTAGCTTAATTATATGTGTTCTTTATGTCTGGGATTTGGGTTTTTATGGTAAACTAAAGCTATTATATAGCTTGGTGCAGACACATTCATTATTATTTAAAAAAAAGATATCACTTAAAGAGTTCTTTCATTACGCTAAAGGATACGCAATAACCAGGGAGCAGAGTGGCTGAACTGCACCCCAATTGTTAGACAAGGCTATTTGATCAAGCAGCTTGTAGGGCATGAGTACGGAATTTGACTGGATCAGATTGCGTTATTTAAAGTTCGTTTAAGGATTTCTTTTAGTTTCTGGATTGAGGAATCAAGAGTCTCATCATTATTTTCAGCATGAAAAACAAAATCTTCAAGGTCTTTCAGCAGTGAATCTAAGAATGGTTTGTTCATTGTAATCCCCCACTTAGTTTTTTTAAAGGAAACTAGGAGTTATCTTAGCATGTAACTATAAAAAGACTATTATTAAAATGTTAAAAAATTGTATTGAATGAACAGCAATCGACAGAGGTTCCTATATTTCCACAGACTCAAGCGTAAACCGTTTTCACGAACTGTATGGCAAGATAACGTGACGTGGAGGGGATGATGATGCACGATCTCGAAGAATCTAATTTCCTGTTCGGGTTATATAACGGAATCTGCTTGTCATTGATGATTTGGGTCATGATCTACATGTTTTTCTTTTAAGGAGGGAAGGCTGATGAGCTCGCCAAAATACATGACCGGATAAAAGAGCAAGCCAAGGTCATGGCCGAAGTGGATCCGCAATCCTCGGGAGTATATCGAAGATAAGTTATACATCCGAACGAAAAATAAAACAGTGGTGAATCTCGTATTCAATCCGATCCAGACCATGTACTGGATGGAGAAGACGAAGCGCGAAATCATTTTGAAACCTCGCCAGTCGGGCTTTTCAACGCTCACGATTGCGAGGTTTTTTGAATGCATCGTAAACGAGGAGAACGTCACGGCCGTCATCATCGCGCATGACTCCGATTCGACGTTGAAAATTTTCCAAGCCGTGCAACTCATGTACGAAGCTGCCGGAAGCGAAGAAGGAACAGGAGAATAACGGCGTGATAATTATAAATTCCCAAAAAAATATATAAGTATTTCAGTCAAGAGCAAACAAGATTCTTCGACTCAAGTTAGATTAGGACGTAGAAAAGATCCGCATAATGTGGTTACTCAAGTCACTCGTTTGAGCCTACCTGCAATCGGACGAATCGGCACGGTGAAACAACTGGAATCTACGACCTGCTCCGGAATTTTTCTTGTCGCCGCAACGTGTTCCATTTGAGCGGGCCTTCTAATTTAAGGCTTTTCGGTTTTCTTTCTCCAGGTTTAGGGGTCTCGAGTATTTGAGCAACATCACCGCGGCAGGGGAAACAACATACGGAACAATTAACGCCGACGTGTGCGAACTGCTTCTTCCGGGATATAAGCGCCCCAACTATTGCCATCATGTCCTTCATTCCAAATTGGATGAGTAATTGACTTGAATGATCGGTTACCTTAGTTCACTTAACTGGCAGAATTGCATAGTCGAAAAAAGCCGCGATTGAACGTGAAGGGACTGGCGATGGCGACATCTGCGACAACATCAACCTTTGCGATTCTGGCTTCAATCCTGTAACAGTTAAACCAAAGATGTGCTTGAGGTGATTACGACAGATGGCTTTATTCGGCAGTCACGGCGAAGAACTTCACACGGAGTTCTGGGCCAAAGTCTACAGCCTTCCGCAGGACCTCGACGCGATCGACCGTCTCTGCACCGATGACATCATCCTTTCGAACCCAGATGGTGACGTCGTAGGTCGCGCTGCCTTCAAGGAGTGGGCACGCAACTTCACCTCGAAGATCCGCGACATGAGGCTGAAGAGCCTCGACATGTTCAGCGGCGCCGACGGCACGCGCGTCATTTCACGCTGTGTAGTCACGGAAATAGCAGCGACCAACGAAACGCGCCACCAAAACGGCTGCCGTTTTTCGTGGTGTAAAGGAACAGTTTTTGTAAATAATGGCGTAAATAATTGATGTAGGCAAATTTGTGTCATTAGACATGTCTCGAATGTAAAAAACTTGATCCCATTCCCAATTCTTACAAGAACATCATCTCATTTCCGACGGATCTCCTTGAAGAATCGGAGGGAAATCCATGAGAGCGTAGGCGGTTGGACTATTAAGCCCTTAGTAAAAATATAGCGCATGAAGCGTAGATTTGCTGCATTTGAAAACGCTACCAAATGTGCTAGCATAATTTTTGTAACAGTATTTAACGCATCCATAAAACTGAAAGAGGGAGGACTGGACAGAGTATGAGAAAAAGCTTTGTAAGTCTGCTATCTGTAAGTTTACTAATCTCTACGGCGTTTATGGGTTGTTCTCAGCGTCCGAGTGGAGGTTCGGGCACGGCAGCCGACGGCAAGTCCGCTCCAGCCGCAAATAGCGGTCAATCCGCGAGCAGCGGCGGCGATAAAACGAAGCTTACGGTGTATAGTACAATGACCGATTCAGCTAATCAGGAAGTCCTTAAGCAAATTGCGAGCGACTTTTCGAAAGAAAATCCGAACATCGTGATAGAATACCAATTTCCGGGCTCCGAATACGAGAACATCCTGAAAGTAAAAATGGCGGCAAACGACCTGCCGGATGTGTTCGATACGCATGGTTGGGCGATCATACGCTATGGCAAATATATTGCCGACCTAAAAGACGAGGCTTGGGCGTCGAAGCAAACGGATACAATAAAACCGGTCGTTACAAGCAAGGACGGCAAAGTGCACGCATTGGTCATGAGCGAAGCGAAGGATGGGTTCTCGTACAATGTCGACGTGCTTCAAAAATATAATATCGAAGTTCCAAAAACATTAGATGAGCTTCTGGCGGCAGCCGAAAAAATCAAAACGCAAAGCAATGGCGAGGTATCTCCGTTCTTCATGTCCGGTATCGATAACGGGATGGTCGGCTCATTCCTGGATCATTACGGCAGCTCCTACTTCATCAGTCCGAAGACGAACGATGCGCAAACTTTTCTCGACGGTAAATTCGACTGGAACAAATGGACGCCGCTCGCGCAAAAACTGCTGGATATGAAGAACAAAGGCTATATCAACGCCGATGTGCTCACCGCCAAAAGAAGCGACATGCCTGCGCGTTTCGCGCAAGGAAAAGTCGCCTTCGTATCGGGAGGTCCGACCTTTGCGGGCGACGTGCAGAAGATCAATCCGAACGCCAAAGTCGGCATCATGCCGGTACCGGCTGCGGTGGCGGGTGACGAGCCGATCTTCTCCGGAGGCGAGCGCTACACCATGGCCGCATGGAAAGACGGAAAGCGGCTGGCGGAATCGAAGAAATTTATCGCCTTTGTCGCCAAGCCCGAAAATATGCTGAAGATCGCCACAGCGACCAAGCTGCCGCCCGGCTTGAAAGATATTAATGCGAAGCATGAGTTCTCCGATTATTACGCCAAATACAGCTCGATTCGCGTATTCCCGTATTTCGACCGCGTTTACCTGCCGAACGGCATGTGGGACGTCATGTGCAAAAGCGGCACCGCTTTGCTTGGCGGAACATTAACGCCGCAGCAATTTTCGGAAAAAATGAAGCAGGAATTCGAGCGTCTCCGCAATAACTAGTCTCCGCAATAACTAATTGAATGCAGGACCGGGAGGGTGTCCGCCCTCCCGTTTGCTTTATTACGAGCAACAGGAGGTGCAATTGATGTTGGAGGTTAATACGGTATCCGCATCGGATCCGCAAGCGAGGCGTTCCCGAAACGGTTATATCAAGCGGTTTATCCGCAGCGGCGGCATGCTGAATCTGCTCTACTTACCCGCGCTCATTTTGTTCTTCGTGTTTATATTTTATCCGTTTGTCAAAGGCATACAGATTTCGTTCACCAACTGGAACGGCTATAATCAGGAATACAAATGGGTTGGTTTGAGAAATTATGCCAGGCTGTTTCATGATCCCGATATTGCCAAAATTATTAAAAACACCATCATTTACGGAGTGGGCAGCACCATATTTCAAAACATAATAGGCTTGCTTTACGCTTTGTACCTCAATATGAACTTCCGCACCCGCGGGATCGTGAGAACGATCATTTACTTGCCGGTCATCATCAGCTCCCTGATTATGGGTTATATTTGGTATTTTTTCTTTCAGTATCAGGGAGGCGCGATTAACGACATTCTTCTGTTATTCCAAGACAAGCCGACGAATTTGCTTGGAGATCCTAATATCAACGTATGGATTATTACATTCGTCAACACTTATCAATATCTCGGCATTGCGATGGTACTTTTCCTGGCGGGCCTGCAGACCATACCGAAGGATTATTATGAAGCAGCGACTATCGACGGTGCTGGGGCGTTTTCACGTTTTATCCATGTCACATGGCCTTTGCTGGCACCGGCTTTTACCGTCAGTATGGTTATGAATTTGATCGGCGGGTTAAAGCTGTTTGACGTCATTACGGCATTGACCAACAGCGGTCCGGGCTACGCCTCGGCTTCGATGTCCACATTGATGTACTTGCTTTACTTTGGCCGTGAGGATGCCGGTTATGCGGCTACCATCGGCATCGTGATGTTCATCATGATTTCGCTTGTCAGCATGATCTCGCTCATTTTCTTAAGAAGAAGGGAGGTATCCGCATGAGCCGTAAAAAGTTATGGGTTACCCCTCTTTCTGTTGTTATATGCTTGATTCATATTTTGCCGTTTTACATTTTGATTACCACATCGTTAAAAGCAATGGATGACCTAAGCTCAAAATGGATCATGCCAGGTTACCTTTATCTGGATAATTTTATAAATGCCTGGTCCGATGCGAAGTTGGGAGTCGCCTTCAAAAATAATATGATTGTCGCCGTGACGTCCATTATTTTCATTGTCATTATCGGTTCGATTGCGGCGTATCCTTTATCCAGGCGCCAAACCAAATGGAATAAATTCATTTATATGCTGTTTATTTCCGCTCTCATTGTGCCTCCTCTTACAAGCTTGGTCCCCCTGTATAAATTCATGGTCGATTTGGGCGGCATGAACCAATACTGGGGGATTATCCTGCTGCATATCACGTTCCATTTGCCTATGACCATCTTTTTATACACCGGCTTCATCAGCACAATCCCGAAGGAGCTGGACGAAGCGGCGATGATTGACGGCGCCGGGCATTTCGGGTTGTTTTACCGGATCATTATGCCCTTGTTAAAACCGATTACCGCAACCGTCGTCATTTTGCATGGCGTATCGGTGTGGAATGACTTTCAATTTTCGTTGTTTTTCCTGCAAAAACCGGAACTCCGAACGGTAACTGTAGCGCTTTCCAGCTTCTTCGGGGAGGACGGCAATAAAGTCGGTTGGGTTGCCGCCGGCTCGTTTATGGGCGCTTTGCCGATGATCGTCATTTATTTATTCCTTCAGCGCTACTTCATTACGGGACTTTCGGCGGGAGCGATAAAAGGATGATACCTGCAGGCGCTTGCGGCGGTACAGACAAAAGAAGACATTTTTAGCTAAAGACAAACGGTTTGAAAATAGTAAAATATAATGGTAGAAGGGGCGATGCTGCGGTAAGGGGGAGACTTCATGTGGAAATCGATCCGGTTCAAATTAACGATTCTCTTTTTGGCAGCCATTGTTTTCCCGGTTGTCGTCATCGTCATTGCCATTCCCTCTTATTACGAAAAGTTAATCCGAAGTCAAGAGTCCTCTCAGATGAAGGATACGTTGACCGCGCTTACATTCAGTATCGAAGCGTATTTGGACGATCTTGACCGCATGACGACAACGCCCTATTTGAATGATGACGTCATGAGGGCGTTAAAGATGAAATCGACCTTTGGTTGGAAGCTGCTGACTCCCTATGAGCAGTTTGAAGCGGAACAGACGCTATCGAATACATTACCAAAATTTCTAAAAAATACGCGCAAAGACATTCTCGGCACCATACTTCTTCCGATGGACGGCTCCATCTATATAACATCGTCAGGCGGTTACGTCAGCAAACCGGTTGAGGGCTATCCGTTCGCTAAACAGGATTGGTACATTCAAGCGCTTAGGGCAGATGGAAACGTTGCTTTTATTAGCGTCCACGTGCAAAACTATTTGGAAGGCGCGGGGGGCGAAGTGTTCTCCGTCGCGCGCCTAATCAACGATCCCGATACTCGCCGCCCGCTCGCCGTGATGATGGCCGACGCCGATACGGCAGCTCTGGAGAAATTGATGCACGGGATCCGGTTGGAAAACGGATCGATAGCAGCCATTCTCGACGATAAGAGGAAGCTCATTTACGCAAGCCGTCCGCTTACGGAGCACGTGCTGCATCAATTGGCGGCCGGAAATGGCACAGTGGAAGACGCGAACGAGCGTTACTCTGTTGTCAGCGAAACGGTAAGCCGCTCCAATTGGCGGATCGTCGTGCTCTTTTCGGAATCGGTCATCAAGCTGCAGCTCCAGCGTATTTATTGGGTTGGCGTTCTGTTTGGCGTTTCGGGACTGATTATTGCTCTGCTGCTTTATTTCACCGTTTCGCATTGGATGGTAACGCCGTTCAAGCGAATGATTCAGGTGATGAAGCGCGTTCAGCGCGGAAATTTGCAAACCTTCTATCCCGTACGGGGAAACGATGAGATCGCTCAGCTCGGCGCAAACTTAAATACGATGATATCCCAGCTTGGCGATCTGATAGACCGCGAATTCCGTGCTGCGCTCGGTCAGCGGAATGCCGAGTATCGTGCGCTGCAATCGCAGATTCAGCCGCATTTTTTATACAATACGTTGAACGGATTTATCGGTTTGAACCGTACCGGACAGCGCGCGCTCCTGGAACGGGCGATCCTGTCTTTAAGCGGCATGATGCGCTATACCTTGCAGCAAAACGACTGGGTACGGCTAAAGGATGAAATGGATTTTATCAACAAGTATTGCGAGCTGCAGCAAATTCGGTTTGCGGAAAAGCTGGACTACCAAATCCATTGCCGTGCGGGTACGGCGGACATTGTGATTCCTAAGCTGCTGCTTCAGCCGATCGTCGAAAACGCCATTATTCATGGGATTGAACCGAGCGATAAGGCCTGCCGGCTGACGGTCGAATCAGCGCTGGCGGCCGTCTCCGGTGAGGGCAAAGAGTGGCTGGAAATTCGAATAGCCGACAATGGA
Source organism: Paenibacillus allorhizosphaerae (assembly GCF_910594985.1). Lineage (GTDB taxonomy): Bacteria > Bacillota > Bacilli > Paenibacillales > NBRC-103111 > Paenibacillus_G > Paenibacillus_G allorhizosphaerae. Next base: position 24,034 of record NZ_CAJVCE010000039.1, read on the forward strand.
GCGGGGTATGACCCCGGCGCAGAACGGGAAGGGGTGGGGATAAGCAACGTACAGGAGCGGTTAAAACTTGCTTACGATGGCACTATGATGAGCGTAGAGACGGCAATAGGACAAGGTACGCTCGTACGGATACAAATTCCGTTGAAGGATGTGAATGCATCGTGAAGATGGTCATTGCCGACGACGAAAGCTTGGCACGGGTTAGTTTATCCAGCATGATTAAAGAGATGGGGGCACCTTGGCAAATTGTCGGCGAAGCGGCAAACGGCGAGGAACTGCTTACGCTGGTCGCGCAGCATACACCGGACATCGCTCTCGTCGATATTCGCATGCCTAAGCTTAACGGGCTGGATGCGGTTCAGCTCGGCAAAACGGTATCCCCGTTTACGAAATGGGTGATTTTGAGCGGTTTTTCCGACTTTGGCTACGCGCAGCAGGCGCTGGCATTAGGGGTTTCCGCCTATTTGCTCAAGCCGGTCGACCCGGCTGAACTGGAAAGAACGGTACAACATACTTACAGAGACAATAAAGAGTATATCTCCCTTCTGAACCAACAGTTTGAAAATAATTTGTCGGCTCTTTGCAACGGGCTTACCACCATCGAGCATGAAGAACAAGACAGCTTGCTGCATCGTGGAAGCTTTCTCGCATGGACATTCCATGTGGATGCGGCTCGGCCCGCGAGCCAGGTGTCCGACGTGGAGTGCGAGCTTTATAAGGATCTTCGTCAGTCGATGGGCAAGCACCTTAATTTCGGAATGAATTTGGCGTTATTGGCGCTGCAGAACGGAGAACTGGCTGCCGTAGCCATTTGGGATGCGGACAAAGGAGAGGAAGGGAAACAGCGCGTTTACGATTTTTTCGGTGAAACGGAAACGATCATATCCCGGTACAGAACTGCGGATATGACGATGACCGTCCTGCAAACGGGCGAATGCCAAGGATTTAAGGCGTTAAACGAACGTCTTCAGCAGCTGCAGCAGTGGAGTCATCTTCGTGCAGTTTGCGGGATCGGCCGAAGGCTCGAATATGCGGAGTTGATGAGAGTGGCGCAGATGCCGGATAAGCCGGAAGCAGCGCGCTTGTTGTGCGACATAGGGAACCACCTTCAGCACTTACTGTGTTTGAATTATCATCATGCGGTCAGTGAATTGGAAGCATTGCTGCAAAAATCGCCTCTATTTCTTTCCGAGAAAACAAAGCAGGCCGTCTGCTTGTTTATAAGCATCGCCATAGGCATCCATTTACCGGAAAACACCACGGCCGCGCAGCTGATTGCAGCATTACGGCAACATGGCGTAAAGGTTTTGCGCGACTTGAATAAGAAGGAATCCGCTTCCGTAGATCTGGTTACGCAAGTGATTCAATATATCGAAAAGCATTATATGGATGATATCGGTATCGGGCAAATCGCAGGTCAACTGAATGTTTCAGCCAATTATTTAAGCGCGTTGTTCCATAAGAAAACCGGCGTGATGTTTGTGAAATATTTGACGCGTATTCGGATGCATAAAGCGAAGGAATTGCTCATGAACACCCATCTTCAGGTGAGACAAGTAGCGGAGCAAGTCGGGTATTACAGCACGAGGCATTTCACCAAGCTGTTCACGCAAACGTTCGGCACCTATCCTTCGGATTACCGGAAAAATTAGCTGCTATCCGGCCCTATAGTCGATTTTAAGGAGGCTTCCCGATGGCCCTTATCCAATGTCACTTTTTCTCTGAAGTGCTACAGCTAAGCACATCGATGACGGTTATTTTGCCCCAGCAAACCCGCACTCAAATCGGCATGCAAAATGTGAAAAGAGGCGCGCGCCATCCGACCCTGTATCTGCTGCACGGGATGTCCGATGACGATACGATTTGGTTGCGCCGTACATCCATTGAGCGTTATGTCGCTCCGCTTGGCCTTGCCGTCGTCATGCCGCAGGTTCATCGCAGCGCTTATACGGATATGGCCTATGGAAACCGGTATTGGACATTTTTGAGCGAGGAGCTGCCTGAATTGGCGAGATCTTTTTTCCCATTGTCCGATGCACGAGAGGATAATTTTGTTGCCGGGTTATCCATGGGGGGCTATGGAGCGATGAAATGGGCTTTAAGCAAGCCCGATCGATTCGCCGCTGCGGCAAGTTTATCTGGGGGCTTGAACCGGGCTAAGGTGCCTGAGGACCCTCAACGGCTCCGAGATTATATATTAACCTTTGGCGAGAAAACCGTGGCGGGAACGGAAAACGATTTATTTTGGCTGCTGCAGCAATGCGATAAGTACGACGGACCGAAACCGAAACTTTATCAATGCTGTGGTACGGAGGATTTTCTATACAAGGACAACATTCTTTTTCGGGAAGCTTGCCGGAAAACGAGTTTAGACTTCACTTACGAGGAAGAACCCGGTTCCCACGAGTGGGGTTATTGGGATCGAAAAATACAAGACGTGCTTTCCTGGCTGCCGATGGCTAAGCATCGCGATTAGCGTGACGCCCTAGAGCCGACATATTGTAGTGTATCGATTTGGATGTTTTCCGTTGGACGGCGCCGGGAGGTACGCTTTTTTTTCGAAGATTATGTCCATGCAAAATAGCGCATGTACCGTAGTTTTGCAGCCTATGAAGGCGCATACCCCGGTAGTATATTGTTTTTAGGCCCTAGGAAAATCCACTCTAACTTCCTGAATCTTTTTAAAAAAAGGAGGTCTTGTTCCTGTATGATCATTAGCGATGTAGAAACATTTATTGTAGGCAATCCATGGAAAAATTGGCTGTTTGTTAAGCTTCAAACGAAAGATGGCGTATACGGCATCGGAGAAGGAACATTAAACGGATTTGCGAAAACGGTGGAAGCGGCGATCCATGAGCTGAAGCATTTATATATTGGAATGAGCGTGTTTGACGTGGAGACCGTCTCCTTGAAAATGATTCGGGATGTATACTCGGACGGCGGGCAAATTCAAGGCTCTGCGCTTGCCGCGATTGAAACCGCTTGCTGGGACATTATTGGCAAATTGACGGGTCAGCCTCTTTACAAGCTATTAGGCGGACAATGTCATGAGAAGCTGCGGTGCTATGCAAACGGATGGTATCGCGGGCCCAGGACGCCGGAAAACTTTTATGAAAAGGCCAAACTTGTCGTCTCGAAGGGGTATACCGCTCTAAAATTCGATCCGTTCGGCTCGGCCTGGCGTACGGTGGAGAAGCGGGATTTTCGACTGGCAATAGAAATTATTGCCGCCGTTCGCGAAGCGGTCGGTCCCGATACGGATATTCTTATTGAAGGGCATAACCGGTTCAGCGTGCATACCGCATTGCAATTTGCCGAAGCGATGGTTCCTTATAAACCGACTTGGTTCGAAGCCCCGGTACCACCGCAAAATATTTCTTCGATGGTTGAGGTAGCCAAGCGTTCCCCGGTGCCTGTAGCCTGCGGGGAGGATTACTACTGCAGGGAACAGTTTGCCGAATTGCTTAAGCATCATGCCGTTCATATCATTCAGCTTGAACCCCAATTCCTCGGCATTTCCGCCTCCAAGCAAATCTGCGGCATGGTGCATGCGCACGGCGGCGTGATCGCTCCCCATAGCGCACAAGGCCCGGTATGCTCCATAGTCTGCGCCCACTTAAACATGGCCACTCCTAATTTTTATCTGCATGAAATCTTCGACGAATTTAATGAGCCTTGGGAAGAGAACGTGCTGACACCTCCGCTTAAGGTCGCGAACGGATATATCGAGCTTTCGGACCGGCCCGGATTAGGGGTTGACTTGAACCTGGAGGAGGTGCAGAAGCATCCGTATCACCCGGGTAATTGGCTTCCATTGTTTAGGCAAGGGTGGGAGAAGCGCGAGCAAAATCAATCGTAGCAGGAGGTGGTCGGGATGGGAAGGGATGCGATGAGAGCGTTAGTCTATGAGGGACCTAGGATCATGACGATCAGGGAACGCGACATTCCCAAACCTGCTTATAACGAGGTGTTGATACGGGTGGAGCGGGCCGGAATTTGCGGTTCCGAATTAAGCGGTTATTTAGGGCATAATTCGTTAAGAAAGCCTCCGCTTGTCATGGGTCATGAGTTCTCAGGCACAGTGGCAAGGATAGGGGCAGGTGCTGCTCTTTTTAAACCTGGCGATCGGGTAACGGCCAACCCTTTGATTACGTGCGGCCGATGCCGAGCGTGCATGAACGGTGCATCCCAACGATGCGTGTCTAGAAAACTGATCGGCGCTCATTGTCCGGGAGCTTTTGCGGATTATGTTATTGTTCCGGAACGTAATGTATACAAGCTGCACGATACTGTCAGCTTTGACGAAGGCGCATTCGCGGAGCCTCTTGCTTGCGCGGCACATGTTTGCAAATTAGTAAAGCCGCTGCCAACCGACAGGCTGCTCATAGCGGGAGCGGGGCCGATCGGTTTGTTGACCCTTCAGGTCGCGCAAATGTACGGCTTGCGGAATGTTACCGTCATTGATATCAACGAGGAGCGCTTAAGCATTGCGCAGGAGCTGGGAGCGGTCGCGGGAATCAATCTCCAGTCTTTGGGCGGCGAACAGAAATTCGACGCGGCCGTCGATGCGGTAGGACTCGAGGCTACGAGAAAATTATGCGTGGAATCGTTAAGGCCGGGAGGCAAGGTCATTTTTTCCGGCCTGCATCAAGATGCAAGCAGCCTGCCGATCAATTTCATCGTTCGCAGCGAAATCCAGATGCTCGGAGCTTTTGCATACCATTCCGACGATTTTGAAAACGCTTTAGACTGGATTCACGATGGAAGAATCCGCTTATCTCCATGGACGATTCACGCTCCTTTGGAGCAAGGCGGAGCCTGCTTCGAAACATTGATTAACGGCTCGGGTAAAATCGCGAAAATTTTGTTAACGACCAATTAAATCGCAGTTTTTAGATCGATATTCGGCGATCTCAGTTGTCAATTATAACAAATGAAGGGTATGAATCCTATGAGCTTGGAATTATTTAAACTGGACGGCCGGGTCGCTTTAATCACCGGGGGAGCGCAAGGGCTCGGATTGGTTATGGCGAAAGCTCTTGCGGGGGCTGGTGCGAGCGTTGCGGTAACTAGCCGGGAAAGAAGCAAGGCCGAGAAAGCCGCGGCCGTCATAGGCGAAAGCAGCGGCCAGAGGGCCATCGGAATCGCGGCGGACGTTACGGACACCGGCCAAGTGAACTCCATGGTTCAGACGGTTATAGATGAATTCGGACGTATAGACATATTGATCAATAATGCCGGCATCAATATTAGGAAGCCGGTTGAGGAATTTGAAGACGAACAGTGGGATCAGGTACAGAATACGAATTTAAAGGCGCCTTTTATATGCTCAAGGGCGGTGGCGAGGCAGATGAAGCAGCAAAGGTACGGGCGTGTCATCAACGTATCTTCCATGCTTGGAAGCGTGGCGCTCCCCGAACGAAGCGCGTATTGCTCCAGCAAGGGCGGTTTGCTGCAGCTGACCAAGGTGCTGGCACTGGAGTGGGCGCCCTATAATATTACGGTCAATGCGTTAAGTCCCGGGCCGATCGCTACTGAATTGAACACTGTAGTGATGAATAATCCGGAAGTGAATAATACCTTTTTGCAAAATATCGCACTCGGCCGATGGGGAGAACCGGAGGAAATTGCGGGAGCCGTCATCTTTTTGGCTTCCGGCGCTTCGAGCTTCATGACGGGCTCTTCTTTGGTTATCGACGGCGGATGGACGGCTAAATAAACCGGTATGCATGATCGGAAAGGGTGACGGAAATGAAAGTGGGCCTTTCTGTATTTGGTACAACTTACATGATGGGCATTCACTCCAAGTCGAGCCGACCCAGAATTACGGCGGGGCACCTCTTGCAGCAGGCCGTGGAAGCGGGGCTCGAGGGAGTGGAGATGCCGCTGACCGTAGTGGAAGGGGAGGATATTGCATCCCTTGTCCGATTTGCGGAAAAGCATAGGCTCTACATAACCGTAGCATCAAGCGGTTATGATCCGGATAAGCTGCAAATCGCCTTTGATACGGCCGCACGTCTCGGAGCAAATACCGTCCGAACCGTAGTCGGAGGGGCTGGCTTTGGCGGCGACCGGAGGGCTATGGCCGGCAGGTGGCAAGCTTTTATGCAGGATGTTCTGTCAGGCTTGGCAAAGGCGACTGCGGCTGCAGAGCGGAAGGGGCTTCAGCTTGCGCTGGAAAACCATCAGGATGTGGCATCGGAGGAATTGCTGTGGCTTTGCGAACAAATCGGCTCAGCCCATTTCGGGATTACGCTCGACACCGGGAATCCTCTCGCCACGGCGGAAGAGCCTATTTATTTTGCAAAGCGGATCATGCCTTTTCTGAAACATGTTCATTTAAAGGACTATTGGATATATATGACGGAAGAGGGCTACCGTCTCGTTCGCTGTCCTATCGGCCAAGGGGTGGTAGACTTCCCCGCATTGCTTACGCTTATTTCGCAGCATGATCCCGAGATGACGATGTCCATCGAAGTCGGCGCGCTTGAGGCACGCCATACCCGGGTACTGGCAGACGATTATTGGCCGGAGTATCCGGTGCGCTCGGCGTCGCAATTCGCGGAAACGATGCGTTATGTGCTGGCGAATGCAAAAGCCCCGGCAGACTGGCGGACGCCGCACGAGAAGAACGAGCCCGAAAGCAAAATTGTTGATTATGAAAATCACCAGCTGTTGTCCAGCATCGCCTACATGCAAGGCTTAGTCCGTACTTACAATGCGAATTTACCAACTTAATCGGCGGGGGTATGATTAATGCAGATTGATTTAAACGGTAAAGTAGCGATCGTCACTGGGGCCGGCCGGGGCATCGGACGGGAAATTGCCCTGACCTTGGCTTCGGAAGGCGTCGTTACGGTGGTGACCGACGTCAATGAAGCCAACCTGGAAGCGATAAAAAATGAGTTTGAACGGTTGGGATATCAAGGCTCGCAGTATAGATGCGATGTCCGTGACTTTCATCGAATTCAGGAAGTGGTGGAAGCCGTAGTTCAAACCTACGGACATCTGGATATATTGGTCAACAATGCCGGGGTTGCCGGAGGGGGCCCCGTTTCCTCGCTGCAGGAAGAGGTGTGGGATTTAAATCTGGATATTAACTTGAAGGGCACATTCCAGATGTGCAAGGCTGTCATTCCGGTTATGAAACGGCAGAAATCTGGCCGAATTATTAACGCCGCTTCCTTTGCGGCGATTGTTCCGAGCTACGGAAGCGCTGCTTATGCTTCGTCCAAGGCGGGCGTGAGTCAATTCACCAGAGTATTGGCCGGAGAATTGGGCCCTTGGAATATTACCGTGAACTGTTATGCGCCGGGAATGATTCCTACCGAAATGAATCATTTCGCCGAGCGGCCGGAAAAGGAGCAGGAGCGTTTGCTCGATACACTGACGCTCAGAAGGTGGGGCTCTAAGAGGGAAGTCGCTAATCTCGTCTGTTTCCTTGCCTCCGACTTGGCTGAATATATTACGGGGACGATGATCGATGTGAGCGGCGGAAAGCTGGCAACCCAAATTCCAAAAATCGCTTATGAGAAAGCCGGGGTGGAGAACAATGAATAGTCATTCGTTTTCCGGATTGTCTCATAAAACGGTCATTGTCACAGGCGGCTCCAAAGGGATCGGCGCCGGGATTGTGGAGCAATTCGTAAAGCTTGGAGGAGCAAGAGTGGCCATTGCGGATGTCGACCCTCAGGGAGAGGAACTGGCCGACCGGTGGAGAAAGGACGGCCATGAGGTCAGATTTTATACTTGCGATGTTTCGCGCGCCGCCGACATAGAGCGAATGATCGCTACTGTAGAGAGCGATTTTGGCGGTGTGAATGTGTTGGTAAACAATGCGGGGATATTTCCCAGAGGCGACCTGCAGAATACGGACGAAGCATTATGGGATCGGGTGATCGGCATTAACCTAAAGGGCGCCTTTCTAATGAGCCAGGCGGCAGTCCCGGCCATGATCAAGCAGGGAACGGGCGGCAGCATCATTAATATCGGATCGCTCCATTCTGCTAAAGGGGAGGACAACACATTGGCTTATGCCGTGTCCAAGGGAGGCTTGATCACGATGACCCGCAATTTGGCCCACGCCTTGGCGAAGCACAAAATCAGGGTGAACTGCGTTCATCCCGGCTGGGTGGCGTCGGAAGGAGAGGTTGAACGGTGGGAAGGGCTCGGAGACAGCGAGCTCGAACGAATCCAGCGGTCCGCTCAATCGTTGCCTTTGGGCCGTATGCAAACAGGAACGGATATAGCGAATGCCGCTGTTTTCCTGGCATCCGAATTAGCCGATCAAATTACGGGCCAAATGCTGGCGGTAGACGGGGGGCTAAGCATACGTAAATAAACCGGGAAAGGGCGGAATTTGTTATGGCGAAAATTACTTTTATAGGTGCGGGCAGCCTTGTGTTTACTAAAAATTTGGTAAGGGATTTGCTTACGTTTCCGGCGTTTGAGGACTGTACCATCACATTGATGGACATCGACGAAGAGCGGCTGGGGTTTGCAAAAGAAGCAGTAAACAACATCATTGCCGCAGGCAATTACTCCTCTGCCAAGGTGGAAGCGACCACGGACCGGGCTGAAGCGTTAAAAGGAGCGAATGGCGTCGTTAGCACGATTCTTGTCGGCGATTTGCCTGTTTGGCGGACGGATATGGAAATTCCGAAGTCCTTTGGAGTAGACATCAACATCGGCGATACCCGCGGCCCTGCGGGCATCTTCCGTTTCCTGAGAACCGTTCCCGTCATGCTGGACATTTGCCGGGATATCGAACGCTATTGTCCGGATGCCGTTTTCTTGAACTATACCAACCCTATGGCTATGCTCTGCAGAGCAATGCTAGGCGAAACCAAGGTGAACGTGACAGGCTTATGCCACAGCGTACAAGGCACCGCAGCGATGCTGGCCCGATGGATCGGAGCACCGATGGAAGAGATTACATACAAATGCGCCGGCATCAATCATCAGGCCTTTTATCTGGATTACAAATGGAACGGAAAGGATGCTTACCCGCTCATTCACGAGGCCGTGTTGAACCGAACGGAGATTTATAACGAGGAGCAGGTAAGAAATGAAATGTATCTTCATCTGGATTACTATGTAACGGAATCCAGCGGTCATAATTCGGAATACAACGCTTGGTTCCGTAAACGTCCCGATCTGATCGACAAATACTGTACCCACGGTACCGGCTGGAACCCCGGCGAATACGCGCTTCCCATCAAAAATGCCGAGAAGAGGCGAAACAATTGGAAAAATAAATTAATGGAATGGCGGGACAGCCCGATCGATCTCCATCGCGGGAATGAATATGCGGCATATATTTTTAATGCGGTATTTGGTGATCAAACCTTGTTCCAATTTAACGGAAATGTCCGTAATTTCGGATTAATCGACAACCTGCCGGAAGGCGCCTGTGTGGAGGTGCCGGTTCTCGCTTCCAGACAAGGGCTGAGCCCCATTCATGTCGGCCCTTTGCCGGACCAGCTAGCCCTTCTGGTGAACACAAGCTCAAGGTGTGAGGAATTGGCTGTAGAAGGGGCGCTTACCGGCGATCAGCGAAAAATCTTTCATGCCATCTGCTACGATCCTCTTACCTCAGCGGTACTCAGCTTGGCGGAAATCAAGTCGATGGTGGATCAAATGTTTGCGGTCAATAAAGATTGGCTGCCTCAATTTAAGCATATTTCCTGAGTCGGCTAAGCGATCGCATTAGATGAAAGAATGAGCAGGGACAATCTCAGAAGAGTGTTTTTCCTGATAAAGACAGCAACTAAGAGATGAAAGAGGTTGCTTTCAAAAAAAATGGTTGAGCAGCGTGCTATGCCTGTTCAATCATTTTTTTTTTAGCACGAGACTCGCCCTTTTTTAATTCACTAGATTAGTTCCTTTCGCATGCAGCATGTATGATGCTTTTCGTTTAATTTATGTAAACCGTTACATAAATTATATCGGACATCGAAGCTGAATTCAAATATGAACATCCGCTTACGTAAAGAGATTGTTAAATCGTAATAAACCGTCATCGTGTATATTGTCGCAGCATAAAAGAGCGGTTATAATGTAATGGGTTACATATATTAGGTGGAGGTGGTGCACAAAGTCCATTATTAAACACTAATAAAAGTTGTTATGTTAAATTTTGACGTAACGGGTTACATTGAAATGCAAGTTCCAAAGGTGGTGAGGGGAGAGCCGTTTTTAGTGTAAGATCTGGATTCTGCTTGAGCGTTATACTGAATGTTACAATACATAAAAAATGCGGTTACGGGGGAAGTCGCAAGATGCCGAAACAAACTGTCCGATTCGGCGAAAGTAACTACTTGCGTCGGTCCTTCGCCACTCGAGTACGGTCACCCGAACTCGCTTGCAGGCACGTTGTTGCGCAACTGATTTCTGCAGGACGGCTTCCGTTTTTGGCGAAATAGAAAATGGATAAGACTTCGAAACCGAGAATCGGTTCGTACATTCATGGGAGGAATTATGTTAAAGAGAAACTTGTGGTTACTAATACCGACTCTATTGATCACCTTACCTCTGGCGGGTTGCAATCAAAAATCCTCTAGCAGCGATAACTCGAAGGTGGCAGTTGAAGATCAGTCGCCCGTTACGGTTACCGTAGGATTTCTTCCCGGATGGCTGACAGAAGAAGAGCGGAAACAATATATCATCGGGCCTGTCCAACAAAAATATCCATGGATAACCGTAGAAATGAAGCCCTACGAAAAAGGAAGTTCTCTTGCCGAGCTAATCACCGCGGGTGAAACGCCCGACATTCTTATCGAAACCAACATTTACGGCTTTAGCAGTTGGTCCGACCTTGGATTGATTTACCCTTTATCCGATTTGATCAAGACGAATAAAATGGATCTGAATCGTTTCGAGCCGGAAGTGCTGGATGCGATCAAAGCGGCTACCCAGCGAAGCGATCTGGTTGCCATTCCGTACACAAGGCATTTTTCCGCTTTATACTATAATAAGAACATCTTCGATAAATTCGGCATTCCCTATCCGAAAGACGGCATGACCTGGGAGCAAACGTACGAGCTCGGCAAAAAGCTGACAAGAAATGATAGCGGAGTACAATACCGCGGTTTGGAGGTCAACGTCATCGAGCGGATGGCTTCACAGCTATCCCTTCCTTATGTCGATCCGAAAACGAATCAAGCGCTCGTCAACACGGATCAATGGAAGAAGGTTTTAGACTTTGCGACCAAAGTCTATCAAATTCCAGGCAATAACCAAATATCAACATATGGAAAAGCGGCCGAAACTATGCTCAATGGAACATTGGCCATGTACGCCTCGCTCAATGATATTATGGGTTACAAACTTTATAGCAGCCCGGATGTATGGGATATGGCGACTTACCCGGAATGGCCGGAAGCACCGGGTCTCGGTACGCGGGTAGATGCTCATGCGATGGGAATTTCACCGACAAGCAAAAATAAAGATGCCGCTTTCAAAGTCATCATGGCGATTACCTCCGATGAAGTTCAAATGGATATGTCGAGGCATGGCAAATATCCCGTCATGAAGGATCCTAAATTCGCGAGTTCCTTCGGTGCGGATATGGATTTTATGAAAAATAAACATATTGAGGCCATTTACAAAACAAAACCGGCCAAAACGTTTATTCCAACCAAATACGACTCTATTGCTATGTCAGCGATGAATGCCGCGGTAAGCAAAATTGTTAAAAATGGCGTTGACTTGAATACTGCGTTGAGGGAGGCGGAAGAAAGCATCACCAAGCAAATTAACGAGAGGGTAGCTGCAGGTAATTAAACGCGGTCTGCTGCGGTGAAAGTACCTTGAATTTTGAGCCATCTTCGTTTATGAACATGATTTGAAAAGTTATACCAATTATAGGGAGGTATACCGAGTGGAAGTAAATCCGGAAACCAAGAACGTAACCGAAATGGATTCGACTAAAGAAGGACAATCCGAACAAACGCAAGCAGTACGGAACAGCCGGATCAGCCGCAGAAAATTACTGGCCTCCATTGCCGCGACGGGTGCTGCCGTAGTTGCGGGAGGATTGTCGAATGCAGTTAGCGGGGAAGCCTCCGTTTCGTCGAGCGTGTATGGGAATGGGGACGACAAGGATAAAAAACCTAAGATGGATGCCGACGGCGTTGCGTATCGCTTCGCGGTTGAACAGCCGGAACGGATCGTCAGCGACAAATTGCGCGAGTGGATTAGCGTGAAGGATTTCGGCGCGAAGGGAGACGGGACTACGAATGACACGGCAGCCCTTCAGACCGCGATAGATTGGGCACGGAGCGAGGGCAGGAAAGAAATATATATTCCTTCAGGAACGTATCACGTTCCCGGTAAATTATCGAACGCCTCATCCGTCGTTTTTATAGGGGATAACGCTCGCTTTACTTCAGGATCATATAAAACGTACAGTCTATCCCAAAGCCTTGCTCAAATCAATACCCTCTCCAGTGCGGTTGGAGTCAATGTTGCGGACTATAGGCATCTCATTCCGAACCAAACCGCGGATCCTGCCGATTGGGATTGGAGCCCCGCATTTCAAGGCGCATTGAATGAAGCCAAGGCCGGCCCTGTACAGGTTATCGTTCCTCCCGGTACATATAAGTTGAAAGGTCCGTTTAAAGTATACCGAAACACGCATCTTAAGCTCTTGATGGCTACACTTGTTCGTTCGCATGCAGGAGCGTTCCTTTATAACGGGGATCCGGGAGAAACGTTTGGCGGATATGACGGACACGGGAATATCGTCATTGAGGGCGGCGTATTTGAAGGGAACATCGCTAATTTTCCTAGCGGATATAACGCAATCATTTTGCTCAGAGGCAGGAATATTACGTTCAACAATGTCGAAATCCGCGATGTTGTTGGAGCACATGCCATCGATATGAATGCATGCGAGGACGTATCCTTCTACAAGTGCCGGTTCCTCGGGTTTCGCGATCACACAGGAAATAATGCTTTTCGCGAAGCTATCCAGATTTCCAATCAGACGAGCGATTCGCTCGGGTCGGATCCGAATGGTTTTGGCATCAACGACGGCACGCCTTGCCGGAACATTCGCGTGACCGACTGCTATTTCGGCGCCAGCGGAACGACGGGCACGCAAGCATGGGCTATAGGTGTAGGAAACCATAGTGCGGTTCATAATTTGTGGAACCATAACATCAAAGTATACGGATGTACCTTTGAAGGCATGACTTATGCGGGGATTCGCTTATTTAAATTTTCAGATGTGGAAATATTGGGAAATACGTTCATTGGTTGTACGAGAGGAGTGAAGCTCGACAGCGCATGGGGCGGTTCGTCCTTGGCCAACCAGGACGCGTCCGGTGTGAATTCCAAATTGCCGCAAGCGGGGAAAAATATCCTTATCGCCAATAATATTTTCAAGGATATAAAAAATGAAAGCGTGGTCATTACAGGTGCTGTATTCGGAACGATTGCCGCTTATTACGATAGCGTAAGCATTCTCGGCAACATGTTCGATCATCAAGGGATTGCGTCGCCTTCAAGCAATGCGAATGTCATTTATCTTTCTTGGGCAAGCCATGTGAAAATCGATCATAACAGCATAAAGAAAGGATATCGGGGCGTGTATATGGCTTATGTTGCTGACGTAATCATCGGGGATAGCAACTCCGTGACAGACGTTTCCGCCGATGGCATGATCGTCACGGAGCATGACGTCTCGTTTAACGTTCCAACACCCGGGGAGCCGGGCTACGATGCCACGATTACGGCGGCTTCGGTTAAAACTTGGTACAAAAGCAAAGGGTACACAACCAATATTCAAATCGGACGTTCCCGGTTAAAACGGATCGGCAGGACGGGGGTCTATTTGAACTATGTATGGGGTTTTAAAATCGACGGGGTCACCGTAGATAGCGCCGCAACGGCGACTGACGCGGACCGCGACGCGATCCGGATCGAGAACAATGCGAGGAACGGTGAAATTTTGTTCCCCACCGTAATCAAAAATCCCGATTATATTTCCGGAACGGGCGGGGCGAACCGGTATGCGGTGAATGTGCTGAGCAGCTGCCAAAATATTCGGCTTCAGGCGGGAGAACTGGAAGGGAAGGCATCGCAGACCATCCTTCTAGCCGGTACGAACGTATGGAACGGCTATTACGTTTATGCTCCGAACGGGGCAAGGTATAAAGCAACGATCGGCAACGATGGCCTGCCCGCTTATACCATCGGGTAGTCTCGGCCGTACAGCCAAGATAACAGAATGCTTGTCCGAACGAATGGGTGCCCCTAGGCAATTATAAAGTGCAAATTCGTTCCGTGAGCAATCAAGAATGAAGTAGAGATTTTCGGGTCTTAACCGCTACGTTTCCGAAACGAAAATCCTCCAGGCTGCGGTCGGCTTTGCTTTGTTTACAGTCGTTGCAAGCGCAGACGCAGTTGACGGCGTCGTATGGCTACCCTTGGTACGAGGCAGCAGATGGTCCATCGTATCCCTGTATTCCCTGCAATAGTAGCAGGTGTTCTGATCCCGCGTAAGAATATCGTGTAAATACGCCTAATCATAAGACGATTACGACGACGGCGGCGTCAAATGGGCAATCACCGCCAGGTACCTGGCGGTGATTTTATTTGAGATTAAAATCCGATTAATTCGGGAATGTCATAAAGTTCTTGTCATTTATGTCCTCAAGTTCTTGTCAGAAAAATGTCAGGTGACAAGAACTTTATCCCATTCCCGACAGATTGCTCGAAGTGGGTGAAGTTAAAGCTCTATATGAAAAGTCTGGTTTTTAGGTTAACGAGTAACGATAGTTCAACCCAAAACAGCTGCCGCAGTGCAGCAGTCATGGCGCTACCCCGAAAATTTCACATAGCATAGATCTAAAAATGGCAATAACAAACTAAGCCCAGCTGTAGTGTTTTTTAAAAACTGTGCTTCATAGAACTTATGTGAAATCAAGATGGTTACGAGGCTGTCGAGGCGGTGAGAGCTACCTGAAAGCCAAGATTCTCAAGCTTTCGAACTGCTTGTTTAACAATTGCTACTTGCTGTCGTTTTTCGAAATAGTTACCGCCTAAATCTTTGTAATCCTCGCCGCGCGTGAGGAGATGGTAAACAATGGTCATGATGGAGTGTGCGACCGCCACGGCCGCTCGGTGTCTGCCTTTTCGGGCTGCGATGCGTCGGTACTGAGCGCCCAAGTAATTGTCGGATCTGCATACGGAATGGGCGACTTCAATGAGTGCCGATCGTAGGTATTTATTGCCTTTGCGAGTTTTCGAGGATTTTCGTTTACCGGCACTTTCATTCTGCCCTGGAACCAGACCAACCCACGAACAGAGATGGGTTGCGGAGGGGAAACGCGCACTAATGTCGGTCCCGATTTCGGCCAGAATTTGTTCCGCGGTTCGTCTTGCGATCCCCAGGATCGTATCTAGCCGCTCAATGTCTTGCTGAAAAGGATCGAGCCGCCATGGTTCTTAGAGATTCTAATTGTTGGGGAACTGGGCAACGTATTATATTTCAGACGAGCATAGGAAAAAGCAATCAATTAAATCAGTGGGGATATGAGATAGAAGAGGGTGGAAAGACACCGGCTCCTTTTCTGCCACGAAATACCGGACTGCTCATCCAGGGCTTTGCCACGACTCGTACAGCTACACAAACGAACAAACTACTTATTAATATCGAACCAATATATGTGGCATGTATGTTCGCAAGATTCGCGCTCGATATCATAACATCTTCAGGTGCCAGAATGAATGAGCTATTACAAATTAGTTATGATAAGGATTGTTGTGTGGTAACGGTTGATAAGAGCGTGAGTCCACAAAAAAAATTACATTGTCCGATTGATCCCGAAGGGAAGGGAAGAACCGGAGAATTACTATATGCCAGAAGAAGTCTTCAAGTTTATGACTGAAATTCTGAAGATGCTAAAGGAATCCTATAAGTCCGATGCGATTCCAGAGGTGCAATATGATGTAGGAAGCAGAAAACATCTGATGCTGAATAAGAGGTACATATTCCAATATCAGTCCAAACACATTAACGAGTATTCGATAAATGCGATCCTCCGCTTTCTATTACATGGGATTGTGATTCAATCTGCGGAAGGCTGTCCTAGACCATATTTTGTGTAACAATATATGTCCGGCGACACAAACATGAGTGCTTTTAGATCCCCGTCAATCGGGGATTTTTTATTTCAAAGCACCTATGTTTGTGTCTTGAGGCCACGACACAAACATAGGTGCATAATCGTTTTGCGACACAAACATATGCGCATAATCGCGGTGATAGTAAAGGTTGAATTTGTAATGTATTGTTCACATGGCCATTAAGCTAAATGGCAGAATAACGCAACAATGATGGATTAAATTTATCGCTAACTTCGTATCTGTCATATTCATTCCTTCACGTAAACAGTTCTCTGGATGCGGATTTAAACAGACCTGCAGTCGCGTTACAAACCTATTATTCTGATGTAACATCAAGATGACGAAATTATGTCAATGGAGGCGGTGGATCGTTCGGGTAATTGAGGATTTACAACGTTAAGCTTATGTTTCTAACGAATGCACGATTTCACAACGTTTAGAAAGTTTTAATATGCTCCCAGCCTAAATGAGACTTGAGGAAATGAGGAAGATAAATGCCGAGATTAGAACGAAATAAAGATAACCGAACGCCAATTGAGCGGTCGGCCTCACGATTGATGAAGATGCGTAGAATCTGCGGTTATGGCGCCGCCGTAGCGGTGACGCCGTAT
>NZ_CAJVCE010000040.1 GCF_910594985.1 Paenibacillus allorhizosphaerae
GGTATTTCTTCCACACTCCCTAATTCCAGGTAGTACATGTATAAAATTTTATTTTGTATGCATGTCAAAAAGAGCTGCCTCGGCAGCTCCTTGACATTTATATAGAATCCTTCGTTGAACTTTCGTTTCCCGTTAGTTGAATCCCGACTTTGAAAAATACTTCCTTCCCTTTGAATCGTTCCGCACTATTTTTGAGCCTGTTTACGCTTTTAGACGATTATGTCTTGTCTAGGGGAAAACATTCGGGGATACTCCCGACTGAATTGTGAAGGACTTTCATAACCAACTCGAAATGCAGCCATTCCTAACATCCTTCCTTCCGCATACTATAATTGAACTGAGTATTTGACCTATTCAGACGTAAACCGGCTGCAAGCGCAGTGCAACCGGTTTACGATAATACGTTACATGTATTTTTTTCTGCTGCCATACTACTTATTAGAAGCTCCCAACTTGACAGCATGAATCCCCACAATGATTAGCCACGCAATGTCGGCCAAGATTAAGAATCGTCCAAACAAACCGGCCAAAACCTCAGGCCCAAATTGCCCATCTTGCGGAATTTGAATCACAAATACGAGCATCGCGACGATTGCAATAACCGAACTGGTGAGCAACACTCTCTTCATAGGTCTCCAAGCATCAAGTCGACATAACGAAAGACTAATCAACAATGCGGCTACTGGCGTATAGTCCAGCATCGCTCCAATAGAGTGCATGCTACCGCTAAACGTTGCATCATCCAGACTAACGGAGATGGGATCGGTCACGAAGATTGCCGCGATTATAACGCCAATTGCACTGATTCCTAGAATGACAAGTCCTATGTACCCCGTAACCGTACGAATATGCGGGAAAATCGTAATCGCCACACTGATTTGAGCAACAGCCAGCAATCCAAAAGCCAGGTGCATCATCCAACCATAATTGCCAAGAGCATATTCGCTGATAAAACGCCACGTCGGATCAAATTCAGGCTGCAGCAGATGTAGACTACAAAGGAGAAGCACGAACAATGCACCTGAGAGGATCGACGCAAGCGCGAATCTGGAGGCCGTCACCGTCAAAGGTTTTGCCATGACCAATTGCTTAGCCAATGCCCATCCCTCCTTCTTGCGAGACTCTCGTCATCGTCGATTCATAACCTCCCCCGCCGGGATAATGCCACGACCCCGCATTGGAATTGCCATCTGAACTGAATGTCCCTTTAAAGTAAGAAGACGATCCTTTGTCTCCAGCCCAAATGACGAGCGAATCCCCATCCAATTCATACACATAATCGAAGGTATTGCCCAGCGTATCGTAATAACGAGACCTAATATCTTTGCTCGCGCTTTCTCCGAAGGGTTTTAAATGCCCAATCAACTCGATCCCTTTCACTTCTTGTCCATTTCGGGAAAGATGAACGCGTTGAATCAAAAAGTGCCCGCCTTCCATCCACTCGTAGGTTACCGTTCCTTCTGCTCCGCCGCTGATTTGCCAAGTACCGACTAGTCGATCCAGCGTTTGAAGATTCGTCATACTCCCATTCTCCTTATCGTTCAAAATCTACTACGGCTTTTGCCACCACATCAGGAGACATAATAACTGCAGAATGGTCTTGGCCGGCGAGTGAACGGGTATTAGCCTTTGGTAGAAGATCGGCAAGCGCGCGTGCCGCGTCATGGAAAAGCGGTTCGCTGTTTTCCCCTGTCATAATCAAAGTAGGGATGGCTATGTTCCATCTGCCGGACGGCAGCGGGTTCCCGGATTGCGTCGTTCCCATAATCACTCCATCGTAAGCAAGCGTATGTGCCAAGGACTCCATTTTGTTCCAGGAAGGATCGGCCTTCATGTAGCCGATGTATTCTCCAGGAATGCCCAGAGCCTCAGATGCGAAATATTCCACTGCTTCAGATCTCTTCCCGGCTTCGACTAACGAATTCAAACGTTCTACGTAGTCAACAGGCACAGGCTTACGACTGTCGTTGATGATGAACGGCGGTTCGTACAAATAGAGCTTGGCGACTGAATCCCCTAGCAAGTTTGCCGCCTCAAGCGCCAACACAGCTCCGGACGAGCTTCCGAACAGGTAAGCTTGACCGCCGGCGGCTGCAATTAAAGCCTCAATATCTTCCACTTCTCGTGCGGTTTCGTAGGGCGCGGTATCCGTACTACGTCCACGTCCGCGGCGATCGTAATTGTATACGGTGAAATTTGCCGACAAGTGCTCGGCTAACGGTGAAGCATCCTTATGGTCAGCCGCTGCCGATGAAACCATGATGAGGGCTGGACCGGTCCCTTGTCTGGTATAAGCAATCTGTGTCCCATCTTTTGAGATAACGGTCTCCATCGTTTCATTGCCTCCCATTAAGGTCTCTAAGTATTCTTCCAGTCGATCATAGGCATCGGTGAACCCTTCAATCATGCCCATTGCTTCTGCGTTGTCCAATTGTTCGTTGGTAGCGAATCGCGTCACGATGCTAATCCGCGTTCCTTCGCTTTTTTCCTCGAACAACACTGTCGTGTACATTTCACTGTCCGAAACCACATTCCACTCGCTGTCAGCAAAAGTGTCTGTGTATACCAGTTTGTGCGGTGCCTCTACTTCTTCATATACGGCTCTGCAATAGGCCTCTTCGCCGCTATTGTCAACCGCTTTGAGACTATACCGCCAAACTCCGCCTGGCCGCACATCCATTTCATATACGGTTGTCGTCCAGCCTTTTGGCCCCCACCATTTTGTAATATGTTTAGGCTCCGTCCAGCCTTCCCATGCAAGCTGGGCAGGCATCGCAACATTACGTTCGACAGTGAGTTCTCTACGCTCGCGATTTTTACGAATGGTTGTTTTTCTTTTCATCTACAGTCATCCTTTTCAGGTAGTTTTCAAGGGAATCCAGCCTCTTGTTCCAGACGTCGCGGTAATTCAACATGTAGCTCGCGATAAAACTGTTGATACCTGTCATAAATCCTCCTTCTTCTTGTAATCCTGCATATACTCTTCAAAATTGTCGAGACGTTCTTCCCATAGAATGCTGAAGGAATCAAACCATTCATCCAGCTCCTGAAACGGCCCGGCTTCGAGGCTGTATATTCGCAGCTGTGCTTTGCTGCGTGAGCGCACCATCCCGGCCTCGCTCAAGATGCGCAAATGACGGGATACGTGCGGCTGGCTGATGCCAAGGGCTTGGACGATTTCTCCAACCGATTTGGGCCCATTTCTTAGCAACTCAACGATGTTGAATCGATTGGGTTCGGCAAGAGTAAGTAATGTTAACTGCATGGTTGATGATCTCATGACCTTAATATATACCGACATGTATATACATGTCAATGCATATACAAGAGTTAACTTTCACTTTTTAGGGATAACTAGGGTACTTCTGATTTGAAGATAATAGACCATGCAGTAAGCAAAAAAAAACCAGACCTCACGAGGTTTGGTTTTTCCATAGTTGACATGGAGGCGAGGGGAGTCGTCTCCTGCTATATGCAAACATGTGTTTTATTAAACTATCGTTCCCAGTTAGTCAAACGATACAAGCAGGGAACTTCAGATTCTTACTTGTTTGTGTTTAGTTCTCATATTAAGCCCTGAGACTTTATAAGTTTTGGTGATTTTCAGCTAAACGACTTTTGTCAACTTGATATCCATCCAAGGTATCCAACTGTCATCGTCGCCCGACAGCTCCCAACTGCCGGTTAAGGTGTTGCTGTCATTACTAAACATACCTGTAAAGCGCTCCGATTTTCCTGCAATGGTCCAGACTGCATCGAGCAAATTTGCTTGGTACGTGCCGACGCTGCCTCGGTTGTCATACGAGTGCGTGAAATACGTCTGGCTTGCAGTATCATAACCTATGATCTCGATGGTCCTAACCTCTTCGTTCCCCATATAGCCATCCACGTGGTGAATAAGGAAAAACCGACCAGGCAGCCATTCATAGATATCAGTTGCCTTCAACTTGGCAGCCGGCCCCGACGGGCTCGCCTTAATCAGTCCTTCCGTATTCCATTTGCCTACGAATACACTCAGGCGATTGAGCGCAGGATCCGGTTTGGGCGGATCGTGTGGAGCAAGGGAAGCATCCTTTTCTGACATTAATTAAGTTCCTCCTTCATCATCAGTGCGGTTGCCACACTGCATGAATGAATGAAAATTTACTACTTTTATTCTATCATGATACAGGTGATGTGGTTTCTTATCGATTGCTATTTTCGGAAGTCGAATCACCTCTCTCCGGACATCAACACGCGCCTCACCACAGGTAGTCCTTATATAGTCATCAAGGTTGTCATTTATCCCGATTTCTCAAATTCCATCGCGTCATTTTTATCAGTTTTTTACCCTGTTACTCGTTGTGGTATTAAGCTAATCTGCCATCTAGCTTAATGAGGCCGTCTGATTGATCCCACGGCGGCCTCACTGTAAGCAACTTCGTACTTCGTTTGCGTAGCTATCTTACTTTGTTTATAAAAGATTGGATAACACATACGATTATAGTGATACCACATGTTATAAAGAGAGCAAAACCCAAGTAACGGAAAATGGGTTCGACTTTATCAATAATATCCCTCCAAAAGAAGAAACTCGGTATAGGCATTAGAAGCAAAGTGCTACCGACAACAAATCCATAAAAGTTTATCCGTGGAGCATCTCTGCTCAATATACTGCCTCCTCCCAAGTTACCTTCCCTTATAAGACGAAGTTGGAAAAATATTGTTGTATTAAACAGCCCGTTGTTGAGAAATTCCACGCTAACATAATTGGCATTGGATCGGTTCCAGCGTCGCGCTATCGTTCTCCGTTATTTCAAAAGATTTTGGTAATTGGAGAGGAAATCATCCTTATCGGGTCCTCTAAGATGTTCAAAATTTTTAAGCTCAACTCCAGTCGGTGAGATCCGATATGTAAGTACATCTTCGCCGACAGGTATATGAGGACCGACTATTGGTTGAGCGTCTATTGTTATTAAAAAATCAAAACCACGGAAAGCAGCTACCCTTTCAACACTCTTCACATTTACATAATCTGGATGAATAACTGGTGGTACTGAAATTACATCTGCATATACCTCAGCAAGCTTCTCTTGCATATGCGGAAGTAGACTTATGACAACCATATCTTGCAGTTGCAGTTCCCTTGAGACCACAAGTGGCTTATTACCAGCTGCATTTGAAGTTTGCTCTGAAAGAGCCTCTTCAGCAACATAGTGAACATCTATTTTATGTTTGTTATCCGTCTCAGGAGAGGCTTGTGTGTATTTTACAAGAGCACCACTGCTCTCAGCGAATAAACGAAGAGGCACATATGCCTTGTTATTATAGTTAAGTACCTCTTCACCTTCCTGTGGTTGTACTTCTTTGGAGAGTCCGTTAGCAAGGAAAAAAGTAATTTTACTTGGAAAGATTGTTGCTTCTATTATACTCGAAGCAAATACAGAAGTTGTTGCCATTAAGAAGGCACCACACAACACACCTGCAATAAAATGTTTCTTCAATTCGTCCTCTCCTTTCAAATGTAAATTCTTCTATCCTATTGACGAAGCCAATGTACTGTTTGTTCAAAACACGTATAAATTAAATACCGCCAACATACATGAGATTCAAGGGAATGGAAAGTTGCGTTATTCTGCCCGTAACTTCAATGAAACAGGGAGCAGCTCACTGCGGCAAACTGCTGCCTGTTTCGATTCAACTATCGTTCTCCTTTAACATTCCTGTAGGTGGTAACAGATTCAATTTGCAGAAAAAAGAACACCTCGCTAGGATGAGTTTGTACTGGGCTGCAGACCTCAGAACTCACCTTAGGAGGCATTCGGAAATTACAGAAGATGCACGGCATGATAAGGCCCAGCCTCCATTAGCAGCTTAAAAACTAAACTTGCAACCCAGACACGTAGATTGGCTCTTTCGCAGGATTTCACAAAGAAAGCACGGAGTACCGAGATTTTTACGCTTTAGGGCTTAGACCCGTTCCGTTAACGTTGTTCGGACTCCACACCTTGGATAGATAGGACGAAGGAATGTGAGGGCATAAACCCGTCGAGATTTGGGAGAGTGAATCCCAAGGACCTTGTGGAGAGAGGCATGCAGTATATTTTGTAATGGAAGATGTTGTAAATTTGTTGACACCTTATGTTCCCGCATGAGCTTAAACGTGACTTCTTGGCCCACATTATCCACTCATTGAAACTCCGATTTAAACATACATTTGAAATCCTGCGAATGAGCGAGCATTCGTGAGAAAATCCTTATTCTCTGAGGGAGCTTAATACCTCTCAATGTGTATAGTTGAACTTTACTGCGTAGCTTGCTGCGATTCACCCAACGGTCAAGCCCCCCGCTTATTTCTCGTAAGCTTGCTTCAATGCCCGGATATCGATTTTATCCATTTGCATCATTGCTTCCGTGACGTTTTTTGCTTTTCGGGCATCCTTGTCTGCCAGCAACTCACTGAGGATCATGGGAACGATCTGCCACGACAAGCCGAATTTGTCCTTCAGCCATCCGCACCGGCCGGGTTCTCCTCCATCAGCGGTGAGCTTATCCCACAGCTCATCGACTTCCTCCTGCGTCGTGCAGTTCACGAAGAACGAAACAGCCTCGTTGAATTTGAAGTGCGGACCGGCGTTTAACGCCATGAACCGTTGCCCCTCCAGCTCGAAAGTTGCGGACATCAACGTCCCTTTTGGAAACGGCGCTCCATCTCCATAACGGGTGACGTTCAACGTTCTTCCATTTTTGAACACCGAGTTATAGAAATTGATGGCTTCCTCCGCGTTATCATTGAACCACAAGAATGGAGTAATTTTGTTTTGCATGAACTTTTCCTCCCCTTAGTTATCCAAATTTTTGACTTTTTAAATTCTTTCGTTTTTTAACGATGAAGTGAACCGATGATTGAGGCGAACTTGTCGAGTGACTGATTCATGCCCATGACGGCGTATTTGGACATTTGGCCCATCGTCCAGTTGTATTCGATTATCGTCAGTTCCGTCTTGGTATCGCTTAGTGCTTTAAATTCCATAATGAACTGAACCTCTTTCGGAAAATCAGGGGGCATGCCCACGTCTGCCGGGTCGATCGGGATACCATCCGCGTCGGACAAGCTCTGCGTAAATTCAAGACGTTCCTCGGGCACAATCTTCGTATAAATACCAGTGTTGTAGTAAACTTGACCCCCTTGCTCTAACGGCGCCTGCATGCAGAATAAATACTTGCCGCCAACGCGAAAATCAATTTCGCATCGCGGTGAGGTGTAATGAGCTGGCCCCCACCAGAGTGCTACCAGCTTAGGATCCGTCCATCCTTTCCAGACCCACGCGATAGGAAGGTCTAATATTCGAGTGATCACAAGTTCTTGCGTATTCGAATTTTGGTTCATTGGGATTCCTCCGAATCATTTGGGGTTTTGGCAGCTTTCGCTATTTCTGCTTTCATTACGGCCTCGAATGTATCTAAGCGCCGGCTCCATCGACGTCTCATGTTCCTGGACCAATCCTCGAATTCGACCATTGTCTCCGTGTTGATGCGATAAATGCGTTGCTGCGCCCTTTTTTCCACAAGGATCAATTTCGCCTCAAGTAAAATCTTCAAATGTTGGGAGATCGCTTGCGGGCTGACTTCGAATTGATCGTGGATCTGAGATGCGGAGAACTCTTCATTGTCGGCAAGCATCTCCAGGATGCGGCGACGCGTTGGATCTGCCAATGCGGAAAAAATATCGTTAGGCATACAGCTTGTTCCATTCCCCTCCTTCCTGATTACCGGTCTTGATTGTGATCTTCGTTTTGATTTCGTAGTGTGACTTAGTTTTATTTGTTGACTTCATATTAAACCATTTACTTTATAAAGTAAATGGTTTAATAATTATTTCCTAGTTACGGCTTTCATCTCTTTCCTTGAGCGTTCCGCACTTGTAAGACAACTCCCCAAAT
This sequence comes from Paenibacillus allorhizosphaerae, assembly GCF_910594985.1. Lineage (GTDB taxonomy): Bacteria > Bacillota > Bacilli > Paenibacillales > NBRC-103111 > Paenibacillus_G > Paenibacillus_G allorhizosphaerae. The sequence goes on from NZ_CAJVCE010000040.1 coordinate 7,923, forward strand.
GTTGAATATAACTGCCAATTAGCGCAACGACGGCAGCCGAACATTGGCCGGCTGCCGTCGTGTCATGATTGAGCTATCGTTCTCCGTTAGTCAAGCGCACGTCACGTTTAGATATCAAATTATTTTATCTCAACATGTTTTCATCTCCATGATGAGCGATTTGTGTTAGACCCCAAGGCTTATTACCTTCTTTGTAATACGTAGCGAAATAAGTTTTATCGGTTTCGATCAAATTCCAGACCATCAGTTCTTCAATCATGATTTTTATCACTCCCTCTATTGTCGAGTTGTTTGGAACGAACAACCTACACTAAAGAGCATAAACACCATTGTTATAAAGGTAATTCTTTTCATAACCCCCCCCATATATTACGTATCCAGGGCTTGGAATGTCGCTTAAAACTGATCGTTACTTCAACGAATATCAAAGAGGAGCTGTCCTTTACGGTAGCTCCACACTATCGTATCCGTAATAATACCGACTTAATGTCCATAGCTGTGTGATACATTGTCTATGAACATGAGTACGACCATTACCACAAGATATAATGTCAATCCGGAAAATTGCCCGAAGTTTTCCCAACGCTGTAAGGCGTGGTTATGCCTTCGTAATTCACCATCATATCCATTCCATTGGCTGCGTGTCCAAGAATATGGCAGTGTATCATCCAAATTCCAGGATTATTAGCGAGAAAGGCGATATCATAACTTTCTTTCGGGGGAACGGTTATGGTACTTAACGTGATCGGACTGCCTGTAAGCGGCTGTCCGTTATGGGCTATAACTTGAAAAGAATGGCCGTGCAGATGCATAGGATGATCATCAACTTCCGATTCGTTCTTTAGATGCATTTTTACGAGGTCTCCCGTTTTTACCATCACCATAGGAGTATCCGGGAAGGTCTTGCCGTTAATCGTAAATCTCATTGTGAAGCGGCCGTTGAAAAAACCGGGCTTATTCCCTAAAGTAAGGGAATGTGCTGCTGTAAATTTCGAGTTTAATGAGATTACATTAGGGCCATCTGGAAGCGGACTCCCATACGTATCCGTATTGAACAATGCCATTTGCGCCAACTGATGCATATCGGCGGCAGGAAGTGCACCTTTACCGATCGTCGCCTTCAACGCTTGGTTCTTCGCTTCGGATGAAGGGGTGAAGAACCATCTCTTGACCAGATTCGATGATTTCACGGGTTTGTCCACGTTGAGCAGTTGGACAGCGCCGCTTTCCGGCATTTTGAATTCCAAGTCGTACCTTTGCCCGGAACCTATCACAAACGGAAGACCGTCCAAATCCGTTGGCTTATTTATCTCATATGCATCCATAGCGACGATTTTGTAAGGGGTGCCGGCCAATGCCATACGGTAAGTGGAATCGCCGCTGTTTATCAATCGCAATCGTACTAACTCACCCGGTTCGGCTTCGTAGTGCTGTCCGGTGCTTGTTCCATCGATGGTAAAGGTGTTGTCATCCCATTGGTGCAGAATAGAGACGATCTCTCTGTCATATACAATCGATTGCTGTTTCGGTTCGACAATAAGCGCGCCAAATAGCCCCTTGCCGGTCTGTATTTCACTTTGTTGGTGGGAGTGGTACCAATAAGTCCCCGGATGTCGGGCGATAAAATTATATGTGTACTCTCCGCCCGTAGGAATGGCATCCTGCGTTACGCCTGCAACTCCATCCTCGGCATTTGGCAGTTCCACTCCATGCCAATGAATAGTGACACCGGCCGTAAGTTGATTTTTCACATGAACGATCAACCGATCCCCTTCTTGCACACGGATTTCCGGCCCGGGTGCTATTCCGTTAAAGGTCCACGCTCTTAGCTTTTTCCCATCCCCAATATCCAGTTCTTTCTCCTCGGCCGTCAGTTCAAATGTCTTAACTGGGGCATCGGATGCAGCTTCTTTAAGTGTGGCAACACTAATTCCATCCATATGGCTCAAATGCCCCATTCCACCCATCCCGTGGCTCATAGATCCCATATTCATGCTCGCGGGATGAACAGAGGATTTGGCCAGCGTATAAACACTTCCTCCGCCTAACGCTATTAAAACGAATAATATGTTAAGAAACATTTTCGAGCGTTTTCGCATGACAACACTTACCCCTTCACGTATTGTAAGCCCTATAGCGTAACGTCTTACTTATTCAGATAGAATTCACGCTTAATAAAATTCTTCCGCGACCATGTCTGGCTTCGCTCTTCTCATGCGCTCGATTTACTTCCCCTAAAGGATAGATATGATCAATCGCCGGTTTTATCGTTCCTTCGGCGATGAATTGAGCTATCGTCAGCCGGTTCTCATAAGTCGGAATTTTCGTGTTGAATTTGGCTGTGACGCCGTACTCCTTTGCTTTCTCCAATGATGGAGGCCCGGCCAACGCGACCAGAATTCCGCCCCGTTTTAAAACGGACCATGACCTGCTCTGTGTATCTCCTCCTACACAATCGACGACAAGATCTACATTATTCACGGTTTTTTCAAACGGAGTCGCGGTATAATCGATGACTTGATCCGCACCCAGCGATTTTACGAAATCCAGATTAGCTGTTGAGGCTGTGCCAATAACCGTTGCTCCCCTCCACTTGGCCAACTGAACAGCGAATTGCCCAACCCCACCGGCCGCGGCATGAATAAGCACCGTTTGGCCGGCTTCCAACTCCCCTTCGCTAAATAAAGCTTTCCAAGCCGTATCTACCCCTCCCCAGATCGCTGCCGCGCTCTCAAAAGTCATATTTTCGGACATATGTGCAAGGAACCGGTTTGGATTCGCTTTATTTTGAATGGCAACAATGCCATACTCCGCGTATGCCCCATTCAAAGCACCAAAAACGCGATCGCCTGCTCGAAATTCGGTTACCCCCGCACCCACGGACTCGACGATTCCGGAAGCGGCTATACCCGGCGTATAGGGGAATGTGACAGGATTTATCTGCTTCATTAATCCTTTTCGAATCCTCCAGTCAAGCGGAATGACCGCTGCATAAACGATGCGGACAAGCACCTCGCCAGCCACAGGATGAGGTCGTTCAACTTTTTCTATTTGCAATACATTTGGACCACCGTATTCATGAACCCGTACAGCTTTCATCAAAGCATTGGACATGATCTGTATCTCCTCTTTTTTTTCAATGATCGAATCACTTATTTTGTCCCCATGTAACGTTAATAATAGATTTGCTTGCGTATTGATTGGTCACGGTGTCCAGAAGGACCGAAGCCAAGTCCGCCCTGCAAATTTCGTACGGGCCGGATTCGAATTCATGCTCGCCCGTTTGAAGCCGCACGTTTCCAGTTGCCGGTTTATCATGCAATCTTGTAGCACGAACAATCGTCCAGTCCGTTTTGCTGGCTATGATTAATTGATCTGCGGCGAACCTGTCCGCCAAAGAATGACGCAGTAACCATTGGAAAAACGGGGTGATCACTCTAGGCCGCGTAGACCCTAGCAAGTAAGAACTCACACAGACCAAGCGACATACGCTTGATTCATACATCGCTTGAATGAGGTTGCCGGTAATTTCAGCCGCTACTGGAAGCCGTCTGTCCCCCACAATGGCAATAACAGCATCCTGATTTTCTAACGCATTTCTTAGATCGGATACATGGAGGGCATCCCCTGCCACTATGTTTTTCAAACCAGTAACGTTCTCCAACAGTTGCGGTCTTCGTGTGAACGCCGTCAATTCATCTCCACGACGAATCCCCCGTTGGAGAACATACATACCGGTACGGCCAGTGGAACCTAAGACTGCAATTTTCAAAAGCGATTCCTCCAATCCATTCGTTATTCAACGATAATCGTGCCGACCATATCGGAGTGCCCATTTCCGCAAAATATCGAACAAACATAATCGAACTTTCCAATTCGGTCTGCAGTGAAAGTGACTGTTTCGTTACCTTTGATGTCTTTATCGTAGCCCTCAATATGAATAGCATGGATGCCCTGGCTGTTCTTCAGCGTAATGCTAACGATATCGTCCTTCTTCAGTTTGATTTCCTTTTGATCGAACTCGAAGTTTTTTGCGTTAATCGTGATCGTTTTGTCCACTTTACCCGGCGAGGCTGCTTTCTGTCCTTCTTTGCTCCCGCATCCTGTTACAATCGCCGATATAGCAAAAACGAAGCCAACGGGTAGCATCCACCTTTTCATGATTTTTGTCCCCCTGGAATTTAAAATGCCAAATCTGTTTTTTACCCGAAATTTTCGAATTGTTCGGTTACAGTCCATGGGCAAAGATCAAAAGAACAACAATGCCCATTATTCCATATAGTGCAATGATTTTCGTCCGAAATTTTTGCATTCCCCTTCCATCCGATTTCGCAACGAAGGTAAGGGTTATGGCGGAAACAATCAGGAATAAAAAGATCACAATATAATCGAATATTGGATGAAACATCTTTTCCCCCATTCCTGTTGAAACGCTCACTTCTATGCGGAAGCTTTGTTCCCGGTTTCCTTATATTGCTTTCGTGATGGCACGAGTTCTCCGTGCGATGGACATGGTTTCCACGAGCAGTATAACCGCAATTACCGGATGAAGAGCGGATAAATATCCAATTCCCGATGGTAAATTCGCACAGACCGCGATCACAATAACAAGACCGATCAAACCTGCACTACGCAGGCGAAGAGAAAGCGGCAACCGAGCGACGAAAGAAACAACGAACATCAGGATCGGAACAATGATCAGCACTCTGGCAAATCCCATATGACTGGACCATTGGGCCTGATTCCAAAACAGCGCGAGACCGGCTAGAAACACCTGGATCAAAATGCAAGTCGCAAATATCCATACCATAGCTTTAAAAACCGAACGCGCTCCAAGAGTAAGTGGCGAAAGATTGGATATTTCCATCGCGTGATCCCTTTTTGGTTCACTGCGGTTTACAGAGAGGTTGCTCATTTTAGAATCCCCGCTTTCAACAGAATCAGATCTTTTTATATACAAGACTTGGCTATTTGAATATATCGATAGAGCTTCAAATCGATCCCATGGTCCGGTTGGGTCGGATTCTCCCTATGGAATCGCTCAATCGCTTGCTCGACTTCAAGATCTTTCTCGTTAAATAGGCTCTGTAGTTCCCCAAGCCGTTTGGCTAACGATACGATCTCTTCGTTATCAGAAGGGACACCCTGTTCGAGTCCCTGGCTCAATCTGTCAATCAATTCATTCGATTCTAATCGAAATGCCTTTAGTTGATCCGGCGTGTATTGCGCCATCTTCTTCATCATCCCCGCCTGCTGCTCCGGTGTGAAATATTCCCATGCGCCCATATCCATCTCTCCCTTTCAACTCAAATGGCGTTACTCTACACGTTATATCCGAGGTCTTTTATCGCTTTTTTGATATGATCCAGCAGAATTCTGCTTCCGTCATACTGAATGGTTACGGAATTGGAGGATAAGTCCACCACCCCCTCGGCACCTAGTTCAAACAGTGCTTTTTCAATCGACATCACACATAATCCGCAGCTCATTCCGTTCACTTGCAAAGTTACGTTTTCCATGAAACCAATCCTCCCGTTTAAATATTCATTCTTATTCTTCGCGGCTATTCACTCCTTTCTCGATTAGCTTACAAAACAAATGTCGAGAACTTATGCAGTTTTTCCTCTCTTTGTGTGGATTTCTTCAAGAACCTGTTAAAGCACGGTATAATTTCAGTATGCGGTATATAAAGGAAAGCAGACTAAAAATGGAAAGAAGTGAATGGAATGGAACCGAAATTGTTGGTTGTGGAGGACGAAGAGGGCATGTTGGAGGAGATGCAGACCTATCTGCAACGGGAAGGGTTCCGGGTATTGACCGCCCGTACCGGTATAGAAGCGCTCACAATGACCCGGTCCGAACGGCCTGATCTTGTCGTGCTTGATTGGATGCTCCCGGGGAAAAGCGGCATCGACGTATGCCGCGAAATACGGCAAACCTCGCATTGCGGCATTATTATGGTTACGGCCCGATCGGACGAATCGGATAAAATCGTTGGTCTGGAGATCGGTGCGGATGATTATTTGACAAAGCCTTTCAGCTTGCGAGAGCTCGCTTCGCGCATCCGTGCTTTGCTTCGCCGCCTGCGAGGACCCGAAGACATGACTACGTACTTGGAAAGAGACAACTTGATCATATCCGAGGCCAAATGTCAGGTATTTAAAGATGGTCAGGAAATCCAACTGACACCGACCGAATTTAAAATTTTGTACACGCTCGCCGTGCGTCCAGGAATCGTCTTCAGCCGCCTGCAATTATTAAAGGTCGCACTTGAAGACGAGTATAAGGGATATGAACGGACGATGGATTCGCACATCCGAAATCTGCGCCGAAAGCTGGAAGACGATACAGCCAATCCCCGGTATATTCAGACGGTATATGGTTTCGGATACCGCTTTGGTGAACGATCATGAAGTTGACGGTACGCCAAAAAATATTTGCCTATATGGGACTGCTCGTTCTTATTATTGGCGTCTCTCATGCCGCAACCAATCAGGTATATATGAACTTTTTGTTCGACCAATTTCGTACGGAAGAAATCGGTGCGACTTATATGAACGCAACGCCTAGTGAACAAATTGAAATCTTGAAAACATACATTACAGATAAGATGAAGTGGATTGGGCCTGAAAAAGGAGCCTTTATCCTCGCAATCGGACTGTTCTTCAGCTTATGGATCTCGGGAGTGCTGACGCTCCCGCTTAGAAAGCTGATGGCCGCAATCGAACGCGTTGCGCAGGGGGATCTGGATGTGAACGTACCTGTGCAGTCCAAAGATGAATACGGAAAAGTCATTCAGACATTCAACGACATGACGCTTCGCCTGCGGGAAGCTGAGGACGCCCGAAGACGGTTGGTGGCGGATGTCGCTCACGAGCTTCGAACACCGCTGTCTATCATGCAGCTAAAATTGGAAAACGCCCAACAGTCCGGCCAAAGTGGCTCTCCGGAAATGTTGCTTAGACTTCATGACGAAGTGATTCGCCTAAACCTGCTGGTGGAGGACCTTCATGTCTTGTCGTTAGCGGAGGCGGGGAGGCTGTCATTGGATCGCAAAACGCTAGATCTGACAAAGAAACTCGAACAAATCGTGGACGATGTGAAAATGGAGGCTGAGGAGAACGGACTGGATATTCGTTTCACTTCCAATGCAAGGTCAGTGATCGTGAAAGCCGATGCGGGACGGCTCACTCAGGTTTTCATCAATTTGATAACGAATGCCATTCGTTATACGCCAAAAGGCGGGAATATCTCAGTCGTAATAGAAGACAAGGTCATGGATCGAGATGCAAACTATGCATGCGTCTCGATCATTGACAACGGAATTGGTATCCCGGCGGAAGAACTCCCTCACCTGTTCGACCGTTTCTATCGCGTAGAAAAAGCCCGTTCGCGGCATACAGGCGGAACAGGGCTCGGATTGTCCATCGCCCATCAATTTGTCAAAGCCCACGGAGGGTTCATCCGCATAGCCAGTCAGCATGAGCAAGGTTCAGTATTTACCGTTTATTTACCTATTGAAGGCGAACAGACGGGGAGTACCTCATAAAAAGCGAGCTATATAAGTTGTACAAACGACCTTCCAATAAGGCCGCCCGATCAACTCGCGGCGGCTTCATTATGCATTTTCTGCGCTATCATTCTCCGAGGGAGTTCAAAACCTAAATCGAACTAAATGCAACCATTATTACAGCTTCACATACTAATTCATTATTTACCGTAGCGACGCCTTTTCCTTTGACGATCTGTCCCTTAGTTCGAATTATATCGAATACAAGAAGGAGTTGATCTCCTGGTTTTACTTGTCGTTTAAAACGACAAGTATCAATGCCAGTCAATAAACCTATTTTTTGATTGCTGCTCTCTCCATTGGACATAGCGATACCACCGACCTGTGCCAGTGCTTCTACAATTAAGACTCCAGGCATAATGGGATAGCCGGGGAAATGACCAAGAAAATAAGGTTCATTGATTGTTACATTTTTAATTCCAACAGCTCTTTTCCCCTCATTAACTTCCAAGATTCTATCGACCAGAAGAAATGGATTTCGATGTGGAATAATCTCTTTAATTCTTGCAATATCAAGCATATATTGCCTCCATTGATCTGTTTACTACCATTTTATCGCCATTTGGTAAAAATGACCATAAAATAGTTCAACAATACCCTGTGTTAAATTGATCTGCCCTTTACTTCGACTAACATCAAGAAGGAGCTGTCCTTTCGGCAGCTCCACGCTATCGTTCCCCGTTACTTCAATGGTGTCTCGATTTTCCGGGCAAAATATGGTCCACACCATCCGGTGCACGCGGCATTACTGAGCATGAAAGTTACTCTGTTCATAAATGAGCCAATTAAAAGAAGAAGGTGATCATAATTTAATGGAATCATTATTTTATCTTTATTAGATCTGATCCACTGAACCCTGTACTTTATATCAATATGATCGGCTTGGCCCCAAGTCCCTGAACAGAAGTGCTTCCAATAAGTTCATGTTTTTCGAGATCATATGGTCTTTGAGCTTTGCAAATTCCTTGATTCATGCCGATCAGTGTTTCACTGAACATCCTGCTATCGACGTTCGGGTTTGATGGTAGGACTTTGACTTTATACGGTGCAAAAATCGATTTTTCAAACAGCTTTTTGGCCAAATAATCCCACTTATTTTACTTTAACGGATTGCGGTCCGAGCAGCGCCTCAATCGCTTGAACCAGCTGTGGAGACGGCTTGATGCTGTACTGCTCGCTTAAGCTTAAGGAATGCTTGCTCCGCTCGTAGAAAAGAATGACGCCGAGTGGACCCTTGTGCTGCTGAAGCAGCTGTTTCAGCTTGCTCAGACTTTGCGTGCTTTCGTGAGCAGCGTCGATCCTCAAGAAAACACACGGCCTCGAGTCGGCGGCTGGGCGCGACATTGGTGCGGTGCGCCAGCGCAGCGCGGTCTCACGCGCACTGGGCTCGTCCAACGGCGCAAGGCGGTCGGCCAGCAGCTTGACGCCAGCATCTTGCAGCTGCAGCTTGCCGCGAATGAGCATGAGGCGCTCCTTCTGTACATGACTTCCATATTGTTTCCAGATTTCCGGAAAAATGACGACCTTTACCTTTTCGATGCGATCCTCCACCTCCACGAATGCCATGGCCTGACCTTTTTGGGTCAGGATGTTTTTGCAGTCTACGATCAGTCCCGCCACGATCACCTCGCTTAAATCCGGCTCTTCTGCCAGCTGATGAAGCGGCATGGCTTCGAGCTCGTGCAGTAGCGGTTCATAAGCGTCGAGAGGATGGCCGGAAATAAACATACCGAGCAGTTCACGTTCCAGGGCGAGCTTCTGAAGCTGGGTATACGGAGCGACGTCGGGATATTCGATCGTCCAATTCACCTCCTCGGTCAAGCCTAACAAGTGCAGTTGTAGTTCCTCTCGCTCCTTTTTCCATTTAAGCACCGCCTCAATCATCCGTTCCAGTACGGCCAACAACTGCGCCCGGTGGCCAGGTAGAGAATCGAACGCCCCTCCCAAAATCAAGGATTCGATCACCCTTTTGTTGCACACCCGCAAATCCACCCTTCGGCAAAAATCGAGCAAATCTTCATAAGGTGCGTCATTCCGTTCACGGATTATAGCTTCGATCGCCTGCGTTCCGACGTTTTTGATCGCGGCAAGCCCAAAGCGTATCGCACCTGCGCCGGTATCTTCGTTAAGAGATTCCGCGTTCAAGCCGACGTTCTGCTCTTCGCTGCTCCTTGGCAAATAGACAGGAGCAAACGCCTCTATACTTTCGTTCACGTCGGGCGGCAGCACCGCAATCTTCATGCGCCGACATTCATCGACGTATTCGGCCACCTTGCGATGGCTGCCCATGACGGACGCCAGCGTCGCCGCCATGAATGGCACGGGATAGTGCGCCTTTAGCCAAGCCGTACGAAAGGTCACGACAGCATAGGCCGTTGCGTGCGCACGTGCAAAGCCGTAGTCGGCGAAGCGCACGATCATGTCGTATACCTTGTTGGCGTCAGCCTCGCTGTAGCCCTCCCGCAAGCTGCCGCGGATAAAGTGGGCGCGTTCCTCGTTCAGCACCTCGCGCTTCTTTTTTCTAACGGCGCGCAGCAGCAAGTCGGCCTCGCCGAGGCTGAATCCCGCCATCTTGGCGGTAATATGCATGATCTGCTCCTGATAGAGGATAATCCCATACGTATCGCGCAAAATCGGCTCCAGCGACGGATGGGGATACTCCGTCTCAATCTCCCCGTGCTTGGCCTTAATATACTTGGGGATAAATTCCATCGGTCCCGGCCGGTACAATGCGCCGACGGAAATAATGTCCTCAAACTTCGACGGCTTCATTTCTTTCAGCAGCCGTCGGTAGCCGGCCGACTCCAACTGGAATACAGCCGCCGTGTCGCCGCGGCACAGCATCGCATACGTGGCCGGATCGTCCTCCGGCAGCTTCCGCAAATCGATCTCGATGCCGCCCCAATCCCGAATCCAGCGCAATGTACGCTCGATTATCGAGAGCATGCGCACACCGAGAAAATCCATCTTCAGTAATCCGATCGCTTCCAGATGCTCCATCGAATATTGCGTCAAAGCGGTCCCCTCCACCCCCTCTTGGAGCGGCACGTACCGGGTAAGCGGTTCGCGGGAAATAACGACGCCCGACGCATGCGTGGATGCGTGACGGGGCAACCCTTCGACCCGCATCGCCATGTCGAGCAGTTCTGCGGTTTTGGGTTGCTTGGCTGCCAGCGCCTTCAGCTCGGGATTGACCGTAAGCGCCTCCTGCAGCGTGATCCCGAGATGGCCGGTGATCATTCTGGCGGCTCTGTCAACATCGTTATAGGGCAAGTTCATTACCCTGCCAACATCGCGCAATGCGGCCTTCGCTGCCATCGTACCAAACGTGATGATCTGCGCGACATGGTCTTTGCCGTATTTTTCCGTGACGTAAGCGATCACCTCTTCCCTACGCAGGTCGTCGAAATCGATGTCGATATCCGGCATCGATACCCGCTCCGGGTTTAGGAAGCGCTCGAACAACAGGCCGTACCGGATCGGATCAACATCGGTGATGTTCAGCGTGTAAGCGACGAGACTTCCGGCAGACGAGCCCCGACCCGGCCCGGTGGCGATACCGCGCTCATGAGCGAAGCGGATAAAATCCCAGACGATCAGAAAATAGTCGGAGTACCCCATTTTTTCAATGACCGTAAGCTCGTACTGTAGTCTTTCCTCTATCATCCGCCGATTAGAAGCATCGACTGTAACGCCACTATCATCCTCGTGACGTCCATCCCAGCTCCAACCGTACCGAGCGGCAAGCCCCTGCCGGCACAATTCCACCAAAAACCCTCCGGCGGTTAACCCTTCTGGTATCGGCCGGAATTCAGGCAAAATCGAGCGGCCGAATTCCAGCTTCAGATCGCAGCGGTCCGCCACGACAGCTGTGTTGGCCAAAGCCTCAGGGACGTGAGCGAACAGCCTTCGCATTTCTTCACCGCTTTTCAGGTACAATTGATCGGTCGTAAAACGCAGCCTGTCAGTATCATCCACCGTCTTTCCGGTGCCGATGCAAATCAGCACATCATGGACCGCTTGATCCGACGCCTTAATATAGTGAACATCGTTCGTGACGATTAATCGGATTCCGGTTTCCCTGCTCAACGCAATCATGTCGCGCATCACTTTCTTTTGCTCGGTCAGCCCGTGATCCTGCAGCTCCAGAAAGAAATCGTCGCCGAATATATTCCGATACCTTTCTGCGGCCAGCTTCGCTTCCGCGCGCCTTGCATGAAGTAGATGCTGAGAGATCTCCCCCCCAAGGCAGGAGCTTAAGCAAATCAAGCCTTCGGCATATTCCGCCAATCGCTCGGCATCTATACGCGGTTTGTAGTGAAAGCCCTCCAAATGGCCGATCGAGATCAGTTTCATTAAATTTTGATAGCCCGTTTCATTTTTGGCAAGCAGAATTAAATGATAAACCGGCTGATTCTGCCGGCTTCCTTTGTCGCGTATCGAGCCTGCCGTAAAGTATACCTCACAGCCTATGATCGGTTTGATTCCCCGCTCCGTACACGCCTTGTAGAAGGGTACCGCTCCATACATGACGCCGTGATCGGTCAGCGCAAGCGACGTCATGCCAAGCTCGGCCGCATGGGCGGCCAAATCTTCGATCCGGGCCGCCCCGTCCAGCAAACTGTATTCACTATGCACGTGCAGGTGCACAAAACGTTCCATGCATACTCATCCCTATCTTATTTTCATCATTTTATCATAATGCTTATGTCGATAAGCCTTTTCGGTATGTTCGGTGATAACGGTTAACCCATTGCTCATCACACTCTTTCCCAAAATAATTACCGTGATTGTTAAATTTATCCATTTCTATTTTATCGTACGTATGTTCGATAGTAAATATGTAACAGGAATAAAATACAACAAAATCATTTTTTAAGTCTCCTTCTATTAGGTTACGGAAAAGTCCATTTTCCTGCCAATCCGTATTAGCGTAAACTGTGCGTTACTTCAATAAAACAGGGAACAGTTGCCGGCCGCGGCAATCTGTTCCCTGTTATTTAACTATAGTTCCGTGATATCGTAATTACTGTCTATATTTTAAGTTCTCTTGGATTTTTTTGTTTTCTATACTGTTAAATAGCAAGTAGTGTATTAATGACGCCAGTAAACAGTGTACAAATCATAGGAAAGATTTGTATGAAAGTCGGATCCTGATTACCATCCCCTACAGGACCCACCTTTGGTTGCGATGCATCCCAATACTAAAAATACCAAGGGGGGAACGATACATACTGCTTAACAGAACAAGTAAAAACCATACCTATTCAGCTGATCACCCCATTTTTATGTTTTCATCACCTAGAATGATAATACCACATATTGGAACTAAACTGCCCGTTAACATTCCTGTAGGCGTTAATAGATTCATTTGCAGAAAAAGAGACGCCCCACTAGGATGAGTATGTATGTACTGGGTTGTAGCCCTCAGAACTCACACCTAGGAGGCGTATCAAATAATTAATAAAACAAGTTGCTGCATTTTTTTCTTTGTCTGTGGTGTTACAAGCCTTATGGCCGCCGCCTTTTGCCGCCGATCTACTTTCCTTTGCTCATCCAGAACGTGATGCGGTCGCCATTTTTCACGGCATTACCGGGAGTAAGGTCTTGCTTGAACACGACCCCTTTGTCGGCGGCATTCGATTCCAGGTAAAACTGATATCGAAGCCCAGAGGCAATTGCTATCTTTTCGGCATCCTCCCTTGTATGAGCGACCAAATCCGGGACAATACCCGCCTTGGCTTGTATCGCGCCACCGTCTGCCGGCTGAACTTCGACTTCTAAAGTCTTATCCGTCGGTACAACCGTTTGAGCTTGCATCGAGGATGCCGATGCGGAAGGCTTCGACGTCTCAGTATGATTTACCGATACAGCTGTGGGATAGAGCGTTTGAATTGTCTGCGGCTTAGAACCGTTCACATGGTCAGGGAGCGGACGCAGTGTCAGCCAAAGCAAGAGAACGAGCACACCAGAGCCGGCAGTAGCAAACAGATGCCATTTGCGCAGCTGGAACGACTCTCGGAACAGCTCGCGTAGTTCCACTATTTTGCGGTCCGTTGCCGCACTGATGCGCGTCTGAGTCTCCCCGGGTTTACGCCCATCTGCCGTTCGCTTCTCGGCCTTTCTCTTCTTGTTTTTAGGATCTACAAACGCATGTGACTCATGTATGGCGGTTTTCCGCTCCCGTCTGCTTGACGTCATCATATAGTTTACCGGCAAAACCGATATAAGAAGTGGTTCCTTCCCCTCGCCGCCGATACTGAGCAGTGCTTCCAGCTCTTGCTGAAAATCGGCAAGCGTGCATAACCCTTCATACGCCCTGCAGGCCAAAGCTATGGCACGTTCCCGAGCTTCATCCGACAAATCCGCAAACAACCGATTCATCTCGAATGAATAGACACTAATAGAGAATGTCGGGATATCTGTTTTGGCACCCAGCTGGTACAATAGCAGTGCCAGCCCCGGTACACCGCGTCGTCCGTACTTTCCCTCCGCCCAAAAATTTATGATCCGCAACCGGCCGTTATCTTCAATCCACAGATTTTCCGCGTCATCGGAGCATTCGGGCAGCCGTACCCGGATTTACTGAAGAAGGTGATTTTCAGAATGGATGAGACTATCCGCAGAAGATATAATGTATATTTATACATGAGATTCATATTCACAAATACTCCATTATAATTACCTCTGTCCGTGTAAGACACACAAAAAAATGCTTGCCGTTGAAAATCCAAAGGCAAGCATTTTTTGTACTAATCCACATTATATACGACTAGAGCCATCCAGCAGCGTCTTGATCTCAGGGTTCAAATTCAGTGTATTCAATATGATCGTCAGCGCTTCCGCTCTCGTAGAAGGAGCTTCTGGCTCGAATTTATCCCCGCTTTTCCCCGTAATAATGCCGGTCTTAGCGGCGTCTTGGATTTGTGTGGCAGCAAACGAATTGCTAATATCCGAAAATGTGCCAACCGCATCACTTTGCTTCACGGCGTTCATATTCACAAGTCGGTTAATAATAGCGACCATCTCAGCCCGGGTGATCGTAAGGTCAGGACGGCAATGCAACATACAATTTCTATTTCCCTGAGTAGAGGGATTGTCTTGAATACGAATCCTAATTTACCCATGTGGGTCGTGGTACTCCTGCTTGGATCGATAGCCTTTTGCACCCTACCGTTTTCAAAAAAATAAGAAGAGAACCGAACCTTTTTCCGATAGAGAGACAATATAGTGTGTAAGCTGCTTACTCAGGAGGGCCCTCTGAATGCAAAGTGAATACATGTACCAATTACTCAAAAAAATGAAATATGGTGATCAACAGGCGTTTCATACGATGTATGATGCCACCTATCAGGACATCTACCGGACAGTCTCCTTTCTGGTGAATCATCAGCAGGATCGGGAAGATATCATGAATGAGATCTATATGCAAATGTGGACCTCACTTGCCAACTACGATACGAACCGACCTTTCCGCTTCTGGCTACACGGCTTGGTAATCCGTCAAGTGCAAAGATTTCGGGTCAAGAGCTGGCGGAGATTCCGAATTTTTGAACGCATTCGTGCCTTCTCTCGGGAAGAGTCTCATTGGGATCAACCTACTGTGTTGATGGATGGGACGAACCAAATGATATCGCAGGCAATCCAAAAACTGACCGATAAACAGCGGACAGTGATTATCTTCCGCTTTTTTCACGACTATACTCTTGAGGAAATTGCAACTTTGCTCGATATTCCACTGGGTACAGTCAAGTCCAGATATCATGCTGCCCTTCAGTCGCTTCGAAAAAACTTATGGAATCTCCCCCCGGAAAGGATGGAAAAAATCAATGACTATCGAACGCAAAATTCGTGAACATCTGCACAAAGAGGGGGAAACTATGGAGTGTCCTCCAACCGTTTCCAAACGAATAGAACAATCCTATTCTCAATATTTGCAACGAAAAAGGAGCGAAATAACCATGAAAAAACGATTCATTGGCGGAATAGTTGCTGCTGCGATTTTGATTCCAACCGCAGCAATTGCGGCCCCTCCCCTGATTGAAATGCTTACTAGAGCACCAATAACTGCTGAGCAAGTCAAGGTGGATGAGGTGGGCAAAGCAACACTTGAGAAGCTGTATAGCGCATTTCCCGAAACAAAATCGTTTGAGATTATCGATGCAAGCAGCGTTCAAGGTGTCCAAACAAGCATCACATTACAGGAAAAAGGAGGAATCGGCAAAAAGATTACCCTTCATACAAACGGTATTACGGGTGCGATTGAACACGTGAATCAAGAGAATTGGGAGCCTAAGGAGAAGCCGCTCACTGCTTTAACCGATCAGGAAATCAAGTCGAAGGTAGATTATCTCATTGATAAAATGTATGGCAACATCGAAGAATACGAGTTTGCTATGGAGCAAATGGAGAACCCGGATCATAAAACGTTTATGTTGAATTACACCAAAAAGGGATCAAAAACACCGTTCTACCAGGTATTTGTTCAGGGCAATACAATCAGTGTTTCTCTGATCGGAGGGGAGACTACACCTTCAAACATTAAAGTAGAAGGTTTCTTCTCTACAAATGGTAAGCCTGATTATTTTGCTGATGCCTATTTAAATGATGAAAAACTGTTTTCTTTACTAAAAATTAGCCCAACGGAATTAAAGCAAGAACTAGCAAAAGGTAAATCGGTTGTGGAAATTGCAGCATCTAAAAATGTATCTAGACAACAAGTGGTTGATATCATTGCAAAAACACAGGTTGATTTACAAATTCAAGGCGAAAATAGTGGCGATGTTCCAAAAAGCAATCTTTCCAATGAACAACTGTTAAAAGCTGTTGAACCAAAAGTATTGCAAATTATTGAACACAAAACGGAAACATCGTCGAAGAAATAACAAGTCAAGGGTAATAGATCACAACCATCGTAGGTGGTCGGGGACTAGGTGCATTATAACCTTGACTCTAAACGGTGACCCGCAAGAAGGCATTTTTAATGAAAAGTCCTGCGGGTTTTTAAGTTTCAAGACTACAGATTCAGAGCTTTTACTTATGATTGTGATTTGACAACCACCTTGGGGTTTTAGGCACTTCCTGTTTCACGGCTTACCAAGAGCAAGCTTAAAGGTCGGGCGGCTTTCCTTTGTCCATAATCTACTGAAAAAAATCTCCGTAGACCTAAAATCCGCTCGAAGTAACGATCACATTCGAGGAAGATGACCCCTTTTTGGACAGCACTTTTGCGATTATTCACCACGCTGCATAAACAACTTTTCTAACAGATTTTGGAACATTCCGTCTAACGAATTATGGAACAATTCCAATTAATTCTGGAATATCACAAAACAGAAGAACTGTGTGGCGTCATAATTATTGAGAATATAACAGTATAAAATGTCGATTTATCAAGGAAGATTTTCAAAATTTATGAGAAGCACTCATAACTTAAAAGTTTTAGAATGCACTTTTTTTCCATAATTAATGAGAATATCCGCAAAGTACTCACTGCATATTTCATACACCACAATGTATTTGATTGTTTCGAGGCGTAAATCATCTTGAACAAAAAAAGTGCTTAACATTGACTATTAGTCAAAGTTAAGCACTGAAATGTTGTTCTCCAAGCTATTTTAATAATAGATAGTTTTTAATCTAGTATTTCTCACGATAGGCTATTCCTATTTCAATATCAAATACAATGGGGAACCTTACGAAACTTTTCTATTAAACGACATTCTTCAAAGTTAAAATCAGGTAAGTATATTATTTTAAGATTCATACTACTATAGATACATATCTCCCAATCATATCTTATATTCTAGTGACTTCTGGAACCAATTTTCATTGCAAGCCAATTTACAGGAATAAGATAATATTTCTAAAAAAAGCACTGAAACTCTTGATTCATTTCGATCAAGGAATTTTAATAAAATTATTATGGACACAAATTCCAGCTTTTATACATTAGTCATTAAAAGCCATTCAAGTTGCGTGTTTAATTCATCTTCTGTTGTCGGATAACAAGAACCTTATCCCATTCCCGACAGACGAAAACCCATCACTAGCTGCGATGGGTTTCAATGCATTTTACTTCTTAAATTGTGAGCCTGGATACGTATTGATCGACGTAACTTCGTAAAGATATTTGTTGTTCTGTTTGAGGCTTTTCGAAATTCCTCATAGATACACTTAGTGGCGTGAACGAATTCATTGTATGTTCCGTTTTCGGAATCGTGATTGAGCGTCTCGATCATAAAATGACCGAGACGCGACGCTCTCCGCCTTCGTCCAGCAGTTCGATATAGGTATCGGGTCCGGCTTTCAGGCCTCCCTCGAACGCTTTATCGCCTTGGCCCAGCTTGCTCCAAGCGATGATGCTCCATATAACTCCGTGCGTATATTGAGCCCCGTTTTCGCGAATGCCGGGCGGATAGCCCTGAATATACCCCGGGCTTGGGTCGGTGCGGTCAAACGGCGGTGTCAGGAGCTTGACAACGGACAGTTCGCGGTCTACTAGCTCTCGGTCGAACGACTTCATCGCTTGATGGGCGCGGTCCTGCGGTGCTGCTCCGGAGATGACGGACCAAGATTGCGCAATGGAATCGATTCGGCACTCTCCGTTATGAATAGAGCCGAGCCAAGTGCCTGCATCCGTAAATGCCCTCCGATACCAATGACCGTCCCAAGCATGCTCATGAATCGCTTGTGCAAGCTGCTCGCGGATTTGCTTATAACGTGTCTGTCGCTCTGTCTCGCCCCGTTCCCCGCACAGCCGCTCAAACCGCTGCAGCATCTCGCATAGAAACCAACCGAGCCACACGCTCTCGCCGCGCCCTTCATCACCAACCAGGTTCATGCCGTCGTTCCAATCGCCAACCCCAATGAGCGGCAGCCCGTGCTCGCCGATCCGCTGCAGCGCTTTGTCGATCGCCCGGATGCAGTGCTCGTACACCGTGCCGCTTTGGCCGGACTGCACCGTCGGCTCATATCGCTCATGCTCGCCTTCCTTCAGCGGTTCACTCGCAATGTAAGGGACCTTCTCTGCAAAAATCGCATCATCCCCCGTATGCTCTGCATAACGCGCCGCCGAGTACGGCAGCCACAATAAGTCGTCGGAAAACAGCGTTCGGATGCCGCGTTCCGTTTCTTCATGCCACCAGTGCTGCACATCGCCTTCCTCATATTGATGGGACGCATGAAGAAGAATCTGCTTCCTTGCGTGCTCAGGCAGCGTATGAAGAAGCGCAAGAGAATCCTGTAGCTGATCCCTGAATCCGTACGCGCCTCCCGCTTGGTAGAAGGCGGAGCGAGCCCACATCCGGCAAGCCAGCGTCTGATAGAGCAGCCAACCGTTAAGGAGTATATTGGCCTCGGGAGAGGGAGTGTCAACAACAATCTGATCCAGCGTACGATCCCAGAAGTCCTTCATCTCTTTCCAAGCTGCGTCGCAGCCGGACGCTGAGCGGTATTGCTGTGCCAGGCTCGCTGCCGCAGACCCGGATGATTCGCAGCCGAGCAATATGATGACCTCCGTTTCCTCACCGGCCTGCAGGCTAAGCGTGCACTGGATGGCGCCGCAGCTTGCGTATTGTGCGTTCGTTCGCCCGGATAGGCGGGTACGGTTCAGCGCTGCGGGCCGCTCTAAGCTTCCGTTCCTGCCGATGAATTCCAGCTGATCCGCGGTCCAGGATAAGTCGCTGGAAGCCAAGGCGTTCTGCGGGAAGATGCCGAGGAACGCCGTCGCATCCCGGAACGTCTCTTGATACCGGTTCTGAGCGGTAAGAATAGACGCCGCTTCATCCCACTCGCTTACGATGAAGGGGGCATTCGGTTGGCGCAGCACGCCGATAACCCATTCGGCATAATAGGTGACCGAAAGCCGCCGATCCTCGGACGTGTTGTTCTTTATGCGCAACCGCATAATTTTGACCGGATCCTCCTTTGGGATGAACACGGTCATCGTATGCCGAATCCCCTCGCGCTCGTGCTCGAACGTTGTAAAGCCGAGGCCGTGAGTAACAAGATAGGGAGCCGCGTGCTTTCCTGCAGCCGGCGTGATGGTCCACAGTTCGCCCGAATCGTCATCCCGCAAATAACCGAGCTCCGCCGGCGGGTCAAGCACCGGATCGTTAGACCATGGCGTCAGCTTGCATTCCCGGCTGTTTCTCCAGAACGTGTACCCGGTGCCGAGCTCAGAGACAAGAGCGCCGAAGCCTGGGTTGGCGAGGACGTTAATCCATGGCGCCGGCAAATGCTTGCCGTCCTTGATCAGGAGCTTGTATTCCCTGCCGTCCGCAGCAAACCCGCCCCAGCCATTATAGAACCGTACATCCTTCACCTCGAGAGAAGGTGCTTGTGCGGGTAGAACGGCTTGCCGTCGGCTCCGCCGCGCTGCCGGTAAAGACTCCGGCATCACGGCACCGGCACTGCGCCGCGGCAGACGAAGCTGGCCGGAAATGCTGGGTCCGCCGGCGTTCAGCACCACTCGTGCTACTGCGGCGAGGAGCGTCCGGTCTTCCTCGCCGAGCCGGTTTTCCGGAATGACATGAATCCCGGCTGAACCTGCTCCAAAGCGGTCAACACCATGCTCTACCGCGCGCTCCAGAGCATGCTGCAGGTCTTGCTGATAGCCGCCTGAAGATTTGTTCAGTATGACAAGGTCAAACCGGAGCCCCAGCCTCCTCAAGTACTCGTGTCCTGTCAGCAGCTTCATGAGAAACGGCAGATGGTTTCGGTTATCAATATGCAGAGCGATAACCGGTCTGTCGCCGGATATGCCGAAGGACCATAGGCCCGACTGTCCCTTTGAATTTACGGCGATCCGGATGCTGCGCTCGTTTCTTAGCGGCGGCGTGTATAATACTTGGCCCGCGAGCCGCTGAAAGGCGGCAGCGTCCGCCTGATCCAGGCGAAGGTTGCGAAGCTCGATTCGGCTTCGGGTCCAGGCGAGTTGGAAGGTCCGCTCCACCGCTTGCGCATGGGTCAGTCTGGACACCACGTCCACGGCTTCTTCCTTCGTTTCGGCAACCGAAGTGACCGCATAAAGGCGCACCTGCTCACCCGGCTCCACTTGCACCCGACGCCGCATGACGAAGGCCGGGTCGGCGACAGACCCTGTCTTCCCCTTCAGCCGGGAACGGATGGCTTGCGGCTCCGTGAGCGAATACCCTCGTCCAATGAAAGCGGCCCGGTCTGTCTCGAACTCGGCAGGCCCTAGCGTGTGGCCTTCCGCCGTCAAAATATGAGCGGACCAAAGCGCACTGTCCTTCGCCTCTCGTTTGCGCCGGCTGGCAACAAGACACCCGCGCTCTTCATCATACGCAGTGCGGATAAACAACTTACTGAAAGCGGGATGGGCATCATCCGCAATCGGGCTTGAGAGCGCAAGCTCAACGAAAGACGTAATTTCAAGCGTCTTCGTTTGATCCCCTCGGTTTGTAAGTGTGATGCGGCGTACTTCCGCATCGGTGTCAGGGGAGACGCATATTTCCATGTGTGTTTCTATACCGGCGTCCTTGCGCACGAAGGTCGCCTTGTCCAGTTCGAAACGGATTCGCTGCTCCGGCGATTCCACTCTGCACGGTTGGTACGAAGGGGACCAGATTAGATCGGACAAGACGTCCCGAATGTAAACATAGCTCCCCCAACCATCCCTTACAGGATCTTCTCTCCACCTGGTAACAAAGAGACCTTCCCAGCTGCTGAGCCCGCTTCCGCTGTTTGTGACCATCGTCGTAAAGCGTCCGTTCGAAAGCAGGCACGTCTCCGGCGTTGCGGTGTGGGGTGACGTATACTCTCTGACCGATCCGGCATCCTGGACGGATTTCTCCGCGCGCACCGGCGAGCGATACATCGCAGGATGCTTGATCCACTTCGGGCGCTGCGGAATGCGCTCCTGCAATAGCAGCTCTGCAGCGCGCACCTCTTTGTTCCGGTGGAACCGTTCATACATGGTGCGCGGCAGAAGCAGATTGGACAATGTCAGCAGGCTCATCCCCTGGTGATGTGCCATAAAGCTGCGGATCACCATATGCTTGCGGCCTTCCGGCATCCGTCTCGGTGTGAAATCGATGGCCTCATAATAGCCGTATTTGCCGCGCCCGCCTAACTGCGCCATCTGTTTCAATGCGTTGAGCCCCTCCTTCGGGGCATACGGCAGTGCCATAATCGTTGCATACGGGGCAAGGACAAGATCCTGCTCAAGCCCCCGTTTAAACCCGAGGCCGGGAACGCCGAACGCTCTATACTGGTAGTTCATCTGATAATCAAAGGCGAAGTAACCGGACTCGGAGATGCCGAACGGAACGCCCCGCTCATGCGCGTAATCGATTTGGCGTTTTACCACGGCTTGGTATGTGCTGTCCCATAACGTTTGGCGATACGTCTTCATGAAGAGCCATGGCATAAGATACTCGAACATCGTTCCGGACCAGGAGAGTAGGAACGGCCGGTTGCCCACCTTCGTCAGCGTTCTTCCGAGCGCATTCCAATGCGAGACCGATACTTGACCTAAGGCAATGGCGACAAAACTGGCTTGCCGTGCCTCGGATGCCAGCAGGTCGTAGAGCACGGCGTCCCTTACGTCTTGCTTCACGTGATACCCGAGAGAGAAAAGGTTCGTTTTCGGGTCATAAAGCGGACGAAAGTTTGTTGCCTGAACCAAGGCGTCGATCCGAGCGGCCAGAAGGTTTCCGCGAACCATCATGTCTGTCGAAGAGCCGGAGTCGAAATCATCCGCGAAGGCGACCTCGAATTGCTGTTTCGTCCACCGCTCCGGGCTATTAGGGCGAGAGTGCTCCACCTTCCGATCTCGATCGGCTCGCAGCCATTCAAGCAAGCCCTCCTTCAGCGTCAGCAAGCAGGCGACGAAATTTCCGGAATCGACCGTAGAAACGTACACGGGCAACAGAGGCGCCAACGTTTCCGTATCATACCAATTGTAGAGATGGCCCTCCCATTTTTCCATGCGCTCGATGGTACCCACGGTTCGCTCCAGGCGCTCGACAAGGCCCGGCGTATCTATAAACCCGTAATCTCTGGCAGCTAACACACACGTTAAATACATCCCGATGTTTGTAGGCGAGGTCCGGTGCGCGATGCCCTTCTCCGACTCGATCTGCACGTTATCGGGCGGCAACCAGCTATCCTGCTCCGTCACGTAATCCTCGTAGAAGGACCAAATGTCATGCGAAAGCTTACGAAGCTCCTCGGCTTCTTCCGGGGTGAACGTCTCGTTGACGCGGGCCGGGGACTGGTCGAGCCATCGAATCGCGAAAGGCGCAGCACTCCACAGTACAGCGATGGAGAGGCCGATCGCCAGTTCCGCTGCATTTTCGCTCCAAGTGGTGCCTGCAGCCATGAGCGCAATCAAGACGTACCCGCTACCTAGACCGGACAATGCGGGAGCGCCCGGCTTGCCGCTTAACCGTTCCACCTCCGCCTGATTTACCCATTCCAGAAGTTGACGCTTCGAAATAGACAATCGGTACAGCGTTCGGATGATGGCATCGAGCAGCATCACGCTTTGGAATGGCAGAGTCATGAGCGAAATGAGCACATGACTCGATGTGACGAGTAAGCTTTTTGGGCGATACAGCAGCGTATGCAAGGTGACCAGCTGACGGAGCACCGGGAGCAGCATCGTAAGCATCGCGAGCCCGAACCAGCGTACAGCGGAGCCTGGAAGCACCGGAACGGCAAGCAGCAAAATCGCCAGCAGTACAGGCTGAAGCAAGCTGCGCCGCAGGTTGTCGATGATCTGCCATCGGTTGACGATGGATAAATTCGTTGGCACCAGCTCACCCCTGCCATTCCGAGCATGAGGCATTAGCCAGGGAAGCAGCTGCCAATCTCCGCGGGTCCAACGATGCAGCCGCTTCTGATGCGACAGGAAGGTAGGCGGGTGGTCATCGATGAGCTCGATATCCGAAAGAAAGCCCGCTCTCAAAAAACCGCCCTCCAGCAAGTCATGGCTGAGCACCCGATTTTCCGGAATTCGGTTTCCCAGCACATGATCGAATACTTCGACGTCGAAGATCCCTTTGCCCGTAAATATGCCTTGTCCGATCGCATCCTGATAAGGGTCCGACACCGCAAAGGCGTACGGATCAAGGCCGGGCTCAGAGGCCCATAAAGAGGACAGTCTCGATTTCTGTGCGCTCTCATAGGTCATCCCGATTCGTGGCTGAAGAACGCCGTAGCCCTCAATTACCCGGGTCCCGCTGCTGTTCAGCCTGGGACGGTTGAAAGGGAGATGCATGGCGCCAATCATCCGATGGGCACTTTCTAGAGGCAGCTGTGTATCCGCATCTAATGTAATCACGTAACGGATTTTGTTTAACACGGGTGTATCGCCGAGAATCGTGCTGTAGCTCGTGCTTTCATTCCCTCTGAGCAGCTGGACAAATTCTACCAGCTTTCCCCGTTTCCGTTCCCACCCCATCCAGACTTGTTCGGACGGGTTCCACATTCTGCGGCGATGAAACAGGTGGAAGGTGCTGTTCGGGTAAGCCTCATTCAGCCGTTCGATCTCCGCCTTTGCGAATCTTAATACAGCCTCATCTTCAGGGAGATGTTCTGCGTCTGCATCCCTGAAATCACTTAATATTGAATAATGAATATGGGGGTCCCGATTCGCTAAATAATGCAGCTCCAGACGTTCGGTTATGCGCTTCACCTCTTCGATTCGGGACCATATGACCGGTATCGCGACCATCGTCGAAGCATCCTCAGGCACGCCTTTGGAAAAATCGTATCGCAGCAACCGCATGGGCCGCTTCGCGCGCTCTATAAGCCAATGAACGGCCGTGACCCCGAATTCGCTTGCCGGAAAGGCGAGCAGCATCAGCACGAACGCCCAGGCGAACGGGGTGATGGAGGCGTTCCAACCGATCCATAACGAAATGCAGGCGAGGGCAACGACAAAGCAAAGCGCCAGCACCTGGAAATATACGCCGGCCGCGCGCTGTTTAATCCAGGCCTCCGGGAGGGCGCCTGTTTTTCCGCACAGCTTTAACGCTTGCTGCAGCTCCGCTAGTCCTTGGGCCTCAAGCAAATAATAAGCCACATTCACATTTCTGGGCGGCAATGAAATGCGGCTTTCTTTAGATGCAGCTTCACACTGCATGCCCGCTAATCGAACAGCTTGAGACGCCACTAAATTTTCGGGCACCTTCATGCGCCGGGCCAGCTTCTCCACCCGGTGCCGTAGTGTATGGCGGCTCGCGCCATCCAACCTGGTATAGTCGCCTGCCTGTTCTCCCCGCAGCGTCTGCTCTACCACGCTGATTTGCTCGAACAGCTCGGTCCACATCCACCGGGAAAGCTTGCGCAAGCTGCCGATCACATTGCCGGTGCTCACCTGATATTCAGCCTGAAGCATGTACTCGCAGGAGAGAATGGAATCCAGATTCTCGAGTCCGTTCTCCAGCTTGCAAACGAGCCATTCGCCGATGTGTGCCGAATCGTCAGCATGCTCTCTTAGATGCTTTACGAGATGGACAATCAATGCCCCGGACAACGGCAATTCCACATGCGCATCCTCTAAAGCCTGCTTTAAACGCTCTGGCGTTAGTTCTGCAGCCGGAATTCCCGACAGCATGCGCTCCACGAGTTCGCAGACGGAACGCCGTTCCTTTACAGGCTTCATGATGGATGCCAGACGGCGGATCAGCTCCATCTTCATAAATAGCGGAATGGACCATACCTCCGCGAGCGTGAGCACGGACATCTCCTGATAGGAGGCGAGATAGACCGTGGATGTCTCCTCGTCCAAAAGCCCGTCAGTATGTTCCAGGTACGCTTCGCAGATGGATGAGACTCTCAACTGATCGCTCTTGCCCACTGTCGGAAGAGGCGTCGCATGGATCCGAGAGATCTCCTCGCGAATCCCTAATACCTCAGCCTCTAAAAACTCCGAATGATCAAGCAGCCACTCTTCAGCAGGCTGCGCACATTCGCTCCGATGCTCGTGTAGTTCCTTGACGAAGGCACGCACCTGTTCGATATCGGATTCGATCCGTTTCCACAATGCATTCGTTGAGATGCGTTTTACGTGCGGGTCGTGTTCAAGCGCAAGCTTATGCGCTGCTTCTTTTAGCTTATTCTCATTCCAATCCATTGAAAATTCCTCCAGCGAAAAGAATGGTATAAAGCCTTTTCATTACCATTCCACAAGGGAAGGAAATTTATGAAAAAATTACTACATTTGTTGTTCAGCGCCAGCGGAACATGTTCATGGCGGAGAGTGATGTTCTAAAAACCGGAAAAGAAGCCAGGGGACTTCACGAGGCCACTGAAAAAGTCCCTTAAGAAAAAAGGCGTAGACTCCCAAAGATTATGGGAGACTCCGCCTTTTTGATTCCTGTATAATTAGGAATCATAGGAAGATAGGTGAGTCGAGTGATCCAAAAACAGCAGGCATTGGTATTGAGCCCATACATCGAAATTAAAAGTAGAACAATATATTACGCTATGTGTGCTCTCCCGGACTCGAATAGGCATTACATAGCGGTAGTGATTGCTCGTCACTTTCACATTACCGAACGAAGCGCGCCAAGCCAAGCATTCCAACGCTATCAGACCCATATTACATCCGCGTTTACGCTGTTTTTCGTTCTGCTAAAGTTGAGTTATAACTATAAAACAAAGTATGTAAATAAAAGCTGCGCGACCAGTGATCACTATTACTTGGTGGTAAAATGACTCACAAAGAATTTATTTTGTATTGATATTGGGATATGGAAATTATGAACTTCATGAAAAACGGAAAAAAGTCGGACCGCAACAGTCACCGACTAATTTAGAAAAATACTCCCCCAATTAGCACGTGTTTACCGTCATTACCGGTATCGTTCTCGTCCGGCTGTCAGGACGAAAATCGATTTCGCAAATGACCGTCGCAACAACCGTCGTCATGATCGCTACGGGAGAGCTATTGGCCCATAGCATTATAGAACAAACGATCTGGCGTTCCTTTGCGGCCATTGCTTTGTTTTTACTAACATTGCTTTCACTAGAATGGATAACGTTAAAATCGCGCATGTTCCAATGGTTGGTAGCAGGCAAGCCTTTAAAAGTTATCTAACGGATATACTTATATCGAATGATTAATTAAATAAATGACGATACTAAACCCATTGGTATAAAAAGGGAAAAGGAGCAATCTCGTGATTTACATATATAATGATTATGGTGGAACACATACGACTTCCTTGGCAGCAGCATATCATCTAAATAAATTGCCTGTTGACCGAAAACTTACAAAAGAAGAAATATTAAGAGTCGATTATTTTAACAAATTACAAACTTCAGATATGGGTAAACTCATCTTTCATGGTGTGGACGAAAACAGGGATTCTGTTTACACGATCGGACGAGGATCATCGAAGGTTGTAGTTCCAGCATTAAAAAATTTGAGTGTTATTTTTCAAGGTAGATATCAAGCCAATGAAACAATTGTGTTTTCTAATACTTCACCTACCGTGCCATTCGCGATGACAATTGGAGGACTATTATCTAGAAGATTAAAAATTGATTTTATCGGAGTTCCACTATTAGTATTAGGTGCTAAGCAATGTTGTAAAAACATTCTTCAATTGGTTACCCACACGAAAAAGACCAAAAAAACTAAAACCGGTTCAATTATTGTATTAGAAAACAAAGATGTCCCTCTTTCCACTATTGAAAATCAATTGTTGTAAAAGCTTTTCAACTAACGCGATCAAAACGGCAAACAACCTAAAATTCCCGAACCAAGTGACATCGAGGAAGTTTGTTCCGATATGTCACCTGCCTTCCCTCTAACTGAGCCCCCGAAAAATTTCCCCGATGCTAAAATTAACATTGACAATTCCTTGTGATGCAACAGGTGTGCATTTGGAATCATCCCACTTTTGTCACTTGAGCTACAGATCATCAGCATCCTATGAGATTGTTGCGCGGCACCTTTTCGAAAAATGATTTGGTCTGCATTTTCTTTGGTATTGTCTTTTCTATCGAGTCGTGAATTTTCAGGGTTGCTCAACAAGAAAGTCGAAAGTTTCACCTCAAATCAGCTACATATGTACAAAGACACTTATTTTTTAATCATAAGGCTATGTTAAATCACACTGTTGATTTTCGATAAAAAGAAAACCGCCCTAATGAAAAGGCGGCTGATTTAGCTGTTGTTTCTCGTTTATTATTTTGAAATGTCAATTATATAAGAAGTAATTTCCTTAATTTTTGTTTTGTTTAAACTGCTATTGAAACGATATATATTACAGAAAGCGTAGCTAATATTGCTTTCGAGGTTTAGGATGCCATTTAAAGAACCGGAGTATCCGTGCGTTACAATATTACTAATAACTAATTCCGTTGGCTTTTTGTCAATCAGTTCTTCAAGCATTTTGAAAACTTGAGCCTTACCTTGTAATACATTGCTACCGATAAAATTCCATTGGATATCTTCTATGATGGTCTCCGTGATAAATCCAATATCGTTACAAACAAAGGCGACATTAAACGCTCTAAGTAGTTCTTTTTTCGGTGCATTTCCACAATCTTCTGCACAAATAATTTTCACTTGATCGTATCGAATGTTGTCCTCAGACATTTCACTATCCCCCACAATCAAAAGTAATCATCTTCGATGATTATATTACAACTATAGAAATGAATGCTTTCAAATATCAAATATCAACAACAATGTTTAACGTAGCCAATCATAAAAAAACTTTAATTCAAGCACGGTAGCTCGTCGGGCTCATAACCCGAAGGCCGCAGGTTCAAATCCTGCCCCCGCAACCAACTTACAATTCAAGCTCGTCACATAAATAAAATGCCTTGTTTGAAGGCATTTTTGCACTTTTGGTTGTTGCACCAGATTTCATTTGGTTTGCCTTGCCTATTCATATCGTTTGATTACTTCTTTCGCGGAAGTAACAATGCGATCAAAGCTCCGATAAAAATGCCCGCTGCTGCAAAATATATGGCCAATCGTTCACCTGAGGCAATCGCTTCAATCAGTGAATCTCCGGTCTTTCCTTGAATGGCCGAATTTGGCAACGCGCTCAAGACGACGTCATATCCACAACGATGCTGTCTTTGTAATATGTGTGTCCACCTTGACTATGCCGTTGTCCGGCGATAGAGATGCTAAGATGCTTTTTCTGGGCCTCCTGCAGAATGTCCCGTATCTGCTCTTCCTCACGCCCTTTTACAACCTGGGATACTTTTATTGGATGTAGTCGGCTGTAGTCGGTAATCAGGTACGGGTCCTGGTCTGGTGTAGAGTTCTGAAAGTAATTCACGAGACAAAGCACTGTAAGTAGGAGGAGAGCGAACGCCTTTTTCATAAGTACCTCCTCAATGGAGCGATAATGCTAATTCCATTAAATTAATCCCCATCTTCCCTTATCACTGTTCCATATTCGAGAAATCATTGTAACTAACCTGCCCTTTAACGTAATGGAGGCTGCCGATCGTACTGCCTCCAGGTGTTATTGAGCTAACGTTTTACAATGCTTCTGAACGTTACTATTGCGCTTCATCATACGCTTCACTTGTTTTACTTTTACTATATCGGGCCTTCCCACTAGCGGCTTTCAAAATAAGCTTTTGCTACCTTCTTGGGAGCAACGCATCCCCATGCATTTCGAATGCAGTTCTTCACTTCCGCATCTTTCGCTGTTTCAAGGTTGATGTGCATATAGTTAAGGTTGGAGAACGAATCTGGTATACTATAGGTTTCAGGGGCCATCTGGATAGAGAACTCTCTCTCTTCCTTTGTAGTTTTCACGGTAAGGGTCTTCCTATCAACCTGGATAACAGCAAAGATCTTGTTATTCATACGAAAAGAGGATTTGCCCCAATGCTTCACCTCTTCCGCCCCAGGCAGCGATAGAGCCAATTCACGAATTTCAGTTAATGATATCATTCGAGTCAAGAACACCTCCGTCAGAGTTTCGATGTCCGGTCTATTTCATTTATACCGATGCAATAGTGAATATCCGTCCCCACTGGTCCCTGTGGATGTTTTAAGATGTACCGAAGATATTCTAGGTTTCTCCCAATTATCCTGCCCTTAATGAAAATTGAGCAGTTGCCGCTGGGCAAAACTGCTCCATAAAGGGTTGAACTGTCGTTATCCGTTAGAACGTGTGGAGTACTCAACTGTGCTCCTCAATCAATGAGATTTTCCTTCCTTAATCTCGAAAACTCCGTCGCATAATACGCCATGGCGATGGCCGGTAAGGCGATTCCGATCAGCAGTGCCGCCTCCCAGCCCCCCGTTGCGTAAGCC
>NZ_CAJVCE010000041.1 GCF_910594985.1 Paenibacillus allorhizosphaerae
GGATGGGTTCGTGACACCATAGCGCAACGACCTTCCTCACCAGCCGTAAGAATAGTATAAAACGTCGCACCAAAATTTTCATCCTCTGTGGCGCCCGACAGGGCATGGGGGGCTAACGGGAGACGATAGTGTGGAGCTGCCGTAAAGGACAGCTCCTCTTTGATATCGTTGAAGTAACTGGCAGGTTAGTTAAAACATGAGGGTGGTGAATTACAAACTTCTGTAACAATACAAGAAACAATATGCTTCAAAATTATAATATGATATTAGTGTGTAAGTGTTTTCATAGTGATGTGATACGGCGCTCAGAACGGGGGGATTTAAGTGAAACTCACCGACCATAAGGATTATATACGATTCTGGGTTGCCTCGACAATTTCGGACTTTGGCACCTATATTACAACGCTCGCTCTCCAAGTTCTGGTGGTGGTTAACCTAAATGGCAACACAGTCGATGTGGGATGGATTAGTTCGTCTAGGTGGTTGCCGTACGTGTTGCTTGGATTGGTGGCGGGTGTACTTCTTGATCGTGTAAGTCGCCGGCCCGTTTTGGTAATAACACCCCGGATGCGGCCTGCGATGGCATAGAAGCGTGGAATTGCAGAAAAAGTCGGTATACAGTTTTTTACGAGTGTAACAACAAATCAGCTTCCTAAAATCGCAGACTGGATACAAGAACGATTAATAGATACTAACTAAGCCAACCCAAATTGCTCGCCCAGCTCAGCCGGGAATGTGCAGACGGAGAGCCGCAGCTTCATCACCTTAGAGACTCTGGTGGTGCTAAGAATAAGGCCGGATGTGCAAGGTTATCCTCGTTTTCATCCGGTATGTAGGGGTAATGATTGGCCACGGCGATTATTTCTCATTCGACCGCATTTCGGTATGGTTTGCAACCGCATTTTGGATAAACACCGTGTTTATGATCTGATCGGGTCCATAATGCTTCTGGTGTGGCGTGATTGCACTGAGAGCACCAGAGGTTCATGTATTTAAAAATTTTGGATTAAATCATAGTATTCAAAATATTTATCACTTGCCGTTACTCGAGCAGGATCAATAACATTATCCGCTTTCTTTGCACTGTTTAAATAATTATTAAAATCATCCAGTTTCTTAGAGAAATAATAGTTTTCAAGACCTATGTATGATTCTCTGTAAAATTCAATTCCAGAATTGTACTTATTTAGCAATAAACGCATATCATCCGTATTTATGTCAAAGGATGAAGCTTGCCGGTCATTTTGCGGCGCTCGTAGGTGATCTTCTCCATCCCCGGCTCTTGACCTTTTGGGATAGCCAGTACTTCCGCCTCGTTAAACAGGTTCAGTTCCAGTTGATCCGGATTACGAAATGGCAGGATAGTTTCAGCAATAATTAATCTTTACCAGTTATGAGGGTATCGGGATATGGCGTGAATGCTAGTATCACGAAAGGAGCACTGAGGGATTTATGCTGAACGCGGCTGCGGCGTCCCGCGTCTATTTGGCTTGCGGCTCCACAGACATGCGCAAATCCATCGACGGACTGGCAGCGATCGTTCAGGAGCAGTTTTCGCTCAGTCCGTTTTCCTCGGCTTTGTTTGTGTTTTGCAACCATAGACGGGACAAGCTCAAAATTCTGCAGTGGGATCACGCCGGTTTCTGGCTCTACTACCGCCGACTGGAACGGGGGACGTTTCAATGGCCCGCTGAGGGCCGTTCCCCGCTTTGCCTGACGCAGCGGGAATTGCACTGGCTCCTTGACGGCCTTTCGCTGTCTCAGCGGCACGCCCATCCGGCGATCGGGACGGAGCCGATTTCAAGGAGGAAAGTTTGACCAATAAAGTGAATTCTAATGGAAAATCTCCGTGCCCACATCCAACCTCAAAGATCCTAGTATCATGGTCAGATAATTCCTAAACGAAGGCGAAGGTCACCAATGCCCGTCGTTGTAACCGAAGTAGTTATAACGACTGTGATTATTAGATTCTTACTATAGGAGGAATTACGATGAAAATTTTGGTGACAGGCGCAACAGGGAAATTGGGATCACTTGTAGTAGAAACTTTATTGGAAACCGTACAGGCTAAGGATCTTGCCGTCAGCGTTCGCAACCCGGAGAAAGCGGAGAGCCTTCGAGCTCGCGGCGTTGATGTAAGGCTTGGGGATTTTGAACAGCCGGATACGCTAGATAAAGCGTTCGCAGGTATCGACCGCCTCTTGATCGTTTCCACGGACGGCGACAACGAAACTCGGACTCGCCAGCATACTGCGGCTGTAGCGGCTGCTAAGCGCGCTAATGTCGGTTTCATTGCTTATACCAGTTTAGGAAATGCTAGCGAGAACAGGATATTCCTTGCGCCGGTGCATCGTGCCACTGAGGAAGCCATCAGAAACTCGGGGATTCCTTATTCCTACCTGCGCAACAACTGGTACTTGGAGAACGAGACTAGCAGCATTCAAGCAGTCCTTGGAGGAGCACCTTGGTTGACTTCGGCGGGATCCGGCAAAGTAGGCTGGGCGACCCGTCGCGATTATGCACAGGCAGCTGCAGCCGTACTGGCGGACGTTGGCCATGAGAATTCCGTGTATGAACTGTCCGGCAAACTTGCTACACAAGAAGAGCTAGCTTCTGTCCTTGCCGGTGTCTTGGGCCGGGAAGTTCCCGTTCAACAAGTGGATGACGAAACTTATGCCAGCATAATGAGCAGCGTAGGTGTACTTGAACCGGTCGTTCCGATTCTGGTTGGAATTCAGAGTGCGATTCGCGATGGCGCATTGGAAGTCGAGAGCAATGATCTTCAAAAGCTGCTTGGACGTCCGGCCACGTCACTCGAAGAGGGTCTACGTCAAATCGTAAACGAAATTCAGGCTTAATTGAGCGTGCGAAACAGAGGTTGTTCCCGAAGGTCTAATGCGACCGGAGGGATTGCGTCTTTTTTATGCGTGTATGGAAAGTCCGGAGAATGTTTGGGGAATAGTACTTCATTATGAACAGTAATGGAGCGTAGAGGAATGAAAGTATTATCCATGATTCAACCGTGGGCGACTCTGCTTGTTCAAGGCGAGACTCTCTATGAAACAAGATCCTGGAAGACCCGGTATCGCGGACCGTTAGCCATTCATGCAAGCCAGAAAGTCGATAAGCAGGCCTGTAAATATGAACCCATCCGTTCTTTACTCGCCAAGAATGGCTATACGGAACAAAACCTCCCTACGGGGGTTATCCTTGCAACTTGCGAGCTTACGAATTGTTATCAAGTCATCGACGCTAATCATACGTCAGCCATTTTGGATTGCGGGAAGGCGTGACGGGGGATGACTTCCTGTTAGGCGATTACAGTCCAGGTTATTTTGCGTGGGAAATAGCGGGTTTCCGTCTGCTGAAGCCTTATATTCCAGTGAAGGGAAAACTGGGACTATGGGAATATCCGATAGGCGAAGAGTTGATGATATGACCTATGTAAACAATCAATTAATGGAGGTTCTGACTTGACCAATCACTTATTTTCTCCTTATGAAATTAAAGGTTTACAATTGAAAAATCGGGTAGTCATGGCCCCCATGTGCCAATATTCCGTAACCGCTAGGGATGGCAAACCCAACGAATGGCATTACGTTCACTACCTTAGCCGCGCAATTGGCGGTGCAGCCTTGATCATCATGGAAATGACGGACGTTGAGCCGGATGGTCGAATAACCGACTTTGATTTAGGGATTTGGTCCGATGACCATATTCCGGCATTTGCCAGAATTATTGATGGGGTTCATGCTCACGGGGCCAAGATTGGGATTCAAATTGCTCATGCTGGCCGAAAAGCGGAAGATGCTAAAGAGCCAGTGGCCCCTTCCGCTATACCATATCCGGGATCCCGCTATAAGATGCCCCGCGCACTTACAGTCGATGAGGTAAATCAGATGGTACAGCTCTACGCTGATGCAGCCCGCCGGGCTGTTCAGGCAGGCGTAGATATGATTGAGCTTCACGGGGCGCACGGATATTTAATTCATCAGTTTCAATCCCTTTTACCAACAAACGCGAAGATGCGTATGGAAAAGACCTGACCAAATTTGGGGTAGAGGTCATACAGGCGGTCAAAAAGGAAATGCCTGCAGATATGCCGTTATTTTTCCGAATTACTGCCGTAGAGTACGCGGATGGGGGTTATGGTATGGAACATGCCATTAAGTTATCTAAAGCTTACCATGCAGCAGGTGTAGATGTCTTTCATGTAAGTTCTGGCGGGGAAGGACCCGTAGGGGAAAGAAAGCCTGGCAACTACCCAGGTTATCAAGTTCCTTTTGCGCGCAAAATTCGGGAGGCTCTTGGGGTGCCCGTCGTAGCTGTAGGCATGCTTGAGGACCCGGCACTTGCTCAATCCGTCATCTGCAGCGAAGAAGCGGATTTAGTGGCGATCGCCCGTGGCATGCTTCGAGATCCTTACTGGACTATCCATGCTGCTAAATCGCTTAGAAGTGAATATACCACCATTCCAAAGCAATATGAGCGGGCTTATCATTAATGGGAAATAGGGAAGCTATCCGAATGTCATTGAAAGAGAAGCGAGTCATAGTTGTAGGAGGCACATCAGGTATTGGATTATCGACTGCCAAGGCATTTCTGGATGAAGGGGCAAAGGTAGTTATCGCAAGCCGTTCCGCTGCCAAGCTCTCGGAAGCCAAACAAACGCTTGGCGGGAATGTTGAAGCTTACGAGCTGGATTTTCGGAGTGAAGAGAAAGCCGCGGAATTTTTCGAAAAGGTTGGCAAGTTTGATCACTTGGTGATCACCGCGGGCGAAGGCGCGATGGGTGAGTTCCGCGAATTGCCGGTTGAACAGGCGCAAACTGCTTTCGACAGCAAGTTCTGGGGCCAGTATATCACCGTTAAAGCGGCTATCCCCTATTTGAACCAAGAAGGTTCCATCTCCTTGACTTCCGGCGTTTACGGCAAACGGCCTCCGAAGGGGGCATCCACGCTGGCTGCGATCAACACGGCGTTGGAGGGTTTAATGCGGGGATTGACGGTGGATCTTGCCCCGATTCGTGTCAATGTGGTTTCTCCCGGAATCGTAGATACGCCTGTCTACGCAGGTATGCCGGAGGAAGACCGGAAATCCATGTTCAACGCCATTGCACGCCAATTGCCTGTCGGACGGATCGCGCAGTCGGAAGATATTGCCGAAGCTTATGTTTACCTTGCGAAAAACGGATTCACCACTGGCTCCGTTATCCTGATTGAGGGCGGGGCGCTCCTGTCCTAAACTCAGTACGTAAAACATATTAAAGATGCACTGAGAAGGTCATGAATATCTACGCGAGTAGAGTTCATGGCCTATTTTTCAAACAAGCTTTAACCAATATATTCAAGCCACAAGAAGCTCTATGCCCGGAAGGCCGGATCGCTGGCAATTGACCAGCTTTCCACGGGATATCAGGAGAGCTTCGCACAATACGTGTGAAAGTAAATTCGTTCCGGCTCGCCTATTCGAGCTCTCGCCTTCATAGAAAGTTAAAGAAGGGCCGCAGCTGACCCAAGTATTAATTTGCAATAAACTTGAAATCATTCCTTCACCTTAGATTAATATATGGAGTCTATAATAAGAGTCGACCCCCTTTTTTTATATGAAGTAGCTCTACAGCCCGTTGCTGTAGAGTATTTTTTTTCCTTACTGGCTCGATCTTCTTGATGAACGGGGGATCGTATATTGGAGCGAAATCCCGATGTGGGGCTTTCCGAAGGAAGTAGTTGGCCGATCCCGTCGTGATCGGGCGGGGCTACCGGATGATCGAGGAGATGATCGATCGCGACCTGCATCATCCGTGCGTCGTCTTCTGGTCTGTTCATAACGAGATCGATACGAACACCCGGGAAGGCTACGAGATTACGAAAACGTACGTCGATCTGGTGCGAAGCAAAGACACCTCTCGTCTGGTCACCTGCGCTACGCACCGCCCGCTGACGGATCTGACCCTCGGGTTGCTGGATGTCATCGGACTGAACGTGTACTACGGGTGGTACAACGGCAAGGTAGAGGAATTCGATGCGTTCCTGCCCAAATTCCATGCTTATGCGGCATCGGTGGGCGCAGGGGACAAGCCGGTGCTGATGACGGAGTTCGGCGGCGCAGGTATATTCGGCGATGTCGGCTGGGAAGAGGATCGGATGTTCAGCGAGGATTATCAGGCGAAAATTCACGCCAAGGCATTGGCTTCCTTCCGCGCCGACCCGAAGATCGGAGGCACGTACATCTGGCAGTTCGCCGATATTCACAGCGACACGCCCCGATTCCGGGACCGGGCAAGGGGCCCGGGAAGGCAAGGCCGGCACGCAGCAGGAGTAACCGATGCAGTTGCCTGTGCGGATTTTTCATTTCGGCAACTTTAAACTTCTTTGGTCGGCAGGAAAGCGACTCCTTTCATAGAATAAACTCCTATGTATACCATTGTTTTACACCCTTTATACGCTTTCTGGCAATCGATTATCGTATGCATTCAGGTATCATAGGGAGGAGTGGGATGTTGATGAAACATTGGGTTATACTGGCTGACGGCACGGCCGTGCCGGCAATCGGACAAGGTACGTGGCATGTTGGCGATAAGCGTTCTATGAGAAAGCAAGAGATCGCCGCTTTACGGCTAGGTGTGGAGCTCGGGATGAACGTGATCGACACGGCCGAGATGTACGGGGAAGGATTGTCCGAGGAACGGGTTGGTGAAGCGGTCGTCGGCATTCGGGATCAAACGTTTCTAATATCCAAAGTATATCCGCACAATGCCGGACGGGATCGCATAGCGCGTAGCTGTGAGCGGAGCTTAAAGCGACTGAAGACGGATCGGCTTGATCTCTATCTTCTTCACTGGAGAGGCGGCATTCCGTTGAGCGAAACGGTAGAAGGGATGGAGCGGCTCGTCGAAGCGGGGAAAATATTGCGATGGGGCGTCTCGAACCTGGATACAGCCGATATGGAGGAACTCATTCGTCTAACAAACGGTTCGCATTGCGTCGTTAATCAAGTTCTGTATCATCTTGGTTCCCGCGGCATCGAGGTCGATTTGCTGCCTTGGCACAGAGAGCATGGCATTCCTATCATGGCCTATTCGCCGCTCGCTCAAGCAGGGACATTAAGAAAAGGACTCGTTCAGAACCCGGTCGTGCAAGAAATCGCCGAGAACCATCGCATAGAGCCGTTCCAGCTTCTGCTCGCCTGGTGTATACAGAGCGGGGATGTGATTGCTCTGCCGAAAGCATCGACCGAAGAGCATGTGAGACAAAATGCGGCTGCCGGGAATATTGAATTAACGGAAGAAGATATTCGCCGGCTGGATGCGGCGTTTCCAAAGCCTACAAAAAAAGTGCCGCTGGATATCATATAAAAAGATGGCGGCACTTCAGCGAAAACAAGTCCGTAGGCTTCAACGAATAAGACCATTGCCCAGAGCGATGTCTTATTTGCTGTGGAACAACCGTGATAAATCAATCTTCCTGATTTGACCACGGCCTATGGTATAATAAAACACGAATTACAATACCGGAAATTTGGAAGTCATGACAGCTATCCTTTCGAGGACGCGTGTCGGAAAGACGTTCTCCAATAAATAGCGTTCAACGGATGGTTCAACCATAGGAATTTAAAGGCTGGAGGTGTTCATCATGCATCGCGTTAACTTGGATCCAAACGCCTTCAACGCGCAGGTCTTTGAATATGCCTGCCTTGGCATTGCTCTTATTGCTCCGGACGGTTTAATTCTAACCGTTAACCCTGCGATAGAGCGGATCTTCGGATATACCAAGGAAGAGTTTGACGGCAGGCAATTCGGTTTTTTTTCACATCCTGAAGATAAAGTCAAAACGATCAATGACCTGAAGCAGATGATGGAAGACAATAAAAGCGAAGTGCAAATAGAGAAGCGGTATTTGAGAAAGAACGGCGAGACGATGTGGGCGCTTGTTTCCGTCCGGTTGTTCCGTAATGATGAGGGGCAGCCGCTTTATTATATCGCACAGATCATAGATATTTCGGCTCAGAAGGAATCAGAGCAGCGGCTGCAAGAAACGGTTGAACGGTACACGTCGCTCAAAAAATATAATCATGACGCCGTTGTTTCTTTCGATTTGCAAGGAAAAATCATCCACGCAAATACGATGGCGGAGAAGCTGACCGGCTACCGCATTGAGGAAGAACTTAAAGGCATGGAGCTTGCCCATCTGATCGGAAAGCCCAATGTGGAGTGGATTTTGAAAGATGCTCTTCACGATAGCGCGGTAGAAGAAGGAATCGACACGGTTGTCACCAAAGACGGCTATACCATCGAAGTGCTCACCAGTATTGCACCGATCTTTGTAAACAAAAAAAATATCGGCTTTTATCTGATTTGCAAGGACATCTCCGAGCAGAAAAGACTGGTGCTGGCCAAGGAAATGGCTGAAGCTACGAATAAAGCCAAGAGCGAATTCCTTGCAATGATGAGCCATGAAATTCGAACGCCCCTGAACGGCGTCATCGGCATGACCGACCTTCTTCTGGAGGCGAATCTTGAAGTTGAGCATAAAGAATATGTAGAGATCATTCGTAAAAGCGGAGAAACCCTGCTTGGTATTATTAATGACATTCTCGACCTTTCAAAAATTGAGGCGGGAAGAACGGAACTGCAAGAAGAAACTTTCGATTTGCGTTTGTGCATTAAGGACAGCCTTTCTGTCGTTTCCGCCAAGGCGGATGAAAAAGGACTGGAATTATCGTACTCTATCAGTCACGACGTGCCCGAATACATTTATGGGGATGGCGATCGGCTCAAGCAGGTGCTCTTAAATCTGCTGAGCAACGCGGTCAAGTTTACACCTCGCGGGAGTGTATCGGTGGCAGTCAAGAAAGTCAAGGGGGACCGGGCGCGATTGGACTTCACCGTTGCGGATACGGGCATTGGAATCCCGACGGAGCGGCTCGAAGAAATTTTTGAACCGTTCGCTCAGATCGACAGCTTTATGACGCGTAAGCACGAAGGGACCGGTCTGGGGCTTTCGATAAGCAGAAAGCTCTTGGAATTGATGGGCGGGCAAATCCATGCTGAAAGCGATGGCATGAACGGCTCAACCTTTTGCTTCACCATTCCGCTAAACGAAATGACGGCCGCCGACTTCGAACATCCCCAGCATTCGATTTCCAATGCAGTGGATCAACTGAACATATTAATTGCGGAGGACAATGCGATCAACACGCTGGTGTTGAAGAAGCTGCTCGAAAAGATGGGTCACAACGTCTCCGCAGTCGTCAACGGCAAAGAGGCCATTGAAGCGGCGCTTAATGAAACATACGATATCATCTTTATGGATATCAACATGCCTATCGTGAATGGCGTGGATGCGGCGCGAGCGATTAAAGAGAAGCTGCCGTCTGGGAGGTGCCCCCGTATTGTGGCCGTTACCGCGAACGCGATAAAAGGCGATCGCGAGAAATGCCTGGCGGCGGGAATGGACGATTATGTCAGCAAGCCTGTGAAGATCGACATCATTAGAAAAATATTGCTTGCGTATGTGCATAGCCGAGGAAACATAGAACAAAAGCAACCTTATCATTAGGATGAGTTCAAAGTAAATGTGAAACAACCTAAAACCCATGCATGGGGTTTTAGGTTGTTTGAGTTCGCCACTTCTACACGGTGATCGTTACCCGTATGTCCTGCGGATAGTTGCCGAAGTTTTTGCCGAAAAGGCTGACGCCTCCACAATTCCCGCAATTCGCAGCGGATTCGGGAGACGAGATCCGAAAGAGCAGCTCCTGTCCTGCTTGGATGTTCAGTTGATGAATGCGAATGTCGGAAAATCTGACCCCATCGATAAACGTACCTTCATCGGTAATAGAGAGGACCTTAAGAAGTCCGTACTGTGTATCCACCCACCACTCGGGCGTGTATTTTCCGCGCTTGCTGCCAAAATCCCCCGGGCAGGTCCAAGTAGCAACATCGATGTGATTGATGGAGAAGGTAATATCCGACGGCCAATTGTCATTATAAAAAGGCGCCTCCGAGCAAATCTCCAAAGAAACGCTCAAGCTGGACGCGACTTCCTTTCCCACCAAATAATTCGGAATCCGATATTCGACAAAACCGCTTGCAAACCAGAGGTGCTCTGCCGTCATACGTTCGGGATCGTCGAAATAACGCGGATCGTCCATCATGCCGATGCGCTTGTAGGTGGACGCCAAACCGCAAGTGGGGTGAACCTCATGCCGGATGTATTGTCCAACCGGAAGGTCGACCGCGAATCCGCTTTGGCTCCCCGGCTTTTCTTCTTCGGCGGTTCGGAGTACTAACGTCAGCTTATCCACATTCAATGAGCAGCGCTTCTGCGTGCCTCGTTTTCCTACCGTATTCTCCGTGGAAACAATCCCGGCTTCCCCCAGCTTCTGGATGTGCTTTGTAATGATGGCTGAGGACAATCCTAATGCCTCAGCGAGCTCGCCAATGTTATAAGGCTTCGCATTCAATAATTCAATGATCCGAACGCGCGTTTCGGAAGAAAAGCATTCCAGCACGTTCATATTTCTCGTAGTCACGTCTATTTTCATACAGCAAGCTCCTAATCCATCCCATTATATAACCTAAATGTTAATTAATCAACTTTTCGTTGACAAAAAGGAATGAGGGTTCTATTATATTAACCATCATAGAATAAAGATAATTTTTTTATTAAACATAAGAAAAGGAGTGCGGATATGGCTCAAGCATGGATGAGGCAGGAGTATCCTCACACGCAGCTTATGAGGGGCTAATTTCAACCGAGAACCCGGCAGGAGATGAAGAACAGCGGGGGGCAGGTGATCAGACTGGCATTTATGCAAACGTTTTCCGTATTTGAAACCGCTTCATAATTCACCAACTGAAGTTCAAGCCTGAAGTGGGTAAGAATGACATTCGTTTTCGAACATAGTGGATGCACGCAATCGATACTCGGCTTATAGCCGCGTATTTTACCAGCACTGAAAGAAAATCTCCATCATTGACATACATAAGGGGGGCATAGTATTATGAGTCTCAGAAATATACCCCCAATGGGTATATTTTATAAAAGGAGGAAACAATTTGAACAATCAGCAAGTGACAATCAAGATTGAATGTATGGGTTGCAAACCATGTGTAGCCAAATCGAAAATAAACTTGCTACTCTAAAGAAGTAACAGGTAAAGTGGATTTTGAAGAAAGAACAGCAGCAATCATTCTTACTGAGCGCGCTTCACTAGAAGATGTTCTTAATACAATCAAGGGCATGGGATATCAAGCATTTGTTGAATAAAGGATTAAACAGAAATGATGTTATTGGAGGGGCATGAATATGAAAAGTATAGAATATGTGATAGGCAGGGTCATAATCGGTCTTATTTTCGCTTAAATGTGATTCTTCAAATTTATAAGTTGGTAAATTACAGCTGGATGGATGGCAATAAAAGGACTACCTTTCATTGCTTTGCTTCTTGTAGGGGCAATTATAGTGGAGCTAGGTGGCGGATTGATGCTTGCTTTCGGTTATAAGGAAGAATTGTTGTATTTATTTTGGCATTGTTCTTAGTCCCCACGAATCAAACTTTGCATAATTCTTGGGCAGCTCTTGAAGTGATGCGCGCTACCGAACAGTTAAGCTTTCTTCAGAATAATGCCAAAAGTAATGAGGTGCCGACATGAAAACCCTAATAATTCTATGTCACTCTACATTTGAGGAATCTAAAGTAATTAAAACATGGGTTAAACATACTAGAAATCACGATGAACTAACAATCATCATTTAGATATGGTATATCCTGACGAGAAAAATGATGATCAAATAGAAGAGAGTGCTAATGAGTATGTAAGCACCTCCTTAAAATCCATAAATAGTTGGTCTATTTAGTTCTAATATCAAAGCGTGGCTTTTCTATTTGGACTATGCTATCACAATACATTTTGGGGGACTTCCATGAGGATATTATTAATTGGAGCAAGTGGAACGATCGGAAACGCTGTTCGTGAAGAGTTGGCAGACCGCCATGAGTTTATTTCTGCTGGCAGGAATGGTGCCGATGTGTCTGTTGACATTACATCTCCGGAAAGTATCAGAGCCATGTATCAGACGGTTGGTAAAGTAGATGCTGTGGTAAGTACTACTGGAAGCACGCATTTCGGTTCTTTTCTCGAATTGACTCCGGAAAATAATGAGATTTCAATTCAAAGCAAGTTAAAAGGGCAAGTCAACTTAGTATTGCTTGGTCATCATTACGTAAATGATCGTGGTAGTTTTACTTTGACATCGGGAATTATTATGGACGACCCAATTGTAGGTGGGACATCATCCGCGATGGCCGGGGGAGCCCTTAAAGCCTTTGTTACATCCGCGGCAATAGAAATGCCTAGAGGGATACGTATTAACAGTGTAAGCCCTAATGTAGTAAAAGAATCAATAAAGAAGTATGGTCCGTATTTTCCTGGTTTTGAACCTGTGCCTGTAAGCAGGGTTGCATTAGCTTTTCGAAAAAGTGTAGAAGGTGGACAAACGGGCCAAACATATACTGTATATTAAAACAGTATTGCATTAATGGGTAACGATAGCGTGGGGCTGCCTGGAGGAAGTAACGGGCAGGTTAATTCTAGAACAACTAGTGAGTTCTACGGGGTATATAAGGAATGCGGAGTCGTTGTGCTGCTAGACTAAAAAGTGGACACGGAGAACCGAGAATGAGATAGAATAAAAAATATCTTAATTCGAGGTGTCCGACATGACTAAAAAGTACGACAAAGAGTTTAAATTGCAAACGATTCAGATGATTCAAGAAGAAGGTAAAGCGGTGGCGCAAGTATCCCGGGAACTGGGGATAAGTGAAAACACTTTGTAATGTTCCAGAGGATCGTTCTTGTTAGAACGCGACTTATGGAACCTTTTTTATTTTAGGT
The DNA here is from genome assembly GCF_910594985.1 of Paenibacillus allorhizosphaerae. Taxonomy (GTDB): domain Bacteria; phylum Bacillota; class Bacilli; order Paenibacillales; family NBRC-103111; genus Paenibacillus_G; species Paenibacillus_G allorhizosphaerae. Next base: position 12,902 of record NZ_CAJVCE010000041.1, read on the forward strand.
CAGAATGTGCCCCAGCAGAAACGAGCAGAAACGGTTAACTGAAATTCGATGAAAGCGTATATGTTTGTGTCGCGAAAGCGCATATGTTTGTGTCGCCGAACACTTTGCCGAGGTAAGTGACCGCTCCTTCTATTTCATTTTCTATTACGTAAAACTCAAGTTTGACGAAAGAGACAAGGAACTATCTTAATACTCAAATATACTTACCATTTTGATCCAGCCACAGTGATCAAAGTTTATAAAATAAGCAATTCGTCGGAAGGTTGAAACTGAGAATATAATGTATCATGATGCCCTTCAGGCTGTGCCTGCCGCATAGCGTTCGCAAACGGCTGCTGCGGAGGGATCGGCATTCTACAACGCCCTCTTTAGGGTGGAACGCAAATGGAAGGTTGCCTCACCGGAAGCGCGTTATACCACCCGGCTGGCCGAGAGCAAGCCCATTTTGGACAAGTCCCTGATTTGGCTGGAGACGCAGCGATAGCGGGTATTGCCCAAAGGATTGCACGGACAGGCGATTACCTACAGGTGGGGGAAGCTTAATGTTTTCTTACAAGATGGACGCATCGAGATTCACAACAATCGAAGCGAGAGGTCGATCAAGCCGGTTGTGCTTGGAAGAAAAAACTTTCTCTTTAGCAATACACCGCGCGAGCCAAGGCAAGTGCGATCTACAGTGTCGTGGAAACGGCGAAGGCGAATGCTTTGAAGCCGCATGCATATTTACAGCATTTGTTTGAGCAGTTGCCGCAGCTTGCCGATCCAAAAGATCCGGATGCGTTAAGCAAGTTGGCGCCTTGGTCAACTACTCTGCCGCTGATATGCCGCATATTCTCCAAATAACTCATATCGGTAACTTTCTCGAATAGTGGGGGGCTATTTGGCATGCTTTAACTCATGATCCGCATCTGTTCCTCGCGCGACAGCTCTATTCAAATTCTCATCTGTACGATCTCCTTTCCACGTGTGCTGGATTTGAGTCATACGATGTAAGAACTGACGGGGTTTTGGGCTTGTCCAATACGTTATGGATTTTTGCTGTGTTGTTTGGTCGGCATCTGTTCAGATGGGGTTCCTTTGCCTTGTGTACGGCGGTTTTTCTCATCCTTTGCCTGCTTCTTATGAATACTGTCAACGAACTGTTTCGTATCGTTCGTTCATAGAATGCGCCTCCTTCGTTGTGAGATGTGCTGCCCCATTAGGGTTGCCGAATTTTATTTCCATATTCTTGGTCGTTACTGCAGCTTCCTATACATCGATGGGGACATTCCGGTCAACTTTTTGAACAAACGGTTGAAGTGTGCAGCATCATAATAGCCAAGCTCAATCGCAATATTTTCGATATTAGCTCCAGTTGTTAAGAGCAGCTCCTCAGCCTTCGTAATACGAATCCTATGCATGTATTCAAGAGGAGCCATGTTGTAGTGCTTCCTGAAGCTTGTAATGATATGCGATTCGCTTCTCTTGGCGAAAAGTGCCAGCTCTTTAATAGAAAGAGGCTCCCGGTAATACTCCGTAATATAATTGCGAACCTTCTGAACAACGCTTGGCTGCTTGGTTGATCTTTGCTGCACCATAGACTCTTGATGAATACGCACGATCAATTCCAGCAGCATATACTCACAGATCGGTTTATAATACATATCCTTCTTGGCCCAAATGGTATACATTTGGGCGTAGGACTGCTTTAAATACGAATGAATCGACGCCGTTTTGAATACTACCGCTTTATTATTCAGGTCTGGAAAGTGTTGGAAAACATCGTCTCCTGTAAAATGGATCGAATATTTGGTATGAGCATCTTCATTGACAGCTTCGCCTTGCCGTCCCAACCCCTCTGCAATAAATAATACATCTCCCTTTTCCACGACATACTGAGTCCCCTCGATACGGTATGCACATGCTCCTTTTTCGACAAAAATCAACAAATGATGCGGGGAAGTCAGAATCTTATTATACGCTTTCCATTGTTCGGAAAAGTCCAGCAGAATTACATTTTTAATCGTCATTCACATTCCCTCCGCCTTCGTAATTAAGTGGGTTTCAATTACAAAACGATATTAAAGTATCATACAAGTAAATAAAAGTATCGTAAATAGTAAACATGTAATCCCCTTGATACAATTAAGTTGCAATAAAATTATTATACAATAATGAGCAAATCAAGAAGGGACGTTCTTCAAATGGAAAAGCGACGCAGAGTACTTATTATTGGAGCAGACGGATTAAGGCCAGACAACATAAGTGCCGATCATATGCCCACCTATTGTGAAATCTTGAAGAAAGGGACACGCTTCTCATCTTTTCATTCCTCCTACCCTTCGGCAACCCGCATAAGCATGAGCACATTAACGACAGGCGCATATCCCGGCCGTCATGGCGTATTTGGCAACTGTATGCACATCCCGGGCTTTCCGTTGGACAATGGGTGGGTCCAAACCGGCAATGACCGGCATTTGAGAGCTTTTCATAAAGAGACGGGAGGCCCTTTATTGCTGCTGCCGACATTGGGCGACCGATTGAAGGCTAACGGGAAACGATTTGCAGTCGCAGCTTCCAGCTCGCCTGGCGCTTCGTTCATTTGGGATTTTAACAATCCGGAAAATATTATGAATTCCGCCTCGACCTATGGCAGTCCAAGTCTCGTTGAAGCACACCGTCTGATTGGCCCTCCCGCGGAAGAGACCACGGCGCTCAAGAGAGAAAAGACGCTGTGGGCAGTCAACGTATTGACCGAAACGATTCTGCCCGATCCGGACAACGAGGTTATGGTGCTTTGGATCACAGAGCCGGATGCAGCCAACCACTCTTATGGTTTAGGGTCTCCGGAAGCAATCGAAGCGCTGAAGTTTGTTGATCAATGCGTAACGGATGTAGTGGCATCCATAAAGAGATTAGCTCTTGAAGATCAGCTCGATCTGCTTCTGATCAGCGATCACGGCCACATTAGCGTAGAGCCCCAAAAGCATCTAGGCGATTGGCTGAAGGAGTACGAGAAGGACAATCATTTACCCAAAACGTGGGGGACGTCGGATTATTATGTGTACTACTTCGGCCAAGGGAGTCCAGAACGGTCACAGCTCCAGCATTTGGTGGATTGGTTAAATAAACAGATCTGGTGCGGACTTGTATTTGCCCATCCTGAATATGCGAACGGGCTTTCGGGAGTTATCAGTATGGAGGAGCTGCTGGGACCTATTGAGCATAACCGAATTCCCGTGCTTGCCGTGAATCCCGTATGGAGCGATTCCCCTAATCTGTTTGGCGTTCCGGGTATTTTACACAACATTTCCAAGGACAGGCGATCTACTCACGGATCGACGAGTCCCTACGAGATGAAAGCTTTCTGCGTCGGATATGGTCCGGATTTTAAGGAAAACGCTGTATCTGACATCCCCTGCGGGATTGTAGATATTGCCCCGACCGTTTGTCATCTCTTGGGGCTATCGGAGAACGGTTTTGATGGGCGCGTTCTTTATGAAGGATTCAAGGGCGTAGACGACATTCCGCAATGCTCGGAGAAGGTGATATTCGCCGACCCCGAGGAAACGAAAGGACTCCGTATATTCCAAGTCAACGGAACCCGATATATCGGCGGCTCCTTCTTTAAGGAATAGTCGCGATAGCAAGGCAAACCATATTATTAAACGAGGTGGACACGATGAATCTTGTTAAATTAGCAAGCATCAGTACTGCAGTTCTCATCGCCATGCAGGTGACAATCGGTTGTGCCAGCGAATCCGCTGCTCCGGCAGCAAGTCCGGAGCCCAAGAGCAATCTGCTCGACACGATCAGTGAACCGATCACTTTGAAGGCGTATATCCCTACGCTGGATGACGCCAAATACAAACAATATTTCGCTGATCCAATCGCAAAGAAGTTTCCAAACGTAAACTTGGTTCGGCTGTCTCCTAAAGCTACTACCGGCAAGGCCGGTATGGAGGAGCTGATTGCTCAAGGCGAAACGCCCGACCTGTTCTACACGACACCGGCATGGTTCGGCAAGCAGAAGCCGATGGAGGTATTTGACGATCTTACGCCGTTAATAAAAAAATACAATTTTGACCTGCAGCGTCTGCAGCCTACACTGCCTGTCCAAATGAAAGCTTACTCGGATCCGGGAAAAATCGAATTCATGCCCGTATCCAGAGAAACGCTAGTTCTGATGTACAACAAGGGGTTGTTTGACCGATTTGGCGTTCCTTATCCGAAGGATAAGATGACCTGGGAGGAAGTTCGGGTCTTGGCAGGAAAGCTTACCCGTAACGAAGAAGGGAAAACGTACCGCGGCTTGGATATAACCCCCAACTTCTTAATTCACAGCAATCAGAGATCCATTCCTCTAGTTGACAACAAAACCAATACTCCATTGATTGCAAGCAACGCTTGGACCGATTATTTGAGTGAGCTGTTGAAAATATACGAGGTACCCGGGAACCGTCCAACCAGCAAAAATTTTGGCTCGCTCAATTCTTTCTTTAAGGATCAGGATGTGGCGATGTATGTAGGCCACCTGGCACATATGGATACCGTAGCCCGCCTTGAAAAAGGCTTGATGGATTGGGACTTAGTGACAATGCCGGTCTTCAAGGATCTCCCGAACCTAGGCACGCAGGAATATACAAGACTTTTAGCCATTACTCCCACCTCTAAGAATAAAGATGCCGCCTTTAAAGTCATTGCTCATCTTCTTTCCGACGAGGTCCAGCTCGAACAGAACAAGAGCGGAGTCATGACCGTTCTAAAGGATGATGCTATCAAAAAGCAAATTTTCAAGGACCTTAAGGATTTGGATGGGAAAAATATCAATGCTATTACGGCCCTGGAGACCGCTCCAACTAAAGAAACAAGTATACACATGGATTATGTCGTAACAGCGGCGGTAAGGGCAGTCGAGGCGATTGTAACGGGATCCACAGATTTGAACACCGCATTGCGGAAAGAAGCGGATGTTGCCAAAGGGAACATTGATCAAGTCATTAAATCGGGTCAATAGGCAAGTGACTTCAGCTAATTCATGCCGGAGAAAGGGCAGCGCTCATTTATGGAGATCCATATTTATCAACTAATCGAGGGAGCACGCAAGGCCAAGGGCTTGACCGTTATCATCGATGTTTTCCGGGCTTTCTCGGTTGCCTGCTTTGTAACAGCCAATGGTGTCAAGGATTTAATTCCGGTTGGAGATATCCAGACGGCGTACAGGTTAAAAGAGGAAAATCCGAATTACATTTTAATGGGAGAAAGGGGAGGGCTCATTCAGCCCGGCTTCGACTACGGGAATTCCCCTTCTTCCATTGAATTCGTGGACTTTACAGGTAAGACGGTCGTGCATACAACAAGCGCGGGTACGCAAGGAATCGCGAATGCAGTAGGCGCGGATGAAATCATTACAGGCAGCTTTGTAAACGCTCAAGCCATAATCGATTACATCCGTATGAAAGAGCCGGCCAACGTATCATTAGTATGCATGGGGTGGGAGGCGAAGGAAGAAGCGGACGAAGATACGCTGTTTGCACAATATGTGAAGAAGGTCCTGGAAGGACAGCCGGGAGATTTCAATTCCATCGCACACTTTATGCGTCACGAAAGTAGAACAGGAAAGTTTCTGGATACGCGCGATCCGGCGTCCGCTCCTCCCCGAGATTTTGATCTGTGCTTAAGCTTGGATAAGTTCAATTTTGTCCTAAAAGCAGAGCCCTACAGGGAATCGTTGGTTCGATTGCAAAAAATAAACCTATAACCGGCTGTCTCATGATGGTATGAAGCTAATCTGCGATCTCACTGAATCATCGATGGCTCGTTTTATAATGCGTGCTCCCTAATGATTTATTTGTTTTTTTTCTACGACTAACCAATTAACATACAATACCATTTTTCTACTTCTTCCAAGTATTTTGCGGGGTTCCTTCTAAACCTACGGCGTTTTGTTGTACCAATTAAACGTGCCTGCCACTCTAGACGTTCCTTATTCAAGTCATTGTTAGGGACACTTTGTAGCCGTTGTTCAAGATTTTTCATTGACGAAAATAAGACAATGTCTGCCGCGTCCTTGTTGGGACGGGGCGATACCACTGGTATGCATCCCCAACACGTTCCGGTAGAAGCGAATAGTCGAATCCAGATCCACTGTCAGCAAGGCAATGTGATGAATACCTTGCCAGGGAAGTTGAAATGTTTGCTCTGTGAAAGACATACTTCATCTACTCCTTCTCTTTTTCTAGACGATATATAAGGGCACATAGGCATGGCGAGGATCGCGAACGATAGGCCCTTGCATTTCCCGCTATTTTGCCCGTTCGAGAAACGCAGTTGGCGTGCAGCCCGATCATGTCTTGAATTCATGGATGACATGGGCTTGATCATGATAGCCAAGACGAGAAGCGGCGTCAGCGAAAGAAAGGGCTGGCTCCTGAATCAATGAGTTAAGCAGCGCCTCGAAGCGAAGGATACGTGCGAACATCTTGGGCGATACGCCTATGCGCTGCTTAAATCGTCGTTCAAATTGGCGCAAGGAGAGATCACAGTCAGCGGAAAGTGCACTCATACGGATATGACCTTGTGTACTGTAAAGCCGTTCAAGTGCAAATCGCAGAAAAGTCAAATCGGCAAGAGTCCAGCGCGTTCGCGCGTCGTTAAATTGCTGCGAGCAAAGGATTTGCCTGGCATAAGAACTGCGGCGTATCGTTCCCTCCAATGTGAGGGCAAGTCGGAGCCAGATTCCATCACGTGGTACAGTGAGCGGCATAGGTATGAATTCGTTCACGCCACTAAGTGTATCTATGAGAAATTTCGAAAAGCCTCAAACAGAACAACAAATATCTTTACGAAGTTACGTCGATCAATACGTATCCAGGCTCACAATTTAAGAAGTAAAATGCATTGAAACCCATCGCAACTAGCGGTGGGTTTTCCTCTGTTGGGAATGGGATAAGGTTCTTGTCATTTATGAGATAAGGTTCTTGTCATCCTGTCCGGCGACACAAACATGAGTGCTTTTAGATCCCCGTCAATTGGGGATTTTTTATTTCAAAGCACCTATGTTTGTGTCGCGAGGCCACGACACAAACATAGGTGCATAATCGTTTTGCGACACAAACATAGGTGCATAATCGCGGTGATAGTAAAGGTTGAATTTGTAATGTTTGTTCAAATGGCCATTAAGCTAAAGGGCAGGATAGCAGAATTTGTTAGCCTATTATTTAGTAAAGACATTACCGCTTACTGGACTATAGTCGTGCCATAAATTGGACTTGGGATGGTTACGGGACATTTCTTCTCCGAGATAAAATGAGCTATATAAAATTCAACTGGAGAGGAATATTTTATGGATAATTTGAGGAAAGTTCCGCAATAGATAAAAAAGTCGTTTCTTTTCTGGCTCGTTGCAATCGCAGCAGGAGTATTTGAAATGGTTATCTCCGTTATTGAAATACTATCAAGAGACTCAGGACTAGGAAGTAGTATATTCATCGCGGTTGGGACCAGAACGATAATCTTCGCAGGACTTGTTTATATCATTATAAAGATGTACCGAGGAAGAAACTGGGCGCGTATAGTCTTAGCAATACTTCTTGGGGGGATTGGAACTTTATCATTGGTTATTGATCCAGTCAAGTGGATTTTGGATGGGAATTCATTGGGTGGAGCCTTTTCTAGTATGACACTACACTCTTTTCTGTTTGGACTAAGTCGAATTGTTCATCTTGCCTCGGTAATAACGGCATTGATTCTTATGTTTCGACCTGCAGCCAATAAATATTTTTTTGCAGGGGCTTAAACGTTGTGATCATTCATACGGGTAACGATAGCGCAAAAAAATTCATTAACGAGGCCGCCGCAGGATCGATCTGGCGGCCTCGTTAAGCTAAAGGGCAGTTATCTTCGAAAATTATGTTAGAATAGCAGGATTGTTGATATAGTGGTAATATTTAACTGGGTATAGATGGGGGGAGTTTATGATTAATCTTTTGAAGAAGTGCAGCAATGTTTGAAGGAAAATGATTATACGAAATTTATAGATACATTAGAAAAATACGAATATCCTGCAGGATCTATCCTGCCATATCAGGTGTTGGAAAATGCTCTTGAGTATAACCGAATGGATTGGGCGTTCGACATTATTGACAGATACAGAATTGATAATTTGAATGACAAGGACAACCCCATAATCACGGCGGCCGCTAGGTATGGCAATAAATCGATATTTGAAAAGTTAATTACGCTCGGTGTGGATATTAACGCTATGACTCATGGGAAAACTTCTGCTGTTTATAGGGCGATTGCTTTTCAAAATTATGAAGGTATCCGTGATTTGCTTGAGCTTGGCTTTAATATGAAATCATACTCTGGCGGAAAAGCACTTCGCACAGCAGCTTGGAAAGGCGAGTTTGAAATGGTCCGCTTATTCGTCGAAAATGGAGCGGACGTCAATTTCAATGGTGCCGATCAGGTTTTTCCGTACTGTACGACCCCCGTCCAAATGGCTGCAGACGGAAATCATTTTGAAATCGTCAAATATTTGGTTGAGCACGGTGCAGACGTGACGATTAGAGACAAGTACGGAAACCGTGCGTTTCTAGAGGCACAACGACATAATAATAAGGAAATGATGGATTTTATTAAGCAGCTTGAACCGTCCATATGGCATGAAGCAGATAAACGGGCAGTAGAGCTTAAAAAGATGGGAATGCCGTCAGACATCATCAAATGGCTCGGAAATGAAAACCGTCGCATTGACCTCCCCGAGACATGCCCTACAGAATACATTGAGTTTGAAACAATCTTTGACGTGAAGCCGATAGAATGGAAAGGTAGGGTATTTCTAGACTTTGCAAAAGACGTCGAAAATTATGGCGGTACCGGTTTTATCATATGGATCCCTGATCAAAAGTGTTTAGGTAGCTTGGATGTGGAGCATGAAGAGCTATTCATCTTTCGGGGCGTGAAGTGGAACAAATTCATTAAGAGGTTGCCGGTCTTCGTCAATCATGTGTTGAATGGTCAGCCGATTGATGAGCTCTATAAATAAGGCTTCTCGGTTTATGCAGCATAATTAAAAATCTGCAGTAACATTTTTGAGAATACATACAGAAGAGAACCATTTTTGGTTTAGCTAAACTAATTTTGTTGAAATAACGGGAACGATAGTGTGGAGCTGCCGCAGGGTAGCTCCACTTTTATACTCATTGAAGTAACGGGAGTTATGCTGAATGCTTTAGGGTTATAATGAATTTATTCAAATTCAGCGTTTAAGAAAGGAAGTCCAGAATGGATAACAAAACCGAGAAAGAAAAAATGTTAGCTGGAGAATTATATCTTGCTTCCGACCCACAGTTAACCAAAGAACGTGAGAATGTAAGAAAAATGTCTCGATTGTTCAATCAAACCCTGGAGACTGAATATGAAAAGCGAACAGAAATCCTTAAGAATCTTTTCGGATCAACAGGCTTGAGCCTCTATATTGAACCCACGTTTCGTTGTGATTACGGCTACAATATCCATGTAGGTAACAATTTTTAGGTAAGCTTTGATTGTGTGATTTTGGATGTATGTGAAGTCCGTATCGGTGAAAATTGTTTTATAGCACCTGGCGTACATATCTATACAGCCACTCACCCACTCAATCCTTTTGAACGGGTTTCTGGTGCTGAATTCGGGAAACCTGTAACGATTGGTAACAATGTTTGGATAGGAGGAAGAGCGGTAATAAATCCAGGCGTAACAATCGGGGATAATGTGGTTATAGCGTCAGGAGCAATAGTGACTAAAAACATTCCCAATAATGTTGTCGTAGGAGGAAACCCTGCAAAAGTTATTAAGAACATTGATATTTAATTGATTCTTTAATATCTGACTGGAATGTTAACGGGTAACGATAGTGTGGAGCTGCCGCAATGGACAGCTCCTCTTTGATGTTCATTGAAGTAACGGGCAGGATACTTCCAATATGTGCTAATATAGTTTGCATACGAAGGAGCAGAGAAAGGAGATGTATTTTATCGATGTTTGCCGTCATAGCTGATATACACGGGAACTATCCTGCTTTAAAGGCTGCACTCCAAGCAATTGATCAATTTAACGTAAATCATATATATTGCCTTGGTGACATGATTGGTATCGGTCCGGATAGTAATGAAGTACTCGATATGTTGTTTTCTAGGGATGATATTTCAATGGTCACCGGTAACCACGATGAAGCTGTCCTAGCTTTACTTAATGGCGAAGAATATCCGGTTAGCCATTCGCATGTTAGGAGTCATCATGAATGGATAGCCAATAGACTTGATTTTTCCTTTATTGAAAAACTGAGGAGTTTGCCGAGGTCTATAGAACTTACACAAGATAACCTAAGAGTCCTATTAATTCATTACCACATAAAGCAATCCAAACTTATCGAACATATCAGTAATGATCCATTCAGTTCAATTGTGGAACCAAGTTTAGATAATTTATCTAAGTTGTTCTCTGATCGTCAAGAAAATCTTATTTGTTTTGGTCATCACCATCCTATCCATTATTTTAATCATCAAAGTCGAACGTACTTAAATCCAGGTTCTCTTGGTTGTAATAATAAGCCGACCGCACGTTTTGCACTTGTTGATGTTGCAGGCGTTCAATCAAGGACAGAATTAAACGATGTCAATTATGATAATACAGATTTTTTAAAATCATATTCGAAGTTAAATGTCCCAGATCGTGAGTTTATCCTAAAGGTTTTTCACGGCGATCAGCTTCGTTGATTACGCTAACGGGATACGATAGTGAGGAGCTGCCGCAGGGTAGCTCCAATTTTATACTCATTGAACGAACAGGATAATTTAGTTATATATTGAATAATTCCTATGAACTAATGATGTTCGGGAGGGACGAAAAGCTTGATTATTCCAGAATTAATATTGGTACTCGAACTTATTTACGAACGTCTTTCAATGACCCAAATTAATTGGGCTCTCACAGGAAGTACAAGCTTTGCATTACAAGGATTGCCGTATGAACCTGGAGACATCGATATTCAAACAGACCAACAAGGAGCATATGAAATTGAATCGTTGTTTAAAGATTATTTAAGACGGAATGTTGGTTTTTCATCGAACGGCTCGATTCGTTCGCACTTCGGAGAATTGTTGATTAATGGAATATCGGTTGAAATTATCGGAGATATTGAAAAGCTTGTAGGAGAAGATGATTGGCAACAAGCACCTAACCTCAATGAGATAAAGCAGTTCATCAATGTAGTAAATATGAATATCCCAGTATTGTCACTTGAATACGAAGCACAAGCCTACCGAGATCTAGGTCGAGAAGATAAAGCGGCAACGCTTTTCAATCACTTAAGGAACCTATAGCATTAAGCTCCCTCGATATGATTTAATTTCCTCACGCAAGCTCGTGTATTCGCAGGATTTCATCCCTATAAGATTCGGTAGAAGAATAAAGAGAGTCAGGGCGTGCTATGTTGAGTCGTTAGAAGGCGTGCGGGAATAGAGGTGGGGGTAGCCTCACCCAATTAATTCCAAATGTTGCACGTATACTCCACAGAGCCCTTAGCGATTTTCGCTCCCATGTCTCAACGGGTCCAATGCCCTCTCATTCCTTCGTTACACCTATCTAAGGGGGGGAGGTCGGTCTTTCTAACGGAACGGGTCTGTGCCCTTTTGCGCAACGTATCCCGATACTCCGTGCTTTCTTTGTAATCCTGCGAATATGCCAACTTGCGTGAGCAGTGTTATTGGTTTTAAGCTGCTAGTACAAAGACTTTATCTGGTTTGTAAGCTTCCTCACTACGTGCCAGACCTACTAAAAGTCGAGCCAATTTTCCACATACCTTCATAATTGATTTCATTCTTTTCAGCTTTTTTACCTGAACATTATGTTGATGCAAAGCCTTGAATTCTTTGTTAGTCATAACCATGCACATCGTGATTAGGTAGAGGAAATGTCGCAGGCGTGGGCGTCCTCGTTTACTGAGCGTCATCTGGCCCTTCCATTTCCCAGAGCTTGCCTCAGTCAGATTAAGGCCTGCGTGACGCAGTAGTGCGTTTCCATGGATATAACCGCTGAGATCACCTGACTCCCCTAAAACGCGCGTGTGTTGCCTGGATAGAACCAACGGATTTTTTGGCAAGATCGATGAGCAACTTAGCCCTTCGTACACCTGAGTGTCGTTTCATGGACTTTTTCCATTCCGCAATGACATCGGTAGGCTCTAATTTACTTAGATCGGCAGGGAGAGGAAACAACCGAAGAGTCACCAATGCACTTTTGCAAGTTAAGATTTTAAAGACTTGTCTAAGTTCAGGGAACACAATGTCGACCCAGCGGTGGATTTGATTCACGGCACTTACAAGTCGCTTAACAACGGTCTCTCGATTTGCCATAAGGACTCGCAGCTCTTCGTATTGTGCGGAATGAAAACGGATAGGGGAATAGTAGCCGTTTTTCACCATGTCTGCAATGACAAGAGCATCCTTTTTGTCACTTTTAGATCGTGTATTGTCGCGGTTTTCTTTGTTCTTCTTGACTAGGTGAGGATTTACGAGTACAGCTTCAATCTTGGTGTCTTTAAGCCAATGTGCAAGGTTAAGCCAGTAATGTCCTGTTGGCTCCATGCCAACGATTATTTGGGTGAGCTTGTACGATGATAGCAAGTCTCGGATCCAGCGATCGAGAGATCGGAAGCCACCTTCATCATTACTAAATTCCAATGGATTACCCAAAGCAATTCCGCGGAAATTAACCGCTCTAGCAACGTGGTTCTCTTGAGCGATATCTACACCGACAACAAGGTGATTGGCGGTAATGTTTTCAATGAGTTGATTTTGTTTATCTTGTGCTTTAAACTTCATAGTAGAGCGACCTCCTGGTGTGGGATTTTAAGGGCTTTAGACCCGTTGCATACTCCCATCATACAGAGGCGCTCTTTTGTATTCAAACTCCAAATTAATCGTTCCACAGGAATTCTAACGGAGAACGTTAGCTCCATAACTACACCACGAGGCTGCCGCGGGCCTCGTTAAGCTAAAGGGCAGGATAGAGTGGTACACCTCCCCTAAGTACAGTTAGATAAAATAATTTAACCCTTACCGTTTCGTGTTATAATTTGGAAATATTAGAGCTTAGCTGAGAGAAGATAAGGAGAGAAAGGTGAGAAGAGGAGCATGGCAGAAATAGTTATTCAAGAGTTTAATGATTGGAGTGCACTTTAAATTATAGAGATGGATTGTTCTCCATTACCAAAAGAAAGAGATTCAATCTATCTCAATTTTTATCGGGCAGACTGAGGAGTCTGTTCGACGGATTGTTTTTTTGACGAATCATTATTCAAGAGGAGTCTCGCATCATGACATCTGATGAAAAGCTTTTCCCAATCCCGCACTATCACGACTTGTCCAGATATTGCCGGATGCTGACCGGAACGCCATGGGACGGCGATGATATTTTGCAAGAAACGATATTCAAAGTTTTGAAATCGGTCCCATCTGCCAAAACGTCACAATTGCCAAAAGCGTAATTATTCCGTGTCGCAACGAATGCGTGGATCGATGTATGCCGCAAAAAGAAATACGCCACCGAGCAATACGATGAAGAACTGCACTTGACTGATAGCGAACAGTTTCCGCTCGACATCGGGGAAGCCGTAGAAAAGCTGGTCCACTGCCTGCAGCCCAAAAGCGCGGCCATCGTGCTGCTTGTGGACGTGTTCCAATTTACAACGCGGGAAACGGTGGATATGCTGGGCGATACGAACGATGGCGCCGTGAAAACGGCGCTTCGTCGCGCTCGGGAGAAACTGGCTAGATTGGCCCGCGAAGACGAAAACGAACGTAGCTCATCTGCATCCCCAGCGCATATCCGGAGGCTGATCGCAGATTTTACCGAAGCATTCCGCAGGCAGGATCCGTTCGCTATTATAGAGGCTTATAAGTCTCTTTCCGGTGCCGGCATTCAAGTTGAGCGGCGAATGGCCGCGTCGCGAATATTTTTCACGTTTACGGATCCCGATGGGAACGTTATGCAGATATCCGTCTAATAAAATTTTTTTAGAGTATGTTTCTTTTCGGCGTATATTTTCGTTTACATATCGAGTTCCATAATCCAGGGAGGAAGTTGGGGTGAGGCAGATTCAGGACATAAAGTTTAATGGAAAAGTCGTATTTTGGCAGCATGTTAAAGACGTTCAGCGCGCAAAAGCATGGTACATCGAAGTGCTGGGCATGGAGTTCGAGGATCAAATATCGGAGGATTTATTGGTGCTGAGAATTACGCCCGGTGTAGACACCAAGAAAGTAGCGCTTAAAAAATCGTCGAAAGAAAATCCGAAAACGCATGCAATGCTCGACTTCCGGGTCGAAAATATCGAAACGGCACACCGGACTTTACTGGCGAAAGGTGTGGAAGTAAGCGAAATACGGGAAGTATCGGATTATCGGCGCGATATTCAGCTATGCGACCCGGACGGTCACGTTATTTTGCTACACGAAGCGGTCGTTCAGAGGAGGTTGCAGCCTTTACACGGCGAATAAGGAGATGAGGGACATGAGAGGTTTCACTTTGCTGAGCGATACGATATTTTGGCAGCATGTGTTCGATGTCGAACGCGCGCTTAAGTGGTATACGGCTGTCTTAGGATTAACGCGGGACGAGAAACAATCATATGAAGGCGTTCATATGCTCAGCGTGCCGCTGCAGGACCACGTCAAGATCGCGCTGACCCGTTCGGGGTTTGAAAATCCGCGGACACACGGCATTCTCGATATCCAGACTAGCGATGTTCTCGAAGCGCATCGGGTGTTGAAGATTAAGGGAGCCGATGTGGAAAAGGTTCAAAATCCCGCGGGGAACTATCACGAGTTTCATGTGCGCGATCCGGAAGGATATATGATTAAAATTCATGGATTCATAAAAAATGAGGAACTGAAGAATAACCAGATGAATGCGGAGACGACAGTACCGAGAGCAAAAGTATACCAGTCCAAAGACAGTATCCATATCCCGGTCGGAGTGGATCTGAAAGCGGCGGCAGAGTGGTATATGACATGTTTAGAGCTTCAAGGCCCTTTGCCTTCACTAGACGATGCCAGCTGTACGTTGGCTGCACCGGCAGGGCGCGAGCCGGCAACCGTTACGTTATGGAGGACGGAGCCATCCGTCGGACCGATCCGTATGGAGAGGAGAGCGCGGAACAAAACATTAACGGCTATAACCTTTAACGTCCACGATATTCGCAAGCTGCAGTCCGCGTTACAAGAAACAACAGGGCGACATTATGCTGTTAATGGTAGCTGCGCTCAAGAGTTTCAGCGAATGGAGTTCGAGGATCCGTATTGTAATGCGTTTGCCGCGCTCCAGGAGCCGGACGGCTGGGCCGAAAAGATCGGCAGGAAGAAGGACGCTCCTTTCCTGGACTGGACCCGGATACCGGTGCCGGCTCCATTCGATCGGCTTGTCGAGACAGGTACATGGTATGGAACCTATGTAACCGGTAAGAAAGCATCGATCATGGAGGAAGAAGAGAAGTGCGGCGTTGAAGGCGGAATTCAGCTCGTTTTAACGGACGACGGCAGCCAGCTGCATTTTGAAAGGGACGGAATGACCATCCCCTTCGTTTATATAAGAACGAACGATCTGGCAGCGATGCATCGCCAATTGCTGGAGGGTGGTGCGACGATCGCTAAATACACGCCTAATGGAGCGGATATGATGGGTAAGCTGATTTTCGTCGATCCGAACGATAGTCACGTTGGCGTAGCCCAAGCATAGCGCCTCGCTACTGGGATTGAGTATAAATGTATTGGCTCGACCCTGATAAGACTGCCTGCTCTGCGGGCAGTCTTGTTGTGTTTATTTTGGTTGGATTTTCCGAAGGTTACTGCAATGAATCATAGTTCGCCTCCGCTGTTTTAACATATAATTCCATGTTTGCAAACAGAGGAAACAAGCGTCACGGATTCAGGATATTGATAAAAAAAGACACATACAAGACTTTACTGGATGATATACTTGCTAAAGTAAGCACATTTGAGGAAAGAACTACCAGCGAAGGAGGAGTTCATCAATATTGGAAAACGCTCTGAATTCAAACTTTCAAAACAAACGTAATTTTGATGGGTACAAGCCTCAATACATTCCGAAAGCTTTAAAAGTAATTCAAGGTAATTTTAATGAAGAGTCCAGGGAGGATGAATTATCTATAAGTGAGAATATTGCAAACAACATCCCGTTCAATCAAAGGATAGGGAACTGTTATGTTCACGTTTATGATTTCGAGAAAGCATATCATTTCTATACGAACATCTTGGGCTTAAAGCCTGCTTGGACAAGTAACGATAATAACAAACCTCTTGCCGGATTCAACATGGAGAATGGAACAGGATTTATCATTGTGGGGATGCCTTCAAAAGTCACTCCGCTGCCTTACGCAGCATTTCATTTTCAATGTACCGATGTGGCTGAAGCGCATCGGTATTTAAAAGAAAAGGGTGTGCAAGTAACAGATATTTCAGAAGATGGCCACGGGTTTGAGTTTTGGGATACAGAAGGAAACAAATTACATACTATGGCAATTTAATGAGCTATATCTAACGGGAGACGTTTGAATGATAGCTGCATTACGCAAGCGAGCATTGATATTGAAAAAAAAGGAATTCAAGGCGATAACGGAGTTTAAAAAGATCCTATGTTAGGAGAGATGAATATGAGTATGCAGCAACTCGCTGAAAAGAAGGGACTTTTCGTTACAAACGGCGATATTGTCCTCGGGAACCTGGTACCGGATCCGCATATTGATTCAGAGCTGACGAATGACGGTCTTCAATTTTCGTTTAAAGATCGGTGGGGCTGTGCCAGAACGGCCGACATGGCATTCTCCGTGCCTATGCAAATCAAGGCAGAAGTACGAAGCTCGGTTGCGGATTTTCGTCTTCATGTCGGACCTAATGCATGCATTCGTATTAATGGATTGGACGGTTTCTTGATTTCACGCGATCCCGTTACGAAGGAAGAGAAGGAAGAGACAGCATTGTCCAGGCAGATCGCTTTTAAACCAAATGAATTTGTTAGCATCCAGTGGGACATTCTCCCTGGCTATTCCGTTGTTAAACTCAATGATGAAGAATTAATCCGGATAACCGGAGATTACACCAAATTAACGAATACGGTACATATTAGCTCGTACAAAGATGTGAGTGTTACTGTTAAATCATTGGATATACAGCGTCTCTCCAAAGGGATTATGGGAGAATACCGTACTGTCCAGGTGCCTGACCTGAGAAGTATTGGCTCAGTCTTTATTGAAGTAAAGGATTCGACGGTAGCCAGTGAATGGTATGCCACTAAGCTTGGTTTAACTGCCGCCTATTTAGGAAACGGATTGGGCACAGCCCGGCCTATCCAGCATGGAGTAGGGATTACTATGCTCGGCGATCCAGGACATAATGCAGGAGTGCGGCTTGGTTTTTACACTCCGGACATTAGGAGAACTTATGAGATCATGAAGGAAAATGGAGTGGAAATCGTAGGGGAACTACGCGATCACGGCGATTTTGCAGAATTCAATTTTAAAGATGTAGACGGTAATTTAATGATGGTTTGCTGGTCTCCGGAAAGATAGAATAGAAGCGTAGAACCGTTGACCATCCCTTCAAGTTTACAGCATATGCAAAAGCTGGCTGTATGCTTTTAGTACTAACAGGAGAAAAAACCATATCGTTAACCTAACGGGTACGATAGTGTGGCCGCAAGGACAGCTCCTCTTTGATGTTCATTGAAGTAACGGGAGTTATCTAGAACCGTATGAGATTAATCTTGCAGTCCTAATACCTAACAAATACTGGGATTAATGGTACGTGGAAGAGAGTATAACACTAGCTTAGTTTCGTTAGAACTTACTGAATCAAAGCAAATTATTCGAGTAATAAAGTGATTTTTGAGAAAAAACCACTCTCATTTTGGGAGTGGTTTCGTCGTTATATATTAAAATAAACTTTGAAACACTACTTTGTGCTTAGATACATTACGGTGAACCGAATCATAAGTAGCTGCAAGTTTTTTAAGAACAAAGCATCCATAATAAAC
Source organism: Paenibacillus allorhizosphaerae (assembly GCF_910594985.1). GTDB lineage: Bacteria > Bacillota > Bacilli > Paenibacillales > NBRC-103111 > Paenibacillus_G > Paenibacillus_G allorhizosphaerae. The sequence goes on from NZ_CAJVCE010000041.1 coordinate 30,974, forward strand.
TCGAACCGATGGTCATGTCACACTCCAGCATGCTGCACCGTCTTTAAGGTGTAACAGGATCACGGGAGTGAGGAGGAATGAAGTTAACCATGAGCGAGCAGTACGGAAAAGCGGATGTTTGCATTCCAAACGAGAACTTGGCACTGTCGCAGGCATTTGAAACGCAACGTCCTCGTCTACTGCGGGTAGCCTATTCGATTGTCGGTTCCGTGGCCGAAGCGGAGGACTGCGTGCAGGAAGCATGGATGAGGCTGCAACGTATGAAGGAACCGGCAGGGATCCGCGATCTGTCGGCATTCCTGACGACGACCGTAGGCCGACTGGCTCTCGATGCGCTGGACAGAGTACGCACACGCCGGGAGCAGTATGTCGGCACGTGGCTGCCCGAGCCGCTGGTTGAAGATGTCAGCGCGGGGGATCCCCACGAACGCGTTGCGCTGGACGAATCGGTCAGCATGGCGCTGATGGTGGTGCTCGAGCGATTGACCACGGCGGAGCGGACCGCTTTTCTGTTGCATGACGTGTTCGGGCTTTCCTTCGAGGAAATCGCCGTTGTCGTGGGTCGCTCGTCTGCCGCTGTTCGCCAGCTCGCCTCCCGCGCGCGTCAGCATGTCGAAAGCGGTCGACCGCGATTCGCGCCAACGGAGGAGGAGCAGCGCGCGATCGTCAGCGCATTCGCGGCCGCTTGTCAGGAAGGCGACCTGGAAGGGCTCGCACGCCTGCTCGATCCCCAGGTGGTATGGCGCAGCGACGGCGGGGGCAAGGTCCGTGCATTACCGCGCATTACCCAAGGGACGGAGGCCCTGGCGCTTGGATTTCTCGCGTATACGAAGCAGGCTACTCTGGGGGTCAGGGTGGCTCTCGTCAACGGCGCGCCGGGCTTGGTCTTGCGCGATTCCGGCGGCGTTATAACGGTGGTGTCCATCACGATCGATAACAAACGAATCGTGGCGGTTGACGTCATTCGCAATCCGGATAAATTGACAACGGTCCGGTTTCCGGACGAAGCGTCAGATTGTCGATAGAAAGCTTATTCCATAAGGATAAGAGGTTAACGATGACTACGCAGTCCGCCTTCTCATCCGTTCCAGTGGAGCAGCCGTTTAGATCAAAACATATCGACCCGGTCATGGCAGTTGTCGTGGGCACGATTATGGTCATTCTCGACAGCACGGTCGTCAACGTTGCGATGCCGAACTTGATTGAATACTTCGATACTTCGGTATCTACCATGCATGCAATAGTCGTTCACGGCATACCTCTTGCGCTTTCCGCAGTCAACACCGCTGAACAATATTTGCCCAAATTCGAGCAAAAGTCGGTGCCTGCCCTGGACGTAATCGGCATGGTGTTGCCCCGATCACCTTCGCATCGCTTGCCTATGCCGTAAGTGAAGACGGCAAAGACTGGGGCTCCACGAAAACGGTCACGGGCCTGATCGTCGGATGCGTTGCTTTGATCTTGTTCATGATCACCGAGCTCCGCCACAGGCAGCCACTCTTGGAACGCCGTCGCAGGCGCCGTGCTTGCATTGATCTTGTAAGCTTAGAGTCGAGCAGGGGATGAGCAAGCCAATAATCAGGCTAACGCCATATCAATGGGACATTTATGTAGATGCGAGTCTGCTACTCGATTAACGGTCTTGAAGTTCAAAACGATTTTGTGGGAGCTGATAGGTATGAGTACAAGTTTGATTCCGTTCTTGGAAATGAACGGCAACGCGAATGAGGCGATCGATTTTTACGAGAAAGCTCTGGATGCTAAGGTGGTTTCTAAGCGGCTCGGCGATGTGCCCGGAAATCCGAAATCCCTGCTGACACCTGAGCAGAAAAATAGGGTGAGCTTCGCCGTCTTGAAAATCGGCGAGTCGGAGTTGCAACTTACCGATCATTTTACCGGCAGCAGCTACCAAAAGGGAACGTTAATGACTCTCGTTGTCCAGACCCCCGACAAAGAGAAAGCTGAGCAATATTTCGAAGCACTGAAAGAGGGCGGTCATGTGAACGAGCCGCTGCAGGCTAGCTTCTTCAGCCCCGCCTACGGGATTGTAACGGACAAATTCGGCGTTACATTCCGGATACTCGCCAAAGGGCGTCAGTGATCAATGCTTTAGTTCCCGCTATTGTACACTAGTAAGTGATCTAATGGTTCCAACTCGACAAGCAGCGATTCATATAACCAGGCCCTCCGGACTTGTCCGGCGGGCTTGCTGCTTTTCCCCAGCCCCCGATGGGGGCTTTACTTATGGCTTCCGTTCACTTAAAAAGCGTCCACTGAATCTGCCGGAATAAGATCCTTTAGCATTTTTCGCCGATAGGCCCGTTAAGCTGAACCATATGGTAAAGCAGAAAGTTGAACTCCCTGTTTTATTAACTGATATATGGAGATGATATTTTTCGAATGGGAGGCATTGGAGTTTGCAAGTGTCCGGCGACACAGTCATGAGTGCTTTTAGATCCCCGTCAATCGGTTTTTTTTATTTCAAAGCACCTATGTTTGTGTCGCGAGGCCACGACACAAACATAGGTGCTTAATCGTTTTGCGACACAAACATATGCGCATAATCGCGGTGATAGTAAAGGTTGAATTTGTAATGTATTGTTCAAATGGCCATTAAGCTAAAGGGCAGGATAGTTATGGAAGTCTCGGTGGTTCTGTGTGTTACCTGTATTGGTGGGAGTATAGGTTTCGTTATACCGGTAGCAGCAGTTTTGCTATTCTTAGAATTTGCAATTCAAGTAAAGAAAGGACAGGGGCGCCCGCCCTGTCCATTCTTAATAGATGAGGATAAACGAGTGATGAGTTTACGGTTCGATCAAGGTTTACAGATCAACTCTCAAGGTGCCCAGCATCTTGGCCAATTTCGGATCGTTGTACGATAAGAAAAGGCTTTCCCGTGTATCGAGGGCGGAAATTTGTTCGACATCGTCCGCGCTCAACTCAAAATCGAAAATGTCGAAGTTTTCGACGATCCGCTCTTTGCGCACCGATTTTGGAATAGCAACGACTTCACGCTGAACAAGCCAGCGCAACACGACCTGGGCGACGGACTTGTTGTGTTTTTCCGCGATCGAGGTCAGCACTTCGTTGCCGAACATGTTGTTAAGTCCTTCAGCGAATGGCGCCCACGACTGGTGCTGCACTCCCTGCTCTTTCATAAAAGCGGCGCTCTCAATCTGCTGGTAGAACGGGTGCGTTTCGATCTGGTTGACTGCGGGCACGATTTCGTTATGCACGATGAGGTCCATCAAACGGTCGGGCAGGAAGTTGCTGACACCGATCGCCTTGATCTTGCCTTCGCGGTACAGGTCTTCCATCGCACGCCAAGCGCCATAGTAATCGCCGAACGGCTGGTGAATAAGGTATAGATCGAGATAGTCGAGCTGTAGCTTCTTCAAGGATTTGGCAAACGCCAACTTAGCACTCTCGTAGCTGGCATCCTGAACCCAGAGCTTGGTCGTGATGAACAGCTCCTCACGCGGTACGCCGCTGCGCTTGATCGCGCGTCCGACCGCTTCCTCGTTCAGATAACCGGCGGCGGTGTCGATCAGGCGGTAACCGGCCATCAGCGCTTCATATACCGCGTTCTCGCATTCTTCAGCATCGGGAATTTGGTAGACACCGAAGCCGATGATCGGCATTTTCACACCGTTGTTCAATGTTACGGTTTGCATTGTAACTCCTCCCAGTGTTCAAATGTTAACAGCAAACGGCGCGTTCCAGGGAATCGGGCATTGCAGCGGGGATTCCTCTTACGGCTGATTTGCAATACAATAAGCTTAGAGCCTTCGTGTTACACGAAGTCAAGGCGTCTTCAAAAAATTATTTTCCAAGGAGGAGTTCACATGCATACGGTCAAAGAAGCCGCCGAGATAACGGGACTCACCGAGCACGCCGTGCGCTTTTACACGGATAAAGGCTTGGTACCAAGCGTACTGCGCAATCAAAACAACATTCGGATGTTCGACGAAGAATCAATCAACTGGCTGCATGGCGTCAAATGCCTCAAGCAATCCGGGATGCCGATTGAAGTCATTAAAAAGTACGTCGATCTCTGTCTCGAAGGGGATTTGACCATTCCGCAACGCTGCGCACTCATGATGGAGCATAAAGAAGCGGCGCTCGTTAAGCTCGAAGAAGCCAAACAGCACGTTGCCCATTTGGAACAAAAAATCGCCCTATATCAGGCCATTCTGGAGCACCGCTCTCCAGACACGACCAATCCCAGCAATTGGGACAAAATTCAGCATATGCATTGTGACGTATTTTACTCGCCATCTGTTCGTAAGGCGTGAGTGATATTCGTGAGCACATCAACCGCTCTGAAGAAAACCTTCGGTTTAAAACTCCTGATTGGCTTGGCAATGAACAAGATCCACAACAGTATAAATTGAACTAACGAGGAACGATAGTGAGGAGCTACCGCGAGGCAGATCCTCTTTCATGTGATTGAATTAACAAGGCAGAATAATGTAGACTCGGTCTTTCACGGTCTACGTGCATTCTCTCCAACGGCTAGTTTATATAGAAAAAGCGGCCTTAGGCCGCATCGGATTTTTTGAATCGGCAAATCAGTTTGACTGTTGAGTTACAAGAATGAAGGTTACACCGAACTTATCTGTAACAGTACCAAATGCCGGGCTAAAAGGAACCTTTTCAAGAGGAGCGATTACCTTACCACCATCCTTCAAGGCATCGAAAATTCGAATCGTTTTTTCCACGTCACTTATCGAGATATTGAGGGCCACAACTGCATTAACGGAAGGGGCCAAACCGGGAGTTTCCTCTTTGTCGCCACCTGTAACTCCGTTAGTAACATGTTGGTTTGGTGCATCAAATAACATGAGTTCGCTCTCTTCGATTCTAAGGAGTGCATTAGACACGCGTTCCTTTAAACCATCTGGACAAGGCATTGGCATCTCACCGTACGTCTGGACATGAAGAACACGTGCTTCGAGTACTTTTTCATAAAAGTGAATTGCATCTCTCGCGTTACCGTCCATCACGATGCAAGGGGTTAAATTTTTGGGCAAAATTGCTCATCTCCTTCGATACCATTTTTATCAGTGTATCACAAAAAAAGATTACTGATTTCTTTCTGATTGCTCAATTTGTCCCTCTCAACTCAAATCATTAAACTAAAGGAGAACGATAGCTTAATAAACAACTGAGTCGCGGCTGCCGGCATCTATCGGTTACGCTAACGGGCAGCAGGATAATGGAATGGTTGTCAGAAAGGGGAAGAATTTATTGGGACAAAATGTGAGGGGCATTAGCTTTCTGATCCCAAACGAATACGGTAAATGGCTAGTTAATATTCTGAAGCCGATTGATTTCAAGAAATACAATTGGTCTATTGGATCAGGAGAGGAATACAAATATCAAGATAACGACTTAATACGGTTATTTCCAGATGACGTAAGTATACTCAGGGGCGCTGAACTATTTAAAATCATTGATACTGCTGAACCCCAATATATAATTTTTGCTGACCTAAAGGCTTTCCCTATAGGCACTAATTCATTTGATATCAATACCTACGAAGATTTTCTAGCAAGCGACTGCGAACTAATATTGTTAATTGTGGATTCAGTCTACACGTCAATTTATTGTAAAGATCTTAAAACCTTGAGTCAATTGTACGCTAATGTAGCAACGCTCAAGGTTGACTCATTGACATATATAACAGATGAGAATGACTTTAGAAATACCTTAAGAGTGTGGTAAGATCAGTTCTCCACAATTTAGGATTGTGCTAACGGGTTACGATAGTGAAACGACTTTAATTGGAGCAGGCGCTGCAGCGACCTGCTCTTGATCGTTGAAGTAACGGGCAGGATAGCGCAGAAATGAGTATCTATTTTGTGTTAGTATGAAGTGGAAAGTTTACCAGGAGGAGGAGGTAAATTGACTGCGCCAATTGAATTGGACGGAGCAAAAGTTTTACTCTATACAGATAATAAAAGCAGTAATGACTTTGGTTACGTTTATTATCAAGAAGATGAAAAAACAGTTGTTATAACTGCTCTGGCAGTAGCCCAATACGAAGGAAGCGAAGGTTATTATCTTTTTTCGTGTGACCAAGAATGGAATGTAGTTGGAGACACTTTACACTACTCACTACAAGAAGCCAAAGATTATGCTACCAAATCAAATGCTTCGTTCATAAAGTGGAATGCCACAAATGGTTACGCTAACGGAGAACGATAGCGCGGCGATGGAACCGATCCATCGTCTTTTTGTTTATGCTGAATTTCTCAGGACAGGTTAGTAATGATCTCTAGAAAGAAATGTCGAACAAACGTTCTTTACCTGTATACCGAATAAGGATAAAATTAACAATAATTAATAAAGTATATGGGGGATTAGTATGGGTGTTAAAGAAGTACTGAACTATGGAAAGAC
>NZ_CAJVCE010000042.1 GCF_910594985.1 Paenibacillus allorhizosphaerae
AGACCGGCCTCCACCCCTTGGACAGGTGTAACGAAGGAATGAAAGGGCTTGGACCCGTTGAGACATGGGAGTGAAAACCTCCGAGGGTGACGTGGAGAATGCGTGCAGTAAATGGAAATATCTGGGGCGAGAACCTCCCCCCTTTATTTACGTACGCATTCATGTTGCCAAAGTCTATAGCGGGTCACTTTCCTGAAATTTCATTCCTCATTACAAGGGGAGAAATCCTGCGAATTAGCGAGCATTCGTGAGAAAACTTAATCGTACCTAGGGAGTTCAATCCCGAGGAACAAATGCCACGATGCCAGCTTCCCTGCCAATGGCATCTCGCGGACCGAGAGGCGAATGCCCCGAAGCGTGAATACGATGTTATCATAAATCGCTGCTCGGCAGTCTGACTCGCCCATCGCATCATCATGTGTTGACGGCGTCCGGATGCCTCCCCCGAGAAAGCGGCCTTAAATTCAGGAAGGTCAGGAAGTCCCGCCGCGGCACTGGCTCGTAAACATTAATGTTCGGTAGGTACGTACTCACTTCATACCGTTCATACGGATTGTCATCGATAAATGCGAGCGAATCAATGCCAATGTTCATCTCCTGAGCGATATTTCGAATGCTGGTTGCTTTGGACCCCCAACCAAATTGCGGATACAGGAAAAAATGATCGATTCCCAACGCAACCAGTTTTTGCAATGCCCGATCCGGGTCGTTCCGACTGGCAATACTCTGTAGAATACCTCTCTGATCAAGTGTAAGCAACACCTCTTGGACGCCCGGACGCAGCACAACGTGTTCATCTTCAGATAAGGTGCCCTGCCATAACGTATCATCAAGATCCCATATCAAGCATTTAATCATGATTACCCCCTGCGCTGCCGTATCCGCTATATTCCATCGTCAGATGCGTGGAGGTGAAGCCGTATTTTTTATATAAGGCACGCATTGGAATATTATGGACATGGACATGGCCTACGATCCTGCGGGCTTCTTGTTGCTTGGCGAATAACATTCCCGCCTCGAACAGTGCTTCTACGCCTGCTGTACCGCGAAAGGGTTCATTATGTAGAAACTCCTGAACTGCAAGTAAGCATCCTGCGTAACGGAATTTACCCTGAAACTCATCCACATCCATCCTGCTGCGCAGCCGTCTATATCCAATACCATCATCCCGGACCGTTCGCGAATCATGGCCTTCTCCAGTTTACGCAAGTGAAAAGCCAAGTCCGTAATGGCTTCTTCGCCAAAGGAAATCTTGGAAATCTCCCGTTCCCATTTCGCGATTTCCGCCAAATCATGTGCTTCAATCTGTCGTATGATCATTCTCAGCGCTCCTTTCTTGAGATACCGTTTTTTTGGCTACCATATCAAATGTATCGTGGCCGCAACCCGTACATCCTTGATTTTTAAGCTGCTCGATGGTTGGAACCTCTCCTTGTATGCCGACACACACATCTCTTGAGCACTGCTTGCAGCGGTATGTACGGAGTGTTTGTTTCACTTCGCCTGTGTACAAGGCGTCTGTGAATTTCCCGGGATATTCCGGCTTCGTCTGATCCGTTGTCCGCAGGATGAACATCTGGCTCCGGTTGGCGATTATTTCTGCACCTTCGTAGGCGTTGAATCGTGGAAAATTAGCGCTGACCGTCAGCCCCATGCGGATAAATTCCCGCTGCATGGCCAGCGTGAACGCCGGCGATTTATGGGCAAAGGACAGAAAAATCGGCAGGCCTTTCTCCTGCTTCAATGCCTGAATACCGCGGGATACGAACAGACTCATTCCCTGGAGCGTATAGGGGGGATCCGTGAAGAAACAATCATACTGCCGATGCAGGTTCTCAGGCAGCGGTTCTCTTAAATCCAACCGGCGGCATTGAATCGGCAGTCCCCGCTCCTCGGCAATTGTCTCAATATACCGCAAGAATCGTTCGTCAATATCCAGTACATCCACACGTGTAGCGGTATGCCCACCGATTGGAAATAAACGCTTCAATAGCAAACCAATAGACACACTCACCAGGTCATCATCGCCAACACATAAAATCTTCTTGCCGATCAACCCATGCTGCTTCAAACACAGAATAGCCCGATGCAGACTAGTTTCCGGCGTACATTTGGATTGATCAACCTGAACATCCACAGACGGTCTCAGCGGAAACAGTTCCTCCAATATGTCCAATACATCCTTGAGCCCCTCGCTCCATTTTGTCTCATCAATCAAATCGAGATAAAGCGAACGATTTAGCCCACGGTATCCCCATTTCTGCTCGATCCACGCCGATCCTGCAGACGTGCAGCGGGCGCCACGCTCCTGCACAAGCGCCCCCGCTTTAATCAATTCCCGTTTGACCGCTGCAGCTACAGGGGTCGGCAGCAACGTTTTGCGTGCCAACTCTTTCGTAGAAATGCCTGGTTTCAGATAGCACTCAAGGAGCAACTGCTCTATGACCTGTGTTCCTTCTTGTAGCCGAATATGCTGACTGGCTTGTTCAATATACGTTCTCACCCAATCCCTCCTAAAATGTTCATCCATTTGTCCTTCTTTTGAATCATCCGTTTCGACATGTCATCACTCCTGTAATGAAGATAGAAAAAGGGCAGGAATGAACATACGTCATCCCTGCCCTTTTTCGAAACCGCCTAAATAAACACCGCAAAAAAAATCCGCGCTGAACACAGCACGGATGTGTGGTGAATGATAATAGGCAGCCCTAAGGCTGTGATTATATCCGCTGTTCTTAACTAATTCCGAAACCTTCAAATGCCCACAATAAAACAAACCCTGCTTATTTCAGCAATGGGTCCTTAGGACAGTTGAAGACCTCAAGTATGGAATTTGATTAGTTAAGAACTACCGCCGACATCAAAATCTCCCCTTAGTAAAAGTTGCCTTTATATTACTACACGCGAATTCTATAGTCAAATCGGTCAGCGTATCGGCATGACGATACGATTTTCAGTCTTACAGCGAAGCCTACGAAGCAGTCACCGAATTCATTCGATTCTATAACGAGCGGCGAATCCATTCAAGTATTCGGGATATGTCACCAAACCAATTCTACGAGCAGAACCGGATTAAACCGATCCCAATTAAAGAAGTACGTGTATAACTTGAAAAACTAAGCCTAGATGAGTAAGAGTGAGCTTGTGTCCAAACTCAGGGGGTTAATCCGCTCCATTTTTTTAATGCTCCAGATATATCTAAACTGAATTAGTTCTTTACCTCTGTTTATTAGCCTCTCTGCTCCATCACGAACAAAGCCTTGCCTTTCATAAAAACGGATGGCATTTAGGTTTTCCCTTAACACCCAGACTACTACTTTTGTGCATCCAATGGCTTTTAGTTTTTCAATACCCCATTTTAGGAGCATCTCTCCAAGACCAATGCCTCTATGCTTTTTAAGCAGATAAATTGCAGCTATTTCTCCGCTGTGGCTTTGTAAATCATCGTCACTACAGGATTTTAACACCATGCAACCTACAGTTTTTTTATCAATAACCGCAATAGCTACACGCTCTTCCCCTTGTGTAAGAGCTCTATAAAAATATTCCTCCCTAACTTTGGGGGTAACTTGATTAAGGTACTCATCCGGGATTATTCCTTGATAAGCATTGCGGTAAGCCTCAGAGTGGACAAAACCTAACTCCTGAATATCATCCAGTTGAGCCCAACGTATTTCAATCATAAAACTTCTCCTTGGACCAGATATTTAATAGTTAATTTCGCCAAGATTTCTCAATTTCCCTTCAACTATCCTGCCCTTTAGTTGAACGGTGGCTTCAATAAGACACACGCCGCTACGAACCTAAAAGTAACGACGGTAGAGTTCTCGCCGGCGTTCCCCGCGCAGTTGGGCGTAAATCAGAGTGGTTGATGCTTTTTCATGCCCCAACATGCCTTGAATAAAATCTAATGGTGCTCCGTTATCTAGGAGCTGGCACGCGTAGGTATGACGAAAGCGATGAGGATATACATTTGCTTTGAGCTCTCCACGATCAGCAAGCCGTTTTAATGCCCACCTGATCGTCGGAATAGCCATCCTTCTTGTTGGATTTGTATCGGTTACAAATAGGGCCTTGCAGGAGTCCTCGCGGCTCGCGAGATACTTCTTCAACCAAACTTTACACTCGGTTGTAAAGTAAACTTCTCTTTGTTTTGATCCCTTGCCATTTACAATTGCGGAGCAGTTCTCCCAATTCAGGTCTTCGATGTTTAACTTCTCCACCTCTCCAACCCGGCAGCCGGTACTGTAGAGAAACTCTAGAAGAGCCCTCTCTCTCAGAGACTGACAAGAGATTTTCAAGTGAATGACATCCTCCTCGATCAAAAACTTAGGAATACGCTTTTCCATTTTGGGTTCACGTAACATCAAGGAAGGATTTGATGTTAAGTATGTTTCTTCATAAGCAAAGCGGAATAGGGAACGAACAAAACGTATGCGATGTCCCAAGCTGCTGGGTTTCAACCGATCGGACTGCTTTGCCAAGCATTCCTTCAACAAGTTCAAAGTAATCTCGGAAATATCCAGGTCTCCAAGTTCTCTTACCAGCATCTTGAGCTGTAGGGCGTATGCTTTCAATGTATTCGGACTGAACCCCTGGATACGTTTATCAGCTTCATACAGTCGCCATAACTCACTTAAAATCATAAATAAAACCTCCCATAAGAGCTATTAAATCTAGTTTGCTTCTTATGGCAGGTTTTAGACTGTTCTTATTAGTCTAGCGTTTCCGTTAGCTTAACCCAATCATCTTCTTTGGCACATATAAAATAGTTCAAAGAATAAGTTTACTTTCTGTTCCTGAAAGCAGTCTTTTTATATTTCCCGTATGCCTAAAAATAACCGTAAACGCCATTAGGCACGCAAATATATAAAAATATAAGGTATGCCCAAAAACAGGAATAAATGAAATAGCCGCAAAAAGCATTGTAGCACTTATTGTGCCTAAAGAAACATAACGGGTCGAAGCTACTATTATCACAAAAAAGCCAAGGCATAAAAGGGCCATACCCCAGTCAACCATAAACAGCACAGCCACTGCTGTAAGTGCTCCCTTGCCCCCTTTAAACCCAAAATATACCGGCCAGTTATGCCCTATAACCGCTCCTGCGCCTGCCGCTAAAAGGCTTACGCAATCTCCCGAATAAAAGTAAACGCCAAGGAACAAACCTATAAAACAGGCAATTATCCCTTTTAATATATCTCCCGCAAGAACAAACACCGCGGCAGATTTCCCAAGTACCCTAAGAGTATTGGTAAGCCCGGCGCTTTTGCTCCCATGGCTTCTTATGTCCTTGCCGTATATTTTCCCTACAATCACCGCTGTATTAAGGCTACCTAATAGGTAGCCCAAAGCTAAGGCCACAAAAAGCTTTAAGATATCAATCATGACTCTTCACCCTTGCAATTATTTATTACGATTTATCTTCTTCACCGACACCACGCTATCCTGCCCATTAGCGCAACGCGGCTGCCGATCCACACCGGCAGCCGCATTTTTCTTATTGAGATATCGTATCCGTTAGTTGAGCGGCCAAACTCTTCGTCGTATCCCGCCACCCTTATATTACCGTTGAATACCAGGCAAAATAGACCCGATTTTTCACTACAACTTTAACGTGCGTGCAGATAGTCCGTTTGCGACCTGCGGCTGGCCTTGCCGCGTAACTCTACCCTTCCAGCGCACAGACAATAATTTGCTCACGTATCATCCCTCGGCCTCTATTCCATGCTTCCAGACGAAGTTCCGGCTCGCACTCCCTCTCGAGTGTTTCCATCGTTCGATCGTATATGTCCCGGTAACGAGGATGTATGGGGATGCCGAGCTTTTCTCGCATACTCTCAGACGCACCTAGAAGAACGGCTGCCTTAGTCCACTCCCCCTTAAAGCACAGCGAGCTGGCGAGACCCTCCAAACCACGTGCGAGGAACCATTCGCCTTGATAACGCTGGAAGGCAGCGATACTCCTTCTAAACAGCTCTACCGCGCTATCGACCTCTCGCATGTGCAACGCCATGTAACCCAAAGTTCGAAGTGGTACCGACAGTTCCCAATAATCCTTCACCTTCTCGAACAGGACCGCGCTCTCCGATAAGACTCGCTCCGCTTGCTCGAAGTCCCCGCACACATAGTGCAGATTCCCCAGAGCGCTTAGAGCGGAAGCCAATTGCCACTGATCGCATTGATCACGGACCAGTTGCACGCCCGTTGTCGCATACCCTTCAGCCTCGCTTAGCTCTCCGTGATGAAGAGCGATCTGGGCCAGCAGCCGCAGATTGGACGCCAACAGAATGGCGTCTCCCAGTTCCTTAGCCCCTTCCATGCTCATTCGCGCATAACTTCGCGCCTGTATCGAATCTCCGAGAACCCACAGCAAGACACCGAGTCCGTGCGATAGTTTGGCATAATCCGGATGGGCCGCATGGTCTTCACACGACTGGATCACCTGCCGGAGACGGGCGATCCCCTCATGAAGCACCCCAGAGTGAAGCCAATAATAGTACATGTCGGAAGCGATAGACAAGGCGATAGGTTTTGCTTCAACCCGGGAACAGCTCCAATCTAGGGCGGCGATGATGTCGGAGTACCCTTGGCGTATGACTGATAACGCATCTTCCCGGTCGACACTTCGGAATCGCGCCCCCGCCTGTTTCGTTAATCCCCGGTAATACGCCGCATGATAATATCGAATAGAAGTATTCCCGACCTTGTTGCCATCCTTCAACCAAGCCCCCGCCGCGAATTGTCTGATCGACTCATGCAAAAACAATCTGCGTTTGCCCCCTTGGCGCGTAGTATCAGCCGTTGCGATTAAAGATTTATTAACAAGACTTGCTACCAGATCAAGCGCTTCCTCCCGGCAAATTCTTGGCTCCGCTCCCCCGGTAGCGGCTTTCTCCACGCAGTTGCCGCAGATCGCCTCCACGGCCTCCAGATCGAAGTAGCCGGAGAATACGCTCAGTTGCTGTAGCATCGACCGCTCCTTCTCCGAAAGCAGTTCATAGCTCCAAGCCACGGTAGCGTAGAGCGACTGATGGCGGATGGCCCCCTTCCTCTTGCCAGAAGAGAGCAGCACGAGCATGTCGGACAACCGCTCCTCGATTTCCCGCAGGCTCAAGAAATTGATACGCGAAGCGGCAAGCTCGAGCGACAACGGAATTCCTTGCAGACGCTCGCAAATCCTTACAAGATACGAGATATCGTCCTGACTGACCGTGAAACGAGTGTCGGCCATCCTCGCCCGCTCTACGAACAATTGTACGGCCTCGAACGACATGACCGACTCCAGTGCCATCGATGCCGCGGTATCTTCAGAGTCGGGGTAAGCAAGCGGCGGTACGCTCCATGCCCTCTCCTCCATCAGGCCGAGAGGCTCTCGGCTTGTCGCCAGCACGGTTATAGAAGAGGACGCCGACAGAAGCAGTTCGGCGAGCTCGGCACTCGCTTCCAACAAATGCTCGCAATTGTCGAGCACGAAGAGCATTTGCTTATCTCTTAGATTGTCGCTAATCACATCCACTAGTGTATATCCCTGTCGTTCCCTTGCTCCCAATAGAGAAGCCAATACCCGGATCGGCCCCATCTCATCCGATTCCTGTACCGTGGCCAGCTCGACGAGCCAGACCCCGTCAGAATAGCCCGACAGCAGCTCGGTAGCTATTTGACAGGCCAGACGTGTTTTCCCACACCCTCCAGGTCCCACCAGCGTAACTAACGGTGCGTTCGCAAGGACTTCTGAAATTCCCTTGATTTCTTGACGGCGGCCTATGAGTACGAATGACCGAGCCTGGATATTGGTAGGCATTCTTCTTGTCGCCCGCTCCTGTTGTCTTGCTGGGATATCCGGAAGAGGCTCGTACCGGGATGACCCTGCTGCAGCAAGAACACCATCAAACCACTTCTCGTCAAAGACCGGATATAGGCGAGCGTGTCCTGATCGCTGATCGTGAAAATAACCGACCGTCTCCCATAGCTTCTTCGCCTCTTCCTTCTCCAATCCCGCCAACCAGATCTCCTCGTCTAGCAGCACCTGGATAAGCTTTTGTAAATTATGCGCGCTAGGCAGCCGCTCCCCGATCTCCCACTGCTGGATTGTTCTCGTATCTACACCGATGCTTCTCGCCAGATCGCTTTGTCTCAACTTTGGCTTGCCGTTCGCCCTGAGACGCTGCCTCAGGCGACGAATCTTTATTTTGCCGAAAAGATTCTTGACTTTTCAGGTATTTTTCCCCCTGTGAGTGACGATCATGATATTAGAAAGATCACTCGTGAGAAGGTGGAAGAAATGCTGTATGCCAGTAAACTTCAAGGCGTTTATGTTACTCCTGAACATCGCCCTGGTCCAGCAGGCATCAACCGATGGATTTGGGACAATAAGGTGGTGGCTGAGATTAGATCTAGACATTTACGAGAGTACTTGGCCCCATCTGTTCAATATGCTACATCTACTTTTTATAATAAGTATGCCTCTGTCATGAACCTAATCCGTCATATAGCCAAGATGCACCAGATTCATCCAATGCAAGTTACGGATGAACTCCTTCTTGATCCGGATATCCATAACCGCCTCCTTCAGCGGACATTACGCCCCTCTGTGAATCAAAATCTCGTTCAATATTTAAAAGACCTACAGATTATGGAGCCAACAACAAGTGTACCTTCCACACGTTCAGTGATCGAAGTTCATCCGAAACTGCAGCAGTATCAACTACACCTGCAGCAAAAGGGTTATTCTCATGAATACATCAGGCATTGCATTGCCAACGTTCGCGAGCTGCTCACATGGCTCTGTGGAAATATTCGTGAATTTGAAGGGCAGTCCCCTCAAACAATCGCTATATTTCAGATTACAAATGAACACTTGCTCGCCTTCCGATCATATAAACACAAACAAGTAAAGGCTGGTATCTATAGTCCCATTACTTTTTGTCATCGGATTTCAGCGATTCGATCTTTTTTTTATTACTTGCAGAAACAGTTCGGACACACCCCTCCGCTTCGGCGTTTTCGAGCTATCAAAGCCCCCCGTTACAAAGCGAGGGA
Organism: Paenibacillus allorhizosphaerae; assembly: GCF_910594985.1. Taxonomy (GTDB): domain Bacteria; phylum Bacillota; class Bacilli; order Paenibacillales; family NBRC-103111; genus Paenibacillus_G; species Paenibacillus_G allorhizosphaerae. The sequence goes on from NZ_CAJVCE010000042.1 coordinate 9,043, forward strand.
AATACCCCCTGATGAGCAAATCGAGCACTTCTTTCAGGCGGTGGATCTATATGCAGAGGACCCGGTTCGTGAACAGATTGGATATCGGCTTCTATTAGAGCTCGGGCTACGCTTATCTGAAGCCGCCAAGGTGACTTGGGGGGATATCAATTTGGGGGTTCGTACGATTATGATCCACAGTAAAGGAAAACGGAGTCATACTCTCCCGCTCGTGGGTAGACTGTACGATTGTTTACTTCAAGCCGGAAACGGGCAGTCACGTCATGAGCTAGTCCTAGGAAAAAGCCCCGCTTCGATTGCTAATCAGCTCTACCGAAAGTTTAAATGGTACTCCTTGATTGCCGGCTGGCCCTTTCCAGGTGGAGTCCACTTTTTCCGTCACATCTTTATTACACGACTTGCTGGAAGGAGCATTCTTCCACAAACCCTTAAGGATTTGGCTCGAGTAGCAAAACTGGATACGGTCAGTTTATATATGCATTTGGGTCAACAAAACCAATATTTAACGAACCAAATCAATTTACTTAAATACGACAAATAGGGGGGATTATACAATGCCTATTTTTGATGATGCCGTACAAAGCCAGGTCACCCTAGAAAAGGGGCTCGCTGAACTTGTTGAACAATTTGGTCCCTTTGCGTTTCAAGAAGTGCTACATAAACAGCATATTATCCCTCCTAGCTCCATTCTTGAGCAGGATAAACAACTTGCCCATGTGCTTATGGAAGATGCCGTAGCACACTACTTTTGCAGCGACGCTTTTCAGAGTCTACAGACCTCCTCTCAACAAGCGTACCGCTACGAAATGGACATGTTTATACGGTACGGCCACCAACATAAGGGTCCCAACCCTTCCATCAAGGATGTTTCATCTGCAATCTTCTTAATGGAATATTTAGCGCCCGTCAAGAAATTAAATACCCGAAATAAAAAAGCAGCATTTTTAAAAAGCTTTCTTTCTGAAACGTATGAACACTTTTGGAACAGTAATATCGAAAAATTAAAACGAACGCTTTCCAATAAAGTCGAGCAAAATCGTGAGCCTCGAGCATTTACAAAGGAGCAGTTGGACGAACTCCTATGCCTCGCTCGGTTAGGACGGGAAGCTCATCGCAATTTCACAATTTTATGGTCATTTTTAGGATCTGGGATCCGGTTAACTGAATTATGTGGCCTACAAGTAGGTGATCTTAATTCCACTCGCCAAGAAATTATGGTTCGCGGAAAAGGAAAAAAAGGCTATAAACAACCAAGCAAGATGACAAGATCATCCTTTGACACGTTATCTTCGTATGTAAAATTCCGTTACGGTGGGATTGAACATGTACCTGACTACAGTGAACGATATATCTTCTCCGATGACAAGGGACTAACCCCCCTTCATGAAAGTACGGTACAAAAGATGTTTGCGGCGTTAATCGCTGAAGCAACAACGATTCCCACGAGCGATAAAAAACCTTATCAGCTGTCGGTACATTCGCTTCGGCATTCGTTTGCCCTGTATTTGCTTGAGTCTGGCGTTAATATCTATACCATCAAAGAACTTATGCGGCATGCTTGGTTAAGTTCAACCGAAGTGTATTTGAAGCTTTTTGACAGTATGTTGTTGTCTGCCATTGACAAACATCCCCTCGCCCAAATTAAAGTTGTTGACCTGTAAAAACTAGGAGGAGCATGCATGAAAGGTTTTCTGCTTCAGTCTCAATATGTTCAATTTTGGAGTACCCACTTTTCGTTAAGTAATAGTACCAAGCGAAAGTACGTTAATGCGCTCGGACGGTTTGAGGCTTTCCTTTTACAGGAAGGCTTTCAGGGGGAACTACATTTTGACCGGTTTCATGCGAGCCGCGACCATTCTGACCGATCCCTTCCGATAAAACGATCGGTCATTGATCGTTTTTTCCAATATTTATCAAATCAAGAGCGAATGACCGAAAGCTTGTTGTCTGCCACCATAACAGGGTTAAAACATTTTTTCGGGTTCCTCTTTGATATGGATCTGATCTCGGTTAACCCAATGCTTGGTATTCCTACTCCTAAATATGAAAAAACCGTTCAAAATACAGCTTTATCGATGGAAGAGTGTAAACTGTTACTTAGAGCTGCGATTAAACGTGACCCCTTTTACAGACAGGAGTTCGTCTTGATCTGGTTTATGATCCTTACAGGTCTTCGCATTTCGGAGGTTCGATGTCTTCGTCGTTCTAAGTTAAATCTGGACACCAGAATTGTATATGTTAGCGAAGGTTATAAGACAACTACTCGTCCTGTTGCTATTTCGGAAGATTTGGCAAACGAGATCGCGCGTTACATTGATCATCCCCACTATCAGAATGGGGCGAACCAGGGTGATGAGTTTCTATTTCATGATAATGGGGAGCAGTTTCCCTATAAGAAAGTAGCAAAAATATTAAAAAAATGTTCTAAAGAGGCGGGGTTGACCCGAATCGTACGACCACATGACCTTCGAAGGACGACGGGATATCTCATGCAAATTGGGGGTTCTAATCCCATTGATATTCAACGCCAACTAGGGCATAAAGACTTAGCAACAACCTTACTTTATGTTCCCCCGCTTATCGATCTGGCTAAGATTCTTGAAGTAATCACACCTAGTCGTGAATAAAAGGCTGGTAATAAGCCAGCCCCCCTATAATACTTGAGAGGTCTGTCTAGATAGATATTGTAACTGTTCTCCTATACCAAGCCCTTCTAGCGAAATGGCAAACGATATTTTATTCTCTCGTAACATGGGGATAATAAACTCTCGATATTTCTGTCCAGCGTAAAAATCTACGGAAGAGGCCCCTAACTCTACTATTTGTTGTGCCGTATTCATCGCCCAGGTCTTACGCTCAGCTACTTTCATATTGTTTAGCGTCACGTCATACGGTTCAATAAGTTGATCTTTAGAAAGAAGACCATATTTAGCCGACAATATGTACCACTCTGAATAATCTTGTTTTTCCACAAACGTAACGACTTTAGAAAACAATGCAGATCTCCAGTACATCTGACGAGCGGTACAAGGAAACGCTTCTTTGAGCTTGGTGCAACTAATAAGTGCAATTTTCCCCATCTTTAAATTCCATCCTTGTTGAGAAGAGTTTCGCCAAACTGAGCTGAAGCGATAGCGATTATTTCTTTTTCAACCGCTGGCAATGAACAAGGTAAACCAGACAACCCAAGCTGCCCCTCAAACCAAGGAGTGATATAGAAACAAATGGGGCTCTTTAAAATCGGCGGATCATACGATTGAAACAGTGCCTCAGCCCAACGTTTATATTTTTGTTGCGGCTTCTGGTAACCCCCAAAACCAAAAAGAGCCTGGCTCAAATCACCTATATGATAGGCGAGCCCATCTCCCCATCTGGCGAACATGTGCTGGTTGCGTCGGATGTTGCGGATATTGGCACTGATGTCGTGCTTGATGCCTTTTTTATCCGCCTTGCCGATGTATAAGGGAATGATGTCAGCGCCCTTTTCTCTCCCCATGACATAAATGATTCCTTCCCATTGAGGATCGGAGAGATTAGATTCTATAGTTTCAATCACTGCGTTTTCCATCAATTTTGACCGTTTAAGCAGACGCCGCTCTTTATCCTTCACTGTCTTAATTTTGGTCTCAACTTGGAGTCCGTCAATGGTTTCAAATAACGGTGTAAGTGAATGCCCTGAGTTAGAACGAAACCATGATGTAAGATCAATCATCTACGATTCCCCTCATGATTCAATAAAAAATCAGGATATGCATCAGAAGCTAAACTGACCAGCTGGTACTCCACGGAGCCAATTGTGCAAGGAAATGAAGGTATAGGTGGCGCTGTAATTTCACGATCCAAAATTATAATTAATTCAAGAGTCTGCTTTAGACAATCACTTGAATCAAGTAATAGGTGCCTCCATCTTTTATAGAGTGCTTTCCCTTTCTTTAAACCATCTAAATGCGACTTCCACCGGCTAACGGGAGAATTACTACGTCCGATATAGATGGGGATGAACCCATCATTTGTTTTCATACGCAACACGTATATAGAGTCAGAAAAACTTTGATGTTCCAGGAGTTTCTCCATATCCTCAATCACAAACTTGTTTTCAAGCAATGTACCTAAAGGTGGAAATTGAACCGTTCTAAGATGATATAGAGTGAGCCATTGATCAATCATTTCTTTTTTAGTTTGCATTTGGATACTATCTCCTATTTTTCGCCGCGCCGTTCAAAATGAACATGCAATCGATATAAGCAAATTTCCTTAGTCCATGCATGCAGCACTTCTAGGTCCTCAGGCAAAACATCAAGATTGAGCTCAAATAGATCGTCATGAAATGAAATAAGTCCTTTGGAGCTCCCACTCCACTTGGTCATCGGCCTGCTCATTCAGAGAAACCGTACACTCGTCATAAAAGTAATTCATAAACTTGTCCAACGCCACTTGGAATGTATAGGGCTCGGCTTCGGCGTTCATTGCCAAATTCCACTCGACACCCATTCGAAACGCCGATTTGGATAAATTAGATGAACCCACAATGAGTAGCCCTTGGTACGTAGCTCGGCCATGTACTCTGTTTCGTCTAGAATACGAGTGTTGCACGATGCACCACGATTATTGATTATCTCAGGGATTCGGTCCCGGACGAGTTTATTATATGTTGGCATGGGATTTGCTCCTTAGATTTTTTCGTTTCAAAAGTCCCCTTTGGTATACACGAAGTTCTGCTTCAACCTGGGCCTCATCCTCGTAATTCACGGAGAAAACTTGAAGCCGCTTCTCTGGCAAGTCTTCCAAATGCCAGAACTCCAAACAACTTCCGCTAGGTTTAACAATCTCATTATGGTACGGGTACAAAAGAAAATTTCCGTTCACGCATTGCTCATACATCCTTTTCATTATTAATACTATGTTAATAAGCTTGAATACCAAACTTTAAAAGTTTTTTCGGCAAAATATCATCCAGATTCTGAATATCCGCATCTTCAAGTTCGATCAACTTAAAACCATACTTATTATAAATATCTAACTTTACTTTTTTTCGTTCTACGTATTTTTCGTCGTTTTCCATTCCCCAATATTCGATATAAACCTTACCAACCGGCAAATAAAAATCGCAGTATACCTCCTCTTCAATAGGCAGCCTTCTTTCGTAAGCATGGACGATCTCGGACATATAAAGCCAGTTATCGATGAGCATTTCCGCTCGGGAACGGACATAGTGTCCATCCGCGGTCCGATGCTTCGCCTCGAACTTATCACGAAAACTTACTGGTGAGGAGGATTTGATCTCTGCCTCTTTTTCTTCACCATTACTTACTCCTTGAACACTTTGAATCGTTTCCAGCAGACGCTTATTTGTTAATATACTTTCATTCCAACAAACATAAGGTATCCCAGTTCGTACATATTCAAATTGCTTACCGCCTAAACTCTCACCAAGCTTGGTTAATATCCAGCCCTTGACATCTTTTTGGATCATACCAAGCTCGGATAAAATCGGGTTCATTCTAAACTTCGAAATATTAAAATGCTTGCTTAAAGCGGTAGTATTGACTAGCTTGTCCTCTTCTTCATCTTCCAGAGCCAGTAGCAGTTCCTTGTTATCTTCATACCACGTGATATAGGTCCCATACTGGGGATGCGTTTTCATTACGCCCCCGGCTTCTTTTCCTAAATCCGTTAGAGTCCAATTATCATTCTCCCGATTAATCAGTCCCTTTTCTAAGAGCTTTTGAAATAATTCTTTTGCCGAGATTTTCAGTTCTTTGGCCAATACCGATGTAGATATGTATTTAGATGTAGACATGAGGTTACATTCCTTCCTGTTAAACATATGTGACTTTAGTACTAGGTCACTATATCGTAATATCGGTATTATCAATAACCAAATGTATATTAATTACAAATCAAAAAAAAGTCTTCTCGATCTGCTCGACATAAGAAGATTTAATAACATTTTCACTCCGTAATCTCAATCCCAAATACCCAATAAATAAACTACTTCCACACATCTATGGATCATGGTTCCACTTTCACCTTCGTTCAGCCTCCGAAGCCCGCGAATTCCTGCAAATTAAATCGTCCGATTTCAGGCGAACAATACGATAATATTTCATAAGCCTGATTTCGCATTTACATTTACCCCCAAAGAGCACCATATGAAATATTTACGATGATTATAGTACATTTTAACGTGCTACTTTTTTTATGACTATAGTCCGTAGACCATCCGTCTCAAAAACACAAATAATGACCTCAAGGAGTTGGATCTATTGAGCATCGAGGTCGTTTTTGGAAGGCATTTAAGAAAATTTAGAGAAGGAAAAGGGTTAAGTCAGGAAGAACTAGCCTTTCGCAGCAATCTTGATCGAACTTATATTAGTTTGCTTGAGCGTGGCAAGCGCCGTCCTACAATTAATACGATTTTTGCTTTAGCGAAGTCATTAGATGCCGCTCCATCGGACATGATAAAGATGGTCGAATTGGAATTGGCAACTGATATAACAGGAAGAGAACCTTAGTAAAGAGGGGCGTTAAAAGAAGGAGAATTAAGCGCGGCAGATGTACAAATTAATCTGGGAAAGTTCTATATCTAATAAGGACTTTAGAAAAAGCCCAACCTCACGTGTTTTACTCTAGTAGTTTGCTCTCTTTGTTTGGACTTTGTTACTTGTTGAAACCAACAAAACGAGACGGATATATCGAGATCTAGAACTGTTAAAATGCCTCACTGAAACGATTATATCATAGAAGAGGGGATACAATTTGCCTGTAAGTGTCGCTGAGTATTTAGGAAGAAGAACTGATGTAGAAGTTGAACAAATAGAACCAGTTGAGGATAAAACTATTGTTCCCTGTCCCTTCATGAATAGCCATTGCAGTAAAGTTAAAAAAGGTTTGAAACCTGTATGTTCTGTAAGGAAAAGCGATGGCACTGTCTGGATTACATGCGAACATCGGCTGTGCGCTACAAAAAATGTCCCCCTCAACCAGTACCAATCTAAAATGCTTCTACAGATAGCCCAAACTGTTTTTAGCCCAACTATTCAACCGGAAGACGTTTGTGTCCGACGTGAAGTACGGCTTACTGTTAACGATGGAACCGAGTATAACGCTGACTATATTATGACTTTGAAAACCGGAAAAAGCCCTTATTCTGGTCCAGACCGTTTTGTTCTTGAAATGCAAGGCGGAGGAGAAACCTCTCAAACAGGAAGAATTACTGACCATGTAAAAATGTGGGAAAGACTTCCGAATAGGACCAATGAATCATTAAGAACTGCCGTAGGTGCCCACACAATAGAAACAAACGCATGGCGAAGACAACAAGAACAATTCATAGTAAAAGGCAATATTGCTATGCAAACATGGAAAGGTTACGGTATAGTCTTTTGTGTTGGAGCGCCTCTATTTGATTACCTAATGACGAAGTTGGCTGATGCAAATCTACCTAATTTGCGAACTTTCAACTGGACACTAGCACTTATAGGTTTCTCCGAGGATAACCGGAATCTAGTTACTCCAGGAATAATACCTTATAATGTTGACCCTAATCGATTATTATTCACAAACTATCAAACCTTCGTCCAAGCTTTGATAAACCAAGGCGAACCAAGTCTCGATGCATTTTCAGGTAATTTTATTAATTTGGTTGGAGATAGCATCCTCATTCCTCGTGATGGAGTGGATAGTATATAAAATAGAGGAAAAGGGCGGGGGACTAATAACCCCACCCTCTTCCTTTTATTAAACGCACTTATACCATGCCTTTAATTACACCCAGTTTACGATATAAATTCGAGCTAACCAACAAAGCTGAAGTGCTACTCGATTATTAGTTTAACAATTATAAAGTGTAGTAAGCATTGTTTCTGAATAACAATTTTCGGCCTTGTCCTTACTTAAATTGTAAATCGCATACTTTTCATTAGGGACAACTTGGTGTCTCTCGAGCTGCCATCCCCTTATTTTATAAACTATATTATTAAACTCAAGCCTTAACATATGTGTGCCGTTTCCTAAAGCTATATTGTCTGTATATGTTCCAGTAATATCATGCGGCCATTGGGCTCCGGGGGTTTGTTTCTTTTTGTTCCAGTACTGTAAACAGGCCGGCCTATAACTACAATATCGGCAGTTTTCAGGGGTTGGGGTTGCCAACAATTGTTGTTTTTCCTCTAAACTCTTGGTGGCTGCTATAATCTCGTTGACTTCAAGAAGAAGGATCCTCGCCTTAGATAGTAGCTGAATACACTCATTCTTATCAAATCCAATAGTGTAGCTATTTCCCTTCACATCAATAATTTTTAGTGCCGCGGGCCACTCACCTGAACATTCATACAATATCCCCGCATAGAGCATAAGCTGAATGCTGTACTCTGCCTTTATCCCATTCCTCCCTATAACTTCACCTGTCTTATAATCTATGATCTCATAACCGGCTGCAGTTTGCACAATCTTATCTGCATATCCACCCACCTTACGGTCAGGCGTTTCAATCCAACGTTCGTTGCCGCTGAGCTGTCGGTTATATTCTCCACTAAATGAAGGTATAAGAAAGGCTGCTGTATTTAACAGTAACCTCTTCTTAAGTTCATATTGTTTTACGTGGGTACTTAAAGGGACAAGGTGACTTGTTAGAAGGCTGCTAGCTAATTCTTCATCCACTTCGGCAACACATAAATTCCAGGTATTATCTAAATTTTCCTGGTTTGAAACCATTCCTTTGCTAGCCCTCTCTAAAAGCCGATGAGCGGCTATTCCGAAATATGCATTTGGAGAAACTGGAAGCAAACCTGGTATGCCTAATGAGGATAATACCCCTCGCAACTTGCATTGGGATAAATTAAGATACCGGCTTGGTGTAACCTTATCTAACGTTTGTAAATCGGTCAGTTTTACTAGCATTCTACCACCATGTATTATCTTCCGCTCCCAGTTGTTCATGACACCAGCCAGGTCGCCGAAGCAAGTTAAAAGTATCGATATAGCCTGGATTACCTCCAGCTTTAACGATGGCATCCACTAAAATGCCCTGGGGATTTTCTGTAGACCATAAAGGGTGCACAATAAGCAAATTCTGACCATCAGAACGTAAACCCGGAATCTCACCAAATTGTACTGGCTCATAATTGAAGTACGATCCAAACTGTCTGGATAGTTTTTGGGCTAATAAGGACCATTCCTTGAGTTCTTCATACGAAAAATCACCATCGAGACCACACTTATAGCTACTTGAGTACATGGTTCTTAAATATGCTAGCCCAAGCCTCCAATCTAGCAACCCATGGTAAGGCATATTCCGATAATTCATTAAGCAGCTATAACAAGCCGAGTTACAAACATGTTCGGTGCCCGTTAAATATTGCATAAACGAATGTCTAGCGCTAGGTGAAAAAATATCTTTCATGACACTATCCCAATTACCCTCGAGCCAGCGGACAAAGCCTGCCCCATTGGGCAAACGGTCACTGAGTATTATTTCTCCTACGTAAGTTCCATCGCAGACCTTTGATCTTAAATACTGGCATAATTCAATCTCATCGGCGTCTATATCCAGCCGCTCAGCCACTATCGACCTGAGTAAGAAACCAGCTGAGATAAGGGCTGCTCGCGATGTTACACTGGATGGGTCTAGATTTAACCCAAGGGTTGTTTCGTTAGGCCTTATTCTGAGTAAATCTGTAGTTTTTGCAGCAGCGATGCCAAGTGACTCAATTTTTGAGTAAAATTGATCAGTAGTATACTTAAAATCTTCTAATACCCATTGCCATTCCATTTGCGGCGCATTCCAGATTGCGCCATTAGGCGCCTTGGTCTTATTCGTAGTTACAAGTCCACCTTGGAACAATTGTTTCCCGTTATCGTTGATTCTCCAAACGCGCCCTTCACCACTTAGGTAAATTTGAGTATTTGACTTCTCAACCGTAAAGAAATCAGCAGGCTTTCCTTCCGCAATGCTTGAAGGGGCCCCAGAGGCAGCCCATTCCTCTTCCTTAGCATTTTGTCCCTGCGAATAGTCAGTTCGAAATGCAAGTGGTACTGCAACCTCATAAACTCTAAACTTACTGCCTAAAGATTCCCCACAATTCGCACAATGATCAATTTCCTGATCTACCCGCATATAGCCGCAATCATCACAATGAGCGATTTTGTAACGCTGCGAAAGCGGATTATTTTGAGATGGCCTCCAATTATTTTGGACATTAAGCAGCGGAGCAGTGAAACCAATAGCAGTATGGACTGCTTTATTTTTAGTTTTTTGTGCACCCGGTGCAAATTCACTTATTGCAAGCTCAATATCCCTATCGATTGTTAAGGGAGCCCGAGTCTTGTCATCAAAGCCGTGATACAAGAGTCTCGTTCGTGATGGCATGCCAAACATCGGCAATTTGGCGCCCTCCGCTAAGCATTCGGCAAGGCCTTCCCCAATTAGTTCTGAATTTAAGGTGCACTTTTCAATTTCCAGGATTAGTTCTGATTGGATGTAGCTTAAATAGTTTGAAATGCATTCATCTGTATGCTCCCAAAAAGGAAGAACGGCTCGAATAACCTTTTGTATATTTGAACTATTACTTTGAAGCCAGCCGGAAATCTTATCCCTATATTGTCCCCAGTCATCTTTTAGCCCAAACTCTCCATGGGTATCTGGCGGGCTTTCGGGTCCATCCCACCAGCGGACACCAATAGCAATAAAAGCTTGCCTCAAACACTCTTTAGCCAGTAACCTTTTAATGATAGGCGGCTGGTTGGCAGTAATAAAAGGGACCGGTGGTGGATCCCCGGTTATTGAGCTGGGATTCGCAAAGTAATGGTCGTCGTGGCTTCGACCGCCTCTGCAAAGTGTTAAGACAAACGAAAACGCTTGACCCCGCCTTCCTGCACGCCCGACACGTTGTTGGTAATTAAACCGCATGGGCGGCATGTTTGCCAGCATAACAGATTGCAAATTCCCGATATCCACTCCAACTTCCATAGTTGTTGTAACGCTAAGTATATCGATTTCATCTACTTGCTGGACAGTTTGATTTCCATCCACATCAAGCAGCACTCCCCGGAACAGCCTCTGACGCTCTGCTTGGTCATCTGTCTGGGCTGTAAGTTCCTCTGCGTGCAATCGAATCGGCTTACGGTCGTTCGTAACCATATTCGCTAAATAGTTTGTTTCCATCAAAGCTTCACATTTACCATACGGATCAACCGGTAAATCTGAATGGCAATTGGTACAAACCCCAGAAGATGGGTGAAGATGCGGTCGCTTGCAATTTGGGCATAACCAGTATGGATCTGCCGGCGAAGCAACTTTTATACCGAGCTTGTCTGTTAATAGTACAGCACCCTCGTGCCCTGCCTTAATTATCGTGTGGAGCAATTTCTGGCCGATGAGTTCAGACCGACTTGAAGATACCCCTACTTTTTTGCAAACAGCATAAACATAATCTTTAAATATACTCCATGCATTATCAAACTCCAACCAATGGTTATTAGGAAAATCAGAACCTTCATGGCGATATAAATCCCCAAGAATACGGATAGCCGAGTCGCATAGCTGTTTAAAAATTTCTGGATCAAGGGCCACTTCACTAATTACAGCTTCACTAAAGGATTCATCCCAATGCAAAGTAGGATAGCCAAGCCCTGACGATTCAAAGCTAAAATATAAGCGGCTAAAGAACAAATCGCATAATTCTTGCCTTACCTTTGCTATGATTTTGTTTTTTGCAGCACCAGCTTCAGGGGGTAAATCCTCAGCCCACGTTTTATTTTCAAAGTTGAACAGCACAGTCCAACGGTGCTTTCTGCTCCCCCAATAAAACGTCTGGTACTCGATGTCATTGCCAGCAGGGTTTACACCTAGCCCAATAAACCGGGAAATCAGCCTTCCAATATCCCCTTCTAAAGTTGACTGGAAAAGCTCTTTACATGGGACGAGCTGAGTCTCCCTCTTCCTTCGGATGGCGTTAAGTTTTTCTAAGGTCTCTTCATAAAATCTACGGTAAGCCGCGGGAGGTTCTACGTTTGTCAGCTCCAGATATTCTTTAATTTTATTCTCCGCGTCTGGAAAATCGCGTAAATATTCCTTGGCAAGTGGTGTAAGCGTTATACCTGTTTCTAGGTGGTCAAGCAGTTGCCCCTCTCCAATAGCGGATAGTTGCAACTCACTTAATACAATTTCGCGGAGCAGATCTTTATAATGGTTCCGCTCTACCCCATTAGAAATTTGAGCGGCGTCTTCACGGCTATCGGAAAAAATAACTAACTTTTTCTCAACATCACTAGAAAGTTGATGGAACAGATCTTTTGAAAGGATTTGGCTGACCTTTGAAAAACCTGTACGGAAGCCACGAATAGGGCTTTTCATTTTACGCTTTGTGTAATCTGCACTACAACAAGGGCATACAGAAGGAAGTGCTTTAAACTCATTTTCCTTTGACTCTTCGATACCATTAAGTACGAAAAGGTATCCTCTTACGTATCCAGCCGGGTCTTCATTTGCATCTTCATGCGAAAAGCTAATCCGGCCTGTGGCAGTACTGAGAGATGCTTGCCTCCATTCTGCTGCCGCGGTGTCCTTTTCATCCCTTGGTTGTGGCTGTTTCCATGTAACCGCATCTTTCTTGACCTCCTCGATACCAGAAGGCCAGAAGATAGCATACTCAATGTAACTTCTATGGCCTACCATGTTTCTCTTATTCCGGTCTGGAATTCCTTCAATATCTGGAGAGGTAACTAGCATTTCCAAGTCACCGTTTTGCAGCTTTAAACGGTTACCTCCAAAATAGACAGTTCCGCATTGTTCGCAATATAAAAGTTCCAATATCCGTTTGCCATAGGCATCTACAATATCCGGACGAGGAAACAATTTTCCAACTGGCAGCTTTTCATCTTCTTTTTGGGTAGATGCCCATAGCCCCTCTATGTTGCGCATAAACCAATGGAATCGAAAAGATGGAAGGCTGCTGTTTGAGCCAAGCGTGTCGCAGAGTTCACGTGCGGTGAATAGCCCAGTAAGTGCCAATTTCCTTTCATCTGCCCCAACAGTCGTACCAAATAACATTTCACCAAATGTATCGACGGACACCGCCCTTATTTTATTTTTTTCATTAACCGTGCAAGCTCTAAGCATGAGGTTACTTAACTGCATGTCAGGCGACTCAAGAGCATCCTTTAGTGCCTTTAATCCAGTGTCGTCGCCATTATAACCTAACGACTGGATCAAAGAATCAATCGACTCACTAGGGGCAAATTCATAATTCTTTTGGAATTGGGCAAATGGTTCCCAGGGAATTATGGTTTCTGTTTTCATAGGCAATTGTTCCGGAGTACCGGTTATAATTTCAAACGCTTCACCAGACAACCCAAAAAAATCTTGAAGAAACTCCCGGCTATGTGCATCGTCTGGCTCTAATGAAGCACTAGATGCTAAAATTCGAAGCTGTGGGTGGTCTGGAGAAAGACCCAAACGATGTAGCAATAACTTAAGTAAGTAGGAGACCTCTGCACCTGACGTACCTCGATATAAGTGCAATTCATCAACAATGAGATGAAATATATTGTCATTACTTTGGCTAAGCCACTTTTTTGTATGCTCAAAAATCCCATTATCGACTTCCCGCATCATCATTATGCTTAACATTGAGTAGTTGGTAATTAAGATATCGGGAGGCGCATCTTGCATATCCCAGCGCGACCTCATCTCAGAGCCATCCAGCTTAGGGAAAAAGAAGGGGATCTCCTTTTTGCCAGTTGCTTTCGCATATTTGTCGGCCTCTATGCTCGTTTGCTCCATTTTTTCCAAAAGGCTAGCTAAATCTTTTACTTTCTCGGTATTCGGATTACCCGTTTTTTTGTACTCATGACCCGCTACAGGCGTCAATCCATTATAACGTCCAAAGTAAATCTTATTTCCCTTCAAGTAGGTTTCAAAAAATTCTCGGGCTTGCTGGGAATCTAGCGCTTTTCGCAGCCTGGTTAACTGGTCTTCAACCAGTGCATTCATAGGATAAAGTATCATAGCACGGACGCCCGGCTGCCTTAGTTCATGCCCACGCTGTGATACACGATAAGATTTTTCCATGCGATGCCTTTTTCCGGATTTGGGATTGCATTTATCGTGCCATTCTTTGTTTTTCCACCAATCATTTAAATGTATATCCGGAACTTTAGCTTCATCCCACTTGGTAGCTTCTTTTGCCAAGTAAGCGAAAAGTGGCAGTAAAAATGACTCAGTTTTGCCAGAACCAGTTCCTGAAGTAATGACACAATTCTTTCCTGAGAGGGCTGTCTCTAGCATACGCGCTTGATGAACATACAAAGGTAGACTCGGATTAAAAAGCCCACAGGAAGCAAACTGTTGAAACAGCTTGACTTCCTGATCACTGAATCCAGGCAATTCTTTAGCAGTTAGCTCTGCAACTCTCATTTTTGAGCTTTTGTATCTTGGCAGTGGTTCAATAAATGGTTCTTGGGCTAATACACCTGGTTTTAGCAGCAATTCTTGCCTTTCAAGTTCAATTGCCGGGTACCTAGTGCCAAAAGCTGTTTGTATATAACGGATAAAATTATTTCGAATATCTTCAAATGCAAGAATTGGATTTGTCATTGTAATTTCCTCCAGCATTATAAATTTGCTTCTTGCAATGTTTGTCCTAACTTTCTTCCAAGCTGGTGGGCCATGCCCTGGGGAACTTTTTCATATATCAACAACGTAATTCCTTTTTTCAAAACACCTATTTGTTGGTGCAGCTCTTTTTTACGTGGAGCCACCCCCGAACAAAGGGCGATTGCCCTCGCTAAGTATTTTGGCAGTGGAACGGTAATAGGAACAGCCATTTTTTGTTTGCGCTCGTCATAAAGCAAGATATGGCATTTATGCCTGCCTAAGACGAGGTATCTCCCCCAGTTTTTATCTACCTCTGCAGCGGTATCATTATTCCATATCAATATTTTCTGCTGCTGGTTAATTGGATTAGTATACGCCACCAGCTTAGTAGGAGAAGTGCTTGTATCTTGGGAAAACCGCAGCCTCTCATGGCAGAACGAGCTGTGTTTCCAATTCGGTTCAGTAGCTTGAAAATATAAAAGTGAATCTTTAATATCCCTAAGACTTGGCGAAAATAATAGGAGTTTCCAAGCAGCAGGTGCATCTATGCTACATTCGATCCCTAATTTTTCTGCCAGTTGTAAAACATAATTTTTATTTGTAGATAAAACATACACTGCTGGAGGAAATAGAGGATTATCGTTTTCTGGGTGGGGCTCAAATGTTACCCGAAAAAGGTCTGGCCTAGCCGCTGAGATTCGCTGTAGCCGATCTAGGAGTTTTTTATCTCTGCCGCCGACCAATACAAATTTTGGCAAACCAGGATGTGGGAGCAAAAGAAATGAAGGAGGGCATACCAGTATCTGCCTTAACCTGTAGTCTATTTCACAATGCCCTAATGTTTCTAACCAACTGAGGATATCCGAAAGCGGCTGAATATATTCCTCACCATCACCCATATGGATCCGCATCAGCGTATCGTAAATAGCTTTCATTTTATCCTGTTTCACTCTGCCTATCGCACTTATTGCTGCTAATATATCATTAGCCATTCTTCGCCACCTCTAGATAGTCATCCCATAATTTATCGACTGTCTCAAATTCAAAAGAAGGTTTTTCTATTACCTTTGCCATCCCCCTTATCGCTACCTTCCATTGCTCAATCTCCTTATTGTTTCCGGCTATATTCCCTGGCTCGCAGCTTTGCAAATTTTCTATTCCACAAAAATATAATTTCCACTTTTTACGCCCTTCTTTTGCGATAGCCCAAACAGGGCCCCAAGCTATTTTTTTCGGTGAGTTCCGTAGCCAGTGGCATATTTGTCCGATCCCTCTTCCGATAAAAATTATTTCGTTTGAAAGATGTGTTGGGATATCAAATTCAAATTTCTCGATGCAATTGTTTTGATTATAGATATATCCCCCAATAGCCATGGGTACCTCGCTATCAATTTCTAATTTTGTCTCTTTAAGGTAATGCTCGTAATTTTTAATTTTGATTGCAGGCTCAATAAGTTTAAAAACGATTTGTTTTGGGTCTGCTTGTAAACCTTTCGCTTGTATAGTTAGTGGTACATTAGTAGGAAGTGATTTTGGCAACACCCAACATTCAAGTGCCTGATCAAAAGCAAGATCCAAGCCATTTATATTCATAACCACATTATCTTCTAGATTTTCGACAATTACATTTGGTGGGCTCAAGTTTAAAAATGTGTTACCATATCCTAATCGAATGCCTCCAATGAGCCTAATACTTATTTGAGATGATAAGGCCAAAACTTCAAAACCTTCACAAGACAATTTAGGGTTTACCCCTTGAAACAATGACCAACCTGTCGGAAGCCCACCGTATGCTATTGGCCCAAAATCATCGCATGCTTGTTTTCCCCATTTTGTTATTTCGTCTACAACGGATTGATGGCACAGTAGCAGAAATTGTGAGCCCCGCTCCAATTGATGGATTTCAACAAATGCATTAGGCAAACCTAATTTTTGGCCTCGCATGAATATACGAACTGTATTGCCCGGGAACTTGACAGTCCACCCGTTTTCCGAATCCTCAAGAAAGACAGTATGCCTAAAGTCGAAATGCTTAATGTTAATCGATTGGTTTTGTTCATCTTTTACTTCAGTTGACCAATTTTGAATGCTACCCTTGCACGTAAAGGCCCCCTTCTTCTCTCTTATACGCAACCGCAAACATTCATCTGGAAAAGGATTATTCGCCTTTATACGCAAGCTAAAACTAACTTTTTTCTGGATTTTATCGAGATCTAGACATAGCATAGCAGTAGAACGGACCAAAACGGAACCTTCCATAGTCTCTTCTGGCAGGGAACCATCCCAATGAATAAGCTCATCCTTAACATGGTCCAATAAAGCAATTAATAATTCCTTATTCTCCTCTTCCCCATACAGAAGCCTTAGTGTTTTCCTCGAGAGGCTGGTTTGTCCATGTTCGATCAACACGTTTCTTAATTGGCTAAAATAAGGAGGACTTGTTGGAATTAGCCCTCCTTTAAGAAAAAATAACGGAAGTGAACGTTTCTCTTTTGCAGATAATACGGACTGGGATAACGGCAGACCGACATGCCTCCATCTCCCCCTTGTTTTCACGGTAAAACGCCCGAACTCTTCAAACTTGTCCTCTTTAGTCCATTTCTCCAAGTCCTGCCATATGCGATACATATCATCGAATCTTGGGTATTGTCCAAGAGCTTCCTCTTCACCAAGCAATTTTCGTAATTTAGGGTAATAAGCGATTGGGGAATAGTTACCGTCATCTATACATCCAGCAAGAACAAAAAGTGCTAAATAAGCAATATAAGGAGGATATTTCAGGTCCCTATCCCGCCAATTTCCGTAGACCCTAAGAGCTTTTTGACAAATGCTAACGCCTGGATCAGACTTGACCTTAAATGGACCCTCAATCACTGATAAAATATACCCCTGCATGTCTTGCCCCAAACTCTTTCCCAATTCATTAATAAGCTGTTCATCCACAAACAAAAGAACATCACGGCCTGCCATTTCTGGACGAAAAAAATGCTGGGCTATCAGTTTATTCCATTGCATGTATGACATTTAAAGCACCCCTTGTATTGATACGACAGTTCTTTTTATACAATACGGCAAATAGTGGACAATAAAGCGCCATCCACGAATGTATATTAAACGTTGTACCCAAATAAAAATGCTGTACATTTCGGTTATTCCATAAATTCTTTTATCCAGTGTGCAGTAGCCAATAAACACAACTGTTCAAAACTATCATTTATGCCTATTAGACCGCTAATTATATTCCCTGAACGATAATCGCTGAAAAAGTTCTGAAGGCTCTTAAGTTGCGATACTATTTCGCCAGCCCGGTAACATCCGACCGCCTCCAACGCCTTAATGGCATCCGGAGATTCAAAAAATTGAATTGTTGCTGCTATTGAATGGGTGGAAATACTATATTGGACTTCGCCCTCAGCTTCATATTCATTTAGCGCTTGGAAGATTTTATTAATTTGTTGGTCATTAAACGATATTTGCTGGGACCGTTCCCCTAGATTTGAAACTGCTTCATCCATAGGTTTTTCCCATTGAAGCAAATCAGATACTTGATTGAAACATTGATGACCAACTAGAGCGGATCTCACCTGCTCTTGGGAGATCCCATGCTGGAGCCAAAAGTAATAGACCATTTTTGCCTCCCCCGCTAATGAACGACGCAGCAGGTTTTCCAGGATACTCCTCGCGTTAGATTCATCCCACTTTTTCAAACATAAGCCTCCGAGTATTGTCAGAAGCTCGGCCTGTATGCCACTTGGCTTAAATGCCGCTTCTAACAACGTCTGAAGTACAGAATCCCAGCGTGTCGAATTAGTGAGGGGCACAAGCTGGGTTAAATTGAACACAGCACTTAACTGGGCAAACACCGCTTGGCAGGCGTTTCTTGCGGCAATCTTAGATGTATTACCCTGACCATTTGCTTGGAATGAAATTGTTTTTTCTATCGGATGGGAAATAGTTACGGTAGCTTCAAATAAGGGCTCATGAGCTTTTTTTGAAAGCATCCGGGTCTCTAACCCTTCGGTAAACTTGAGTAAGTTAGCAATTGAATTAACTGTACTCCTATAATCCAAAGTATGGACTTGAGGTAATTGCAATATTGAAAGACTAGCAAGAATTTCCTGGATCTTTTCAAAAGGATTTGGAAATCCACTAGAAGCCCCGCTTAAAAATACGGCTCCTAAAAGTGCCTTGAAAATATCTAACATAATACTCGGGACATTTTTATCTTGGCCTCTAGATGCCCTCAACAATTGAAAAGCCTGTTTTCCTAGAAAGTTCCCTGCCCTCGGAGCAAGGAAAGTAGCGCAAACCAACTCTCCTCGTATTTTTAATAATTGGTTTGACCTGCCACCACACATGGTATCGAAATTTGCTAATAAATAAGCATCAATATTGTGGTTAAGCACACAGGAACCCATGATAGCTAACATGTCATAACTGTCAGTTTTAATCCCAGGGTGCTCATTAAAGTATGATTTATGGGAAAAAACAGCGTCTACTACGTAAATAGACAAGTTTTTTAGTATATAGGTATGTTGTTTGGATACATAATTTTGCAACTGACGTGCACGTTCATGCGATACGTGCCATTGTCTTTCACTTCGCAGAAGCGACATATCGAAGGACTTCTCTTTACTTGCACCTATTATGTTAAACAGGCTCTGGGCTGCCTGCTTTTCTGCCTCTTTCTTTGATGATCCGATACCAGTTGCCTGTGTACCGAATGCTGAGACCTCCACTTCAAACATTTTTTGGTGGTCAGGCCCTGTTTCATTTATTAGCTTATATACTAGATGGCCTTTATGCTTATTTACATACTCTAAAAGCATGCTTTTATAGTCTGGCCCCACAGGCTCTGTGGCGAAATCAATAAAGATTTCCAATACAGTATAAAAACCTTCTTTTATATAGATATGTTGAATGATTGCAAGCAATACTTCACGATATTGAAGAGAGTATCGATTATTTTCTTCACCTTTCCCTAGATAAATCATTTCATCAATTCGAAAATGCTTATAAAGCCTCGTTAAAACGGGTTCTACACTCGCTTGAAATGTAGGGGAAAGGTTTTTGTCCGGTACATTAGAATCAAAAAAACAAATATAGCACATGATAGTTTGCATTAATGACTTGCCAGCAAACGCCATCGCTTTCGTTTTTTCATAATCGGCAACTTTATATATTTCATTTAATGCACTACTATGATGTAAAATTGCATCTAGCTCTTGAGCCGTAATATGGCTGCACTGGCCCTCTAACAATTGAAGCAATTGCTGCCCTTTAAAAAATGATTTTTTTTGATCTTTTGATTCACCCATAGCAGCTTCTCCTAGGTTCACAAACTCAAAAATGCAGTCATAATTTTTTGTTTATTTTTTCCGAATCGAATAGTTTCCAGGGTTAAGGACTAAAATTCGACAATAGTATTATTTTTTCCTTCCACTACAATAGTAATTATTCTAAATGCACTTGAACCTGACTTGTTGTTTTTGAATTTTATACAGACATATCCATATCCCTTTCATTCCTAGAAACTGTACGAACTATAGAACAAGATGTTATAATTTTAGAATCCTGTTTCATTTCTGTAAGGATAGACTGAAAATAATATTTTTTTATATCTTGAAGGAAATCACCGGATAATGTCGAATTGTGAACATATGTTCTGTTTTTTTTATAGGTGAGGTGAGAAGATGTTAAAAGTGGCATCATTTTTTAGTGGAATTGGCGGTTTTGATCTTGGTTTGGAAAGGGCAGGAATGGAAGTTGTTTTCCAATGCGAAAGAGATTCTTTCTGCCAGAAAGTGCTCAAAAAGCATTGGCCAAATGTTAAATTAATGGGTGATATAAATGACGTTACAATCGACAAGGTCCCAAATGCAGAAGTCTGGTGTGGTGGATTCCCCTGCCAAGACGTCTCTCTTGCGAACCAAGGTAAAAGAAAAGGACTTGAAGGTGATCGAAGTGGACTCTTCTACAAGTATGCCCAGCTTATTGACCAACGAAGACCTGAGTGGGTACTTATTGAAAATGTACCAGGACTCCTCAATAGCAACAACGGAAATGATTTCAGAGTGGTCCTCCAAACCTTGGATGAACTCGGGTATGGTCTGGCGTGGAGAATACTGGATGCAAAATACTTTGGAACACCCCAACGACGCAGAAGAGTCTACATTGTCGCAAGTTATAGAAGCGGACGCGCCGCTGAAGTACTTTTTGAACAAGGTCCAATTGCAATCGCTCCTAGACAGGGCCTCGGCCAGAGGGAAATCATTAGCGCCGGATCTGGAGCGGGCTTTATCTCTTCAAATATCTACTCTATCCAGCATGCCGGAATTGGACGAAAGGCTTCAGCCGGACCCCAAGCAAAAGGGTACAGAAATGATGGAGAAACCTATACACTTGACTCCAGAGGCAGCTCAGACGCTATTTGTCAGACGGATGCTCCCTTCGGAATACGAGAAACTGCAGGGGTTTCCAGTGGGATGGACGGAAGTAGATACAGAACTTTAGGAAATGCCGTAGCTGTTCCGGTAATAGAATGGATAGGCAGAAGAATGGTAAATATTATATCACAGTAATTTAATTAAGTGTTTATGGACGAGTTGCTTCTACTCGTCCATATTTTTTTTACCTCCATTTTTATCAATAAAAAATTGGGTAAAATAAGGAGACAGGGTTAAAGGAGGTAAGCTTATATGCCAGATAAATTCTCACAAGAAACAAGAAGCAAGATCATGAAGTCTATTCGATCAAAAACCAAAATGGAAGATAAGATTTGCAAAGCTCTTTGGAAACAGGGTTTACGCTTTAGAAGAAACGTGAAAGATCTTCCAGGCAAACCCGATATTGCGATAAAAAGGTACCAAACCGTGGTTTTCCTTGATTCATGTTTTTGGCATGTATGTGATATTCATGGCCACATACCCAAATCAAACCTAGACTATTGGGTCAATAAGTTAAAAAAAAATAAAGAACGAGATAAAAAAGTTACCGATGATTATATATTTAACAAGTGGAGAGTTTTACGCATTTGGGAACATCAGGTTAAAGAGGATTTTGAAGGTACAGTAAAACAAATAGCAGCTTTTCTAATCCAATCAAAAGAAACTGCAAAAAGAACAAAATGAAGCCAAATGAATGTAGACGGGAGCATTCATACTATGGTAAATACGTAACTGGCGATTGTAGCTAGTGAATTATATTCATCTGTAAATCTGTTTCCTACTTTGTGGCGATCCCTCCATATTTTTTCATCAAAGGTTAAAAGGCCAGGAATTTTACCGCCCATTTAAACACTTAGAGTAACTTTTGTAAGCGGTATGTTGACTAATGTTCCAATCATGGAAATATGTACAGATAATACTGAAGCAACAATCGGAACTGTAAATACATAAATTAGCTCATTTCGGAAGACAAGACATACATTGTGCGGCCTACTCCTTCTTCGTCACCTGCCTTCGCATCTACAGCGACTTAGGGCGATCTCCCCTCATCTTTTACTCAGTACTTAACCCGCTTCAGTGGTACTTCTCCTGTAGCCCTTCAGACTCTGCCGCATGGCAGATGCCCTGCCTTCGAGATATTACATTGAGTTTGGCTATGGAGAATGCGTGTTCTTATTTATCGATATTATTAATAGGCTTGCTAATGCTCATTCGCCTTCATCAAAAAAATTAGTACATGCTTTGATTGTAGATATACCCTTATGCATTATTTGGTTTGAAATAACAGTTGAAGCTCTCGTCGCGATTACCACATTCGCATAGCTGATGTCAAAAAATTATTTTAAGCGTGTTTTTAACCAGATAGGTAACCAGAACAGCATTCCAACTATAAAAAGGATGATTGACACTCCGCTGCGTCCAGCAATTTTATCTAAATTGTGTAAAGCATTACAAGCTCCTGTTCTCTTCCTCATCAAGATCCTAATCAATAATCTCGGGCAATTCCTTCGTGATATAGCGATATGCCAAAAAGAGCCCAATTCCAAGATAAACGCTAAAAATGATGATCATGATATTCGGCAAGTTCATCGAAAAGAAATTCCCCCTAAATATTCTTTTCATCTATTTTCTCATATCCAAATGACAGATCATTGATAGTAAACATACGTTTTTAGTTAACCAAAGTATTCTTTGAATCATTTAAGGAAATAATTGTAATTAGCATTTCTTCAGTTTTGGAGGTGATATAGGGGTGGCTAGCTTAGAAAAAAGAGGTAAAAATTCATGGAGATTAACTGTAAGCGTCGGCAAAGATGCAGCAGGTAAATATATACGTCATGGCAAGACAGTTCATTGCCGCACTAAAAAGGAAGCTGAACTTGAACTTGCAAAGTTTGAAATTGAGGTCCAAGCCGGAGCTTACATTGCACCTGAGAAATTAACGCTACACGCTTTTGTCGATGAGTGGAGAGACAAGTATGCAGTACAAGAACTTGAACAAAAGACATTATCTATTTACCTAAGAATCCTAAACAAACGAATTCTTCCTGCTATTGGACATTTACGGTTAGACCAAGTTAAACCCTTACATGTCGCTTCTTTAATAAGTGAATTAAGTAAAGAAGGTAACAGACAAGACGGGAAGGACGGTAAGCTTTCTTCCGGAACGATTCAGTACGTATACCGTGTATTGAAAAACATCTTTACAAGAGCAGTCGAGTGGCGAGTTATTAAATCGAATCCTGTTGCGGATGTGAAGTCACCCAAAGTCGTGTATAAAGAAAGTGAAGTATACGATGAAGATGAAATTCAGTTATTGTTTGAAGCATTAGAAAAAGAAGCTTATCATTGGCGTATGATGATTATTCTTGCCTTAACCACTGGTCTTCGCCGCGGCGAGTTGGTTGGACTTGAGTGGAAAAACGTTGATTTAGAACAAGGCACGATCTATGTAAAACAAAGCATCTCAGATTTCATTAATGGAAACCCCGTTATTAAAGAACCAAAGACCAAAAAATCTACTCGGAAAATAAATCTGTCTGATGCAGTATGGGAGGAGCTGAAAGAATATCACGAGTACTGCAAACACGAATGGGGTGAATTGGAGAAAACCCGTGATAACGATCATTTCTTTGTTTTCTTCAACCAGTACGGCAGAGCATTTTATCCCGAAAGCCCGTATTTGTGGTTTCGCGGCTTTTTAAAGAAGCACAATTTAAAATACATCAAATTTCATGATCTTCGCCACACCTCTGCCACTTTATTAATCAACCAAGGGGTCCATGCCAAAATCATTTCTGAACGTCTTGGACATGCCAACATCACGACAACAATGAACATCTACGGCCATGTTTTATCGAAGGCAGATAAAGAAGCTGCAAATAAATTCGATCAGATCATTCCATTTAAAAATCGCAAAGAAGCATGAGAACCCGAACGATTTCTGTATGAATCGTTCGGGTTCTTTTCTTACCGACTATAACAGTTCATTCAAAATGCGCACTGTTATAGGCTTATTTCTGATGTATTCCGTTGATTTTGGTTCATTTGTGTTAAAGTTTTACACCAATTTTGCACCAATAGCTAAAAAACTACAGCTGTATCACTAATTTTATCCTGCTGTTTTATTATAAAAACCCAGTATTAACAAGGTTTTTCAGCAACTGTTTCATTTCGTACAAGCAGTGCAACGGACTCTACATGCACCGTATGCGGATTAATCCGCGAGATTGATAGAAACTGTTATAGTCGGCTGAAGCCTTGATTTTACTGGGATTTCACCGTTCGTATTAACGTTCGCTTAGGCTCATTTTGGGATGCTTAGGACTGGTTTTTTCACCAAGTTTACACCAACTTCCCACCTGGTTTAACACCAATTTTTACATCATATTTCACACCAGTTTTACGCCAATTTTATCTTTCGAAAATACATGTATCCCAATTGAATTCTTTCAAGGTTCATGTTTAATAAAATACATGCACTGAACGATTGACTATTCTTACCCTTTTGTCCAGACCAAAATGACTTAAGAGTAAGGAGTCGGGTGTTGGAGAATATTTAAGGAACAAAACAAACATTAATACGATTAAAACTAAGAAGACGCCGCGGTAGCGCCTTCTTCTTTGATAAGTACAAGCATAAGCTCCCCTAATTGAGACAAGTAGAAGTCATCTACAACTTCAGTTTAGAGGATTGATTCTCTTTGAAGACCATGTTCTAACTGCATGATGTCGACAGGATCGGTCGGACTCCAGTTGAAGAAGGCTTCTAATATTGAACGTCTAAAAGTGCACCCCATTCGTAATTTGATGCGGATCGAATACCGCTACGAAGTCGATGTTTGATTCAGGAGCCCCACCAAATAAAGAGGGACTCAGTTGAATGTCCACTGAGTCCCATCCATGGTTTATAGATAATAATCCGTTTGTGAGTCCATGCGAATCAAAAATTCATGAAGTGAATCGGCTATTTTTTCATCAAAGTAATAGATTGGGCATTCTCCATTTTGGTTTCCATTCACTAAATCCATCGTCAGATACGTGCCTTCAGATACTTCGAAGAAAACTAATAACTTATTGTTATCATAAATTTCTCTGTCAGGGTCGTATTCATAAATACCTTCCCCAAGCCTGAAATCGGCAACACTTGATGGGTCCATTAACCGATTAATTCCCTTTTTTGTTGTGTTGCAGATAAATCCATACCCTATTAGTTCGTAAAAGTTTCTCAACTCATCAGGAAACTTAAACCCTATTCTTGATTCTGCACCTTCAACACCATGATTATCAAGTGCATAAAAAGAATGTTTCATAAGGTGCGCAGTATCATCACCTTCAGATAAAACATAACTTTTTAAGAAAGAAAAATCGGCCATATCTGCCCCTCCTTACTCAAATATTCCTCTTGAAGGTCCTCCTGACCTGTGTATTCCACCTTGATGTTGAGTTGGAAATGATGCAGGATGCATGTTCCACCACGTATTAGGTCCACCATAGCTACTTTCAATTATATGGTGTGCATCATAGTTATCTCCAACATTCCTTGATATTTTACCATCTTTAGAGTAGACAGGTTCAGTGTACGTTGGCCAAGATTGCCCTTGTATTTTGTTCCCATTCCTTAATTATTTTTTCCCTGTTTGCATTAAAATCTTTTCGATGAAGTGCTTGTGCCCTAGGAGTTAACTTGGTGTAATTGTTGTTTTGAAGAGCATCCTTTAATAGTTCTCTCTGCTTTGAACTTATAGGAAGATTGGTTAAGGACTCTATGTCCCTAACATATCCTTTGTACTTCAAAGCATCATCAAGATTACCCTTCCCCCCAATAATTTCTCTGCCCGCTTTTTTGATTTTACTAGAATTTTTAAATGCTCCTAGAATAGGCACTAGACCCATAGCATCTAAGAGCGTTTCACCCGAATGACTCCAAGAAGTTTCCCAATGAGTGAAATCATGGACTAAATCGCGTATATCTGCTGGTAAATCCAATCCAGTCAAGCCTAATGCTACTTGAACTATTGTACCTTCCGTTGTTACTTTTTCGGTATATTTCCCCATAACCACTTGTTCAATAGCATCAGCAGTCCTCTGAAGTTTATCATCAGGCCTAGGAACATAATCTGCACTGGCAACAGTTAGCTCTTTTTCTTTCGAAAGTATGTTCTGCAGATCTGCGACGATTTCGTTTAATTCATCATCTTTCTTCTCAAGCAATGATTTTAATTCTTGGTACCTTGCCAACTCATATAATTTAAAATCAAGTTCTATTTGTGCTATCTCTTTTTCTAATTTCAATCTTTCCGATTCCATTTCTTCTAACTTTAACTCTGCCTCTTTTCTCTTTTGGGTAAGCACCGCAAGTTCAGTTTCAAGTTTCTGGGTCGCTAATTGTCCTTTCAACTCCTCAACTTTTTGTGCTTCAATACGTTTATTTAATTCTTCTTCAAAATTTTTTCTGGCCTCTTTCGTTACGGCAGCGGACTCCTCTTCAGAGATATAGTCTGTGGGGGCTATATAAGTCTGGATTCCATGGGCCAAAAAATTCGTTGTTGCGTGAGCAAATAGTCTACTTAGCGAATCAGGCATAATAAGGTTTAAGGCAATATCTGCTATCTGTCGAATATCAAACGATGCATTTGTTGTCTTATTATTTGACGAGCCCGACCAGTTTCCAGACCCATTATTGGAGCCGTTATCCGAACTACTGCTTTGCCCCGTTGAGGAACCATTTTGGCCACCCTCTATCGCACCACTTACTGCCGAACCAATAACATTACTAACAACACCAGTCATAATATTACTAATTACGCTGAATATAAAATGCCCAATCGGGTCTACAAACTGCAGAGGGTCGTTATGAGCATACGTGTACCGATTCAAGCTGAGCGGATTCTCTTCCTTTCCCCAGTAACTATCCTCTGAAATAAACCGCCCCGTACTTGGATCGTAATAACGCGCTCGCAAGTAGTACAACCCTGTCCTTTCGTCAAAAAACTCGCCAGCGTAGCGGACTGCATTCGTATAGCTTTCCTCAACCGCCATAGTAGGACTTCCAAAATATCGTAGTCATATTGATTCTCAACAACGCCTGTTTCACTTACGGTCTGCACAACATCCCCGTGGCCAGTGTACAGGTAGTATGAAAACTTGTCTGCGCTGTTGATACGTATGATATAGTTTTATTCCTCGCACATAACGGACCGAAAGTTGATCCAAGGCATCGGTTTCGAGGATGACGTGCTGTCTGTCGTACAGATAATTCGTTGCCTTCTCCGTATAGTCGTTCTTGGAGCTGCGTACCGTCTTCCGCGTTCTCAAGTCGTCACCGTCGTACACGTAATCGACGGTGACGCGATCGCCGCCCTTAATCTTCTCCATCTGCTTCAGGCGGTTAAAGCCGTCGAACATGCTGCTTACCTTCTCAATCAAGGGATTCAGCTCGTCGTCGATCTCGTCACCGTACAGATTTCCGCCGGTGACCTGGTGCATGCTACGCTTGTGCGGGCGAAGGTAGCTTACCTTTTGGCGCAGTTCGTTGCCGTTGTCGTCATACAGGTAGCTGGTTGTCTTCTCCAGCAGCTTCTTGCCTACGTCGTCCTGCATCGTTTCGACGAACTGCAGCAGTTCGTTCGCATTGGAGTAGATGTGATGTTTCATTAATAAGTAAAATAACGGAGTGGCGAACCCGCGTTGCTCCGTTGATCTTATTTCAGATTTAATAGTAAATCATTTATTCAACCGCTTAGAAAGGACCCGCGTTTCATGAGTATATGAAGTAATAAATTAACTAACATTCATAAAATGCATAAATATTCATTAACATAATTGCACTTTGCGTCAGGTAATGCCGTGCGTTAATCTAACAATATACATAAAAAAGCGGCTAATCACAAAAGTGATTAACCGCTATGTATCCC
>NZ_CAJVCE010000043.1 GCF_910594985.1 Paenibacillus allorhizosphaerae
CAAATGGATTAATGCAAAAAAATAAAAGTTTTATTCAAGATTTTTTTGACTTTTTCTCAGAAAAAAATCTAGAAGTTTTAGGGATAAAAATAAATCAGATACATAGAAAATTTGCTCAAGTCTACTTTAATCTTCAAAGTAATCATTATAATATCTTGATTCATATTTTACTCATGATTTATTTTTCAGGTTCAGTGAGTAATTTCCTAAATCAAACAATTACTGATACTGAACCTTTTATTCCTTTTGGCCAGGGGCCCTGGGAATGTCTCAATGAGTTATGTTCAAAATATAAACAAAACTCCATAGAAGCATGTCAAAGATATAGTTTCAGAGATGTAATTTATGGAAAATTCCAATGCGAAAAATGTGGATATACTTATACGAAGAAATGCAATAGAGCAACATTACAAAACTTAGATGGAATTTACGTAAGGGATAGAGGTTGGCTTTGGGATAAGAAAGAAGAAGAAATATATAAACTTTATGAGAAAGAGATCCAAAAAGCGCAAATATTAAACAAAAGGAATCGTATTCTAGACAAAAAAATACAAATACCCGAAAGAAATTCGTTTGCTTGGATTAACCTTTTATTTCAAGTTTATGCGAATGTAAAAAGTTATAAAGAAACTGCTAGAATCCTAAAAACTACAGAGATAACAGTGAAAAATATATTGATTAAACATCAGAAAAAAACTGCCTAGACTAAATGGGGGACGCCCTAGCCTCTCGGTCAGAATCTATGTATTGATTTTGAGAAAATGGTCCGTGGAATACGATGGCACTTTATTTATCCTATGTAGGCTTTGAAGAATGTAGAGAACCAAAGCCTGAATTATTTATTGAATATTTCCCAACTAACTACGAAAATTTCTGGGGGGATTCTCCTTCTCGCTATAACTAGTTTTTATATGTAAACATAAAAATACTCCCCACCAGCCTCAAGCTCATGAGAAAATGAAGGCATCCTAAATGAGGAGGTTGCCTCATGACAAAAAGAGATCAACGTCAAAACGAGTGGGCGAAACGCATTGAAGCTTATAAGGCCAGCGGACTCACGATGGTAGCATGGTGCAGTGCCAATAAAGTCAATTTGGAACAATTGAAATATTGGACACGGAAACTCAAAAAAATCGCCTCGTCAGACATCGTTTCTTCGGCACGCTTTATTCCGGTTACCGTCACGGAGCTCGACGCTCCTCTTGCCCCTTCTTCGCTTGTTATTCATGTCGGGCATGCCAGCATCATCCTCCAAAAAGGATTCGACCGGGAGTTGCTACGTGAAGCGGTGGAGCCTTAACCTCATCATGCTGACGTTTTCATACGCACACCCTGTCTATCTGGCTGTCGGCGCCACGGACTTGCGTAAATCAATCGATGGACTCGCTGCTCTTGTCCAAGAAGGTTATGGCCTGAATCCATTCTCTCCGAGCTTGATCGTGTTTTGCAATCGCGAGCGTAACAAACTCAAGCTCCTCTTTTGGGAGGTCAATGGTTTCTGGCTTTTTTACCGTCGTTTGGAACACGGCACGTTTCAGTGGCCGACCGGCAATGAACAAGTTGTGACGGTCACCTCTCGCGAGCTTCGCTGGCTGCTTGACGGGCTTTCCCTTAGCCAGCAGCAAGCCCACGCAAGAGTTATGGTGGAAACCGTGATTTAGATTCGCCATTTCGTCATATAAGCATGCAGGAACCAAGCCAAGAACAAACGAAATGAAACGGTATGGAAAACCGTGCGGAAATCTCACCTACAATCGAAGAACTGAAACAAAAGACGGCAAAGCAGGAACAGCAAATTACATATAAATCACCACACTTGCCTTAACATGCATAATATCAATGGAGCATTAGTGTAAATTGGTCGAGATGCCAATGTAAGCTAGATTTTTGATTGCAGGTAAATCATTAATATGGTAATATTTAGCTAACGGAAGCACCGTTAATCCAAGCTTGATTGGATTAATGGTGCTTTTTTTTGATTTTCTTTAAAAAGGAGGTAACGTTAATGAATACGGAACATTTGGTAATGTGTGTACTGAACCAAACGAAAGTCGAGATATTGATGGGAAGTATAGTCGATTATTATGGAAAGATACTTGGGGTAACGGATGAAACGATTAAAGTTGAGGGCGGGTATTATCTTCGTGAACACTGCATCGTACGATTTAAAAAGAGAAAATAAAAGTACTGATCGCATCTTGTGCTGCCCATGCTTCCAAATTTAACGTTGTAAAAAACTCTTGAAGATTTGGAACGCACGTTCCATAAACGTATTATGAAACGCAATAACTTATAACAAAGGAGAAAGTTGTAGTGGGACGATTTGGGCTCGAGCTCGGTGGTGAAGAGCGAACGCAGAGGGAAATCGCGAAGGAGCCGGGGATCAGCAGATCGTATCGCGGATTTAGTGAGAAGCGGGCATTGATGAAGCTGTATCATGAGTTTTATAAAGTGAAGCGGCAAAGAGGGGCACCCCCTCTTTTTCTTTTTCATCGTCGGTGGACAAGCAACTTCTGTGAGGTGTTTGTTTTACCAATAACGCCGCCAGGGGATAACACTGCCACTGCAACTGCAATCATATAGTCAACGTTTAAATTCTATTAACTTGTAAATAATAGTACTAGTTTCATAATCTAATTGTTTTTTATTGAAAGGTTGCGAACAATTTTGACTATACACGGAATCGAGGGGTTTATTCAGTCTGGATTGTACTGGGAATTGAAACAACAGGAAGGAAGAGCAAAAATTATAAAAGACATGATTCGTGAAGAGCAATCGGCACTAAATAGAAAACGGATGGTTTGGACAAGCATAGGGGTGGTTGGACAATTTCAATATTCCAATTCGTACGAGTATAATCGGTTAGAATTGAACGAACACCTTTACGATCTTGGCCTTCTGCCAGAAATAGCTACAACAATTGATGGGGATTTATTATCTAATGCACAAGCAACGGAACTTAAGCGATTCTGCATTCCTGGGAAAAGGTATGTGCGATATAGTCCGAATCATTTGGGAAGGGTTGATTGTTCTTTGTCTAATGACGTTTATAATTCTTATTTTAGCTTGCCATTAAAAAAAAGGTGAGTGTTTGGAGAGAGTCGCATGAAAGAAAAGAGGCTTTAAGATTAGCTTGGGACAACGAACGTGTACAAGCAATAGGTGCAGAAGGCTTTCAGCATTCAAGGAATATCTATCTGGAGACAGGGACACTTTCTTTACGAACTACACCGGAGAGCTATCGAGCATCAGATGTCCTGAGATTATTTGGCCCTGATACATTAATTCAGTGCGCAAAAATAGATCAAGAAAAACTAGATGAGTACGCGGCAAGGGGATATTTGAGAAAATCAGAGCTCAAGTCATTTAGAAAATTAATAAGTGTCCAAGAAAGATACCTTCTGATGACCGTGCAGAGTGAGGAAGAGAAACGAAAATACTGGGATTCAAAACTAAGCAGACTCTCCACGTTGAGTCAGTTGTCAAACCTGTTCAAGAGGAGCTATTAAGTATTTATTCACAAGATATTAAATGAGGAAAAATGGTCTTTACATGATCCGATTGGAACGGTTAAAAAAGTGAATGAAATTACGCTGATCGATAGCCTTCGTTCTGAAAGTTTGAGCTAACGGGAGACGATAGCTTAATAAGACAACACCCTGGCAGCCGGCTAGTTGAACGGCTACCTTTCTCAACTAACGGCTAGTTTACAATATAAAAAACGTCTTGTAGCAGATCGCAGCGACGGTCTGCTTTCTTGCATAGATAGATGGGTGAGAGCGAACGAACCGACATTTCTGAGAATTTTGAGCATAATGGATATGGTTTCCTCTGTTATACTTAATTTCAAACGAATTCTTGGCAGGTGAGAACCTTGAGTTACGCTGATTCAGTCCAGAGGGTGATTGACCTCATCGAGGAGCGTCTGGAGGAGGAGTTTGAGCTTTCTTCACTCGCAGAGGTTGCATATATTTCGGTTGCGCAGTTGTACCGGGTTTTTTATGCGCTTACTGGGCATCCCATAAAAGATTATATCCGTAAACGGAGAATAAGTGTTTCCGCCAATCACCTTCGTAATTCAAAACTCGCCGTCGAAGAGATCGCTTGGATGAGCGGTTTTGAAACCTATCATGCTTTTGCCAAAGTGTTCAAGAAAATCGTAGGACTGACACCTGCTGCCTATCGACAAGCAAATATTTTCTTCAGCTTTGAACCGATTCAGCTTCAGGAGCAGGTCGCTTATATGGAAGACAGGGATCAGATGGAGCGTTTCCCGGACGTCAAAGTGGTCCGGTTTATGCCGGGGAGGATGCACACCTATCTTTATTTGTCCGATCAGGTAGAGGGAATGGAAAATGAGGGCTTCCGTATTGTAAGCGAAAAGCTTGCTGCTCTGGCGGCGAAGATGAACGTGAAGTCAAGGGTCCGGATATTCGGTCATAATGTGGAAGTTCCCGATGAAGGTGGCGAGCCTCGATACGGTTACAAAGTGCTGATTGAGCTTCAAGAGGGGAAGCTTATCGACAACAGTCCGGATTTTACTGAGGAGATGTTCAACGGGGGGCTCTACGCCGTACGGAAGATTTCCGCTTCGCCTCCCAGGACCGTTCAAGAAGGATGGAACCGGCTGCTGTCTGAATGGCTCCCGAGAAGTACATTCGAAATCGGAAACCATCAATATGTGGAAGAATTCATAGCGTATAACGGCAAAGTAACCAGAATGAACCTTTATCTTCCCGTTCAGCGGAAGCTCGATTATAAACCGATTGAAATCGTGGAGTTGGCTGAAGTGCATGCCTGCTATTTCCGGGGACACGGACCCGCGGCACAGGCGGATGCCGAGCGAAGATTGATCGATTGGTACGAAAAGCGCGCAGAAGTGACTGGACTTACAAATACCGGAAACTACTATATGTCGTATGCATACGGCCATTCTGCGGATTCAGACGACTATTGGTGGGAGAATGGGATTCTGACCGGTGTCCGAGAGTTAAAAGGACTAACCGGCCTAAAGGAGAAACGGATCGGTTTCAGCACATACGCCTGCTGTATAAGCCGGACCTACGGAATGCTGGGTGGCGTACTTGAAAATATGCATCGTTGGATCGCTGCAAGCGGGAGCTACTTGCTAGATGAAAAGCGGCAATGGTTTGCGGAATATTACACACCGGATGGACGTGATGTGGAGCATGAGACCATCGTTAAAGTATATATCCCTATCCAATCCAACTCGTAGAGGAGAGTGACACAGTTGAAAAAGTTAGCAAAGAATGGTCATGAAGAAAACTATCAGCCACAACGGGTAACACAGGCCTTCAAGGTGCTTAAGGGCCAGACCGGCAACAGCGAGGGCCTGCAGCAAAATAAGCCCATTCTGCACTCAAACGGACTGGAGTACGCGATCGATCTGGTAACCCTAGTACAGTTGCCCGCCAGGAAACTTGCCCAAACGGTCAATTTCTATGTTAACGTGCTAGGATTGGAGCTGGAATACCCGGAGAGACCGATTGAACGAAACACGTTTTTACGCACGGTACCGAGAATCGGACCGGGTCTGCACATCCTAGAAACCCCGGCCATGGAATTCCGCCATCTGCATGGGACGGTAAACGGGAGTCTGCAAGAGTACTTGGCCTTATACGTCAAAGATCTGGCGCTGTTGAAAGAGAGACTGTCCCAAGCTGGTGCCGGGATTCTGGTGGAACCGACCAACGGTTATATGTCCTTCTTCGACCCGGAAGGCCATCTGATCGGGGCTTACGAGAGGAACGAAGCCGAAATTAACGATTCGTTTGAAACAAACATTACCGGTTTCCGGAACGTTCAGATGTACGTATCGGATCCTGCAAGTACGGTCGTTTTCTTCGAAAATGCGCTTGGCTTACAGCGTTTCACGGCTGAAGACGGCGCGATCATAATGGGGGTGAACAGCAGTGAAAAGAATCAGCCCACCATCCGGCTGGTGAAACAGGAGGATCCGGCGAACCCGCAGCCCATGCACTGGATTCTTGATGGCCGTCCGAAGCATGCGTTAGAGTTGCATTCGAAGAACATTGGAGCACTGACACTACGGGTGCTGGAGAATGGCGGGACCGTGAAAGAGGAGCTCGAATTCGGTGGTTGTGGCGGTTATTTGAAGCTTTACACGCCCGATGGGCATTACCTGTGGGTGAATCAGGATGTCAGGTACAGCGCTCAAGTGATGCTTGACGGCTACAAGCCGGAACGTGTACCGGCGCCGTTAATAACGATGAATCGTAAAACCAAAAGTGGGGTGCAGAGATGGTGATGGAGGATATGCAGCCTTATGTAGTCGAACATGGAGAATTGAAATTGATTGGCATACCGTGCATTAGTTTGCAAGATATGAGCGGGAAATATCGCCATGCCAAAGAAGGGCTGCTGTCTTCTGCGAAGCATTTGCCGTCCGTGAAGAATCCCTTCGTTCAATACGGAATCTGGCCGGAGGCGGAAACGCAGGGGAGCGCCGACCTGCATGCCTATATTCTTTGTGTGGAGGTTGAATCATTCGAAGGCATCCCGGAGTGGTATTTCCGGACCACGTTGCCTCCCCAGAAGTGTGTTGTAGTTGCCAATAAAGAAGGGGATTTTGACGCAGCAAGTCGCGCCGTAGATCAATATATCAGCGAAAGTGGTATGGAAGT
Organism: Paenibacillus allorhizosphaerae; assembly: GCF_910594985.1. Taxonomy (GTDB): domain Bacteria; phylum Bacillota; class Bacilli; order Paenibacillales; family NBRC-103111; genus Paenibacillus_G; species Paenibacillus_G allorhizosphaerae. Next base: position 6,666 of record NZ_CAJVCE010000043.1, read on the forward strand.
TAGCTCAGAGGGCCGTAAGTACCTCATCTGTGAACGGTACAATGATAAGGGAGAAGGGTTTGCCCGTTACTCGCCCCCGATCAAATAAAGGGGGTTCTTCCGTCAGATGTGCCTGTGGTTGTATCTTTGACGTGTGTGCTTGTGTGCGGGTCCGAAACTGGCTGACAAGAACATGACAAGAACTTCACGATATTCCCAACAGCTCGTCGCTGAACTAACGAGGAACGTTAAGCTCCTCTTCGTTCATTAAAGTAACGGGCATTTATGTGAAACGATCTACAACAATGACGGACCCGCCAAATAAACAAATCCGTAATGAAACGAACTACAGCGGGGAGCGATGGAGTGGTAGCTTACGGCAGCTTCTTGATACGATCCATCCCTTACGAATCCGTCTTGCACCGGGGTTGCAGCCAAAAAAAATCGAAGTGATCTATGGCTTCGAACCGATTTCGACGAATCAAATGCTGGAGATGTATCAAGAGGCGGAAGAAACCGGAGCCACGATCGTCACACGCGATCTGCGGAAAAGCAGCGATCTGGTTGGGGGCAGCTTGTACTATCTGGTTAAGGGTCGTTTAGTTGAATGCCGGATTCTGGTTAGTCAGCTTGCCTCCAGCACGAGCCGCATTCATGTTCCGAGCATCGACGAGCATGAGGAGGAAATGCTCCTGGTTCATCAATGTCCGGCGGCTTATCTATATGATCGTCATCGGCACCAATTGATATGGGCTGAGGAAAAGGATGGCTTCTGCTTCCAATATGACCTAAGGGAACATCAACAGCTGACGAAAGAGGAGATTGTCCGGTTTGCCCAGTCGCTGGCTTTTTAATAGCAAGAGGCCATCGATTAAGAACGGCAACCTTAGATTTTTAAAAAGTGTCGGAAAAAGGGAGAGCAACTAATCAGCTTTAATACGTTAACGGATACGATAGCTCAATCATGACACGACGGCAGCCGGCCACACGATCGGCTGCCGATTTTCATTTGAAGTAACGGGCAGATTTGCTCAACAATTCTGTTTATTTAGTGATTTATCAATAGTATTTTGCAACAATATCCCGAATTTTTACGTTTGTTTGTTTGGGGTGGTAAATATGAGACTAACTTTATTAGTTTTCGCTTTGATGGGTTTAGTTGCATGTAATCAGTCTTCACATTCTGAAGAACAATTTACTGTAAATAACGTAATCCCCAAGGATCAAGTAGATAAACCGACCGTACCCACTCCAGAAAAAATCCCGTTTACTGCAACAATTTCTGTCCCAAGTCAAATAAAATCAAACGAAGAGTTCGTTGTTGAGGCAACACTTAAGAATTTATCTGATAAAGATTTAACCATTCTACATGCATCACGTGTTTTTTATTTCAAAATTACTGACAAGTATGGCAAGGGTGTCAATACATTCGTTATGGATGACGTAGGAATATTTCGACCTTTTCGAGGACAAGGGAGGATAACCGAGCAGTATGTATATAAACTTGAAACTCCTGGTTATTACGAAGTGTCAGCAATTGCTAGATTCTCAGTTGGTGAAGGGGATAATAAAAAAGATTTTGAACTTGAAACAAGCAAGGCAAGTTTTAAGGTTTTGCCGCTGAACTAAAGGGTTACGCTAGTTGAATCAATAAGTCTAAAACCTTCTATTAGAAGCAAACTAGAACTAATTGCTCTAATAGGAGGTTTTATTATGATTTTAAGCGAACTTTGGCGTCATTATGAGGCGGACAAGCGAATCCAAGGGTTTAGTCCAAATACATTGAAAGCTTATGCTTTGCAGCTCAAGATGCTGGTTACGGATCTCGGGGATATAGATATATCTGAGATAACATTGAATCTGCTGAAGGAATACCTAGCTAAGCAGTCCAATCGCTTAAAACCAAGCAGCTTAGGTCACCGCATCCGTTTTGTGCGATCACTATTCCGTTTTGCATATGAAGAAACCTATTTGCCTAACAATCCTTCGCTCAAATTGCGTGAGCCCAAAATGGATAAGCGGATTCCTAAGTTTTTGATGGAGGAAGATGTAATCCATCTAAAAATCTCATGTCAGACTCTAAGGGAAAGAGCGTTGCTTGAGTTTCTATACAGCACAGGCTGTCGTATTGGAGAGGTTGAGAAGTTAAACATTGAGGATTTGAACTGGGAGAACTGCTCTGCCATTGTAAACGGGAAGGGTTCTAAGCAGAGAGAAGTTTACTTCACCACGGAGTGTAAAGTATGGTTGAAGAAGTATTTAGCCAGTCGCGGCCTTGGATAAAATCTAAAGGTGCTCCGTTATCATGCAGCTGGCATGCATAGGTATGACGGAATCGATGGGGGTACACATTTGCCTCGACCGCTCCGCGTTCTGCCAGTCGCTTTAATGCCCACCTGAGCGTTGGGATGGCCATTCGCTTAACTGGATTTGAATCCGTTACAAATAAGGCTTTTGCTGGGTCATGAAAAAGCCTCGACCACGCAAATCTATGCTCAGCTCCGCGGTGAGCGAAGGAGAGAATTGTATCGTCGATTTTTTTAGTGGTTTTAACGGCGGAATCTCCTTTAGCGATCCGCCGCTATTCAACTAAATGGCAGGATAGTTCAATCATTTTGACGAACACCTAGGCATTAGGGAAATTACGAAGTTTACAAGCGCGAATTAGACGACCTGCTCTCGTTTGAAAAGTCTAAAGAATAAAAGACAAACGCACACAAAGACAAGGAGTGAAGTTATGAAATTTCTGCTCACATCTGGAGGCATCAATAACAAAAGCATACACGACGCGCTTGTTGACATTCTGGGCAAGCCGATCGCCGACTCCAACGCTCTGTGCATCCCCACCGCGATGTACGGACACCCCTGGGTCGGCCCCGGCGTCAAAGCCTGGCAGTTCATCAGCGGGAATTCCGAGGATTCCATGGTCGACCTGGGCTGGAAGTCCGTCGGCGTGCTGGAGCTCACAGCGCTGCCAAGCATCGACGAAGACCGCTGGGTGCCGCTGGTCCGGGAGACGGACGTCCTGCTTGTGGCGGGCGGCGACGCCCTTTACCTGTGCCACTGGATGCGGCAATCGGGGCTGGCAGACCTCTTGCCGTCGCTGCACGCAGTCTATGTGGGACTGAGCGCCGGGAGTATGGTGATGGCACCTAACATCGGAGAATTCTTCGTTGGCTGGACTCCACCTAACGGTGGCGATGAAACGCTGGGACTGGTTGATTTTGCAATGTTTCCGCATCTGGATCACGAAATGCTGCCGCATAACACAATGGCTGCTGCAGAGAGATGGGCCGCCGGGATGCAGGGGCCGGCGTATGCGATTGATGATCAGACCGCCATCAAAGTGATCGACGGGGCAGTCGAAGTTGTTTCCGAAGGGCATTGGAAACTTTTTTCGCCCTGATATTACTCCGCTGTTAACATATAAGATAACTTGCTTGATTGGTGGAACCTTAATGAGTCTGGAAGAAGGCAATTTAGAAGAGTTTGTGATTAATTGGTTACCGGACTAGAAAAAAAGATGAGTACAAACCAGCACTTTTTTGGAACCGAGATGATTCCGCTGTTTTAGGGGTTATCGTTCTGCCTGAACGATTTGGAGAACGAACTTGAGATTGATTAATTGTTGAGCTAACGGAGAACGCTAGCTCAATCATGACACGACGGCAGCTGGCCAAACGACCGGCTGCCGTTTCCACGATAACTGTCAGGATAGTTGAAATAGCGTCTGAAATCTGCCACCCAAATTAATCCAATAATGTGAGACAATATATTTTGTAGAACTATAATAGGAATAGACTGAGGTGATTTTTTGTTAACCTTTATTTCGGAAATACCGACTGACAAAAAAATCAGCGGAGTTCACTGTGTTCCAATTTTAGACAACGGCAATATTTTAATGGGCTGGGATAAAGGCGAGAAAGTTTTAAATTGGAGGTAGACTGAATAATAACGAGTCCTTGGATGAAGCTCTGAACAGAGAGGCTTTGGAAGAGGCAGGCATAGAATTAAGCAATGATAAAATCCCATTTGCTTGTTGGTATTGCAAGGATTAAAAGAATTGTTGAATTGCCAAAAGGATATGAAACAACAGGATACGTAATCACTAATATTGAAACCGCATTAGAAATGATACAGAAATTAGAAGGACGCAAGGAGCGAATCGCAGTAATAAAGAGAGCAGGAATTTTATCAGGTTGGTACGGGGAATAAGCAAATTTATTGAAGGACCGGATACGATAGCTGAAAGCAGCATGGTAATTTTCTAACTAAAGGAGACACACAAATGCTCGAGCCTGACAAGAAGAAATACTTCCTTTCACCCAATCAGATTGTAAAGTTGATCGATTCCCAAGAGGGCTGCATTGCAACGGACCGAATAACGGTTGATGGCTGTAAGGTCGGTTTCATGTATAGAGAAGAGCCATATCAAAATGGGCGGCCCGATAGTGGATGGCGATTTATGGCTGGGGATGAAGATCAGGAATACATGGATAACCCTAATAATCATACCGTTTACCAGGTAAATACGATATGTAACTACGATCCCGAAATAATCCCATTCTTGGATTCATCCCCAGGTACTGCCTACATTCGAGGGACAGATGGGAAGTTTGAACTTGATGAGGAGTGGGAGAATCCAGAAGACTGAAGAAATTGTTATGATTCGTAGAGCGTTGAACTCCCTCGGTACGATTTAGTTTTCTCACGAATGCTCGCTAAGGGAGACGAAGCTCAATAAACAACCAGGAAGAAGCTGCCAGCTCGATCGGCGGCTTCGTTACGTTAACAGGCATATGGCGGATTCCTTGGGAATCGAGGCTATCTCCGGAGCTGTCTTGATCACACAATCACTATCATTAATCACAAATTCCAATAACTTACATGAAATCGAAAAATGAGTTGTGATACGAGCATATCATCTTAATGAGGGGTGGGGCATGAATAACTCGTTTTCGAAATCTGCAGAAATTCGCCGCAAAGAAAAAACTATTTGAACACGAATGTTCTCTAGGATGAACTACCAGGTGAGTCGCGGAATGAGGGAACTAATTACTGTTGTTTATGCGGAAGCCACTCTCTTTAATGATAAGGATACGGCTAATTCTTTTGAGGTTCAATTCTATCCCAACGGCAAGTAACAACATCAATTTGTGTATTTTGATTAGATTATGAAATAATACCAGTGCAAATTTGGCGACTCAAAGAGTCTCGCTTTTTTTTGTACATATTTCCTCGCAATTTACTACTGCTGTCGGACGACAAGAACCTGAGTCTTTTGACGAAGTAAAGTGGGGGCACTCAGCTAAAGGGCAGGATACTTTGGAAATAGACGGTAATGTTTGATGGGTGAAGAATTACATATTTGAATCAGTATGCTCATGGAGGCACGAATGGATAGTAAAGTTGCGTTAATGATAATTGATGTACAGGTGGGTATGTTCAACGAGAACAATCCTGTATATAACAGCGATGGGTTATTGCGAAACATAAAATTACTTATTGAGCGAGCTCGCTCTTCTAAAACTCCAATCATCTATATACAACATAGCGCAAGACCTGGGGGAGCATTGGAAATTGCTTTGTTCTGTGATGGGAAAACTTTGGCATGTAATGTAAAATAAGGGGGATTGAGCTTTTTTACGGATTGATTGGTAAACGCCCGAATGACTGCGGTCGTTCGAAAGGTGCAATCAGCTGGAGGTAGGAACAAATTGGACAATGATAATATCGTCAGCAGCTTAGTCAAACAAGCGCGATCTGGCAGCCGCGAAGCGTTTGACGAGCTGGTGTTGCTTCACCGCCGGCGGGTCATGGGGATTGCACGCGCAATAGTTTCCGATTCGTCGACAGCGGAAGATATAGTTCAGGAGACGTTTCTGCAAACGTTCATGCATTTGCGCAGTCTGAATGATCCGGAGAAATTTGTTCCGTGGCTTGACCGCATCGTTAGAAACCAGTCATTCATGCGGCTTCGGAAAGAAAAAAATCGAAGGCGGTTTGTCGCATTGCATGGGAAGCCGAACGGAACTCATGAAGACGAAGGCGATTGGATCGCGCACGATAGCGACTATACTCGCGGGCTTACCTACGACTTGGACCCTGCTGAGCTGCATGAAAGGCAGGAATTGTTGCGGCAAACCGCATCGTTGCTGTCCGTCTTGACAAACCGGGAGCGTATCGTATTTACGGAGCATATTTTCGGCCATAAATCGGCGGCGGAAATTTCGGAAAATATGAGGATCAAACCAAGCAATGTCTATAACCTGCTCTCCCGCGCCAAAACAAAGTTGAAGCAGGAGACATTACAGCAGGAGCTTGAGCCGTATTTGAGTGAGCGGCGCGCTGCGGGCAAACCCGTGAGCATACTGCTGCCGGGGCAGCCGCTGCGCTGGGATCGGGGTTGTTATCATTCCTTCCTTTCCATTACATGCGAAATGCTGCATCTCATCCCGAATGGCCGTACCTATAGCTTAACCGATATATCCGGATTGACAGGCCATGCATTTCGTTTATGTATATCGCCGGATCTTGGTCCGAGCGGGTTTACCGGCTTTGATTGGCCGTCTATGGTCAAATCGTCATGGCGTAATTTGGGGTTCACTGTGAAAACGGAAGGACGGCCAGGCAGCGTTGTGCCTGACGTCGAGACGGCTGCGAATGCGATCCGGCTCGTTCAGCAATCGCTCGAGCACGGCTATCCTTCGATGGGGTGGAATTTAAGCGCTGCGGAATTCGGCATGATTTACGGATATGACGATGATGTCCGTCAATTGACGGTTGCCGATATTTCTGGGCCGAACCGGAGGCTGGCTTATGCCGAGCTGTGCACGCTGAACGGCTCGCCGGAGCTTTTTGCGGCAGTCGTTACCGGTCCTGATCCGGATATGAGAGCCCCAGACGGCAAGCTGCTGCTCGGCAAAGCGGTAGTGCAGTCGCTCTCGGCGGCGGTTGCACATATGCGGGGCGAAGAAAAAGAGACGCGTGGATATGTATCGGGGCTTCGCGCATACGACGCCTGGATCGAAGCGTTTCGTACCGGCGCGTTTATAAACAAGCTCGATCATGCGATGAATGTGCTGCTCGTACTGGAAGCGCGGCACCATGCCGCGCGGTTCCTTGACAAACTTCAGGCGGATTTCATCAGTAAGTTTGGCAAATCAGGAGCCTCGGAATGGCTGCAGCCGCTGCAGGCGGCGCAGGCGTATTACGAAAGATCGGAACATTGCTGGCATGCGCTTGCACGACGGTTTTCATATCCGGACTGCGGGAACCCATTCGACCCCGGCGAAGCCGCCGCCGCCATCAGGCTGCTTGAACAAGCTAAAGATGCGGAGATGCATGCAGCAGCGGCATTGGAAGGGTGGGTGCAGCGGTTTTCAGAGGGAATCATCGGTTTGGAATATGAACGTGCCCCAAAATTTTTTACTTAAACGATCCTTTTCTTTGATAGAAACGGGCGCCCCATGCATCTGGACAGATGAAGGACATATTATCGAGTGGAGGAATGGGATCGATGAATGCAGCGGAGCTTGTGTTGGAATCGTTTTTTTTGAACGTAAAGGAAATGGTGCGTACGGTTAAATTTTACCGCAAGCTGTTCGGCATGCCGTACCGCGCCGGGGTTAGGATCAAAGTGTACGGCTTGAAAATGGAAGGGGGCACCTGGGTAAATTTTGACCAGCATCGCGATTTCATGCCGAACCTGAATCCCCAGTATATGCTCGCAGCCGCCGACGTGCAGGAGGCTTACCGCTTTCTGCAGGAAATAGGGGCGGATATTGCCGGGCCGATCGTGAGAATTGCAGGGTATGACGCCTTTCCTTTCCGGGACCCGGACGGCAACGTACTGATGATCGGACAAGCGGCCGCCGGAGGGGAAAGCAGCGGGAAGACGCCGGGCCATGCCGTGGAAAACCGGGTAACCGCCGCCTTTATCCCGACCGAGCATATTGCCGCTTCCGTAGCGTTTTACCGGGAGCTGTTCGGACTGCCGCCGCAGGACGCCATAACGGAGGATACGTATGTGTTGGATATGCAGAAGGGGGCGAAGCTTATTTTCGTGAAACAGGAGCGGGTTGAAGCGCCGGAGAAATACAACCGGGTTCTATTTCGAAGCCAAAACATAGCGGCCGCCCATACGTTCGCGGTGGAGCGGGGTATACGTCTTCATCCAGTGAAGGCGTATCGGCCGGGTAACGGGATGCTGTATATGTACGATCCGGACGGGCATGTGATCGTTCTTATGGGCGATCCCGGCGTTCGCGTCGAAGGTGGCGGAGCAACAGGAAACGAGCCTTTTTCGCTCCCGATTTCCGGTGGCGATGAGCTGCTGTCGGGAGCGGCGTCCATCGGCCGAACGGAAGCGGGCGTGATGGAGCTGACCGGCCCGATGGACCGGGGAGCGGCTCGTACGCGCAAGCTGTACAGAACGCCGCTGGAAATATCGGCCGAGGTCCGAACGGATACGGAATCCCCGTATATTCAGCTGTACTACGGGCAGCACGGCAAAGTGATCCTGAATTGGGATCACTGGGAACTATCGCCTTCGGAGCTTGTGTACCAGCATCCGTCGATCAACGAGGAATTCGGTTACCCCGGCATCGGACGGGTAGACCGGGGCGTATGGTCGGAGATTACATGGCGGATCGAGGAAACGTATGCCGAAATTCGCGTAAACGGCGAGCTCCGACTTCGCCAGCCCGGGCACTTTGCCGATCTGATCGGAACGGCCGGCATAAGTGCCGGCAAAGGTTCTGCGATCGCGGTTCGCAGCTTTGCCCTGCGAGAGCTACCGCCGTCGCGGGGGCCGCATCCCGAACTGCAAGTCCAAGGCGGCGATATCTTGGTGCCGGCACCCCAATGTTACCCGACGCTGACGAACGAAGGGCTCCGGCTCACGTGCACGACAGAACAAACGCAAGCATGGACACAGCGCATCTACACGGCACCGCTGCGTATTGAAGCGCAAGTCATGACCGACCCGCGTGAAGCGATCGTTTCTTTCGCTCAAGGCCGCGTCGTATTGAACGGCTTTGACCGCGACGGTACGATTGAAATACTCGATCCCGCAACGAAGCAGGAGAGCTGGAAGGAAGGAACGGGAACGCTTCCGCTGAATGAATGGGTTACGGTTACTTGGGAGCTGCATGCAACGGAAAGCAGGCTCCTTGTGAACGGCAGTTTGTGGTATTCTGGGCCAGGGAGCTACAGCGGCTTGTCCGGCAAAATCGGCGTAGGCCCGGGCAGAGGCTCCGTACTTTATGTGAAGTCGCTTTCGGTTACGCCGTTTGCATAGCGAGGTGCGGTCGCAGTTGTTTCGCAAATAACCGGTACTGAAACAGCTCTTGCGAGCTCTGAAATCATCGAAGACGGTGACGGCCGCCAAATCGTAGGACACAACAATATCTTGCATTAACTTTAATTCATTGAATGCTAGCTCGGGTATTATGAGCTTATTAAAGATGGAAGCACCATCTCTCGCCGAAAGGCTTGAGCTGGTGCTTCCTTTTTTTATTACCAATAACCGACAACTTTAAAAAGAAGCTGTTTAGCCATACCAATCTTTATGAATTTGATAACAGAAGATTGTTTGATTGGGTCGTAAATCGATTCACATCCGATTTGTGTTTAAATTATTTCTATCAATGGCTTGAAATTGCAAAAAAAGGATCCGAACAAATCCGTGTTCCTGATTGGAATCAAGTTACAAGGATAATAGAAAATAGTATCCCCATGATGATCTTTAAAACAAATCCAATGTATATGAGCCACAGGTTATCCAGATAGTCACAAAAAAAAATCAAGAAATATAGAGCTAGAAAAAAATAATTAACGACATAAAATGTCCTAACAAATCAAAACGAGTAAGGCAAGAATTGCGAAGTATGAATTCGTTCACGCCACTAAGTGTATCTATGAAAAATTTCGAAAAACCTCAAACAGAAAAACAAATATCTTTACGAAGTTACGTCGATCAATACGTATCCAGGCTCACAATTTAAGAACGTAAAATGCATTGAAACCCATCGCAACTAGCGATGGGTTTTCGTCTGTCGGGAATGGGATAAGGTTCTTGTCATCCGACATTTGCCGAGGTAAGTGACCACTCCTTCTATTTCATTTTCTATTACGTAAAACTCAAGTTAGACGAAATCATAGAAATAGGAACCCATGTTTGGTATAATGTATGTATGTATTGATCGAACTTTATGAGATTCCCCACGAATTAATAGCAGAATAGTTGATATATTTTATACTATCGATTATTTACACCTGTGCAAGAATCTTATAGTATATAGATAAATGTAAGCGCATTCAAATTGGAATTGTTGGATTGCTGAGAAGATTCAATAGTGAGATAAATCGGGAATTATTATTGATGACGCTCAGTATATCGGATGCAACCAGATCAGCAATATCAGGAAGTGCGAAAGAAGAGAAACTTTGGAGAATCGCGTACGGCCTCTGCGGGTGATGACGTTCAATGATCGCCATATCGATGGTACAATGAAAAGCCCGACATGATCGGGACGCTGGAAGGTCTCCTCGTTGGCTGTCTGATCTTAAAGTGGATTGGCGTAGGGCGGGATGGTGGCAGTCAAGGGGAATTCATGGTGATTTTCTATAATGCGCCGGCACCGTGTGCCTCAAGCCGCTGCAGGAATCCCATTTCTGGCTGTCGGATACTCCAAAATGAGCCAGGCTCCAAAAGCTGTGGAAACGACTAGACTTCAATACGACAGCGGACAGTGAAGCCTATCGGCGGCTTACTGAGGAAGGAAAGATGAATGATACCGTCTTGGATGCAGAAGAACGATTAAACCGTGAGACGGGTACCTTCCACAACGACAGGGGAGGTGGAACCCCTACGATCGACTGGATTTTATTTCGAGACGATATGACGGTGAAGTGCAGTAAGAAGGTTACATATCACCGCAATGGGGAATACCCGAGCGACCATTACCCGGTGATGTTAGACGTCGTACTGGGACTATCGAATGTAAAACGCTAGGAGGTAAGTATGTTGAAAAAAAACCGTAAACCCGTCATGGCTTTGTTTGCTTTCATCTTTGCATTCAGTCTATTACTCGCCGCGTGCATGAACCATGCGAAAGCATCGGACGCTTCCGGTTCGCTCCGGATCATGACGTTTAATTTACGAACGGCCAACGCGACTGACGCTCAGCCTTGGGAGAAGCGGCGCCCCGTCATGAAGCAGCTAATTCAGACAGAAAAGCCGGACGTTATCGGAACCCAGGAGGGGATCTACAATCAGATCACCGATCTCGAAGCGGACTTGCCCGGCTACAGCTGGATTGGCGTTGGGCGCGAGGGCGGAAAACTGGGCGAGCATATGGCGATCTTTTACAATAAAGAACGTCTGAAGCCGATGGAGCAGGATCATTTCTGGCTGTCGGATTCTCCGAATGTGATCGGTACGGTCAGCTGGGGCAACAATATACCGCGGATGGTCACGTGGGTTCGTTTTCAGGAGATACATACGGGCAAGACGTTTTATATGGTCAACACACATCTTGATCATGCGTCGGAAGCTTCCCGCCAAAAGAGCGCGCAGCTGATTATCGACAGGCTGAAAGCATTCGATCCGGAGGTTCCCGTCATTCTGACCGCCGACTTTAACACGCCGGCCAGCGGTGCCGTATTCAAGATCTTTACTGAACAGGGCGCCATGCAGGATGCATTTGCGTCTGCTCACCAGCGTGTGAATGATTCGATTGGAACGTTCCATAATTATTCGGACCCGACCGGCGGAGGTAGCTCGCGACGCATCGACTGGATTCTGAATCGCGGCAAAATCAACGTCGTCCGCGGCGAAACGGTAACATTCAACACGTACGGGCAATATCCGAGCGACCACTACCCGGTGATGGTAGATCTGGTGCTGCAAAAGACAAGCAAATCGACCGCAGAGGAGACGGTTGCCAAGCAGCCCACATCGACCGCGCTGCTGATTACGGAAATCGTGCCGAATTCGAACGATAAGGGCAACTATAACTATGTGGAAATCTATAACAGCAGCAATAAAGCGATCGACCTGGAAGGATACAAAATATATTATTATTACGATCCCGAAGCGCCTTTCGATAAAGCGAAAGCGAACAAATGGACGATCACCGAAGATCAATCCGGCGCGGGAACGGTCATTCAGCCGAATGAAACAAAGGTGATCTGGATTAAAAAGCAGCCCTGCTGCTATAACTTCGGCATTGAGCAATTCCGCGCGAATTATGGTTTATCGGAAGCCGAGTTTGGGCCGCAGCAGCTGCTCGCCGTGTTCACGCCGGGCACCAATCAAGGGTTCAACGGAGTGGCAACCAATGGCCGCGCCATAAGCATCACGTCGCAGGATGGGTACCATCTGATCGGAGCCCAGTACAACAAAGGAATGCTGGACGTAAAAGCGAATGAATCCGTAACATATACTGATCCACTCCATTTGACAAGTATCATGCAAAAGCAGGCCGGGAATCAGAAGCCGACGCCCGGTATATCAAATACAGGACGACGGAACGGAACCGAAAATTAAAACGGGAAACCCTATGAAGCGAGTGCGTAGCTCGATGCTAACGCCGTTTCATAGGGTATTTTCTTTTGATGCAGAAGCAACTTCTGATGTTGCAATCGTATCGCGGCCAAGCTTCGGCTTTAAAAATCGTCGTGACAGAAATCGTATCCATGTAAGGATACATGGACTTTTACCATTCTTGGATTTACACACGTATCATAAATACTTTATTGGGTGCTACCACTACGGTATTTATTATCACTATATTTCCTTTTTTTCATTATTTGGTTAATCAAAAAACAAAAAAACATAAACATGATTTAACTAAAGGGATACGATAGTTGAGATAATCAAATGAAGCGGAGCTGCTGAGAAGATGGCCGGCTATGGGGAGAAATGGGTAGCGAGTCTGTGGATGAGAAGACAAGGTTATCGCTATAGTTAAAGGAAGAAATTCAGGTGCATCATTGAAGTCGATTCTATTTGGAGGGGAAACATTATGTGGAATCCGGATTCATACTTGCAGTATTTGTACGACAGTACAAAGCCCGCGGAAACGTTCAAGGGAAGTTCGAAGGCTGAGTGGTACAAATGGAAGGAAGGCTTCAAACACCGATTTGTTGAATTGTTGGGCGGCTTTCCGGAAAAAGCGGCCGACCTGTCTCCCGTCCTGATGGAATCGACGGATTGTGGCACTTATATAAGGCAAAGGATACAAATTCAGACATTTGAGCGGCTGCATATGCCACTGTATGTGCTTATCCCCAAGACTGGGAACGAACGTCGACGGGCTGTTATTGCATGCCATGGACACGGCTACGGGAGCAGGGATATCGTTGGGCTGAACCCTGACAGCTCGGTCAAAACAGGCGATATCGGGTATCAGAAAAATTTTGCCGTTGAACTCGTCAATCGCGGATTTCTCGTCTTCGCGCCGGAGCTGCTCGGATTCGGGGATCGTAAGCTGACGGAGAACGCGAAGGACGCCAACTCCTGCAATCGGGTTTCCAGCTTTTTGCTTGCAATGGGGAAAACGATGGCTGGTTATCGGGTATACGAAACGATACGATGCGTTGACTATTTACTGACAAGAAACGATATCGATGCGAGTCGCATCGGCTGCATGGGCATCTCTGGCGGAGGGTTGGTCTGCTCGTATACGGCAGCGATCGATGAGAGGATTTCGGCGGCGGTTGTCAGCGGATTCGCTAATACGTATCAAGCGAGTTTGTTAACCATTCACCATTGTATATATAACTTTGTGCCGGGACTTTCACTGGCGGCGGAGATGCCGGACGTGCTCAGCCTGATCGCTCCGCGGCCTCTGCTTATTGAAGCGGGTAAGCAAGACCACATTTTCCCCGAACACGGCACACGGAAGGCTTACGAAAGGCTCGCAGAGGTTTATGCTTTACTCGGGTACCGCGACCGGTTAGCGTTAGATTTGTTCGACGGCGAGCATGAAATATCCGGGCGAATAGCTTACGGTTGGTTGGATCGCCAGCTGTAATCGATGTGAAGGAGATGGCCGAGGAGCCGCTACGTGGCGGCTCATTAATACTTTTAATGTTTAACGATCCTAACTTGCAAATTAAAACCGTTCCAGAAAGAACAGCATTTCTTTTAGTTGATTGTGATGAATCATCGGCTGATTAACATGTTGTAGAGAACGAGATAAACTCGGCACTTAGCATCGCGAGGGAGTCGGGCATGAAAATTGTTTATTTTTTCAACGCTATTTATGGGGTTGGGGGACCAAATGATGTAACAACAAAGATTCATGGATTAGACTTTCTTGAGAATAGTTGGAAACCTTTGATTCCTACATTCAATCCGCTCATACAACCGCTCGATAATGAGGCAATTATTCCAAAATCGCATAAAGATGGATTCAATGGAACTGTGCTCGATTATTATCTAAAAACATGGAACATTGATACGTTAATCACTGTTGGTTTCCATTTGAAATCGTGTCTATTCCATACTTGCGTAGGCGCTCGACATCATAATTATCGGGTTGTCATGTTGAGAGATTGTACAAATTCAAGTGAATTTCCAGACACCGTTGATGATAAAAATCCTGAAGGTGGTTGGTTAAGGTTTGTGTTTTTAAGAATTTATGAAACCGATATTGGTTTTACCTCGACATCGTACGATTTGAAGAGGGCTTTGCTCAACTAACGGAGAACGATAGCGTGGAGCTGCTAAAAGGACAGCTCCTTCTTGATGTTCATTGAAGTAACGGGCAGGATAATGCGACAATTTCCAAGCCAAAATCGTCAAAACGATTAAGAAGGAGGGAGGATTTATGCGTTTTATTATTATGCTTTTTGCACTCTCGTTCTTATTAGTCGGTTGAGGGGATAAGCGACCAATGCCTAATCTCAATATAATGATGAAAACATTACTTATGCACTTGGTTCATACTTCAGGAAGTCTTTAATTAAAACTGTTCATTCGGACGCTGCCGCTCCGCCGTTCTTGGTCAAAGATAAAAAGCCAAAATCAGTTGCCCCCGAATCAATCTTATCAATAAAATTTAACAAGACACCTGAAAAAATGACCATTTCTGAATGGAAAGATGATAAAGAACTGAATCCAATTGAAATAAAGAATAATACGTTTCAGCTTCCCAAAGAAAAAGGTACTTATATTTACTCCATTCGTTCAAAATGGAGTAATCGTAGTGGCATATACGCTTTCGTAGTTAAGATTGAATAAAACATGATTTCAAGTCATTAAGCTCTACGATACGAGAGCTGAGATTACGTGGGCCTTACTAGAGGATTGGGAAAAAAATAAGGTTCTCTCAGTTCTTTCATTAAGTTAACGGGCAACGATAGTATGGAGCTGCCGCAAAGACAGCTCCTCTTCGATGTTCATTGAAGTAACGGGCAGGTTAGTTCATTATATTAACACAGGATTTTTAACACATTCACAAAGAGGGCAAGGATGTTTATTCGGAATATATTTAAGTTATGGGTTGAAAATCCCGATGAAAGTCTGATTCCTTGTCCTTCTAGTGCAATATTCACGAGTCAGAAAGCTGTTAGCGTGACAAGACCTTTAACTGGCTCGATATCGTTCCAAGGTGAAAAGCTTCGTGAATCAGTTTGAAGTTTAACAACTCTCCCGATGTGTTGAATTGGAACGGTCCTAGGGCAAACGGAGTTGAAAGCTTCTCGCCAAGCATTTCAGGTGTCACCTCGGATAGGCGGGAAAGCTGCGCCATTAACATCTCGACCAACTCTTCCTTCGATGGAGGAGCAAACGTCCAGTCTAGTGGCTTTGTTCCAGAGCTAAACAGCGTACAATACGAATCCGGTAAGGCCGACGGGGAGCCGAAGCCTAGGGTAGAATACATATCCATCCAATAAATCATATGGCCGACATTCCAACGGATTGTATTGTTGAAACCTGCCGGTTGAATGTCGAACAGTTCCTCAGGGATAGCCTGCACCTGCTGCAGCAACACATGACGTGCGGTTTTTGCAGTGTTGATAATCATTTCAGACATGTTGATTCCCTCCCTTTGCAGTGAGAAGCGCTTGATATGTTCCTAGTATAGGTCTCACGGAACCTTCCATCAATGCAGTAGGTGTTACCGGAACGTTAAGTATAAGTTAACGATTATTCATTGACAGAAAATGGAGAGGGAATGACAATAATCTTTGACATGCACTCAGTACTGCAATTGAAAGCAGGGTTAGCAATGGAGTTAAAACAACTACAGTATTTTATGGCGATTTGTGAAGAGCTTCACTTCACGAGGGCAGCCGAAAAAATGGGAGTCAGCCCACCCAACATTAGCCAGCAGATAAGGAGATTAGAAGAAGAACTAGGAGTACTGTTGTTCGATCGTGTGGGAAAATCAATTGTCCTTACGGAAGCGGGATCGATTCTTCATGAACATGGTGCTGCCGTGTTCGGGCATCTGCAGCAAGCGAGCGACGCCATTGCTGATTTGAAGCAGATGCAAGGCGGATCACTATCCATCGGCGTTTTACCCGGTGACGCGGATCTCTTGTTTAATGCCTTGCTACTGAACTTCCACCAGACCTACCCCACCATCTCGCTGTCCCTTCTAGAAACCATGAAAGTAACAGAACAAGTTCTGGACCGAAGCATCGATGTCGGCGTAACCATTGGACCTGTTACCGATGGACGTCTCACGTCAATTCCCCTGTTTCAAGAGGAGTTCTCACTGGCGGTGAGTATAAATGATCCCCTTGCCGCGGAGTGCTTCATCCCCTTGAACAGGCTGGATGCCTTGAAGATGGTCATGTTCCCACCCGACCATCAATACCGTAAGCTGATCGACCGCTTTTGTATGGACAGCGGGTTTACTCTGAAGCCACATATGGTGATGACAACGTTACCCTCTATTCTCCAGATGGTACAGAGCGGAGTTGGCACATGCGTACTGCCGCGAATGCTGCTGCATAACATTAGTAATCCAAATATCAAAGTCGTGCATCTGAGGAATCCTACGCCTTCTTTGGACATTTGTCTGATCTACCGCAGAGACAGATATGTCGGATACGCCATGCGCTTGTTCATCAAGACTTTGAAAGCCTACATCGAGAATGCGATTACAAGCATGTGGAGGTAAAACCAACAATCTTGGGTTATTTCAAGGCAGGACAACATTATGGAAGGTTTGAAACTCCACCTGAATGGAGTTGGAGCTCTGACAAAGTTAGCGAAGAAATATGGAAGGACTTAAAGTGGAATTGTTGAAGTAACGGGTTACGATAGTATGGAACTGCCGCTAGGGCTGCTCCTTTCTGATGTTATTGAAGTAACGGCCAGTAATCCTTCAGTAAGTTATGTTAAAATATAGATGTAATGAACAATTTGAGAAAATGAAGGGTGACCTCTAAGTAATGAGCAAAAAGTATAAGCTTGGGGATGTATTTAGGTTCTCTACTGAAAAAACTGAAATCATTGCTTATGGAAGAATCACTATGTTAAATAGACCATCAATTTTAATTGAAATTTTCAATACTGAGATAAATGGTAAAACAGATTTTAGTAAACTTAGACCGGTTATGACAGTTTGGGCAACAGATACCGGACTAAAGAAAGGGGTATGGGAGATTATCGATAATTTGCCCGTGAATCCCCATTACGAAGAGCCAAAATTTATTAGACATGATGCTTTTACGGGAAAATTGATGATTGTGGATGGCAACGAAGTTTACGAGGCCAATGATGACAACACTCATGGTGCTCAGCCCTTCGGAATATTCGGGGATGTTGCAGTAGAAAAGCGATTTTTACATGAATTGAATAAATAAAACCTAGTTTTCTGAACTAACGGGTTAGATAGTTCAGTGATCCAGGAGCAGTTTGCCGTCGCGGCAGCTGCTCCTTCTGTCGTTAAGCTAAATGGCAGATTAATGCAAGAAAGGGATTTAAAAAGAACGTACTGAATATTTTATAAGTATTGTTTCGAAGTATGTGTTTCACCAATTGTGATAAAAGGTGGTGATTTCAGTAATCAAACGAGTTAATCTACTGTTTATTGCCTTTATGTTCTTGGCGGGTTGTACCCATCATGTGCCCAACCAAACAACCAAGGATCCAGTTGTTTTGCCCAAATCGCAAATGATACAGGATTGGAACGTATCCTTGATTTCCATATCAAGCAAAAATAATCTGCCGACTTATGAAATTGAACTGACATACAAAGGTGATACAAAAGCTGAAAATACTGTAGTCGAAACAGGAAATGCCATTTTTAAATTACCTTTAATCGAAAAAAACCATTATACGCGTATTGGTTCAATGTATTCTTCAAATGAGAAGCAAATTCAAGTGGCAGTCACATGGAATGAAGGAGACCAAGGCTTTAAACAAACTGTACTATTTGATGTATAGCTCTACACTATATCGGTTCGTTACTAGTTTTAAATCATTCCGCTAACGGGTAACTATAGCTTGACGAAAAACGTCACAGAACATTCCTTCTGTGACGTATTTTTATTGCTTCGAAATCAAGCGCGGCTTTGAAGTACCGAGCGAACGGCTTGGAATGCTGAACTGGTTTTCTTATGAAAATAACAATCTTTGGGGAAACGGATTGATTCATTACAATAAAGTGTTGTTTTCAAACCCTTTGATATAACTTTGATTCTCAGTGAAAACGGATTTTGTAAATTACAATAAAGTGTTGTTCTAATTGTTTAAAGTATTGTATTCGTCCCTTTAGAGAAATCTAGCATTTTGGTATTCTTAACCTATTTGTCATAGACGCATTAGATTTATCTTGATTCTTAACCGAGAAGACTATAAATCCCGACTATTAGCAATCCGATAAAAATGATCAGAATGAGAACTCCCCAAATGGTCAATCTGCCTAGTCGCTGTCCAATCCTGTGAAAAATGCGTGCCCACATGAATAAAACCTCCTCTGAATTATAAATTTTTCTTTTTGTACACATACATTGAGATGCACCAAGATAAAAGCAATAAAATCAAACCACCACCAAGTGCCCATAGCAAAACTGATAAGCTATCCGAATTGAGCAGATTGCGAAGTGACAAACCAATGTTTACATTTGTCCATTCCATGATTCGTATCGCCAACAATCCGACGCCTCCGACCGAGAAGATAACGATTAAATCGAGCACTTGTACAAGACGTGAACCTGTAGCGAAAAATAGCGGAAAATAGATGGCGTAAAACACGAGAAGGATCAAAATAGTCATAATCGTCGACTGCGTACTGAACCAAGGCAATTCCTGAGCGGGCAACACAATTCCGGCCAACCAACGCCATAATGATGTGAGTAAAAACGAAATGCTCATAAACATGACAATTCCCACGTATTTGGCAGTCACTATATCAATTCTTCGCAGTGGGAAAGAAGCAAGCATACGGCCATTATTGTTTTTTTCATCCGACTTGCTCGCGACCACAATCAGAAAATGACTGAATATCGCGGCAGGAACGGATATCGGCAATCCTTCAAATGCACCGAGAATAAAAAAGAAGAAACCGACAAACACGAACCCGAGCGCAATAAACTTCTTTTGAATTCGAATATCCTTCACAAGCAGTTGAACCATCTATATCTCCTCCCTTGTGTAGAAAAGGATATCGTCCAGGGATGGTTTCTCCACAGTCACCTGATTGCCAAAAACGTCTTCGGAATAGCTTTCTTTTGCGATTAAGCCTTCAAATCCTAACGCATTTTGCTGTATACCTGAAAATGTGTTCCCGAAGCGATTTGTTTTCAACCATTCTAAAGGTCCCTTTACAAGCACATACGAATCAATCAGTTCTTCTTTGCTTCCGCTAAATTTTAATTGCCCATGGTGAATATAAACAATATAATCGGCAATGCGTTCCAAATCCGTGCTGATATGGGTGGAGAAAAGAACGGACCGTGTACCTTCCTGAATATATTCGCTTAATATGGACAACACTTCTCTTCGGAATACCGGGTCAAGGCCCGATGTCGGCTCATCCATGATCAACAAATCAGGTTCATGCGCCAAAGCAGCGGCTAACGCAAATTTTGTTTTCATCCCTTTGGATAAATCGCGAATTTTTCGCCTTGTAGGCAATTGAAAATCATCTAAGTACTTCCGAAACGCCGATTCATTCCAAGTCGGATAGAACGATGATACGATTTTCTTCATCTCATTAACTGTCAGATGATTGTAGAAAAAATCCTCATCATATACGAACCCGATTCGCCGTTTAATGTCTCGTTCCTTATTTCGATAGGATTGGTCAAATACGAGTACCTCTCCGAAATCAGGTCGAATCAGATTCATGATGGAACGAATCATCGTTGTTTTGCCCGATCCGTTCGGACCGATCAAACCGGTAATATAGCCGCTATGAATAGGGAAGTTCAGATTTTTAAGGGTAAACTCTCCGTTCCGTTTGGAAAAATGACGGAATTCAATGACATTCATGACTCGTTCTCCTCCCCGTATAGGATTGTTACTAAATTCAATAAATCTTTTCGCGTTAAGCCAATATTACGACTTTCTTTAATTGTTATTCGGATCTGGTCTTCTAAAGCGCGGTATTTAATCTCTCGTATCGATTCTTTGTTGCTGCCAGAGACAAACGTCCCTTTGCCGGAAACGGAGGTTACTAGTCCTTCCTGTTCCAATTCGTCATATGCCCGTTTCGTCGTGATCACACTGATTTTCAGGCTTTGGGCAAGATTGCGAATAGACGGCAAAAGTTCTCCTTCTTGAAGCTGTCCAGTTAATATTTGGTTTTTGACCTGTTCCTTAATTTGCACATAAATCGGTTCTCCTGATGTAAGGGATACGGAGAGATGCATGTTCTCCCTCCTTCCTTTAGTGTATATATCGTATATTAACAGTATATATGTATAATAAAATGCTTTCAAGCCTTTTTTTATGGCTATAGAAATCCTCGGTATGTTCAGCAATAAAATAAAGCGCCCCATTAAGGACGCTCTCCTGAATATCTCGTATAATGGCGGACATTCACTTTACTGGTTCAGAGATTCTTTAGGCGAATTCAACATATCTACGCACCCGACGTCCAAATCCAAGTCCAAAACGACGGAAACCTCAATTTTATCTTTGAGCAACTTATTTTTGAAGGCGTTGCCGTCCGCCGTGAACGTCATAAATCGCGCAAAGTGTTGAAACAAAGGATTTCTACGTATCGATTCGTTATATTCCATCACGCACTCCACATGTGTCGTATGAGGGAACATATCAACCGATTGAACTTCCTCAGTCTGATACCCACTATCTTCAAGAATTCACAACTTATAGACTTTATTTTTCAGTTACAAATAAGATTTAACGCATTCATCAGAACAAAACTTTTTTGTAATTCTGTTGTTCTGAACAATACTTTATTGTTCAGAATAACACTTTATTGTAATGAATCACGGATCAGTGCTTGAACTGCAAAATTTGCTCATTGCTCTGTTGAAACTGTTTGGCCAACATAACGATTTGTCCCGTATGATAGCTGTAATGGTTCGCTAGACCAAACAGGACGAACAGCGTTTTTTGCGGCTTGTAGGTTGGATCGGGGCTGTAGTTCGGGCTGTGCTGCAACATACGCTGCCAATCATCCGGCTTGAAATACATAGGAATTTCTTGGTCCAGCTCTTGGTCGGTGACTGCCGCCAATATTTCTTTGGATTGTGTCCTTACAAGCCGCAGCTTCTCCAAAAGCTCAGCCGCACTTAAGCCGCCTTCGGTTGTGAATTCCAGCGTCCGCTCGCGGACCAACTCTTTGCCGCCGATCGCGCTCGAGACGCGCTGGTATTCCGCCCCCGCCAAATGCAAGCATAAGTTACCGACACTGTTGGTAGATTCGCGGAAGCGCCTCCAAACAAGCTCATCCGACAAACCTTGAAGTGATGCGCTTATCTTTTGTAAATCTCCATCCATCATTTGCAACGTGAATGCGACTAAATTGTTCATCCGCGTTCCTCCCGCACCCCGCAATTGGATCCAAAGTGTGGCTCAACTTTGTGGGGTTGATATAATTCCATTGTAGCATAGGTTTGAGGGCTCGGTAAAAGGAATAGAGGAAGCAATCATGAAAAGTTGGCTTAGACAGAATGACAGAATGATACAAAAAGGAGCGACAAACAAACTTGGGGCAAACAAATTAACTGAGGTCCTTGCTCAGATCGTTTATCCGAAGCCGATTTGCTCCGCCAGGAGAGTGACGGAGTGCTTTCGCGACTGGGTAGGACGGATCGTGGAGATTCCAGCTGTTGAGAATAATAAAGATTTAGACTGAAAATAAAGTGTTAGACTAGGAAAATAAAATTGTAGACTGAGAAAATAAAGTATTAGGCTGACTATGCTTCATTAAGCTACCACGAAAGAACGGATTAACTTTCATTCTCTGTGGTGCAGCGCAGGATGCATGGATGGCTAACGGGAACGATAGCTCAATAACTACGCCAAGAGGCCGCCGTGGACGATCGGCGGCCTTTTCCACGCTAACGGGCAGAATAACGCAACAATGATGGATGAAATTTATCGCTAACTTCGTATCTGTCATATTCATTCCTGCACGTAAACAGTTCTCTGGATGCGGGTTTAAACAGACCTACAGACGCGTTACAAACCTATTGTTCTGATGTAACATCAAGATGATGAAATTTTGTCAATGGAGACGGTGGATCGTTCGGGTAATTGAGGATTACAACGTTAAGCTTATGTTTCTAACGAATGCCCGATTTCATAACGTTTAGAAAGTTTTAATATGCTCCCAGCCTAAATGAGATTTGAGGAAATGAGGAAAATAAATGCCGAGATTAGAACGAAATAAAGATAACCGAACGCCAATTGAGCGGTCGGCCTCACGATTGATGAAGATGCGTAGAATCTGCGGTTATGGCGCCGCCGTAGCGGTGACGCCGTATCTGCTGATCAAAATTGCCTGGACTTTCGGTCTCTTCATTCCGACCGAGCAAATGGGCGACAACAGTTGGCGCGCGATCAACGCAGCAACCGTGGTTGTCGCCGCGGTCGGTATCCTTCTAGCGATGGCGTTCAGTAGGCCGTGGGGTGAGCGGCTGCCCGCCTGGCTGGTGGCTTTGCCCGTGTGGTTTGGCACCGGTCTGCTCGTCCCCATGCTGTTGCTGGCACCGGTACTCGGCCCGGCTGCCATGACCCGGGACAAGGAGGCAGGCGCCACCGACTTCTGGGCATACGAGCAGATCTTCGTCATGGTCTCGCTGGTCGGGGTCGGCATTTTCCTGCCGCTCGCCTTGGTAGGGTACGCCAAGTCGCGGTGGCCCGAGGCACTGGGCGGTCCGACCGACTACGCGGAGCTGCCGGGACACACCCGACAGTTGCAAATCACCCTGGCCAGGCTCGTCGCAGTCTGCTGTATTCTACTCGGCGTCATCAAGGTGTTCTGGGCGGTGGGCGGCACCCTCGGCATTGTCCCGGATATGCTGGATGACCGCGATGTGTGGTGGCACCTGCTAACGTTGAGTACCGGCGTGTGGGCCTTCGCGGGGGCATGGGGTCTACTGGTGCTGACCTCCCGCCGCAGGTCGCGGAGGTTCCTACCCTCCATGGCGGCGGCCTGGATCTCGTCGGGAATGCTGTTTTCCTATAATCTCTTTTCCGCCATTCACCCCGATTCGCAGTACTCCCCGGAGTACCCGCTTGCACGAGTCTTGACCACAGAGGCCGGCATTGTCTTGGGAGTGATGATGGGGATGATCATCCTGCTAGTGCTGCATGACCGCCGGCGAGCCCTGCGCGGCGAGTCCTGAGAATCCGATATGATCGCCGTGCCTACCCCTCGGATATTCTGCAACAGCATATAAATGCCCGCTGGCGGGCTTGTACAAGTGGTTCCCTCATTGCGCTAACGGAGAACGATACTTATAAAAAGATGCAAATATATCTCCCAACCAGTATGTGATTATCTTAAAGGAAAAAAGGACTAAAAAGGCTGTAATATTGATTAAGAAGATAAAGAGTGAAACTAATTTGAAGACTCTTGAAACTTTGTAATCTTAGGTGTTTTTAAAACTAATAGGCTTCATTTGCTAAATGAGAAGGGAGAATGTCTTTTGAGCTCAAAACATGAGGAACATATGAGGTCAGAAATAGCTGATAAAACTTATTTGACTAAAGGATGGGGCTATGTTGCAGTTTTTGCGCTGTTGCCGTACGCGGTTTTAAAATCCCTTTGGGCATGGGGATCAAACTCGACATTGTCAAAGAAGTATCGAATGGGGACATTGGTTTTCTGGAAGCTGCATTGGAGCGACGTACTCATCTCGAAAGTTACAGCATTGAGCTCGAGCTACGAGCGGTGAAGGATTACCTTGAGGGGGGAAGTACCAGATCTTTAAAAATAAAGATTTCTAGTATGGGTCAGCAAGAGCGCATTTCTTGGTCTTGAACAAGCTGAGTTCCACTTCGGAGCAGCAGTAGCTATGATATGAGCTTGCCTCGAGATCGGCACCACTCGTGAAGGCGTGAGCCGCAAGCTGCAACGTTTTCAGCGGAAGTGGGTGGAGACAGGACAGTTGAAAATTTTGCCAACGGATGAGCGGCCAAGCGACCCACCAAACATCCTGAACTTGATGGCATTTGGCTATAAAAGAAATATTAATTAAGAAAGGCAACCCCCGTCCGGATTGAAGTGCACCCTCAGAATGGAGGAATTGGAAAAACCCCTAATAAATTTTTAACTCCTCTAATAGTGAGTTGCGGTCTGCTTTTTCATTGAAGTAACGGAAACGATAGTAGAATGAAGAAGCTGCCGGCACGATCGGCAGCTTTGTTACGTTAACGGGCAGTAGAGTGTGGTGTCATCGGAATACTTTTGTGGAATTATTAGGAAGAATAACGTAACGATATAGAAATGTCTAATATGTAAAGAAACGGGGTGTATGCATGATACGAACAAGTTTTATGAATCGGGCTGCGTTGTCCTATTTCTTATTAACGCTCGTTATAATTGGCTGTAATAACAATGACACTTATTCGAAATTCATAGAGGGTCAAATAAGTGAAGCTTTGCCGAACGGTGTAGTTGTCGATTGTTCCGACGAGGTAAATAAAGGAGTAAAAGGAAAAGTTAATTCTATCGGATATAACTGTTTCGTGCAGTTCAAAGATGATACGAAATTCATGGATGAAAAAGGGAAAATACTAACGAAGGATGATTACACTCGTTCTCAAACCATTCAGCCAGCCTCCTAAAAACCGAATTTTACCACCAAACTGTAGACCTATCAAAAGAACTCTTTCAGGTTTCGGATGATTACGATTATAGCCAAAACGAGGCAGACCAATGCCGGTATAATCGTCTGAACGGGTTGATTTGCCCGAAAAATATGCGCGTGAATGGCCCCAAGCATAAGAATGGCAATCATGACGCCTGCTCCGATAGCTATGTATCGATTTTTGATCCCGGCAAGCATGGCTATGCCCCCGATGAGTTCCAGAAATCCGGTTACGGACATGAACCACATCGGATAGTGGTAATGCTGCCAATGCTCAACCTGAAACGGAACGCGTACCAATTTAATGACGCCGCCTGCTAGAATAAATACGGCCAAAATCGCTTGCATGATTGTGGCGATCATTTGCACCCAACACTCCTTTTTAACGGATTATGCACTAGTGTGTTTCATTGAAAGCATGCCGTATAACAAGAGATCGACCACTTGCGATGCCAGACTCTCGGGGCTCTTGATTCCCGGCAGCAGCTGGGAAAGCGTAAGACGTTCCACGATTCCGACCAAACATTCCGCAACGGTTTTCATCGACAGATCCGAACGAAAATAGCCCGCTTGTTGTTCGGCCGACAAATTGAAAGCTATCAATGCAATTAATTCTTTCTTGATTTCTTCGGCCTTCGGGGCGAGAAAAAGCCCGATGCGGGTTAAATGCGGGGTCGCCTCCAGAAAACGGAAAAACGTCTCGACCGCCATCCGTACACGCTTGGGAACATCCTGCGCTTCTACTTGAGCTTCGAATCGGCTCGAACCGATCAGCGCATGCAGTCGGGTGCGAAACGCATTCACCAATTCGTCAAAGACAGCTTCTTTGCTGGGGAAATAGAGATAAAATGCGGGTTGGGTCAAACCGGCCCTTTTAACGATAGTACTGACTTTAGTCTCGTGAAATCCCCGGTTTGCGAACTCTTCCGCCGCGGCGGCCAGCAATCGTTCGCGGCTCTCCATGCCCTTCAATCCTTTTTCGCGCGCCAAGTCGGTATCCCCTTCTTAAAGTACTGTAATGAGCACATAGTATTGCTGATTAAAAGATACTTATAAGTAACATTACTCGTGAGTAATATCTCATAAACGGCATCACCTGTCAAGATGATCCAACATTACGCGGAGCGGAACGTTTTCTCGAAGTGCTTCGGGACTATTTTTTTTAGTGTAGACTAACGAACTGTCATTAAGCTAAACATTCCTGTTAAGGCTAAGAAATCGCCTTTGCCAAAAAAGGAGCGCCCCGGTATGATGGGTTTGTCCGCGGGTTCAAAACCCAACACCATCAAGGAGGCGCTCTTATTATGAAGTTTAATCAATCGCAGAAGCAAAATCAACGTATTGAACGAATCAGTACCTCACACCTTGTTGTAGGTATCGATATGGCCAAAGAGACTCATGTCGCACAAGCAACGAACTATCGTGGAATCGTACTTACAACGCGTCATCTCTCGTTTAGTAACAGCATAGAGGGATATGAAAAGCTGCAGCGATGGATAGAAGGACTCCAGCAAAAGAACCGATTAAGTAGCGTTATTATTGGCATGGAGCCAACAGGCCATTATTGGTGGAACTTAGCGAACTGGCTTGTCATCAAAGAAATTAACGTCGTTCTGGTGAATCCTGTGACGACCAAAAGAAACAAGGAAAATCGGGATAATTCTCCTTCTAAAAGCGATCCCAAGGATGCACTTGTCATTGCAGATGTAGTAAGTCGCGGCTTCTACTATGAATACACACAACAAAGTCTTGTTTTCCAAAAGTTACGCACCGTGATGAGCGACAGAGAGTTTTGGGTAGCCTATAGTGTCCGATTGCAGAATCGGATTATCCGTTGGTTGGATATTCGCTTTCCGGAGTATACATCGGTGTTTAAGGATTGGACTTGTAAACGTTCAATGGCGACTTTGAAAGAGCTGCCATCGCCACAAGATCTCGCATCGTTTTCCGTGGCGGATTTGATTACGACGTGGAAGAAGCATATGGAAAGAGCAGGTGGCTCTACGGGGATACAGAAAGCTGCTGAGCTTATTGCTCTGGCTAAAAAGAGCGTGGGAGATACTACGGCTCTAGACGAAGCAAAGCATGATTTAAAGAGGCTCATTGAAGAGTATGAACGTATCTTGGTTATGCTGGAGGAAATGCAACAGCGGATCCTCGCTTTACTTAGTGAGATCCCTATTGCCGGTCAGCTCCGATCATTGAAGGGGCTAGGTCCTATCTTTGTGGCAGCCATCTTGGCCGGTGCCGGTGATCTTAGACAATACGCACATGGACGACAGTTGCTGCGAAAAGCCGGCCTTAATCTGGCCGAAAGCACGTCAGGTAAGCGAAAGGGGCAGATTGTTTTGTCGAAAC
>NZ_CAJVCE010000044.1 GCF_910594985.1 Paenibacillus allorhizosphaerae
TCGTAACCATCTTGATTTCACATAAATTCTATGAAGCACAGTTTTTAAAAAAACACTAAAGCTGGGCTTAGTTTCGTATTGCCAATTTTAGATCTATGCTATGTGAAATTTTCGGGGTAGTTCAACGCCGAGCAGGACATATGTACAAACTCAGTTAATTTGTGAAGATGTAAAATGACTCTCAGGCCGGGAATGTTCTCCTGGATAGCGGTAGCCTCTAAAGGTGCATGGGAAAATAGACGGCTATTAGTACAGCCGTCTATTTTTCGGGGTATGTCACTAACATGGAGGTTGGCGGACTCCCACTTTATCTTATGCTAGTTTAGCTAATACGGTCTGCTTATTTCCCCTTCGGCAAGCCCATTTTTTTGTATTGCCCAATCTCGACAGGGCTAGTATTCATAAAATACATAAGCTTAAATTGGGGGGGAGGCGGATCCATGAGTTGCGTAAGAGGCTTTACCAGCACTGGTGTAATTCTTGTCCTGTACATTCTTTTAGTTATTGTTTTAACTTCTTGGTGTATCTAATTTCCAAAGTCTATAAAAACGAAAGACCCGTAAGCAACAATGCGGGTCTTTTTATAGTGTATGAGCTTACAGGTGTATCGAGAAAATAAAGTATTAGACTGGAAAGCTTGATATTACGGGCTTTGAGAAAAGAAAAAGCGTCAGCTTGTTGGAAAATAGGATTAGACTGACCCCAGAAATCGTAACAGCGACAGACTTGGACGAGAAAATAAAGTCCTAGACTGTCGCTGTATTTTTGAAGTATCGCATCCGTAAGTGGAATAAAAATCTCAATGTTCCAGCACAAAAGATTCAACTTGAGCGATTAATACAATTATTTCTTAACTGTGCCCAATATCAATTCACCCTGTTCAAGGATCGATTGACGAATAGGATTACGAAAGGATCGCGCCACCCTCGATATGAATGACAGTTCCAGTCGTAAATGTATTATTTGCCAAGTACACATATGCCTCGGCAATTTCCTCAGGCTTTGCAATATGCTTCAGCAACATTGACTGAGCAATCGCTTGAAACATCGCTTCGCGACTTTCCTCGTCCATCCCACTAAATATGGGTGTATCCACTACACCCGGCGATACTGCGTTGATTCGAATCGGCGCCAAATCCACCGCCAAGCCACGAACAAGCCCTTCAATTGCTGAGTTGATCGCAGCCACCGTCGAGGTGCCTTGTGCCGGGCGTATGCTAAATGCACCGGAGGTCAACGTGATTGACCCGGACTTCTTGATGAAAGGCAATGCGGCTTTCACAGTCAAGTATTGTCCCCAGAACTTGCTATCAAAGGCTGCCCTTGCAGTATCGATGGGCAAAGCATCAAAGGATGTCATGGCCGAATCTCCGGCAGCCGTAACGACGAGGTGCTCGAAGGGTCCAAAATTCTTAAAGAATTGTTTCGTCTGGCTTTCATCCCGGAAATCAAGTACGTGCCCTTGTGCCTTCTGACCAAGCTTCTTCTTCGCTTCATCTACTTTGTTTTGTGACCGGCTGGCGACGATGACCTGAGCACCTTGAGTAAGGAGTGATTTCGCGACCGCCAGGCCAATACCCGAAGTACCGCCTACGATGACGGCACGATGATTTTGCAATGACATGTTTTAAACCTCCTTATTGGATGGGCGTTCAGCTGTTAAAGTAGTGACCCTTTTCGAGGTCCGGAATCAGCGCAGGGTGCATTGGCCGCCATCCCAAGCGTTCCTGGGTCAATGCGCTTGACGTCGGGTTGTCGGCTGACACGGCGAAGGAAAGCCAGCCGAAGTGAGCGTCTGCTTCTTCGTGAGAAATGCTGATCACCGGCAGGTTCAGGTGGCGACCGATGACGCTGGCGATATCGCGGAAGGGCACACCCTCATCGGTGACCCCGTGCAACCGTGAGCCCGCCGGCGCGGCTTCTACCGCCAACCGGAACAGGCGCGCCGCATCGAGACGATGCACAGCCGGCCAACGGTTTGACCCGTCGCCGATGTAGGCAGAGACCCCTTTGGTGCGCGCGATGTCAATAAGTGTCTTGACGAAGCCATGATCACCCGGACCGTGTACCGACGGTGCGAGACGGATGACCGATGATCGCACTCCGCGCTCAACCAGCGCGATCGCCGCTTTCTCGGAGTGCCGTGGTGTTGTCGGGAGCGGCGTGTCTTCTTCCGTCCCGACACGTCCCGGCGTGAGCATGAGCGTTCCTGAGGTGACAACGAATGGTTTGTCTGTGCCCTGGAGCGCTGCTCCGATCGCCTCGATAGCCTGCCTATCGGTTTCCGCGGCGGCTGCATAGTCCGAGAAGTCGTGAATGAATGCAAGATGGATAACGCTGTCCGCAGCGGTGGCACCGTCGTGCAGGCTGTCAAGGACATCTAGGGCACCTCGATGTATGTCTGCTCCAGCGGCTTTCAATGCTGCGGCAGCCTCGTCCGAGCGGGCAAGCCCGACGACTTGATGCCCTGCAGCGAGGAGCTCGCGAACAACAGCGGATCCGATGAATCCGGTTGCTCCCGTGACAAAAATACGCATATTGAATTCCTCCTCAAATGAAAAACATTACTTTCAAGTGAAATGATAAAGTATAGAGTACACTCGATAGCAATACAATTCGAATCAATGTTATAATAGAAAAATGGAGAATAATTTTTCGAGCAAACAAGTTTCTGAAAAGACCGGATTAAGCATCCACACATTGCGATATTATGAGCAAATAGGTTTAATTGACGGTATAGTACGGGACGAAAATGGATATCGCGAGTATTCAGAGTCCGATATCGTATGGTTCCAAGTTTTACGTTACTTTCGAGCGATGGGGATGCCCATCCGGGAGATGCAGGAGTTTATTGCCTTGCACAATAGTGAAGTCTCCACAATAACAGCTCGACGAGAATTCATGGAAAGTTATCGCAGTAAAGTTGTCGATCAAATGAAGGAGCTTGAAGAGACACTGGAGAAAATCGATGATAAAATCAATTTCTTCAAAAATCTGGAGGACTCGGATAAACTACAAAAGGACGGATATTAAAACCGTGATGGAACGTTAGCAATGAAGGACATCTGAACACAACACTACGGGCTGATGTACAAAGTCCATAAAAGTGACAAAGGAGCTGCCGCGGCAGCTCCTCTTCCTAGTACATGTTCAAGCAAATTCTTCACCCTTCGGCCAGGTAGTTTAACGCTCCTCGCCAGTCTAATACTTTATTTTCCCAGTCTACAATGTAGTGTAGTTCTTAAGATCAAAAATAACAAATGCTAGCATGCCGTTTAAAGCTATATGATTTCCAATTTTTCAAATAAACGTTCTAATTAAAGCATACATAAGAACATGTAGAGTTTCTTAGAATTTCCGAAATCAACAATGCATGCTGCCACTAATTTTGCGGCAGCATGCATTGTTGTTAAACTATCGTTTTCCGTTAGCTGAACAGCCTGCAGGATTTTCAGACGAATTCCTTTTTAGAGAGGTTCAATCTTTATCCCTGCACAATAAGAATAAGCAACCTTACGGGAATGCGGGTATCCGAACTCAATACCAAGTTATTTTTCAAAATTTACGCTTCCGAATCCATGAGACCGATGAATTCTCGGATCGGCTGTCGTCTATATAAACGAAGGCATAAATGAACACAAACTAATTTGACGAAGAGGTGTTTTGAAAATGGCATTAACGTCCGCATTCACGAGCTTCAACCTGCCTGTAAAAAACGTAGAACAATCGAAAGCGTTCTTCACCGGACTCGGATTCGAGCTCAACCCGCAATTCCCCGAGAACGAGAATTCGGTAGCCATCGTGATCGGCGACAACCTGCAGGTCATGCTGATCAATCAAGCATTCTTTAATACGCTCACGGAGAAGGAATCCGTCGATACGAGCAAGTATGCGCAGATGACGATCGCATTGGCCTTCGAGAGCCGGGAAAAGGTCGATGAAATCGTGAATACCGCGGTCTCCTTGGGCGGGAAATTGCACGCTGAACCTGAAGATCATGGGTTCATGTATCATTGGGGCTTCGTGGACTTGGACGGCCATCTGTGGGCCATTAACTACATGAACATGGATGCGGCACAAGGTTAAGGCTAACGGAGAGCACGCTCGTACTAGGGTTCAAAAAGAAAGACGCCGGGCATCTTCCCCGGCGTCTTCTTCGCGATGATTAGTTTTGTTCGGTATAGGCTTTGAAATTGTCCATGATCGCTTGCCAGCCTGCTTGCTGGAACTCGACGGGATTGGAGCTTTCCGCGTCGAACGTTTCAATGACCTTCGTCTCATTCCCTTGATCGACGAAAGCAATATCCACTCTTCTTCCGTCTTCCATGGTGTAGCCGATCGCCTCATGCCGATTCACAACATCGTAGACGCCGCCAAAATCAAAGCCCATGCTGCCATCCTTCGCTTCCATCCGTGTCAGAAACTTGCCGCCGACCCGCAGATCGTTTTCGGCTCTCGGCGCATGCCAGTCCTCGGACGCTTGATTCCACTTCGTGATGTGATCCGGCTCGGTCCAATAGCGCCATACCTTCTCGACAGGGGCTTGAATGACGGCTTGCACGGTTACTTTCGTCGGTTGACTCGTTTCCATTTTAAATAGACACCTCTCTCATGATATTCGTCGTTTGGTTATTCTCAATGATATAGACGTAAGCCAATGACGAAATTCATTGGTCAATTCGCTCAGGCAGCCCAAATCGCGAAAATAATGGCGTATGAATGAAGTTTTGAACGTGCAGGATTTGATTTTCTTTGGTTTCGATGACGTGGATGCCCCAGGGTACCAGGCCAGAGCCCTCTTTGCCCGGCATATACTGGGCCAACGCCGGATAACCGCCATTCACCGTAATGGGCACTAATCGCGAACCTTCGCAATGCCAGCGAGTAAGCGAATAGAAGGCGGACAAATCTTCCTTGCCGCGGATCCACATCTCGAAGGGCGGCATCGACATGCAGCCTTCCTCGTGGAACAACGCGACGAGCGCAGCAATATCGAATTGCTCGAAGGCCTCCACATACCGGGACAGCAGCTGCTGCTCCGGTTGAACGTCCATGCTGCTGAGCTCATCCGAGCGAAGCTGCGCCCGGTCCATCGTCTCTCGGGCTCTTTGCAAGGCGCTGTTCACCGCTGCCGGCGACATCGCCAACGTTTCCGCGATCTGCTTGGAGGACCATTCAAATACATCCTTCAAAATGAGTACCGCGCGCTGCCGCGGAGGCAAGGTCTGCAGGAGAGCGATGAAGCACAGTTGAAGGGTATCTCTGCGGACGAGCCGATCCTCCGGATTGCCCCCAAAGTCGGGAGACGGCCAGATCCAGGCAGAGTCCGGCAGCGTGTCGCGCGGCTCGACGATGGCGACGGCAGGGTCGAACAGGTCAACGGGAAGCGCGCGGCGTTTGGATTGTCTCAGCTTGTCCAAGCACAGGTTGGAGGCAATCCGATAGACCCAAGTTTTGAACGAGGAATCCTGTCTGAACGTGCTCCAGCTCTGCCAGACCCGAATACTCGTCTCCTGAACGGCATCGTCCGCATCGTCCATGGAGCCTAGCATTCGGTAACAGAACGAGGTTAAGCCCGGCTTCAAGCTTGCAAATAATGGTTCGTCAAATGCGGTCTCGTTCATCGCGGCCTCCCTTAACGATCTCCCCGAAGGGTGGTACCTTCATTATATGCAATGAAGCGGACAGCCTCAATAGAGTAAATAGGCAGGATTATGGGTTCATTTATCATGGGCCTTCGAGGACTTGGACGGCCATATGTGGGCGATCAACTTCATGAACAATACTGCGTCGGAAGGCCAGGCATAACGAAGAGCATCAACGTTATAATATAAATCCAAAGACGCTGAGCGCATATGCCCGGCGATTTCATCGTTCTCGCACAACAATCGTTCGAGTGGTCTCCACTTTCTCGCTTAAAAATACTTCGTTCACCCATTCGCAAGCATGCCGAGAAAGCGTACAAGCTTCATCTGCAACAGCTACTGGCTGAATATGATCTGGCTATGGAGCAGTTGCAGGTAATCGAGGATGAAGTGGCCGCTGCACTGGCCCGGATTCCGCTAGCTAAGCCGATACTGGCGATGAAGGGCATGAGTACCCTGGCTGTCGCCGGCATTCTGGGTGAGGCTGGAGACCTTAGCGGCTACGCACATGGCCATGCATTGCTGCGACACCATGCCGGCCTCAACCTAGCGGAAGCTAGCTCAGGCAAGTGGAAAGGTCAGATGTTCATCAGCAAACGGGGCCGACCGAGACTTCGTCATGCCTTGTTCATGGCAACCATGGCCCTCATCATGAACGATGAAGCATTTAAACGACAACACGAAGCGCGGCGAAGCTTACGATCCAGATCGAGCTCTTCCTATGAAACAAGCAGCTTAATCGCTTCTCAATCGGCATGAAAACTGGCTTATTCGCAGGATTTCAAGATTGCACGGAGTACCGGATTGCATTGAACAAAAAAGGCCCAGACCCGTACCGTTAGGATTACCGGCCTCCACCCTCTGGACAGGCGTGACGAAGTTCAACACGGAATGCCTGAGTGGACCAGTGGGCGTTAGCCCTGTAGCATGAATACGGTTTTCTCAGAAGTAACCTGATAGCCTTGAGTAACAATCTAATTCTTGCTCTTGTACGGTACTTCCAACAGGATTTTATTGTTCTTGTCATAAACATTAATTCTCAATTCATTCATTTCAATTAATCCGAAATATACTCTATTCCAATTAGTCTGAATAATATTAGCCTCAATAACTTGATTATTCTTATCAATTATTTCAATTTTGTTTATTTCGGGATCATCAGAGAACTCACTGGAATTGTCAAAAATAAAAAAATCCCTGAACCTGATCAACAGGCAAGGGATTATTCTTTTATTAGAGTTATTTATTCAATTTCATATCAAAAATGCCTTGAATCGGAGGCGTTATACCTGAGTAAGTCAAATCTATCTTTGTAAAATTCAAACTAATGGCTTCATTCGTATTGTCAAAGTTATAATGGGTGATCAACACATCGGTTAACTTAATTCTCAAAATGGGCGCGGGGGATGGACCACGAGATACGAACACAATCTCGCCATCTGCCAAGTGTGTTCCTTTTAGCATATCCATAAATAGAGGGATTGAAGAGGCGTCGAATAGTTTCTTGACCACAAACTCATTGAATTCGGCTTTCCCAGCGCCGCCTCCGCCGCCGCTTTGTATCGTTACCGTTTGAGAAGCATCAATCTGAACGCCAGAGAGTACAATCCAATCTTCATAATTTGCATCTTTCGACTCTCCTTTAACGCCGCCTATTCTCATATATACATCGTAGTTATTAACAGCAGTTCCGTAAACTGCAGGCCCCACAGCCCCTGGTGGCCCTGGAGGCCCGACAGCGCCATCGGCTCCGTCTTTGCCGTTAACACCGTCTTTGCCCGCTGGCCCTTGCGGACCCATTAGTCCAATCGGTCCCTGCGGCCCCACAACGTTCCATGAAATTTTCTGTTCATTGTTTCCGCATGATGTGCTTCCATCTGTCAATGTGATCTGGCCGCTGTCTTTAGCGCACGCATAGATAGTTTGACCGCTAAAATCGGGCTTTGCAGCCGCATACACGGTAATGCATGAGAAAATCAGAACAATGACGCTAAACAAAATTACAAACGTTTTTTTGCTGATATACAATACACATCGCTCCCCCTAATTAATGCATGCAATTTCTATGTATATTAACTGAAGACAATTTTATGTTTTAAACATCGCTTGGCGTTGGCTCAATAAAACAAGCAGACCGCTGCGTGCCTGCTTTTCAATGTACTATTCAACTATCGTTCTCCGTTACTGCAACAACAGGCACTCCATCTAAAGTGGAGAATCTTGTTTTTACATATTCATGGACAAACTAGAATCACAGAACAACTAAACCTTGTGATCCAAAATATGGAACGTTGGTCCATGCAGCTACTTGTAATAAGACAAGACTACCATCATCCTTAATATTAAATACTGAGACTGTGCCCTGATTCCCGTTAAGGGTGTAAAAATTACGTCCATCTTTACTCACTCCAACATCTATTGGCAGGCCAGTAGGTCTCCCTGCTGGTGTACTGGTAATATGCCCGATAACCGTCAGTGCTCCGTTGCTATCTATACGGAAGATGGATATTGTGCCACTGAAGGTATTGGTGGTATAAGCAAAAAGTTCGTTCTTCGTAGTTACAACCCAGCAAGTTGTCTTCTGTGCGGTCGGTACAGACCCGCTGATAATACGAAGTGTCCCGTTGTCACTCATTGCATACGATGACAGTGCGCTAGGACCAAACTCCGTAACTAAAAGGATCCCTGAGGATAGGAAACAAGAGCCGAACGGCATCATACCATTAGATTCGTTAATGATTGGTCCGGTAACGGAGCCATTTTTATTAACATGGAATACACTGAGATGGTTTGTAGTAAGCTCAGGTACTACAATTTTACTGCCATCTGGAGTAAATAGAACTTGCGCAGGCTGAGCATTAATGGTACTTAGAGAATGGATGGATCCGGGTATAGGAGTAAGACGCCCGTTATCCTCTATGCGAAAACCCGAAATATTGGATGTAAATTTATTGGCGGCATTACCCACATTTGAAACATACAAAAGATTACCAAATACACCCAAGCTATTAGGCTGAGCACCTCCCGATGGCTGCACATCCACAAGAATAAGTTTCCCGCTGTCAGATAAGATGAAGCTACTGATACTATTGCTGCCTGCATTAACTGCAAATAGAAAACGGCCATCACTGGACAAAGATAGTGAGCCTTGTGACGTAAGGGGATCAACGCCACTGTTTGGTGTTGCAAGTGAGACTTTCCATGGACCAGCGCCTCTTCCATATGTTGGGTAAGAACCACTATAGGTGAGAATTCCATTTATGTCCCGGTTAAAGGCAATGACTTCATTCATTACTTCCATATTGGTCATCATATACACCATACTCGCACGAAAATATTTGTTCGGTACCTGCATTCTATGACTCCCCTCCTTTATAATTTTATATGGTCCTTTTGCCATTTAAATTCCCCAAACCAAAACCGGCGATAATCCCAGACAGTTCCGGAAAAGACCGCGAGACTCGGAGAGATGGAACCTGATTTACGGGTTTAACCGAAAGGGTCTCTCTAATACAAAGAAATGCTCAATGACTGCCTGCTGTATGGCGCCAAAGAGCATTAAACTATAGTTCTCCGTTGTATAGTTATTTAACACTTAGAAAGCACGACTTATAACGTTAGGGATCTTCAGACTGCGTGGCAGCCGGAGACCCCTATTTTACTAACGTTTTGCGTTAATCCGTAATAAAAATAGAGGAGCTCCATTGATGTAAGCTCCTCTGCTATCGTACTCCGTCGTATTATGAGTTCAGCCAGTATTTACTGGTGAGCATTCCTGACGGTCAGAACGGAATTAAAGTAAACGCGAGCGAAACAAACAAATGGATAGGCCACGTATCTACAATAAGCGTACGGGACTTTTAACTCTTTTCGTTTTCCTCAGCTACATCATATTTATTGATGTGGGCCGTTATTGCTTCTACAGCTTCGCCGCCTTGGGTGCTTTGAGCGACTTCTTTAACCTCGTCTTCCGTTTCGTCCAGAAAATTTTGCTGATCGGCCCGAATCGCTTCGATTTTGTTACTCATGAGAAAACCTCCTTGTCAGATACAAAAATGTACTCTGAACAATTATTTATCACTATAAAGTGAATTATGCGCCGGGCTTACTGCGAAAATAATGAAGCTCTTAAGGCTGCGGATAATTTCTCTCGTTTAGTCCATGATATAAAATGATGAGAAAGTCAGGGAGAGTGATGTATATGCGTAAGCTGGAAAGTACATTAGAGGCTAATAAATCTCAGCAAGATGTAACAAAAAAAGTCGACGGAAATAGTGAAATTAATCACCTGACTAACCAAGTCGCCAAAGCCCAAAAACAAATTTCATCCCAACAGACGACCGGAGTAATGGATCAACAATAATCCAGCTTAACCGTTTGTTTACAGCTTTCTCTTGCGATATGGATCAGTTAACTTATTGCAGCCACTTTAAGGCATAGCCGCACCATACCTTATTTAGTTCTCAGACGCTCGAACATTTCCATAGCTTGAACCGGAGTGGGAACGGTCAATACATTTTTTTCAGCAAAATCATTTGCTTGCGGATCTTGACTTTCTCTGATCTCATTGGCGGCATTTTCCAGGTCATATAACGTACATTTATACTCGAACCCGCTTGGAGTTATTAGAAGCCAATAAGCACCTGATCGCTCAGCGAACGGCATGCCAACACTTCCTGCATTAATAATCCGAGTCCCTTCTATCTGCAAATCAAACTGTATATGCGTATGTCCGCAGACTACATACTTTTGAGCAATTCCATGAAAAACTTTCTCCAATTGTTCCTTTGGTGTAATTGGTGTAAATATCTGTTCGTCGTTTGTCGGTGTAGCATGGCAAAAAAGAATATCGCTTTCTGAATCGCCGACCGAGTAGATTAGATGCTCAGGTAGATGAGCGAGAAAATTGCGATGAGATCGGTCCAATTGTTTTGCCACCCATTCTAACTTCTCCCGGCCTTTTTCTGACATATCCGAGCGAAGAGGCTTTCCGTCATAAGCCATGACCACTTCCCTATCATTATTTCCGCGTATGAACTTGATTGGATATTTCAGTTGGAAGAGACGCTCTAACGTTTGAACCGGCATTGGACCAGCTACAATATCTCCACCGATGATGATTAAGTCAGGTTTTACTTCATCGAGTTCGGAAATCACCGCATTAAGCGCCGGCAAATTTCCATGGATATCGTAAAGTGCGGCTATTTTCATATTTTCGACCTCCATTTTCCAATAAAAATCTTACGAATTTCTGAGCTTTAGCAAAAAAATGTTGCCGATCGAACCAGGGACATTTTCGTAATGGGGTAGTTGAACTCTCGTATCCTTCCCTAATTTTACCATACATCAATATCGCCGACTTGTTTCTCCCCGTTTATCATCGTTTATCACGATATAGCGCTTGTATCTCCTCAATCCCCCGTCTTGTATAGTCAAGCAGCTTTGCCGTCCCAGCTTCGTCCAAGGTCTCCTCAATCAGGCGTTGTATATTGAACCAGACGTCCTCGATTCGTCTGCGTAAGACGTAGAAATAAAGAAGTTCATGGTTGATACGATAACCGCGCCGGGAGGCTGCGTACGCTTCCAGTAACATGCTGCCGTGCGGATGCCATGCATAGATGAAAAGGTCGGCCTCGACGGGTGCTAGGCGCAGATCTTCCCAATCTGCCAGCACAAGGCGCTCGCCCTGTATCACATTGTTACCGTGTGCGTCCCCATGACATAGTACGAGCGGAGAATATCCCATCCGAACCGTGTCGCGCAGGCGCAAGGTTTCGCGAATCGCCGCGTGGAGCAGCCCGATGTGCGGGGAAATAAGTTCAAAAAGTGCACCATGTTCCGTGTCTGACCTATTTAAATATCGTGTAAGTTGATCGCAGAAGAGTAGCGAGATGTCCTCGGCAAGCCCGGGTATCTCAAGAGGAACAGCTTCGCCTGCGTCGTGCAAAAGAGCCAGTATCTCGGCCAGTTCCAACGTTTGCGCGCGCGTCATGCCCTGTACACCCGGCGTCTCCCCGCGGATATAAATAAACAGCACGTACACATCGCCGTCAGTCTCGGCTTTATACGCCCCGCCACGCGCCTGAACCGGTGTTAGTACGCGCCCGCGTAGGGTCGATGATGCCGACAGCCAGTCCAGCACCGGCATATATAAATCGATACGTTCGACAAACGGGCGCGTTGTGGGTAAGGATTTGTCATATACCTTTAGGAAGTATTCAGTTCCGTCTACTCCTTCAACATGATAAGCTGCCTTCGCGGAAAAGCCTCCTTTAACGGGAAAGATGGAATTCGAAACTAATCCATATTCTAATTTTAATAAAGTTAATACTTCATCCATACTCCAATTCTCCCTTTTTTTAAGTCGTTCTATCTCCCTTTAAAGCAGCAAGGCCACCGATCATTTAAGTGGCAGCCTCGCGGTGTAGGTTGATTAAGCCATTGAAGATTTTCAGAATCGAGTACATAGTAAACACTACCAGATTTTAATGTGAAAGGATGGGAACAAACAATTATAACTATCCTACCCTTTAGCTTAACGACAGAAGGAGCAGCTGCCGCTGCGGCAAACTGCTCCTGGATCGCTGAACTATCGTTTCCCTTTAGTTTAATGACTCCTGTGAGTATCAGGCGATAGGGTCATCCTTGAATTCCAAGGAGGAAAAATAATGTATGATCTCTTGTACAGAAAGTGCTCACAGGTGGGTGCCTTCAAAATTTCCATAACCAATTTTCCCACGCTAAACTGCCCATTCGTTGAGAAATTGCAGCCCCATTCACTTGCTGCCATCTCTTCGATCAAATGTCAAACTTGGACGCGAAATTCCACACCTTTATCGAATCAAGGAATGCGATTCAGAACATCTTTTGCCAGTTCATTCATTTTAATATTCGAGATATTGCTTAAAAGGATAATGCAAAGATCATCCGCGGGCTTCCGCAATAAGATCGTTGAATACCCTCTTCCGGCACCGTCATGGAGCACGATTTTATTCCTTTTATGGTTTGCTATTATCCAGCCGTACCCGTAACCGCTGCTTACGGGGGTAAACATCTTTTCCAATGACTGCTGGCTTAAGATTTGTGACGTATATAAAGAGCGATCCCATTTGTATAAATCCTCAACTGTAGAATACAAGCTGCCGTTTCCCGAGTTCGATTCATAGTAAGGGGAAATCGCGTATTCTCCGCGCGAATTTTTTTCGAATCCCCTCTCCTTTGGGAACGAAGGGGTCGCTTCGCCGGAATGGAGCATGTTCAGAGGTCGGAAAATATGCTCTTGAAGATAATCTGAATATTTTTGACCGGATACCTTTTCGATAATATAGGCAAGAAGCAAATAACCCGCATTACTATAGCTGAACTTTTCTCCGGGTACATATGCCAAAGGTACTTGCTTGATTTTTTCCACCGTCTGCTCCAGCGAAAGATTCGTATCTCTGGGGTATTCCCGCGTTATTCCGGACGTATGGGACAGAAGCATATGTATGGTAATATCTTCGCCCTGGTTGAAATCGGGTATATACTGGCTGAGCGTATCTTGAGTACGGAGCTTGCCCGCTTCCGCCAGCTGCATAATCGTCGTGGCGGTAAACATCTTGCTGATGGAAGCCAGGCGGTATACTGTATTTGAATTATTGGCTTCGCCCTCAATGCTTGAAGGACCATATCCGGTTTTCATTAACACATTTCCTTTTTTGGCAATCAATACGGAGCCCGAAAAATGTTTGTCGCGCAAATATCGATCAACTTCCTCCATACTGCCGGCGATGTAATCGGTATAAGTACCGTCATCGTTATTCCGCACGGTATGAACATCGATAGCTATGCGGTTTGCCATAGAACTGTAAGCAACCGAGGCATGAAGCCCTTCCGCAACGGCCCTTAATGGGACCAGCGACGTGCCGTCCGTCATGATCGAGTTCGCTTCCAATTCGAACAATACGCCATTCGCTTCGACCTGATTGGTGCCAATCCGATGCTTAACTTCATCATTATCTTTTTGCACGATAACGGTTCGACCGGTTTCATCCCAAGTAACTTTTGCTCTCAAGGATTCGGCGATCGCCCGCAAAGGAACAAGCGTTACGCCATGAACGATCACCGGCGCGGCTTCCGGTTTTAATTTATCGCCGTTGACCATAATGGTAATGCTCTGGCTTTTATCCGTCTTCAAGAGCATTAACTCCTGGTTCTTCATCTCGTCTGCCTTCACTGCCTTTTTTTCGCCCATCCATGAGAAGCCGGATAATAAGGTAGCGCATAACACATAGATCGCAACCGTTTTTTTCATCCGTCATCATCCCTCCAACCTCGTCTTCTTAACTTATTTGGTTGATACAATAACTTAGATAAATGGGGCAGCAGAAAAATCTCAATTAAAGAAAATTTATAAATCATTTCTACTTTCTTCCAACATATCTCGTATAAAATGGGTAAGGTGGTGAATGTATGGGTGGACTGTCAGCAGAATGTGATGCTAATGGAGAATTACGAGCAAATCAAGCGGTATATTACCTACAAAGCCGGGGAGGATCGGGCCGAAGAAGCCTTGGCAAGCTTAAAAATGACATGTAGAGCTGGCATGTTCAAGCTCCATTCAATCCAAAGCAGTATACCATCATGTTAATTATGTTGGAAAACCAACAATACGGGCATGAATTCCAACAGGTAGCGGATGATTTTACGGCCATATTACGGAAAAACTTTAAACGCATTACAACAGCATTGAATTTTGTAGCTACTAGAAAAATTACCTAAAATTTATCCGGATCACCCCCGTTTAGTTTTAGTACTGTCCTGTCACAGTTTATAAATCTCCATCCGAATTCTGTTCATTTATTATTTACTCCAGATCAGGAAGAGGAACTGTAAAAACTTTCTTGCTACTATAAATAAAAATTACATATAATGTCATTTTAGTCAATGATTATTTTTAACAATCATCCTAATTATCATGTCAGTTCCGTATTAGGAACGCTGCCCGTTAGCGCAACAAAGCTGCCGTTTATCGCGGCGGCCTTATCACGGTGTAAATTATTGTTCTATCGTTCCCCGTTAGCGGAACGCACGCTTTTGAAACCCGAATACGATGTAGCTCGGAATATGCGCATCCCTGCGATTACTACTGTTTTCGGTGAAAGCTGCGGTTCAATCATCCGAACAAGAGAGAAATTCAACAGCAACATCCGATTCACGTAGGCACTCATTGGACGATGAAACATGGGAGCAACCGGTTGATCGATGACGTACTCCGCAAAATGTTCGCGAACTTGAATATATCCGTCATGCATAAAACGTTGCCCCGTTCCTCGATACTTCAATGAGCATAAAAGTCGAGCTACCCTGAGGCAGTTCCGCACTATCGTATCCCGTTAGCTCAACAGTAATCGCGGTCATACAGCAGCCGCGCGGGGTTGAACTATGTTGAGTAATCATCTAGTTTGTTTGCTAAATCTATCCCAACTAAATTGAGCGGGAATAACATTTCGCAAATAAGTGAATGTTCGCATAAAAAACCTCCCGTTTGGAGGTGAATGAGTTATTACTTTCATAACGTACTAAGCCGCAGTTCAAAAAAATACTGTACAATTGGATGCTTTAACTTCATCTTCTCGGTCATGTTTAAAATTCGCTTTTTCCCAACTCGTCTGTCAACCAAAGCTAGAATATTCAATAAGATATCATTGCTCTCTATGCTTTCCTCTATAGAAATGGATAAAAATCTATTAGCTACAACGATAAAATTTGATTTACTTAATGATGACTGTGCTGACAAAAGCTCCTTTGCATATTCTGATATTTTTCTACTTCTTGCGATTACTTTTAAACGTTCCTCCGGAACACTCCCTTTGGTATCTTTTCTGACCGCTTCAATTTCTTCATTGTTGATAGGAATCTGGATATCTGAATCATTCTTAATTTCCAACTCCGTCTGATACCATCTGATTAAGGTATCACTCATATTGAGTACGTTCTTTTTGTCTACAGCAATATAACAAAGTCCTGCTTTATCTGGTAAATAGCGGTAGCTGGTTGAAAGGTACTCGACCCTTCCATATAATGCAGGACAGAGAAAACTCTCCAGATGTTGCTTCAATTTGCTCCAGGCCATTTCATCCTCCTATGTTTTATATTGAATACCTATTGAGGCACTCATTCTATTATCCATAATACAATAACCAACACATCGATCAAAAAGCAACCTTAAACCCAATCCTCCCTCCTCTATGTTTCGAGAATATATTCGAACATGTTTCCTCGACTACGTAGCAGTTCCGATATTCAAACTGAACTCGAACCCCTAGGTAGCTGAACAGGCTGTCGATTTAGTCAACAGCTTGGTGTTGTCATGCTATCGTAACCGTTAATCAATCAGCCTACATTAACACCGCTTCCAATCATCAGGAACATACAACCATATCCCCGTCATAACACACTCATTCCCTTGGATATAGTCAGTAGGTGTATATCTGAAAGGTACTTTAAGTATGTTTTCAATTTCTTCCAATGTCTGCATATTGGTTGAGTTAACACATTGCTTGTCTAAAAATTAATAATTGCATCTACCTTTTCCTTATCTGTTTCGTACATATCGTTCTACAGCTCACTGAACCAACCATCATAATACTCAGACTTTCACCACCAAGAGACATTTCAACTACACGGATACAGGATGGCAGCATGCCCGACTCTCCGCTAGAGCAGTCACAGCACTTCCCCGTTCACGAACCATCGCGTCTCCATGCCCGATCCGGACAAAAATCGCTTCAACTTGACTTGAAGCTTCAATGTAACTAAACTAGTATTATTGGAAGGAGGGATGTTTAGATGGCCGTAGTCAGCAGGTACGTAGTCGCTCTGCATATATTATCGTGGATTGCGCAAAAGACCGAAGATAACAACAACTTTGTTACCTCCGATCGTATTGCAGAGAGCGTGAACACCAGTCCGGTATTTATTCGCCGCATTCTAAAATCACTTCATAACGCCAATTTAGTCATCGTTCAGCACGGAGGAACCACCCCGGGATGGCAGCTTGCCAGGCATGCGGATTCCATTACCTTGCGGGATGTATACGAGGCTGTTGTGGAAAAGCCGCTCTTCGAGCTTCATCACAGTCCGCCGAATCCGAAATGTCTGATCGGCAACGGGATACAACCTGCCCTGAATCCGATTCTTACGAAGTCGGAATTAGCCATGAAGCATGAGCTCGAACAAGTGACTGTCTCCAGTCTGCTGCATGATACGCTGGCTAAGAATCCACAATCTTGATAAGAAACTGTAGGTTAGCCGGAGAAAAAAAAAGATTTTTTGAAACATTCCCGGCTAATCTTTACGTTTAGCAATCAATGTAACTGCAGTTGTATCATTGCTTTCTGCGGCCATGTTTTTTGTCTATC
This sequence comes from Paenibacillus allorhizosphaerae, assembly GCF_910594985.1. Taxonomy (GTDB): domain Bacteria; phylum Bacillota; class Bacilli; order Paenibacillales; family NBRC-103111; genus Paenibacillus_G; species Paenibacillus_G allorhizosphaerae. Next base: position 17,048 of record NZ_CAJVCE010000044.1, read on the forward strand.
AATGTAACTACTTCAGTATTCTTGATTTGCCGCTTTCGCCTTGTGTAATCCAAAGGAGCTGTATCGATTGTTTTGTATCCTACTCTTGCACTTGAAAGGAGCACTTTATGAATTATCGCATTTTTATCCTCGCCCTCGGCACCTTTGTCATCGGAACAGAAGGTTATATGATTGCAGGCCTGCTACCCGCTCTTGCTCGGGATTTGCATACCTCCGTATCTGTGGCCGGGCAGCTGGTTACCGCTTTTTCTATTGCTTATGCTCTTGGCTCTCCCCTTCTAACGACAATTACCGGGCTTGTAGAGCGGCGCAAGATACTGACCTTTGCCTTATTTATTTTTGCCCTCGGCAATATTCTCTGCGGACTTGCGACTAGCTATGGTCTCATTCTCGTCGGACGAATCGTCGCTGCCGCAGGTGCCGGACTCTTTGCACCAGCAGCCACTTATAGCGCATCTACCCTTGCGGCTCCAGAAAAACGGGGACAGGCGTTGTCCATCGTCATTGGCGGGAGTACCATCGCTTTAATCTTCGGCGTCCCTATTGGCACATGGATTGCATCGGTATTTGACTGGAAAACGACCTTCTGGTTTGTCGGGAGTATCGCCTTGGTCGCCTTGGTTTGCATTCGTTTGTTTTTCCCCACCATTTCGGCACCTGCTTCCGTCTCTCTGGCGGAACGGCTGTCTTTTCTGAAAAAACCGACCATCCTGATCGCATTAACAATAACGCTGATCTGGGCTTTCGGCATTTTCGTCGTATACACCTATGTTGCGGATATATTCGGCAGAGTCGGGGCCGGAGAAAATACGATCACGTTTATGCTTCTTATTATGGGAATCTCCAGCTTTCTAGGCGTCAACTTTGGGGGGGTTGCTGCAGACCGGAACGGTCCTGCCCGCACCATCGTTTGGGCGCTTGTATTGATGATGATTGCGGTTGTTACCTTATCCTTCATCAAGTCCGCCGCTCTTGGCATAGCGGCAGTGGCTTTATGGGGATTCGCCGGTTATGCATTCAATCCGGCGCAGTTGCACAGACTTATTGGATTATCCGGAAAAGATTCCGGAGTCGTGCTTTCTTTGCATAGTTCCATACTCTATGTGGGAGCGGCTCTCGGCTCCGCTATCGGCGGCCTTGTTATCCATTATGGATCCGTCACCTGGCTTGGAATCGTCGGAGGTGCTGCTAACCTCATCGGTCTCTTTGTTTTTCAATTTACTCGGCGGCATGACAAGTTGAGCCGAAAGAAGGACCTCTCCCTAAACGAATAGGAATGTCGGCAGCAATTACCTCATCATCGTTCCGGGACTCATTATATCTGGCATCGGTCAATGGATTTGCCAACTCCGGTATTCAAGGCAAAACCGGCATAAACCACGTAATATGTTTTAACGTGGTTTATGCCGGCACAGATTCTATAAGCCCCGTTAGCGCAACAAAGCCGCCGTTCAACGCGGCAGCTTTGTCGTGGTGTGAATTATTGTTCTATCGTTACCCGTTAGCCATCCATGCATCCTGCGCTAGACCACAGAGCATGAAAGTTAATCCGTTCTTTCATGGTAGCTGAACGAAAGGTTGTAAAGATTGGGCTGACTACTTCTTCATACTTACTCAACACTTCCGAAATTAGTTGTCGGGATCATGTGTTTAGTCGACCCATCCGTGTTTTCAATGATGTTCTAAAACTTTCTTTTATGATACGGAAGACCCTCGCCTTCTTCGCAATACTGTTTAAGACTGTACAAAAAAATAGCCCAGTTATAATTACATAAACGAAAAAATGCGGTCACTTCCTCCCAATTCATCTGACGAAAAATGATTGAAGTTCTCTCGTTTTTTTCCTCAATATCAAAAGAAATAGTCGTACCTATCCATTCTGGATCTGAATCTACACACTTCCACAAAATCTTTTTATTGGTAACAAGCTCATCAACTCGCATCTTTGTTAAGCCTTTGCCGCCGAATAGGAACTCATTTATACAACCGATCTGATCATTAACTATTAGTTCATTTGTCCATATTTCTGAAAGTCCTTTTGCAGTGGTTAAAGCTTCATATACCGTTGAAGCTGGAACATTCACAGTCTGTAAGTGCTCGATATTTGCCATAGTACTCATTCCCCTTTAAGGATTTTATTTATGAAATTATATATCTGTCTACGAATCATAATTTTCAAATCTTCTTTGATTATACCATGGTATAGTTGATGTGATTTCTTCTCGATTGCTATGTAGTTGTTGAGAAATCTGATGCCTTCCTAAACTATCCTGCCCGTCATAATGGCCAAGTTCATCGCGACTATCGCATACGACCTCTTGCTTTCATCTTACCTCGCGGCTACGTCATTGGCAGAAATTTATTTTTTCACCACACTTCTAGACGGGAAATTACAAAACAAGCCGCCCCCTCATAGAGAAGGGACGGCTTTTCTATCGGCGCGCTAATCGTACATACCTGCATTACTGCTTCGGAGGATACACGCCTTCCAGCGCAATGATGTAGTTCATAGCAACAAACGGCTGCATGTTGTTATGAGGCTGGCTGCCGCCTGCCGCGGAAACTGCCTGTGGATTCATCGACACGTTAGGCGTCTGGGAATAAAAATTTCCTACTGCTCCACGTCCGAGGTTAGCCCACACTGCACCTATCGGACTATCCGTATTAGCAGTCGACTGATTGTTAATCGCATGCGTATGGTTAGGGATCTGAGCTTCTGTCAGCGTTACCGTTTCATTCCCGCCCTCGCTGGCATACTCTCTGTTCGTAAGCCCAGGTCCGGCGCCTTGATGGATAGGGGCGCGTCCTCGAAGATCCGGCAAAGCAAACGTTGTGGTCCCATTACCACCAAAAGCAATTCCGATAACAGAGAACAATATACTGTTTTGTTGGATAAGAAGTACCTGTCCATTGCATAATGCCCAACCTCTTGGAGCATAATTGCCGGCAATCAACCGTATTTCACCTACATATGGATCCATGATAGCAGTCGTCCTTTCTTCATTAGTTTCTCGGAGGAAAAATACCTTGAAGCGCAATGCAGTAATTTACTACCGTAAACGGCTGCATATTAGAATGCGCTTGGCTGCTTCCCGCAGTACCTAAAGCGTTCTCACTCATCGTTCCGGTAGAATTGGCAGTATAGACAGGCTGAGTTGAAGCTGTTGTCCCCCATACATTACCTGTCGCTACTTTGGTTGACGCCGGGTCGGAGCTGCCGGAAATCTCATGCGTATGCTGCGGTATTTCTGATATCGTCAGCGTATGAGCTTCTTCACCGCCAACCTGTCCATAAGGATGAGCATCACTAACATTCAGTGGTACTCTGCCTTGTAAATTGGGAAGCGCAAATGTATTTCTTCCATCTCCACCGTAAGTTACGCCAAGGAGAGCATACAACGCCTGATTTTGCTGAATCTGCAATAATTGCCCGTTGCACTTTGCCCAGCCTGACGGTGCGTACCCAAATGGAAATACTCTAATTTCGCCTAAAAATGGTTCAGCCATCTTCTAACCTCCCTAATGTTTTCGATTAACCCTGTGAAGGATAAAGCCCTTGAAGCGCAATAATATATGTAAGTGTCAAAAATGGCATCATATTGTCGTGCGACTGGTTCCCGCCAACACTCGAAATAGCCGCCGGATCCATCGCATTATTGGGCGCTGTAGAAGAATACATTTCTACTTGTCCCCCCGCCCAAAAAGCATTTGTCGGGTCGCTGACTGTTGCCGTTCCCTCCTGTGCGTTAACCTGATGAGTGTGTGCCGGCAGTTGTGTTGATGTGAGTGTTACAATCTCGTTGCCGCCATTTTGAGCAAGGTTATAGGTCGTACCGGTAAGCGGACTCGTCCCCATGTGAACTAGAACTCTTCCGCGCATGTCAGGCAGGGCAAATGTCGTCTGTCCATCTCCACCGTAAGTAGTTCCAATTAAAGTATACAACACCTCATTATCAGTAATCTTCAGCGTCTGCCCGTCACAAAACGCCCACCCTTGGGGAGCATATTTCCCCGCAAACAACCGGATTTCTCCAACGTACTGATCACTCATTTCAATCGCCCCTCCTATACTTTCATCATCGTTTAGCTGCTGATCAAGTTGGATCAGCTTTACGTACCCAATCGCTTTCTTTTCGTACCCAGACTTCATCCCGCTATATGTGACAATACGGGAATCGCACCGTACTCAGCTCCTTATGCCCGAACTATTATCACAATTCGGGCACACACACCTTCACCTCCCATTCAAAATCTGAAATAGCATCTGAGTCTAGTTGTCCCGGCTCCACTCCATTGCTGCATAAGGCGGCTTGAAACCAACTTCCACAAAACCAAGACGACTGTAAAGGGCCCGGGCCGGACTATTGTCCAGCGCATGCAGCCGAATAAGTTGGCCCGTCTCAATCGAATCGCTTTGCAGCTTGTGAATAATCGCGGTTCCAATCCCTTGGTTTCGGAACTGAGGCAATAACGCTATGAAGATAAGCGACAGCACATTGCCGGAACGGGATGTAATGATATAGCCTGCTTTTACACCAGCAGCCGTAATTATCCTTTGTTCGTTGCCGGGATAGTCCAAGTCGTAAGAACGTTTCTGAGCCTTAAACTGCATGTTCAAAAGTGCACGCAGCTGCATTTCCGGCCAGCCCAGCGCAGCAAATTCGTCGGTCCGTGTACTTGCGTATACTTGATACAAGAACTCGTCGTCCTCGTCATGAACTTCCAATAATGTAAACATACCTACCTCGTATTCAGCTCAATTTGCGAAATAGTAAGCCATTACATGCATCCCCCGCCCGTCTAATAATCGGACAGGGGAAATGCACAATGACTCCCTTTTTACTATTTCTGTTCAGCAATGAACGTCTCAGTACCCTGTAACGTTTCAAACGTATGGGAAAGAGAAGCTTCTGCTATATCTTGGAAAGCCCAGTGAGATGGCTCGACATCTTTCCAGGTTTGCTTCGTAACTCCGTTTAGTGGTCCCCGCTTCAATAATCGATTCAGCATCTTGACCATTTCGGCCCTAGTAACTCCCTTGTCCGGACTAAATGTGCCGTCAGCATAACCCGCCGCTACTCCAGCCTGAACAAGCGCTCCAATTTCCTTGCTCGCCCAATGTCCCGATACGTCAGGGAACTGTGCTTGCGAGTTAAGCGGAAGCTGCTTCCAGCGAGCCGCCAGCGCAGCGAATTCGGCACGTGTAATCGGGCGGTCTGGTTCGAAAAGTCCCTCGCCTACGCCGAGCATGATGCCTCGCTCCTTCAAGCCGGCAATCGCTTCATATGCCCAATGACTTTGCGGCACATCCGCGTATCCTGCAGCGGCTGCATGATCCGTCTTCACCTCGTCATGCTGAATAATGCGCCACAGCATAGCGGCCAGCTCAGCACGAGTCGTTGTTTGTTCCGGACGGAACATCCCGTCTGCATAGCCATTAATATAGGCTGTATGCACGGACTGAGAAGCTGCCGACGGCGCTTCGGTGCTAGGTTGAGTGCTTTCTGCCGGGGCCGGCTCTGTTTCAACTGACACTCCACCTCCGCTGGAAGGATCACTATCCTGGGGTTGCTCAGGAGCTGCATCCATTTTCAAAACAGTGAATGTACTGAATTTATCGATCACAATCGATAACCCGACAATTTTTCCGGAAGCATAACGCTCAATCGAGCCTTGTTTCACTTCGATCTCGCCATCTCTATGCTCGATATACACATATAGCGATGACAAGTATGCAGTTAGCGCGGATGAATCTGTGGGCGCGTTAAGCTTGGATAACGGGAAAATCAGCTTCGTGCTGTAGGAAGAATAGTTCGTCTCGATCGTCATCGGAGTACCAACCTGGCTGACGGTGCGATTACCCGCTTCCTGTTTCACATGCTGGTCGGAAAGTGCCTGTTGTTTAATCTGCTCTTGCTCTTGCTCCTTTCGAATCGGAACAAATCTGAAGAATAAATCGATCCCTTCGTTTTTCAATCCCTCAAGCGTCGCATCGGACAGTACAACGCTGGCTTCTTCCGTCTCAAGGGCAAGATCGGCTTTGCTAGCCAGTCCGTTAAAAGCTTCCGCAGACACCCGAACCGCTACTTCGTCCGCACGATCGCTCGGAATATCCGTAATCACGATTCGAACTACAGGGTTGTTTTGCTTGAGCGCTTTTTCGAGAGCAGTTTGCGCCTTGACAGGATCCAGATCAACCTTGTCTATTTTCGTTCCATCGGCCGTCGTTTTCCGAGTGATTGTCGTTTGCTCGACATCCTCTTGTTCTTGACCTACCCGGACAGGAACGGTACGTGAAGAGTCCTCGTTCGTAACTTCTTGGCCGATTTTTTTGACGATGATCAAAAACGTTCGTTTCATCGTAACGCCGTCTTTTTCGATGGAAGCCACAAGATCAATCGTTACACTTTGATCCGTTAGCTGGCTGACGACGCCGGAAGCAGACAGAACTTGAGGATTGCTCGAGCTCCAGCTTATGACGGTGTCGTGTAGACCCGCATAAGGCAACGAGATATTCTTCGTTACACTTTCCCAAGAGTCGCCTGCTGCATAGCCGATCACAATATTGTCCAGTGCCTCGCCTATTTCTACGGAGGCTGGCTCCTTATACACTGTCACTTGAAGCTCAGCCGTTTTTGCTCCATAGGTTGCTCCAACTACAGTTGTCCCTTCGCTTCTCCCCGACAAAACTCCCGAGCGTAACCATTCTACGATGCCTGCAGCGGTGAATTGATAGGACGCCTCTGATGTGACATTCCGTTCACTGCCATCCGAATAAATGGCTTGAACGGCAACATCTGCGCTCTTCCCTACTTTTATAGAAATGGCAGGATTGTTGAATTGAAGCTTCTTAAGGACAGGCTTCACAGTCACATCAGCTGTAGCCTGTTGACTTCCATAAACTGCCTTAATAACGGTGCTGCCTGCATGTACGCCTTCCAAGATCCCCTTCGTTGTAACTTGGGCGATGCCAGTCGGAACAAAGGAATAGGTGCCTTGGTCGGTCAGCACCGCCTCGCTACCATCCGAGTATTTCATCCGTACCGTAAACGGCGCCGTTTCATTATCCGCAAATGTGTAGCTAGGCGAATCGAAGAATAGCCCCGTAGGCGTCGGCAGCACATGCACCGTCCGAATCTGCTCTACCGCTGCATTCCCCGCATTATCTACAGCGTTGTAGTGCAGCGTGTATGTACCGATTACTCCCGTATTTACGCTTCCTGTGACGGTCGCCTGCAAGTTCAGCGTTAAATTGTCGGTGACCGTGGCTCCCGGATCGGTAAAGGTTCCATTAATGTACACATATACTTCCCGCTCACCCGTTAATCGGATGACAGGCTTCGTCTTATCAATATGGACATCGGCATAAACAGCTTCACTTACGTTGCCGTAAGCATCGGTCTGTTTGGCTTGAACCCGATATTCTCCTTCTGCTGTATACACAACTGGAGCCGAGTAGATGGACCATGTCGGGCTGTCACTTAATCGGTATTCAATCTTGCTGCCCGGTTCGCCGTACACAGTCGCCGTCACATTCGAGTTCGTCCATCCTGTATGACTCAAGGTTAACACCGGTTTGTCAGGAGCTGAGATATCAAGAATCGATACCCGGATCGTCTGGCTATCTGTATACAGGGAATCTGTAACCCTTACGTTAACTTCATATACGTTATCCAGATTGGCATCCGTCGGATTCCCAAAATCTGGGGCAGTCGTAAATACGAGTTTTCCTGTTCTCGACCCGATAGAAAACTTGCCTGCATCTGTCCCGCCGCTAATCTCGTAATGGAGCTCAGCACTTCCGTCACCATCCGTCGCCGTTACTGTCGTGATGTCAATTACTCCATCGTTTACGGCAATATCAGCGGAATCCCCGCCTCCATTTGAAGTAATGATTGGCGTATACTCGTTCACATCGGTAATGTTAACGGTAATCTCCTGCGTATCAGGTGACGTTGTACCGTCCGTGGCTTGTACTACAACGACAAACGTTAATTTAGTTTCGTAGTCCGGCGCAGAAATAAATGTTAACTGTCCGCTTGCTGCATCGATTGCAAATGCAGATGCTTCAGCACCTCCGATGATCGAATACGTAAGCGTACCCGAACTATCTGCATCTGTTGCGGTTACTGTCGTAACAGCAACCGTATTTTCTGCGACGGATATGGTTGCCGCAGCTCCCCCACCATTCGAAGTAATAACCGGACTAGAATCATTGACGTCCGTCACATTCACTGTAATCGTTTGAGTGACGGTATTCGTTCCATCCGATACCTGCACCGTTACAGAATACGATGCTTTCGTCTCGCGATCAGGAGCAGATTTGAAGGATAACTCCCCAGTCGTGGAATTGATGGAAAAGGCTGACCAATCCGCTAACTCACTAATCGAATATTCCAGATTACCTACCGTGTCCGCATCCGTTGCCGTCACCGTCGTAACAGCTGTCGTATTCTCCGGTACCGTTATCGTTGCGGTCGAACCTCCGCCGTTAGAGGATATAACCGGACTCGTGTCGTTGGCGTCTGTCACATTCACCGTAATTGCTTGTGTGACAGTATTGTCCCCATCCGTTACTTGAACTGTTACGGTATACGTTGCTTTTGTCTCATAATCGGGTGCCGTCTTGAAGGTTAACGCCCCGGTCGCCGGATCAATATTAAAGGCCGACGCGTCCGCTCCACCGCTTATCGAGTAGGTTAGCACCGCAGTCGCATCTTCGTCCGTTGCCGTGACCGTCGTGACAGCCGTCGTGTTCTCTGCCACATCAATCGTCGCTGTAGCCAACCCCCCATTAGAAGTAATAACTGGAGGGAATTCGTTCACATCTGATATATTGACCGTGATCGCTTGCGTATCAGTATGGATTCCATCCGATACCTGCACCGTTACAGAATACGATGCTTTCGTCTCACGATCAGGGGCAGTCTTAAAGGTCAATACCCCAGTATTTTCATCGATAACAAAAGCCGACCATTCTGCTACCTCGCTAATGGAGTATTCCAGTGTACCTACCGTGTCCGCGTCCGTTGCCGTGACCGTCGTAACCGCTGTCGTATTCTCCGGTACTGTTATCTCTGCGGTCGCTCCGCCGCCGTTCGATGTAATTTCTGGACTTGTGTCGTTAATATCGGTCACATTCACCGTAATCGCTTGTGTGGCAGTATTGTCCCCATCCGTTACTTGTACCGTTACGGCATACACCGCTTTCGTCTCCCGGTCGGGTGCCGTCTTGAAGGCTAGCTCCCCTGTCGTCGAATCGATGTCAAAGGACGACGCATCCGCTCCGCCGCTTATCGAGTAGGCTAACACCGCATCCGCGTCTACGTCCGTCGCCGTAACCGTTGTTACAGCCGGCGTGTTCTCTGCCACATCAATCGTCGCTGCAGCCAAACCTCCATTAGAAGTAATAACTGGAGGGAATTCGTTCACATCCGAGATATTGACCGTAATCGCTTGCGATACTGTATGGACTCCATCCGATACTTGCACTGTTACGGCGTATGCTGCTTTCGTTTCTCGGTCGGGGGCTGTCACGAAGGTTAACTCCCCGGTACCCGCATTGATGGCAAAAGAAGCTGCATCCGCTCCGCCGCTAATCGAAAAACTTAATGTACCCGTCGTGTCCGCATCCGTAGCCGTAACAGTCGTAACAGCGGTCGTATTCTCCGGTACCGTTATGGTTGCTGTCGTTCCGCCGCCGTTCGATGTAATAACTGGACTTGTATCATTGACATCGCTAATATTTACAGTAATGGTCTGGGTATCAGATAATCCGCCCGAATCCTCAACCTTTACAACTACGGTATACACTGATTTCGTCTCACGGTCGGGTGGTGGTGCATCCGGACCAAAGGTCAACACACCGGAAGCAGAGTTGATCTTAAATGCCGATGCATCTGCTCCACCGCTGATTGAGTAGGTCAGCGGGTTTGACTCCGCATCTGTAGCCGTTACGGTTGTGACTGCGGTCGTTCCTTCATCGACAGACACAGTTGCAGTCGCCCCTCCACCATTTGATGTGATAACAGGAGCCGTGTTTGGTGGAGCTTCCTCTACCAAGCTTGGCGTACTGATCTGAACGAGAACCCCTTGATTGGCCTGCGTGAATGTATCATCATATCCCGTTATGAAAAAGCTTACCAGTTGTCCTGCTTTACCATCTATAAAGCCGGTTACATCGAATGAAAGGGACTGCCCCAAAACAACGGACGTATATGTTCCTAGATCGGTAAAAACGTCCTTATTCGAAAAAGCTGAATTGTGCGGCCAGTTCGTATTCTGATACTCTTGGTCAGTAGGAACCGGCTCTGTAGAACTGTATCCCCATAACTTCACTTTATTCGTAAAGGGACCATTCGCTTCAGTGCGTATTACCGTCATCTTGATCTTTGCGACGTTTCCTGATGATGGAAAATCACTTGGAACGGTAAACTGCGTGAAAACATGCGATTCCTGGGCATCCCCACCATTTAGCCCTACCAAATAAAAATTGGGATCCGTAGTCGCACCATATTCAAAATCGTGCGCAATCGTTTTTGCAGGATTATAAGGTCCTAGAGCATGTGCAGCCGGCAGCGTACCTACGAAAGTAGCCGCCCACAGCAGGAACATGCACCATATAAACGCAAACCGCTTCGGCAGTATCATTATTTCTCACCTCTTCTTTATTTGTATGATTTTGTTAATTCGACAACAAATCGCAAAATTCCTACGGTAGTCCGATAAATAATGAAACTTTTTTCCTAAACATTTTATTAATCGCGCACTTGGTTCGTTTTCATAATGGAAACAAAAAAAGCCGTTGTGTGCTTAACTGCATCACTATCGGCTTAACACTCATGCCCGCACAACCATCATCGTCAGCTCATCTTCAACCTTCAGAGCCGGCTTCCCTTCCTTCGTCAGCTGCTCATTAACCGTCTCGTACAGCTTTCCCATCGGCACGAATGCGTTGTCGATGAACATGAACCCACTCCGCATTTTCCACATCATACGCGACCCGCCCTGTACAGATTCATTAAGGTAATTGAATATGTATCTTTCACTTTAGAGAGAAGGGCTATAAAAACACCTGTAAAAAGTCCGTGTAGTCTCATTGAATAACATTCCCTTATATAATTTCTTCGTCTGCAAATTCCTCTGCTTGGTGTTCGTAATCATCTAAATTTGCAGGAATCTTCAGTCTCACTTCGCCTGCTATGGTTACTCCCATTTTGTTCGCATGTTTGAATGGATCATATTGTTCATTGTTTTTTAGACATGAGTATAATACTTGGGCGATCTTGCCACAAACATGTCCAATAGCTTTTCTCTTTGGCATCTTTCGCTCAACTAAGCGCTCGTAGTAGACACGAAAACTATTTGCCCCAATTTTTGGCGATAACAACAGTAAGGTCATTAGAAATAGAACTCTTCGTGTATCCCTAACGCCTTCGTAAGTTTGCCTACTCTTAGAGACCGATGTACTTGAGATTTTATTTTCCGCGGCGACATCAAGATATTTTTTGAATTCTAAATATGTTGAAAACCGTTCTATATCCCCAATTGCGCCGATAAATGTACACGCCATAGATTCACTCATAATAGGGAAAGACATCAGTATTTTGGTATACGGATGAGGTTTATATCCTTTTTCTTCATCCCCATGAAGAAGAGATGCTATTTGATTATCCATGCTTTTTATCGCTTCTTCTATACGCAAAGCTTCTTCAATAGGCCAAGTTTGCCGTTCAGCTAGGTGTGGAATGTTAATCGCTAAAGTATTCGGTAACAGCTCTGCTGAGGTCTTCGAGGCCTTGGTAGCTGTTGTTTTAGCACAAATCATAATAAGATCTTGCCTAAGTTCGTCCTGAGTTGCCTTAGCCATTTCTTGTGCAGTTGGATACTTTAGTGCCAGCCTGAGGACGCTTATCACACCTGGCTTTTTAAAAGCTCGTTTCAGTTCAGGGTTGGTAACGGAAAATAATTGTTGAACTTGGTTCTTACGTCTTGTTAATTGCGTAGTAAGTATCCATCTATCCCTTGTTAATGTGCGATACAAAATAGATCGGCTACACTTAGTTGGACAGAAAAATTAAGGGCTAGTAGAATAGACACATCATCATTAGGAGCGGATCTACTAAGCCAGGGCAAAGACGGAAATTTACAACCGAATTTAAGAAACAAATGGTTCAGCTTTATGAGAATGGAAAGTCGAGAGCATCCATAGTAGAAGAATATGATTTAACTTCCTCTGCATTGGATCGCTGGATCCATATGCGCTTTCGCGACACAAACATATGACTCATTTTCTCTAGCCCCCGTTTTCATCATCAATCAAGGTATGTTTGAACTGAATTTGGAAAATACATTATCACAGTACCAAATGTATGTGCGCATTTAAATAGCGAGTTTCTCAACTTCCCTTCAACGGAAAACGGCAACCGATGCGTGCCGGCTGCCGTCGTGCTTGATTGAACTATCGTTACCCAGTTAGTTTAATCCTCTTTGAACTTTCCAACTTCCTCATCTATTTCTTCGCTATCATAAAAAATCATCTAAAACTTAATCCACTGATTGAACCACCGAATGCCGTGATGCCATGCTAGACAATACAAACACAGCAATGATGGCGATGAGTACGCCGAGTACCCCGAACCAGGTAATGGATGCTAAAGAAACACGGTTAACGATCAGCCCGCCGATTCCTGCGCCGACAGCCATGGCAAGCTGCATCATGGAACTGTTCAAGCTCAGCATAACGCCCGAGGATTCAGGAACAAGCGAAACCAGGTTAAATTGCTGCGCGGGAGCTGATGACCAAGCGGCAAAAGACCAGAGAATCAAAATGGCGATTACGGCAATGACCGACTGTCCGACTAAGGATAGCAAAATCAACGAAATGACGTGAAGCACCATCCCTGAAACGAGCGTGTATTTGATGCCCCGTTTATCCGCACTGTAGCCGCCGACTTTCGAGCCAATCAAACTGGCAACGCCGAACACGAACAGAGCTGCGCTAATCAATGATTCATTTAAATGAGTCACCTCTAGCAGAAAAGGTGATAAGTAAGTATAGGCAAGGGAATAACCTCCCAACCAGAAAAAAGTAATCGCTAAAGCAACCAAAACTTGAGGTTTTTTTAACAAAGCAAATTGTTTGATCAAAGGGACAGGCTTGTCGCCCTGCATACGTGGTATAACCGCAGCAATGACAAGCATGGCCAAGCCCCCGACAATTGCGATGGCCAGAAATACCGCTTTCCAGCCAAAAGCCGAGGCTACCATTCTACCGAGCGGGACGCCGATGATGAGCGATGCGGTAATGCCCATGGTGACGTTGGCGATGGCGCTGGCCTGTTTACCTGGCGGAGCGATTTTGGCGGCGATGCTGAGCGCATTAACTGTGACCACCCCGGCGCCTAACGCCGTAATGATTCTCGCGGCAATGAAGAAACCGAAGCCGGACAATAAAAATGTCAGCAGATTTGCGGCAATAAAGAGGCCCAGCGAATAAAGTAGGAGCTTAAGCCGGTCCATTTTGGCCGTCAGCGCCATCAAAATAGGAGTGCCGACCGCATAGGCCAGGGAATAAACCGTAATGAGCTGGCCTGCTGCCGCAACGCTTGTTCCCAACGTCTCTGCGATTCGGTCTAATATCCCGGAAACAATGTAATTGGATGTTCCAACTAAAAAGCTTATCAAGGCTAGAACGTTAACTTTCCATGTGCTCTTCATAATTCACTCTCCTGATGTGTTTTAAATAACTATATTTTTGTCGATATCGAGAAACCGTCACGGCTTCATGTTAGCAGCTGAAGGAGCCAGCGCGGGGCTTGCCGTAATGTTTCGGTCAATTCCTCCCGAGAAATCTTGAACTCGGGATCATAGCTACTAACCGACAGGCGTTCTCGAATAATATCAAAAAAAAGTTGGTGCTCCCTCGTTTGCGACGGTTGTGAAACCGACATGGTTCTCTCCCCCGTTTGTAAAAAATGCCATTTATCATTTTGTTTCAGTACAACATTAGTCGTTTGAACAACATTTGTTGTATTTGTATGTTATAATAACAACCGAATGGTACGCAATCATCAATAACCATAAACCGTTGTATTGACAACACCATTTCTATAATGTTGTTTTACTGGGGAGATCTTAATTATGACAATTAAAAAAAATGAAGCTGATCCTCGCGTGATACGTACACGGCGACTCCTTCAAGACGCTTTTGCTTCATTAATTCAAGAAAAAGACTTTGAATCGATAACCGTTAGGGATATTGCAGAGCGGGCTACTGTTAACAGAGCGACTTTTTATGCGCACTTTGTAGATAAATTCGAAATTCTTGAGGCCAGACTAATGGAATCATTTATGACAATCATAAATCGTAGAATAAGCGGTCACGAAGTATTGAATGAAGAAACAATTCAGAGTATTTTTCTGGGGGTATGCGAATTTCACAAGGGTTTAAGCACTATGTGCAAAAGAAGAAATACATCGCTTGTACCTGTATTCGAAATTCAAATAAAGGAAAAAATTCAAACGATACTTCTTTCCTTTATAGACAAAGACAAGATGCTATCGAATCCAAACGCGCAATTCTTAATAAATACAGCTTCTATCATGTTAAGTTGGGGGATGTATGGGGCGGCTTACGTTTGGAACAAAGAGGGGTGTCTAATAAGTGCGGAATCATTCGTTAAACAGTCTTTGCCCTTAGTGATGAACGGAGCCAAAGAACTGCTGGGATAGGTTCTTTCGCTATTGCTCTGGCCTGCCCGTTCAGATGAAACCATTAACTTGAATCACCGGTTGTTGTGTACACAATGAATCATCCCGCTATCCTTGTATTCTTTACAACGACCTGGCCCCAATTTCATGACGATCCTTTCCGCTCGTCGACTTGCACAGCATCTTTGTCTTGCCAATTCTGGATATGACCATCTGGGTGGATTTAGTACATCCGTCCTTCAGATGTGCTATAAAAAGCCTGCTGAGCATTTATATAGAGTCCAGAATGTCCTCTCCTGCAGCATTGCGCTTAGCTAAAAAAGTTTATCAGGGGAATAGCCAACGGCATTCACCAAGAAAAACATTGGATGGACGGGTTCGCTCTGATCAAGTTAGAATTCCTATTCGTTGGCTATCTGGTATAAATACGAAACGAGCAGAAGTAATGAGTAAAGAGAGATGTTTGGTTGGGGGCTGTAGGATGTAATAAGTTTACCGTAGCTAAGCCCAAAAAATGTTAAAACGCTACTGACATACTGTTGTCAGTAGCGTCAGATTGTTGACAAAGCCCCGAATTTTTTCGGGGTTTTGTTTTTAAGGGTACATTTCAATGAATTTTAGCTGATGTGGATTGCAAAATAAGAAAGATCGCCTGCTATCCGGCCCTCTTGC
>NZ_CAJVCE010000045.1 GCF_910594985.1 Paenibacillus allorhizosphaerae
AAGTAGTACCATCATAAAAAAATACAATAATAATTTTTTCATAGACTTATGCTCCTCAGACTAATATTAATCGTTCCTAAAAATCTCAGATGAAAAAACATTCCCTCCAACTTACATTATCAGTTGGAGGGTCCCACATATATTCTGACTGTATCTAATTCTTTTCTTTAGAAAGCATCTTTAGAGCGTCATTTAGCTCGTCAACATTCAATCTTTGCCATACTCCTGCTTGAATTCCTGCAGAATTGCCACTAAAGTACTTTAGATTGTTTTTAGAACCACTTCCACTTTCGGCATAAATTGCTCTTATAATTTCTTCTTCACTTGCACTATTAATATCTAGGCCACTTAATGCTGTTTTAATGACATTCGCCCCTCCAGTAGCACCATGATGGACGGACCTTGACCAAATAACATTTTTCAATGCAAAACTATGTTGGTTTGCATCAAAACCAATGTCTTTCTTTAGTTTACTTGTTGTAATATCATAATACATCACTTTCGTATAGTCGTGTTGTAATTGTAAAAATGCGCTGTTATTTTCATTTGCAATAGCCTCCCATGTACTATTGAACTTTGCACCATATTTATTTCCATCTCCTTTGTAGGAAGTAATTAATCTATTATAATAGTCATCATTCTTACCTTCCAGCCATTTAGCAAAAGATAAAGGAACATTAAAGGTACTTGCAAACTGATAGGCACCGTAAGAAGCACCTCCTACATCCCCACCCCCGCCTGAGATTGTTCCTGGTTTCCCCTTAGATTCATACTTCTTAGATAATATCCCTAACTGTGAATCATCTTCGCCCCATTTGCTAGCATCCGCTGGTCCAGATGGCTTTTCGGGACAAGACCAACCATTCTGCGCGCAAACTACTTCTTCATATGTGTACGTATTACTATTACTATCTACATACCATCTGCCAGCATCATTTTCTTTCTGCGCCCAAGTGTTACCATTCAAAGCCTCTGTCTTCAAGAAGGTTTCTTGGCTTTCCCATTTGACAGCATTCGCTGCGCCAGTTCCTTTCGGTGTAGGGTCATAAAATGCCCTTCCTGGATCTGGGGGTGATGTAGAAGCATTACTGGATCCTGTATTACTCCAGTATGAAGAACTACTTTGGGATACTTGTGTGGTAACTATTACGCTCGCTGTCCCGTTTCCGTTATCTTTGTAATCGTAGTCCGATTTCGCATTGCTCGGATTGAAATAATCTACAAAATCACGGAGATTGACAATTACCTTATTAGTACCAGTAGTATCATAATCATACGTCTTGCCATTAAGCTCTACTGTAGCCATACGAGTATCACTGCTCCAGCTTACTGATCCTCCCATTGCAGTTGCTATATCTCTTAGTCCAACCGTCGTTTTACCGGTCAAGTTGTCACCTTCGAGGGTCGTACCATCTATATCAATTGACACTGATACATGACCGCTTGGGTCAACGTGCAGGATCGGTTCATTGTTACAATACGTGTACCGATTCAACGACAATGGATCTTCAGCATGTCCTTCGTACGTATCCTCCGATATAAATCTTCCGATGTGCGGATTGTAATACCGCGCCCGCAAGTAGTAAAGTCCTGTTTTTTCATCGAAGAACTCTCCCGAGTAACGAATTTCGTTCGCATACATCTCTATAGTTAGAGTTAAATTACCGAAAACGTCATAGTCGTATTGGTTCTCGACTTGTCCCGTTTCATTAACTGTTTGTACAACATCACCATGTCCATTAAAGAGGTAGTAAGACACTTTATCTGTGCGATCCATGCGAGCAATATAGTTGATGCCGCTGATATATTTGACTACAACTTCGTCAAATTCGTTAGTCTCCAATATGACGTGTTGTTGGTCATACAGATAGTTGCTTACTTTAGGCAAGTAGTCATCCTTGGAACTACGGATGGTTTTTTTCGTTCGCAAATCGTCTCCGTTATAAACATATTCAACGGTCACGCGCTCTTCGGCCTTAACCTGTTCGACTTGCTTGAGTCGGTTGAACCCGTCGAACGTATTGCTCACCTTCTCGATCAAGGCATCCAGCGCATCATTCACTTCGTCACCGTATAAGTTTCCGCCGGTGACCTGGTGCATGCTACGCGTGTGCGGGCGAAGGTAGCTTACCTTTTGGCGCAGTTCGTTGCCGTTGTCGTCATACAGGTAACTGGTTGTCTTCTCCAGCAGCTTCTTGCCTGCGTCGTCCTGCATCGTTTCGACGAGCTGCAGCAGTTCGTTCGCATTGGAGTAGACGTACTCGCTTTTCTTGATCGTATACTTCAGTTCTGTCTTGTCGTTCGGATCGATGTAGCTGCTCGGCTGAGCTGAAGTGTACGTTTCGCTGAACGACTGGCGATTACCCGCGTGATCGTACGTGTACACGGTCGTCTTACCCGGAGCCTCAACCTTCTCGATGCGGCCTGCTGCGTCGTAGCTATAGTTCGTCGTGCCGAAGCTGTCGGTCTTCGTGACTTGTCGTCCGGCATCGTCATAGGTGTAGCTGTAGGACGAGATTTCGCCGCCGCCCTGTTTTTTGTTCGTCAGCTCCAGCAGCTTGTTGTTCTTGTCATAGACGTATGTTTCCTGTACGCCACCCTCGTATACGATGGCTTTGCGGTTTCCGTTCGCGTCATAACGATACGTCGTCGTTTTCCCTTGGAAAGCGACCGTTTCCATTCGGCTTGTTTTGTCGTAGGTGTACATTGTCGTCGCGCCAGTCTTATCCTTGATCGACCCAATGTTGCCGACCTCATCGTACGTGTACTCCAGTTGTATCGCGCCGTCTTTCGTAAGCATCACGAGTTGGTTTTTCTCGTCGTACGTGTACGCGCTCATACCGCTCTCGTCGGTCATTCCGCTGCGGTTGCCTACAGCATCGTACGTGTAGCTTATTTTCTCATCCGTTTCCACAACCGTCTTGCTAAGCAGCAAATTGTGGCTATCGTACACGTAGCGGGTGTTCCGGCCGTTGCGGTCGGTCATGACGGCCACGTTCTGAGTCAGATCGTAACGGTATGTCACTCTCCGGTTCATCGCATCGGTCGTTTCCTTCAGCAGCCCAAATGTTCCGTATTCGTACTGCGTAACCTTGCCTCGACCGTCGATCATGTATAGCTTGTAGCCAGACTTATCGTAGCCGTAGGTCACTTCTACGCCGAGCGGGTCGGTTACTTTAAGCAGCTTGCCCGCGGAATCGTACTCATAGCTCTGTACATTGCCGAGCGCATTCGTTTCCTTCGTCTTCTGCCCCGCCGGGTTGTACTCCACCTTCGTGGTGAACAGCGACGGATTGTTCTTTGCCGCAATCTCCGGATCAATAGTGAGCACCACCCGGTTGGCCAAATCATACGTATACACCACACCGTATCGCTTCTCATCCGAACCGGCGGAAGCGTAGCCTTTGGCGTCGATCTTTTTCACGACATTCCCATTCTCATCATAAATGTTCTTGCTGACGATGACGTTATACGGGTCGGTTACGGTTGACAGTCGGTTAAGCTTGTCATACGAATATGTCATACTGTAGCCTTTAGCGTTCGTCTCGCTTGTTTTGTTGCCCGCAAGGTCGTAGCCGTAGGTCAGCGTCTTATTCGACGCATCCGTTATCGATTTCAACCGATTGACGCTGTCGTAGGCATACTTCGTTTCATTTCCACGTTCGTCGCGTTCTGACACCTTGTTGCCGTTCTCGTCGTAGCTATACAGTTTGGATACGTCAGCCCCGTTAACCTGGCGCGTCACTTTCTTCAACTGGTTCAATGCATCATAGGTGTAAAGGGTCGTATACGCGGCGTGATTCCCCGTATCTGAAGCATCAAACGCATAGGCCCGCGGGTCGATCTCCTTCGTCCGGTTGCCTGCCGCATCATACTCATAACCGGTGATCTGCCGGATTTTGCCGGGATATTCCGCATCCTTCAGTTCGACAGCCGCGGCATAACCCGTATCCGCATCCAAGACGTTCTCGTCCATAAACCGAATCCGCTGGATCAAGCGGTCCATCCGGTCGTATACATATTTCTCCGTATCGTATTGACCCATATCCCGAAGCTTTTCCAGCTTTACGAGATTCCCGTTTCGGTCATAATCATTTTTGGCAAATGCGCCACTACTATCCGATATGGTGTTGACGAGGTTATTATCGTAATAAGTGTAGACCGTTTCCCGGTAAAAGCTCTTGTCTTTCGAACTGTTCAAGCTCTTCTTCAAGACGTTGCCGACTGGATCGTACGCGTATCCTTCGACCGCATAGACGGTGTTGCCGCTTGCGTCGAGCTCCAACGGAACCCGCTTCTCGATCAACCGATTCGCCGCGTCATATTTCAGCAGCGTGACACTTCCCCGCTTGTCCTTCTGCGTGACCAGATTGCCCGCTAAATCGTATTTGGATTCAACCGTGTTTCCTTCGGCATCCTTTACCGTTTTCTCTTTGCCAAAGGCGTTATATTCAAACGTGGTCGTAAGGCCGAGCTGGTTCGTTTCCTTCGTCTTCCGCCCCAGCTTGTCGTAGGCGTAACTTATGGTTCCGCCATCGGCAAAGGTCACTTGCTCAAGCGTGCCTTCGGAATGATACGAATACAACGTTGCGTTGCCACGGGCATCCGTCAGCTTCGTAACATGACCGAGCGCGTCATACTCAACCAACGTAACGTACCCGAGCGCATTGGTTGTGCGGATGACCTGGCCCAGCCCGTCATAGTCGTATTCTGTTCCCTTCGACGTATTTACATCGCCGGTATATTGAACCCCGTTCACCTGCTTCTTCACTTGCCCGCGTGGGGTATACGCGATGTATTCGATCCCCGTGCCGTCCGGGTCCGTTGTAGAAATGCGGCGGTTTAACGCATCGTAAGCATACGTCATGCCCGGCATCGCGTTTAGCTGCTGCGGCGCATCCTTCGCCGGATCGTAATCCTTAGGTGCAATCTGCTTGATCAGATTTCCCGCCGCATCGTACTGATAACGAGTTACCGCAACACCGCCGCTTGCCGCCGGAGACTTCTTGCGAATGGCCCGATCCAGTTCGTCGTACTCAAAGCGAGTGGACACGTTCTTGGCGTCGATCTGCTCCGTCAAGTTTCCTTTCAGGTCATAGCGGTACACCGTTGCGGCTTTAAGCGGATCGACCTTCTTCGTCGGGCGCAGGTCGTAATCGTACTCGAACTGTGTAGTTTGCCCAAGCGTATCGGTCTGGCTCTTCTGCTTCCCATTCTTATAGTAGCTGTACACGGTGGTGGACTTCACCCGGTCGAAGTAGACGTTATCGAAGGTAGCCTTCAATAGCTGCTCGGCGCTGAGATCGGATGTCTTCACGAGCAGTGATTCCTGAACGAGACGGGACTGCACGTCGTACACATAACGACGCACCTCATACTCGTCATCTGCAGTCTTTTGTAGCTTGGCGATCACATTTCCGGCCCGGTCATACTCTTGCACCGCTTCTCGTCCATTAGAACCGGACACCTTGGTCAACCGTCCCGCCTTGTCGTATGTGTTCTCGATACGGTCCCCCATCGAAGTCTCCGAATCGTTCTGTGTAGCGAACGTTTCGCTGCTCAATGACCGGTTGGATTCATCGTAATGCAACTTGGTCAGCTTGGAATACTTATCGCCACCTTCTGTGCGAATAAATTCCTTCTTGCGGATTAGATTGCCTGAGGGATCATAGGCAAACGTCTTCACGTTCCCTTCCTGGTCCTTACTCTCGATAAGCTCGCCCTTCGGCGAATAGCGCGAGCTCTGGCTCGTGCCATCCGGATATTCGATCAGATACGGCTTATTAAAGATGGTCAGATAAGTGACGATGACATGACCCAACGGATCTGTCTTGGCGATTTTTGCTTTACCGCTCAGGTCGTAATCGGTGCTTTCCTTGGAACCATCCGGATACGTCTTGTCCTTGAGTAAGCCATTCAAATAATATGTATACCGGGTCGTATGTCCTAACGCATCCGTTTCCTCTGCCACATGGCCTAAGACATCGTATTGGTAACGCATCGAAACCGCCTGCGTCCCGTTCTTCCGGTTTTGCGACAGTATCTCGGCAGATACTTCCACGACTTTCCGGTTGTTGTAATCGTACGTGAAGACCTTCCCGATCGATAGCTGCGGCTGGTTTGCATTGTAGCCTTCTCCGTCCGCATCCAGCACAAGATTGCCGCGGCTATCGTAGGCTCTGTAGTTTGTAACCTCACGCGTCTTGCCGTCAAATACGGTGCGCTTGACAGGCCGGTTCAACGCATCGTATTCATACTCTGTTCCTGCCGCTTGATCAAAGTCTTCAGCGGCAAAGCGCGGATCAACCTCCTTGATCCGGTTGCCGTTCGAATCGTAGGCGTATCTAGTCACTTGCCCCAGCGGATCGATCTTCCGAACTACGCGGCCAAGCCCATCGTATACATAAGTTTTCGTCTGCGGAACACCATGTACCGTTAACGTTTCCGTGAGCAAATTGCCTTTCTTATCATACGTATACTGTGTCTTCTTGAAGCTTTGCCCATCATCGCCATAAGGCTCTACCTTCTCCACCGGCTTGTTGCGGTAACTATACGAATACTCTGTCGTATCGTAGCCGCTTCCGTTATACGACTTGTCCTTCGTCACATTGCCTACGTCATCCCGCTCGTATTTTCGAAGGTACGAGCCGTATTCCGCATAGCCGCCAGTTGCGTCCGGCTCGCGGTACGCACCGCTTTCTTCAATGACATTGCCTGCATAGTCGAATAGCGAGGTGGTTACTCGAAATTTCGTTCTGCCCGCATCCGCATACTCCACCGTCTTTATCTTGTTTCCGTTATGATCATAATCGTACGCCGTCACGCTGCTGCGGGACTCGTCTATTTGAATTGACTGTTCCGAAACCCGATTCATCGCGTCGTAAACATAGGATATGTCCGAAGCGAGACGATCCTCCCCGTTCACGATCCTGCCTTGCTTCACCCGTTCCACATTGCCTGCGGCGTCATAGGTCGAATCCGTATAGGTAATGTCTGATTCCGCTCCGAGCTGGTAATTCTTGCTCCGGGTAACCCGGCCTAATGCATCAAACTCGAACTGCGTAACCCTGCCGCCGGGTTCTTGCTGCCTGGATACTTTGCCCAGCGCATTGTAGCTGTACGCTGTTTCATTGCCAAGCGCATCGCGCTTCAGCCGCTGTCGTCCCAGAGGGTCGTAGACGAGTTCTGTCGAGTTATTCCGGCCATCCGTCTCAAGCCGCTTGTTACCCACGTAGTCGTAGGTGTACGTCGTCGTATCGAACCCGCTCTTACCCGCCGTCACCTCGGTCTTGCGAAGACGATCCATGATGTCGAAATACATGCGCTTCTCGTAGCCTTCTTCGTCCACCATCGTCATTAGCAGCGGTGTATGTTCATCTGCGCCTAAAGTGTAACGAATGGAGACCGTCCCTTTTTCCGCCTGATCGTTCTCAAAGTACGACTTGGACACCAAGCGAGAGCGGCTATCGTAGGCAAACCGCGTGCTATGCCCATTGGCATCGATCTCTTTGATTTTGTTCCCCTTGGCGTCGTATTCCGCGCGCGTCAATACGCTCCAGTCCCCGTTCTTCAGTACGCTAGCTTGGATCAGATTGCCTTGGATGTCGTACTCGTTCTGGAGCGTGTTTCCATCCGGGTCGGTATATCCAATGCGCATGTTCGCATACGGCTGCTGTTCATACCGGAACGTCTTAGCACTGTTGTCCGCGAGCGTCGTCTTCACCAAGCGTCCCAGCACGTCGTACTCATTCGAGGTTCGGTTGCCGCGCGGGTCGACCTCCGCCGTCCGTTGCCCCGTCTGCAGATTGTACGCATACGTCTTAGCCAGCTCCCGCCCGTCCAACAAGCTGTACTCCTTGGTCACATACGCCCCTTGCGTGTCCGCGCCGTCCGCATCCTTGCCGTACTCATACCGCGTCTCGAACGCTTGCCCGCTTGAGGCTACTGACTTGCGTATTACGTTACCGTAGCGGTCATAGTCGTAGTCCGTCACGACGGAGCCGCCCGCCTCCAGCGGATTAACTCTCGTCTCCTTCGTCACATTCCCCAGCGCGTCGACCGTGTAGATAGTTTGGCTTGTCTGGTCCTGCGCCTGCTTCCATGTCTTCTGGGTCAAGGCATGGAATTTGTCGTAGGCATAGGCATATACAACGGTGTGCTCGGAATCTGCCGGATAACCGGAATCGCCGCGGGCTGCCTCGGGACCGGTATAGTTCGTCAAATTGCCGTATTCGTCATACCGGTAGTTCTCGATTTTCCGCACCGGTGTATCCGAGCTTTGTCCATCCACCGTAGGGTACAGGGCCGTTTCCTGCTTCTTCACCAGCTTCATCTCGTCGCGTTCATGAGTAATGACCTCCTTGTGGTCCGTCCCCAGCTTCTCGGTGACGACGAGCTCGTGAATCCCGTTGTACGTGTACTTCGTGAGATTGCCCCGAATGTCCGTAAGCTCCGTATAATACCGATAAGTATCCTTCAGGTAGCTTTGGCTGTGCTCCTTATAGCCCTCATAGCCGTAGCCGTCCGCTTCGTTAGTATATGTATACTGCGTCTTGTCCTTAACCTCGGTAACGAACTTATCCAGAAACTGTGCTTGCCCCGGATCAAAGCCCTTCTTCACCAGCTCCTTCTGCTCAAACATCTTCCTGTATTGCATTCTGCCTTCATTCAAACGCTTCGTATAGCTGTTATACACATAGCGTTTAATACGATTCGTCTTGGTATAGTCGATCTGCACCAGATTCTCGTGACGATTGTATACCAAATATAAATCTTTCCTAAGGAATGAAAAACCGAGATCCTGCTGCTCGTACCAGTAGTGGTACTTCACTTGGCCATCCGTATCGAACATGCGCTGCAGCCTGGTGCGCAATACATGCTTGGAAGGACTGACCAGTACGGCGGATTTGTCGTAAATGAGCTGCTTATCCCCTGGAAGTCGAATGATGACCTGAAACTTGCCCTGCAAGTCCCCGGAATCGACCGAGTTCGGATTTTGCATCGCGTTATAGCTGTTCTCCGCCCCGTACGATCCGCTCCCGATCGGTGAAACGGTGAATGTTGCGTCTTCCTTATACTCGATTGTGATCACGCGACCTATCGTGTCGGTAATGCTGGACAGAAGCCGCTTACTGATGTCCTGGCCATCTATGGTATACGTTAGCGTGCTATATTCAAACTTGATGGTGTTGCCGTACCGGTCAACGATTCCCAGAAGCCGCCCGTCCTCGGCAAAATACGTCTTCTTCCCGTCCTTGCCGGTCATGACGAGCTTCGAAGTGCCGTCGGTCTGTCCGTTACTGTATTCGGTCGTTTCCTTGACGATGACGTCTTTGATCGTTTGCCCTTCGAGCAGATAGACGGACTTGCCGTCGACCATCGCATTTTGGAGCCGATACACATCCCCGCTATCCGTATGCAAAAAGTTATGGCTTGTACCGTCGTCGTTCTTCCTTACTTCAATTGATGGAAAAGAGAACCGCATGCCGATACCCATGTTATACCGGTCCTCATAGAACGAAGACGTTTTCGGGTCAGATTTGACATAATCGACCCATGCACCGTCGACATACTTCACATTCATCTCTTGTACGTTGGATATGCCACTCTTATAGATGCGTTTGATTTCAAGGTCCAATCCATTCCGTCCCGGCAGCACATAATCCGTCTGGGTCAACGTCAGCTCGCCGCTCTGCGGACTGATGCGCTCTTCCGACTCGTTGTGCCTCAAGTACACCGGCGACAGCATCGTATTATACTGCTGCTTCGGACCAACCAGATTATTCAGCTGCTCATCCAACGTTTCGGCGTGCGCCAATTGAACGGAGCTTATGCCCATCCATAAAAAAACACCAAGCGCTACGAATTTTTTGAACTGTCTCAAAATATCACCTCCTGCCTATCCCGATTATCCGTTATATTTTCTGTTCCAATAGTCGGCCATGATCGCTTCCGGAGTCGTACCGGACTGTTTCTTCCCGATAATGATCTCCGGCGTCTCTTCGACCTTTCCTGCAAGGACGAATGCCTCTGCTACCTGCTGCTCCGTCAGCTTCGCCGTTTGCGTATACCGGTTCATCTGCTCCGCCGAGATTTGTACACGGGGAAGCACCCCGGCCCCATTCAAGATGTCCAGATCAGCGCTCACATCCTTCCACGATTTCCCGCCCTCCACCTTGCTCCTCAACAAATCATTGAACGGTTGACCGGAAACGAATGCAAGGCGGTCGGCAATGATGATGTCGCTTGAGGTAATGCCGGCTGTCATGGTCAGGCTCTCCAGTTCTTTCGAATCGAAGGCCCGCGGTTGAAACGCAGCATGATTGCGGCCATAGTCTTGAAAAATGCCCTCCCACGCCTTGCCCGATTCCTTCAGCAGGACGAATGCCTCCAAGTCCTTTTTTTGCCCGTAAGCTTGATACAAAAATTCATACGCGATAAGCAGATCGGGTACGCGATGGCCCAGCATCATAAGCCGCTCCAGCTCGTCCTTCATTTTCGGATGCACATCCCGTTTCGCAAGCAGACTCTTATAATTAGTGACGTTACGATCGTAATTAGCCAGGTCGGATTGCTTGATGTAATCCAGCAAGGTTTGGGAAATTACGATCTCGCTGACTGCGTCGGAACTCTCGACAGCAAAGCCCGAAGTAACCGCCGCTGCCGTCACGACTTGAATTGACGTCCCAGTCCCGGTTGCTTCCTTATCGCCCGATTCCGACGATGCGGTTGGCTCCTCAAACGGCCCGGTCAGCGCGTTCGACTGGAACGTGGACGCCATTTCCACGCCCGCTTGCATTATAACTCCGAGCAGAAGGAGCACCACCACCCAATGGGATACTTTCCGTTTGTTCATGTTTATCTTCATCTGTTCATGTTCCCCTCTTAGAACGGCTTGTTTGGATTAAGCGCGTTTAATTCCTTCTGAATCTGATCTGCCGGGTTGACTGGCTTCACATCCTTCACGGATGGAACCGGTACGTCAGGAAGTGGCGAATCCCTTACTTTCGTCTCTTTGTTTTGGACCGATGATAGACTGCCGCCGCTCATGGGATCGTCTTTCAACCCTTGATTATCAGCTTTGATTATTTCCAGCAGCTCTTGCTCTAGCGAAGACACGGTAACGATGCGATCCGGCGTTATCCCCGCCAGCTTGTCGGCCTTGGCCTTCAGATAAGCATCCTTATCCTTAAGGTAGTCCTCCAACTTCAGCTCTGCTTGCAGGCTCAGCAAATATTCATCCAGCACGGCTTCCATGCTTCCGAATGCGCTCTTCAGCTCCAGCATAAATACAATCGCCGCCTGAGTCTGGAAGCCTTCGGCCAGCTTCCGGTAGGCTTCTGCCTTGTCCTTCCCTTTCCTGTCGGGCAGCAGCTCGGCAGAAGGCCGTTCTACCAACGGCTTGCGGTCGGTGTCCGTCAGCTCCTGCAGCTGCGACTGAACCCGCTCGGCCAGAAGCTTCGCTTGCATGATCTCCTCGTGGCTATATCCCTGCTCCATCAGTTGCTTGATCAGCTCATCCCCCGTCCCGGCTTGTGCCAGCAGGCTGCTGCGCTGCTCCTTCTGCGCTTCAATACCGTTCGGATGACGGTTCTTTAATACTTCGAGCACCTGGTTCCAGCTCAGATCCGTATGCTTGATCCGCAGGATCTCTTCCGTTCTGACTCCAGTCAGATTCGATATTTCTGCTGCCGCTCTGGCTTCATCCCCTGACTGTGCAAGTGTCTGTTGCGGATGAGAGGACAAGAACGGGAACACATAGAAGACTTGCGACAGAAGGGTGACTCCCAGGAGAATCACCATGACCTTCTTTTGCGTTTCCGATAAACGTTTCCTCAAAGGGTTCACCTCAAAAATGTAAATTATTTGACGATGACATCCATGGAGGATTGTCCGTCGATTTTGGATTTGAATACAATGCCGGTAATTTCTCCCGACCACGAAGTGCCCGGCACAATGTTTTGCTTCACACGGTACACAATTTTTCCAGGGGCGTACTCGACCATCAGGTTAGACCCCGGTATGCTGCCGGAAGCAGTGTCTGCATTAGGGGTGTAGTTGTAGAGATCTACGACCTCCAATTGATCCGGGTTGTATGTCACTTCAAACGTCAGCTCGCTGAAATCCTGCACATTCGCTGCCAGCAGCGAAAGGTCAAAGGTTTTGTCTTTCACTCCATTCACGATATACGTCGGGCTGGTCGTGCTTTTAACAAGCGACGGGCTCCATGCTGTAACGCCTGTAATGTTTTTAGCGCGAATCCGGTACGTGTGCGCCGTTCCCGGCGCAAGCGGCGTATGCAAATAAGTGACATCGGCTCCCGCACTCACCGTTTTCCCATCAATCTCGATATCGTAACCGTCCGCTCCGGTGATCTTCTTCCAATGCAGCTCGATCGAAGTATTCGTAGCGACAGCCTCTAAGCCCTCCGGTGCATCCGGCGGATCCGGCAGCGTAGATAACGAAAGGATTGCGACCCACTGGCTTGGCTTGTCGTTGTTTATCAGACGGATTTTGTACGTATGGAACTCATTAGCTTTCAAACCCGCATGCTGGTATACCGTATCTTTGCCGATATTTTGCAAAACGCCGTCTACTTCAATCTCATACTGTGCATTCACGGCTACCGTATCCCACGAGACCGTGATGAACCGATTGGTCACGACGGCAACCATGTTGGTCAAAGACATGCCTTCTTCGCTATGCTGCGGGAGTGTGGTCATCGAGGCCACAGCACTCCAATCGCTGTACCCACTAATATTTTTGGCGCGAATTCGGTAGGAGTGCTTGCTTTCCGGAGCAAGTCCCGTGTGAATATAGGAGTTGTCAAGGACAGTTACGATCGACTGTCCGTCAATCTCGACTTCATAACTATCCGTATTGGCCGGTTTAAACCACATCACGTTAATCGCCGTCTCATCCGAAGTTGATATGATATTGGTAGGAGTCAGCGGTTTTTCCGGATGGGTCGTCACATGAATCGGCTGGCTCCAGGCGCTATAACCCCCGGCATTCTTGGCTCGAACTTGGTACGTATGTCCGGTGAGCGGGTCCAGTCCCTCATGAACGTACGATGTAGCCGCACCGTTATCCATTCTGAGTCCGTCAACGTAGATCTCATAAGCGTCCGCTCCTTCAGTCGAATCCCACGTCACCGTAACGTTTCGGATGGCGGGCTGTGCTGTCACGTTCGCCGGGACTGAAGGAGGATACGGCAAAGTTCTACTCTCGACAGGCTGGCTCCACTCGCTGACACCGCCCGCATTGCGGGCTCGAATTTGGTACGTGTGATTCGTTAGCGGCTGCAGCCCCCGGTGCACGAACGACGTCTGTGTCATCTCGGTCACGCTTCCATCAGCCTTTACATCGTAGCTTACAGCCCGGGCAACAGTATCCCATGTTACTGTCATCTCCGTTTGCTGTGGACTGGTCAGTATATTCGATGGCACCGCCGGAGGATAAGGCAAGGTGAATGGCGTGATCGATGTACTCCAGTTCCCGGTTCCCCCTGCATTTCGCACTCTGACGCGATAGCTGTGTTGGGTCTCAGGTTCCAGACCGCTGTGCACATAGGTAGTTGACGTGCCGTTGTCGATTCGAACGCCGTCCGCTTCGATGTCATAACTGGCTCCCGCCGTTGTAGGCCATGTCACTTTGATCGATCTTTGGGCCGGCTCAACCACAAGATTCACAGGCGGACTTGCAAGTGTAGTCGCGGTGATCGCCGCACTGAAGGCTGTTTCTTCCCCGATCTGATTTCGGGCTTTAGCCTGCAATGCATACCCCGTGTTCGGCGTCAGACCTTTGACGGTTATTCTCTTATTCACGGGAGCGATCCAGACCGGACTTGCGGTCAGATTCCCTGATGCATCGACATATTGTCCGTTTGCTACCAACTGGTATTCGGTAGCGGATGGATTGCCGTCGCTGACGGATAGTTCCAACGTATCTTCACCGGCTTGGCTTGCGGACAATGCGGGTATCTGTGCTTTCGTATACATCCGCTGCACTTGGCTGGCGATATGTCCAACGGCATCCTTGGCTTCAAGGGTTACCGAGTAACCGGTACCGGGCAATAAATTGTTTTTCTCCGAGGATGTGGCAGTCGTCCACGCGCCTGCTTCTGAATCGATCGTAAACCGGTACGGGCTGCTATCCAAACCGGAGATGGCATCTGTAGCCGTCATAGACACGGAAATACTGGTCTCTGTTGAGTTATAGCTTACGTTTTCAATCGCTGGAGGCGACTTGTCCACGAGCACGCTTACTGTTTCCGATGCCGTATTCGCACTGCCGCTACCACTAGTGAATCTCAATGAGTGTGCCCCTTCCGACAATGCACTAATATCGAGCGCACTGAAGCTCACCGTTTGCGGCGTGGCCGTGTTGGATATGATTCGCGTATCCCGAGGAGCAGTCTCGGAGTCGAGATAGTAGGATACGCTCAGTGTGCCGCCTTCAGGATCCGATACTGTAACGGTCGGAACAACGGAGGCAAGCTCGCTGACCGGTTGATTCGGACTAGGCGATACAATCGTGATTTGCGAATAATCATTAATCATATGTGGAATCGCGGATAATTGGACAGCGGAAAGAGCATTGCCAAATATACTAAGTGTCCCCAAAGCTTCGACTGGAATGCGATCCTTGAGCACAGCTCCTGTAAGATCATCCACAATCTTTAGCAGATACCTTGTTTTTGTGACAGGCCGCTGGCCGGTGGCATAGACAGGTACTTCTTCAGGGACATCACATTCGCACTCATCGTTCCATATAGGTTTTCCGGTTTTTTCGTAATGATCGATATATTGGTATTCCTCTAATACCTGATAGTTTTCGGAGTAGCTGATCACTGCTTTGTCGTCAAAAGTATAGGTAACGGGAATATCGTAGGCTCCATTAAGGATGGTAGCCGACTTGTCTCGCATGTTGATTTTTACGTATACATCAGAGTTTTGTTCTACCGTAGGCTGGCACGAATTAGTAAAGAAATTCGGATACTCGGGTGAAAGGCGACCACAAAACATATACATCATCCCCGTATTTCGAGAAAGACGATGCGGTATCGCCCGTGTTCCTGATGTCAAGTATTTGCCAAACGATCCAGATCCGAAAGGACCGCTGTAACTAGTTTCATTTATAACGTATACTTGACCATAATAATGATATAATATTGATCCTTCGGCGGAAGCATCAATAAAATAGTCATAGTTTACAATATTCGACAATCTCCTGACAGTAGTTACTGCCCCAGTTGAATATCTAAAAAACATTACGTCGTCGTAATATTGAAAGTAGATTCCATCAACCGTATCTTTTAACTTGGTTGGATAATATCCGCTTCCGGGAGCTGACCAAATCAATGAAGTCGTGCCAGATTGTGGATCAACAGCATATAGCTTACCGGTTGAATAGGTAGAATCCCCAAAATAGACCTTCCCATCACTGCCAACAAGAATGTTTTTCCCTGAGGAATTTTCTAAAACAACACGGTTGATAGAAGTGGCAATATCGTATTCATAAAGGTTTCTTCCGCCTGAGGAACCCCGTGCCAGATAATATAATTTATTGTTCGGCCCGACCCCCGCCCCGACTAAATCATCGTCCACAAACTTGGTATTTTCGAAGATTTTCACCCGATCAGTGGTGTAATCGTATGATGCAAACTTGGCAAAATAATGAAGACATCTACCATCAGCAAAATAACTGGCACATTCGTCGGTTCTAGTTATGTAATAAAATTTTGTATCCTTTCTTTGGTTGATTGGATTTTCCAGAGTTAAAGCATCCATATTGCCAGCCACTAGCTGCGTAGCCGTATTCGTATTCACTGTCAGGTCCGCATAAGCTACGTTAGTGAATGAAACCAGAAATATAAGGAATAACATGAAAACGTTATGTAATTTTTTCATTTGTCCTCCTTCCTACATATGGAGGGGCTTGATTTAGTCAGCCCCTCAAATCAACGCTATGTGCCATATCCCATCGAATTTGTCTTATTCTATCGTATACGTCACCTTAGGGTACTCCCCGCTCGTAATACACTGGAACTTGATGCTGTTCACAACAGTCTTGTCCGCATTACGGATTCGGAAGACGATTTTCCCGGGAACAGATTCCTCCACCGTTATATTCGTTCCCGCAATGTCCCCGGCAGACAGCTCCAATTCCGGAGTAATAGCGCTTAAATCCAGCACTTCCAACTCATCCGGCCGGTACAAAACCGTAACCTTCCGTTCGGTTACACCATTTTTCTTAGGAGCTACCACAATAAAATTGAACATCGTATCCTTTTCCACGGTTACCGTTAACTCAGGGGTCGTAATTTTCTGCACCTTGTCCGTCCACTCGCTTGCTGCCTGACCGTTGTTAGCTCTCACCCGGTAAACGTGCATCGTATTCGGCTCCAGACCGCCATGCGTATAGTTGGTTCCTGCGGTGCCCTCTAGCACTTGGCCATCGATTTCGATGTCATAACCGCTCGCATATGCGGATGGATCCCAAGTTAACGTGATAGAGCCCGTAGTGGCTGTTGCCTTCACATTCCGCGGTTTATCAGGAGCCGTAATAATGATAACGGATACGCTCCAGCTGCTCAGATCGCTCCACTCGCCGGCCCCATTTTCATTTTTGGCCCGAATACGGTACGTGTGCTGGCTGTTCGGCGCCAGATCCCGATGAACAAACACGGTATCCGGACTGTTATCTATGATGGTACCGTCCGCTTCGATATCGTATCCCGCAGCTCCAGACACCGTATCCCAGCTAACGGTTATTTCAGAGCTCGTGGTCGACGCCCGAATATTTCCCGGGATTCCCAGTTGCGTTGATTTGCTTAAAGCCTCGCTCCATTCGCCTACGGATTCGGACGCTCTCGCCCGGACTCTGTATACATGCCAGGAGTACGGCGAAAGACCCGTATGCGTATAACTTGTGCCGGTTCCTGCATCAACGACTTCTCCGTCGATAAACAAATCGTATCCTTCAGCTCCGGCAACCACATTCCATCGAACCGATATCGATGAGACGGTGACGGAATCAACCGCCAGCTCCGTTGTACCTAGCATCGTCTTTGCAGTCACAACGGAGCTCCAATCACCCGCTCCGCCAGCACTTTGTGTCCTGACGCGATATTGATGCGTAGTATATGGAGCAAGGTCCCTATGCTCAAACATTGGGGTTGGACCCGTTTGGACAAGACTTCCGTCCGCTTCTACCTCATAACCGCTTACTCCGGCAATGGGGTCCCAAGTTAGTGTAATCGTTCGACCGGTGGTCGAAGCGTGTACGTTTGTTGGAGCGGATAGCCGTGTAATCTTGGTTATCTTCTCGCTCCAGCGCCCTGTAGCTTTAGCGGTTATTGCGCGAACCCGGTATGTATGCTCGGAATTCGACACAAGCCCCGCGTGTACGTACGCATTCATCGTTCCGGTCGAAATTACAGCTCCATCCACTTCTATGTCATATCCTGTGGCACCTTGTACCTGATCCCATGCTACTTGAATGCTTAGCGTATCAGCTGTGGCGTGAAATCCGGTCGGGATCGCCGGGAGCGTGGTCAGCTCGATCGATGGACTCCATGGACTGGTGCCTTCCGCGTTTTTCGATCTTACGCTATAACGGTGCGTCTCATTGGGCTGCAGTCCGTTATGGATATATTTTGCGCTATCCACAGCCTGAATCGTCGTTCCGTCGATTTGAAGCTCATATCCAGTGGCTCCGGCAACGGCATCCCAGTATAGCTGAATGGAGGTTTCCGTCGCCTCCCCATGCAGATTCGCAGGAGTCCCCGTTAGCGTAGACTTTGCAATGACAGAACTCCATTTGCCAACACCGCTGCTATTTTTCGCTCTGATTTTATAAACATGCTGCGTATTCGGGTTCAGATCCGTCTCCTGGTAGCTGGTTACATTCCCGTTATCTATAATCGTTCCGGCTGTCTCGATGTCGTAACCGGTAGCCCCTCTTACGGGCAGCCATTCCACCGTCACAGAAGTGCTTATAGCTGTGGCTATAATGCCCTCGGGCAATCCGGGCAACGTCCATTTCCTGCCCCATTCCGACCAATCCCCGATTCGATATGCCGTTTTGGCTCTGACCCGGTAGCTATGTTCGGTGCCTGAAAGAAGCGGCTCGTGAAGATAGGTTGTGCGGCTGTCATTGTTTACGATTACTCCGTCTACTTCAATGTCGTAACCGGTAGCCCCATATACGGTATCCCACGATACATCGAGTGTAGTTTCCGTTGGTGTAATCTCCAGGATAGTCGTGCGCCCGAGTTTTGTAATTTCGGATACGGAAGAGCTCCATTCGCCAATAACCATTCCGTTCGTTGCCCTTATTCGGTAATTATGCAACGTTCCAGGCATAACCTCTTGGTGCACGAAGTTCGGATCAATCACACTGACAACGGTGGTTCCGTCGATCTCCACATCATATCCGGCGGCATAAGAGACAGGGTTCCATTGAACCGTGACGGTCGTTTCCGTAGAAGAAGTACCGACCTGTTGTGGTACGCCGATTGGATACAAAAGTGATTTCGGTACGACGCCCAGTGGTTGTGATGCGCTCTTCCAAGATAATTGGACACGTGAAGTACCGTTTGTCTCGCGGTATTCAAGCCGTATATCGTATCGTTTCCCGGCTTCGAATGGGATGGCCACCTGCTTAACGCTAGAATTATGTGCCTCCCAATCATCAATTATTAGATTTTCGTTAACCCAGAGCCTCGCTCCCCCGTGCGCTTCGGTGATAAGCGTATAGGTTTCAGAATAGAGCGGTTCGATCTGTCCGGTCCATCTTACAGAGAATTCGTCACCTCGAACGCCGGGGGCAGGAGAATTATGATTCCAATCAAATTCGACTTGACTATCAACACGGGTATGCTTTAGGTCTGTCAACGTTGTCTGTTCAAAATATTCTCCTTTCAGCCCCGTCCCATGCCCCGCTTCCGGTAAAGTCGATTTATAGATGACCGGACTCCAAGGTCTCGGCCCTCCAGGCAGAGTGGCTCTCACTCTATAACTATGTCCTGTATTCGGCTCCAATTGATAGTGGGTAAAGACGGTTTCCGTTACATTTGCAATGACTGTATTATCCGCTTCGATCTCGTAGTTCAAGGCCCCGGGAACTCTGTCCCAAGATAGGGTTATGCTTCTCGCCGTACTGGCAGCCTTCAGGTTCGTCGGTACTTCAGACTGAACAGTGAGGCTAATGAGGCTTGTCCAATCGCCTACTCCTTGTTCATTTCTAGCGCGTACCCTGTATGAATGCGTAGTATCGGCCATTAAATCGGCATGCTCGTATTTCGTGGCTGTCCCAAGATCGATGATACTCCCATCCACCTCAAGCTCGTATCCTAGAGCACCGGGTACAGTATCCCAAGTTACGGTTACTGTCCGATCGATTGCGTTCGCTTGAAAATTGGCAGGGACACCGCCTCGCGTTATTGCGTTCAAAACAGGGCTCCAATCTCCCGTAATTTCAGGAACTTTCGCCCGCACGCGATATGTATGAGTTGAATTGGCGGCAAGCGGCTGGTGAACATAAGTTAATCCCGAAGTGATATCGACAATCTGTCCGTCTACCTCGACGTCATATCCTGCCGCTCCCGGAACTGCATCCCATGTTATCGTAATGGACTTACTGTTAGACGAGTACTGCACATTCGTCGGAACCCCGGGAATAAAGGGTGGATACAGCTGACTTTTTGGAATAACTTCTTTAAGTTGACTCGGGCTGGACCATAGCAGCGTGATTTTGGCGGCTCCCTGGTTATCTTTGTATTCCAGCTTAATGTCGTACAATTGTCCGGCAGTAAAAGAAATTACAGTACTGTCTTTTACCATCCCGTGACCGTCCCAATTATCGATCAACAATTGTTGGCCCACCCACAAACGAACCCCGCCATGTGCTTCTGTATATAAAGTGTACTTTTCCGAATATTTCGGTTGTATTTTTCCGCTCCATCGTATAGTAAAAGCACTCTTGTCCAAAGCCGGATCAGGAGAATGTCCTCCCCAATTGAAGTTCACTTGGTCATCCAGTCGTATAATCTTTCGATCGGAGAAATCGTCGCTGTTAAAATATTCTGCCCTAAGCCCACTACCCTGTCCGGGTGTCGAAACCATTGGGGGTATAATGACCGTTAAAAATATTGACCAATCGTTATTTTTAGCACGTACCCTGTATGAATGCGTAGTATTAGGCTTCAAATCGACATGCTCGTATTTCGTGGCTGTCCCAAGATCGATGATACTTCCATCCACCTCAAGCTCGTATCCTAAAGCACCGGGTACAGAGTCCCAAGTTACGGTCACTACCCGATCGACTGCATTCGCTTGAAAATTGGCAGGGACAATACCTCGTGTTGTTGCGTTCACAATAGGGCTCCAATCTCCCGTAATTTCAGGAACTTTCGCCCGCACGCGATAGGAATGTGTTGATTTCGCGGCAAGGGGTTGATGCACATAGATTAATCCCGATGCGTTATCAACAATCTGTCCGTCTACCTCGACGTCATATCCTGTCACTCCCGGAACTGCGTCCCATGTTATTGTAATGGAGCTGCTATTGGATGAGTACTGCACATTCGTTGGAACACCAGGAACAATGGGTGGATATAGCTGGCTCTTTGGAATAACTTCTTTTGGTTGACTCGTGCTGGACCATAGCAGCGTGATTTTGGCGGCTCCCTGGTTATCTTTATATTCCAGCTTGATGTCGTATAATTGTCCGGCAGTTAAAGATATTACGGCACTGTCTTTTATCATCCCCTGACCGTCCCAATTATCGATCAGCAATTGTTGGCCCACCCACATACGAACCCCACCATGTGCTTCTGTATATAAGGTGTACTTTTCTGAATATTTCGGTTGTATTTTTCCGCTCCATCGTATAGTAAAAGCACCCTTGTCCAATGCCGGATCAGGAGAATGTCCTCCCCAATTGAAGTCCACTTGGTCATCCAGTCGTATAATCTTTCGATCGGAGAAATCGTCGCTGTTAAAATATTCTGCTCTGAGCCCACTGCCCTGCTGGGATGTAGGCCCCAATGGCATAACTGCTGACGTCGTGACATACAGAGGATCACTTTTAGCAGATGTATTGCCCGATTGGTCCGCCGCCAAAACCTCATATTTGTATGCAGTTCCCGAAGTTAGCCCCGAGTCGACGTAGTATACTTTTCCCGTTTGGTAAACATTGTTTCCTACTGTAGCGATCTGCAGATTGTTACGGTATACCGCATAAGTCACAACACCTTGATTATCTGCAGCGATATTCCAATTTAATGTAACTGAGCTGCCTGTAACTTGTGACGCATACAAATTTTGCGGAGCGGAAGGAGGAATTGTATCCGCTGATCCATTTGCGTGAACATAGTTCTGTTTGCCCAAACCCGGCAGTGCCAACGGCACTATAAGTTGGAACAACAGAAGCAACGACAAACAAGCAGAGATATTACACAACCACTTTACTTTTTTCAATAATAACAACTGTTATCTTCTCCCTTTTCTAAAATTAAACAGCAAAAAACAAGCCAATCCTGGCAACCCGGCTACCGTACTCCTGAACTCAGAGTTTAGGCCCGTGGCTTTGCGTCCCTCCCTTTCGGCGAGGTTTGCCTTTTTTCAGTTCACTTGTTTTCTAGAAAAAATCCTAAGTCTTGGGTATTCAGTCCTAATTGATTCGACAAATCAAAACAATATCCTTCTTTATTTGGCAAAATTATTTATTTATTTTTACGTTAGATTATACGGGGGGGAGGGTGCCGGCGAGGCCGATGGGCAGATACGGACCGTATTTCAGATCCGAATGCCACAGACGATTGTGGTAACGTTATTGAAACCTACGAGCGGCGACTCCAGATTCGGCGTACATGCGCATATGTCGCGTACTGTAACCGCGCTGGGCTAATCTCTCCTAAAGGGTGTTGCGCTTGATTTCGCCGGGCTGGATGCGACCTTCCCATTCGAAAATCTGAATGATCTGCGCAACGCTGCGACCCGGCTTTTACAACATATAGCTCTTGACGGATGGTATGTCTAGGAAAGACATTATTTTGGATATACGGTCTGAGATTGGTCATGAGTACGAGAGCCTGCAACTAGATTTGGTTTCTCACAGCAGGAACTGTTCTCCTATTGAAGGGGTTTAGAATCGTACATTTGCTGGAATTGATCGGTGGGGGGCGTAATATGTATGACTCAAAAATTCCTCAGTAAAGAATGAGGTGCCGCGGCACCTCATTTCCTCTTATGTATAATCTTTACTTTAAGTAGCTATAATAATCATGTTAAGCGGTTTTATTTTAGGGTAGGGACCACATGTACTCTTTTCGAATTCGTGTGGTTTCTCTGTATGCGGGTCAAAAAACGAGATTTATAGAAACTGTTATAGTCTGCTGAATCCTTGGTTTTACTGGTTTTTTGGCTTTCGTATTACGTTCACTTAGGCTCGTTTTGTTAGTTTAGGAGAGGTTTTTTCACCAGTTTTACACCAACATATCACCAGTTTTACACCAAATTTTTTACAGCAATATTACACTGGTATTTACACCATATTTAACACCAATAGTACCAAAAAAGGCTCATTACTGGACACATGTTCCCAGAGAAATATGTATGGGTTCATGTGAAGGAGATAGGTTTACACCATGATCATACATGCACCCAAAGAGGATATATGTTGTTAAAAACCGCGAAATACATACACCTCAATGTAAATCCATGTTAATTTCGGGTGAAATACTAACACCAATTTTTACCGCCCTCCCAATTAATTCCTTGTTCACGGAGCTGCTGCACGTAGATTTAACAAGGGCCTAAACGACTTTCGTTACCCTTTTCCACACCAATTTTAATTGGTGACAAATGGGTGCATGTAGTTTGGTTCGAACATCATGCTTGCAACTGTGCGGCTAAGTCTTACCGGATACGCTTAAACTCAAGACGAGGTTTAGAAAAACCCACTAACTCATGCGCTGTTCTTACGACTTATATTAAACTCCGCGAGTCTGTAAAATAGTTTGTGTAAACTCCCAAATCTATTAAAATGGAAATAGATGAAAGGTTGGGGAGAACAGATGGGACTCTGGACGAAATAGCAATTGCGAGCATTTATTAAGGAAAATAACTTGGTAACAGCCCAAGATGCACAGAATGCCTTGAAGGACTCATTTGCAGAGACGCTGCAGGAAATGCTAGAGGCCGAGATGGATACGCATCTAGGCTATACAAAACATGACACGAAGACGAAAACAACCACGAACAGCCGGAACGGTAAAAGCAAGAAAACGGTCACCAGCGAATACGGCGAACAAGAAATTGCAGTGCCTCGCGACCGTTTGGGCGAATTTGAGCCGCTGGTAGTTAAGAAGCATCAATCCAATGTAACCGGGATCGAAGATCAAAATCGTAGCCTTGTACGCTAAGGGGGTGAGCACTCGGGAGATCCAGGATCACTTGCAGAATATCTACGGCATCGAGGTCTCTCCAACTCTGATCTCCAATGTCACGAACAAGATCGTTCATTAAAGAATGGCAAAATAGGCCGCTACAAGGCGTGTACGCGGTGGTGTTTCTGGATGCGATTCACTTTAAAGTGAAGCAGGATGGAGCGATTATCAACAAGGCAGCCTACATGGTCATCGGCATCGATTTGGATGGGAACGAAGATGTACTGGGCATGTGGATCGGAGAAAAAGAATCGGCCAAGTTCTGGCTCAGTGTGCTCAACGAACTGAAAAACCGCGGTGTTCAAGACATTCTGATCACCTGCGTGGACAACCTGACCGGCTTTCCCAGGCCATCGCGGCCTGCTATCCTCAAACGGAGATTCAGAAATGTATTATCCATCAGATTCGCAATTCGACCCGCTATGTATCATACAAAGATTTGAAAAAGGTCACGACTGATTAAAAACGATTTACAAGGCTGCAACCGAAGAAGCAGCCCTCGTCGAATTGGACCGGTTTGAAGAAATCTGGGGAGCCAAGTATCCACTGATCATACAATCCTGGCGTAAGAACTGGGATGAGTTGGCGACATTTTTCAAGTATCCGCCTGAGATCCGTAAGCTCATTTATACAACGAACATCATTGAAAGCTACCACCGGCAACTGCGGAAAGTAACCAAAGGCAAGAGCATTTTTCCTGGCGACGATGGATGTCACACTCAAGTGGACAGGACGTGTCCAAAACTGGGGGCAAATGCTGCTTCAGCTCTCCGTATTTTTTCCAGACAGGGTGGGACAACACTTGAGATAATTTCGGATTTTTTCCCCTCGGGGAAATGGCTGCAAAAGAGTTTACACAAAATTATTGACAGACCCGACTCCGCATCGTAGTATCAGGTGAATCCTCACCGTTATGAAATCCATATCTTTTTCACCTTTGATAAATAATTTCCAATCCTTGTGTTTACTCATTTTGTTAGACCCTGGATTCGTCATAAACACAGTACCAAGCAATGTATCCTCATCATTTAAATAAATTTTTGTGTTTGTTCTTACTAACTCCACACCATTTGGATTGCTTAATTCTTCGGACGCCAGGTTGATAACAATAGAATTGAAATTAAAGTAATAACAATCAATGCAATAAAATTAAATCCTCCTAAAGCACAAAATATCAAGTAGTAACTGCTGGAAAAGACTTCTTAACCTGAGACGGAATTTTATTTTCTGGAACTACAAAAGGGGGCACTTCATCTTCGGCTGCAGAAAGGAACTCTTACACACTTCTCTTAATTTCCAATTAACTCTTTTCTAATATTATTCAGACGAAGAAATCTAAACCACTCATCTGCAAACGAGATATTCATTCGAAAAATTTTATTTATCTTTTCTAAATCAATCAAGACTGAGCTCTCGTACGGATTATTTCGAACTAAATTGTTGTATATATCAGCACATTCCTGTTGACATTGTACAATTATGCGATTTATGTTCTCCGTTACTTTCAAGTCCGCGCTTTGCACCAAGCTTAAATATTGATCCTCAGTTTCAGCAAATAATTGTCTAATTGCATTGATCTTAAAACCGTGACGGACATTGAAAAGATCAGCCTTTTGTAAAATGAGCATCGTTAAATTTGTACAAATGACCGTCGTGATCGTTTGAAGCGGCAACAACAAATATTCCGGTATTCCAAGCTGTTTCTCAAAGTACTCAAACACTAACTCGAGCACAATCGTTGTAATCGTCACACCAAATAAATTAGTAACTGCATCGGCTTTTTCACTTCGACTAGTATTTTTATCACATATTATTTTTATGGCATCTACCGTTGATAAAACCAATTTCTTTGCCATTGCCAGCAGTTTTTTGACCGTTGCTTTTACCATATTAATGAGAAGATCAAGAAATGACTTAATAAAATTTTTCATAAAGGCTGTTCCAATAAATTTAAGGCTCTCGCTTAATTTTGAATATGCATATTTAGCTATTCTTTTCGTTGCTTTACTCAATCGTTCCAAAGCTTCTTCGAGTGTATCCGCCTTATTTTTCAATAACTCTTTTATTTCGTACATAAGCGGGGGCATTATATAATAGATAACTTGTCCTGCAATAACTTTCCCCATTGATTTCAGTGCTTTCTTTCCTGCATCTGTTGCAACTTTCTTATATTTAGCTTCCTTTAGTATCACTTTACTTTCGGCATTTTGAGAAGCTTTGATATTTCGAACTAACTGATTCTTTACTGATTTAGGCACCTTTCCTTCTTCATTCAAGTAGCCCTTATCTTTTAATTGTTGTACTTTATTCGAGTTATTATCATCCTCCCATCTCTCAATAATAGCGCTAGCGTACTGCTCAGGAGTAGCTCTATGGGTAATATCGATTTTATCCCCGTTTTTATCCGTAACATATACTCTTACGTCACCCTTAGATGCATTCGCTGATTTATCCATCATCGCAAAATTTTCAGAAGAATTATAAAACTCTCTTAATCTTTGTATTCCCTCTTCTGAAATATACTCCTTATTGTATTTTGCACTACTTAGTGCTTGTGTGTGTTCAACCTCCTGACGTCTAAACTTTCGGCCGTCTTTTCCGATAATATATTCTCCTTCTAAATGAGTGTATTCATCGGTAATACTGCCTTCAGCATTCTTTTGCGCATCCGCATATTTCCCTTTCGCTTCATTAATCATCGTATGATCTTTATATCTGGTCTTTGTCTTACTTGTCGTTTCCTCGACATATTGTTCTTTTGTAAAAAGGCTCTCTTGTTTGACATCCATCTGTTGAATTAATTCCTTGCCGGCCTTTGTGTGCTCATTATCATGGTAGTTGTAACTAAGTTTCTGAATATCTCCGTTTACAGCAATCGGATCATATTCATTCCCATAGCTAAACTTCAACATTCTCATAGCTAATTGATCAACCGTTATATGAAAATCCGACGTATCAAAATAAGTTCGGACAAGTTCTCCTGCTAAGTCTCTTCCACAGCTTTGAATAAATTGCGATCCAAGATCGTCTTTAATCAAATCTGCATATTTGGTATTTGCTTGTTGAATAAGATTTAAGTATACCTTGTCCTGATACTCTGCCATTTTCTGGCGCAAATGAACAGCATCACTCAAATGATTACCCAAATGTTCTATTTCAGTATCATCATTAGATTAGTCCGCGAGTTTTATAGAAACTGTTATAGTCGGCTGGAATCTTGATTTTGCTGGGTTTTTGGCGATCGTATTTGGGTTCGCTTAGGCTCGTTTTGTCAGCTTAGGAGAGGTTTTTTCACCAATTTTACACCAGCTTTTCGTCAGTTCTTTCACCAATTTTTACACCAACAGAGTTTTAAAGACACATTAGTTGATACATGTTCCCAGTTGAATATTCATGGGTTCATGTCGAAGGCGCTATATGAATTCCATTTGTTTTTCTATAAATATAGCCTTGCTGTATTGAGGCTCGTCATTTTACCGCTTTGGAGAGACTGACATTCTCTCCTACGATCTTAATATAGCTGCAAGCAATATTGAAGGCAAATAATCCGAGCAGAGTATATTAACAGTCCCGGCATGAATGGCGTCAATCGCGTGCATATTTTTATCATGTGATCCGCCTCTTACTTTATTAGGAGCACCTACGCAAACAAACAATTGCTTTTCTTTGGCGTATGCCGCCGTCGCGAGATTCGAAGGAAGCTCGCTGACGGTTACGCCAAATTCGAGTGCTATCATGAATCTTCATTGAAGAATCCAACATGCCGGACTAGTTTCTCCAAAACCATACGCCTGCTGTGGTGTATAACTGAACTTTCATTCACATAGAAACGAGGGGTATCGGAAAAAATAAACCCAATAGAAGGTTTTTTGCTAAATCCTCAACAGCAGCTTCACAATACTA
This sequence comes from Paenibacillus allorhizosphaerae, assembly GCF_910594985.1. Lineage (GTDB taxonomy): Bacteria > Bacillota > Bacilli > Paenibacillales > NBRC-103111 > Paenibacillus_G > Paenibacillus_G allorhizosphaerae. Next base: position 27,359 of record NZ_CAJVCE010000045.1, read on the forward strand.
TGAAAGTTTTTTTAAAAAGGTGCTTATTGGCTGAGTTATAAATAAGAGGAGAAATTGTACTCTATCTACAATTGGAAATAGTTGTAATAAAACTGACAAAATAGTATAATTAGATGATGTCGCATTACTTCAAATACCTCTGTAGGGTCTCCGTATATTAAGGATATAACATCGCATGGTGGTACAGATTGATGAAGGATTGTCCTCAACAAGAGAAGTAATTGCATCTTATAGGTATACTTATGGATTTACGAATATGCATATAGTTTTGTTAATAAATCGGGTATTTTACGGGAATCTATTTGTTGGTGCAACACATGGACGTAACAGAACTTCTTTTAATTGATCCAATTATTAATGGCTATCCGTAACAAATGCGATATTTGAGATATATATAATACATGCGAGAGTGATAATTTATGAAGTCCCCAATAATTCTTCCTATGGAATACCCAATTATAACATTATACCCTATGACGGCTAATGCAGTTTCGATTATTTCTAATAACTTAAGTGAGACGTATCCCTGGTTATTGAATAATTTTCTCCAACTTTTATCTTGGCGTAGTGATGCACTTGAGGGCAGATTGATAATAAGGTATTCAGATAGTTGGACATTTTACAAGAATTGTCCTTTTCTTGGGCATCAAAAAATTAACAAAAAATTTATAAAGAGTAAATGGAATGGAAGCATATTCGATTTTATTATTGATTCTATTAGTCAAGGTTATTATGTATATCTATATGTTAATACTCTCTATATATCTGCATATAGACCTAGCCGAGATCGCCCCCATGATTTATTTATTTATGGTTACGATTATGCTCAAAAACTTTTTTACATTGCTGATAACCTTAATTATGGTAAATATACCTACGCGACTTGTACATTTCAAGAACTAATAGACGCCATAAATAGTCTTAGTGAAAAAGATGAAAACATTAACCACTTTGATAATTCAATAATATTATTGAATTATCAAAGTAACTGTGAGTCTTCATTTGAATTGAACACTGTCGTTGATGGAATAAAGGCATACTTATCTTCTCGAGCATTCAAAGACGTTGAGCATCCAAATGCTTTATACGGAATAAGTGTCTATAATAATATGAATATCTACTTATCTCATCTTGAAAAAAATCAGGCACGAGCTGATATAAGGCCGTTTCATGCATTATGGGAACATAAATCAATGATGCTGATGAGAATTAGGTATATGTACGATAACAAGATGTTGATAGATGCTGAAAAGTCAATTAAAGCGCTTACTTCACTTGTAGATGATGCATTGTTACATAGAAATTTAATATTAAAATATAACTTTACAATGAAAAAGGAGATTCTAAAAACCATTGCCAACAAAATAATTCAAAACAAACAGAAAGAAGTATTGGTTTTACGACAAGTACTCCGAAATATACGTAATTAACAGATTGTTATTTTGTGGGAATCGTAATATATGAACTTCTATCATGAAAGTACACAAGATTTTTAAGAGACCTGGAGTTGTTCGTAGTACATTTTCGTAATGTAGGGGCAGATATAACCAATCGAAGAATGAATGCATAAAAATTTAAGGACGCTTGCTTGTAATGACAAAGGTTACCAACTTATGATTTTTAATGAAAATTGGAGTTATATAATGTTTGACACTAAATATAGATGTCGAATGACAAGAACATTGTTTCATTAAAAGTCGCATATATGGTATTGTCCCCTCATGGTAGACAACGTAAAAAGACATCAGTAAGATGGATTTAAACGTTGCTTACCGAAGGTTTTTCATGGGGAAAATAGGGCAAGCATGTCTATCGAATTATGAAAAAGCTTGGACTTCACTCTGTAACTCGGTAGAAACGCCATAACAAAAACCCTTCCATAACGATAAAAACAATGCCGACTCCAATCGAGCATTTGTACTACTCATTCTCCATCCCTAAGCCTGGCTCTCTCCGCCGCGCGTCTTCTAATTCCGTATTATTCGAGACAAGAGATACTATTCAATTTCTAACTTTCTGAAGTCAGTAATAGACCTTTTGTTTCCTAAGCTTTATTTAATTCACTTTCTTACCTTAAGACATAAAAAATTAATATCGTAGGCAGTTATTCTCTATTTCATAAAACTACCGAATTTTATGAAATAGCTCACTGAGAACCAGCCTTTCTTTTTCAATAATAAGATCTAAATATTCTGTTATTTTTACAATGCGTTTATTGTCCTGCGATACACGATGTCTAAGAAGTAAGTTTCTACATATAAGAGCTAGTTTTTCAACTTCAGAATAAACATTAATTAATGAACTCTGATGACTGATATAATTATTATCGGCCATGTATCTAATCCTTCTCAGCATGATCAGTTTATGTTCCCACAAAAGGTGAAGTGGTCTAATGTCAGCATTATTAATATTGTTAAGACTGTAAAGTATTTTCAAGTTTTCATATACC
>NZ_CAJVCE010000046.1 GCF_910594985.1 Paenibacillus allorhizosphaerae
GTCTTTCCATAGTTCAGTACTTCTTTAACACCCATACTAATCCCCCATATACTTTATTAATTATTGTTAATTTTATCCTTATTCGGTATACAGGTAAAGAACGTTTGTTCGGTATTTCTTTCTAGTGGTCAAGACTAACCTGCCCTCAGAAATTCCGCGTAAACAAAAAGACGATGGATCGGTTCCATCGCCGCGCAATCGTTAAACTTTAGGTCAATGAAGTCAAAACGAGCTATTCCCGCATGCCAGTGAGTTCCATGCCGCAATCTGGGAAATGGAACCTTCTTGCATTTCCGAGGGCGCACATGTACGGCCGGGATACGGCGTTGAGCCTGGCGCCACGAGCTTCTTCCCGGCGGAGGCCGGTGTCCAGCTCGCGCTGCTGGGCACACTGCTGGCCGCCGGGGCGTCCGACGACGGCGCACCGGGCGAGCCCCCGGTCGTGAACGGCTGCCTGGCCAACGGCCGACCGCAGGCCGCCCAGTATCTCGCCGAACGCGGTGCCCGGCTCGACCTGGAAGGCGCTGCCGGTATGGGGCGGCTCGATCAGGTCCGGCGCTTCCTGGACGAGCATGGGCCCCTGCAGGCCAGAGCCACGCTCAGCTGGCAGCCGGCTTCCTGTGGGCCTGCGAGTACGGCCATACCGGGGTCGTCCGGTACATGCTCGACCGGCACGACGATCCCGGCCTGCGGGTGCGCGGCATGACCGGCCTCCACTGGGCCGCCGTCGGCGGGCAGCTGGGGCCAATCCGGCTGCTCGTGGAGCGTGGCACGCCGCTTGAGGCGAAGAACGGCTACGGCGCTACGGTGCTCGGCCAGGCGGTTTGGGCCGCTGTGAACAGCCATCCGGTCTGCCGCTGGCCGGATACGAAGCCGGATTGGGGCGCGATGGTCCGGACGCTGCTGGATGCCGGCGCCCGGCCGGATGCTTATCCGGGCCTGCAGGAGCGTGTGGAGCAGGTGCTGCGGGAGCGCAGGTAACGTTTTTGTGCGGGGGTCCACTGCCTTAATGTTGTAACAACAGGGAACTCGCGTCCCTAAGCAAAACGTTCGCCGCCTCGTGCGATATGTGTTTCCCATCCTGCGCCTGCACTTCGTTAACAAAGCTTTGCAAGCTGTCGTTGTTCAATTTGGCCTGCAAGCTATTGGCGATGCCGTCATTATCGATTGCCTTGCTCTTGGCAAAACGTGCCACTAGTGCCTTTAACGAATCGACCGTTGCCACCGTTTGGAAAACAACCGTTTTGCTTCCGGTATTGCCGACCCTATCCGCCGAAGATACTGTAAGCGTGTGCTGTCCCAGCGACAATGTATAGAGTGGAACGGTCGTTCCGAGCTTGTAAGCATACGTATCCAGCGTCACCGTCGTCTTGATGGGGTCGACTCCCGATGCCGTATCCGTTGTCGTCATCGATGGCGTCAATTCCACGCAATCTTCATAGCTGCGGCCGTCCTCCGGCATGGCAATGTCGATTGCTGGTGCCGTCACGTCCAGCTTAAAGCTGACGGTTTTCACCATCTCCTCTTGCCCCGCGATGTCGGCCGAGCGGTAGGCGACGGCGTAGGTACCGTCTTGATCGAATCGAATCGGCGCCGTATAGGTTTGCCAGGTGTTCCCGCCGTCCAGACTATACACCGTGTTAGCTACGCTGGTCAGTTGGTCCGTCGCGGACAGGCACAGCGTGACCGGAGTCGTATACCAACCCTGTTGACCATTCGGAGCCTCGGGCGAGAGCGCCGCGGAGGTGATCGGCGTGATGACCGGAATTTGGATGCAATCGAGTTCCGCGAAGCCGGTGCCTTTGGTAAATTGGATCGTATTGCTGCCCGCCTTCAACGCAACGCTTAACGTCGCGATACTTTGGTACACCCATCCCCCGGTTTTCGGATACGTGATCGTTTTCGCTGTGCCGTTATTTACCGAAACGTTATGTGTACTGTCGCCGGCGGTTCCGTTGTCGTAGCGTACATACATCGTGTAGTTACCGGATACCGGAACCTGGACATTGAACTGAACCGAGCTATCCGCGTAGTCGATATGGCCGACCACCTTCCCGCCGGAAGCATTCGCTTCATTGACGACGAGGGTATTGGTTGTTGCCGCCTGCTCCGCTTCATACGTGGTCCGCTGCAGGGTCTCGCCTGAAGGCAAGGCCATCGGCAGGTCCGTCGAAACCGGGGTGCCGAAGTTCGGGGTGCCGTCGGCATTCCAGCTGAATTTCTGTGCGCGGACGTTCCGGGTCCACCCCGCTCCGTTGAATTTAGCCGCATGATAGATGATCCAGTCCTCGGTGCCATCGACCGATTGGGTGAAGGAGTTGTGCCCGGGCCCGTATACAATCCCTGCCGATTTAAAAACAGGGGTTTCCGTTTTCACCCAGGCTGCGGGATCGAGCGGATCGGCCCCTTCCAGCGTCAGCATGCCGAGGCAGTAGGCGTTACTCGCGCTGGAGTTCGCCGAGTAGACTATAAACGTTTTACCCCCGTGCTGCAACACTTCGGGACCTTCGTTAATGGCTTTTGCGCTTGTTTCCCAGCTGTACGTAGGCGAAGAGATGAGCACTCGATTGCCGCTGATATGGGTGGGCGAATCCATCGGCGCGATAAACAGCCGTTGAACCTTATCCGTCTCGCTGTTCCAGCCCGACCATATAAAATACAGCCGGTCGTTATACGTTAGCACGGTCCCGTCAATGGCCCATAGATCCGACGGGTCGGTCAGCTGCCCGATAAACGTGTACTTGCTGAACGGATCGGAGGTGGCGCTCTTCAAGACATACATCCGATGGGTAGCACCAACGCCGTTCTCGTCCGCCGAAAAGTAGATGTACCAATAGCCGTCATAGTAATGCAGCTCCGGCGCCCAAATATCCTTAAACGCCGTATTCGCATTGGACCAAACGGTAACCTTCGGGCCGCTCTCCACACCGCTGATCGAATCCGATTTCCAAATCGTCACGTTGTTGCCCGTGGTGCGGGTCAAATAATATACGCCATTGTACTGAATCATCCACGGATCGGCGCCGCTTGAGACGATCGGGTTGTAGAACGTGCCGGCGGACGCCGCGTAAGAGGTTTGCTCTGACGTGGCCAATCCGAGCAGTATCAGGACCACCGATAAAACGAACAATGCCGATTTCCTAACCGGTTTGGATACCATAAATCATTCCTCCTCTTCAAATGGGTACCGCCTCAATTGCACGCCATATTGGCAGAAAGCCACACGCCTTTAACATGAATATATTTGGATGACTCTACTTCCCATTTCATTGCCGAGTTATTTTGCCGGTTCGTTTCAATGTTTTTTGGAAATTTGTTCTTCCGCTTCTCTCATCGCCGAGTTGATATCTTTCTCCTCTTTGACGATTGGGACGATGGCATTAGACATATAACCATCCGCGAACGAATCGTACTTGCTTACCGGAAGCGCTTTCGTGGGAGTGGACATAAAGGCCGCCTTCAGCGGTAGGCAGGTGCGACCGATGCTTTGCATTTATTTGACTGTCTGTTCCTGAATATACTGGTTCAGCTTTTCTTGCGCAGACCGCAGGGCGGTATTGACATCGACACCTTTCAGCATCACTTCTTTCGAAGCATCGTTAATCAAGCCGCGGCCCTTCTGATCGAATTTCGTATGCTCATGCACTCCGGGTTGGAAGGTGAAGAAAGCGTTCAGATTCTTTCCTTGCAAGAAATCGAGCTCCGAGCCGTAATCTTTCTTCACCTCCTCCGTCTTTTTCAACACGGTCATACTCCCTTTCTTATTGAAGAACTTCTGCACCTCGTCGCCGGCGATATAGGATATGACTTGATAAGCTTGATCCTTATGTTTGCTTGTGGACGAGATGAGCAGATTGTGTGCCTCAGCCTGCCACGCAAATCCGCGCCCTTTGTCAAATGTAGGCAGCGTCACCAGGTCCCAGTTAAACGTAGTTCCATCTTTTTGCATTTGCTCGATATTCCCGATCATGCCAGCGTTCCAATAGGCTGCCATTCCGACTACTTTCTCTTTCAGAAACATTGCGTTTACGTCTGCAAATTTACCGTCATTCACATAGCCCAGGACGGAGTGAATCGCTATGAACTGGTTAAGAACTCGCTGCCACCCGTCGGTGACCAAGTTAGCCTGGTTCGTTTTCTTGTCCACATAGGGGAGAGTAAGTCCCATAGCCATTCGGTCGGCCCCCCCGGTTGACATTCCAAGATATTGCGTATCCCCGTCACTGCGCGTCAGCTGACGCGACAAGCTGACGGTCTCCTCCCAGGTCATACCATCCTTCGGGTAGGGGATTCCGAATTTATCGAAAATATCTTTGTTATAGAACAAACCAGGTACATTCATACGGAAAGGAAGCGCTATGAATTCGCCATTGTCGCTGAATTTCTTGATTTGTTCCGTCAGCGTCGGGTCGAAATTTGCTATATTCGTTCCGAACTTTTTGATATACGGATTGAGATCTTCCGTAATCTTGAACTCCTGCAATGCCGGGATACCCGGCAAACCAGACATAATTAGATCCGGGACATCGCCTGCCGTTATGAGATCTGCAAGTTTGCCGGTAACCTTCTCAACGGTAATATGAGGGAATTTCTTCATGACCTTCTGGGTGAAGTAGGAATCGAATTCCACGTCGGTAAAGCCGCCGTAAGATACGAAGAGTTTCAGCGTGACAGGCTCGGTGCTAACACTTGCAGAGTTAGTATCTGTTCCGCCGGCTTCTGGTTTGCTGCTTGTTTGACCGGAGCAGCCACTCACCAGCAGCACTGCTGCGAGAATGCCTGCATGGACTATCTTCATTCGTTTCATTGTGGGACCCTCCATTGTCTATATGTCAACTCTATAAGACGTCATTGTGGTGCGACAATCCTCTTCAAGGGAGTGTTTCATGCCCATTAGGGCATCTGTTGAAAGCAAAGTTATTATCAGCCGGTTCGAAGTAGTTTACTCGAAGTTGTTCGGGTGCAAGCTGCCGAGCGGGTTGACACGCGCTCCTTCAGGTGCCGGTACCGGACCCGCGAGCAGCGGATCGTCTGTACACCGCATCCAGCTTTCCAGCCGTTCAGTCAGGTCGGAAGCAATGCCTGCATAGGCGGAATTGTCGATCATGTTCTCGCGTTCTACGGGATCGAGATACAGATCGAACAGCATGTCTTTGGAGCGGCTGCGCTCGCGGATGCCGTGCTGCATCAGGAATTGTTTGCTCATGCCGTTGTCCATATTGGACATGACTACCTGATCGTGATCGTCATAGAAGCGGATCAATTTGTAGCGTTCCGTCCGCACACAGCGCATTGGCTCGTAAGCGGCATGGTACGTCACCTCGGAGAATAGTTCGCTGCGAACTTCGGATGCGCTGCCGTCCAGCAGGGGCACAAGCGAGCAGCCTTGCAGCCAGTTCGGTTTGGCAATTCCGGTTATCTCGCATAATGTCGGGAACAGATCGATCTGAGAGACGATCGCGTCGATTGCTTGACCTTCTGTCCTGCCCGGGACACGCATCATGAGCGAAACTCCGATGCCCGTGTCGTACAAATAACATTTCATTCGGGGGAAAGGGATGCCATGATCGGTCGTAAAGATGAGAATCGTGTCGTCCCACTTTCCGGCGTCCTTGATGGCCTGCCGCACAATGCCGAAGCACTCGTCGACAACCGCAGCCGAAGCGATAAATCCAGCCATATCCTTGCGGTTCGCTGCCGTGTCGTACATCGGATGCGGAGGCATGACGTACCGGGAATCGACCGGGCGGCTCGTCTGCGGGAAATCGAATTCCGCGCGATGCGTGTTATGCAAGCCGACGGTCAAGAAGAACGGCGCGTCCCCCTGCTTGCCGATGAACTCGGCAGCCAGCCGGGCCGTCTGCAAATCGCGCGCTTCGCCTCCACGCGCTTCGTTCAAAAGATTGAGATTTTGCTTGTAGCCGAGCTCGTTGACCGCCCCCGCGCCGTGATTCTCGTGTTGTACGCCGCTGAGTGCGGTTTCATAATCGTTCCGGGCAAGGAACGAAGCGAGGTGCTGCGAGCAATCGTTCAACCGGAAGCCGCGATGGGCGAGACCGATCATCCCGTTCGAATGCGGAGCCATTCCGGTAAGCAAGCCGCAGCGGCTTGGCGAGCAGGTTGGACCGGCGCAGAACGCCTGACGGAACAGCGCCGCTTCTTCCGCGAAGCTTTGCAAATGAGGAGTAGGTACAGCATACCCGTAAGGCTGGATGTATCTTCCGGTATCATGCGTGTGGAAATAAACGATATTCATGGCTTCAGCGCTCCTTATACGTTCGCTCTCTTTAATATGTTTACTTATTTGGCCAGCTGAGACTGAATCGCTTTGCTTGCTTCCTCCTGCGCGTCTCTCAAGGCGGTATTGACGTCTTTCTGATTCAAGGCGACCGCCTTCTCGGCGTTGTTCAAAGCAGTGCAGCCTATGTTGTCATATAGGGACGGCACATGATTGGGAGACGGCGACTGAGAAAATCGCATACAAGTTTTTTCCTTTCATGCTTGTCAGAGCGGACCCAAAGCTTTTTTTGGAAGGCGTCGTTTTTTTTCAGCACGGTCAATCTGCCGCTGCTGTTGATGGTTTGCTGCACCTCGTCGGTGCCGATTAATGAGATGACCTGGAATGTTTGTTCTTTATGTTTGACCAATTTGGACACTAGCAGAGCGTGCAGGTCGGTCTCCTGGCCTGAGCCGACCACCCCGGTAAAATTCAGAAGGGACGCCATGTCCCAGTTCATCTTATCCCCGTCCTTGGCTAGCTTCTCCAATGTGCCCGACTTCAGATTGCCCCACTCCGCCAGCATGGCAAGCGACTTTGAAGTGGATCGTCCATGGAAGATCGATTAAGTTGTATTGCAAGCTTGCCGACTTCACTGATTCTACGGCGACCGGGTTTGGCCGGGAAAGGTCAATATTGAATTTTTTGATCAGCGGTTCGATGCTATCTTCCATTCCGGTTCCTACAAACCGGTATATGATCGGTGAAGAGGTCATCACCAGATCCGGTATGTTGCCGGCTGCTATCATCTTATCGAAACCGTATTCCGGGTTAGACAGATCGATAGGCTCGATCGTAATGTACGGATACCGCTTTTATCGGCTCCTCAACATACTTCTGGAATTCGTCAGGTCCAAGCCATCCCATGCTCAGCGCGAATTTGATTGTGACGGGCTCGGTCGATACCTGAGGCGGAGTGTTCTTCTCAGCTGCGGGCTGCTCGCCGGCCGATTTGCCGTCATTACCGCAGCTGCAAGCGGTTGCAAACAATGGTAGTGAAAAAGCGGCCATTCAATTCATTTTCATATCGGTTTCCCCCATTCAGTATTGGTATGTATCCCGGAGTCATCGTCACAGCCGACTGTGATAATGTGGGATCACCTCTAGACAATACGCCCATGTCCCTCGACCGGATAGTCGATCGTAATACGTCCTGTCTGGCAATCTCCAATGCCGCTATAAAGATCGGCCTTGCCGTCCGAACGCATCACAATTCCGAAGCGAAGACACAGTCGACCAAATGCGGCGCCTTGGCAGGAATTCGATTCGCTGCGTTTTCCTGCTCAACTTCTTCCTCCCTGTTACAAGCACTCACTTACTTTATTTATGGTAAAATAAACGTAGGAAAAAAACCTATCGTGTTTTTCGATATTTATCCCATTTTTTCTGAGGAGACCCGCCAATATGTCACATTTCCCGAGATATTTGAAAGGCTATTCGATGAAAGACAATCCGTTCCAGTTCGAGCTGATGATTAATAGACTGAAGAAAGGCTACCCTTCCCATCGGCAGGATTACCTTGAATTTTCATACGTCAAGAGCGGGACAGGCTGGGAAATGATCAATGGGGTAAAGCATCGCATGAAGGCGGGGACGTTTTCTTTTTTGCTGCCGTACCACATTCATGAATTATTTACCGATCCGGGATCGGAGCTCATTCTGTACAATTGTCGATTCAGTATGGAATTGCTCATGGAGCAGAACCAAGAAGAGCTGATGAACGGCATGGTGAATGGTAACGAAGGGCTGCCTTCCTTCGTTCAGTTTGAAGGGAAGGAGAAAACGCGGATGGACAGCCAGCTTGAGGAAATGATCGAGGAATACACTGGCAGCGAACTATGGCGGAACAGCTATTTACAGGTTAAGCTGAAGGAGCTTCTCATCCGGTTCGACCGCTATCGGAGGAAGAATGGTACAACACCGAACGGGAAGCCCGCCTCAGGCAAAACAGCAGGAGCCGTATGGCTGATCATCCACTATATAAACTGCAATTATCAGGAGAATTTGACTCTGGGCGGAATAGCCAAGAAGTTCTCTCTGAGCATATCCAGGGTCAGTGAAATCATTAAAAAAGCTACTGGACAATCGTACGTCCACTTCTTGCAAGATCTTCGCATCCGCCATGCGTGCAGCCTTCTCGTTTCAACGGAGATGAGCGTATCTGAAATCGCAATGGAGGTTGGCTACGGCTCGTATAATACGTTCTCGCGGATTTTCCGAGACACTAAAGGCGTATCGCCGACTAAATACCGCAAAATGAAGACGTTAACGTCAGCATATAATCGAGGTGGCGAACGACAACCCGGAAGGAATAGCAATTTTCAAGACCATCCCATCCTTTTGGGATTGCCTCATAGTTTCATTTTTGCTCACTTTCGAGCTTAAATATCAATTCGTTCGCCAGACGTTTATTCAAACGATATTTTTCTGTTTTACCAAGCTTGGAGGTTAACTCTTTGATTTTCTGGATTTGAGTATCAGTCGGCGGTTGTTGCTCGATTAATCTCTCATAATTTTGATAGGCGACCTTAAGTGCTGTTTCTGCGGAAAACAAATCAATGGTTTCATATAATGCATTGGCTGCTTGTTCAGTGGTCAAACCATAACCTGAATCAGTCGATAACATAAAGCGGTCCGGGTATTGTTCCATCAGTGGTATAAAATCCCGTAATTTATTGAAGCTGTCAGGGTTATAAGCAGTAAACCCAGCAAAAAAATCAATGTACAAATTTGAGTGTTTTTCGAGAAGGGTTTTAATATTATTGGGAGAGTTGTAAGCATTAGCGTGTCCAAAGATAATATTCGTATTTGGATGCTGGTCCAAAGCCTCCTCCAGATGTGTTATCGGCGAACCATTAGGCGGATCTATATGTAAAAGAATCGGAACACGGTATTTTGCTGCTAATTCATAGATTTTTGGGAAATTCCCGTCGTTTGGGTGCTGAGCCTTCCACTTTACTTTTGAAACAACGGAGAATTGGTGGATGCGGCTGCGATCTCACCAATATTTAAATAACCCTGCTCTAATTTATCACGTACGATGGTTAAACCCTCATCTTCGTAAATAGGGAATCCCGCGAAGGAAGGATAAACATGTGACGGCTCTCTTCGATATTGCTGCCAAGATAGTTGATCCGTGATCTGAGCGCTAGGCTCTGAAATATCCCCGAATAATACGATTCGGTCAATTCCATATTTCCCCCACTTTTCTATCGCATTCGGATTTCCAGCATCGTGGTTATGAATATCAATGACGGTAAGATCACGATATACCTCAAACAATTCATTCCGAGGATCTTTGTTTTTGCGAATGTTTTGAATTAGTTCCAAGTTCGGCTTCGGCGTATACTCTGTTAGGGGCACGATTGTTACTTCTTTGCGCATTAATGAGGAACATCCAGTGAATGTCAATCCAAATACAACAAATATACAAAGTAAAATAGGCATTTCCATACACAATCGATCTGTCTTCCAACTTGGAGGTAGTAATCTGAACATGTTAAACCCTCCCATGCATTCACATCATTCGATTTTAATGTTTCAAGCAACATCAACATCAACATTAATATTGTATATTTTACCCTTCCAAGAGTATATATCCCATCGAAGAAAACTGCCAGTTACTTCAATGAACATCAAAGAGGAGCTGTCCTTGCGGCAGCTCCACACTATCGTACTCCGTTAGCTCAAAAGTGCTGAAATTCAGCCTTGTAATTTCTTCTCGATGTGTATTTCACGAAGTAATAAAAATAAAGGAAGGCCTAATGAAACACCTACTACAAGAGTACCTATAATCGGCAACCATACCGACCTCATACCATTTCTTTTGCCTTCGAAGAGAATGAACCCAATAAGTACAATTGCTGATACTAAAACATCCATCCATGCAAATGATCCAATGCGCGTTTGGGTTATTTCTTCTACTAATCGAGACATATCCAGGCCATTCTGAATGATCCATGGAAGAAATTGCGAATACGGCAACACAACTCCCAAAACCGCTAATATTCCATAAAAGTATTTCAATGAAGACTCCCCCCAAATACTCCAAATATAGAATATATCACTTTAGTATTTCTCATATCTTATCTATTTTCCTTTATTTGAAATTAAATTAACCTGCCCGTTTACTTCAACAGAAAACGGCAGCCGATCGTATGGATGGCAGCCGCATGAAGTGATTAAGCAATTGTTCACCTTTAGAGTATAAATTCTTTATATCGAAGAATCATACTTTTACCTAAGCTAATCATATTGGAACCTCCATTTCATATTGGAACAATAACCATTCCAATAATACCGAATATACGTTCGTTAGTGAAGGTGCAATTCAATGGCCTATCCCTGCTCGTGGCGATAACTTGTCCAAAGCTAAACTTGATTTAAGTTTTATTAAACTTTCGTTGTTACATCTCGGTTTCCGCAAACTTCTCCAGCACGAATTTTAAGCCGGCTGATCGTTTCTCCCGTCTCCCTGCTGTCGTAGGATGAGACGGGCATTCGGAGCAGTTTGCGCCACAGCCTGTCGCGGATGGCCGAAACGATTTTGTTGCCGCCGTAGTGGAGCAGATAGAACAAGATGCCTCCGGACACGACCTGCAGAGCGAAGGCCCGGCCATTCCCCAGATTTGCGACGGGCTGAGCAAGTCGAGCGAGAATCCATTCACCAAGTTCTTCGTGAATTGGACGGAGTGTTGAAGCTGGTCGGTGTTCTGACCGGGATTAACACATTACTTACCGCTTACAAGCAAGCGCGAGACAAGAAAAACCACATACCAGGCTCCTTTCGTTTTTTTCGAAGATCTTATGTCGAGCAAAATTCTTATGACTGGACACCCAGAGTGGTTATTTCACCAGCGTAGCTGACACCAGCAATCGAGAGAACCGTTCCCATTGTTAGGTCAGCTTTTGCGACGGGAGCGGACTAGAGTCAGATAAGCGAGAACCACGCCAATTAGCCCCAATACTATGGCTACGATGGACCCAGCTTGCCCGTAGCCAGTGCCGAAAAAACCAGTGGTATCGAAAAGATGCCGCCCGCCGACATAGATGCTGAACACAGCTATCACGATGGCTACGATGGACCAGTTTCGTCCGTTGCCGTTGCCGAAAAGACCGATGGAACGAGCCATAGCCAGCCGACTGATGACTACGCTAATCAGCCCTATTACCACGACCACGATGGCCTTGAGTTGTTCGATGGTCATTTCATCACCACCGCCAACCATTTCAGCAGAAGCAATCGTTGGTTTCAGTAGAATTGTACAAAGTATTCCGAATGAAACTAGTTTCATTTTCATATGCTCATCCTCCTCTTGATTGTTTTTACAAACTGAATCTATATCAGCTTTCACTTTACACAACAAATGTCGAGAACTTATGCGGATTTTCCTCTGTTTACTTAGATTTCTTTAAAGTGATGGGAGAGTAGTGAAAAATCGATGTTGAAATTTGTTATTCATTCAATACGTTGTGTGGGCCATCTAAGAAAAATAAATTTTAAACGGCTGATTAAATTCGTTCAGTGGCACTTCGTTGATCGCTCGAAATATGAGTGGTATGTAAAGCGTTTTTTATTTTTTTTCAAAAAAGGTTATCTGGGTTTGGATTAACCAGATAACCTTTTACCTAAGGATAAATTCAGATCAAGATATTCAAACCCATTTAGGTCAGCCAGCACGGCGGGAGCGGATCAGAGTGATACCGGCAAGAACTATGCTAATGATCCCCGTCACGACGGCGATGACAGCCGCAGCTCTTCCATCGCCAGTTCCGAAATCACCAGAGAACATGGTCATATGAATTAAAGCATAGACAATAACGATCAGCGCCACCACTACGGATATGATGGCCCCGTTTCGCCCACCATTGCCTATACGACGGATGGAGCGGGATAGAGACAGCCCAGCAAAGATTGCATTCATCAGCCCCACAAACGCGTCTACCGTGGACCAGATTCGCCCGGTCGTGATTACATATCCGACTTTATTTTCAGCAAAGGCAATCGTTGGTACAAGTAGAAGTGCACAGAGTATTCCGAATGAAACTAGTTTCATTTTCATATGCTCATTCCTCCTCTTTATTGTTTTTACAAACTGAATCTATATCAGCTTTCACTTTACACAACAAATGTCGAGAACTTATGCAAATCTTCCTCTATTTTGCATGGATTACGGTGCACCATAGTGAGACTTGGCGCTTTAGCGTCATAGTGAAACTCTTACACTTTGTGTGAAAACTCGCTTCGCTCAGAAACATGTTTCGCCACGCTTACCACCGAACATCGCCTCATCACTCTGTTCATTCACCATATTTGGTTTATGAAATTGCTTAGATTTCGGTTCAGCTAATGCGATATCGGGAGGCGAACCAAGCCATTCCAGAGAGGACGATCGTGATAATCGACAGTATGACGGAAAATGCGGCACCACCTCGCCCATTACCGGAACCAATATCGCCGGTAGTGTAAACAAAATGCGGCCCGGCGATAAAAAAGGAAATCAATGCCAACGCGATGGCCACGAGGGTCACAATTCGCCAATTACCTTTGCCAGAATGATCAGAGGCACGGGCCAAAGACAACCAAGCGATGCCAACACTGCCCAACCCCATCACCACGGTCACGAGGATCTTGATTCGTGCGGGAGTAAAACCGTAGACTTGTTCAGCTGAGTCAGCTAAGGCAATCGTCGGCACAAGTAAAAATGTACAAAGGATTACAAATGAAACGAGTTTTATTTTCATGCTACCCCTTCCTTTCACGATCAGTTTACAAATTAACTGCACGTTCTTAAGAGAAACAGAAAAAAAGTGTCGAATTATTTGTCACAAAGAGAGCGGGTCCAAGCCATTCCAGCAAGCACCAAGCCGATCAATCCAATCGCGATCGCTAGGATCGCTCCAGCACGTCCGTTACCAGTGTTGAAACCACTAGGAGTAACGGCAAGATGAAACGCAGAGAGAAGCACACAAAACAGACTCAACACGATGGACATAACAGGCCATTGACCAGTGGCAAAACGACTGGTTGGACGGGCGCGAGCGATCCCAGCAACAACCGCGCTGCTTAGCCCAATCAACCCAGCCGCGAAAGTCAAGAGCCGCCCGGGGGTGATACTACCATAACCAACACCAGTCCCTTCAGCAAAGGCAATCGTCGGCACAAGTAGAAATACCGAAAAAACTGCGAATGAAACGAGTTTGATTTTCATGATTATTTCTCTCCTTTTACAGCCAGTTTACACAACAAATGTCGAGAACTTATGCAGATCTTCCTCTCTTTGTGTGCATTTCTTTAAGAACCTGCCAAATCACGGTATAATTTCGGTAAGCGATATCACTCTCGTCGATGGAAGCAGACTACAGGGGAAAGATGTGGTGGGAATGGAAACAAAATTGTTGCTTGTGGAGGACGAACCGGGCATGCTGGAGGAGATGCTAACTTATTTGCAGCGTGAAGGGTTCCGGGTATTGACCGCCTGTACCGGCAAGGAAGCGCTCCTAATTGCCCAGTCTGAGCGGCCAGATCTCGTCGTGCTGGATTGGATGCTCCCCGGGAAAAGCGGAATCGACGTTTGCCGCGAAATAAGGCAAACGTCACATTGCGGCATTATTATGGTTACGGCCCGATCGGATGAATCCGATAAAATCGTCGGTCTTGAAATCGGCGCAGATGATTATTTAACGAAGCCGTTCAGCTTGCGCGAGCTCGCTTCTCGCATCCGGGCTCTACTACGCCGCCTGCGCGGACCTGAAGACAGGTCGATGTTCTTGGAAAGAGACAACCTGATCATTTCCGAGGCCAAATGTCAGGTGTTCAAAGACGGTCAGGAAGTCCAATTGACGCCGACCGAGTTCAAAATTCTGTTCACGCTGGCAGTTCGTCCCGGTATCGTCTTCAGCCGTTTGCAATTGTTAAAGACTGCTTTGGAAGATGAATACATGGGATACGAAAGAACGATGGATTCCCATATCCGGAATCTTCGCCGCAAGCTGGAAGATGATCCGGCCAATCCCCGTTATATTCAAACGGTATACGGTTTCGGTTACCGATTCGGTGGACGCTCATGAAGATGACGGTCCGCATGAAAATATTCACCTATATGGTACTGCTCGTGCTCATTATAAGTTTCACTTTCTCTCTGACAACGCAAGTCTACACAGCCGACTTGTTCGATCAATTTCAAAGGGAACAAATCAATGCCGACTACTTGAGCGCCGCGCCCGAAGAGCAATTCGAAATCTTTAAATCTTTTTTCCTTGGCAACACGCGGCTGGAAGCACTGCTTCAAGTCACGCATGGCGCGCGGTTGCTCTTTTTTGTCGCGATCGGGTTGCTCTTCAGTTTTTGGTTATCGGGGGTTCTGACCCACCCGCTCAAAAAGCTTATAGCCGCCATAGAGCGCGTGGCGCAGGGTGACCTGAACGTTAAAGTACCTGTAGATACGAAAGATGAGTATGGAAAAGTCGCCCAAACGTTCAATGATATGACGTTTCGCCTGCGTGAAGCCGAAGAAGCCCGAAGACGGTTGGTGGCTGATGTCGCTCATGAGCTTCGCACGCCGCTGTCCGTTATGCAGCTTAAACTGGAAAATTATCAGCAGGCCGGTCATCATATCTCGCCAGAAATGCTGCTTCGACTTCATGACGAGGTCATCCGGCTCAACCAGCTTGTGGACGACCTTCATGTCTTATCGCTCGCCGAAGCGGGCAGGTTGTCGCTCGATCGCAAACCGCTCGATCTGACTGCACACCTGGAACGAATCGTGGATGACGTGAGATACGAAGCAGAAGAAAAAGGTTTGGATATTCGCCTCTGTACGAATTCAAGACCGGTTACCGTGATGGTCGATGCGAGACGGATCACGCAGGTTTTCATTAATTTGCTGACCAATGCGATTCGTTATACGCCTCGTGGAGGGAAGATTACGGTTAAAATCGAAGACCGGGTCATTGACCGGAATGATTTCTTTACGTGTGTCTCGGTGATCGACACCGGCATCGGAATACCGGCGGAGGAGTTGCCCCACCTATTCGATCGATTTTACCGAGTAGAAGAAGCGCGCTCGCGGCATACAGGTGGTACGGGGCTCGGATTATCCATCGTCCATCATTTTATAAGAGCCCACGGGGGCTTCATCCGCGTTGCGAGTCAGCCTGATGAAGGTACTATATTTACCGTATATCTACCTGAAGGCAATGTAACTTGAATAAATTTACAACTCCGAAGCAGAAACATGCAGGAATTCCTCTTTACGATTGTCCCTGGGATCCGATTTGCATATGCTGCTCTTAATGATTATTGAAGCGATATTTATCAAACCCTTATGTAGCTCCTAAAAGCCGATCAACCCTGTTAATAGAGGGGCCGGTAAAAGTCCACTTGTCCGAGTTTGATTCAGATGCTCTGAATGAAATGTGGCTCACGATGTAACGGAATTCAAGTACGGAAATGGCCAGAAAACGTATTTGAGCGCTATTCTCGATCTTCATGATAAACCCATCGACTCCTATGTATTAAGGCGTTCCAATAACAATCCACTTGTATTCCAGACGTTGAAACTGGCCGTACAAGCAGCTCCAGAAAGCAGCCCGATGCTTCATAGCGATCGAGGCTACCAATACACCAATACACCTCCTTGGGCTTTAAGAAGCTCTTGGATGACAACAAAATGATTCAGAGTATGTCCCGTGTGGATGATGGGCGCCATAGCCTTTGCCATGCCGGCCGCACTGCCTCTCTACTGGTCGGTAGGAGGAATTTTCATTATCGTGAAAACGATCGTGCTGCACAAAATGTACTCAAAGCCTGCAGAGCAGAAGCTGGGCACCGTGTCAGAATAGCATGCAAGGATAGGTACAGAGAGGACCTTCGCTCTTAGGGGCAAAGGTCTTTTTTGCCGACGTTTGACCGCACGCATTAATTCTTCTACTATTGCTGTCCAAGTTTGTTTGTCTACAGAACACACCTCCCTAGGTTCAATCAAAAATAGTCTCCAATAATAAATTGGAGATTATTGTAACTATCCTGCCCGTTAGCTTAACGCCCTCTGCCAGTCTACAACTTTATTTTCCGGTCTGATACTTTATTTTTCAGTCTAATACTTTATTTTCTCAGAACAACAACTGTTTTCCCACTTAACAGTAACAACCTTGACTTGAGAAGCTATATGCAGAAGCATCACAGCTTACCGTGGACATGGCTGCCGCGCAGTTGCACATGAGCCGAGTCACACTTCTAATGAGTTATATAGAAAGCTGTCGGAAGGGGAAAAATAGTCATTCCTTGTTCCATTAAAGGGCCAGATTATATAATAAAAATTATATATCAAAAATTTAGGAGGATGTAGTAATGAAGGTCAAACGAATTGTTGCCAATGTTGAGACGCAGGACATTTCTAAAGCAAAGTATTTTTACGGGGAAGTGCTCGGACTTGATCGACTGATGGATATGGGATTTATTACAACTTACGGTTCGCAAGAGAAAATGGACACTCAAATTAGCTTTCTTTCAGAGGGCGGTTCAGGGACACCAGTGCCTGACTTGTCAATTGAGGTTGATGATCTTGACAATGCACTAACTCGCATAAAAGAAGCAGAGATTCCAATTGAGTATGGACCAGTTGAGGAGCCGTGGGGGGTTCGGCGCTTTTATGTAAAAGATCCATTCGGTAAGCTCGTTAATATTCTTACCCATCTTTAGATAAATGAGATGACAGGTGTGTTGAATATCTTCTTTAATCGGGCACTTTTCTGAAGTAACGAAAAAAGCTCAATTTCTCAATTTCAATACTGAGAAATTGGGCTTTTAGTATTATAATTTCCTTAACGTTGGAGAATTCGCATTTTTCCTGACGCTACCCCTTAGAGTAAGAAAATCCGCTTTTTATGCACTTTAACATCCCTAGCGTTCGCCCGGCGTACTGATTGAACGAACTCTTTTTGTAAAAATCGCAAGCGATACATAAATTGTTGTAAATGAGAACAGACAGGATGAAGTGGAAAAACAAGCGTATTGCGTGCCGAGGGATTAAACAGATTTACATGCGTTAAATCAAAACCAAGGGCCTCAGCAATCAATGAATCAATTTGCGAAAGAATAGCCGGACCGCTTTGTACTCCATAACTCACCTAAACTCGATTTATAAAAATGGAACAGCTGGCGTGTAGAATTTTGAAGAGATGACAAACCGCAGAATTTCAGAATGGATCGGCGGTAAAGATGGTATGCAGCATTGATCTGGCGATTTTTGACTTCCACAGAGGCATACATCAATAACTTCAATCCTTCCTGTTTAGAACGTTACAATCGCGAAGCCTCATACTCCTTCACGCGCCGATAAAAGGTGGGCTTCTTCATATTGATCTGACGCATGGCCTCCGTCGCCGTGATTTGTCCTGATTTCCATTCCTCATAGATCCGGATAAACTTGTTATCAATCTCCTGCTTGGGTCGGCCGAACGTTACTCCGTCCGCCCTGGCAACCTCTATCCCTTCTGCCTGACGCTGCCGGTTCTTTTTCCTCTCTTGCTCAGCCACATATGCCAGCAGGGTTAGGAATTGATCCTCCATGACTTTGCCGAAATCGCCCATTGTTTTAAACTTCCGAGAATCGAACAACGTTTCATTATCCAGACATACGATGTCCGCGCCGGTCTCCCGCGTAATATGCTTCCACTCTGTTATGATCCCGTCATAATCTCGACCAAGTCGATCCAGCGCATCGATGTAAACCAGGTCACCTTCCCGGATCATCTGACGCATCGCCTGATAGCGCGGCCGCTCAAAATCTTTGCCGCTCTGCTTGTCCACAAAAATGAAACGATCCTCGATACCCAACTCTCGAAATTTCACAAGCTGCCGCTCCGGATTCTGGTCCTTTGCCGAAACTCGGCCATATGCCAGTTTCATAATGCCTCTCCCCCATAAATATGTATCAAAATGTAGTACATAAAAATGGAACGTTCCTAAAGTAATTTAGGTACATTTTGATACGTAAATACAGAGACTTTTTTTGGCGTTTCAAAAAGCATGCTTTCTGACACAGTCTGAACAGGTAAAAGGCCGTCGAAGTAATCGGCGGCCTTGCTGATCATTCAACTATCGTTCCCAGTTAGTTAAAAAACAAGAGGAGCAGCTGCCGCGGCATACTGCTCCTCTTATGCTCCCGTCAGCACAATCGCTGGTAGCTTTATAAAAAATGCCTCAAATCGACTCGCCGCGCAGAGCGCGACGTCGGTCATGCAGCACTAGCAGGATGATCATCCCCATCATTACGCCCAAGACGATGCCGGCCTCTGTGGTCAAGGACCGTGCTAGTGGGTACTCTGGGGAGTACTGCGCATCAGGGCGAATGGCGGAAAAGAGGTTGTAAGAGAACAGCATTCCCGACGAGATCCATGCTGCTACCATGGGGGGCAGGAACCTCCGCGACCCACGCCCGATGGTCAGCACCAGCAGGCCCCATGCCCCCGCCAAGGCCCATACGCCGGTACTCAAGCTTAGCAGGTGCCACCACACATCGCGGTCATCTATCATGGCCGGGGCAATGCCGAGAGTGCCGCCCATCGCCCAAAACACCTTGATGACGCCGAGTAGAATGCAGCCGACTGCGACGAGCTTGGCCAGGGTAATTTGCAGTTGTCGGGTGTGTCCCAGCAGCTCCGCGTATGCGGTCGGACCGCCCAGCGCCTCGGGCCACCGCGCCTTGGCGTACCCTGCCAAGGCAAGCGGCAGGAAAATGCCGACCCCGACCAGCGAGACCATGACGAAGATCTGCTCGTATGCCCAGAAGTCGGCGGCACCTGCCTCCTTGTCCCTAGTTATGGCGGCCGGACCGAGCACCGGTGCCAGCAACAGCATGGGTACGAGCAGTCCGGTGCCCAGCCACACGGGCAGGGCCACCAGCCACGCGGGTAGCCGCTCACCCCACGGCCTGCAGAACGCCATCGCTAACAGGACACCGATCGCGGCGATAACTGCGGTTGCGGCGTTGATTGCGCGCCAACTGGCATCGCCCATTTGTTCGGTCGGAAGGAAGAGACCGAAAGTCCAGGCTATTTTTATAATCAGATACGGTGTCACCGCTATGGCGGCGCCATAACCACATATTCTACGCAACTTCATTATTCGTGTGGCCGACCGCTTTGCCGTTGCTATCATGTCGTAATTTCCTACTTTCTCTCAAATTTGTGAAAATATCAGATGCTGCGATGTAGTACATTATGAAGGGCATTGGTAACAATATTTTAAAGTGAAACAATTCTATAATAACAGATTACTACATCAAGATATCACAAAGGTGATTTCTTGCTGTAGTATCGTATTATGAGGTCAGCTAGTTTTTGCTGGTTGATCCTTTTTTGTTTTGGTTTTCAGCAAACTATGTACTCAAGCCATTTGATTAATTTGAAGGTCCTAATCACCCTAATTCTTCAGTACCAAGAGCATCTTGCAGAGTTGGAACAAAACATAGATGCTCTTGCTGCGGAGATTGAAGAGTATGATTTAATCCAGTCGATCCCTGGAATCGGGCATAAAATTGCTGCAACAATTTTATCCGAGATAGGCGAAATCGACCGATTTGATCATCCGAAAAAGCTAGTTGCATTTGCCGGTATAGACCCTAGTGTCTTCTCCTCCGGCAAATTCACAGCCACCCAGAATCGTATTACGAAGCGTGGTTCTAGACAGTTGCGATATGCCCTCATTCAAAAGTGCATAAAAAGCGGATTTTCTTACTCTAAGGGGTAGCGTCAGGAAAATGCGAATTTACAACGTTAAGGAAATTATAATGCTAAAAAGCCCAATTTCTCAGTATTTAAATTGAGAAATTGAGCTTTTTTCGTTACTTCAAAAAAGCGCCCGATTAGAGAAGATATTCAACACACCTGTCACCTCATTTATCTAAAGATGGGTAAGTATATTAACGAGCTTACCGAACGGATCTTTTACATAAAAGCGCCGAACCCCCCACGGCTCCTCAACTGGTCCATACTCAATTGGAATCTCTGCTTCTTTTATGCGAGTTAGTGCTTTGTCAAGATCATCAACCTCAATTGACAAGTCAGGCACCGGTGTCCCTGAACCGCCCTCTGAAAGAAAGCTAATTTGAGTGTCCATTTTCTCATGCGAACCGTAAGTTGTAATAAATCCAATATCCATCAGTTGATCAAGTCCGAGCACTTCCCCGTAAAAGTACTTTGCTTTAGAAATGTTCTGCGTCTCAACGTTGGCAACAATTCGTTTGACCTTCATTACTACATCCTCCTAAATTTTTGATATATAATTTTTATTATATAATCTGGCCCTTTAATGGAACACAGGAATGACTATTTTTCCCCTTCCGACAGCTTTCTATATAATTCATTAGATTCTCTAAGACCACTGAAACTTTTAGAGTTGTTAAAAATGGGGGAATCGTCTTGGAAACGGGCTTAGCGTTGTAAATCCGCATTTTCCTTACGGTACTCCTCTAAGAGAATGACCGCTACTTAATATTAGCGGTCATTACTGCATGGTGGTAAGACGCCAGCGGTGCGAAACGAAGTTCAGCGGCGCGCCAAAAGCATCACATACGAGGTCAGGCGGTATTTGTAAATATTGCATCCGTTCCTCCGGAGTTAACAGTTCCCTTAGTCTCACAATCCACCTGGATTTATGGAGAACGTTTAACGCCAAAAAACCTTGTTATTAATGGTCATGCCTTCCTTTGGTCAACTGTTTCGATACTTGGGATTCTGTGCCCGGTTCGACAATGATGAACTGCCCCATCATGCCACTATCTTCATGATACAACAGATGACAGTGATACATATAAGGCGTATCGGGATCAGGGTAACTTCCAAAATCTACAGCCAGTCTGACTGAAGTGCCATTCGGAATAAAGACCGTATCTTTCCTTCCCCGCTCATATATTGGTGGCAATTTTCCATTCTTATCAATGACGGTGAACACTGCATCATGGATATGGAAGTTATGATCCCATCCGTTATTCGTGATCTCCCATATTTCACGTGCTCCAGCCGGAACAACTTCATCGATACGATCCATCTCCATCTTCTTACCGTTGATTGCAGATTTCGTTGTCAGTTCGAATTTACGAACCTTTGCATTTTCGGGTACTTCGATGGGCGGCTCAGCGGTAAGTCGATTCGGGAGTTGCGATGAAGTCGATAAACGGTTATCGGCGATCATCTTTACTAAATCAAACTCCCCATTTTCAATCCCGTCTTTGCCTGCAAAACTGTGCAAGATCGTTTCTTCGCCAGCGTTAAACTGAACCACAATCTCTGCACGTTCACCTGGACTTAGTAACAAACGATCTAAATTCACCGGCTCGGGTAACAGTCCAGCATCGTTACCGACCAAAGAAAATGAACGATCATCCGAAAAGCCGATATTATACGCTCTGGCATTAGAACCGTTCAATAATCTAAAACGCACCTGGCTTGTAGTGACCTCTAAATAAGGATCGTGTGTCCCATTTACTAAGATTTGATTGCCTAACAACCCAAACGGAGTCATGCCCATATTCTCATTAAAAGAACCGTCACCTTTAAATATCTTGTCTTGGATGATAATAGGGATGTCATTAACTCCGTATTCCGAAGGTAACTTTTTTGATTCTTCATCATCAATTATAAATAACCCTGCAAGTCCTCGATAAACATGCAGTGCAGTTTTCCCATGCAAGTGGGGATGATACCATGTCGTCGCAGCCGGTTGCTCTATTGTCCAATTAGGTTTCCAAGTCGCTCCAGCTTCGATCATTTGGTGAGGCCCGCCGTCCATCACTGCAGGCAATCGCATGCCGTGCCAGTGCAAGGTTGAGTCTTCATTCAAATTATTCACCACATCGAAAGAAACTTGGTCGCCACGAGAAACTCGGATGGTCGGTCCTAAATAAGATCCATTAATCCCCCAAGTGGGTGTCTGCTTCTCTTGGAAAAACTCGGTTGTGCCTGATTGCATGGTTAAGGTAAAGTGTTTCTTACCATCCGAATCCGTTATCGGCTCAAGTATTGGCGGAATTTGTAATGAATTCTTAAAATCAAGTTTACCAACGTTAGTGCTGGTATCCCCTTCGCACCCAACCAAACTAAGTGATAACAATACAAACAATAGCGCGAGTAGCTGATAATATCGTTTCATTTTCTCTACTTCTCTTTCCTCGTTATTGATGTAACTAAATTTTGAGCTTGTTTTGAATTACTGTGGCGATTAGTCCTGCGCATAATCCCCAAATGCCGTTGGTAACAAGCACACTGACAATAGCAAATGGATTGGTGATCGGACCCTTCAACTGGCCTTCAAGAATAGGCGATAAAATCGCACTGATTACAATTGCAAATACCCCATACGTTACACCGGTAAATGTTAAATTAATTAGCGGCTCATCCACCCGGCCTAACACGGCTATCGCAATCCATGTCAGTGTAATCACGATGGTAACGCTTATACTCGCTGTAGGTTGTCCGATGCTTTCCAGCCATCCAAGCATACTCATCAGCGGTCTTACTAGAGCTAACGCAGCCAAACCTATAATAAAAAACCAGTTTAATTTTTCTTTCATTGGATTTCAGCCTCTTTAGATTGGACATGTTCATTCTTTGGGAAAATACTTCTTTTGGCTTGCACAGCCACTACGATTGAAACCCAAAACAAAACTGCAGCAATAACAGGGTGTAGTGCACCTGCTCCTTCAAAATTTGCGGTAAAGTACTGGGCAAAGATCATGACCAATATCAGAACGCTCATCCAGCGTAAAAAGACCGGAAGCTTTCCCACAAACGCAAGGATAAGCATTAAGATCGGGAATAGTTCAAAGATCCGAACAAATACAATATGGCTATGCCAGTAGGAAGAATCCGTAAAAATCGCCATCCCTGCAATAAAGATTTGAGCTGTGACACAAACGACGAATAGACCAGCCACGAACAAAAAAATGAATCTTGAACCTCTTGTTACGGTTAATCGCTCCTTCATAAATCTCAATCCTCTCTGACTTTGTTTTGCATGCGTTTGACCAGTAAGACAGTAACTATGCCCCCGGCTAAAGGCAATATCATGGAAAGGGTTCCGATGAGCGCGACCGGAAATGAGTCCATTAGCCGCATCACGATTCGGACGATCCACTCAAAGATGATAAACCCTCCTAACATCCCCCCGATTAAAGCGAGAAACAGCATTCCTGCCTTCTTCATTCAAATGTCCCCTTTTTCTTCGGTTAATTCGGCAGATTGCCAAGGTAAGTCAAAGTTGCCGTTGTCACAGTTCGGATTTCCTGATGGACTGATCATATCAGCCGAATGTTGTGAACTTATGACGATCGGTTGCGGTTCCTGTGAATTTTTACAAAGAAGTGAAGAAGCAGGTATAATGGACGAAAAGACAGCGGGAGAAAGATGGTGAGACCCCATGACCCATACCCTGTTAATCGTGGATGACGAGGAGAAAGTAATCGAATTCATAGTTCCGTTTTTGTGCCAGGAGGGTTATGAAATTATTATTGCCAGATCCGGCACCGAGGCGCTTGAGAAAGCAAGAGAGTTCAAACCGTCCCTTGCGGTGCTTGACTGGATGCTGCCGGGAAAAAGCGGCATTGAGGTTTGCCGGGAACTGCGTCAAACGAGCCGTATGGGGATTATCATGGTAACGGCACGCACGGAAGAAACCGATAAGATCGTTGGACTTGAAGTCGGAGCCGACGATTATTTGACAAAGCCCTTTTCCCTGCGGGAACTGGCGGCCCGGGTTCGCTCGGTACTGCGGAGAGTCGAGGGCAGCGGTTCGTCCCAGCAAACCTTGAACCGTGGCGAGCTGTCCCTATCCGAGACTCAGTGCCGAGTATGGAAACGCGGTGAAGAAGTTCAACTCACGCCAACGGAGTTTAAAATGCTGCTTACTTTAGCATCTAAACCTGGAATCGTGTACAGCCGGCTCCAGTTGCTGAATGCCGCGCTTGAAGACGATATCCTGAACGACGAACGTACGGTCGATGCCCACATCAGCAGGATACGCAAAAAGACCGAAGACGATCCTGCCAATCCCGTCTACATCCAAACGGTATACGGATTCGGGTATCGGTTCGGAGATCGGCCATGAGCGTTAAGCGTCAGCTATTTTGGTCCTTGACGGTGTTTATATCGGCAATGGCCATAGCGTTTGTCCTGGTCACGATATTTGTGGTAAAACCAACCATCGAGCATATCCGGGTGGCCGACAGGAGCCGAGAAATCGAGGAAATCTCAAAAGTCATTGTCGATCATTATGAAAAAAAGGAAACCTTGGAAGGCATTCAGTTGAAGCTGCAATCAATGCCTCTGCCCCGTCCCGACTCGAGCGTAATTCTAATGACAACAAAAAAAGAAACGCTGTTTGCTAAAGGCGCCGCATCGCATGAAATGGTAAAAATGCTCGGCATAAAGAAGCGTATCCAATCAAAAAATGAGGACATCGCGGTCTTATATTATTCCGATTCCGAAGTCGCCAATCTGTCTACCATTCAGATGGGTATCGGCAGCTCCGTAACGGTTCTGTTGCTCGGGAGCAGTGCAATTCTGCTTCTCTTATCGCTAGTAGCTGCCTACTGGCTGGCAAAACGTTTAACGAGGCCGCTTACGGATATCATTCCCGTGATAGACCGCTTGAGAAAAGGGGATTTCACCGCCGAGGCCCCGGTTCATTCCAACAATGAATACGGAAAGATTGCCAAATCGTTGAACGCGATGACCCGACAGCTGGTACAGGCGGAAGATGTTCGCCGGAAACTAGTCGCCGACGTCGCACATGAACTCAGGACCCCAATCACCATCTTGAGAGGTAAGTTTGATCTGTTTCAACATGAAGGTCTCCCCATTGCTCCCGAAAATATGCTTCCGATCCAAGACGAACTGATTCGGCTGACACGCTTGGTAGATGACCTTCATCAGCTTTCTCTTGCCGAAGCCAGAAAATTGCAATTGGATTTGAAACCGACTGACTTACCTGACCTGCTCGGACGAGTAATCGAACGGCTACAGCATGACGCCGAAGCCAAAGATATATCAATTTCGTTCACAAAAGAATCGAATTTGCCGCCAATCCGTATCGACCAACACCGCATGATACAGGTGTTTATGAACCTCATTGGGAATGCGGTCCGATACACACCGGCGGGCGGATCGGTTTCGATAGCGGTCAAACTTCCCCCTCCAAACGATTCGGGTCCTCTTGTTTTGCAGATTGAAGTCGCGGACACCGGACAAGGCATAGCCCCCGAACATATCCCTTTCGTATTCAATCGTTTTTATCGAACGGATGAAGCGAGAAACCGGAACAACGGCGGCATGGGACTAGGACTGGCTATTGCAAGGGAATTTGTGTTGGCACATCAAGGTGAGATTAAGGTTCAAACTGAAGTCGGCAGAGGTTCTGTGTTTACGGTATTTTTACCCCTTTTGCCATAACTCTTCAACTCTAGCGCTCTGTCCGGCGAAATCCGGACGTAATAAAGGCAAACAATTGCAAAAAGCCCCTGCAACTGCAAGAGCTTTCTGGATATCCATTGACTATCGTTCTTTCATCGTACTAAGAGGTCAGCCAGTTTTTACTGGTTGACACTTTTCTTTTAGTGGTGTATGTATCGGTAGCCAGGGCAGATCGGTCGTTCCCCTGTGTCTGTAACCCGTCACTAAAACTGATCGCCCCCTACTTGTAGAAACCATGTTTAAGCTGGTTGAGACGAATCGATCTCGCATAAAAAGCGATGTTGTGGAACTATGAGCAGTGCTTAGGGGTACCGGCAATACATCCATGAGAGGAGAAAAATATGAATCCAGTTATTTGCCTGGATGTTTCCAAGGGACAAAGCGAAGGACAAGCCTTTTTAGACAAAGGAAAACCACATGGTAACAAATTTTGGCCGAAGTAGGGACTGACGTGGGTTCGCGCTTCCCCTCTGCCGCTCATCTTTGTTTGTGGGCAGGCCTAGTTCCAGGGCAAAACGAAAGTACCGGAAAACGAAAAACCGCGAAAACTCGCAAAGGCAACAAATATCTCCGAGCGGCACTTATTGAAGTTGCCCACTCCGTATGCAGATCCGACAATTACCTGGGCGCTCAATACCGACGAATTGCGGCCCGAAAAGGCAGGCATCGAGCATCTGTAGCAGTCGCACACTCCATTATGGCCATTGTGTACGATGTTCTCACACGAAAAGAAGGTTACAAGGATTTAGGCAGTCATTACTTTGAACAGCGACAGCAAGAAGCACTCATGAAACAAGCCGCTCGAAGACTAGAAAGCCTTGGATTTCAGGTGACTCTCTCCTCAGCCGTTTCTTAATTATTCAGGCCACTCATAGATTCTTAAGAAGCACAGTTTTTTAAAACTATTAAAGCTGGGCTTAGTTTCGTGCTGCCGTTTTTGAGTCTGTGCTAAGAGTAATTTTCGGGGTAGAGCCTAACGAACCGTCTTGAAAATCAGAGCAGTCATTTCAGCTAACTTTTCTTGAATTATTCCTGGATTTTTACATATTCGGACAAGGTACAAATACTGCCCTTCTATATTATTTATGGAGTCAAAAGCCATGGAAATAATTCCAATTTCGCGTAAAATTTCCTTCATTGCAGTTCAGCGAGTCGAACTTAAATCGTTAAAATCCCTATCAATTAGTAATGACTGTAACTTTTGACTCGATATATGCTGCAAATCCTAGCGAGATTCCCCAACCAAGGAACAGTGCGTACCATACATATCCCCATGCTGCCATCGGGCTTGCATCTTGTACCGCAAATGCGGGAGCGGACACAGCGCGTCCGATCGCAAATTGAAACTTCAAAACAAAGAAGCTAAAGCCCCATACGGATAATCCAGCACATCCTATCCATGCAG
Organism: Paenibacillus allorhizosphaerae; assembly: GCF_910594985.1. Lineage (GTDB taxonomy): Bacteria > Bacillota > Bacilli > Paenibacillales > NBRC-103111 > Paenibacillus_G > Paenibacillus_G allorhizosphaerae. The sequence continues at coordinate 27,153 of NZ_CAJVCE010000046.1, forward strand.
GAATGACTCTCAGCCATCTAGGGAGTTTCTCACCCCATTGATAAACGAATGATAATCCGAACAGGGAAGCAAACACGGCCAACGCCCCCATAATCCAATAGCCAATGATTCGTGATTCTGCTTCGTCTGGTGCCGTTGCAAAATCTCCAGGGAAACCAAACGAAACTCCTAAGCCCCACCAAAAGTGTGGAAGAGCATATAATAACCCGCATACGAACGCTGCATACCCTGCCAATTTTTTTTCTTAACGTTCATCCTTATCACCTCATAATTATTCTACCATCCTAAGGTTGGTTTTCAGGTGACCTCAAGTTTAAGCTTTGTTTAATTTATTGCTGATGTATACAGTCGTTCCCGTAGTGTTGGAATATCCTCCTCACCATCGTCAACATTCCCTTTTTCCCTTTTCCGGGTCGTATAGTAAGTAATATGTGGTGAAATACTTCCGTTTTTTGCTTCAAGAGATCAAATCAATGATTTGTCTGATTGCTTTTTTGGCTTCTGGAATAGGCATCGCGGGAAAGACATGATTCATTTTTGGATATTCGTAGTAATTGATCATGACACCTTCCTTTTTAGCTCGGTCTCTAAACTTTCTCGCATCAGCTAACATTAGATCATGAGTTCCGATAAATATGGAGATTTCCCCCAAGCCTCGTATATCACCGTTTATTGGGCTTAAAAGATAATGATTCGGGTCTGTGTCGCCAGCATATAGTTTACCGAGGATGGCGAGTCCATATGAACCTAGCGAGGCATCATTTTTCTCGAATTTCTGAATATCAGGATTCGACAATGTGATATCTAACCATGGGGAGATTAATATAATTCGACTCGGTTGTGGTAGATTTTTTTCCTTTAACAATTGAGCTAATGCTAGCGCAAATCCACCGCCTGCCGAATCGCCCATAAATATAATATTTTGCGAAGAGGTTTTCATTAACAGCTTTTCATAAATGGGGAGTACTTGGTCATATGATTCATGATACTGGTGATGAGGGACTTTTGGATAGACAGGTACAATCATAGTGGCATTACCCATATCTGCT
>NZ_CAJVCE010000047.1 GCF_910594985.1 Paenibacillus allorhizosphaerae
CACCATAGCGCAACGACCTTCCTCACCAGCCGTAAGAATAGTATAAAACGTCGCACCAAAATTTTCATCCTCTGTGGCGCCCGACAGGGCATGGGGGGCTAACGGGTTACGATAGTTGAATAAAACAACAGAAAGATCCGTCGCGGCGGATCCTTCTTACATTGCACAAAATATTGGGCATAATAACAAACTAATTCTGGTTAATATGTTGGCGGGCACTGGAGTGAATCATTTTTAAACGCGGTTGCGATTGCCCTCACGCTGCTTTTGATTCAATAGGACCGCAACGCCCATAATGACTATACATGTGGCAGCGCCTAATTCATAACCTTGTTCTTTTGCTCCAAATAAACCTCCGATTACTCCGCTTGCAATCATACATAATCCGCAAATCATACCAACTTTTCCGATCATTCTGAACACTCCCTCGTTTTTTCTTATGTATTGATCTTACCAAAGCGCATCTTCACAGATCAGTGACCTTCTTCACGAAAATGATATGGCAATTCTCACATTAGTCGTGCCGGGACTGTGAGGATTGTCATCTTTTCAAATGAAGAAGTTTTTCTTGTTCACTCTTGTCATAACGACGAAGAAGCTGTTGCTGATCCAGAAAACCCAAAAGACTACTTGGATTAGTTATTTATGGACTAAAATTACCCTTCTTTGCAGCACTAGCGGGTGTCCGTAACTATGTGGGTTACAACCCAAAATCGGATCCAAGGGGTAAAAAGGAGCGCGGGTTTCCTTTTGTAAAGGGGCTTGGAGGAACGAGTCTCAGGGAGGGGTCCATGTTATTGGGAACGGCTTAGGCGGATGCTGTGACAAGCACCTATTTGCATGCGTATGTTGAGAATAAGGGAGGTTGAGGCAGTTGAAATATGCAAGCATGTCTATCAAGAACAAATGGCAAAAGACCAAATGGCTGCTAAAGCATCGGAGATTGCGAAGGCATATCCCCCGAACTGTGCCGTTTAACAGAAAAAATTTGCAGATGATGCTATCTGCTTATCCGACTGTCTATTTTAAGCCAACGGGAGGTACGGGTGGGTTTGGCATCATCCGTATCAAGAGAATGGCGAGAGGGTACCAAACAAAACTCAATACCGTCAAATCGCCAAGTCCGACACAAGTCCATTTATATAAGAAACTGTCCCGGTTCTCAGGAAGGGAATCGTATCTGCTTCAGCAGGGGATCCAACTTGCCAAAACGAAAGGTAAGCCGTTTGATATCCGAGTCATAGTTCAGAAGACGAATGAAGGAAAATGGATAAGCACGGCCATTTGTACCAAAATAGGCAAGCCGGACATGGTTGCCACGAATTATCACCAAGGAGGTAGGCTCGGCTATCTTAGCAATATGCTGGCGGGAGCAGGGTACGAGCACGATTTGATCCTTCGTAAGGAAGCTGCATTGAAGCGGCTCGGCGTTGCTGTCGGAAAGAGCTTTGATCTTTATCGAAGGGGCTTTAGAGAACTGGGGCTGGATGTGGCTCTCGACACCGAGGGGAAGCTATGGATTCTAGAAGTGAATACGAGGCCGGCAATTTATCCATGGAAGCACTTGAAAGGCAAAATGCTGTATCGTCGCATCATGTCAGCTGCCAGGCAATACGGCAGAGTCACGTAGTTAGACAATAAGAAATACGGCGGTTGTCGGTGACAAGAGCTTTCATTGTTATCCGTTCATGTTTTCTGATACCTTCTGATCAAATCAAAGCGGTAGCCTGGGACACGAGTTTCCTTGTCCATAGCTACCGCTCTTTCATACGCTCACGCAGGTATATGTGCTATCAAGAACTTGATCCCATCGTACGACCGTAAGAAGTGGAATGTGACTAAGCAACCGGGAACGATAGTGTGGAGCTGCCGCAGGGTAGCTCCACTTTTATACTCATTGAAGTAACGGGCAGGATAACGTGGTAGCGATCCTTATAGTGCGTTCCCTTATTTCTGTCGACACTGTTTTTTCATGATATATGCAGTGGAATCATTTACTGATAAAGCACAAAAAAACGCATTGTCTACGAACGCGACAGTGCGTTTTTTTGTGCTTTTGTGTTCTATTTTAGTGTTGTTGCAGTTCCTTAGCTCTTCAGCCAATCAATCGTTCAAATCGGCGATGTCGAGCCCGCGAAGGCGTGCCTGGTCGGCAATCATACCGATCTCGGTGATCTTGCCATCCACAACCGTGAATTCGAGAATGAATATCGGTTGATCCAAATGACCTGCGATGACGCCTACCGATCCGTTCACGAGTACCGGCTTCATGCCCTGGGCACGATCGGTGAATTGCTTGGCCTGCTTGGCCACGGCCTCTGAACCGCGAACAACCGGTGCATTTGCAACTGGCGCGAATACGGGGTCGTTTCGAAGTACGACATTCGGATCCAATACCGAGAGCAGTTTCTCAAAGTCTCCGTTACGCGACGCGGCGAGGAATGCATCGACAAGCTCCCTTTTTCGCTGAAGCTGCGCAGTTTCCGAAGTCGTTTCGGCACCCTGGACTCGGCGACGAGCGCGGCTCGCAAGCTGCCTCGCTGCGGCTTCGTTGCACCCAATAATGAGAGCGATCTCCGAGAAAGACAAGGCGAATATATCGTGAAGCACGAACGCAATGCGTTCAGCGGGATTCAATTTCTCGAGGACAACGAACATCGCATTACCGACGGAGTCAGCCATCAGCGCTTCATGCTCGGGATCACTTCCGTCTTGATGACCAGTAACCGATTCTGGTGCGCTAGCCATCACAAGCTCTTCACGCCTCGACTTGCGTGTTCGCAGCATATCAAGACACACCCTCGAGACGATCGTTGTCAGCCATCCTCCCATATTCTCGACTTCGCCCGTATTTGAGCGGATAAGACGGATCCATGACTCCTGCACAGCGTCATCTGCTTCGCTCCGTGATCCGAGCATCCGGTAAGCTACCACCTGCAAATGATTCCGATGCGTCTCGAATTGTTCAACAAGCCAGTTGTGATCGTTCATGCGCCACTATCCCTCCCTTTGTTTCTTATTTATCTACTTATATGTCGTAAGAAATTCTGCAATTGTGACGGAGTTTGCAGGAAAACTACAGTTTTTATTTCGAGTTTCTCATTAAAACACTGTTCGCGGTTTCTGTCACGTTTCCTTCATGACTTACGACATAGTTAATGACAAGGGAAACCGGTCTATGTGAAAGAAGAGTCTACCGGTGTCCGTTGAAAACATTTAAACCGAGGAGATGATTGTTGTGAGTACGAGTTTGATCTCTTTTCTTGAAATGAACGGAAGCGCGAATGAGGCCATCGATTTATACGTGAAGGCGCTGGATGCCAAGGTCACTTATATGCTTCGATTCGGAGACATGCCGGAAAATCCGGACGCTCCACTGTCGCCGGAAAAGAAGGACTGGGTGAATTACGCCGCCTTGAAAATCGGCGATTCCGAACTACAGATTACCGATAATGTTACCGGAAGCACCTACGAGAAGGGAACGCAAATCACCATCGTTGTTCAAACCGACGACAAAGAAAAAGCTACCCAATATTTCGAAGCATTGAAGCAAGGCGGTCGAGTGAACAACCCGCTACAAGCAAGTTTCTTCAGCCCCGCTTACGGTAATGTAACGGATAAATTCGGTATCACGTTCCGGATCCTTACAAAAGGACGTCAGTGATCAATCGCTCCATTGATTTAGTGCATCATAAACACGCAAATAGTAGGGGATATAGCAGCTCTGCACGCATTGTCAGCGGAAGAGACGCTTACTTTTTGAGGAGTCATTTTACCTGACGAGAATCTGCTTTGAAATATGTTGTCATTCCGTTAACGGGAAACGATAGCGCAATAACCAGGGAGCAGATCGCCGCGATGAACTGCACCCTGTTCCCGTTACCCATCCACTGCATAACATACCGAGATTAGAGTTTTTTCTTGGAGATGACTTCGGAAGAAGATGCAACTTATACCAATCTTGTTCGTCTATCAAGGGATGGATAGGAGGTGTTATTTATGTCTGAAAGTTGTACTAAGTGCGGCGCCGTTCACACTGGGGAGAATACATGCGAATCGATTTTCGGCGAATTTATGGCACTTGAGTTCACAGATCCCGGTTACGGACGGGTTCATTTTCTCACCGTCGCCTGTTACATGGTTCAACATGAGGGCTACAGCGATGAATTGTATGTCTGGGTGCAAGCCGCGCTGCGAAAATACCTGGAGGAAGGCCACACCACGGAGATGATTCGCCAGGATGCCGCCCAAGGACCCGGACGCACCAAGGGGATTCGAAGGCCGGCGGATGCGCCGCCTCTTCCCAAGGTTGCCTGGTCTATGACGATCGCCGATGTGGCAGCGCAGATGCAGGATGCGGAAAGCTATTGCAAGCTTATTGAACAATGGGGACATACAACGTTGCAAGAGATGGGACCGCTTGTTTTGAAAAGGTGATAGGATGGGTTATAGTACAGCGAATTTGCAAAGATAATTAAAGCAATGGGGAAACGATAGCTGAATAAACAACTAAGACGCAGCTGCCGGCATCGATTGGTAGCCGCGTTACGTTAACGGGCAGGATACTTCCAATTATGGTAAACAGAAGGATATTGCAATGAAATAAATGGAGGTGCAAAAATTTTCATGAAAAAGGGCTGGTGCATTTGCAACCCGGCCCTTTTAATCTGAAAAAATAAAGTTGTAGATTGGTGGCGGGAGCGTAATAAATTAGAGGTAATTGGTACGTCATTATTTTTTCTAAAATCGCTAGGGCTAAAAAGCCCTCTGAAAAAACCATACGCATCCCAAGATTAATACAGCAGTAGACACACTAGGCAAAAACCACTTATAAGATAAGCGTTTATTTATGAAAATGAGAGTTGGGAATATCAAAGATACAATAAGGACTTGACCTAATTCAATACCCACATTAAAAAACAATAAAGACGTAGCCAAGTGAGTTGCACCTAAATGAAGCTCTGCCAAGATTCCTGCAAACCCAAAGCCATGAATTAATCCAAAAGCAAAGGCTATCCAGGGGGCGTGATTGGATTCAGGTTGGAAGATGTTTTTAAGCGCTATATAAATAATACTCAGCGCAATCGCAGATTCAATTAACTTACCAGGCAATTGCACGATTTCTAGCGTTGCAAGAGCCAACGTGATGCTGTGAGCGATAGTGAATGCCGTGACTAAAGAAAGGATATGACGAATCGTCATGGCGCCAATGAGTAAGCTGATAACAAATAAAATGTGGTCATAACCCGTAAATATATGCTTTAATCCTAACAAAAGAAATTGTTTTGCACTGGTGAAAAAACTCATTTCTCCGATATTCAATTCTCTTACCTCGTATGTAAAGATAAACTCCTGTTGTTTTTCTCCAATATGTACTTTTGCCATGTTAGCATGACTAGGATCGCTGTCTTCAAAGAATACGTTGTAACGAACTATCAAACTTTCTAGAGCTTTATTAACAGAATAAGAAAGGGTAATATCAGCAAAAGCACGTTCCTTTATCTTCAAGACAGACGTTTGATTAATCGTGCTTTCAACGGGAATGCTGTCTGCGTAAACCGAAATATGAGTACTAATATATTCTTGGAGAGGAAGTTTGTTTTGGGTGATGATATTGTTCAATTCCTCTAAGTTTTCAACGTTTTGTTCATCGATCTTGAATCCAACCGCATGACTTAATTCAATGAAATCGAGTTGCAGGTTGTAATTGATCTTTTGACCCTCAACATCTATTTTGGAAAAACCCTCGCTGTTATTGCTGTGTGCACTCGCGACCGGCGGGAATGAGATTAAAAAAGCAATAGCTAGAGTCATGATTAACCATTTAAATTTCACTATTACTACACATCCTCATTTTTCATTTCAAAAGGAAAGACGAGGAGCTAGTTGACTTAACTCCTCGCTGCAAACCATTTACGTGAACTTATTTCAAATTCATAAAGATTGGATTGGAGTAGAACCAAAGGTCTTTCCATGGATCTTCACCTTTAGGATCAACGCTTGGTTCGAGTTCATTTGTATTCGTTCCGCGAACCCTGATGTAACTATCCTGGTTCACATCTTTCAATGTATACGTTATAGTCATATACTCGCCATCTTGCTTCCATTTGCTTTCGTCGAATCTAGCTACCACATTCGTAGTGGGGTTGGTTGCCGTTGAACGGTCTTCCACTTTTCCTGTTACTTTACCCATGATAAGATCGACACGATTTACTTTCGGGTTATCACCGTGGTTATTGGCTACGTTCGGGTCTTTGAATCGAATCGTAATTGTTACATCGCTTCCATCTTTCTTTGGGATATTTAATGTTTCACCGATGGAAGCTCGATTGCCATTGGATTCAGCATGAGCAGGGGACTTTCCTACCGCTTGCGCAGTCACATCCAATTCATTGATCAAATCGCCGGTTGTTACGAATACTCGTCCATTACGCAGACCATCCAATATATCTGCGTGAGTTTTCTCTGCCTTCACATAGGTTTTGGAATATTCACCAGGCCAGAAGTCGCTGCCGCCGTCACGCCAGTTTACATGTGAATCAGAAGTTGATGTGATCCACCAATGTCTTCCCTCACCTAACATGGAATCCCAAAGACCGCCTACTTTTGCGCTCATCTGATCAAATCCGCCCATTGTCGGGAAGCTGCCATAACCGCCTCGGCTACCTTTTGGATCAATGGAACCATCTGGATTGATTGCGCCAGCTTGATGACCAGGCGCTCCCTCCATACCGACGGATACATTTGGTGCTGTATCGTTCCAATTACGGAACTCTTGTGGAGTATCCTGCCCCCAAACACCATCTGCATTAGCTGAACGTGCAGGATGATTTGCAAACAGAACAGGAGGTTCTTCTAAGTCTTTCATGTAATTTAAGGTATTAATCATATTGGATTCAGTATCCCGCTGCGGGTCAGTAGGATAAGGATCGCGTTTATTAAACTTACTTTCAATATTATAAAGTGTTTGCGACTCTTGATCGGTCTTCGGAATGATTAACGAGCTATGATCCGCTGCGGGTGTATCTAATTCCATACCATAGAATAAAATCATGTCCGGGACCGCTTCGCGGGCTTTGAGTACTTCGGGATAAGCTTCTTCCAAATTCACTTTTGAATGGTTCGGACCGCCGTGATCAGTGGAAACCATCCAATCCACGCCGTACGATTTAGCCATTTGAGCGTTCTTCGTAATTGGGTAAATGGCATCTCCGCCTTTGATAGGTGTTGGTGGAGTGGTAGAATTATCCCAACCGACACTCCATTCACTATGAACGTGATGGTCCCCAGCGAGCCAAGCAGCCTCCTTTTTACTCGATCCTTTTGCTTCTGCTGTTGGAGGTTGGAACCCATTGGTAAAGCCCTGCGTGGTAAAAGCTGCTGTGGCGAGTAAGGTTACCGCCAACATTGGGAATGATTTACGATTCAATCTCAAAATCTCTCACACTCCTTTTGATTTATAGCTTCGAGTCAATGATAGCTATAATTTGTAAAGTTAAATCATTGGCTATGTGTGTTTATTATTAATTTCATGTAATATATGTACGCCAAATGTAGGCAAATTTGTGTCATTAGACAACACAAGATGTCGAGAACATTGTCACATTCCTGTTTTTGTGTGAAATTCCAGAATTAATTAGAATTGTTTCATAAATCGTTAGATTCATTATTATTCATATAAATGAAAAAAATACGCTAAGGCAGGCAAAGAGGATTATTGCCAACCTTAGTGTATTTTTTCGGTTGCGCTTGCCTTCTCCGAATATACCTTCAATCCACTCGGACGCCTCGAGCCGAGCCAATCGTCGACTTCGATGATCCGATGAGGAGCTCAAGCGTCCGCGTAGCGGCCAACAATGAAATCGGAGCCTAACTCTTTAAAATGCAATTCGAACAATTTCCTTCGGAATGCCTTCAAGGGAATAAAAATATGAAATATTAAAGTTGAAAAATGAGAGATTCGCATCAGCGAATCAAGCTACAATTAGCGCATGAAATTTCATGTAAGGGTTTTCGACATTGTGGGGGGTTAAGGCTATCGTTTCCAGCAACTGAAGCTGAAGCATCAATTAAAAGGAGGCCGAAACAAATGAAAAAAAGTATGCTTGGCTTGCTCTCAACATGCTTGGTGATACCGATGCTGTCTGCATGCGGATCGAATACTGTTAATCAAGCCAATCGTGAGACACCGGCAAAAATGTCTGAACAAAAACAGCCTGAATCAATCGTCGAATTGAAGATGATGCCGTACAGCACTTCGACCAATCAGGAAGACTTCGAGCAGTATATGAAACCGTCAATTGAAAAAAAGTTTCCTAATATCAAGGTCGAATGGATCCAGCCGGATAAGAATAAAAGTTTGGATACGTTAATCGCTTCCGGCCAAGTGCCTGATATCGTCATTACAGGTTATTCGACCTTGCCAGTCTTGAGACAGAAGGATTTCCCTCAAGATTTGAACCAGCTTGTCAAGAAAAATAAAACGGATCTCAACGTTTTCGAGCCTAATGCGCTGCAATCGGTGAAAATTTACGGGGAAAACGGCGAGTTGTTTATGCTGCCTTACTCGACCATATTTTTAGCGACATTTTATAATAAAGATATTTTTGATAAATTCGGCGTTCCTTATCCGAAAGAAAATCAAAGCTGGGAGGAGCTGATCGAGTTAGCCAAGAAGCTGACTCGCACAGTCGACGGCATATCCTATCGAGGACTGCTGCCGCATTATAACCACTCCTTGATCGGAAAGGGACTTTCCTTGTCGCTTGTCGACCCCAAAACGAATAAAGCGGTATTGAATACCGACCGCTGGCTTGAAACAGCCCGGTTGGTTAAAGGGATATACTCTATACCCGGGAATGAGAAGCCAATTGCCCCGGACAAACCCTTTGTAGAAGGGACTATGGCCATGATGCCGTACTGGGGGCAAGCAACGGTTCTCAAACTTCAAAACCAAACGAAGGCAGGCAATCCAATCAACTGGGATATGATTGCGTATCCTCATTTCAAGTCGGAGCCGGGGAAAAACTTTGAAATCGTCACTAACGTATATACGCTTTCGAAAGTAAGCAAAAATCAGGAGGCCGCTTATAACGTCATTTCTTATTTATCCACATCCGAAGAGGTGCAATCGCTGGCGCTTAAATACGGCAACCTACCTTCCATCAAGATGCAGGGGGCCGAGGCTAATTTTGGAAGCGCGCTTCCTGAATTGAAAGGGAAAAATATTGCAGGCTTATTCAAATCGAACTACCGGGAAAATCATCTGCCTTCAAAATATGATCCGATTGCGATTGAAGCGTTCAATAATCAGATGAACTCGATGCTCAAAGGGGAGATCGACGAACGGACGGCGCTTCAGAAGGCCGAGGAAGAAGCCAATAAAAAAATAGCATCAGAAATGCTTAAATAAAGTCACAATAAGTGCCGGCACGCCAGCTTATCGCTATCAAGCGCGGATTGCCGGCATTAAGGTTTGACGATTCGGCATGGAGGGAAGCCTCTAATTTTATAAAACTTAACGCATTAGGAGTTAAATATGTTAAAAAACAAAAATATATCGTTATTTGATGAAATGCAATTATTTGAGCCGGGTGAGGGCGGATATCCGGTGTTTAGGATTCCGGGCATCGTCATCACGAAGAGCGGTATACTGATTGCCTACACGGAAGCCAGAAGCACTCCAAGCGACTGGGCAAACATCGATCTTGTTATGAAGCGAAGCACGGACGGGGGGAAGACCTGGGAGCCGTTGCAGGTTCTCGTGCATAATTCGCATTCCGAAAGTGTGACCTACAACAATCCGCTTATGATTGCCGAGAAAGACAACGAAGCCGTTCATTATTTGTATTGCAAAAATTATCATGAAGTGTTTTATACGAAAAGCTCGAACGGAGGATTGGATTGGTCCTCTCCAGTCAACATAACCCCGACGTTCAACCGCTTCCGGGATGAGGGACAATTGCCGAAACCTTACCAATGGAAGGTTGTGGCAACCGGTCCGGGGCATGGCATAGAACTGCGTAACGGCAGGCTTTTGGTACCGGTTTGGCTGGCTAACGGCGAAACAGACCGGAGTCATGGCCCGTCGGTTATCGCAACGGTTTTCAGCGATGATAAAGGAGCTTCGTGGCATGCGGGAGAAATCATTTATAATACGCCTGATGTGGAAAATCCGAATGAAACTACAGCGGTGGAGCTGGATGAAGGATCTGTTATGCTGAATATCCGAAACAACTCGAGTCGTCGGGCGATTGCGGTCAGTCGGGATGGAGCACAAGGCTGGAGTGTACCAAAATTAAACGAAGCGTTAATCGATCCGAAAAATTTTGGCAGCTCAGCAAGGTACTCCTTCTCAGCAGAGGATGGCCACAGCCGCATTCTGTTTATAAATGCCAACGACGTGGAGCACCGGAGAAATATAACGCTGAAAATGAGCGAAGACGAAGGCCTGACATGGAAATATGTAAAGGTTATTCAACCCGATCAAGGCGCTTATTCCGATATCGCTATTTCTCCTAAGAAAACTATACATGCTCTTTATGAGCAAGGGTTCGGGATCAAGTCTGTCATTTTGAATAAGGAATGGCTGATGAACGGCTCTGAATTGGAAAGTTTAATCTTTGATACAGGTAAGCTTAGTCCGGTATTTAGAAGCGATAACCGTAAATATGTATTGGATGTAAGAGAGGACATAGCTTTGCTGCAGGTTACGCCGAAACTGCCGATCCATACGGCTGCCACTATAAAAGTCAACGGTCAAGCCATGGCATCCGCGACAAATCATATCGTAACACTGAATGCGAGCGGAGAAACATTAATTAGGCTGCTCATTGAATCTCCTCAAGGTGAAGTGGCCGCCGAATACGAAATTACGGTTCGCAATAGCTTGCCGAAGGGAGCTCTCGTCGGATACTGGGAGATTGAACGAATAACCACAGACGGCATAACGCCGGATTTGAGCGGGTTGAACAATGACGGTCACATGAATGGGGGATGCCAAGTTTTTGGAGACAAGGCGATGCGATTTAAGGATAATCACGTTGATGTTGCGGGAGATCAAGGGATTGCCTTCGGGACAGGCGACTTTACCGCCGCACTTTGGGTAATGCCGGAGCAAATGAATGACATGATGACGTTGCTTTGGTACGGGGATGTCGGGGCGGGCGCAAGAGGATGGTTCTTACGCACACAAGAGCACAATAGATTGTTTTTTCGAGTCGGCGGGGACGGTGCGCAAAATTTGGCGGCAACGAGTTATACCGAATTGTTGGCTTCGGGAAGATGGACGCACATGGCTGCCAAACGGAAATTCAACGAAATGACCCTATACATGGACGGGCGCGAAGTGCTCAAAAAGCTGACATCTCATATTTTTAACGTCAATGGACAAAACGTGTTAACAGTCGGAAAATCACCATCCGAGAACGGCTGCCCCTGGATAGGTATGATCGATGAGGTGCGCTTGTACAATTATGCTTTAACAGACAGAGAAATCCTGCAAATCTATGAGGATACGCAAAGCAGAAGTGAAAGATTTGAAAAATAAATTACTCTGTGAAGCAAAAGAACCGGCGAATAAAAATATATAGATTAATGGCAACGATGCCGTTATGAATATACAATCGGAGGGCAGACATGATTTACCGCAATGTGGAGCTGCATAATGTGCAGCAGATCGAAGAGACAGCGGACGGCGTTCGCTTATGCCGGGTTCCGGAGCATGTACGGATGAGCCTGAACGAAAGCGCGAAAATGAACAGAGCCTATAACACCTGCGGCTGCGAGCTCCGCTTTAATCTGATCGGAGAAGAAGCAAGAATCGTGCTGCGCAAAGAGCCCGGCAAGACGGTCACGAAGCACGGGCTCGCCGAAGTATATTTTGGCCCGTTTCAGGCGGCTTACCCGACTACGCCTGCAGCCGTAAGCTCGGACGGAACGGAGATCGTTATCCGTTATCCGGGCAACCTGGAAGAACTGAAGCAGCTGGCCAAGCTGCAGCAGCTGCCGTTTGACCCCGCCTTGGTGCGGGTAATATTGCCGTATGAATGGATTTATAAGCTCGTCGGCATCGAAGGAGAAGTCGCGCCGCCGGGGCCGGAACAGACGCCGGAGCTGCGCTACTTATCCTATGGCTCCTCGATTACGCACGGAGGAGACGCAGCTAGACCGACAGGCACGTACGCAATGAGAACGGCGCAACGGCTTGGAGCGGACCTGATCAACATGGGCTTTGCCGGAAGCGCTCATATGGACGAGGCGGTCGCGGAATATATCGCATCACGGGACGATTGGAGCTTCGCTACACTCGAGATGGGAATCAATGTGTTCCGCTTTTGGGAGCCGGAGCTGTTCGAGCGGAAGGTGAACCGGTTTTTGTCGGTTATCGCCGGGAGTGAGCCGAACCGTCCGATCGTCTGCACCGATTTGTTTTATTGCATCTACGATATTCAGGAGAATCCGAAGATTGGTGTATTTCGGGACATCGTAAGAACAGCCGTTCAAAAGCTGGAGCGTCCGAATGTACATTACATTCCGGGGACGGAGCTGCTGACTTCGGCTCAAGAGCTGTCCGCCGATCTGATTCATCCGTCGGCCGCCGGGCACGAGCTGATTGCGGAGCGACTATCCGTGCGTATTGTAAATGTATTAGAGCCCCAATATTTCCCGAAGATCAAGCGAACAGTATGAATACATTAAAAACCCATTACCATTAGATATGGACAATTATTCCAGCTAATTTTGCAACAAACCGCATTTTCCGCCGCGGTGCACTTCAAATTCTAATGTATTATGGAACAATAACAACGGAGCCTCGGGGTTTGTGGGCTCCGTTTTCTAAATAATTCCGGAATATCACATTTGACAGCTACGCGGATTTTCTCAACTAACGGGCAGTTTTGCTCAATTATGGATAACCTGCAACAGGGAAATAAAGGGATTCATCGAATGGATATCTTTATAATAAAATTGATGGATATTTTTAACGGAAAGGGTTTTATGTCTGATCACGATTTCCCTATCGTGCCATTGATTATTATGAAAAACTGAGGTGATTATTATGGAAGAGTTACTTTTACGAATGAAGCATAAACACGGAAGGATAATTGACGGAAGGCGACATTTCTGGGACGTAGAAAAACTATGGGAGTTATCAAAGAACTTACCAGTTCATAAAATCAAGATTGAATAAACGAACTTGATCAGGATTGTTGGTTTACAGATAGTAGAAGTACACCAGCTCCAACTATACGCAATGTTGCGTTTCATTGTCAGCGGATTACCAACGCAAAAATGGAGTACCCAATATTATTATGTTCAGATGGACAATTAATTGATGGGGGACATAGAGTTGCAAAAGTATTAATTGATGAAAAAAGTGAAATCGATGCCGTGTACATTACATTGCCGACGGCGGATGTTATTCAATGAAGAACTTTTGTCTGTATAGTTGCCTGTCCCAAAGAACCGATAACTTTGTACATTAGCAATACTTTGTCGCAATCAGATTTTAAAAAGCTTACCTATTCAATTTATGCATGTACCAGTTCGTTAATCTCGAGTCTAACAGTTGTTAAATGAGTTAGTTCCGGAGTTGAAAAAAATCAGCTATTTCTGAAATCAAATTAAAAGGACGTGAAAGGTATGGAGTACCGCTCGATAAATCTAAGAGATGACTTGTTCAAAGGAGCCGTTTCGCTCGAACATACGGCAGAGGGAATAACGCCTTGGCGCATCCCGTATCAAGAGTACGATTTATTCCCTCCGAACGGAATAGGAGGAAAATCGCGGGATGCGGCTGGGGTAAGGCTTTGTTTCCAAAGTAACACCAATTCTATGGAGCTTGTCTTTGCTCCTAGCAGCAATGAACTGACCGTGGATTGTGTGGTGAATGGCGCGGTGAAGGCTACAGGCCGGATCGAGCCGGGCGGGACGGTGCTGCGTTTTGATGGATTGGGGAACGATCAAAAGGAGATTGAGGTTTTCTTCAGCCAAAAATTTCCTGTAAAAATCAGCGGGTTAAGGGTGGAGGCGAAAGCCGACTTATCCCCTTGTCAGTTCCGCCCTCGATGGGTTACCTATGGGAGCTCGATCACCCAATGCGGAGCGGCGAATAGTCCGGCTTTCACCTGGCCGGCCATCGTGGCAAGACGTGCGAAACTTGATCTTACTTGTCTCGGATATGGCGGCAATTGCATGATCGAACCAATGGTTGCGCGAATGATCCGGGATCTGCCTGCGGAGTATATCTCACTGTGCCTAGGCATCAATGTGTATGGTCAATCTGCTCTTTCGCCTCGGACTTTTAAGTCGGCCGTGATCGGGTTTATTCAAACGATTAGGGAGAAGCATCCGAACACGCCGATGACTGTCATGTCCCCTATTATCTCGCCGCCAAGGGAGACGAAAGAAAACAGTGTAGGCATGACGCTGGTCAAGATGCGTGAGCAAATCGCCGAGGTAGTGTTAATGCTGCAGGGCCGCGGTGATGAGCACATTCATTATGTGAACGGGATGGACCTCTTCAATGAATCCTTAATCGACTATTTACCTGACCAACTGCATCCTAATCACGAGGGTTACGGGATCCTGGCTGACCGATTCGAACAACGGGTTGTGAAACAGCTCTGGAATTTATAATTTGATCGTAAAGTCGCCTCCTCTTTTAGTTGAAAGAACGATTAGGGAGATGAACGGATATGATTGCAATTCGTTTTCTCCGTCTAGCCCTGCAAGTTACTAATGTTGGGAAAGTATTTTGTTGATGATGAAATTGCAATTGCTTTGATTTGCTAACTGACATTGCCCTTACATATGGATTGTCAAGCTGTGACATGAAAAGGGTAAATGATTTTCAAGCAAAAACCACCGTTATCAGGAGTCTCGGAACTGCAACGACATCAATTTGGTCTATCAGGATCAGACAGCTATCGACAATCCGCGGATGGAGTCATGAAAGATGTGCTTTATCCTGTAGTCAGTGAACAAACACTAACGGATTAAATTTAGCCAAAAGAAAGCACCTCCAATTGTTAGATGGGTGTGTCTAACAATTGGGGTGCAGTACAAAGCGGATCTCGGCTCCATATCCGCTGATGCAAACGTTGCTGCCATAAAATATGTATAAGAAGTTCTATATACGTCCCGATGGCAGCATTACGATTCCCCCGCCATGCTTCATGGCATCGTCAATCGCCGTCCGCAGGGCGCTGTATCGTCGGTTACTCCATCACCTATCGCTCCGTAATCGCATACGTTCAGACCAAGATCAAGCGCACCGTCGGGCACCTGCCAATCCGCTCCTTACTCGCTTTTTTTTATCGTTTGCTTTCTTTTTCCATGTCAATCTTCTTGTTAAGAATTTCCTCCGCCTCGCGCAGCACCGTATTTAAATCCTTCTTTCCTTGTACATATGGGGTAAAACCGTTGCTGGTATAGGTAGATACTGCTGTAGAATCATAGATGGTAGACGGGTAAGCCTTCGGTTTATTGAGCGCAAAGATTGGTTTCAAATTTTTTCCATTGGCTAACGGAGACTCGGCCAAAATTTGTTGTTTAATATTGTCCTTATTGAGCACCGTCATCTTTCCGACCCGAGCCCACTTCAGCTGTACTTCCTCCGATGCTAAATGCATCAGTACCTGGAATGCCTCCTCCGGATGCTTGCTGCTCTTGGAAATGATAAATCCGTCAAAGAACCCTCCGACTCCGACAGGGTTTTCCTTGAATACGGGGTAAGTGACCATATCCCATTCCAATCCTTGCCCTACCGCTTTTTCCAAATCGACATTGCTTCCCCCGAGCAGCGTAAGGTCCGGAAACAAGGCCAAGTTCTGCTTCTCAAGAAATTGCGCTTTGCCGCTAAAAACTTGTAACGCCTTTCCCTCTGGGGTTAAGTATGCCGGCTTCAATAATTCAAATAAATTTTTCCAGCCCGGGTTGCTTTGAATAACAGCGCGATCGGTAGCTCTATCGACGTTAGGCAGATTCGTTTGCATTGGGATCCGATTAAGTCCGTTCATATTCATGCCTTGATACTGCAGGCCGCCTTCCATCACATTGAATCTTTTGGCAAGCTGAAGCATCTCTTCCCATGTCATATTGTCTTTTGGGTAACTGATCCCAAACTTGTCGAATATATTTTTGTTAAAGTGGGTTACGAAAAAAATGTTATATAACGGGAAGAAAAACATTTCTCCTTTATTCGAAAGCATCTTTACATTGTCGACCAGGGAAGATTCCATTATGTTGAAATCAAAATTAAATTTTTTGGCTAGCGGAGCCATATCTAGTGGAATATCGAGGGTAGATGTCCTCGCAAAAAGAGTGACGCCATCCCAAATTAAATCAGGGAGCGTTCCAGCCACTGCCATTTCATTCAAATTTAATTTATCGACGTATTCCAATGTAATATGAGGAAATTTCTTTTTCACCGGTTCGGCAACCAGCGTTTCAAAATCTTGCTTAGGCAAAGTATAAGTCAGCTGCCCTACCCGCAGCGTGACCGGCTTCGGCTCGACGACAGCACTATTCGGCCCTTGCGCCTCTTTCCCTGCTGCACCTTCTTTATTCGCGCTGCACCCCGATATGATTCCGGCGACGAAAAGAATATAAATAATAAACAAAACCTGAATGATTCGATGACTCACCAAAGCAGCTCCCCTCGACTAATCTGATTTCGCCATTCCTTTCCGTTGGCCACGGCATTCAGTGCTTACGTATCTCCGAAAATGTCCACACAAAAAACGATAAGTCCACTTGACTGTAAATCACCCCGATCAGTGGAGAAATTTATGTACGTCTTAGCTGCCTCATCCTTTTACTATAAAATATTCCAATACTTTCATGATAGCGGTTACATTAAAGAAGTCAAGAAAAAACTGGGTAAACAGCCGACATAGCGAATACAGGCGTTTTAACCATTTTGTTATTTGCGCCTGCAGCAACGGTTGGATCCTTTTTGTCCATTTTGCGTATTCGGCCGCACTTCCAGACCTAAACCCGGCCGATCGACTGGGTTTAGGTTTATGTTAACAGTTCACGTAAATCTTAGATTGTCCGCGAAACCAACAAACACCTTGTCTCCGATCACAATCGTCGGAACAACTTGTTTTCAAGTTCCAGACTGTTCCATCCTTCAGTAACTAAACTCAATTCAATCCCGGAATTAGCAATGTGGGGTGCAACATTCTAAAAAAAATGTTTCACTAACCGGGTACGATAGTTGAATACTTACACCTATGCAGGCGGTTCTTATTGCATTATTTTTGATTCTTTATTTTCAGGAGCCTTAGGCTATTGAGCGTTACAAGCAATGTAGCTCCCATGTCCGCCAAGATCGCAAGCCACAAAGTCAACCATCCTGGCAGGATAAGCACAAGCGCCAGTAGTTTAATGCCTAAGGAAAAGACAACGTTTTGCTTAATGATCGCCAGCGTCTTTTTGCTGAGTCGAATTGTATAGGGAAGTTTCCGTAAATCGTCTGCCATCAATGCAATGTCTGCCGTCTCGAGCGCCGTATCGGTACCCGCGCCTCCCATAGCGATGCCGACCGTGGAAGCAGCAAGGGCAGGCGCGTCATTTACCCCGTCACCAACCATCGCCACACTGGCGTAACCCTTCCTAAGTTGCTTGATATATTCGAGCTTATCTTGCGGAAGCAATTCTGCTTTGACCTCTGCGACACCAACCTGCTTACCAATGGCATTAGCAGTGGCCTCGTTATCGCCTGTAAGCATAATGGTCTTTTGAACCCCTATGGAATGCAGTTCTTCAATAACATCCTTGCTTGAATCGCGGAGCGCATCAGCCACCGCGATTAAGGCAATAATATCTTGCTGCGTACCTAGCGCCATGACGGTTTTTCCCTGCATTTGCAATGCACGGATTTGCTCACGCGACGTATCAGTAACGCTGGAATGCAGCTCGACGAACAGGTTAGGGCTTCCAATGTAATAGAGCTGGCCACCTACCGAGGCTTTCACACCTTTGCCGGTGATCGACTGGAAGTCATCCACCGAGAGGGAACGATCAGCACCCATTTGTTCCGCTTTACGTACAATAGCCGATGCTAAAGGATGCTGGGACCCTTTTTCGATCACTGCAGCAATCGAAAGGAGTTCAAGCTCGCTGCGCCCGCCAAATACGGCTATGTTTGTTACTTCGGGGAACCCCTTGGTTAACGTACCCGTCTTGTCAAAGGCAACAGCCGTGATACGTCCTGCCTCTTCGAGATGAATACCACCTTTGATGAGCACACCATTCTTGGCCGCATTTCCGATCGCAGTCACAATGGAAATGGGGGTCGAGATGACCAGTGCGCAAGGGCAGCCCACCACAAGCAGAGATAGTCCGCGATAAATCCAATCACCCCAGTCTGCCCCAAACAACGGGGGAATGATGGCGATACCAACGGCCAGAGCCATGATCGCTGGAGTATAGTATTTAGCAAAACGGTCTACAAACGCCTGTGAAGGTGCACGTTCAGCTTGAGCTTCTTCTACAAGATGAATGATTTTTGAAATAGTCGTATCTTCAACGCGTTTCGTAACTCTAACTTCAAGTAATCCTTCCTCGTTCAGCGTGCCAGCAAAAACTTCGTCGTCGACAGTTTTAGTTACAGGGACGGATTCTCCCGTAATCGCTGCCTGATTGAGCGTCGAGACTCCTTTTACAACTACGCCATCCATTGCTAACTTCTGGCCGGGTTTTACGATCATAACGTCGCCAACCTGGATATCATCCACGTCCACAGTTTGTTCAATGGAGCTACGTCGAATTAATGCTTCTTTAGGCGCAGTATCTATAAGCGACCGGATGGATTGGCGCGCTTTATGCATGGAGTAACGCTCTAATGCTTCACTGATCGCAAACAATACCACAACGATAGCGCCTTCGCTCCACTCTCCGATAGCAGCGGCACCAATAATGGCGACCGTCATCAATGTATTCATGTCAAACTGCAACCTGAACAAATTTTTTATCCCTTTTAGAAATAACTCATAGCCACCGATTATTATGGCGGCGCCAAACGTCACATCAGGGACTAGGTCATCTTCAACGTAGTTCGAAGCAATAAGATACCCAACTGCTAAAAGTAGTATCGAAACGATAACGTTCCAGTTCTCTTTCCAGAACGGTTCCTTCTTCTCAATGACCCGCTGTTTTTCAGGTGTTATCTTTAAGTTTTCAAATGAGCCGGCCTTTTCAAGTTCTTCAATCGTTGTTTGCCCGCTAACGGTAATTTTCGATGCCCCGAAGTTAACCTGCGCATCGATAACACCGGGTAGATTTTTTACGTTGTTTTCAAATTTCCCTGCGCAGTTCGTACAGGTAAAGCCCTGTACCCGGTAAACCTGCTTTTCGCTGTTTTCTGTCCTATTTTGCTGCATGTGATATCAACTCCTTGCTGTGGGTTGAAGCTAGCTGTAGCAGCTGACGGACGTGATCATCTTCTAAAGAATAAAATGCCAATTTCCCTTCCTTGCGGTATTTAGCCAATCCAAGCTGCTTCAATGAACGTAAGTGATGTGAGGCGGTTGCCAATGAGGAACCGATGATATTGGCCACATCGCAGACACATAATTCATCTTCCTGACACAAAGCAAAGGCGATTTTCATACGGGTTTCATCAGCCAGCACCTTAAACATCTTTACCATACCCGTTATATTCTCTTGATGAAGGGCATCCTGAACTCTGCGTACTTTAGGTTCGTCATAACAATAAATTTCACAACTATCTTTCATACCGTTCCCCCTACAATCAAATATTCGTTTGATTATTATCAACATAGCACATTAAAATAATTCAGTCAAACAGACATTTGATTGTTATTGTATTAAGCCACCGGGTAACGATAGCGCAATAATTCTCACCATGAAAAAGCTGCCGCGTTTAACGGCAGCTTTGTTGCGCGCACTGGAAGTTAAGACCAATAAATTTTACATGATATTGCGCAATATAGAAGAAATCACGACGCATTTTGTCCTTTATGATATGGATAGTGAAGATTACGGGAGGAGAATGTATATGAATAAAGGCGCTGCCCCAAAACAGGATCTTCATTTCAGGCGAATCTTCGCATCACCGGTAGAAAAGGTATGGACAGCTTGGACAGATCCCGAATTTATCAAGATGTGGTGGGGACCTGACGGCTTCATCTGCCCTTCTGCGGAAATGGACGTACGGGAGGGAGGAGTATCGCTGGTCTGCATGCGGGCTCCGCAACAGTTTGGAGGCCAGGATTCCTACAACAGCTGGACCTACAGCAGAATCGTACCTAACCGGCTGATGGAATTTACAGTTCATTTTACCGATAAGGAGGGCAAACCACTCCATCCGGTCGAGATGGGAATGCCGGCCGAAATGCCTTGTGAAGTGCGTCATTCGGTTGCTTTCACGGAGTTGGAGAACGGCGGACCGAGTTAAGAATAACCGAACATGATTGGCCGATGGGCCAAATGAGGGAAATGTCCCGAATGGGCATGGAGCAGTGTTTGGATAAAATGGAAAAGGCACTGAGTCAATAATGTCTGCCTTCCATTACGCTACCGAGTAACGATAGTTGAATACTTACACCTATGCAGCCGGCCATTCCAATCGGCTGCTTTTGTCATTGAAGTAACGGGAAGGATACTTCATCTCTTTGTGGAATGAATTGGATATACGTTATTTTAATTTGATATTATTGGGTTGAATATAAGTGTCAGTGCAAGAAGGAACTATTGTCTCAAAAAGAGTGGACGTTGCTAGCGCTCTAATATGATGTACGAACGAATATAAGGAGAGTATAGTGAAACATGGAAGAATTAATCATCCGCATAAGAAAAAAAGTCGAGGAATTAATGCATGCGAAAGTTGATGATATCGAAAAACTCGAAAACGTTCCCAATAATTCTGTTTACAAGATTTTAGTAGAAAACAAGCCCTACATCTTTAAAATTTATAAGCAGAGAACTTGGCCCGAAGACGGAAAGCTCATTTTTATAAACCGTAAATTGATTGAAAATCATATAGGCTGTGCAAAGATGTTCGCATTCGACAGAAACGATTCGTTTTTTCACACAGGTTTTTTGCTCGAGGAATGTCTGCCTGGAGTAACCGCGGATCAAATTGTTTTCGATTCGGAATTGGGAAAGGAATTTTATAAGAAATTAGCACGCTTGGTTTCGAAAATACATCGGATACAGATAGAGGGCTTCGGCTATATAGGCAGTGGTATCGCAAGCAATAACTCATTTATTGAGTTTATGAACGATAAATACGACGAAATAGCGAAAGCCTTAATAAACAAAAAGTTATTTGATAAGAACAGCTTACTGGAAATAAAGAAACAAGTTATCAATAGGCTTCGTTTTTGCGAAAGTCTCCCTTCTGTCTTGAATCATGGCGATTTATCAACAAAAAACGTAATGATGGATAAACATGGCGAACTTACTTTAATCGATTGGGATGACGCCATGTCATACAATTGGATCGCGGATATATCGAGAATGACTTACTGGATGAAATTTCAGTACAATGATGATGAATATGTAATGTGCAGAAATACATTTATGGAGCATTACTCAACCGACAGTTCAAATATAGATTTCAACGCTTTCGAAAACACATTTCATGTATGGATCGGTCTGGATCATTTGAATTACCATGCGAATAAACCTCAATATGAAGAAACACTGGTGTACTTCAAGGAAACAGTAGATAAGCTTAATTTATAATGCAAATAATACATCATACATCTCATACATTATTGACTCATTAACCTACCGGGACACGTTAGTTCCAAGACGGGGGCTGCCGGTATGATTGGTGGCCCCATTACGTTAACGGGTAGAATAGCACGGGGAAATGATTATTGTTAAATGATTTTGGTTTTACCAAAAAAAGGTTTAATGGCTCGTTCCACGAAATATATCAAGTACATTGGTGTTCTAATTTAAGTGCAGCGATAGGTACTTTGGAGGGAACGAAACATGTTTAGAGAAATTTTTCAAAAAAAACCTAAAAAGTATGCCACCTTAATCCCGTTCACGGTGACGAAACCAATAGCCGCCCAACTGGACGCACAACGGCTGAACCAAGCATATGAAACGCTCCTCAGGACATTTCCCAGCCTCTACAGTCTCCTGATCGTTAAGGATGCGCAACTCGTCTTCGAACGATACGAGCCACCAGCCCAGCCGTTGATTGCCTACAGCATCAAGTCCATCACGAAGAGTGTTATGAACGCGCTAGTAGGCATCACCATTCGGGATGGCCTGATCGAGTCGGTCGACCAACTCATCTCCGACCTGGCACCGAAGCTACCGGATAAGTGGTTAGTGAATGTTGAAGGCGTCCGAATTCGGCATCTGCTTACAATGACGCACGGCATCAAGGTCGAGGAGAATAGCCCGGAGATGCTGGAGATCTGGAAAAGCAGTAATTGGACCGGCGCGATCCTCGACAAGCCGCTTGTCCATTCACCGGGTGAACGGTTCCTCTACTGTACCTGTTCTACACATCTGCTGTCCGCCATCCTGACGAAGGCGACACAGGTGTCTCTGAACTACTACGCCAGTCGCCAACTGTTCCGGCCGCTCGGCATCCCGGTCCCGGTCTGGTGGGAGCAGTCTCCTGAGGGGGTAAAATGGGGCGGCAATAATATGTTCCTCACACCTCGCATCCTCGCGCGCTTTGGCCAGCTGTATCTGGCGGATGGTATCTGGAACGGCCAGCGCCTCTTTCCAGCCGGATGGGTCGACGCATCTTTTGCAAAGCAATCCAGGGGCTGGACAGACTACGCTGCTTACGGCTACCTATGGTGGGTTGGATCCGTTGATGGATTGAACTATGCCTTTGCTTCCGGCTACGGCGGACAGTACGTCTATGTGGTCCCTACTCTGAAAAGCGTCATTGTCCTAACAGCTAGCTCTGACTCCACCATCGCCGAGATGCAGGCAACCACGAATCCGGTCATTAAGGACCCGGCTTGGATTCTGCGGCGGTTTCTGATTGATAGTCAACTACGGGAATTCTAGGCAGCTTTTTAAATACATAATAGATGAAGATGCCCTGGTCAGAAGTACGCAGGGAGCACTCAGAGCGATTTTCATTTTCTGCGATTGGAAATGCCGGGTAATACCGTTGGGCTCTACCCCGAAAATTTCACATAGCATAGATCTAAAATTGGCAATACGAAACTAAGCCCAGCTTTAGTGTTTTTTTAAAAACTGTGCTTCATAGAATTTATGTGAAATCAAGATGGTTACGAG
>NZ_CAJVCE010000048.1 GCF_910594985.1 Paenibacillus allorhizosphaerae
AGAACTCTTATGTTTCAAGCATTTTATGTATTTTAAATTTGTAAATGGAATCAATAAACTGAATAATATTTTAAAACATTGTGATTCCCAAATAGAATACAATCGGAACCACAATTTTGATTATGATAAGAAATTAATACCATATAACAAAAAATACCGCGATTTACGCGGTATTTAATGAGATCAAGTTCTCGTCACCTCATAACATGCTTCTCAGGGGACGCAGAGACAAACGTGTCTCGCTTCTCTTTGTATCGTTACAGCCGAGGTGAGTACACACGGGTGAACGCCGCGGTCAACAATTAACAAGACAAGAGGTCCAAACGACCTCTTTACGTCTGCGTTAGCGTTCCTTTATTACAATCCATTACCCAGCTAAGCTCCTGATTACCGGCGTTATCGATACTGTAAAACTCCAATGGGTGCGTTGTCGCGGCATAGATCGTAAACGGCGAAGTATAAGTGATCCATGGACCGCTGCGGTTCAGACGATACGTCGTGAGGGATACCCCGGAACCGCTGTCGGCGGCCGTCATCGCTGCCGTTAGACTGGCGATGTATTTTCCGTCTGGCAACAAGACGGGCGTGACTTAACGGTAGTTACCGTGCCGTTACATCCGCTCGGGTGGTGAATGTAACGAAGAGCCCATTGTGACTCCTATTGCCTGCAGCGTCCATAGCTTCGACTTTGAACGTATAAGCCGTACCCGGCTTCAAATCCGTAACATTGTAAACCGTGCTTGTGACGGTCGTATGCAAGCTCTCGCCCTGATAAAGCCTGTACCCGGCAATGCCAACGTTATCGATTGCGCTGTCGCGCGCCCGTTTCCGTAATGTCCGAGGCGGTCTAGGTGCTTTCGAGGGACCAAGCGGGAGCCGTCGTATCAAGGAGCTCAATAATAATGGTTACGTTTTTATCAATCGATAAAAACAAATTGTTACCTTTCACTGGCTTTGCCAATGATTTTTTTCAATGCGTTGACCGGCAATGTATTATCCGTTTTTGCCGCGTAGTTCCTGATAAAATAACTCGATGCCGTCATACCCAACACCCCCCGTATCCAGGTAACCTTCCGCTTTTTTTTCACGATAAAACAGGAGCCCCTTCTCTGGATCCCGTGCTCGGGAGAACGGCCGCATGTAACCTATTAACTGCACGGCAGGCGTTGTATCCTTATCATAGATACGGATACTTTCCTCGGTAATTTCGATCCACTTAAGTTCATCCCGATGTTCGTTGTTTTCAATTTACTTCCATGTTGTTAATATAGATGGAAGAAATTTCGTTGAGGTGTCTTGATGTTTAAATCCGGATTCGTGCTTTCTACTGACGAACATATTGCAGCCGCCATATTCAACAAAACCTATGTGACTGTTTGGCTAAACGGCTCCCATTATCGAATACGACTGCCCTATTGAGGATTTGACCGAATTCGCGGTCAAGATTAATGGCCGTTATTTTCTAAAAGAATGGTTCGAATTTCGTGTTCGGTGAAACATAATATTTGAAATTCCGCAGTTTATCCCGAAGAGTAAAATATTGTTGAATATATTTACACTCCTTCCCCTGCTTTGCCTGAAAGACCAGAAACCAAATTAGAAGATATTCCTGTTGGTGTAAAGTTCTCTGATCAAGAAATTGCCGCTATGGTTGGTGCTGATACTTCTCTAAGTTTGGTCGCTTGTAGTCAAATTATGGGTAAGGCAACACGTGAAGACATCGGAGCTCTATTCTCTAAATACCATGTAACTAAAGCTGCAATTGGTTTGAGAATCTTGAAGGTGAGCAAGGAGAAAGGCTGGTTGGTTCCTCCACCCCTTCAGATTAAAAGACCAGAACTTCTAGAAGTGTAACTCAAAATGGTGCGGTAAGGAAAGGGCGACCTCTTCTTTTTAGTTACATAATATTCATGAATATACAATCATATCCAACGGTATAATATCGTCGGGGGTGAGTACTTCATGAGATGTATCTATTGCGATAATGTAAGGCAAATAAAAGGATTAAAACATAAGTGCTACGTTTGCACGATAATTAAACCCGTTAAAAGCCTGTGAATTTTACGTTATGGTCCCTTTTGGGGCCATAATGTATTTCAATTCAATATTCAACCTGCGTGTGTCATTGTTGCTTTGCTCTCAAGCTCCGCAATGACTACACCGCAGAATCTTGGGAATTTTCTTCACGAATTCGCACGCTTCTGCGAATGTAATTGGCTGTGTCTCCAGCATCGAGAGCCCTCCCAATATGAAACAATCGCTCCAGGTATGAATACACATGATGAACTCGAAGAAAAAGCAACAAACAAAGAGGTACAAGAGGGTGAGTCAACTTCGGTCACACGCCTTTATCTTGACCGCACGCCGGAGGACTAAGTTATGTCCTCCCTCCCTTTTCCCAAGTTCCTCAATATTCACAAGTGTTCATATGTCGATGTATATGCCTAACAGTTTTTTACAATAATGATGAATAACCTGTTATCCGGAGTGAGACATATTGTTGGAAGCAGTTGTTTCGTTTGATCAAGTACAAGAGGCACGGAAGTTACTCCGAGACTTAGGCACTTCACACTGGATTACAGATGATTTGTTCACATGGCAATGGTGGCTACTTCTGGTTGCTTCAATCGTGCCATGGGTTATTTTGCTTAAGTTCTTTATAGATAGAGAACGTATATTAGAAATACTCACATATGGTTTCGTTATTCAAACAATCGCAGTAACCCTTGATGTTATTGGTGCCGACCTCTTACTTTGGGCTTACCCGGACAAATTACTGCCTTTTTCCCACCGTTGTTTCCAGCCGATATAACGGTTCTTCCAGTAAGTTTTATGGTTGTTTATCAATTCTTTAAGACCTGGAAATCGTATCTATGGGCGATTATTTTCTTGGCAGCATTGTTCAGCTACGTTTTTGAACCGTTATTTGTTCTGAGTAACATGTTCCAGTTGGATTACTGGACTCATACGTATTCTTTTATTGGCTTTTGCTTACTCAGCATACTCAGCAGATGGATTGTCCTTAAAATCTTGAGTATGAGTAAACAAAACTGATATTAAATGAACCGTCTGATGGTGCATATTACCATATACGCTATGTCCATGTGGAGAACTAGTCCAAGCGAAGGCGCGGGAGAAAAATCTTTCTATTATTCACTTTTGGATGAAAGTATGGCGTCCCGGTTATACACAGCTGCCGGTCCTCGAAAACTCGCAAAGGAAATAAATACCTCCGATCGGCACTCATTGAAGTCGCCCACTCCGTCTGCAGATCCGACAATTATCTCGCAGCTCAGTATCGACGCATCGCAGCCCGCAAAGGCAGACACCGAGCGGCCATGGCGGCCGCCCATTCCATCATGACCATTGTTTACCATCTCCTTACGCGCGGCGAGGATTACAAAGATTTAGGGAGCCACTACTTTGAAGAGCGACAAAAAGAAACCATAATGAAGCAAGCGGTTCGAAGGCTCGAGAATCTTGGTTTTCAAGTAGCTCTCACCAACTCAACCGCGTCGTAACCTCCTCCATTCACATAAAGACCAGAAAGCACAGTTTTTAAAAAAACACAAAAGCTGGGCTTAGTTTCGTATTGCCATTTTTTTATCTAATGCTATGAGAAATTTTCGGGGTAGCGCAACGATTTCACTTATTGGTCATCTATTTACCATTCCGTTGTTCTAAGCTCCTCCTGTTGTATTCAAATTTTTGCAGAAAAAATTTAATCCAAGCAATTTAAAGAGATTCTGTCCTACAGTACTTTGTCTCTTTAAGTTAGGGGCATGCTACTTAACAATAAATACGCGTCCGCCGCGGTTTACAGAAGTTTCATCGAGTACTTCAAAGTTATCTTCGTTATTGCTAAGGTATGAAATGAATATAGGTGTCTTTAACCGGGTAATATACTTTCCTGTGGGCACCTGAACGCCATTCGAATTTTTTTGGTCCCAGAACATACTTAATGTTTTCGTGCTGCCTTTGCTAGCGAAATCGCCCTCCAAAACTGGCAACCTTCCGGTCCACACGAGCTCCTGTGTGGACTTATCCCACTCGGAGCCACCTTCAGGAACTCGACTTATCTCAACTTCGAGTGACACGGGTTTAGTGACAGACACAAGCTGATCCTTTATGTTGGTTGCGGAGAAATGGAAGTTCATCGTTGTTCCCGGATCAAAAATCACATTGCCATCCTCGGAAGTGTCCGCGTTGTTCGGATTAACGCCCCAATACACATTTAACGGCACGCCACGTATTTGGGTTCCCACTTCCCGTGTTGTTGTTTTCCAGCCCTCTTGTTTATCGAAGGTGCCTATCTGAAACCCTGACATCGCGTCCCAATTCGTATTCAGGTGAAACGTATCGTGTGTGAATCTCCAGGTCATCGGGAAATATGTAATACCCCTGAAATTCAAAATTGGATACTCCTCCTGAGCGTTGTCGATGCTCTGGCCGTTGACTCTGATTGAATAGGTTGGCAAAACCGCTTCATAAGAATGCTGAAAGTCATTCAGGCCGGAGGAATCTTGGCTCCAGTCATTAGCGAGAGCATCTTGATTAATCTCCAGACCTGAGGCTGGGTCCCAACCGACATTTAGGCCCAAAGCCCTTGTATAATCCCAAGTCATTGGAAAATAAGTAATATCCTTATATAGCAGCAAGGGGTATTTGGCGTGCTTGGTATCGATTAAGATTCCATTCACTTGTACAGGAAACTGAGGCAGCTTGGCGGTGACAGACAATTCTGTTTGGGCTGAAGCAGGAGTGATTGAACTCATGAAGATAGGCAGCGCGAGCACAAGAGTCATGAGCTTAGTCGAAAGCTTTTTCATTGGTAATCCTCCTCGATTAGATTGCTAACGTCGGTTTTCAAATATACACATTATGCGAAACGGAAAAGATAGTAAATGAAATAATTTTTCCTAAAGTGTAAACAGAGAAGCAGACCATTCTCTTTTAACAAAAATGGTGTAAACATCAGAATAACTGATATGATCTTCCGAAATTCATTGATGAGAAATAAAACCCTTGTACCCAAAGCCCAACGTTCAAGATTTTACCGAAAATCCTCTCCGACAAGGAAAGCTGAAGGACTGACCCGGGATCCCGCCGTTGGCGAGAATGAATCCCTAGGACCTTGTGGGTGGAATATGTTGTAAATGAATAGACACCTACTATTCCTGCAGGTAGTTCCGCCGGCTCTACGAAGAGGTAAAGCTCTGGTGTTTCGCTTAAGAATGAATCTTTTACATTTAATACTTCGTTCCAAATGATTGATGAAGGCAATTGGTCGAAATAAGCTTTTCGGCACAACTCTTCCGTCATTACAATCTTATGTAACCATCGTCGGGGATGGGATAAAGTTCTTGTCATTGAAATTTGACAAGAACTTTATCCCATATAACCAAAAAGCCGCGATTTACGCGGCAATTAATGAGATAATGTTCTTGTCACCCGACATCTCTCTTGGTTATCGTGGGCTTAGTTTCGTATAGCCATTTTTTAATCTAATGCTATGAGAAATTTTCGGGGTAGTTCAATGCCAATCCCATTCAGAGTAATGGTGATTATTAGGCCCTGTTAGAGCCTCGCGAACGTGATGTAATCGACTTGGACAGGCTCTGCCGATTCGATCCGAAGTGCCCGGTTGATCTGTCCCCGGTGATATTGCCCATGTAAGAGGACCTGCAGCAGGATGTCCCGGACGGACGTTCGGAACGGAACCCCGCTCTGGTTCGCATAGTCGATCATATCGTCCAACTCGGATTCCTCGAGCCCTTCGATATAGAAGCGATATTGCTCGGCGTTTTCTTTGAACATCGTCCGGATCGCCGTCAGGTCTTCCGCTTCCCCCCACAACGAATATTGCGCGCTGCCCTTGCCCTGCAATCGGGACAGCCAGACTCGTTCCGCGACCGCGACGTGCCGAACTAGCTTCAGAAGGTCCTTGTTCTTCGTCTCACTCTCCTCAAGTGCGTCCAAGATGCGTCCGTCCGCCCAGTACAGGTGGTCCATCATGCACTTGATCGTCTTCATTTCGGTTTCCCCCTCTTCGTCTCATCGATTACTTGAACCTACTGTTATCCGTTAGTTTAATCATTTGAATGAACTAAAACAACCTTTTTTGGGTGAATTCCTTGTTGCTGTAACACTTCCAAGGAGAAACGTGCACTTTCAAAGGTATTAGTTGCTTTATCTTCTTTAAGTAATGATTCTGAAGGTACTCCTAACGCTACCCCGACATTTTTAAGAAACTCCCATTCGGTTGTTTCATGAGGGGTCGTACCACCAGAAGGTAGAATAAATTGAGCGATACCGTTAAGGTACAATGTTGCGGCTCTTTCCATTAATTGAGGAGGACTTGCTCCTGGAATTAATATAATATCTGACTGTTCCAACTCCGTTTCGAAAAACATAAAATCACTAATACAATCAAAGGGGACTGACATATGAAGACCTCCTCAGCATTAGCGCCCCTGGAATCCGGTATTTTCGAAGTATTCAAAGTCAAAGACTATCTATTCGGCATTTGGTTAAATTATCCTGCCCTTTAACAATGACGGCTGCCCCACGGCAGCCGTTTTGGTGTTGAACTATCGTGTCCCGTTAGCATAATCATCATCCCTTTGGTGCTTTGTCATTATCCATTTTTGCAAGTATCTTTTGCAAGGTAGAGTTAATGTTCAACAAAGCCATGAATACAAATCCTAACATAATAAAAGTAATTATTTCTCGTGAAAATAGATATCCCAGCTAGTAAAACTGCATAAAGTACGTACAACCCATTATTAAAAAACCTCAATTCAAACACGCGCTCCCAAAGCAAAATCCTTTTCATAATTTTACCATGTTATAGTTTTTGAAGTAAGAATAATACAATGCAATTGCGTTATCCTGCCAGTTACTTCAACGAGGCTGCTGCCCTTTTAATCCCGCGGCTGCCTCGTCGTGAGTTTATGTAGCTATCGGTTTCGTTGAATAGCATTATATAATTATCCATTCGTCTTCATTAACGTTATGGCTTAGTTTAGCACTCGACACTG
Source organism: Paenibacillus allorhizosphaerae (assembly GCF_910594985.1). GTDB lineage: Bacteria > Bacillota > Bacilli > Paenibacillales > NBRC-103111 > Paenibacillus_G > Paenibacillus_G allorhizosphaerae. Next base: position 7,041 of record NZ_CAJVCE010000048.1, read on the forward strand.
CATCTTCCAGCGTATCGAAATCAAAGTCTCCAATGACTTCCCACTTCGTATCACAAGAAAAAAGATAATATTTATTACTTTCTTCGTACTGACAAATTGCCATTGCAGTAATGGGAAGTTGGTCTAAAATTTCTTTGCTGTCGCTCAATATTCCTACTACCCCATAATGGTTTGCCATAGAATTTGATGTGTGTTGAATTACCTTCGCACCATCCAATTCAGTCGGAATCATCATTATCAGTCCCCTCAACTTATTGTGCTAACCTGCCCGTACTTCAATGAAAAAGGGAGCAGCGCCGCATCGGTTTTTTCAACTATAGTATCTGTTAGTTCAATTTTTAGCTGGAAGTGTTCTGAAGCGGAAGCTTTCATTATTCTATTCAGCCGCCGTAAACTTAACTTATTGTTCCCTTGGAGAAAAACGCCCTGGCTCCATCTGCACGACGGGCGCTGCGCTCGCTCTATCCGCCGGTAGCAGTAAGATCAAGACCGCAACGAGTGAAGCTATCAGGAAAATGATCGAACCCCCGATCGAGACGGAGATCGCATGGGCAAAAGATGTACCGGAAGTAACTGCCGGTCGATTCGCCGCCTCGAAGACGGCGATCAGAACAGCCAGCCCGAGCGACGATCCGGTCTGATGAGCGACGTTGACGAGCCCTGACGCCGCTCCTGCATCCTTGGCCTCCACACAGGATAACCCTAACGTCGTGAACGGTTGGAAGATCATCCCGGCACCGCACCCCATGACGATCAACGGGAAAAACAAATGAGGGAAAAAGCTAGAATCTGCCGAAATGAGACTCAGCCAGCTTGTTCCGGCGATCGCGATTACCAATCCGAAAATCAATACTTTAGCGTTCCCGAATCGGGCTACGAGCGAAGGCATAGCATATATCATCCCGAACTGAACTGCCGTGAACGGCATAATCCCAAGTCCTGCCTCCAATGAATCAAAATGAAGGACGTTCTGCAGAAATTGCGGGACGAAGAAAAAGATCGGATAATTTCCGCATAAGAGCAACAGCCTCCCCAAATAAGCTCCGGATCGCGTTCGGCTCGCGAACAAGCGAAGAGGTGTAATCGGCTCTTTCACCCATGCTTCGATCTGTACGAAAGCCGCTAGCGAAACTCCTCCAAGAGCAAGCGAGCCCCATACTTCCGGTGCTCCCCACCCGACAGACGCGGCTTGGACAAAGCCGAATGCCAGCGCCGTCATGCCGATTACTGATGTCAAAGCTCCCATGATATCCAGATGCCCCTTTTTCGTATCTGTCTCCTGCATATACCGGGGCACCATAAGGAGCAGAGCGATGCCGATCGGCACGTTGAGGAACATCCCCGCGCGCCAAGAAATCACGTCCGTAAGCAATCCGCCAACGATCAAGCCGACACTTCCTCCGGCTCCCGATACTGCGCTGTAAACAGCGATCGCCTTCAACCGCTCCTGGGCTTCCGAGAAGGTAACAGACAACAAGGCGAGCGCTGACGGCGTCGCCATCGCTGCCGCCAATCCTTGCAAAGTGCGGGCGGCAAGTAGAAATGAAGAAGACGGCGCCAAGCCTGCGAGCATCGATGCCAGCGAGAACAAGACGATCCCTGCGCTGAATGTTCTTCTCCTTCCAAAGATGTCCCCCGCTCTAGCTCCCAATAATAGGAAGCCGCCGAACGCCAAAATATAAGCGTTCTGCACCCAAGTCAATACAGCCGTCGAAAGATGAAGGGTACGGCCGATTTCAGGTATCGCTGTAATCAAGATGGAACCGTCGAGCACCATCATCAGCTGACTGGTGATGATCATCACCAGAATGATCCGTTTCGAATGTTCATTCAAGAGGGTAACCTCCTTTTCCTGTTCTAACGATATTTTCGCACGAATCTCTTTCGCGAAATAGCTCGTTCCTGCTTAAAAATTGCTCAATACTGCAAAACGGGAATTCTAATAATTCGATAAACTGGTTGGCGCTCTTCGGGGAAGGGTGTATAATAGGAGTGTAAAAATAAGAACGGGGGGAAGACTCCCATGCAATCGAATTTAGATCAATTATTGGATATGGTAGATTTCCTTAATCTTGCAGAGGGGCGAACAGAGACGGTTGTCCCCTTTTTTTCGCTGGTTCGGCGCAACCGGCCGACGACGATGATGCCCGGCGTTCTCACACCATCTTTTTGCATGATTCTACAAGGTTCCAAGAAGCTCCATCTTGGTCAAGACACGATCAATTATGGTGGTGGCGACTATTTGGTCTCGTTGTTTGATATTCCGGCCTCCGGTCAAGTCGTCGGCGCTACGCGGCAATCGCCGTATATCGGCTTATGCATTGATTTAACGCCGAAAGAAATTGCCTTTGTCATGACGGAAGCTGAAATCAATGTGAAACCGCCAAACCGAAAGATGGGCCCCGGAGCCTATGTAGGCAAATCCGATGAGCACTTGCTGCTCTTATTCATCCGGCTGTTGGAGTTGCGAGGCAAACCCGAGGCGGAGATTCGCTTCCTGTCTTCGCTGATCAAACGCGAAATGATTTTCCGCTTGCTTACGGGAGATTACGGGCACTTGTTTGTACAACGAGTCTTCATGGACCAGCAGAACGAGGGGATCAGCAGAGCCATTGAATGGATCAAGGAGAATTACAACCGAACTTTTACAATCGAAGAGGTTGCGAGATCGTCCAACATGAGCGTATCTGGACTTCATCACAAATTCAAAGCTGTCACGACGATGGCTCCTCTGCAATATCAGAAGCAGCTTCGTCTCCAGGAAGCGAGACGCCTCATGCTGAACGGCTCCGCGAACGCGACGGCCGCCGCGCTAGAAGTCGGATACGAGAGCCCGGCTCAATTCAGCCGGGAATACCGTCGGCACTTCGGGCTTCCTCCGCTTCAAGATATTAAAGCTTTACACAGATTACCAGTACCGGAAGCGTTCGAAACCAGTTAAAACCTTCAATTCCGCGATGCAATTTCCCACTTCACCCCTCTAGTTTTACGTCCTTGATCTCGATCATCCAAAGTTTCTTCTCACATGCACCGAAAAATAAATTTCAAAATAAAGCAGCGGCAGTCTTGGACTGGAAAATACAGTCTCCTTAGACTACCGCTGCTGTTACTGAACTAACGTCTCCCGTTAGGTCAATCGTCAATTCCATAAATAACTATGCCATTTCGCATAACTGAACAAATTTTAAATAATAAGGGATCCTCTGACTGCCTCTACAGCCGGAGAATCCCTATTAAAGTAACGTGCCCTTTAGGCCGCTGGGTCAACCGCCCAACTAAGCTGGAACGTAGGTCAACCTGATCACCTGCTCGCCAATTCGATCGCTTGCCACGAGGCGCAGCAGCGGCCGCGGACCGGCGAAGAACGGCTTGCCGTGACCCAGCACGACTGGATGGAGATAGAGTCGATACTCATCAACGAGACCGAGCTCCGTTAGACTGTGGGCCAACTCCGGCCCGGCAACTTCAATCTCCCCTTCATGCTGAGCCTTCAGCCCATGTATGGCCGCTGCGAGGTCGCCCTCGATCAAAGAAGCGTTCGGACCGACGGACTTTAACGTCCTCGACACCACCCACTTCGGTTTGCTTTGCCACGCCGCTGCGTATTCCCGTTCCGGCGCATCCCATTCAAAATGGTCTCCGTCCCAATACCGCATGGTCTCGTACATGCGGCGCCCGTACAGGCTGCCCGCCAGGCCGCGCACGTCGTCGATGAAATGACGGAATAGCACGGGGTCGGGCTGAAATGCCGGGTGGTCGTGGTCGACGAATCCGTCCAGAGACTGGTTCAATGCGAAAACGATCTTTGCCATGCGACCGACTCTCCTCCCTGGTTTTCTTGCACATTCATCATCAAGATTACACGTTCCATATGCAGCCCTCCTTTATGTCTACATTTTATCATCCAACAGCATGTCCGGTTTCTCATGGATTGCTAATGTGCACAGTCCTGGCCTGACCGAATACAAATTTAATTTAACGAAGGATGGTAAATTAAACAATTCTGCCCGTTACTTCAATGGTCATCAAAAAGGAGCTGTCCCCGCGGAAGCTCCACACTATCGTTCCCAGTTAGCTTAAGGACCGAGGGTCAATAGCCCCAATGCTTGAATATGTTGTTATCTGATGGATTCGCTTTACTATGAAACACTAATCTCTCTTTTACTTAATTTTTTAAATGCAGAGTAATCCTGATCGGACTTAATAAAACTTAATATTTTTTCGGCACACTCTGTTGGACTCAACTCTTCAGTATTTACTTCAAGGTCATATTCATTAAAGCAATATACTTTGCTAAACTGTGAAGCTGCTAGTCCAATCTGTCTATCTCCTCTTGTTTGCTCTCTTCTTATGAGTTCTTCTTTCGAGCATCTTACACCTATAAATATCGTAGGCTGATCGAAAAATTGATCAAGAAACTCATTAAACCTCTTGTTATTGTCGATTACGGTATCTACTATTACATTAAAACCCATTTCTGATAACAATTTAATTGTCGAATGGTACACTGAGAATATGGAATCATCAAGTATTTGTGAGACAACTTGATGATCTATTTCTCTTGTAGGTTCATCTGGAAATTTATTATTAATAAAATCATTGTAATTATTAAAAAAATCATCAATTGATAAATGATAAAAAAGAATCTCTTTCTGATTTATCAGTTCAGTCGATATGGAGGTCTTTCCGGAACTTGAAGTTCCATTTAGAAAAACTAATATCCCTTGCTTCAATTTAATCATCCCTTCAAAAAATAATCATTGCATATCTTTCAGATAACGTTATATTCACAAAGTTCATAAAATTATCCAACTCAGAAAATATTCGAGAATCGATTGAAATATCCTGCCAGTTAGCTTAACGGGCCGCCCGATCGATCCCGCGGCGGCCTCGTTAATGCGTTTTCTGCGCTATCGTTCTCCTTTAACATTCCTGTAGGTGTTAACAGATTCAATTTGCAGAAAAAAGAACACCTCGCTAGGATGAGTGTGTACTGGGCTGCAGACCTCAGAACTCACCTTAGGAGGCGTTATCATGAAGTCTATTCTAAATAAGTCTCAAAATCAACGTGTAGAACGAATTTCCACTTTCTCTCTGGTCATAGGCATCGACATCGCCAAGGAGAAACATGCTGCACAAGCTATTAATTTTCGAGGTATTGTCCTCACCAAGCGCCCCATTCTATTTTCGAATGACTTTGCCGGTTTTGAGCATTTAGAGCATAGCATTCGGAAATTACAGAAGATGCACGGCATGAACGACGTTGTTGTAGGAATGGAGAGTACAGGTCACTACTGGTTCAATATTGCCAACTGGTTAGTGAAACAAGGTATTGATGTTGTTCTTGTCAATCCAATGACGACCAAACGCAATAAGGAAAACAGAGATAACTCTCCTTCCAAGAATGACCCAAAGGACGCCTTGGTCATTGCCGATGCAGTGAGTCGTGGGTTCTACACGCCCTTCTCTCCAAAGGATGAAGCATTCCGCCGCATACGGGTTATGGTTACAAACAGAGAGCACTGGGTTGTTAAATCCGGACGGATTAAGAACAGAATCCACCGCTGGCTGGATATCCGTTTTCCAGAATACAGACAAGCATTTGATGATATTTTTAGCGATCGTTCATTGGCCACTTTGCGCCGGTTTCCAGCCCCTTCTGACTTATTGCAGCTATCTCCGGAGCAAATGGTGCAGATTTGGGGAGAGTACATGACTAGACCTGGCGGGGTGCGAGGTAGAAACAAAGCGATAGAGCTTCAAGCACTCGCTAGGCATAGCGTTGGAGACGCTACTGCCCTTGAAGAAGACAAATGGGAACTGAGGCACTATGACATAATCTGTAAAATCATTGATGAAGCGAACGGGATGATTGAAAAGCTACTGCCCGAAATCCCCTGTTCAGATCTCGTTCGATCTGCCGGTGTTTCCGTTCCTGCAACGGCTGCCATCTTAGCATTTGGCGGGGACTTACGTAAGCAGTCTCACGGAAATCAGTTATTGCGAAAGGCAGGATTGAACTTGGCCGAACGTAGTTCTGGCAAGTATAAAGGGCAAATTAAGCTCACCAAACGAGGAAACTCATTACTACGTAAGCATTTGTACTTTACTGTGTTTCACTTGTTATCTTTCAATGGGGAATTCCAAGCCATGCATGCATACAATACCCAAGTGAAACGAATGACGAAAATGCAGTCTATGATGAAAACTGATTGGAAAGCTGGGGAGAGTGAATCCCAAGGGACCTAGTGGAGAGAGGCGTGCAGTATATGTTGTAATGGAAGATGTTGTAAATTTATTGACACCTTCTGTCCCGCATGCTCTTAAAAGTGACTTCTTGGCCCACATTATCCACTCATTGATACTCCTATTTAAACATACATTTGAAATCCTGCGAATGAGCGAGCATTCGTGAGAAAATCCTTATTTACAGAGGGAGCTTAATCGTTATGGTCTCCACTTTCCTGCAATCCGTCGGGAATGAGATAATGTTCTTGTCAAAATCGGGAATGGGGTAAGGTTCTTCTCATTGGGTTTTGACAAGAACCTTATCCCATAAAACAAAAAGGCAGCGATTTACGCGGCCCTTAATGAGATAATGTTCTTGTCACCCGACATCTTTCATAACTCATCCATTTCCAATTCGTGTAATCCATTAGGAAATATTAAAAAACCCGCTCCAGAACAAATGGAATGCGGGTTTACTTTTCAGTATCTAAATGACTACAATATGCAAAGCACCAAGTATAACTATAAGGCTACCGTTTTCGTAGCCACTTTTTCTTGAAATGTCTGGTCATGCTCAACAAAAACCATGGTTGGATTAAAGCTTTGAATAAGCTCTTCTATTTGCATACGTGAATAAACATCAATAAAATTTAGTGGCTCATCCCAAATATATAAATGTGCTTTTTCACATAAACTTTTAGCTATAAGCAACTTTTTCTTTTGTCCGCCAGAATAGTGGGATATATCTTTTTCAAACTGGATACGGTCAAAATCCATTTTTCGTAGAATGGATTTAAATAACTGTTCATCAATCTGATTTTCTTCAATAAAGTCAGATAACTTTCCCTTTAAATGAGAGGTATCTTGTTGTACGTAAGAAATGACAAGGCCTGAACCAACGTTCAAAGTACCTGTATGCCGGAGTGGCTTCCCTAGGATTAGTTTTAAAATACTACTTTTTCCACTACCATTCTTTCCATCAAGCACAACTCGGTCTCCTGGTTCAACGTGAAAACTTATTGGCGTATTAACTAATTCACCATCATACATAACAGACATATCCATTAACTGAATTAGTTCTTTAGATTTGTATTCCAATGACTTTAACTGTAATGACTCCGTTTTTTCCACATTTTTTAACAGCTTTGACTTTTCTTCAATAGCTTTCTGTTGCCTTGATTCCAGGTTTTTTGCACGTTTCATCATTTTTGCAGCTTTATGTCCTACATACCCCTTGTCCAATTTAGAACCAGAATTCGTTGTACCATTTTTGGAAGCTTCTACTTGATCAGACCAATTGGCTGAACGCTTTGAAGATTGTTGCAGCCTTCCAATGTCTTTTTGCAAACGCTCATTTGTTGCTTCCTCATGTTCCTGCTGTCTATCAAAATTCAGCTTCCAAGAAGAATAATTGCCACTTTGGACTTCTATATTGGCTCTGTTTATTGACAAGACGTGGTTAACACAGCCATCCAAAAAGTTTCTATCATGTGAAATTAAAATGAATCCTTTTTTCCTTTTTAAATAATTAGAAACCATCTTTCGTGCATGGGTATCTAGGTGATTGGTTGGCTCATCAATTAATAAAAATTGCCCTTCATTCAAAAAAAGTGCAGCAAGCAAAACCTTCGTTTGTTCCCCATTCGATAATGTTTCAAATGGCCGGTACATCACTTCAGCATCGACTTCTAAATAAGATATTTCTCGAAGAAACTCCCAATCTTCTGCCTGAGGACATATCTCTTCTAATATTTCATGTGTGAATTTGCTTTTATCCGAGACTGGATATGGAAAATAATTAAATTCTGCCGAAGAAATAATTTTTCCGCTGTATTCATATTTTCCCAATAATAGATTGAAAAAAGTTGTCTTGCCTCGACCGTTTCGACCAATAAATCCAAGCTTCCAATCCGTATCTATTTGAAAGCTGACATCTTCAAATATATTATCAAAGCTGCTTGGATAAGAAAATGTCAGGTTTTGTACTTGAATCATTGACATGTTAGGTTCCTCCTTTTTATAACACTTTACTTCTTTATAAAAAGTCGGTACATATCCATCTATTCTCATTTAACTCCGTATAAGTTTAATGGATATTAACGACTTATACGGAGTAATTCATGTGTAACAACCGTGTCTGTACTCATGTTACCCCTCCTTCATAAAATTTTATATCTTACTTGTTATGTCCGTATAGTTGACCGCATGCTGCATTAATGTCCGTTCCGAATTGTGTTCGCACAGTGACATGAATTCCCTTTGACTTTAAAATCCTTACAAAACTTTGAACCCGGTCTTTGTCCGATTGATGAAAGCTTTCAGGCGTCACGTCGGTTAAATTGTAGGGGATCAAATTGACGTGATATAAATGTTCCCAAGGACCTCTGTCCTTTAACAAAGCAGCAATGGCTTCCGCATGTTCATTTGAATCGTTTTCGCCTCGAAGTAATATATACGCAATATATACTTTTCTGCCTGTATCACGAATATGCTGATCCAGCTTCTTCAACACATCATGAAGCGGAAATATATGGTTAACGGGCATTAGCTCGCTCCGCTGTTCGTCGAACGGAGAGTGCAGGGAAAAGGTCAGGTTCACCTGTGGAAATTCCTTTGTCAGACGATCGATACCCGGCAAAATGCCAATGGTGGAAACTGTAATTCTTCGATGCCCCAAGCCAAAGGTTCGTGAATCTGTTAGAATCTTAAGCGTGTCGAAGATATTAGGATTGGCTAGCGCCTCTCCCATGCCCATAAACGAGACACTATCCAAGGCTTGACCATTTAAATGAAAGTATAACAATTGATCGGTAATTTCATCAGCAGTTAGATTTCGTTTCAGTCCAATTGTACCTGTAGCACAGAAGCGACAACCATATCCGCATCCGCACTGACTGGAAATGCAGTATGATTTCCAGCCGCGATCATAGCTTAGTTGAACTGCTTCTACACGTTCACCACCCTCAATGGCAAAGAGCACTTTATTCACTTGTCTGGATGTCTTTTGCATGACAGGGATTAAGTTCAAAACGTGTTCGCCAAGCCTCATAATTAATTCGTTTCTTATACCCTTGGGTAGTACGGTCATTCGGTCATATTCACCAATTCTTTGCTTAAAGATCGCGTCCGCAATTTGTTGGAACCGATATGCGGGTTGTTTCAATTCTGCTAATATGTGTTGAATCATCTCGTATTTCGAAGTTAATTTCATGTTTTTTCTCCTCTTGAGCCGGAGAAAAAGCCTTAAGCCCTTTGTTGGTGCTTAACATGTACATTAACCAACCATATTAAAACCCACGAAGCTTTCAGCTAGAATCGCTACGTGCATCTATCGACAGATGGATAATGCTCCGGCATCCGTTTAGTTTCATCGTGAACCGTGCCAACGGACAATGAACGGCTCACATGAACATTTACAACTTCAAACATCGATTTCAACCTCCTAAGATAATAAGATAAAAAAGCATAAAGATGACATTGCAGTCCCACGTTTTGGTGGTGATATTTTTACAAAATTCACTATCGCATAAAAATAAAGAGCTACAAGAAAGTTACCTTTCTTGTAGCTCAAATAAACGAATGCTAGAATCCAACCCATTTAAGGGAATAGATATAATTATTTGAGTGAAGAGAATAAGTAACTTTCTTGCTTAACAAAGAATAAAACAGCATATGTTTTATCATTCGTAAAATAGCAAGAAATATTACATTATTCTCATCATCTCCCCTCGATTATAAAATTATTCTAGCATAACAAATTTCACATTTCAACTTCGTAACTTTGTATTCAATCCTCAATCTCCCCCTCCATTATGGATCTCATCCACTCCCCTTAGAAATAGATATTTCCGCTTAATTTGCTCGGCACCAAGAGTGACACCAACACCGATTCTTCCAGTTGATGTTTCGGAAGAATGAAGCAAGGCAATATCTTCCGAGCAAATGGCTCGGATTTAGATAGGTGAAACATAATACAACCGGTCAGTTGATCGACGCAAGCGGCGGTTCGCATCTTTAAAGGCCGGCAAGCCTATCTAGCAACAAGATATTGATCGTATTGTTAGGTCACTTTCCACAACAAAATTTTTCGCCGTCACTTATGGTATGGTTCCGCTTAACGGGTCTATCGGCGAAAAATGCGCCGAGGCACGGGATTGCCAACAGTTTTTGCTCATTAAATTAAACAAAAATTAATTCAAGATAATTATCGAACTTCCATAAATATACACAGAAGGCCAACGAAGCAATCGGCGGCCTCATGATGATTGTTTTGAGCTATCGCACCCGTTAGTCTAATGATGTGGTGTTCATCAAACTTAAAAGGAGAATTGGAACGCTTTAATCTTAGTTTCCCGGTTCCTTAACATGATTGAAAAATCTGCAGTTGTCTGCCTAAACCCGGGTAAGCTTATCCGGGTTTCGTACGATGTAGATTCCGGCAAGCTTTCCGTGTCGGCGTTGTAAAAATATAGCAGCCACGGTTTCGTCCCCCGAACGGAGTACTATACCGGTCTCACTGTTCAGAGGGGCAAATTCCGAGCGAAGACTTCCCTGATAATATGGTTTTATGCCCTCGAACGCGCCGGCAAGGATTCGGGCCACTTGATCGCGCGTTTGTATCGGACGCGTAAAGGCGAGTACTTTTCCGCCCCCGTCGGAGACGAGCGTGACATCTTCGGTCAGCAGGGACAGCATCTGATCTAAGTTACCTTGCTCGAGGGATGTGAGGAACCGGCTAACCCATTCCAGTTCGACCTCTTTGGCTGCGACGGTCTCCTCCTCGGATATGCCCATCTTGCTTCTTGCCCTGCTCATCAGCTTGCGACAATTCGCTTCTTTCTTGCCGAGCACTTCAGCTATTTCGGGATAATCGAAGCCCAGCGCCTCACGCAGAACGAAAACAGCCCGCTCTGTCGGCGTCAGACTCTCCAACAGGACGAGCATGGCGTAAGACAGCAGATCGCGGCGGACGACCGTCGTCTCGAGCGTATCATCCTTCGGCGTCCGAATCGGTTCGGGGAGCCACGGACCGACATACACTTCCCTTCTCCTCCACGCCGACTTCTGCAGATCAAGGCAGCGATTGGTTACCATTTTGCACAAATACGCCTTCGGCTCCTCCAAACGTTCAGGATGTACGTCACACGCCTTTGCAAATACGTCCTGTACCGCATCTTCTGCGTCTGCCGCGGAGCCTGTCATCTGATAAGCCAGCGTGAACAGCAGCGCTTTATATTGCTCGTACAGTTCCTCCAATCGCTGTCCCTCCTTTCATTTCGATCTAAGCATACTGGCGGTATCCTCAACCAGCTTCTTAATTCTTCCCGGAATTTTTCCTGTCATGACCATATCGAGTCCCCATGTGCGTATCCAGAATACCCCTTTTTGCCCCAGTGCGATGGTGAAAGCATCCATATTCGATTTGGCGGAATGATGACTTGGAGCCGGACGGCCCTCCAAATCTGCCATCACGATTTTCCCCAGTCGTAACCCCTGCTCCCCTGCTTCAAAGCACGTCATCTGAGTTGCTCTGCCGTCTCTCGGATCGACGATTCCCGCACAGTCGCCAATGCAGTAAACGTTCAGCATCCCTTGGACGCGATAACATTCATCCACCAGTACTTTCCCATCAGGAGTAAGCGGCAAGCCCATTCCCCTAAGGCCCGGATTGGGTATCAAACCCAACGTCCATATACATAGGCCAACTGCCAGACAATCGCCGCCCCTGAGCGTCACCGCTCCTGCTTCCTCTCGCAGCGCCTTACTATTGTGAAGCACTGTTACTCCACATTCGATGAGTTGCTGATCCAACTTCCGTCTAAATTTCTCCGACACGTCCGGGAGCAGTCGTTCCTTTGCATTCAGCAAATAGACGGAGGCATCGGACGGATTCAGTCCTAACGTCGTTGCTTCCTTCCTCATGGCGAGCGCCAGCTCGGCGGATGTCTCAATGCCGCTGATGCCTGCACCCGCAACCGCGATGGTCATCAGTCTCTTGCGTTCCTCAGGATTCGTCTCGTCAGTGGCCTTCCGCAGGTTGGCACGCCAGTGTTCCCGGATGTCCGCCGCGGCTTGCGGGTCGGTCAAGGCGATGCCGCCTTGATCGGGATCCGGTAGCCGAACAACGCTGCCGACCGCCACGACTAGAAGGTCATAACGAATTCGGGCATCAATTCCATTCACATCCGTATATCGAATCCGTTGTTCCCCACTATCCACGGACGCAACCGTACCTTGCAAGAATTCGAAATCTTTTAGAACTAAATGATTCCAGGGAATCATAATCTCTTCCTCGACCGCGGTCGGACGAAACATTCTCAATTTGCGCAAATGACCGGGCTGCTTATCGATCAGAACAAACCGAATCCGCCGTCCGTTCGCTATGCCCCGGGTCTTTTCCTTTATTGCTTTGAGCGCTTGTAGCCCTGCATAGCCGCCTCCTATGATGACACATGTCAAGTCGTTCATCGTTCCTCAGCTCCTTTTCCGATTTCACATAGAACGATGTTAGGCTCTGATTTGTGACATCGGAAACGAACGAAAAAAGATTACATGAGCCCGTTTAATCAGCCGTTCATTCGTGCCAGTTTGTTGAGTGAATCTGCCGTAACGCGGCTGCCGATCGATACCGGCAGCCGCGTCTTGGTTGTTTATTAAGCTATCGTTCTCCGTAACAAGTAATCATTTATTCACTTAACTTTCCTGGATGGTCCCTCTTAAAGCGAAATCAATAGCACTTTCAGCATGAATTTTTGTTGTATCATAAACAGGTATACTGCAATCATCTTGCGAGATGAGTAGTGTTATTTCTGTACATCCCAGAATAACGGCTTCTGCTCCTTGCAGCTTAAGATTATTTATGATCTTTAAGTAGGTTTGCTTAGAATCTTCTTTAATAATTCCAAGACAAAGTTCTTGATATATGATGTCATGTATAACCAATCGATCCGCTTCATTTGGCACAATAACCTCAAGTCCAAATTTTTCTGTGAGTCTGCCCTTGTAAAAATCTTGTTCCATCGTAAATGCAGTGCCTAGTAAAGCGACCTTATTGATTCCATCTTTAACAATTTCTATCGCTGTTGAATCTGCAATATGAATTAACGGAATAGAAACCGATCCTTCAACTTCTTGTGCCATCTTATGCATTGTATTTGTACAAATAACGATTAAATCTGCACCAGCCATTTCAAGTTTTTGTGCCGAATCAATCATAATTTTTGTAGCCTCACCCCAGTTCCCTTGGTGCTGCAAAGTCTTGATTTCTTGAAAGTTTACCGAATACATGAGACTTTTAGCGGAGTTGTGCCCACCTAGTCTTTCTTTCACATATTCATTTATGATTTGGTAATAGAGAAGAGATGACTCCCAACTCATTCCACCAATAAGTCCAATAGTTTTCAATATTAGACACCTCACTTATTGTTAACATCATTTTCTCACAAGGAGTTTGTGAAAACAATAATTTGAAGCTCTGCATCCGATACCCGCATCTGATCACATGTTGAGACTAATCTGCCCGTTAGCCCCCCATGCCCTGTCGGGCGCCACAGATGATGAAAATTTTGGTGCGACGTTTTATACTATTCTTACGGCTGGTGAGGAAGGTCGTTGCGCTATGGTGTCACGAACCCATCCGTTAGTCTGACTACGACGACCACGGTGCACCACGGAAT
>NZ_CAJVCE010000049.1 GCF_910594985.1 Paenibacillus allorhizosphaerae
GTTCGTGACACCATAGCGCAACGACCTTCCTCACCAGCCGTAAGAATAGTATAAAACGTCGCACCAAAATTTTCATCCTCTGTGGCGCCCGACAGGGCATGGGGGGCTAACGGGCAGGATACTTTGGAAATAGAAGGTAATGTTTGATGGGTGAAGAATACATATTTGAATCAGTATACTCATGGAGGCACGAATGGATAGTCAAGTCGCGTTAATGGTAATTGATGTTCAGGTGGGTATGTTCCACGAAAACAATCCTGTATATAACAGCGATGTGTTATTGCGAAACATAAAATTACTTATCGAGCAAGCTCGCTCATCTAAAACTCCAATCATCTATATACAACATAGCGCAAGACCTGGGAGAGCATTGGAACATGGGACTCCAGGGTGGAAAATCCATCCGGATATCCTTCCAAGATTTGAAGATGAAGTTATCCAAAAAAAGACACCGAATTCGTTTTATGAAACTAATTTACAGGAAGTTCTCTTAGAGAAAGGGATAAAGAAACTTATTCTGACAGGAATCCAAACCGAACTGTGTGTTGATACGACATGTCGTCATGCAAGAAGTTTAGGGTATGAAGTAACGCTTGCAAGCGACTCACACAGCACATGGGCAAGAGGGGAATTGAGCGCTCAACAAATCATCGCTCATCACAATAGACTCCTTTGTTGGTTTGCGAATGTAGAAAAAAGCAATAACATTTTACTTTAGCCACTTATTGTTTAAGTAAGATTACGTCAATCCGTTTGAGACTACGCTACGCTTACTTGAAACGATAGCTCAATTTCTACGCCATGAGACCGCCACGGACTGAACTGTGGCCTTTTCCCCGCTAACGGGCAGGATAACGCAACAAGCATTAATGTAAAAACGTCTGAAGCATGGAGGAGGTGTACGATGAGGAAATCTTTGTTCATTGTATTCTTATTAATGTTTAGCTTATTGTTTTTTGCTTGCAATTCAAAAACATTTAAAGCTGAACCAGGCATTGAGGGATATGTTGTAGAAATAGAGGATGGAAGGTTTCTTGTCGTCAGCCCTGTGCCTGAAGACTTTAGTTCAACAGGTGGGGTTGAAGAGTTTTATAATGCCATTTGGTTCTCAAATGCTCCGAATAAGGTTCAAATCGGTCTAAAGGTTCAAGTATGGTTTGAAGAAGTGGCTATATCATACCCTGGTCAATCTGATGCAAAAAAGGTTTCATTTGTCCCAAGCAATAAACCTAACAACGCAAAATTAACCGAAGCAGAAGCCATTCGAAAAGCTCTAACAATACATGGGAATAATAAAGTACCTGTTATTAAATCAGCAAATTATGATGCGATATCCGATGCTTGGACTATTCATATTAAACAAGGGGAAGTTGAATCTAATGTTCAAATAGAGGATAAATAATCGTGCCTCCTCCCCCGCTAACGGAGACGAAAGCTTGGAATCTGGCGGAATGGCGGTCGGTCCGCTTGCCGGCGGGGTGCTGCTCGAATACTTCCATTGGGGCGCAGTGTTTTTGTTTAGTGTACCGGTTATGATCGTCTTGCTGATTACCGCGCCGATTTTGTTGCCCGAGTATCGTGATGCCGGATCCGGCCGATTGGATCTGTCAAGCGTGTGCCTGTATTTGGCGGCGATTATGCCTTTCATTTATGGGTTGAAAGAGTGGGCAAAGGACGGATTACATGGCGTACCGATGCTAGCAATGCTGGCAGGACCAGCATTCGGCATTACTTTCTTCGTCCAGCAGCGCCGAATGGACCATCCGCTGCTCGACTTTAAACAGTTGAAAGACTGTCGTATCAGCGTTTCCTTGGGGATGATGTTGCATTGTACTGCCGCAATGGCGGAATCGGCGGAATCGGATTAATTATCAGCCAGTATCTCCAATTGGTTGAGGGTCTGTCCCCGCTGAGAGCAGGAATTTGGACACTGTCGTCAATGTTGGCGGTAACGGTCGGTTCTATGCTCGCGTCTTCTATTGTCCGTCGAATTAGCCCAGGACATGTGGTAAGCACATGTTTGGTGATAACGGCTGTGGGGAGCCTATTGTTGACTCAAGTTGCCAGCTCATCCGGATTTGCGCTGCTTATTGCCGGATACGTGGTTATCGCGATCGTGATGGGGTCGATCGGTGTTCTTGCAACAGACTTTATCGTCGGTTCGGCCCCACCGGTAAGGGCGGGATCGGCATCGGCCATGTCCGAAACGAGCAGTGAGTTGGGCATGGCGCTTGGAGGAGCCATTCTCGGCGCGGACGGACTAATGCTCATCGCCCACGCCGCATTTACAGACGCTCTCAACGACATTACCGCGATCAGTGCCGACTTGGCGCTAATCGTGGCAGTCCTGGCTTTCATAGTCCTGCGCCGTGTACGAACTATTTAATAATACTCTTCTATAAAGGCAAAGAAATTCGTCTGATAAAGATGTCATGCAGCCTGTTTCATTTTATACAGGACCGGTTGATGCAGAGAAAAATGGTCACCGGGCAGGAACCTTACCGGTGACCGTTTCAACAATTTGATTTTAGAATACGCAATCAATCCAAATAAAGCCAACGCAATTATCGATCGGAAGTATTCCGATTTCAAGATCGATTCCCCGAGCAAAGCCTCTCCAATTGATCCTTATCTATTTCACAAGCTTCATTCGAATTGCAGTGACCACTGCCTGTGTGCGGTCCTGCGCCCCAAGTTTTTGCATGATATGGTGGATGTGCGTTTTTGTTGTGCCTTCAGAAATACATAAAATTGCAGATATTTCGTGATTTCTCTTACCGTAAGCAAGCAGCTGCAATACTTCCGTTTCACGCTCCGTCAAGGCACCAAGCAGCCGTTCTTTCCCGGGTGAATCCGAATCCGGCTCCTGCATGCCTGAAGTTAATATTTGGTCTAGAGCGCGTTTGGCCGTGCTGCTATTGAACAGGGTTGCCCCCCGGTGTATGGCCCGTATACCGCTCAGCAATTCATCGGTTTCCGTATCCTTCAATAAATAGCCGGAGGCCCCGGCACGAATCCCGTCAAACACATACTGTTCAACATCGAATGTTGTTAAGAGGACGACTTTTGTGTCAGGCAAAGCTTCAACGATAGACGTTGTTGCCATGATACCCGTTCCTCCCGGCATGTGGATATCCATTAAGACGATATCCGGAACGTTTCGCAATGCAATGTCGACTGCTTCTTCTCCGGTCGAAGCCTCACCGACCACCTGCATATCTTTTTGAATGTCCAATATGTAACGTAGTCCTTTACGAATGAAAGGCTGGTCATCCACCAGTACGATTCGAATCACCTTCCCGGTTTGCATGAAACGTCTCCTTATATGCCGTACTCGCTGTAATAGTAAGCGGAATAACAGCTTGTATCTTTAATCCATTCGGTGAATTTGCGGTGAAAACGATGCTCCCTCCGGCAGATTTGCATCTTTCGATCATACCGTTTAGGCCAAATCCAAAATTCAAAGGTTTCTCGTCGCTGAAATAACCGTCATCCGTAATGAGAAGCTTTACATGTTCATCCTCTTCTTCCACTACAATGTTAACCTGTTTCGCATCAGCGTGCTTGAGGATATTGGTTAACGCTTCTTGCAAGACTCTGTAGAGTATTACGCTGCATTCAACCGGCCACTCACCGATAGGTCCGATTTCTTTGTATTGTATCCGTATCATAGAATTGGCTTCGATATGAGAAACCAGGCCTTTCAGCGCGATCGGTCCCATGCCCTTCTCATCGTCCGACCATTCATTTACTGCTAGCCTTACCTCATCCATCCCTTTCCTGGCAACCTTCAGGATTTCGTCAACGCTGTTTGCCGCCCCAGCCGGATCTTGCGGAATCATCAGCTTCAACGCTTGAAGTTGAATAATTAGCGAGGTCATCTGATGTCCAAACCCGTCATGAATGTCGCGTGCCAATCTCGTACGCTCCGTCAGCGCAGCATACCCCATCGCCTGAACGGATGTTTGCTGCAATTCGGAATATGCCGTGTTCAGTTGTTCCAGTTGCTTTCGGTTCGTGCGATGCGCTTCGTGAAGCAGGCTTTGATTTCTGACCGCGATATACATTAGGACAGCTGCAATTAGAGCGCCATATGAGACCTTGTCGACCAGCATCATTGCAAAAATGAGGCAAACAGTGAAGACGGCGAGAGTAACGGTTGAACGATTCCATTTCGGATCGGCCACACCCAGCATATACAGCAGCGGCCAGAAAATGCGGTGATCAGGGTAATCGGAATGAACGATGCGAATGATGAGGGTTATGCCAGCAAGAATGCAAACCGCAAGGACATACCTCTTAGCATTCCACCATCCTTTAGGTGCTGCCGCCATCCATATGTAACAAGCCGCGAAGGCAGCGTAAACGATAAGTACGTGGATATGCAGAAACGGATACTCTGGCATGATCAATATGAAAAAGGCAACGATAAAGATAGTATGTGCGGCGCGGGCGTTAACGTGCTGAAATATGTTTTTATTCATTTTTCAATCCTTCATTCGGGTGGTTTACTTCATCATAACAGATGAATCCGTCTTGCACATCAATCGATCGATATAGACGCTAAATAAAAATCAACTGCAGATAGACGTAAAAGGAATTGCATTGTGTTATTTTTGGTGTGCAAAAGAAAACGAGGAGTGATTGCCATGGAATTGGCCAGAAAAGACGAAGATGTCAAGGAGAGAGGAAGATTGAAGTTTACAGGCATACAATTGCTGAAACGATGGCCCTCATTGGTGGCGTTAGCTATGGCCGCAACAGGGCTCCCTGCTTCGACGGATCCCATGTCATTTATCCTGATTCTCATCGCGCTTGTCTACCCGATTGCAGGCGCAATTC
Organism: Paenibacillus allorhizosphaerae; assembly: GCF_910594985.1. Lineage (GTDB taxonomy): Bacteria > Bacillota > Bacilli > Paenibacillales > NBRC-103111 > Paenibacillus_G > Paenibacillus_G allorhizosphaerae. Next base: position 4,843 of record NZ_CAJVCE010000049.1, read on the forward strand.
GCGGTCATCTCCGCGGGGCTCGTACCATCTTGATACAGGCGGCCGCATTACTGTTTTTCAGCATTATCGCGTTAGTGTCTCTGTATGTCGACAGAGAAACGGGACTGATCCTGCTTGCGGCAGGTTATATCGGCCATGCGGTCTGGGACTTTGCTCATTTTCGGAGCAACAAGATCGTCTGGCGGTGGTATGCGGAATGGTGCACTGTTTTGGATTTTTTTATTGCAGCCTTTCTGCTCGCACCGATATTCATGTAACAAGTGAGAGGACACCTTTGCAATTGCATAAAATCTGATGGGAAGCGGCATTGAATTTTTGACCATTACCATTGACCGCAGCATGATAAACCTGATGTATTACGAATCCCCTGCGCTGGGCGATCCTGCGCGGTGACGAGACCATAATCAGACTGTGACTCGCTCTTCTACCAGGAACTAATGAGCTTGAAACAGAAAGGGAATGATTCTAGATGGAATTGAAACGCTTGATGTACATGCTGCCGTGCCTATTCTTGCTCCTTGCCATGATCGCATGTGGTCAAGATCAACAACAAACAGCTCATCATTCTTCTACACCAGTCGAAGCCACATTCACGCTCGAACCGAGTCAACCTGCTGCCAGAGACAACGTTACTTTTGCAGTAACCGTTACCCAGGATGGTAAACCAGTGGATGATGCGAGCGAAGTCATATTTGAATGGTGGAAAGAGGGGCAAGAGCCTCATATGATGCTACCTGCTACTTTCCAAAACGATGGACTCTACATCGCCAAGCAGCCCATTACTGAACCGGGATCGTACTTCGTCTATTACCATGTGTCTGCACGTGATTTCCACACCATGAAGAAGATCCCTTTCACGGTTACTGCCACGAAAGAACCATCCGCTTCCGTAACGACACAAGATTCACCAGTTGAAACGATTGCTGGCAGTCAACATGAGCAGAGTAGAGTGGCACCACTGGTCATGGAACTACCCGCCACTAGGATCTCTAACGGAGACTAGAGATCCCTTACACTTCAGCAGTGAGGCTGCCGCGGTTCAATCGCGGCCTCGTTTCGCTAACTGGGTAGAATACTTCTAATTAGTGTTATTATAAAAAATGGATGTTTCTTTGTTCAACTTCAGAAAGGGCAGGCCTTGGTTGCGTTGGAAACTGAAAATTGGAGGGCGTTATTGAAATGGCTAAATTGATCTACCCTACTAACGTATCTTTGGACGGTTACATGGAGGACGAGCACGGCAATATCGAGTGGTCGATCTCCGATGACGAGGAGTTTGCGTTCTGGACTGACTTCCAGCGGCCGATTGGCACCTACCTATACGGGCGTCGAATGTACGAGTCGATGGTGTACTGGGAGACGGCGAGCGCCAAAAAAGGCGATCAACCGGAGGAAATGCGGGAATTCGCGCAGATCTGGCGAGCTGCTGAGAAGATCGTGTATTCTCGGACGCTTCAGGCCGTTTCAAGCGCCAGGACGAGGATCGAGCGCGAATTCGATCCTGATGCGATTCGGAGGCTGAAAGAGTCTTCAGATGCCGACATTACGATTGGCGGCCCCGAGCTTGCTGGGCAGGCGATGAGCGCGGGACTGATCGACGAGTGTCATCTGCTTGTTAATCCGATCGTCTTGGGTGGAGGTAAGCGAGCATTGCCGGACAACCTCCGCATGCGACTCGAGCTGCTCGGTGAGCGCCACTTCCGAAGCGGCGTTGTTCATCTTCACTACCGCGTGATCGTCTGACCGCGACGCTAGAGTGAAATTCAGGAGATACGCTTTCGAGCTTACTAAAATCAAGTGAAATTACGAAAGCCGGAAGTTATGAGCGTCTTCCATTTTTAAGCTAACGGATAACGATAGCTCCACGAGACAATTACGGCAGCCGGCACAAGATCGGCTGCCGTTGTCCGTTGAAGTAACTGGCAGGTTACACACAGCAATGGATAAGCAAAATCATTTTATTCATTATCACGATTGGTAGTTTTGTGTTTATTGCCTTTGCTGTCATAGGTGACCCATTCACCAACAGGCTCGCCCATGTCAAAATACCCTGAACGCTTTAATGTTCCCTCTGCACGATACCATTCCCAATAGCCATCTGGCTTATCATTAATCATTTTTCCCTTTGACCATATTGTTTTTCCGTTTGCGTGGTACTTTATCGTGTAACCATCAATAACTTCCAATTTCTTTTCCTTGACGCCGTTTGGGTGTATGAAGTCACATTTTTCATTTTCCATGGCTTGCCTCCGATATCAGCTTTTTGTTTATTATATCATGCTAAATGATAATGATTTATTATTGCCCTATTAGTGATCATTTTTCCTGTTTTTCTTCACTACCGGGGAACGATAGTTCAACACCAAAACGGCTGCCACGGGGCAGCCGTCATTGCGCTAAAGGGCAGATTTGCGTGAAAATGGGTAGGATAGTACGAAAGGGAATACGGTAAAGAACGAAGAATATATTCCTTTAGTAATGCAAGATGGTGAAGCAGCTGAAACATAAAAGGACATTTTGAGTAGTGCGATTTGATTTGAAAGTAGGTGATTGTATTGTCGTATTCAATTACGGTTCATCTTCCTTATGAACAGATTCCTTACCCGACAAACCCTGATGAACAGGATGCTTGGTATGAACATTATCTTAAACATGTTATTTTCGAGCGTCCTTTAGGAACGGATTCGATGATATATAACTATTGGCACTTACCTGCTTTGAGTATTGACTTAAAATTAATAGCGCAGATATATGATAATGGCTTAGAAGTTAAAGAACCCGACGCTCTTATGCTTTTACGTGAGGAAATAAAGACCCTCTCGAATTATTGGCATGAAAACTTATTGATTGCGGTAGCCTCCGAAAGTAAGGTCGACTTACTAAATCGATTATTTTTTCTTCACGAAGCAATTGAGATTGCTTTGAATACAAATGGGAAGCTAAATATATCGTGAGAAAATGAGCGAAGCAGTTGAAAAAGTTGTTAAGCTAACGGGTAACGATAGCGTGGAGCTGCCGCGGGGCGCTCCACTTTTATATCCGTTATTCAAGCGGGAGCAATGCGTGGTCACTGGATTTTCTAAAAATTCCGTTGCCTGGTCGATTGAAGTCATTCGCGACGGATCGATTGTAAGAAGAAAATTAAGTATTAGACTGGAAAAATAAAGTGTTAGACTAGGAAAATAAAGTTGTAGACTGAAAAAATAAAGTATTAGACTGGCGCCCGTTGGTTAAGTTAACGGGCAGATTTGCGGTATGCATAAAGCGCGTGCTTCTACTCTCAATACAATCCCCGTTGAAAGCTTCAAATATATACTCGCCAAAGCTCAATGCCGAGAAATTGCTGTCCGCGTAGTTGTAATGCTCTTGGTGACGCCCTTGCCCCAGATGTTCAAAAAAACACATCATATGGAGCTTGTTATCGTATTTGACATTCTGTCCTGCAGCGACTTGGCTCCGAACTGTCGGAAATTGACCTGGCCGTTCTCAATGACGAGCATCGCTTTCAGTCCGTTACTCGGCTCATGGCAAAGCCCCCCGTTATCGACAAGACCGCTGTCGTTTCGAATGACGTAAGTGCTCTATCTGAAGGTGCTCGACTCGACGACGGTATGAAAGCAGCTGTGCGGCTGGCCGGGAGACCGGCTCATGCAAAGTTTATCATTCGTTCGTTTCCGCTGTCACAAATCAGAGTATTACATCGTCATATTTGCAAAACGTAAAAGGAGCTGAATAACGATGAATGACTTGACGTGTATCATCATCGGAGGAGGTCATGCAGGGCTTGGAGCGCTCAAAGCAATGAAGGATACGACCCGGAACATGGCGAACGGGCGTCGGATTCGGTTTGTTCTGTTCGACAAGCAGCTCGGCCATGTGCGCAAAGTGTTGTTGTTCCGGCCGGCCGCGAGCGGGGAAGGGATTATGGTTCCATGGAAGCGCTGGCATTCGGAAGGAATCGAATTTGTGCAAGGTACGGTTAAGTCTGTGGAGAGCGGAAAGAAACTCATCCGATATACGGATGCACAAGGATGTGACGCTCAGATGTCGTACGACCTGCTGGTCGTGACGGTCGGCAGCATCGTTCGGAGGCCGGATCCCGATCAGGGCGGCATCGCTATGACCGACCCGCAAGCCGCGGCACACATTCGGGAGCGTTGGCGTGCCAATCTGCGGAAAGCTGCCGGCGAGTCGAACCTCGAGGAACGAAAACGATTGATGACAATCACGGTTGCGGGGGCGGGCATCAGCGGCATCGAAACTTCAGCCGAGCTGGCGCTCGCTATGCAGAGGGAAGCAGTGGCGTTGGGGCTGCGTTCGTCCGATATCTCCGTCTATTTGCTGAATGCACAGGAACGGCTTTTCCCGGAAGCGCCGGAGAAAGTTGGAAGGAAGTTGGATCAGACGCTCAGCGAATGCGGAGTGACGGTGCTTCATGGTCGTAAGGCGATGCGGGAGGAAGCAGGAGTTGTGAAGTTGAACATCGGCGGTTGTTTGGCGGCCGGCCTTTGCATATGGACGATTGGTCTAATACCCAATCCGGTCCTTCGCGGCATGGGCTTGCCACTTACTCCTGATGGGCAGGTACTGGTCGATGAATGTTATCGCGTCCAAGGGATGCCGGGCGTATACAGCATTGGAGACTGTGCGAGAATCGTCGATCCGAGAACCGGCAAGGCGGATCAGATGACGTGTAAAGAAGGCGGGTTACAGGCGACTAGATTGGGGAAAATTGTGATGGCTGATCTAAAGGGCCGCCCCGCGCCGATTCACGAATCGGTGATGGATGTCTTCTGCATAGGCATGGGGGAAAGTCGAGGGTTGCTCTGGGCACGCAAATGGGGACTTGATATAATCATAACGGGAAAGCTTGCGTGGAAAGCCAAGAAGCTGGCATGGGATTTAGCCAGCACGCTTCGATAGATACGAACTCTAGCATCCCGGAAATGACTGGCTAGCGCTTTCGGCATCATAAAAGCTAGCCAGAACCTAGCTCGTACGAAATCCAGATAAGCTTATCCGGGTATCGGCAATCTGTTGCAAATAGCGATGGAGCATTCATCCGCATCGGCAGGAATTGGTATAAAATTTTAATAATGGTTTCGTTCCTGAACAAAGTTGCTTGGGTGTGGTAATATTTAATTAAAGTTCAAATCGGAAGGGGTGAGGACAATGTTCAACTTACAATATCATAAATCTTGTCCTCGCGCCGTCATTATTTTATTTCAGCGTACTAGACTGCAAGAAGGGACACAGGTCATTGAGCAGTTACTCCTTGAATGTTATCTGAACCCGGTTATTTCTACGATTTGCACAACATTATTGTCTTCAAAAAAATCCAGATTTCCACTTGAACTTAACGTAACGTAATGATTTATGGTGAACTTGAGAGCAAGACGAACGCCGGCCAAAGGCCAAGAAAATCGGCAAAATAAATTTTGAAATCGAGGAGAAACGAATACGAGGAAACTTGTAGTCGTACGGGTATCATTGGTGGATATTAAATGATGACAATGATGAAGCAGGAAGACATATTTCGCTAGAGGAATGGGCGGACAGTATATTATTGTAAATGATGATAAGCGTATAGTTACTGTTTTCAAGCAATATGCAAGGTAATCGTACAAGTCCAATGGAATATTTCCAAAAATATATATTAGATTGACTAGCAAAATCGTTATACATACCGACATTGACTTTATTTCTGCTCTAAGATATTAAGTTAACGGAGAACGATAGTGGGAGCTTGCCTCGCGGCAAGCTCCTCATTGTTGATTAAAGTAACGGGCAGTTTTCTTGACAAGGAATGGATGTAGAATTGCCGAATAATATCAGGAAATACCTATAAAAAGGGGATTTGTAATGACAGAAATACGATGGCTAGGATAGAAGATGCAAGGGACTTGGGATTTGTCCATTCAGAATCTTACCGAAATACGTATAAAGGCATATTGCCTAACGATTTTCTAAATCAGTATACACCCGTCGATAGAGAGAGTACTTTTATAATGTTCTTATTCAAGGCTCGGAACGAATAGCAATTATGTTAGTTGACAATAAATGCTGTTGGCTGTTTGATATTGAAAGCTTGTAGTGACAAGGATTTGCAAAACAGTAGCGGTGAAATTTCTGCAATATATCTTGTTCAAAACTTTAGGGCTACAGCTGTTTAACTGGGGCTTAAAGAAATTAAAAGATCTTGGATATACTACGGCAATATTATGGGTACTTAAAGAAAATAAAAATGCTATTAGCTTTTATGAGAAACATGGGTTTAGGCATGATGGAATTGAAAGGAAAATTATTAGAGGCATAGAACTAAGCCAAATCAGATATCAAAAGGCACTTATATAATCGATATTTATATTTTCGTCCACAACTATGGAAAAGCTTCCGAGTAAAATACGAAACAAGGTGGTTTATCCTTTGGTGAGATAAATCTGTGGTGCAAAAACAATCATCTTGTCCATTCCAACGATTTTGATTAAAATCAGTTTATAAAGTAAAATTTGGAATAAAAGATATATTGTAGGAAATCCAGTACAAGGGAGCTTCCATTTTTACTTTATCTGAAAGCGCATTCACATTTAGTTTAACGTGTGCAAAACAATAATTACGGATGAGGTGAGGCATGTGAAGTTGAAAAAAAAGGTGCTTGCTCTCTTGACCGCCGTTTCCACATTCGCCGGCAGCTTCTTGGGAATGAGCGGCGGGAATCCGGCATTTGCCGGGCAAGACGCATCGGTTCAATTGTACGTGGCTGTAACCGGCAATGATTCAAATGACGGCTCCATCGACCATCCCTTTGCCACATTGGAGAAAGCGCGGGATACGATCCGTACGTTGAAAAGCGGTGGCGCTGTTCCTGCGGGAGGGATTACCGTCAATATCCGGGGAGGAGAGTACAGGTTTACCGGGACGTTCCAACTGGATGACCGCGATTCAGGTACCCCGAATGCTCCCGTCGTTTACAAATCGTATGGTGGCGAGCAGGTTTCGTTTACCGGAGGCGATACGTTGGACTCCTCTTTATTTACACTGGTGACGGACCCGGCCGTATTGCAGCGAATACCGCAGGAGGCCGGCGGCCATGTGCTGCAGGCGGATCTTAAAGCGATTGGAATAACCGATTACGGCATTCTGGGCAATAATTTGGCGGTGGCACCCGAGCTGTTCGTCAACGGCAATGTAATGACGCTTGCCCGTTGGCCCAATAACGGTTTCACCACGGTGAATCAGGTCGTTTATGCGGGCGATGCCGCAGCGGGTACCGGCTACACGTTTACATATAACGGCGACGGGCTGCATTCGTGGAAAAGCCCGGAATATACATGGATGCTCGGTTACTGGGGAAACGATTGGGCTACGAACGACCTGCAGATCAAATCGATCGATATGGCCAAGAAGACTATTTCAACCTACAACGCGTCCAGTTATGCCATGAAGGCGGGACAGCGCTTTTATTTCTACAACATTCTAGAAGAGCTTGATTTGCCGGGGGAATGGTACCTCGACCGCGGCACGGGCATTCTGTATCTTTACCCGCCGATACCGCTTAAGGGGAACAAGGTTCAATTGTCCCGGTTCGACAAAAACCTGATTGCGATGAACAATGCTTCCAATATCGTTTTCAGCGGCCTGAAGATAGAGGTGAGCCGGGGGAACGCGATCGATATTACGGACGGAGAGAACAACCTGATTACGCATTGCGAAATCAGCAAAATGGGCGGCTATGCCGTCAAAATTAACGGCGGCAAAAACAACGGCGTTTATGGCTCGAGCATCTACAGCATGGGGAATGGCGGCGTCTACTTGAACGGCGGCAATTTCACGACGCTGACTCCCGCAGGAAACTATGCCGACAACAATGATATATACAATTATGCAAGGATCAAATTAACGTATACTTCCGCGGTAGAGCTTAACGGAGTAGGCAACCGCGCCACCCATAATAAAATGCACGATGCGCCTCACCTGGCCATGCAGTTTAGAGGCAACGATCATCTTATGGAGTACAATGAAATTTACGATGTGGTCAAAGAAACGGCCGACGCATCGGCGATTTATTCAGGGAGAAGCTTCGTATGGCGCGGCAATGTGATTCGCTATAATTATTTCCATGATATTGTTGCAAGCGACCTGCGAGTTTCTACGGCTACCATTTATTTGGACGATTATATGAGCGGAGTGGAAATGCGCGGCAACGTCTTTTATAAAATCGGCAAACAGGCGTTCAAGCTGGCCAACGGCCGGGAGAACGTGGTGGAAAATAATATCGTCATCGATACCGGTACGTCGATCGCCTTCATGACGCGCGACTATAAGCCCGGCGAAAAAAACTATATTTCCTTAATGAGCAAATTCGATCAAGTTCCGTATCAGAGCGACATCTGGAGCCAGCGCTACCCTACGCTTCCGAACATACTGAACGACGACCCGCTGCTGCCGAAACGGAATGTGGTGCGCAATAATGTGATAATAAACAGCGGTTCGATCACAGGGGACAGCCGGAACATGCAGCTGGGCACGTTTGCGAATAACGTTTCGTTCGCAAATAAAGACGATCTCGGCTTTGTCGATCCGGCGAACGGCAACTTTCAGCTCAAAGACGACTCACTGATCTTCTCGCGCATACCGGAGTTCCAGCAGATTCCATTCGCCGAGATCGGCATCAAAGCGTCTGGGCTGCCTCCGGCTCAATCGGGCTTGGCGGTTTCGTATATTCAATACCCGCAAAACGCGGGCGATCTTGTCGTCAATTTGAATTTAAACGGGAATACTTTGGCATCGGTTCGAGACTTTACGGGCGCATTAACGGAAGGGACGGACTACAACAATCAGGGCAAATCGATCCTTCTGGCCAAATCGTATTTGGAGAAGCTTGCCATTGGTCCACATTCCCTTACGTTCTCCTTTAGCTCGGGGAATGTTGCTCTCCTGACAATCGAGGTCACTCCTCCAGCGAGTTCCCAGTTGGGCGCGTCTTCCATTAATTACTCCCAAAATTCAGGAGACAGCTCGGTGAGCATGGATTTGAAAGGAAATAGGCTGGTAGCCATCCAGGATGCATCCCGCACGTTAACGGAAGGCGTCGATTACGTAAATAACGGAACTTCCGTCGCTTTGAAGAAAGCTTATTTATCCAAGCTGGAGCTGGGGCAGTATACGCTGCGGTTCACTTTCAGTGCGGGAAGCGATGCCGTACTCATTCTCAACGTAGTGCATGCCAGCCTAGCGTTGAACAAGACGTACTTCGCTTCGTCCCAATGGAGCGCCGACTACAGCGCTTCCAAAGCGTTTGACGGCAGTATCGCAAGCAACAGCCGCTGGTCCGCGGAGAAAGGAAAGGTCACCAATCAATTCCTCGGCGTCGATTTCGGTGACGAAATCAAATATAATCAGGTCGTTATTAAGGAAGTCTCTTATGTGAGGGTCAACTCTTACATGCTGCAATATTCGGATGACGGTATTAATTATATCGATATTCCGGGAACCGCGGGTACTTCGATCGGAGCTAGCAAGACGATTAACTTTGCGCCGGTGACATCGCAATACTTGAGGCTTTGGATCAATTCCACCAAGTTGGAATCAGGCGTCTACAAGGAGCCGACGATCAACGAAATTGAAGTTTACTACATTCCGCAAGATGCTTCCATGAATCCGACGGAAACGGTTTTTGATAAAAATACGGCCGAACAGAAGGACATACCGGTTACGGTCGTCTTTAACGGCAACGATTTGATTGCAATCAAATCGGGCTCTTATACGTTAACCGACCGGGATTATTCTATCACGGACTCCGTATACGGAAGCAATGGAAGCACGATCCTGCTTAAAAAACAATTTTTATCGACGCTTCCGCTGGGAACGTCGAAGCTGACATTCGACTTTAGCGAAGGCAAAGACCTCGTCTTAACGATTCAGGTGTCCGATTCGACTCCTTCGCTTACGCTGATCGTGCCTGCGGATATAACGGTAGAGGCGACGGACGAGAGAACGGTAGTGGATATCGGCACAGCCACATCGTCGGTCGGAGCTACCGTAACCAACGATGCACCGAAGGATTTTCCGCTCGGGACGACGGTCATCACATGGACGGCTTCAAGCGCGAGTGGAGCGACGAAGACGGCTACGCAAACGGTCACCATAGTCGATACGAAGCCGCCGGTCATTACAGGCGCAGCAACGACGCAGCCGAACGCACACGGATGGTATAAAGAAGACGTCACGGTTCATTTTACGGCAACCGACAGCGGCTCCGGTCTTGCCTCGGTGACGCCCGACGTTGTATTGACAAAGGAAGGCGCGAATCTGACCGTGACGGGAACGGCCGTTGACAAGGCGGGCAACACGGCGACGTCTTCGGTATACGGCATTCGGATCGATAAAACGAAGCCCGTGGTCGCTATTCACGCTGCTGCTTCGTATAAGACCTCGGATTCGTTGACGGTTACATATGCCGTGTACGATGTTATATCGGGCGTCGGCAATGTGACCGCAACCTTGAACGGGCAGCCGGTTGCAAACGGGCAGGTTGTGAGTCTGGCGCATATGGCGGGCCGCAATACGTTAGCCGCGACCGCTGAGGACCTGGCCGGCAATGTAACCGTCCAATCATTTACCTTTGACGTGTCGATTGCAGCATCCGTGGATTTGAACCCTGGCACGCTGAATAAAAAAAGCGGCGGAGGCGCCAATTCGATGACCGCTTATATCGAACTGCCCTCGGGTTATGATCCCTCGCTGATTCAGGCGACGTCCGTTAAATTAAACGTGAACGGGGTATTCGTGGATGCGCAGACAGCGCCTGCGGAGCTTGGAGACTATAACGGCAATAAGGTCAAGGATCTTATGGTCAAATTCGACAGACAAAAAGTAATCGCAGCGCTGGGCAGCGTTTCCGGCGATATCAAAGTAACCGTTAACGGCAGCTTGAATGATGGTAAGAGATTTGAAGCAACGTCGACCATTATAGTAACCGAATAATGGATTCGCGCAGTGATTTGCACAAAGGAAGCAGTCGTGGCTGCTTCCTTTAATCTTACTAACGAATTAAGAGCAGAGCGAGCGCGGTTTTGTGGAGATAGCGATAATGTTGTGAAGTCATTTTTTAAACAAAAGGAGGAACCAACATGGTAAATACATATAACGATTTAACCTATTTACACTTGGATAGCTCTCTTATTCAAGCCAAAAGCAACGTTAGCATCGCAGATCTGGAGGAAGCGGCGAATTCTACCGTTCTGAATGTGGACGGTATTGCTTCCCCGGTGATCATACAATCCATCGAGCTGTTGTTCAACAATGGATTGTATTTCTTACGGACCCGATCGAAGGATGGTTCTGAGGGGGTTGCTGTGGCAAGCGAACGTGCAGCTTATTTGCATCCTCTGCTCAAGCAGCTGATCATCCCTTACTTTATAGGTAAGGATGCAAGAGATTTGGAATTGCTTTTGGATGGTGTTTATGTGTACCAAAGCAACTATAAGCTGTCGGGGCTTGCTCTGTGGTGCTGCATATCATGGGTGGAGGCAAGCCTGCTTGATATGTTAGGCAGAATAAGCGGCAAGCCGATCGGTGACCTGCTCGGAGGCGTCATTCGAAACGAGATCCCTATATATGTGGCAAGCGGCAACAGGGGTACAACGCCTGAAGAGGAGATTGAAGTGCTGCAGCAAAAAGTCGCTGAGACGGGTGCAAGGGCTGTTAAATTCAAAGTGGGCGGCCGAATGAGCAAAAATGCCGATTCCATAGAAGGGCGCTCTGAAGCGCTTATTTATTTAGCACGCAAAACGTTCAGTAATGATTTCGCCATACATGCTGACGGAAACGGTTCCTATGATCCTCCTGTAGCTATCAAATACGGCAAGATTTTGGAGGAGATTGGTGCTTTCTTCTATGAAGAGCCTTGTCCATTCGAGCATCTTGAAGATACCAAGGAGGTTGCGGATGCTCTTCAAATTCCTCTGGCCTTCGGCGAACAAGAAACCAGTATAAGGCGGTTCCGATGGATTATTTATAATGATGCCGCTCAAGTGGTACAGCCTGATTTACAGTATAATGGAGGGTTTATAAGGAATACCCGTGTTGCCAGAATGGCTGCTTTAAAAGGCATGCCTGTCACACCACACATTTCCGGCGGATATGGGTATATCTATATGCTTCATTTTGCAACGTACATTCCGAATATTGGGAAGTTCCAGGAGGATAAGGCGGGTGTTAAAGTGAGCGACTACCTGTTCACTCCGCAAATGGAAGTTAAAGACGGCGTCTTTCGAGCGCCTACGGGTCCCGGACTTGGTATGGATTATTCGGTGGTTAACAAGGTTCTACGTAAAGCTTACCTCGTTTAAAGCTGTCGGTTGTCGTAACGGGTGCCGGGGAGGTTATCGAAGAGGATAGCTGCATATTATAAAGGAACTAACAGACCTTCTAGTCGGAGGGGGTTCCAATAAATCTGGGGCGGCCGCGAAGCCGAGAGAGTCGCGAAACGGGCGACGGCGTTCGTTCGGGACCGTTATAACCGGAGCCTTCCTAGTACCGTTCCGAATGAGCGTGAAGTTCGATCGGTAACAAGTTTGTAATCATGGTAAAGGAGCAACGCGATGAACAAATATGAATCCTTAATCGGCGTCGTTATCGAGAAGCTGGATCAAACGTATCGGGATTTAAGCATGGTCCGAAATGGACTGGCCAGTGCGCTGGAAGGCCAGTCCGACGAATCGATCCGCGATACGCCGGAGCTGATTCAACAAATAGCCAAGAGTGGAGCTGCCATCAAAGCAGCTCCTTATTCATTCCGTACTTTTAACTTGGCCCGATGTTCTCTCGGAGCTATGCCCCTAAACTGCTTGAATTGCTTATTGAAATAGCTTAAGGAGTGGAAGCCACATTCATAAGCGATTTCGGTAATCGATTTGTCGGTATGATCCAAATAATAAAGGGCCGATTGCAGCCGAAGTCGACTAATAAACTCATTAGGAGAGAGACTCGTAAGCTCTTTAAATTGTTTGAAAAACATCGTTTTCCGCATATTCGACATGACGATCAATTGATCCATTTCGATCTCTTCCGTAAAATGAGACAGAACGAATTCTATTACTCGAATCATCGCCTCATTCGGCTTTCTCCCCATAGAGGAAACATCCCGAAATCCTTCTAAATAATAACGAAATATCGACACGAGAATATCGACAAAGTACAAATATTGCTTAGCCTGCCATCCGGGAAGCTTCTGTTCCTCCTCAGCGACTGCTTGCTTTGCAGCAGCATGAATCAAGCCGGCAAATGGCGATTGTGCCGGTATTAACGGGGAGAAGCGGCAGGCGGCCGTATAAAACGGCTGAAGCAATTTACTTCCTTCCGGAATGAACTTGACGATTGACGGGGAAAACAGCAGCATAATCCATTTCACCGGTTTTTCCGTGCTTTGCGCAAGATTATAGTGCGGTTCAAAGGGACGGAACACAAAGACGTCTCCAGGCTTCCCGTAATAGTCGCGGTCAACAAGACGGTATTTTGCGTCGTTCTCCAGTAATATGCTCACTTCCAAAGCGTCGTGCAGGTGCATGTCATGCTCGGTTAAAGCTCCTATCTTTTGCACGAAGTTCAATTCACGTTCCAGTCGGATATCATCGTAATACATATAAATCCTCCGTGAAATCCCATCATCGTTAGGTTACTAATATCGTCAACTAATTGTATCCTAGCTTCTTATGAACAAAAATACAATTTATTGGTTGCTTTCGAGCAGTTTTTCCGTCGGGCTTGCAGTACATTGAAGTCATAACGCATAAGGAGGAGAACCTGTTGACACAAGCCATTTCTAATTTTGTACTAACGGAGCAAATGATCGAAGAGTTTTATCGCGAGGGCTATTTCTATGCGCCGGGATTGATTACTCCTGAAACGGTAGAAAAAATCAACCTGGAGCAGGCGGATTTCGTGAGCAAATCCGAAAGCGGGGAATGGAAATCCAATGGCTTCATTCATTTTGACAAAAGCGCCGCGCAGTTCCCGGAAACGGCAAACATGCTTTCATCCGCAGCCTTGATCGATATTTATGAGAAAATACTTGGTAACGAAGTAAGGCTATGGATGGGGATGTATGCCGTAGTGCATCCGCATGGGGAAGGATTGGCTTGGCACCAAGACAACATGTATACGCACATTTTAGGTCATATGCTCAACGGGTTTATAGCCCTCGATACGATTACGCAAGAAAATGCAGGCTTGTGGCTTGCACCGCGTTCCCATCGCTTAGGCCGTCAAGCGAATATTAACGAGGCCGGCGCTAAACATCGACGAGCTGCAGACCCTGAGAATGGAATGCCATGCAAGCCGATGGCGCCCGGAGATGCCGTTATTTTTCACAGAGAGACGCTGCATCACAGCAAAACGAATAATACCGACAAGCCGAGAAGAGCCTATGCTTTCCAGGTAGCATCGTCTGCTTGTCGATATGCGGAAACGGGCAAACTGCTGACGGACCGCGAGCTGCTGTCTGCGCTGAAGAAATAATGCATGAAATCTATTATAATATTATATAAAGCATCTACATTAAAAGCCGTGTAACTTACGGCTTTTTTTCTATTAAATCAACGGATAGGCGTTGCCGTGGCGCCTAGCCCAACCGGTCCATGGGTAGGGCTCAACAAGCCCGTTATCGATGTCGGCAGCGTGTGAAATTTTCAAGAATAAACAATGCGATACTATCTGCCAGGATACGTACACCACCTTTATTGTTGGAAGACAACACATGATACTAAATAAATATGGGCTTTCCTTATGCGACTTATTTTAACTGATTTTACCAAAAGCAACCTGTTCTTACTATAAGAATATATAATCAGCAGCGCCGCAGCTCTCTTTGATGTTGTTGAAGTAACGGGCAGTTATGCTTAACAATCTAATGTGATAAAATGAAAACGTCAATTCGATCAAGGACTGTTGATGTGCTTTAAAATGGAGGTTTATGAGAAAACTAAGAAAACACCTATTGAATCTTGCGTTGGGTGAGTTAGTAGCCGCTTTTTCTTTTTTGGTTGTATATAAAATTTATTTAGATTTAGGAGTGGCGAGCTTGCTTGCGCTATCATTCCTAGTGTTTATATTATTTCAAGGTGTTTTGTATTGGGTATTTAGATCTTATTCAACAGGTAAACAGAAACCATTTTTAATGCTGAAAACCCTGATTGTGCTTAGAAGTATGAATCTTATTCTAGCTGTGTTAGTAATTATTTTATTGATAATACTCGTACAGAATAAAAGAGACCTAATTGTAGGTATGTTAATTTATATTTTTTCCGTGATAGAA
>NZ_CAJVCE010000050.1 GCF_910594985.1 Paenibacillus allorhizosphaerae
AGTTTATATAAAAAGTCCATTCGAAACTAATGAAATCAAAGATGAGATGCTTCTGGTATTTGCCAACTCTTCAAGTTGAATCTTTATTTCAAACGGGTAACCGCTCCCCCACCCTACCCTACCCCAATGTTAAACTCATAAATTGCATTTTCATAGACACATCTCACCCTCCTCTCCTATAATATAGCTATATCAACGATTGATCTATGCGTTATAACAACGGGTATATAATATATAGTTAAACCATCTATTACAGTTAACATAGAGCCAGTGATGATATGGCTTAAAACAATCAATAAATAACATCTAGCATCATACATGTAGGCACACTTATAAGGTTAAATAATATCGAGCGACTTATATATAGGTGTGTTAACTGTGATGGTATTACGCGGCGTAATGAATTAAAGGCAAATGAATGTCACTTATATCATATGGCTGTATACGTATAGGTAAAAACAATGTCAAAAGTATCATCGGGCGAAAAGTATATAGACAAAATACCAATGAAACTTAATATAGCGCGATCAATTTGTTGGCCAATTGACTCTGAAAATCAGTGTTTAACAATCTGTATTAAGATCGAAGAGTGTCGAGATATAATGTTGGGCGAATAACATGTGGGCGCCGGTGAATGACATTTAGTGTCTGGCAGCTATACATATAGTCCAAAGTGCGGTAAAATTGAGGTAAATTGAGCTATATGGAGATGAAGTGCGTGAGTGAAGATACAAATCGCGACGAACATGTAGGTGCGGCTCAAAGTGGGAAGATCGAGGTTGATTACGTTACTTTGGGTGAGGCAGCGCATCGGCTGGATGTACCGCAGCCAACACTTCGGAGCTGGGTGGATAAGCTTGAAGAATTGAGCGTCCATTATCTGCTGCGCAACAAGAGGGAAGAACGTATCTTTGATGCCAATGACATCAACATATTTCGTTTCCTCAAGGAAATGAAGGATCAGCATGGCCGGCGTGCAACATTGGCTGATATCGGTGTTTTGATTCGCGAGAAATTTGAATGCCGCGGCGGTGTTACAGACCTGGATCTCGTAAAAAAGAGGGCAAACCTCAATGAGATAGACATCGAATACATGATGGATAATGAGCGATTCATGTCCAAGTTGCAGGGGTTTGTGAATCTAAGCCTTCAGGAAATGAAAGAAGACGTTCGATCTTCATTAAGTGACGAGATGAATGAACAAATGGACCAGCTGCGCGATAATGTAGGTCAAACTATCAGCGAGTTAGCTACCAAACTTAACGAAATCATCACAGAAGCCAATGAAGTGCAATCAAACCAATATCAGCAGTTTGTGGCTGCCTCAAGAGAAGAAGCGGACATGAGAAGTAAAATTATTGCCGAGCAAACAAAACAGATGTTGGATGAGAAGAAGATCCGGCAGGAGATCATTGATTCATTGCCATTCTTCGTGAAATGGTTTGTAAAAAAATGAATCGATAGGAGAGGGGGGGGGGCCGAAGTTGGTCTCCCTTTTTTTGTGAGATGAATAAGCTATAGTATAATCATACATTCAGAAGGTAGCCAGCTGTATTGAAGCATTCAAGACCTTTCAAATGGAAAAGTGTGGTCAATATTTTGTTCCATCTCCCGGGGGGATATGTTATATTATTTCATAGATGATGTAATGCCTTGTGTGAAGTCTAATGTCCTAGCGGCAGAATTTTAGATAACAGGTGTAGTCTGCTTGTTTTCAAGGATTCCTACGCACTGGGCATTTTTTGTTGTGTAGGAAACTTATATGTTTGAGGAGGTTGTATCTAATGAAAGCCCCTCGTATACTTCGGAATATTATGCAGAAGTTTGCTTTTCATGGGGGCATTTTTTTATTATTACTTCCCTCCAAGGCGAAGGGATATCTTTTACGACGGGAGGAACAAAAATGGCTACTGGATGGGAGGAGCTTATGGGGAGAGCTAGCGCGATTGCTTTTCAATAAGAAGATGTTCGTACTTCTTAAGTAAATCGCCAATCGCTTCATCAAGTAGTCTTGATTGATTTATGCGGGTAATATCCGAAAGTTCCTTAAATTTTTTTTCTAGTTCTATGTCGAGAGTAGATGCAAAAGGGGTTCGCTTCTTCAAACCTCGTTTATTGTTCATCTTTAATATCACTCCTTCTAGAATATTATATCACTAAATATGATTATTGAAACTTCATGAAGTTTCATGTAAGGTAAGGATATGTCTATTTATGAAGTTGATGGTAAATGTGAATCTAATGAGGGAAGTGATTTACGAATAATTAAAAGAATTTCCTTGTAACAAATGGTGAGGATTTACCCGACGATCATAAACGTTAACCTCACTTCACGTTATTTATATGTTCTCTATCGAGAATAGGCAAGTTTGTAAAGTCCAATCATTATGAAAAAGAGGAGGAAGATAGTATGTATAAAAAGGTAATGATTTCTAGTATCGCAATAACTATGGCTGTTGTCGCATCGTTGCAAATCATTAAAGCACAGACTCCAACGTTCTCCGATATCAACGGGCATTGGGGCCAGCAAGCTATTTTGAAGGCTGTTGAAGAAAGTTACGTTGATGGTTATCCGGACGGCACTTTCAAACCGGATAATACCGTAAGCCGGGCCGAGTTCATCACGATGCTAACAAAAGCCCTTAAGCTGAAAACCGGGGAAGAAGGAGCTGCTTGGTACAGCAAGTATACTAACGCGGCGGTAGAGGCTGGAATCCATCGCTACGAGGAATTTAGCCAGGACATCAACGATGCGATTACGAGACAAGAAATGATGCGTCTGATTGTCAGAGCGACAAGACCGGATCTGCAGCACCCCGAGGTAGTGGAAATTACCGATAAAGCCGTTGTTTATCAGGCGGTGAAAGCTGGATTAATTCAGGGGTTAGATCGTGGGACGCTGGGATTGGCTCAAGCAACGACAAGAGCGCAAGCTATGACGGTTGTAGATCGAGTGTTACAAACCAACAGGGGCGAGGGCGATAAGCTGGAAGTAGACAAGTATGCATTGAATCAAGCAGAAATTGAGTTAAAAGGGACTAATTTGTTTTCGATGATTCCGGTGTTTGCTAAAGGTGTGCAAGCCGCAAGTTATTCTTGGTCTCCGGATAAATTAGTGCTTGAAACGAAGGACGGATTATTTAAGGGACAAATCGATCAAGTGATTGCGATCGACATGGCGGACCCGAATGATCCGAATCGTGATTTGTTGGGGGATATTGACGAACTGCATTGGTTTAACACTGAAGTACGAGGTATAACGCAGAGTCAAATGCCTTTAATTAAGGACTATCCGGACAGCTACGTGATTTTAGTTAAAAGTCACGTGGATTACATTAACGATACGACCGCATATAGCGAGAATGGCAGGGTTGGATTCAGTATTTATGGTTTTGCAAGCCCTAATAAGGAAGCTTTAAAGAATGGTGAATTGAACACACTGGCCACAGTGTTTAAAACAAAACGCGGAGATACGCAAGCTATGATTTTACCAAAAACAGGGTTTGCTGTCCCGAAGAAAGACATATCTTTTGCAATAGATGCTCCTGCAAGACCGCCAGTGAGTAATTCAACACGTACTATTGTATCGATGTATGTTCCTGATGGTAAATAAGCTAGATTTACGGCATATCTAATTGGGAGGGGGAGAATCCGTTCTCCCCCTCCCAATTACAAGGTGGTGATGAGGTTGTTTTTAAACAAGGTTAGAAAACGCGTCAGATTCATCAGTTTACTTCTGCTTTTTCTAATGGCTTTTAATTCGCCGGCCACTCAGTTATTCGGTGAAATGATCATGAAAGCATTTGCCGCTTCAACTGATTCGATGACAACAAAGCTCACTCCTACTTATGGAGGGTTCAGTTTAGTCGGAGATAAATATTACTCTAAAACCAGTTATTTATCCGGAGGAAAGATTGACGTTACTGTCCCGGAAGGTAAGGTCATTAGCAAAATTTTTCATGGTTCACAGGACATTACACCGTCTGCGGCAATCGGTTTAAATAGTTATTCTGGATTAGTAAATGACATCAATGGTACTCGTCAAGAAGTTACTTCGCTTGATAATAAGGAAGGATCACAGGGGTACTACGCCTGGTATCGCTACATACCTGGTGGTTCTCAAGGAAAAAACTGGTACGCGGATGTGCCGGATATAAACGGGGATATTGTTAAAATAAGCTGCGGACCGGATGACTTCGGGCCTGCATCTTACAGAAGTACCTCAAATGCCGATACTGAAACGATTAAAGGTATTTCGATGCCAAAACTTCCGGGATGTTCGACAACGGATTTTTCAAAACTGGAAGCATTGAGCTTGGGATCAACTAAAGATCAACCGTTTAAGTTATCCGGTATCGAAATTCCTGATTCAGCAGTTACGGATGTGGAAGCAACTTCTGCACGAGTCAACACAGATTTGCAAGAACCAATTAAAGGACCAGATAACAATCACATCGGATATCCACGAGAAGATATTATATGGGATATCCATGTAGCTCCAAATAAGAACGATGCTGGGGAATACCGAGTTACTTTCCAGCAGAGCTTTGAAGATTTTGAAGATGGATACGATTCATCAAGAGAACTAGCAAACCCTCCGAACGGTGCGAAAGTCATCACATACTATGCTGCCTTTATCGTTGATCTAAAAGGGACAACGTATCAGTATGACAGTGCAGTTACAGTTCAATACGAAGACGCTGTAATTTCTTCGACTCCGGATTTAAGACCTATAGGTTTGACAAGCGGAGCATCATGTATCGAGGCGGGAAAGGATGTTACGTACACTTACAAAATTCGAAATACGGGTGCTGCTACAACAACCACTTTTCGGACCATCGTGGAACTAAACGGATCGGAAGTCGCCAGTATGGATACGAACGGTCTTGATACAAATGACGAGAAGCAAGGAACATTCACATATAACTTTCCATCAGCAGGATCATACACGTTCAAAGTCATCGTCGATTCAAATAATGCCGTAGACGAAGGAGCGGGTGGGGAAAACAATAACACATTGACTCAAGCCGTAACCGTTCAGTCGGCAGGGGGCTGCTCCGGTAGTGGTGGTGGTGGCGACGGTGGTGGTACTACTGATCCGCCTGATCCTACTGGAACCATGACAGGAAAAGTGTGGCCGGATAAGGACTTCATAAACTGGAAAGATAGCAATTTAGTCTGGTTCGAGGTCGAAGAGAAAGGATGTACTTTAGTAAAATATAAGTACGAATTTAAAGGTAA
This sequence comes from Paenibacillus allorhizosphaerae, assembly GCF_910594985.1. GTDB lineage: Bacteria > Bacillota > Bacilli > Paenibacillales > NBRC-103111 > Paenibacillus_G > Paenibacillus_G allorhizosphaerae. Next base: position 5,242 of record NZ_CAJVCE010000050.1, read on the forward strand.
AGGCGGAGTCTGGAATTGGCCCCCTTTACAGGTAGGTTGGTACAATAGCAATGGCGAAACCAAAAAGGCACAGCCATTCAGCTACGATACAGCCACTCGAATGTATCCGTCTAATATTCAGGATGGACAAGTTGAGGTGCGGGTGACGGTAGTGGACAGCTGCGGGACGGAAAGTGTTATCGGACCCGGAACGTTTACCATTGGACCACCGCCGCCTAAGAATCCGCCAGAGCTGAAAATTGCTTTTACTGATCCGGCAGATGGTAGCGAAATCAATCAAGCTATCCTTGGAGAACGGGTCGATCTGAAAGTAATCAAGATGAAAGACCCCGATGGGGACCCATTAACTTTCCAATGGGATTTTACAAGTAGCGAACCTACAGCCTGGATAAAAGGTCTACCGGCCAAGTATGGATGGAAAACACCTTATAATAGTATGTCGTATAACGGAATGATAGCAGATGTGGCAGGACTGCAGCTGGTATGTGCGACTGCATCTAACACAGTACATACCGTGAAATCCTGTGCTAACTTGGATGTCATCCCACCGAATCCGGTACCGAAAATTAAAGGGCAACAGGTGATCAAGGTTGGAAGACCCATTGGCATACCGTGGGATGCAAGTGACAGTTATTCGCCCGTCAAAGGCCGCACGATTGATCACTCTCGGGACGAATGGACGAACGCCAAAACATCCTACACTAACCCGGGAGAAGAAATCATAAAGCTCAATGTCTTTGACAATACGGGAATGAAATCATTGGCCCCGGACACTTGGAAGCTTACGGTGATTCCGGATTTGCCGCCTGTGATCGATTTCCTGTATAGCAGCACCGTTTCTAGGATCGCGCCAAGCACATTTCGGAACAATTCTTACAGTCCGGATGGCGATACGATTGTTAAATATGAAACGTGGTACGGCTATGACGTTGGAAACAACGGCTCTTGCAATCCTTACGAAAATAAAATATCGAGCGATAACCGGAACTTCGAATTTAAGCCAACGAAAGTCGGTAAATACTGTTTCAGGCTTTACGCGGAAGAGGACTACGGCCTAAACAGCACCGCAAATTACACAGTAGAAGTTGTGAACGATAATCCAGACGTAACATTTAAGGTTAGCGGGAACAGCATAGAGCCGACTCCTTTTGAGGCGGTACCAATGAATCCGCAGGATATGTTGAATAACGATGCTTGGACAACGAGCACTTTGGATAAGCCTAACCTGAACAAGCGGATGTGGTCGATCACCCCTGATGGAACCTTGGCGACCAGCCCGCGATACAATCTTACCGCCGATCCTTACGGATATAACATTGGTGGATCGATTAAAGCGGACCAGAATCTAACTTACCCGCATAGTCCCAATAGCGTGTCATTGGTTGGAAGTCTGGTCGGGTCTAATGCCGAATTAGGTACTAAAAACCCTATATATTATTTAGGGGATGGTATGTTTATTTATACGTTATATGGGTGGACATATCGGAATAAGATGGAGTGGTACTTGGCGGGAACTAAATTACCAGCGCCAATTCGTCTTTACACAAGTGATTTTTACGATACAAGTGCTTTCGTGTACGTTCGGGAAGACTTAAACGAAATCATTTTGCTTGATACTGGAGGCTCCTGGAATTCCTACCAAAACGTCCATTACAAACGCTATAAAATATCTGAGCTTAAAGCTGGAAATACGATAGCGGCCTATTCTTTTAGTCGTAACTACGTTGTTAGCAACCGCGAATTTCCCGACTACGGTAAAGATGTGGTATTCAGTGACGGATCTCAGGCAACCAAAATTCAGGAAATGATCAAAACAACGACTGGATATAAGCGAATAAATCTCAATACGCGGACTATTGAATCCTACACATTCGATAATTTAACTACGCCTTATAAGGTCGAATCATACGATCATATTCCTTCATTCCGGGCAGATCCCGTTTGGAATTCGGGTGTGTTGTATCAGACAAGTCCCTATTTTTCGGAGGTTTTTCGAAGTCCGGGCGGAAAAGTGTTCGGTTCTGCTCTAATGTACGGAGAGGCATGGTCAAACACTTGTTACCATCCCTATTGGGACGAAGCAGAGCAGCAGTTGAAAATTATACCTGCTTGTAACTTAAACGTACCTACTGCTATTAGCTCTGACGATAACTACGTCTTGGTCACAGAAAGCGGTTATACACCCCGGAGCTTAATTCAAAATGTAAAAACCGGGCAACTTCACGCATATAACTGTTGGGAAGTAGGAGGACACTATAGCGATACGGAATATGACGATGAAGGAAATCCCAAATGGATTCCCGGCGACACGGTTTGTGAATGGCAACCTCAACTACCCGCAGGGGTAGCGGAAGAACTGTTAAACTATAACCAAACTAGCATTGACGGGTACTCTAAGGAACCTATTGATGGCTATACTCCGATCTTCAAAGTAATCCCTGACTGGTACTATCACGGAGAATATTGGATTGGGAATGCCAAAACAAAAGAACTTATTTGGAAACCACAAGGTACCTGTGAGAAGCCGCCTATAGTAGTCGAGCCAGGGTTATTTGTTTATTGTGGTAACGTCTATCGATTCGATCATGAAGAAAGTCATCTTCCGGGAATAAGAGAGTTCTTTACCTACGGACAGTTTATTAAGCCGAACCAACCGCCAATAATAAACGGTTCGATTAACTGGACAATGCGGATCAACAACCTGAAATACGACTATGTACCGGCTGGCATGAGTTTCCGCATCCAAGACCATCAAAATATGTACAGAGTCGAGTCCATGAAGAACCGATTGCGCTTGGTCAAAATCGTAAATGGGGAAAAGACGATCCTTGCTGAAAAGGCACGTTCTTTGCTTCCCGGCGTATGGAATACGTACTCAGTCAAGTTAACGGGAAGCGAAATTAAGGTTTATCAGGATGGCGTGCCGTATTTTACCGTAAACGATAGTACGTTCCTGTACGGTTCAACCGGACCTTATTCGATTCATGAATCAACCGAATTTAAGGCAATGTCTGCCATTGCATACAGCCCGTATATCACAAATAAAACATACGGCGCGGCAGTGGTCGATACGCAAGTGGTGTATGAAACGACTTTCGACGATCCGGAAGGCGATCCGCGTTTCGATAACGGAACACAATGGAAGTACACTCACGTTGATCCGTTTATGTTCTTGGACGCTAGAGACGGAAAAAGCGGATGGTCCAGCAAAAACGGCGCTCTCGTTACAACACCGATACTGAGCTTCGATAAGGTCGGCAGTTATAAGATCGAGTATCGGGCACCCGACGATCCGCATCCGGATCATAGGTTGTCGAATGGGGACACAACGTTCCAAGGATACTCTAAATACTCGAACTGGTACACGCAGCAGCTCATTGTCCACCGTGCGCCGATTGTGAATTTTACCGTATCTCAAGCGGGCAATGGGACGATCCAATGGAACGACTACTCCTATGATCCGGACCATTGTTATGATGGCAACTCAAGCAGCTGCCAAAACGGATATCAGACGGATCGCGGAATTAAATTCGAAAAATATTTTTATGTCACGCCGAGCGGAAATACAGTGACCGGCAAGCTGGTACATCCACCTGAACCGGGAACGTACATCGTTGTTAAAGCTGTAGGGGACGAATACTATGCTTGGTCCGATTGGATGGATCAAACCATAACAGTCAATTGCAATCCTTGTACGCCAAACCACCCGCCAACGGTTAACCTGACGTTCCCGAACGGCGGCTTTACAAATCCGAATCCGGTATCTTTGAGACCTACGGTTACATGGGACCAAAACGATATTGATCCGGGCACGATCTTTACGGTATTTGATCTCGAAATTAGAGACATTTACGGTAATTGTTACGAATGCGTGTATAATCGGTCAATGAACACACCAAATACGTCATGGGCTTGGACAATGGACACGCCGCTGCTAATGGGTGGGCAGTATCAAGTAAGAGTACGGATATCAGATGGGGAAGAATTCTCGGCATGGTCACAGGTAGGTTGGATGATCACCAACCGACCGCCTGTTACGTATATGAGCTTTCCATTCGGCACGCAAGCGAATCCAACATACGTGACAACAACGCGGCCGCAGTTCATTTGGACGCAATCGGACCCCGATCCGGGAACAATATTTACCTATTTCCAACTACAGGTAGCCAATGCTGCAAATGGGATTGTTCTGGATACCGGAAACATTTGGCAAGGAACGTCTTCAACAACCGGATACTATACTCCGAGCGTTGATATGCCGACGAACGAACCATTGGCTGTACGGGTGCAAGCATCGGACGGTTATGCGTGGTCTGGATTTTCTCCGGATGCATGGATGGTTATAAACAGGCCGCCGAGTGTCACACTGACTTACCCGAATGGGACGCAGGCAGCACCCAATATTGTTGAAACGAACACACCGACCGTTACGTGGAATCAAATGGATTTAGATGTGAGAGCAGTCTTTAATTACTTCCAGGTCCAAGTGCTTAATGAATCGGGATTGGTCGTGGTTGACTCAGGAAAAGTATGGCAGGGGACTAGCGCAACTTCGGGCAGCTGGACCGTCAATACACCATTGCCAGCGGGTCAAAAACTGCAATTTAGAGTTAGTGTTTGGGATCAATATGATGCATGGTCCGGATGGTCAAACACTGGATGGTTATACATCAACCGGCCGCCAAGCGGAAATATTACTTTTGCAACTCCGATTTACGAAAACGATACCCCATCGTTTACAGTTTCTGCAACGGATCCGGATGGGGACGCATTATCCATTATAGTAGAGAGCAGCTTTAACGGGGCACCTTTCTCGGTAATTCAACAGTGGTCGAATGTCCCTTCAGGTCAGGACAAAATATTTACGTACGGACCCTTGCCGAAGGGGAATTATACATTACGATTGACGCTTGATGACGGTTATGGTGGAACGTACGAACAAACGTATTCCTTTGTGGTTTTACCGCTAAATATTACGGGATGGGTAACCCATACTCCTGAGTGGGAAAGTTATCGCCAAAGCTGGAATGCCAAGCATCCGACGGACCAACGGGCCGCATCAGTCTTTTGGGCGGGCGAAGCGTTTGTGCTATCTGCAGCCGTTACGGATACTGGAACAAGCACTACGAAGCCGGTTTCCGTTACATCCAAACTGTTAACTACATCCGAAAACGTAACTCTTAGCTCGAGTAATCTGGTAAATTACTCAGGAGAACTGCTGAATACGGATCATGATCGTCTACTTTCCAATGGAAACCATACTTTCAGGTTTACCGTCCAATGGAGCAACGGATTGGTTCAGACATATGATGTCTTGATCACGATAAAAGGAGTAATATGGGACGTTATTGTGAATCAAATACGTCATTAAGATTAAGAAGTTAGCAAGTGCAGCTGTCGGATGACAAATATGTTTTGAAGTAGACAATATAGTTTTGAAGTAACAAATAAAGTCTTGAAGTGACAAATAAAGTCTTGAAGTAATTTGGCGTTCACTCTACTGGGTGCACGCCTATTATTTTGTCGGGTTGGAGGAGGCTCTAATAGATTTTCCGGACCAGGACCGCTGCGTATGCTGGCTTCAACAAATAATAATAAAATTAGACTCCTGAAGAGGCGCTAAACAAAACGGGCAGTTAACTTTGCTGTCATAAATTACTGCGCCATGTGGCATTTTAAGGGGAAAGACCCGATTTTCGTTAACGAAATGAAAATAAAATGAGGAAACTATGGAGAATACAAAAAGCAAAGAACACATTGAAAAACATTTTACGGGTTCCGATTTGATTCGGGATGTAGTGATTGGCATGTCGGATGGACTGACGGTTCCTTTTGCTCTTGCAGCAGGACTATCAGGGTCCGTTTCTGCGACGAATGTTGTTGTTATAGCCGGAATTGCTGAAATCGCAGCAGGCTCAATTGCAATGGGGCTAGGCGGTTATCTGGCTGCAAGGACCGACCGAGAACATTATGCATCTGAGTTAGAGAGAGAGCGAAGAGAAATCGTCGAGGTGCCGGAACGGGAAAAAGAGGAAGTCGCCGAAATTCTAAGAAGCTGGGGACTTCGTGAACCGGATATCAATTCGGCTGTCGAGGCAATTAGTGAAAATCCGGATAGATGGGTTGATTTTATGATGAAGCATGAACTTGGGCTGGAGGAACCCGAGCCTAAAAGAGCTAGAAATAGTTCACTGACTATTGGTCTATCGTACATTGTGGGTGGACTTATCCCTTTGTCCCCCTATATGTTCATCCATCAATCACGTACTGCTTTAATGACATCCGTTATTGCAACCTTAATAGCTTTGTTCTTTTTTGGTTATGTCAAGGGGAGATTTACCGGTTCAAAACCATTTAAAAGCGCCTGGCAAACAACACTAGTTGGTGGATTGGCAGCGGGAATCGCCTTTTTTGTCGCCAAAATAATTTCTTAGCGAATGAAAGTTATGGATAATTATCCTACAATACTGGAGCAGGTGTCTCGATGACCTGCTTCAAATCGTTGAAGTAACTGGCATTTATCAGCAGTGATTGCTCGAGGCGACCGCCGTTGCCGTCGCGCCGCTCAAACGGAACCGTACGGGCCGGCCAGCTGCCGGTGATCCTCCGAAGATGCCGGGGCTCTCAGGAAGTACCTACATAGGAAGGGTTAGACTCGGTCCAAGTTTGCATAATGTTTCCATGACTTGGTGATAGTATTACTTGCACAACCAGCCATCTTAAATGGGATGCCATTAGACGATACTTGAATTACGATGGATGTTTACCGAGACTCTTTTTAAATGGAGGTTCGAATGAAAGCCTTTTTCTTAGATCGGGATGGGGTTATTAACGAGAGTCATAATGTAAATCGTGCGGAAGATCTGGTATTGTTACCCCAAGTACCAGAAGCTATAAAAGCCCTCAACGAATGTAGGTTTGAAATATTTGTCGTGACAAACCAGGGAGGAGTAGGACTTGGTTATTTTTCAGTAGATGATTTAGATGCCATACATAAATATATGAAACAACAAATCGAAAAGGCAGGCGGGAAGCTGCGGGAAATAAAATCCTGTATCCATAAGCCGCGGCAAGGTTGTGATTGCCGTAAACCAAAACCGGGAATGATTCTGGAGCTAACGCAGAAGTATGACATTGACCTTTCGCAGAGCTATCTTGTTGGAGACCGCGATGTAGACATTCAGGCTGGCCAGGCTGCCGGAGTTAAAACGATATATATTGGGGAAAAGAAGCCGGGAAATGTTGAGCCGGATTTTATATTTAAAAACCTGTTTGAAACAGTTACAAAATTAAGGGAGAAGGGCATTATACATTAAAAATTAAATTGGTTAATCGTGGGGGGAAGAAGTATCAGTTAAAACCACATCTTTACCCCCCAAGTTATTCGCCGAAAGAAGTTCTTCCGAGTACACTTGAGTTAGGTTCAATACCAGGATGCACCGGATTACCCGCGGTAGCCGGAAAGTTGTTGCTCAGCGATCGAAATTAAACGGCGTACCATATGACCTCCAATAGCCCCGGTATCTCTTGTGGCCATATATCCAAAATAACCGTCTTGCGGGATTTGAATGCCAAGTTCCTGTGCAACTTCATACTTCAACTGTTCCATAGCTTGTGCCGCTTGTTGTACAATCAACTGGTTACTGCTCCTCGATTGGCCTCTTGTCATAGAAGAAACCCCCTTTCATGTAGGAATTGTCCAGTAGCTATATAATGCCCTCTCAAATTCCCTGTTTATTCATGCATACCCGCAAAGGTTGTTTGGGCATGCCGGTATAGCCCTACTGTAGTGGTCCGATGAACGTTCTACACTAACGTCAGTAGGTCAACCTTCAGGCACTAGCATATCGGCTCACACTTGCGTAAGCACCTAAGCCGCTCATTAACGTATATATTTCATTCGGCTGCAGCTTGCGGGGGATAATCCGCTTTTAATGCATCAACCGTTTCGTATTTAGCAGTTTCAAATACGAGTTTAGCGGGCGCTTTCGCCGTTGAATTCTTGATAATATGTCCGTAATATTTGCCGTTCTTGGTGAACACGAACATCGTTTTATCGGGCTCGTTCAATAACGTATACTTTTCAAGCATTTACGTGACACCTCCGTTTACTACATTTCGACGTAAAATGCGGTTAGTCCTTCATTAATTACTTGTAAAATATTGCGCATCCGTATCGTTATCTTAAATAAGACGTATCCCCCGATTCTTGGGCACGTCTTATTTAATTTTGGAAAAACGCAGCAACCGTCTTAATAGCTTTCTCTCTTATACGAATAATCGCATACTAATGCTTGACGCCTTCTTTGTAAAAGATGTTCAAAAAAATACCACTTGAAAAACGAATATATGTTCTGTATTCTGGATATAAATATACAGAACAAGCGTTCTGTTTTGTTCAATCGAGCAATGCACCGGAAATTTACGAACGCTTTAAATCACTCAATGAGGTGATAAGTGGTATGGGACGAGAACTGCTACGTTGCAAGGGCCGTACTGTTGAGATCATTTATATTGGCGGGGATAACCGGATCACACAGCGGCGGATTGAGGTCCGTTCTATTAAAGGGGAGATAGTGAAGGCGTTTTGCTTGGAACGACAGGCGCCGCGGGCGTTTCAGCTAAGTAGAATTTTGGCCGTTCATGAACAAGTTGACACCAGAAGAAAATTTGCGGTGGGAGTCATGTATGATGCTCACGGATCATAAGCAGGGTCTAATTGTTCGCATAGGCGGCCTAAAAAAGATACTTAGGCCGGAACTAACCGAGGAAGAACAGCATGAAATGTATAGCCGCCTTAAAGTATCAAGGTCAGAGTACTTACAGGTTACAATTACTGTCTACGGAGAATACGGAAATCTGCAATTCTCTGGGATTGTGACCGGGCTTGACCCTCGGCTCTTCCTTGTGAAGCTGCAGCTGCGCTATGATTGGAAGCTAATCGAATTTACGGATATTATAGGGGTAGAGCTCTGTGCTGAGTGATATTGAACGAAAAGTTCATCGTATCCTCGTTAATTACTCCAAAGGTCGCAGACGGCTGCCATCGATTCATGAGCTTGAAATAAAGACGGGCCGGGGCCGGGCTGGAGTTTTTCAAATATTAGCTACATTAAGTCATGAAGGGTATATCGCATGGTCTATGGTCGACCCGGAGCAGATTCAGCTGCTCAAAGAATCCGAGCCGACCCGCAAATGGATATACGGTTGGAAATAAACAAAGGCAAGATCCGACAATATCATAGCGCTGATGGCCACTAGAGCCCGTGGCACGCTTGTCCCTCCTTATTCAGAAGCTGCTTCTGGAGCCGGACTTGCGTCGAAACGCCGCGATCAACCGCCGGATGGGGAAAGGTAACGGAGAGAATTAACCATAGAGAGTCGATGAAGGGCAGAGTGCTGGAGGTTATTACAAATGAGCAAATTGGACGGCAATGAACGATGGAAATCTAAAATGCTGCTTACCGAGCATAAAGAGCAATATGATAATCGAAACGAAGCTAAGAATACACATTTACGAAATCGTCCTACCGAGGATGAACTTGTAATGATCCGCGACTATATCTTGCTTCCCTACATGTTGAGCATGGCTCAGAAGAGCATCGATGATATTGAGAACAGCAATAATATTCTGAAACAACTTTATTTGACTGCAGGCCGAGTAGTAATGGATAAAATTAGTGACGATTTGTACAGCTTGCGTCGCGAATTGTCAAAGCGTAACATTAAAATAATGGGAGACGAACATGTGGAAATGATTGTTTACCATCGTTTTATATGTAGAGGTTACGAGGACCGTTTTGGAATGGTTCGTGATGTTATGCGATCAGAGATCAGTATTCGCTTATCTAAATATCTTAAAGAAATAGTTGGTCGATTGGTTGCCAACGGACATTAATTTTGCCGTTGAAAATAATTTTATATTTAAGACTGCTTGATGGATTAGGGGAGAATTTTCATGGGGAAACCAAAGGTAGCTAAACGACCAACGCGGGATGAGTTTGTCTTAGAGGAAATAGGCAACCAACTCAGCGAAGCGAAACAAGAACAGGCCGAAATTGTATTAACGGTATGGGGGCAGGATGAGCCGGTGCGAGGTCAAATTGTGGAGATGGATTCACGAACCGGAAAAGTACATGTTCAACGATACGGTGAAACTACGAAAATTCCATTCATGGATATCATGAAAGTAGATTATCCCAGAGACTGAAGAGCTTCTTCGTGTGTGGTGTCATAATTGGAGAGAATATTTTCATAATTAGTGAGATAGTTTTTCAGAATTCCCGATATAAATGTATAAATATACATAATGATGTATGGAATGTAGTGTGCTGCCCCAGAAGGGTCCGCACACTTATTTTTATTGGAGAAAAATGTTTGATGTTGCTAAACAAACCTTTTACGCATAACGTGCCGATAGTGTCTCACAATTTCGTTTAACTAAACGGGTAACTATAGTTCAATGGAGTAATGCTGAGACGAAGCTATTGATGTATCGAAGAAGTCCTTGTTATTCAAGGGCTTTTTGTTTTTGGAAGCATAAGTTTGCCGCGTGTAGTCCCTCCTGACACAGGCAATAGTTCATGTGCTAAAAGATGACTTCAGATGGTTGTCAGATGTATTGAAATATTTCTTGAATAGAAATGCTTAGCCTTCACTTATAAATAGTAGTTGAGGGCTGTCAAATAAATAACTTAGCATTATCTTCCGAATAGTCTCATATGTTTCTCCGTGGGATAAACCCATAATGCTGTATGGCATAAAAGGAGGAAGATGAAGTGGCATCGATTCGTACTGACTTGAGATTAACCAATAACACCCCTCTTAACATGAAACGAATATGGGTGACGGAAACGGATAACTATGATTGGGATGGGGGATCGCGGCCTGATCATAATTTTCAAAATGTAAGCCTTGCATCCTATGCATCTAGAGAAGAGCGCGAAGAACTCAATTATTGGGCAGGCTCGGCATGGTACAGGCTTCATGTGGAATTCCAGAATGGCGATTATATTTCTTTCAGAAACAATCAGTACGATGCTCGTCATGATCATAAGCGTGAGATAGGAATGGATGGAGAGAGTGCAGGAAAGTTTATCGCGACACAAATATCTGGTGATAACTGGAACAAGATCACGATTTCCATTCGTGTCCCTACAAACGGTTGGATGGACAAAGTATCGGGAAGCAGTAAACTGTCAGAGTTCAACATTCCTGGCACTCACGACACTTGTGCTCTGTATGGAGGAGATCTGGCGATTTGTCAAACGCAAAGCCTCAGAGAACAGCTGGATTCTGGTATTCGTTTTATTGACATCCGCTGTCGGCATATCGAAGACAGGTTCGCAATTCACCACGGCGTCATGTTTCAGCACTTGATGTTCGGAGGTGGAGTCAGAGATGTCTGTCTAAATTTCCTGCAAGCGCATCCGAGAGAAACAATTATTATGTCTGTTAAGCATGAATATGATGATGCAAATGATACGAGGAGCTTTGAAGATACGTTTCGATGGTATCTCGAAGGTAATGAATCCATGTGGTACCTCGGGGACACAATACCAACCTTGGATCAGGTTCGGGGTAAAATTGTATTAGTCCGACGATTTGGAGCAAATTCTGCGATGGGCATTGATGCGGCAAGTTGGAATGATAATGCTACGTTTTCCATTAATAATCCAGGTGCTATACTTCGCATTCAAGATGAATATAAAGTACCAACAGTGTTCCAAATCAGTAAGAAATGGGATCATGTGAAATCCCTATTGGATCAGGCTCAAGAAGGCAATCTTGAGGACTGGTACCTGAACTTCACATCCGGTACATCGGCAGGCGCCTATCCATATACGGTAGCAGAAGGAAGCCCGGGTATTGAAGGTCTAAATTCCCACATGTATAGCTACTTGGATCAAGTAATTTCGAAGCGAATAGGTACGATCATCATGGATTTTCCGAATAAACCGATTACAAGTTTGGTTGAAAAGATCATTGCATCCAATAAATTTTTGCTATAGTTTCGTCGCTGGATTTAAGAAAAAACGTTGAATGAGTACTGCGTTTGCCATGTGATTTCAATGGTGGGTTTTTTAAATGTGTTTTTGCGCGGTGTCCGACGACTCAAACATAGGTGCTTTGAGATCCCCGTTAATTGGGGATTTTTTTATTTGAAAGCACATATGTTTGTGTCGCAGTGTCACGACACAAGCATATGTGCATAAACGTTTCGCGACACAAACATATGCGCATAATCGCGGTAGGCTTTTCTTACATCGAAAGCGGCGGCTTATTAAGTTAACGGGTTACGATAGATAGTTCAATCAAACACGACGGCAGCCGGCCAGTCGATCGGTTGCCGTCTTCTGTTGAAGTAACGGGCAGTTATCTATGGCGTAACCTATTTAAAAGGAAATACTTGGGTGGGGTAACATAATAAAATAATCACCTACTGCATAATTATGGTATTATGTCTAAAGATTTATATTTATAGCTTGGTGAGGAGGTTGGATGATGAGTCCGGTCACATTTACCAAATCGTTTTCAATATTTCAAATCACGATTGGTGTTATATTTTTATTCCAAGCATTAACTCTGGTTTTTGAAAATCAGTTTGATCTTTCACTTGGGGAGTATTATGCATTTTACTCTGTTTCAATAAGCTCCTTGGTGTGGCTAATTGCAGGGGTTGTTCTTCTAAGTAAAAGAACATGGGGCTGGATAACCGCATTATCCATTTACGTGGGATGTTTGTTGTATCAGGGTTGGAGTCTATGGAGAGTAATGAATATTGCGCCTTCCTTGGAAAGATTAATTCAAGGAAAATTATTTTCAATTAGCGTGTTTTTAATAATTGTTATACTTTTATTGACAATGAGGAAGAAGTGGTTATCACGCTAACCGTGTTTTACGCTAACGGGTAACGTTAGTTCAATGAAGGACTTTATACAAACACGATCAAGGAGCTGCCGCGGCAGCTCCTTTTGACATCTTCACAAAATAACTGAATTTATTAAAATGCTCCCCTGAAAATTTCTAGGGAATTCCCTGAATAAAGCATAGGGATTATTGTGCTGATACATTGTGATTTACCTCACGCTAGAATAAGGAGATTCTCCTTTAGAAATCAGGTAATGCCCCGATGTGAACCCTCTACCAAGCATGTTAAAGTAAAGGTGTAAGGAAGAGTGAAGAACGAAAGGAAAATGAACCATGAACCAGTTCAAACGGTTTTTCAAACGATCTTGTTGAATGGCATCAGCCACGGAAAAAGGTTACTAATTTAAATATCAAGTGAAAAATTTCACTTTTAAAATTAGGAGATGGTTGTCATGATGACATGGCTTAGAGAAAATAAATACGCGGCAGGGATTCTGCTGTTCGTCCGGTTTTATCTTGGGTATCAGTGGCTTAACGCAGGCTGGCATAAGTTAACTGGCGGATTTGATGCCGGGGGATTCTTAAAAAATGCGGTTGCAAAACCGATTGTTGATAAGGCAACAAACGAGCTAGTATATCCAACCTTCACTGCATTCGTGAATAACTTTGCACTTCCAAATGTGAAGATCATAAACTTCATGATTCCGCTCGGTGAATTCCTGGTCGGTCTTGGACTTATCCTCGGTGGACTGACTGCCGCGGCGGCGTTCTTCGGACTTGTGATGAACTTCATGTTCATGTTCGCCGGCACTGTAAACACGAATCCTTGGTTAGTACTGATCGGCGGTATCGTTTTTATGGCTGGTACAAACGCAGGTAGATACGGTCTCGATTACTACCTCATGCCGATGCTGCGTAAGCTGTTCACCAATAAGAAAGATCATATTGACCGAACGGCTGGAACGGGTACGAAACCAACTCCTGCCCACGCTTAAAATCAAAAAAAGTCTCACATCCACTTGTGAGACTTTTTTTGCATATCGAATGGTTTGAGATTACGGATGGCGATTCAGAACCAGCTTTTTGTATCCTGGTTTTACTAACGGAGAACGATAACGTGGAGCTGCCACAAGGACAGATCTTCCTTGAGTTCATTGAAGTAACGGGCAGGTTAATTTAGTTGCAAATAAAGGAAAATAGATAAGATATGAGAAATACTAAAGTGATATATTCTATATTTGAGATTTGGGGAGGGTTTTCGTTGAAATACTTTTATGGAATATTAGCGTTTTTGGGAGTTGTGTTGCCGTATTCGCAATTTCTTCCATGGATCATTCAGAATGGCTTGGATATGTCTCAATTAGTAGAAGAAATAACCCAAACGCGCATTGGATCATTTGCATGGATGGATGTTTTAGTATCAGCAATTGTACTTATTGGGTTCATTCTCTTCGAAGGCAAAAGAAATGGTATGAGGTCGTTATGGTTGCCGATTATAGGTACTCTTGTAGTAGGTGTTTCTTTAGGCCTTCCTTTATTTTTATTACTTCGTGAAATACACATCGTGAAGAAATTACAAGGCTGAATTTCAGCACTTTTGCGCTAACGGATAACGATAGTGCAATCATCAGAACTGGAGCAGGCGCTGCGGCGACCTGCTCCTGATCATTGAAAGGCGATAGCTTGCGATGAAAACTAACCACAAGGTCATAATCATTTTGTTAGGGTTTCTATTTCTTATAGCATTGATAATAATTGTGAGTTTCACAGGAAATGATGAAAATAAACAAGAAATAGAAAGGGTGATCACTTCTCATAAAGGAAAGGTCATTAATATAGTAAAAATTAATGGAAAGCAAACTCCTTATAATGAAGATATAGTTGGAAATGCGTATTATAAAGTGACATACTCAATAAATGACAATAAGTACATTGCATGGTACCGATCGACTAATACTGTAGGGGATATTCATAGAAAATCCTGGAGAGGGCTACC
>NZ_CAJVCE010000051.1 GCF_910594985.1 Paenibacillus allorhizosphaerae
ATGTAACTTAAATCAAGGAGAATTAATTTTACATGATTCATATTACTTCACTGATTGAGGAATATATTGCACCATTAAGGAAGTCTACTTGGAATTGTGATAAGAATGAGTTTTATTTACTGGAGAGTAATAAAGACATAGTCGTCCATTCTGGACAATATTATAATACCGAACTAACTTATGGGGGAATTTTTATTGGAAAAAAAATGATTATTTACAATAGAAATCAAAATAAGGGCACCTCAGTAAAAGCGATAAAGTTTCAAACTACAAATAATAATCAATGTATAATTTCTGAAAGGATTAGTGTCCCCCCCTCGTTTATTTCTAGTATTTTAAAAGAGGCGTATTCACAAATTAGAAATTTAACACTTTTGAATAAACTTGAAGAGCAAATGAACTCCTGGTTTGATATTTCAGTAGAAAGAGACAATTTAGTACACATAAGAAATAAAGATATAAATGGGAAAATTGATAACAGGCTTATCATAGTTAATCGATATATTCGAAGTAATTATCAGAAGGCACTAACTTTGCATGACTTAGCGTATCTAATTAAATGCAATCATGTATATTTAAGTAACACATATTCGAAGGTTTTTGGAATTTCTCCTATTAAACATGTTCAAAATCTTAAAATGAAACGAGCAAAAGAATTACTACAAAATACTGACTATCAAGTAGGAGAAATTGCTATAAAACTTGGCTATGCTTCTTGTTCTCAATTCACTGATTTATTCAAAAGATACTACGACCTTACTCCTATGCAATTTAGAAGAAGTGGTAAATGATTCAGGGAGGAAAAAGATGATTCGCGAAGTTCAACATAAAGTTTTAGAAAATATCAACCGCGTTTTACATCTGCGTGAGAGTTCTATACTTATAGGAGACGATTTACGCATAATTGGACTAGATTCTATAAAAACAGTTGTTTTAATTGTTGAACTAGAGGAAAGTTTTGATATCACCTTTGATGATGATGAACTTTTATTCGAAAATTTTAATGTTCCAGATAAAATAATAAATCTTATAATAAAAAAAGTGGGTGCGAAATGATTGAAAATCCAAGGCATTTGATACAAACAGATGAAAAAACTCTATTCTGGTATTTTAATATTAATCAAGAGCAAAAGTGGAACACCACCAAGGTATTTCCCTCAGTCACTGATATGCACCAGTTGGAACTAGTAAAGCAACAAGAACAGCAACTATTAATTATTGCCGAACCAGAAGATACTGTAATCTTATATAATACTCCAAGTAAAGATTTTATCCATTACCTAGGAACCCAAGGTATAAAAGTACCTAAAATGATACTACTAAACAGTTCTGACTCACTTCAGAATTTACCATTAGAACGTTCCTTGTTCATCCCCTATATCAACAGTGAGGATATATACATAAATACCTCCTCGTTCTCAGAGTTAACTGTTTTTGGGGCTGAACATCAAATTGTAAAAAGCATTAATAATAAATTCGTTACCCGTAAATTGGCTGAGGAAAATAACTTTCGCGTAACATATGGGTTTTTATGTAAAAACATAAGTGAATTGGAGCAATCTTTTCAACTTCTATGTGACTATGGGTTCGATCAGTGTGTAATAAAAGTTCCTTTTGGTTCCTCGGGTAAGGGCCTAAAAATAATAGAGAATATAAACAGTTTTAATACACTTGTTAAATATATAAAGAGACGTAGCATTGAGTTTGAATTGCTTATTGAGGGGTGGTATCCAAATACAAGAAATATAAATAGTCAACTATGGATATCAAAAGATGCGATCAGAATTTTAGCAATTACTGAACAGAAGATAGATGGTAATGGAGTATATCTGGGCACATGCTTTACCCCTCACTTCGATATGAGCTTATTAACCGAATATCAAAGAGAAATGTTAAGGCTTGGGCAGATACTCAAAGATAAAGATTTTATCGGGATATGTGGGGTAGATTCAATTATTGACGAACGCGGGAGGCTATATCCGATTATTGAGATAAATGCGCGGTTTACACAAGTAACATATTTACTCCCTTTAATTCAAAGGTTAATCTTGAATTATTCACATATCTATAGTCAATATATTAAGTATAAATCCAATCAAAGATTGGAATTTGAAACAATTTTAAGCATAATAAAGAATGCCATCCAACCCGATGGAACCAATAAATTCCTAGTGTACACCTTTGCTAACTATACCCTTCCAGATAATAGTAAGACAATATACCGTTTGTATGTTTTGATTTATGGCCAAGAAAAAGATAAGGTGCTTGACATGCTTCAAAGGCTGCAAGAGTTATAAGATTTTAACAACATTCCCATGGTAAATGTTCAGAAATAAGAAGGTTGAGTTGGTTACATACATGGGATCGCCAGTTAGAAACCAGCTTACTACTTGTTTTTTAAGTAACTCAAGATAAAGGGAGCCAGATTGACTCCTCTTTGGGTGATTTCCAACATGTAGTTAACAAACAGCAGATACCCTCCCTTATGCCTATAGTTATGATTGTCGGGCATTTGGTGTAAGTAACGATTGACTTGAAGGCTATGTAAGCACGACGGATAGTTAAGATCACCTGCAATATCTGTACAGTGTGTAGGTTTCTCCAACCCTTATTTCGAACATCACCAATAAGATTGTTCCATTATTAAGGAGTGCAAAAACGACCACTGCTAAAAATGTATACCGTTGTTTTCCTAGACGCGATCCATTTTAAGGTAAAGCAGGATGGAAGCCTCCTATGCGAATGGGGCTTTAACCACAAGGACATCATGCCAGCTAGAGGCTATATTCAATCAAGGTTTCGCTTCATAAGTCGATAATGAGGTTACTCTCAATATTGCGATCCAATCTGGTAGAGGTATCGATCGATTCTTATTTTCAAGAATGGTGGTTCGACCGACCTCCCGCCGCGCAGCGGCGCAACGCGCGCTTGGGATTCGCGCGCGTTGGAATACTATTTTTATATTTATGGTTATTATCGGAAAACTATTCTCTATTTATAACTGAATTATCACCCAGCCCACGATATAGAAGCCATTTGATTTCAGATAAGCTATTAATTTGAATATCCTCACCATACGATATTGTTTTTTTTTCTCTATTGATCAAAATTGATACTGCCCCAGCATTCTTAGCTGTTTTAATATCTTTCTCTTCATCTCCAATATAAACAATATTTTTTAGATTGACTCCAAAACTGTTAGCAATAATTTCAAGGCCTTTTTTATTTGGCTTTCGGAACCCACAGTCAACTGATGATAAAAAAAGATCTATCATATCCTTAATAGTAGTTATATCCCTAATTATCAGTTCTGTGGGCATTCCGGTAGGCATATCAGTTAGAACACCAACTTTATAGTGATTATCTTTCAAATATTCTAAAACTTCAACAGTATCAGGAAATACACATACGTTTCTTTGAAAGTACTGAAAAAATGATTCGATCACATCATCTATCATAACAGTTGAATGGTCCCATTCTTTTATAACATCGGAGAAAACAAGTCTAGGATTATACTCAAACTCCCTTGGATTTATTCGAGGGTTATAATTTTTCAAAATTTCCGTTGATGTTTTTATATGTTTTTCGGATAAGTTAAGATTTAGCTTATAGGATACAGCTTTAAAAGCCTCATCGTAATAACCCCCCCAATAAATGGGAAATCCTTCATAATTTATTAATGTTCCGCCTAAATCGAATATAAACGCATCAATATCTTGCAACATTCGTTCTCTTACCCCACTTACTTTTAAAATGAGTAAAAACCTTCAAAAAACGTCGAAGGCATTCCGAACTGGAATGCGCAAAAGGCAGATTTCGGCACAAATGATTTTCTTATAAAGATACCTCCTGAGACACATGGCGAAGGCATAAAATAAAAGACCAGCAATTTTATTTGTTTCTCATCAATGATGTCATCTTTTGAAATTACTCCTCTTTTCTTTGCACGGTCTAAATATTGATTCAAAGTCAAGTCTTTAGTCTCGCTTACCTTATGCTCAGTCGAGATAAATAACAAAGTGTAGTTGAAGTAACGCATCGCTAACTGGATATTCTCAATATCTTCAACGTTAATGAATTCCTGAACGTTCTCTTCAACTTCTGTACGGAAGGTTTAGGAGCGTGAACGTATTCACACACCTCGCCTTCACTCTTCTTCCGGTTCAATGGCCAGCATCGCTTCGCGTTCAAGGTCAATAACCTCCGTAACCTCCCGATAAAAGGCGGCCAACAGTTCGGGGCGCTTGATGATCTTTTCTACATATTTAGCGAGCAGATAAGCATCGGGCACTGTCGATTTTGAGCTCATCTTTGCTCTAAACAGGCTAGTCAGTTTGTCCTTTACAGCCTGTTCTGTCACCGCCTTATTCGGGTCTAGGAAGTCGCTGATCACGTCCTGCCGGATCGTTTCATACAAGCTGGAATTAATTCTCCCAGACCAACGGTCGTTCAGCTCGAATAGCGACACGAAATTCGCCACTCTGACGCGGTCGGCCTGCTTTTCTCTTCGGACCCCGACCACGATCTTCTCGTCCGGCTCGGTTTGATCGAGTCCGATTGTGATCGATTCAATGCCAGGTCGATGGTAGGGAAGGAACAGAAACGCGAGCTGACCAGGTCCGCGATGGCCCTCTAGCGGGTCCTTCGCGCGTTTCATCGTTTGGTTGCAAACCTTGCAAAGCGGGATTAGATTATCCGACGACACGGAGAGCGTCGGATAGATCGACTTCGTGAAATAATGATCAAGATCCGCATGCCCGTCCTCGCTGTCGACCTCGATCATGCCCAGACACGCGGGACACACTTGATTGAATTGATTATCCCTCTTCCGATTCGCCTCGAAGAACCCTCGCCGCACATGACCACGCAGCAAGTTTGGTTTCCGAAGTCCCGTCATCCGAAACCCCGTCGAGCCTCCTAAAATATCGTCGTACAGCGCCTCGAAGAGTGGTTTCGCAATTTCTTTCACGCTGGCGGGCAGCCCCGGATAGGAGAATTGGTAATCGGCTCGCCCGAGCTGGGCAGCGAACACAATATCTGCTTTAAAAGTATCATAGAGCAATCTCCGTTGCTGCCGACTTAGCCGATACAGCCCAGTCAGCCCCTCACGGATCGCTTTATAATCGAGAAACCACTCTACCCCTTGTCCCGCAAACGTATTTTCAAAATGGGCACGATCAAAGGATGGACGCAGGTCGGTCGCCACGTAACCGAGAACCTGTTCGACAAAGCGGCACACGAGGTCCAGATCGTTGGCGCAATTACTCTTGTTCGTCTGGAGTAAGATCGTCGTCCCCTCCCCTCTCCTGCTGCTCCAGTTGCTCTAGCTGGCTGTGGATCCGGAAACGATAATAACCGGGTCCAACCTTCTTGGCGAGCTCTAAAAGCTCGTCCTTTTTGTCCGACGCAAACTTCTCCGTGATAAGCCTCCTCGAATATTTTCCAATCGGTGAGGTGACACCGAAGATGCGCTTCGAGATGTCGGCGCGGTTCGCCGCAAACGTCGAGATCTCCATGGACACAACGCGGGTTTCATGCTCCTTCGTCCGCTCCAGCAAGTAGAGCTGATCGGGATCGGCGTCCGTTAACAGCAAGGTGGAGTGGGTGGCCATTATAAACTCGTTACACGTCGTCCCATCAGACGTAACGGATAACTGATGCAGCAGCTCGACGAATTGCTCATTCCACGACTCGTTCAGATGAATGTCTGGTTCGTCGAAGAGAAACAGCGCGTCCCCGCTCGGATCGGAGCGAGCCAGCAGCACGAGCCCTAGTCGACCCAGCCACAAATATTCGCCGTCGCTTAGCGCCTTCTCATATAACAGCCTGTTTGATTGCTTATGCTTGAACACCAAGTGGGCATCCAGCAGGAGCCCTTCCCGCTTCGCGATGAGCAGCATCGTCAGCAACTCGAAGGGGTGAGTGTCCATGCCAAGGCCGAGGCAGTGGTACGCGCCTTGTTCCTGCTCTGTGATAGGGAAATAGGCCACTCTTTCCTTGTGGATCGTTGCGGTGAATAGATGATCCGATAACGTCTCCTTCATGCGGGAGATGCACCAGGCGTGGGACACGCCTTGGTCACCGGACTGTTCACTCCGGGTGCTCATCCAACGGATCAACGGCTGAAGCCGCATTGAACGCTGCTTCGTCTCCGCGTATTCCTTCAGCCGCTCCTCATCGACGACAAGGGTCATTCCGATAGGCACGATTCCGCCGATCATATCGAACAGCTTCTTTCGGAGCGCGATATAGGTATTATCGAATCGGGAGTCCGTATCGGAATCGATCGAAGGGATCGCCGCGCTAAGACAGAGCAGCACCAACGCGGACGTCTTGCCGTCGATATACAAATACGAAGCGTCGTCATATACGCGCTGCAGATTGACGAGCGACTGCTCAATTTCCAGGACTTGGAGGTCGTAATCCTGTTCCTCTCGGGCCCCGTCGCGGGCGTCGTAAATATCGCTCTTAATCGACTCCACCGGGGATGTAAGCAGTATGTCCTCGAACCCGTTCGTCGGGCCGGAAGCGTATCCGATAATGCGGCGCGGATGATATTCCCTGCATTGGCTGAACGGCTGTTTCCGCAAATCAAGGCGCTTCTTCTCCCCGTCCGCATTCGTGAGATCCACCTGCAACCTTGATTCCAGATCCGCCGGATCGCTGCCGTCGTTCGGGCGAGCCGCAATCGTAACCGGCCGGCCGCCGACATCCATCACATATACGACTTCGAAAGCGAAGCCCGGCGTTTCATCCTGCAGCATCCGAGTGAAGATCAACCCAATCGCTTCCAGAAGCGATGACTTCCCTACTCCGTTGCGGCCAATGAGAAACCGGAAAGGGTCTTTGCCGACGCTTCGCTCCACGTTTTTGAAATGGATCCTAAACTCCCGCAATTGCTTGTACTCTTTAATATAGATCGATTGCAATCTCATGCCGCTAACTCCTTCTCAGCCGCTCGGCCTTCTTCCACAGCAGGATCGTGACAGGCTTCTGCACCTGAATAATCCGCTCGTCCTCGTCGTCGAATTGCTTAGGATAGCGCATTACTCCGGACGAAACCGACTCCAGCAAGCCGAGCGCGTCGAACAGTTCCGTCATTTGATTCGCTTCCTGCACGCCCAGCTTCATTCGTTCTCCGAGCATCCGGTTCGCCTGTTTCGCAGCTTCGTGGATGGCCAGCGGCTTCTCGGTTTCCATGTATACATCCAGTAGAAGGTTCTGCTGTCTCGAGAAGTGCTCCCGCAGCACTTGCAGTACCGAGGATAGCTCGGCCTCCGCTCCGGCTGTTCCTGACTCGGGAGCATTCGGCTCCCGTAAATCGACGTCGGGTCGGTTTCGGTGATGGAGCTTATACAGCTCCTCCATCTCACTGTGGAGCTGCTTCTCAAGCTCGACGATTTCGTAGAGCAATCGACTAGGGTCGATGTGTTTTTTTTCGGGAAATAGATGCTGCTTATAAACCGTCGCTCCTAACTGACACTCGTTCTGTTCGATTTCCTCGAGCGTGGCTGTCCATGTACGACCACCTTTGATGTCCGATACGGTACCGGAGGCAAGATACGTCCTCCATGAAGCAACGAGCTCTTCCCACAATCCCTCATCTGTACGCAACCTGGGCGCCTTTTGCTCAAAATCGTAATACCATACCTCTCTAGTGCGAACCACCCCATCGCTTGGACGAGTCAGCAGCAGGACAGAGGTTCTCAAGGCCATCCCAGGGAAGATTCCAGACGGAAGGGAAACTACGCCATTCAGTTCATACCGTTCGAGCAAACGCCGCCGGAAATCCACATCGTACCGCTGGATGCTGCTCAATAGGCCTTCCGGAACGACAATCGCGCAATGGCCGCCATTTTTCAATAATGCCAAAGAGAGCTCGATAAATTGATAGCTTCGCGTGCCCTGCTTCGCGTTGTCCCCCATTGAGTACCACATCGGCCCGGCTACCCAATCGGGCTTCTTCGTAAATGGCGGATTGCAGATCACATAGTCATATCGCCCACGACACTCGCTTGATAGGGCTAGGCTGTCTTCGTTATGGATCGCGTTGTGAGGACCTTGTCGGAACAGCAAATTTACTTGTGCAATTCTAGCAAACGAAGTCACGACCTCGAACCCGTCAAGCCTAGCAAATTCAAACTCCCGTGTGTGTAGCTCACTCCATAAAGAAGCTAACAACGATCCGCTTCCGCATGCGGGGTCGCAAACGTTCACCCGACTAGGCTGAATCGGCTTGAACTCTGCCAGTAATCTTGCCATCGCATTAGCAAGCAAATGAGGCGTGAGCACAATGCCCTGTTTGATGCCAATCGCTCGACTTAACAGAGTATCATAGATTGCCTCGTTTGCGGTATCGTCGGGGACCCAAGGAAGTGCCTCATCCAAAAACATGACGAGCTGTTGCAGCGTCTTGATGTCAAAGGGAAACGGCGAGGGAGGAATGTTGGACCCAATCGGAGTAAACCCTAACCATTTTTTCTGATATACATCAATAGCTTGTTGATATTCCTTCTTCCGAAATAACTCCATCAAGTCATACCACGAATAATTATCGCCTTCGAAGCGCTGTTGCAGTCTAAAAAAAATAAGATAGGATAAATGCTCGAACACCGTAATTGGCTCGGCCATCCCGTTTCGGTTTGCAATTCTCCACAACTCATCTGTTAGATGACGAATATCCTTTTCCGTGATCATTCGACTTCCTCGCTTCGTCCGTCTATTGTTCCGGTTTTAAACATATCATCCATATAACTCTCATCCAAAATGTTCAACTTACGGATCGCAGCTTTATTCGAATTCGCCATCCGTTCAGCCGCCCTCGCAATCATTGCGTACTCTTCTTGATCACTTTCGGATGGAACTACAGTCGGCAGTTGCAAGATCACATCAGCAATTTGGCCTCGATCCCGGTATTGGAACAATGATCCGGCATGTTGGTAATTTGCCTTGATGTACGACGCCAAGAACTCCGAGGGAACGTCCGGAAAAGGCGTGACCTTGATCCAGTCGTTCGAGATAACGACCGGTCGTTCCCATCGATGGACGAGCACCGCGCCTTCGGTCTGCTCGGTTGCGTGCCGATACCACAAAATATCGCCTGGCCCGGCAAACACAGCAGAATGCTGGATGAACCATTCATTGTCACGGTCTCCGGCCTCCACAGATCGCGGCGTCTTGCGGAATGGATCGGGCCTTCCCTTCCAATACCACACGCCTTCCTGCAGGGAATGCGCGGGAATCTGACGGCCTACCTCGACGTGGGCAATCCAATCGCTTAGCGTGCCTCGGGGTTGATACGTCGACCGTTTCACAATGATCGTCTCATACTGGGCCTTCGTATAATCCAACACCATGGCGATTAGCCGCTTGCGGCGATGCTGGATCTCCCGCAGTTTCGATATAAATTCGATGATATCGCGTTGTACAACCAACGGCGGCAGCGGGATCGGCCAGCTCTTCAACCGCTGCTGACTCCATCTGTCCACCTGCTTCGTTCGGTACCACCGCAGCACATGAAACAAATACTCCGGCAGCACGTCACTTACATGGACGTGTAGACCGCAGATTTTCACCTCTGCGAGTGCAGCTTCCTGCAGCATGCCGACGCCGCGCGAATATCGACCCAAGGAAACGAGAATGGTACCTTTCGGATACAACATGTACTCCTTGTTCCCTTCTGTGTCTTCAAGACGCGGATCGTCAGCCGCGAGCATCGGATCATCTGACAAGCTTCGGTAGCCAACGATTCGCTGCTCCCCTCCGACATCCACGTACCAGCGCCTTCCGGCGTTCGCTCCCATTGCGACAAGTTCTCCGAGCGGAACCTCCCGCCAACGGCCCTTTTCCATTCCAACCAATCCCCTAGTAAGAAAGTATATAAACAGCATTATATCAGATATCTCGGAATGATCGCCGCACATTTTTATTGTTCTACATCCTATAACCTACACTCCATAACCTATTGCCTTCATACCTTGCGCCGTCGACGGAATAGGTATTTTCCAAGCGACCTTCTGGTGGCTTACCAAGTGCAAGTTCCTGTCACTGTACAGTTTTGTATCCCTCGGTTTCCAGCTGCAATGTATATTTGCTTAATGTCATTCCAGCTAAATTTGTTTGTGCCACTACCCCCATTTTACGCCATAATTGCTGAGACAAACTATAACACCATCTTATCACCAAAACGTTATTAACTTAAGAAAAAATCAAGCCAAAAATGGAACGAGGAATATACCTAAATGAACCTTTTCACGGAACCTCTAGATCTTTGGCAAGGTCATTACTTTAAATAGTTAAGTGTGACTTCAAAATAGTTCAGTCCTCTAGAACGTACTTTTGAGACCACTACTATTGGTACAATAAACCAAGAATTACCCGACGATCAGGGAAATGTCTAAACTCATGAAGCGCATTCCCAGACCCCAGACTATTCAGAAGTATACTTGCGGAAGAAGAAAGGTGCTACTTCTTATCAACGTTATAATAACTTAATTACAAAATATAGCAGAGGACGTTCGTTACCATGTAGATCTTCGTGACGCCATTAATTATTGCATTATAACAGAGTTCAATTTTAGGAGATGGGTGGACTTACTAGGAGAGAAGTGATGGATTACCGGCGGTCGGTGAATGTATGTCTCAGATAAGTTCCTCAGGCAATACGACATTTCCCCATACAAAAAAGCCCGCTTCGGGATGCTTTCCCGCCGGGCTTATCGACCGATGCTTTCGGATTTCTTTATAAATATATAACACATTTAATACCAAATCAAGTAACAACCGGTATTTGATGAAGTCGTACACTCCTGATATAGATCCGTTAGCAGCTGTAGAAATGTTCGCAGTTCGTAAATGTAGACGTACAAAGGGAGTTAGTAGCATATTTGTACTTCATATGTATCTCTTCTTATGGGTTTCTCAATATCAGGCCCCATGGTAGATCGAAGGGGAGTATTGACTTCATCTGTGCACTGATTAACTTTTTAAGGTCCCACATGATGTCTGTTTCTTTTCGAATCAATTGGTTCTATTGGAGAAAATTAAAATTTCCAAGACAATTTTCCGCCCCTTTCTCAGTGTAATTTATCAATTTAACTGTACATCATCGTGAGTTTTCTTTTTCTTGCGGGGAATAAAAGAAACAATCAAACTAATTGAGCCATAAACCGCCGAGGAATCTTTCACGGCATCTAATGAGGCTTTAGTATCCTCGTTAAACTCTCCAAGTGAACCAAGTCCTGACACCACAATAAATAAAATCCCCAAAAGGACCGTTAGATATTGGCTCATTTTTTTCCTGTCAACATTTACCTTTTTATTTCCAAAAAGACTAGCAACTGGGTTAAAAACCCATGACCCTATGTAGGCAAAAAGAATACTAACAATAGCCACTAACAAATAATAAATATATGATGGCTGAACAACTGGATTTTTAAGCCCCAAATCCATCCAATGCCCACTAACAAAACTTATGGTAAATCGAGTAATAGGAATAATAATTGCAATAGCCAATAATCCGGTCACAGCAGTTGTCATAACTACGGCCAAGCTAGTGCTCAATTTACGCATCAAGAACATGAACCAGACAATAGGGATAATGGGTAGAAGGATAAAAAACCAATAAATTACGGCATGCTTATTTTTTTTAACATCCAACGAGTCTTTAAAGGGGCTAAACAATAAGATTACGCCTACAGCAGAAAATGAATATAGCATAACGACCTCGATCAAAGAGCCAAAGAAGTAGCCCGGCTCATAAAAATCAAAATGAGTGAGACCTATCGGATAGTTAAGGATTGTAAATAGCACACAGGATATAATTAAACAAACACCTATAAAGAACGGTAACGTTCCTTCTCTTTTGAACAATTTAACTGTCCCCTTCCATATATTCAATTTTACGTAAATGCAAGTCATTCGTTTCATTATACTGTGAACGTCAAATAGGCCCACCTAGCAGTCAGACGGGGTCTATTTGACGTTCAACTTTGTTAAAAACAAAAAACTACGCATCAGCGTAGCAATAACGTAGTATTGTATTTATTAGGAATTAGAGTTCAATTATTGAACACGATCATAAAGCTCAAGCATCTTGGAGATATTCATACCGAAGGACTCCAATTTATTATGTACCTCCTTATAATTCGCAAGTTCCTCTTTTAAACTTCTATTTTCCTCCGCTATTTCGTTTAGCTGCTGCTGCATAATTTGGACTTCTAGAGCCTGTGAATTTAAAAAATCCAACACTTGCTGCCAGTTAAGTGTTTTATTCTCACCATGAACGTCACCGTTAGGAAATGGAATCACCATACTACTAGTCAATTGATTGCCCTTTTTGTGACTAACGGAAAGTATTTCTTCATTATGTTGTTGTCTTAGAACAGCATTAAATCGAAACGCACAAGCCGCTTGAGTTCGCCCTATTTTATCAGCTGCCTCTTCGAACGCCTTCTTCTGACTGCTCCCATTACCTAAGTGTTTTAAAACTGTCTGTAATAACAATTGATCCTGTTCTGGAGACCAAACTTCATACTTAGTCTTTACCTCACTCATAGTAATCCCCTCCTAATCGTATAAAATCTTTTCTCTCCTATTTTCACCAATAAAACGTGAATCTATTCATTTTTAGTAGAAAGAAAACGATTGATATGACATTGACCCCATCTGAAAATATAAAAAAAAATGCGCCCTTAGCGCAGGTGTTTTTATACCGTTTACGTTTAGTAAGTTAATTCACTGACATACGAGAAAGATCACTTGTTAAATGCTGAACTCTGAATCCAGGAATCAATTGCCTGTCTATGAAATAAAATCCTTCTTCGTATCCTTACGTAAGGAACTTGGTTCTCACGAACCATGGTATATATACAATCTGCCGAGACACCCAGGTAATCAGATAATTCCGCTACTGAGAATACAGCTTTTAATTGACCATTTTCTTGTCGATGAGCAACATCTTCGACCTGGCTTGCATAAGCTACAGCTTTCGATTGATTTCCACAGTCTTCCATTAACTTCTCTTCCAATTCTAATAATGCTTTTAATAATTGGATTCGCAGCAATGCGTGTTCTCTCATAACAAATCTCCTTTCAACTTCTAAAGTTTTCCCTTTGATCTTTGTCACGTTAAATAGTTGCTAAATTATAGAAAGGGAAGTATAACATAAGTACGGGCATCTCTCTCCCCCTGCTCGAACCCGATCCCCTGGGTGGTGAACGACTCTCGGTCGATAAAGACGCATCCCATATGCGATGTTAGTCATGTACCACTGTCACACATGGCTTATTATGAAGTGATGTCTGATTACTTTCTTAGGCGTTGATTATAATCAGACATTCAGAGGATCCGTGCCTTCCATATGGTATCTAATGGTAGTTATATAAAGGGTGGCACGTGAACATTATTTGAATTAGAGGAATGGGATTAGTACCGTTTTTTGTAAACGGTTTTAAGTGATCCCAGGAGATAAAAATATGACACTAGAAGAATGCCCTCTGACCGACATATAAGATCTTGGAGCGGTATAAATATTGAGACGAAGCACTATGTTGCCTTTGGGTACAGAGTGTTTTTTTATTGCATTTTAAAAATACAATTTTCCAAATTAGTAGTTTATTCAATCTGGAGGTTCCTCCTAATAGTACCCAGTTTATTCAATTATTCGGTTTACTCACAAAGCCTTAGTTGGACTAAGACTTTCTATAGTGCTTCCAAAACTGCGATATCATGGATATTGGTGATGATTCTATGACTTTTAATCAAGCCTCATATAAGATGAACCGCGACGAGACATTCCGGCTATATAATAGCTACTTAGATAGTATTCAGAACAAAAATACCAAAGAGTCTGAATTGGTTAAGGCACGAGTTGAAATTCTTAACCTTTATTACTATGAACTGCTTATTCTCCAAAGCTCGATCACTCATTGGGAAACATTGTTGAGTGATCCTGATCTTAATTTCAGAAGGAAATTATGTTTAAAACTATATAATCTTAAGCAAGTAGATGTGGAGGCATTCTTAGATCTTTCAGACGGCGCTGTTAGTAACCTGTTTAATAAATCTAGTATGCCTGTTTGGCCGCGGCCCTTCCAGCTCAGTGTCCTTTTTAATCACCCATGGCAACTCATCAATAATCTGGATCCAGATCCAAACTCATATCGTGAATCACCCGAGTATTTTCATGCAGGGGTTTCGGAACGAATTCATTTACAAAGTCTTTCCGAAGAAAGATCAAAGGTAAAGACTGTCCGTGGATATGTAATCACGGACTCTCAGGAACTCTTTCCGGGCGAGTCTGGCCCAGTAACAGGACGCTGGGTCACCACGTATCCAGAATTTGATTACTTTGAATTCCACTTGAATTACGAACCAATGGTACATAAAGGCCTACGGGAGGCAATCCTGCATTACTTTCCAGCGGCTAAGCATCTGATTACAACTTACCGTCCTTTTAAACCATTAAATAAAAGATCGGTATGGGCCATCATTCCAAAAAACGAAGTATTGCCTTCCTATTTGGGAATGGTTCACGAGCTTAAAGAGTATCGGGAGAATACTGAATATCACAGCTTGAAATAACGCCCAGTACCTTGGCGAATTTAGTTGAACTAAGATTTTTGAGCCACCTGCCTTTTCGTGTGCATGCTAAAGAGCAAGTATACATGAATGGAGGAATCCCAGGTGGACCACCGCGAAACAAAATCAACATCCCCGAACAACAATCCTCATCAACTTCACGAAACGGAAGAATCTTTTCGGCAGAATCATTTCCTCCGGCCATTCCCGATAATCGCTCTTCTCCGGCATCTTTTCCGCCTCCCGTTTCGAATGGCGGCTGCCGCCGCACGAACCAACACGAACACCTAACACGAACTCGCTACCATTCTAGCACACGCATTTTCCTTGATACAATTCAGATATCCCAACAAGGGCGTACTCTTGAGCGGAAGAAGTTGTTTTACCGAAACCTAGCGGACACCCTTCACGAGCAACTGCACATTCGCCATGAAGTGGCCTACAATGGAAAAAGTTAGGTGTCTCAAGAGAAAAAGTATTATCAAGAAATAGAAGAATTGAGAACAGTTCTACCATCCTGTGGAGTTATATTGAAAATATTGTTAATGATGCAGTTGAGAAGGGTTTTTTGGAGCCTTAGAATATGTAATTCCCAATTGAACTAAAAGGTGTGGTTACGATGTTTCCTCGGTATTTGGTCGATTTCGATTTGCAGCGGCTTCCCCGCGTCCGGACGGACGTCATCGTCATCGGAGCCGGGATCGCAGGGCTGTTCACCGCGATTAAGGCTAGTGATACGAAGAAAGTAATCATGATTACGAAGAAGTCGCTGCTCGACAGCAATACCCGTTTTTCGCAGGGAGGCATCGCGGCTGTCATCTCCGACGAAGATTCGCCGGAGTATCATATGCAGGACACCTTGGTGGCGGGTGCGGGACTTTGCGACGAACAAGCGGTCAATGTGCTCGTGCATGAGGGCCCCGACGGCGTCAAGGACCTGATTCGGATGGGGACTCAGTTCGACATCGAGAACGGCGAGCTGGCGCTGACTAAAGAAGGCGCTCACAGCCATCGCCGCATTTTGCATGCACATGGGGATGCGACGGGTGCGGAGATTGTGCGTTCGCTGTCGGAACGGACGAAACAGGATCCGAACATCGAGCTGTGGGACGACCATTATGTTATCGACTTGATTACTCAGGACGGGGAGTGCCGCGGGGCGCTCGTACAGAAGCCGGACGGGCAGCGCGTGTTCGTGGAAGCAGATGCGACGATTCTATGCTCCGGAGGAGCAGGCCAACTGTACCGGTATACGACGAATCCCGACATCGCCACAGGGGACGGCATCGCCATCGCGCTTCGTGCTGGTGCGGAAATCCGGGACGTCGAGTTCATTCAGTTCCATCCGACGGCATTGTGTTACCCAGGCGCACCGCGCTTTCTCATTTCCGAGGCTGTCCGTGGGGAAGGAGCGATTCTGCGGAACATCAAAGGCGAGCGATTTATGGATAAATATCATCCGCAGCTGGAATTGGCCCCCCGCGATATCGTCGCCCGCGCGGTCTTAACCGAGATGGAAGAGACAAAGGTCTCGTTTGTTTACATCGATATTACGCATGAAACCGAAGAACTGATCAAGCACCGGTTTCCTACAATCTATGAGTTTTGCCTGCGGTATGGGCTCGATTTGACGACGGACTGGATTCCGGTCGCTCCTGCGGCGCATTATATGATGGGCGGCGTGAAAACGGACCTGAACGGGGAAACAGCCGTCAAGCGGCTATTTGCTTGTGGCGAAGTATCCTCGACAGGTGTTCACGGCGCCAATCGGCTGGCGAGCAACTCGCTGTCGGAAGCGATCGTCTTCGGCCGCCACATCATCGAACGGATCGCCGAGCTGCCGCCGCTGAACCGTACGCCGAGTGAATTGCAGGTTGCGGTTCACCGGAAGGAGCCGCCGCAGCAAGCGGTCGTCGAGAAAAAGCTCAAGCTGCAGAAAGTCATGCTTCGCCAAGCGGGAATGAAGCGCGACGCCGCAGGGCTGCAAAGAGGGCTGGTCGAGCTCAAGCGGCAGTCGGCCTTCTTCGAATATGCTTTGATGAAGCGCGAGGAGTATGAATTTGCCAATTTGCTCATCTGTGCAATGCTAACTACGAAAGCGGCGCTGCTGCGCCGGGAAAGCCGCGGCGGCCATTTCCGCGAGGATTATCCGCAGCGAAGCGACGGCTGGGTGAAGCATATCGTCTACCGGCTGGAGGAAGGCCATTTGGAGGAGTGCATTCAAGATGCTTGAAATCAACCGCGAACGATTGAAACGCAGCATTGCGGAATGGCTGGAGGAAGACATCGGAAACGGCGATATTACTGTCTACGGAAAATAAAGTTTTAGACTGGCATTAGTTGCTGGATACGGGTTTCTACCATTCAGTATCCTGCCCGTTAGTTGAGCGAAGAGCTGAGCTAATTAAAAACTCCTTCCTTTCGGCAATTTTTTTTAAATCTGGAATCAGAGAAGGAGGAAGTTATGCCCAGAATCGAAGATTATGGCAAAATAGTACTGAGAATAGGCAACGATCAACGAAAAAACTCTACGATTTACAGAAAGCGAGGGAATGGGCATGCTTTACGAGTTGCGCATTTATACCATGCATGAGGGGAGAATGGAAGCGATTCTGCAACGTTTCAGCCAGCATACACTTGGTATTTTCGAGCGGTTGGAACTGAAGGTGTACGATTTCTGGATCGATCAGACGGGGCTTCCGAAGTTATATTACGTGATGGAATATAAGGATATGGAGGAACGGCAACGGCTGTGGGGTGCGTTTCTACAAGACCCGGAATGGATCGAGGTGAAACGCACATCCGAGGAAAGCGGGCCCATAATTGAGAAGATTGAAGGAATATTTATGAATCGGGCCGATTTTTTTATACGATAGCGCGTTTGGCACTTGCCCCTCAACGGGATAATACAGGAACGGAGCATACAGCCTAGCCGACGGGCTCCGTTTTTGATTTAGGGAGTCGTCTCAGCAGT
Source organism: Paenibacillus allorhizosphaerae (assembly GCF_910594985.1). Classification (GTDB taxonomy): domain Bacteria; phylum Bacillota; class Bacilli; order Paenibacillales; family NBRC-103111; genus Paenibacillus_G; species Paenibacillus_G allorhizosphaerae. The sequence goes on from NZ_CAJVCE010000051.1 coordinate 17,556, forward strand.
TATTGCTACTGCCACACATGAGGCGATTATTACTATCGTTCACCGTTAACGAATCAAGCCGTGTGACCGAAACGTGACGAGACTTTTTGATATCACATTCATCTGATTATCATTTCAATATTCTCATCTACAAATCGTTTCATTTTATCAATAATTTCCTTGCCAGAAAGACACACAATTCCATGATGGTTCTCGCATAAAAGCCATTTATATTTCTTTGAGGCTAAACTCATTCTTCGGGCTTTGATCGATTACACATAGAAACGGATAATTATCGACTACCAAATTCTTTACTTCTTTTGTAAAAAGCTTCACAAACATAAGTCTCCTCGCTTCAAAAGAATCATTTTGAGATTCTACATTAAGGCTTATTTTCCTCCTTCAAAATCCTGTTGGCTTCCACGTTATACTGCCCTTTAGCTTAATGAGGCCGCCCGATCACCTACGGCGGCCTCATGATGATTGTGTTGAGCTATCGTACCCGTTAACGTAACGAAGTTACCAATTCCACAGCTTTTATTGTTTAGCATAAGGCTACAACTAGTTTTAGTACTATGCCTCTTGCGTTGCAATCCACCACGTGTTTCCAGCAGGATCCTTCACCCCTGCACGTCTATCAGGATCTCCTTCTTTGCGAGACGGTTCCAAGACTGATATACCACCTGCATGAATTGCACGCTGATATGTACCTATAACATCCTGTACATAAATATGTAATTGAGCAACAGTTGCGCTCCAGGTATTTGTGGCATCTCCAAGCATTACAACCGTATCCTCAATTTGCAGTTCAACATGCATAAAAGAACCATCTGGTCTATAAAATCGTCTTAGTACGTTTGCTTCGAAAGCTTCCTGCAAAAAATTTATTACACTCTGTGCACTCGGCACCACTAATAGGGTGAAACACTTGAATATCCTTTTGGCTTCCAAGAGTCAGACATTTACTTGCCTCCTATTTATCAATATTTATTTCTTTATCTATCCTATTTTGCTGAAATATTCATATATCCTTTCTAAATTATTCAGTTATCTTGCACTAATCTGCCAGTTACTTCAATAAGCATAGCAGCTTCACACTATCGTTCTCAGTTAGCTCAATCTCCAAGGCTACACAATGAAAGTAATTTATCTAGAAGGTGGATGTCTGCTTAACAGGAGACCATTGGATATGTGGAACTTGTTCGTTATTAACCGTAACCGTTCCTACACAAATATCAGTTTGTGCAGGATTATCTAAGTAATGTTGGATTGTAAACCTGATAGCTTTTGAAGTTTTTAGATTTAATAGTTCATTTTTATGAATCCAAAACAATTCTCCCTCGTCAGAAGGAATAAAATTTCTATGTGTTGTCTTTCCAAAATAAACGTATTGTTGCCTGATTTCACCGTCACTATTTTCTATTAGGATGTACTTAAGTGAAAAGTTTTCTATTTCGTTCTCCTTAAAGCCGGTCTCCTCTTCAATCTCCCTATAGCTTGCCTTCATCGGGAAGTTCAGTTCTTCATACTCGAGATGCCCACCAATACCTCCCCAAAATTCGAAATTAAATAGCTTGCTTCGATCTTTCTTCATCATTAAAACGTGCTCTTGATTAATTAAAAATGCTGTTGCCATTTGTCTGACTTCCACAACTTCGTCCTCCATTAGAATAATCCTTGTCTTAAGTGAGTTTATCTTACTTTGCACAAAATGGGAATAATTTCCACGTTATCCTGCCCGTTACTTCAATGAACATCAAGAAGGAGCTGTCCTTTAGCAGCTCCACGCTATCGTCTCCCGTTAGTTCAACGCCGAGCAGGACATATGTACAAACTCAGTTAATTTGTGAAGATGTAAAATGACTCTCAGGCCGGGAATGTTCTCATGGATAGCGGTAGCCTTTAAAGGTGCATGGGAAAATAGACGGCTACTAGTACAGCCGTCTATTTTTCGGGGTATATCACTAACATGGAGGTTGGCGGCTCCCACTCTATCCTATGTTAATTGAGCTAGTTCGGTCTGAGTTCTTTTCCCCTCGGTAAGCCCAATTTCTGCTTTGCCCACGCTTGATGGGACCTGCG
>NZ_CAJVCE010000052.1 GCF_910594985.1 Paenibacillus allorhizosphaerae
CCAATTCTACCATCAGAACCGGATTAAACCGATCCCAATTAAAGAAGTACGTGTATAACTTGAAAAACTAAGCCTAGATGAGTAAGAGTGAGCTTGTGTCCAAACTCAGGGGGTTAATCCGATCTCCTTCGTACGTATCCTCACTAATAAACCGCCCTACACTCGGATCGTACCATCTTGCTCTGAGATATTGCAAGTTCGTACTGTTGTCCCAAAACTCGCCGCTGTAGCGGAATGGTTGCTGGACTTGCTCTTGCGTTGCCAATGGATTGCCCCAGATATCATACGAATACTGATTCAAAATATTCCCGTTACTATCTGTAAGACCTACAATATCTCCATGGCCGTTGGTCATATAGTACGTCTTCATGCCGCCAGCATCTACTCTAGCAACGAGTCCTGCTCCTCGTACATACCTTGATTTTAAGTTCGAACCGCCGCCGGACACGTTCCCTTCGGCGATCATGTTCGCGCCGTCGTAATAATACCGCGTCGTTTGCCCGTTCTCCGTACGCTCATACAACAATCCATCGCCGTTATAGATATAGGTGATGGTTCTACCGTCGCCTATCGTAACTTGAGTGAGCCTGTTCCGATCATCGTAAGTATAATTGGCTCCGCTGTTGATAACAAGTACGTTATCGCTTTGCAACGATTGACGGTTTCCGCGCACATCATACGTATATTGCTCGTCAAACTGACTCGACGTCTCGATACGGTTTATCGGATCGTAGGAAAACGTATACGATGCGCCGTTTTCCGTCTTGCTCATTTGATTTGCATTATTGTCGTAGCCGTAGCTGTAAGCAAACGGATTTAATGTATTCCCGGCTCGAATATAGGACAACGCCGTCAAGTTCGCTCCGTCATACGTATAGGTGTTGCTGATGTTACTTCTTAACGTGCTGCCGGACAATAAATCGTTCTTTTTGTAAGTGTAGCTCACATCCCAGTCATTCCAGAACGGTCCCACATTGCTCAAACGATTTTTTGCGTCGTAACCATATACCGTCGGGTTGCCAAACGGATCCGTCATTTGGGTGCGGTTGCCCTGGAGATCGTATGCATACGAGATGGATTTGTTATCCGGGTAGGTCACTGTTTGCAATTGACCCAATGTATTGTACAAGTACATTGTTACTCCCGTAAGATCGGTCATTTGGGTTCGGCGTCCCGCGGCGTCGTATTCATAGGATATCGTTTCCTGGGCAGATGCATTCTGGGTCAGCCAATTACGCGAATTATACACATTCGTAATCGTCTGATTTTTCCGGTCTACATAGGTTGCCAGATTGCCGCTCGCGTCATAGTAATATTTCTCGGCGGATCCTGTTGGATCGATCTTCCGGATCTGTCTCCCCAACTCGTCGTATTGTTTCTGCAATACCTTCAGGTCCGGATACTGGATTTGGGTCAGCTTGTCCGCATAGTTGTAGCTGTAGTTCGTGATGTTGTTTTTGGCATCCTTCAGGGAAAGCAGCCGGCCAAATACCCCATACGTGTATGTCGTCAGATTGTTCCGTCCGTCTGTCGAGGTAAGGAGGTTGCCTGCGTAATCATAAGCAAGGCTTCCTAGCGTGATCGCGCCGGTCGGTTTCAGCCATTCCTTCTTCGACACCCGGTTTAATAAATCATAGGTTTCTTTCGTTTGATTGCCTTCCGGATCCGTTGCCGTCTGGGTATGAGCTATATCGTCGTAAGCGATGCGAGCTACTCCGGAATCCGGATAGTTGGTGGCAATGAGCCGGTTCCAGTGATCGTATTCGTAGCTGGTTGTATGGTTCAGCGCATTCGTGGTCGATGTCATACGCCCATAAATGTCATATCCGTAGGAAACGGTGCCGCCTCCGACGATGCCCGTCGATATTTTCCAGCCTAGCGGATTCCATTTCGTTACCGTTTGAATCCCGGTCTCATCCGTGCTATTCTGTGAAGCATCGATATCCACGCCATCCGTATTTGTTACGGTCGGAAGCAGCAAACTGGTATTCGCCGGATCTGGACCGCCACGCAAATCGTTAACTATCTTTATATGGTTCAATACAACGTCTTGAGCATACAGGAGGTGAAGCGTCCATCTTGCCGAATCCAGAAAATAAATATCTTCGATCCGCAGATCCGTTACATTAGCAGTCCGCAGGAGCTTAATATTCTCATTACTGTTTAGCGTCTTCATCGCCATCCCATTACCGTCAATGATGCCTCGACCACTTATTTTCACATGACTGGCATTCTGAATGAAGATGAAAGACGAGTCCGAGCCATTTTGGAGTGGATAGTTGGCCACGCTGGAATCAGGTATGGCCTTGATCCATGCCCCGCTTTGCAGGTACATGTGCACATTGCTCTTGAGCTTGAGCTGCGTTGTCATGTACTTCCCGTCAGGCACGAACAGTATTCCGCCCGCCCCATTGTTCATTGCAGATGTATCATTGATCGCTTGTTGAAGGTAATCGGTTACCGCCTCTTCTGGATTACGGTTCACAGGCAAGTAGGTAGCGAGATTAATGACATTCGCATCTTGAAGCTGGGGCACATTCGTTTCCGTACCGTCTGCAAATAGAAGCAGCTTCTCCAGATTGTTGACACTTACAATTAAGGTTCTTGGGCGGTCGATCGCAAACGATAGACTGTTGCCGTTGCTACTCTCTTGAATTTGATAGCTCTTGGGGCTGATTTCGAAGGAAGCGATCGCTTCGCTGGCTGTGACCGTTATGTTGGCGGTTTCCTCAAAGGCAAACCGTGCCATACTTACATCCCCAAACTTCTCCACGAATACGTTCTGTCCATTAATCAGTAGGGTATATGAATCACTGGTCGCGATGCCTGGTCTGACAGGGTAGGATTGAACCGTATTGACTCGTGCTGTAAAGTTGAGCTGCGCTGGATTTGAAATTCCCATATAAGATTGCCCATCCGTGTTAAAGAATGTCCTTCTACCAATTAACATGTAGTAGCCTGTATTATTCTGCAACTCTGCCGTGTGCTGAATGGTAATAACATTCGTACCAAAACCAGAAACCTTGGATGAATTTCCTGGGATCGACTCTATAAGAGAGTCATCATTGCTTTTGCGAATCTCAATCACCCCTGGCCCCCCATTAGCAACGATTCCGTCAAAAGTCAGCACGATCTCATCGCTCGACATGAAGGAGGCTTCATTATCAACTGGAAGGGAGCCGGTAAGACTTAGTGGCGATCCACCCTGCTGGTAGAGGGCTGGAGTACCGCCGTGATTCACATTCACGATATCCGTATCGCCATCGCCATCAAAGTCGCCTACGCCGAGAAATGGCGCATAAAAATAATTGACATTGGCTGTAAATGACACGCTGCTGAAAGGATTGCTGTCCCCCGTCTGCTCTGAGAAGGTGCCGTCTCCGTTATTTTTCCAGAACTGAATCCCTATGTTCAATGAATTGCGGTTAATTAAATCCACTAGGCCATCGCCGTTAAAGTCCCCTGCAACGAACTTGCCTGTTGTTGTTCCTAAGGCCGTTCCAAAAGCATGGAGCGGATTCGTCCCGTCGCCTTGCAGTACGGTAAAGCTGCTTCCTTCATTACGATACATGGCTGGCGTGCCACCGTGGTTGTTGTTGAAAATATCCATATCGCCGTCACCATCGAAATCACCGGCAGCGACATTCAGCGTTGTAAAATAATTAATATTGGATGAGAAGGTTACTGTTGAGAGAGGATTGCTGGCTCCAGATAATGGAGTGAACGTTCCATCACCTTTATTTTGCCAATACTGCAAGCCAGTTGAGGTTGTATTGCGGTTTACCAGATCCGTATCTCCGTCACCGTCCAAGTCGGCAGCAATAGCCTTGAAGCTCCCACCTCCAAGGGCCGTACCGAAGGCATGCAGCGGATTGACCCCCGCACCTTGAAGAACCGTAAAGCTCCCACCGTCATTACGGTACAATGCGGGTACTCCTTCATGACTTACATTAAACACATCCACATCCCCATCACCGTCGAAATCGCCCTTCAGCAAGTAAAGCTCGCTAAAATTCGAGACAACAGCTGAGAATGCCACATCCTTGAAAGGATTGCTTGCCCCCGTAAGCTCCGTGAAGGTAGCGTTTCCGTTATTTCTCCAAAATTGGATTCCCGTATTGCCTGCGTTCCGGTTCGCCAAATCCGTATCTCCATCGCCGTCGAAATCCGCTTCGATATATTTGTTGCTGCCGGAAATACCGACAGCGGTACCGAAATCGTGGAGCGGGTTGGTCCCTTGCCCTTTAAGAACAACGATAGCAGGTGCCGCGCGTGCCGTGAGAGAAAAGCATAAGCACGTAACCCATAAAGCCATTGTGAAAAATAGCCCGATTCGAGCGGTGCTACGTTTAAATCTGAACAAATCGATTCCCTCCCTTAATTAAAAATCAGGTTGGAAGCGCTTCCATATTTTCAACGTTTCCAACCTCAGACACCTCCTTGGCCGTCCTTTATTTTTCCTTTGCTTGTTCTGTTGAGATATACTTGTTGATTGCTTCCTCCGCATTGCGCAGAGCCGTGTTCATATCCGCTGAACCATTAGCGAAATTCAAATACTCGCTCATTAATTTTTTCCGAGATTCCACGTAATACTTCGAGAAATTCATTCCAGCTGCCGGCTTGCTTTTAAAAATCGGTTGGAGATCAATGCCTTTCATGTGGGTCATATCGGCTGCAAGTTGCTTCTTCATCTCTGGGTTTTTAAGCGGCGACGTCTTTCCATACTTTCTTGCGATCTTCAACTGTACTTCATCGGAGGTCATTACTTCAACGACCTTCATGGCTGCATCCTTGTTTTTGCTTTGCGGGGTCACCACGATAAAGTGGGCATCCAGGTAGCCGTAGGTGTTCGGCAATTCCTTATAGCTCGGATATTGAGCCACACCCAGATTCAACCCTTTTTCCATCGTGTCCTTCGTGCTCTCCAGCATATTGATTGTCGCGTACATCGCGATCGTTTTCGTTTTCCAGAAGGCATCCGTGTCGCCCGCATCCACCTTCGGCGGCATATTATTCGGGATGGATATAATATCTTTGCCCAGCTGGAACACCTTGCGCCAAGCATCATTATTCACATTCGCTTTTTGGGTCTTCGGGTCAACAATATTCGGTGAAAGCGAAGACGACAGCCGGGAAATATGCTCGTAGGCAAGACCGCGATATTGGATCCCGTTCTCCTGATGCGACACTTTCTTTCCTAGCTCAATCGCTTCTTCCCAAGTCATGCCATCCTTCGGATAGGGGACGCCGAATTTATCGAAAATGTCTTTATTATAATAGAGTGCATTAAATTGCTGGTTGTACGGTATCCCATATAGCTCTCCCTTGTCCGATAAGGCTTTGACTGCGTCAATCGCAACCGGTTCAAACCTCCCTAGATCGAGATTGTTCTGCTTCACAAGAGGAGCCATATCCCCGACTAAATGATAATTTTCCAACGTCTTAATTTCGGCCTGCCAGCCATTGATCAAGTCAGGAGTATCACCGGCAGCGAGCATATCCGGGATCGTCATTCCTCCGGCTTGCGAACGAATCAATTGTACCGTAATGTACGGATATTTTTTCTTCAGCGGTTCAACGATGTAATCATTGAACATTTCCTCATTGGTGAAATTTTGGTAGGTATACAGCTTTAAGGTAACCGGGTCTTGCTTGCTCTCCTGCTGCTTACTGGCATCGCTAACCGCCTTCTTCTCAACGACGGGCTCCGAGCCGCATGCAGTCAATCCAAGCACCATGAATACGGGGATGCCCCCCATGAACATACGTTTTAACATTGGAATTACCTCCTAATCGTTATTTGAAGCTAGTTTTATTTTTGTCATACCAATCCTGCACTTGCTTCCAGACGCTTTCGCCGTTTAGACGCTTCCATTCCTTTTGCAGCTCGGCCGCTCCCCATTCAGGTGTATACTGTGGGCCGCCCATAATCACCTTATTGTCGATCTCATCGGCTTTAGGGGTGAATTCAGCAAGAAATTGGCCCAATTCAGGGAAGGAAGGCGCATATGGAATGTCACTTCTGAACTTGTTCTTCATTGCGGTTTCCAGACCGAGAGCCTTCAGCTTGGCATATTCCTGGGATACCGGATCACTTGCAGCCATTTTCACAATATCCTCCACCTTTGGATTCCACTGATTGACAATCGGGTACTCGTAAGCGTAATCCAGCTCTTTCTTGTTCTTTTCACCGTCAATCGCTTGTATGCTATCGCTGGTCTTTTTGTAATGAATTCCTTCAATGCCGAACTTTAACGTAAACCACCCCTTATCGACCATCCAATCAAGAAACTCCACTGCAGCCTTTGGATTTTTCATATTTTTATTGAATGCAATCAGCATCGAAGCTGGAGCTTCCTGGAGTAACCCGAACTTTCCATATTTGGTCGAGACCGATTCCATAGGCACAGGCTGTGCACCCGGCACATTCATCTTCAAATCGCGGTATTCGGAATCCATGCTCCACGATCCCAGATAGATGCCTGCCTTGCCGGTTACCCAGAGCTGGCGCTCCCGCTGATAGCTTTTATCCGTTATATACTCCTTATCGACCATGCCGTTGTCATACATCTTTTTGGCCATGGCCAGAGTATCCTTGTAACGGTCCGTCAAGCGCCCGAGCTGCATCTTCCCATTATCCGTATACCATGTATCAGGTCTGGATGCGTTCATAGCCGAAGGATAGCTCTTGAATTGGCTGTTAAAGGCAAATCCTAGCGTATCGTTCTTGCCATTGCCGTCTGGATCCTTCTCAACAAATGACTTGGCAACGCTCATAAGCTCCTCATCCGTCTTCGGCATCGCCAGGCCCAGCTTATCAAGCCAATCCTTGCGAATCCATATGCCTTGGTTGGCAATCGTATCGATGCCGCGTTTGGAAGAAACCGCATACATCTTTCCATCAATGGTAAGATAGGGCTTCAGTTCGGGATGCTCGTTTAAGTATTTCTTGTAGGATGTGCTGTATTTCTCGATATAGGAGTCAATCGGCTGAATCGCTCCTTGGGAGGCCAGCAAGGCGATATAATTGCGATCAAATTCCCATATCAAGTCCGGCGCCTCGTTGGCAGCGACCAGCGTATTGAGCTTCTGCTGCGCCGTACTGCGGGGTACCGGCACCCATTTAACTTTAACGCCTGAATTTTCGTTCATCCATTTGGTCCATCGGTTTTGCTCGTAGGATCCTTCCTCTGCCGGAACGCGCCCCCGGTCAAACATGGAGATGCTGATTTCTTTTGGCAGCTTGGCATACTTATCGGTTTCATTAACTCCTTCCTGCGCAGTTGCAGACTCCTTCTTCTCATCGCATGCGGACAACATTCCTGCCATTCCGAGTGCAATGGCCAAACCCGCTGAAACAACCTTTTTTTTCTGTCTGAAGCGCATGTACTTGACCTCCTGAATCCATCAAACTATATATCATAAGACTTCGTCTTATCGATACCATGATTATGTAATTAACCTTTAACGGAGCCAATAAGAACACCTTTGATAAAATACTTTTGTAAGAAAGGATAAACCATCAGAATGGGTGCCGTTGCTGTTACGATTGCCGCAGCCCGGATGCCCTCCGGCGTCAGATTCTGGCTGTCCATAGCTCCCTCCGAGCCCCCTATAGTTAGCAAGGTTTCACTAACATTGTTCATCTTCTGGTACAACACCATCATGAGGGAAAGCTTGGTGGAGCTGGTTATGTACATTAAGACATTGAAGTAAGCGTTCCACCAGCTGACAGCGTAGAATAGGCCAAGGGCTGCCAGAATGGGCATGGACAAAGGAATAATGATTCGTCCCAATATCTGAAAATCATTGGCTCCGTCCATGACTGCCGATTCCTCCAGTTCAACGGGGAGACCTTCATAGAACGATTTCATGACGAACATGTTGTAGGTGCTAATCAAGTTTGGAAGCCATAAAGCCCAATAACTGTTCATCAAGCCTAGCGATTTTATTAGAATGAAATTCGGGATGATGCCCCCGCTGAAGATCATCGTGAAGGTAATCCCCATGAGAAGAGCATTCCGTCCGCGCAGCCGTCCCCGGGATAACGGATAAGCTGCCAGCATAGTGGCGATCAAGTTGAGGCATGTTCCAATCATTGTAATCGTGATCGTATTGCGCATGCCAATGAACAGTTGTCCATCCTCGATCAGATTGTGGAACCCTTCAAAGGTCCAGTCTACCGGCCACAGAAAGACCTCGCCCGACGCAAGTGCCCGACTGCCGCTTAGCGAATTGGCAATCACATTCAGGAACGGAAATAGCGTAATTAAACCAATAAAGCCGAGTAGTATGGCATTCATACTGTGAAATATCCGGTTGGATAAGCTTGTTTGTCCCATCATCTGTCTAATCTCCTCACCATAAGCCTCTTTCACCGAGCAGCTTAACTATCCGGTTCATAGAGATAACAAGGATCAGACCGATGACCGATTGAAACAAGCCCAGAGCGGTTGTGTAGCTGTATTGCACATGTTGAAGTCCCATCCGATATACATAGGTGCTGATGACATCTGCAACTTCCAGTACCGCAGTATTTTGCAGTACAAAAATTTGCTCAAAGCCGATATCCATCATGTAGCCCATGCGCAAGATGAGCAAGACCGCAATGGTACTGCGGATTCCTGGCAGTGTGATATGCCAAATTTGGCTTAATCGGCCTGCGCCATCCATACGGGCTGCTTCATAGAGCTGGGGGTCGATGCCCGTGATCGCCGCCATATAAAGAATCGTATTCCAGCCGGCGCTATGCCAGATACCCGACAAAACAAACATCACAGGCCACCAAAACGGGTTGGCCAGGAAGTAGATCGGCTCCATTCCAAATCCATGGTGCAATACGAAATTAACGACTCCCGTGCTAGGACTAAGCAGCGTGTTGATGATTCCGCCAAGCACCACCCATGAGATGAAATGTGGCACATAGAGCAAATTTTGAATTATCCGCTTGAACCCTTCGTTTCTTACCTCGTTAAGCAGCAGTGCGAGAAGGATCGGCACCGGGAACCCGAATACGACGCTATATACATTTAGAAGCAAGGTATTACGCAGAATATTGAAAAAATCAGGACTGCTGAGCAGCTTCCGAAAATGCTTCAAACCCACCCATTCGCTACCCAAGATGCCATCGGCAAACCGGTAATTCTTGAAGGCAATGACTTCCCCGAGCATCGGCGCATACTTAAAAATAAGGTAATAAGCAACGATCGGGATCAGCATTAGATACAAATATTTGTCCCGTTTGATGCATTTCCTCAGCCCATTCGCCTTCGGTCGGGGCAAAGCGTGAGACGATGGATGGGGTGACGCATGCGCCGCCGCCAACTTCTCGCTCATAGGAACCACTCCTCAATTTCAACATTCTGTGATGTCCATATCCTACCTCCTACAGGGGTGTTTGCAAATGTTCACTTGTTCATAATATTGACTATTGATCATTATTCATGGGGTTACCTTTGTTAATACCATGGATGTTTGTTCTACTGCGCTCCAAAATCAACTGTTCACGATATTCTCCAGGGGTCAAGCCTGTTACTTTTTTAAAAATACGGATGAAGCTGTGTGAGTTCGAGTAGCCAACTTGCTCTGCAATATTCCCAACCTTGGCGTTGCCTTTCTCCAGGAGCTGCTTCGCCTTGTTGATCCGCAATTGAATCAGATGGTCGGTAAAATTACTTTCCGTATAATCCTTAAATATTTTACTGATATAAGGCACACTCAGCTGGAATGTATCCGCAATCATATTCATGGAAAGATCGCTTCTCATGTAATGCTTTGAAATAAACGCTAACATATGCTCTACCGTCTCATTGCTGCCGCGATGGCTTCGCTTCTCAACGATTCGGTCGAGGAGTTGTTTGAAGTAGCCGGTAATATCCCGTTTAAGCTCATTTGCATTTTCAGCAGCCTCAATTTTTTCATATAGCTTAACGTCTCCGCCAATCAATGACTCGACGTCCAGACCGATATCTGAACCGATCTTCAGTGACCGAAGGACCAGCTGCATACATATCTGCATCAGCAGTTTCGGAGGAACACTCTCCTGAAGGGCCTGCTGGAATAACAGCTCCAGCTTCTTGGTTACCCCTCCATCATCCACAGCCTTCACCGAGTCAAGCACCGCATCCGCCATATCGAATAAACGGTAAAATTGCTGCCGACTGTAATCTTCTATATCCTCAATAGAGATCACGTGGTTTGCTCCAAGCAGCAACCGATATTGAAGTGCTTCTAGCGCTTCACGATAAGACTTGTGGAGATCCTCCAGCAGCTCATACTGCCGGCCAACTCCTATCGTAATCGTCTGCTTGAATTGCTCCTGTACGAAGGTCTTGATCAAATCAGCAATGGTTAAGGCTGTCAGCATGTTGGATTGCTGCTCCGCCTTCTCAAAGCTGATGATAATGACCACCCTGCCATCAATCATTTCAACAGCTGTTCCCTTATTCTCGGCATGGATCAGCTCATCAGCCACATTGCACAAGGCATAAGCATAAAGCGGCAAATCTTTGGAAGAAATTTGAGCCTTATGATCAAATTCTGCTGACATCACGATAAAATGAGCTGGATGAAGCTGGATATCAAGCCATTCCAAATGAGGCTTAACCTCTATAAATCGGGTCCTATACCCCATCAGCATATCGGAGATAAGTCTCCATTTCATCACCGGTATGTTCTGCCTTACTTGACGCTGCATGTGGTCATGCTCTAGTAGAAAGCTATCGAATAACCCTTCAGCCGTCTCGAGGTTCACATCGCGTTCCTTCACTTGAAGCTCCGAATCCGGTCCCTTGCGTGAATTCAGCTGTTTATTGATCGAGCGGACAAAGCTCTCGAAGGGCCGGTACGTGACTGTATTGACCAAAAACACCGCGGCAAGTGCCACTACAAACATGACGAAAGCGATCAACATAAGCCAATTGCGAACCGTAAGTAATTCCCGGTTCAACTGCAGACTTGGGATGACGCTGATATATTTCCAGCCTGTGTACCCAGACGAAGCAAAGAACACCAGATTTTGGGTCCCATCTATCGTTTCTTCGAAGCTCCCCGCCCCGCCGCTGTTCATTATTTTGATGATTTCATTCTTGGTACTAATATTTTGGCCTAGCATTTGTTTATCAGAATGGGACAAGACTTGCCCATTCTCATCGAGAATAAAGGATTGGCCTAGTCTTCTAACACCATCATTTAAGTTGTAAAGCATGCTCTCGTCGATATTGATGATCAAAGCCCCCTTACGAAAGGTAGGGCTGCTAATCACCGGATAAGAGCGAACCAGGGTCAGCACTTGCTTTCTTGCCGGATATAGTGCCATTTTATCCTCTATACTGCGAAGTCCGAGCCAACTATAATAGCCTGCAAATTGATCGAAGCTGTCTCTCCAGCCCTTGTCGAAGAAGGCCGTCTCCGTTGATGACGTAGAGGAAGAAAGATACATCTTTTCCCCATACGAATATAAGTAGGCCGATTGAATATGGGTATTCGCGTTCATCATATTCTCCAGCTTCTTCATCAAGTCACTTTGCTTCTGCAAGCGCTCCAAGCTGTCAGCATAATTGCCGTCGGCGAACATCCGAACCTCCGGCTCTTGTAATAAGTTCAGCGCATCCTTATCCACTTCATGAAGGATCATTTCTGTTTTTTCCATAACCTGATGAAGCAGTGCTGTATTGGAAAAAATCAATTCCTGTTGCAAGCTTCTAGTTGTATTCAAATATGAGAGCAGAACCGTTGCCGAGATAATGACGAGGAATATAGTAGCATAAAACAAACTTGCCGCTTTAGAAATATTCTTGTTAATGAAACGCATTCAATCACCTCAAAAAAATACAGTTATAGTTGCACACTTTTTGTCTATTATAATCGAAATAACTGCCAACCTCAGCTAAGATTTATTCTGCAGTACGCCGGCCGACTGTGAGAGCGGACACACTATTAAGGAAATTGAAAACCGCCTTTGATCTTGCAGGCCTGGACGAAAACTGCAAACTTTTGATCATCCAGTGATCTAAACCATCCTTCAGAAAAAAAGACAACCCGCTGAACAGGTTGTCCGCCGCGAGTACAAGTTGCTTATCTCCTTCTTCCATCGATAGCAGCGCTTCTGTTTGCATGAACTCTTCATACTCTTCATCATATCTTCTCGTCCAATCAAATTCTATATTGTCAGGAACAACCTTAAACACTTCAGGTAGTGCCAAGACATAGCAGGCGGCATCATACTCAATACTGGGCATACAATACTTTATTATTTTCTTGTAACACCAGACTGGAGCCCTCCAACGGCAAAATATCATATCCGTTATATTGTGAGGGATAGCTCGTTTCAGTAATTTCGAGTACTGTCGCCATCACATCCGTAAGCTGTGCCGGAGTATGTCGTTTAGCGTTTCGCTCTGGGTGCTTTTCTTGTTTTACGTGTACGGGCCATTCATTCATGTTAGGGTAAATCAATTGAAGGGAAGACTTTATTTACAGGATGAAGGATAAGATGGTATAGTTAATTCATGGTAAGCAAATGATCGAAAAGTGGACATATGATCATGTCAAACGATTACATTTTGCATGCCTAAATAATATACTCTTCAATTTCTCTATTTATTAAGAACTGCTGTGTTCTTCGGTACAGTACCGGTCGCAGCTGCGCTTTCTGTTGGCAGCCATGACGGTGATCGGCAGCAGCCAGGGACAGGGGACTGCGGCGGATAAGGGCAAGTACGGGTCGGAAGTGAAGACGATGCCCAAGGAGCCTGTCACGATCAGCAAAAACAATCTGGCTGCAGTAGTCAAGGCATAGGGTCTACTGTCCGATCCGGCGATGGACTCGGTGGCAGCAACATCATTCGAATATTTAAACAAACATTTATCCGAAAGGAAGAATTCAAGTGAACCCATCATTGAAAGCGATTACAACGTTATCACTCGCTGCTTCCTTGGCCTTATCGGGGTGCAGTTCATCCCAAAGCCCAAGTTCCGCTGCGTCCGACGATTCCGGAAAAAAGGAAGCAACATCCACTTTCACTGTGCCGACGGATCCCGTCACGCTGAAATTTTTAGTTCATGGGGTCAGTTTGTCCGATGTGGATTTTCAGACGTTTTACGTAGAACCGTTAAAGAAAAAGTACCCTCACATTACCCTTGAATTAATGACAAAAACCAACGGCACAACCGAAGCATTGGAGAAGTTGATTGCGGCCAACGATATGCCGGACATAATTATGCTCGACAACGATTGGTATATGCCGCTCAAGCAGTTGGGGATACCCGAGGATTTAACTGATCTGATCAAGAAGTTCCAGATTGATCTGACCAAGCTGGATCCTCAGACAGTGCAAACCGTCCGGGGGTTGGAGCCGGGGAAATTTCCGTTGATGCCGTACTATCAAAGTGCGGGCGCGATGTTCTACAACAAGGATTTGTTCAACCAGTTTGGTTTGCCGTACCCGAAAGATGACATGCAGTGGCCTGAGGTTATGGAATTGGCCCGCAAAATGACCCGGATGCAAGATGGCGTGCAATATATTGGCGTCGACCTCCGGTTGCCGGATCATATGGTAAGCCCCTACTCGCAGCCGTTCGTCGATCCGAAGACGAACAAGGCGCTGATCGATACCCCGCTTTATAAAAGGGTGTTAGAGGTATTTGATCAAATGTACAAGATGCCTGGATTCGTATCAGGGAACAAGTACGCGTATGCTCCCGACGGTTTTATAAAGGACAAGAATGTTGCGATGGTTCCGGATTGGTACAGTAAGACTTTAAGCGACCTGGTACAGGCCCAGGCGAATGGTATGGCGCCCGATTGGGACTTGGTGACAAATCCAACGTTCGAAGACCGCGTAGGCAAAGGACGACATGCGATTGCTGGAGGGCTAGTCATCTCCAAAACCAGTAAACACAAGGATCAGGCGATGCAGGTGCTTCAGATGATGGCTTCCCGCGAGGAGCAAATCCTTTTGAGTAGTAATGCCAAAGTGACGATCATGAACGACGACGGGGTTAAGAAGGCGTTCGGCACGGCCATTCCAGCCTTAAAGGACAAAAATACGGCCGCCATATTCAAATACCCGGCCTCTCCGACACCCCCGGCAAATATCGCCGACAAAGAAGTACAGTCCATTATCCGGGATATGCGCAAGGGGATAGCTATCGACAAGAAGGATATTAATACCGTGCTTCGGGAAGCACAGGAAAAGGCCGATAAGAAAATTGCGGAATTGACTGTATCGAAATGAGGATTATATAGCCGCCCGCTCTACGGGCGGCTTGATTTTTGTGCGTTCAGCATGGGCGATCGTCTCCAGTGTGAAAATTCCCGAACGAATCAAAAATCGTCAAACACCTCAACAAATTTTGCAAAAAATAACTATAGTTGTAGTATCCTGACCTTTAGTTGAACAGTAGCTTCCTTTAGACAACCGCGGCTACAAACCTAAAAGTAACGACGGTAGAGTTCTCGCCGGCGTTCCCCGCGCAGTTGGGCGTATATTTGAGTGGTTGAGTATGACGAAAGCGATGTGGATATACATTTGCTTCGAGTTCTCCCCGATCAACAAGCCGTTTTAATGTCCTCCTGATCGTCGGAATAGCCATCCGTCTTGTAGGATGCGAATCGGTTACAAATAAGGCCTTGCAGGAGTCCTCGCGGCTCGCGAGATACTTCTTCAACCACACTTTACATTCGGTGGTAAAGTAAACCTCTCTTTGTTTTGAACCCTTGCCATTTACAATTGCGGAGATGCTTATCGTTTCCCGTTAGCACGACAAATGATATTTATTGATTTTTGAATTTGCCCTCACCTTCACCGAATGAATTTCCCGATATTTCACTATGAAAAAAGAGGAGTCCACTCGTTGTGGCTCCTCAACAATCGAACAATAATTCAGAGATACTGACGTTGTCCAGTTTGTGCTGCTTTTTCCACTGCATCAAGAAGTAGATGAAGTTTTACCGCATCCGCAAAACTAGGTGTCAGGAATGTTCCTGCTTGTATATCTTTAGCAAACTTACTGTGCGCCTGAGCGACATTCAGAACAAACCCTGCATCGTTTTTAAGGGAATCTGGTACCCAGTAATAAGAATCAGGGATTGTTAATTCATGAAGCTTTTTATCAGTTGGCCCTGCACCCCGTAATTGATGTGATCCAAATTGAATCGAAGCAGGCGCAATGAGTACGATGGTTCCCTTGTCTCCGAAAATTTCAAGAGTAAGCCCTGTCTGGTGCCTAACTCCCCCTTGTATATGAACGCTGTCTGCTGCACCGTTGCTCTTTTCATGGTGATCAATTAGGGGTCCTGCAAACATTTGACGAAAATATACGCTAAGCTTTGATCTCATATCGGAATTGGCGATATTCCATACTCCAAGCTTACTCGGTATTTTTGCGCTATCTGAGCAATTTCAAGATGATACTATAGCACCTACATCATGGCCTCAAGACTCTGAAATGCCGAGAACGGCGGCCCCTCTTCGACACGCTGACGGATCTGGCGGGCACACTCCTCGGAGCTAAGGATCGAAGTATCAACCTCCATGTCATAGATACCCGGCACATGGACAGCTTGCTGCCACAATCTCACCGGCTTTGGCACAGAGCCGTCCTCTTCGTAGCCGGTATTCCAGGTAGCGATCCGCCGCTGCATGACAACCTCTATTGGGCATCGTACACCCACAAATAAAACCGGCAGTCCACTCAGGATTTTGGCACATTTGGGAAGAATCCCCCGCGGAATCGAATAAGAATCGTGGTGCCAGACATCCACCACGACATTCAGTCCTAAGCGGCTGTGTACAGCAATGGACTCATACATGGCCTCATACAGGGTCACAATGAGAGGTTCAAGGTCGGGGCGTTCCCCACCGGGCCGAAGCGAGATCCCAGGCTGGTAGCGTTCGGGGGTCATTTTCTTGAACAGACTGCCCCCCACGTTCATCCATACACCCTCAAACGTATTCTGGATCGCGGTGGCAATACTAGACTTCCCAGCCCGCGGGTTGCCATTCAAAATCACTATTTGTCCGAGTTTATTTTCATGTGGCATGCGTTCCCCTCCATTCAATGATTTCACTCATACTGTGTGTCTTTCCTTCTTTGGTACCTATATTAACAGCGATGCAGCTAATAAAAAAGTATGTTAACGAATAATCTTATCCAGTTATCAGACGAAACCCCTGGATTCGTTTTTCGGTTTCGTACAGCCGCCATAACTCACTTAAAATCATAAATAAACCTCCCATAAGAGCTATTAAATCTAGTTTGCTTTTTACGGAAGGTTTTAGACTGACTTTATTAAACTAGCGTTACCCGTTAGTTTTTTTCAAATCCATAATCCCGTTCGACCTTACAGACTCTCGTTTTGTACCTGAGATACCAATCAGACATACCTCGTCTTTGAGCAATAGTGTAAGTATTCTCCCTGAAATGATACTGTCACAGAATCAATATGATTTATGCAAGAGACCATTGCATTGAGAGCATTTCCGTTCCATAGGCATTGCTGCCGTTTCTTTTAAAAATATCTCTCCAGCAGCAAAAAATTTGTTGATTTCATCACTGCATGGATCGACAAATTGTAACTAATAAAGTTAAAAATTTCTTCGTTATTCAACTAAGTAGAGTAAAGGGCAGGAGATATTAGCCCTTCCTCATCAAACCGTAGGTGCGGTTTTCTCCCATACGGCTTTCCGATGTTCTTCACCCAGGCCAGTACGGACTTCCCATTTGCATACAAATTACCAGTCCACCTTTTCATAAATTACCGATTTTAACAATTTTCGAGTCATACATATGTACTATCCGTTACCTCAATAAAGGATCATTTCTTCAAAAGGACTGACTCGCTGCGATTTCCCTGTTCATTGTTTGTTTGTATTCTTTGGTTATTTGAAACCATAACGCGTTTAAAACAGTAATACACTAATAAAAGACAGGGAGGTCTGCATGATGAGAATAAGATTTATGTATCTTGTGCTTCTCCTGTTCGTAGTCACAGGCTGCTCTATTGCGGATAAGGTTAACGATTCATTAAATTACACCGAAGAAGCGAGGTCCTTTATATCCAATGCTGCTCGGCTGGCGGAGCAATGGCCCGCTCTTGCCGAGAAGGCTATAAACGATCCGGGGGCAAGAGACAAATTAAAGAGTGAATTGACAGACATGAAGGAGCGAATTCTTAAATTTAATGCTATCGAAGCACCGGCTTTTGCGAAGAGCGTTCATCAACAATTGGTAAGCTATAACGAAAAATTAATGCAGGAGATTAACGTATATTTGGAGAAAATAAACAACGGTGCGATAGATTGGAAATCGCTAAAGGATTCTCCACTGCTCGATACGCTGAAGCAGGTGACGCAAATTTTGGATCGAGTCCAGAATTTAGCCCCATAATCACGTTCCCATTTTAAATACACGCCACAGAAAAGCAGGCTTTCGGATCGGTTTCCGGAAGCCTGCTTTCTCTGTGGCTTTGCTTCGATTGGCTGAAGTGTGTCTGAGATTTGCTAACTACCGAAAGTTTACGCGGTTACCGGGGTAAAAGGATGTGCGGCAGCTTGACCGGATTGTCAAACTCTACCGTTTGGCAAGCTCCTACACTTTAGTTATCCGTTATTTCAATTTGAATCTGAAATGACAATAGCACTGGATTTTATATGAGTTTGAAGGGTATCTGGTAACTTTAGCTTTAAGTGGGTAATAAAAGTTCATTCTCATTACTTCTTATGCACATTACTTCAACGACCAAAAGCAGGTCGCCGCAGCGCCTGCTACAATTGAAGTTATTGAACTATCGTACTCCGATAGCTCAATAACCTGAATTTATTTTTTTAGGTTTTCTTTCATAAGAGAGGCAATCTTTTGCTCGTCTCCGTTCTGAATCCGTTCCAGTTGTTTAATGACAAGTTCTTGCCTTTGTATTGAATGGTTTTGACTTAATTTTACTTTTCCCTCTATCTTGCTAATTCTTATTTTGAACCCTTGAATCCCTTTATTCATTCCAGCGATAAAGTCTGCGTCTACATCTTGCAATTTATATGGACTATCAGGAGCTTCATATTTCAATACCATTTCATGCAAGGAATCCATTAACTCTTTTTCATCATCAATAAGTTTGACTTCCCCGTATACATGAACTGTCACATAATTCCATGTTGGAACTGCTTTATTTGTTTCATACCATGAAGGAGAGATATAGCAATGCGGACCATGAAAAATGGCTAAGACAAGTTGATTGCTAATATCCTTCCACTGTAGATTTGGACGTGCAAAATGCCCGTATAAATATTTGTTCTCCTTATCCAATATTAAAGGTAAATGTGTAGCGATGGGTACTCCATTTTGTTGTGAAAATAGTGTCGCAAAACTATGTTCTTTTATAACGTCATAAGCGTCTTTTAAATCTTCAATTTGAAAGTGCGAAGGAATATACACTGGTTTTCTCCTCCCCGTTTGCTTTATAACAAAACTCCCTTTTGCTTAATGACGGAGCAACTGCCGCGGCTGCAAACTGCCCCCGGGATCACTGATGAACTAACATTCGCCAGAAATGTTATATGAGTGTTTTGGTCATTATAAAATCTATTTGTTCTTCATCACCCATATAGAAAGAGTGAGCTCCTGTTTGAACAAACCCCATTTTCTGATAAAAAGCGATAGCATTTTCATTTTTTTCCCATACGCCTAGCCAGATTTTCTTTTTGTCACGCTCCATCGCAATTTCTATAGCTTTATTTAGCAGATATTTGCCAAGCCCATGTTTTTGAAATTTGCTTTTTATATAAATCCTCTCGATTTCAAGTGATTCATCACCCATTTCTTCAGACTGAGCATCATTGGTGTTGACCTTTAAATATCCAGCAACTTCATTATCAAAATAAACAAAAAAGAATTGCGAAAAATGATTGGATAATTCTTTTTCTAATTGTTTTAAGTTAAATGCCCTTTCCAAATAAGTATTCATATTTTCGGGTGAATTCTGATCCTTAAATGTCTCATAAAATGTTTCATAACTAATCTCTAGAAGTTTGCGTGAATCTTCAAGTGTACACTTTTTTATATCTATAGTCATTTAAACATATCACTCCTTTAAAAAATCAATAATTT
>NZ_CAJVCE010000053.1 GCF_910594985.1 Paenibacillus allorhizosphaerae
TCTTTGGCTTGTCGACGCTCCAGGTGAATGAAAAACCGTTCCAAAGCAGTCAAAGTTTCCAGCATTCTCACCTCCCTAGGATTTCTCATTGATCCTCACTTCTTTTCCGATCCGGCAAATCTCGTTTGCCGAAACGGATAATCAATCGGTCCTCCACGTACCTCGCGCCTTCAACCTGCCTACCCATCAGAGATCTTGGCAAAATGACCTTCCGTTTATAAGCGCCCGCATCCACTGTCAATTCATCGCCTGCTTGCGTTAAATCCAGAACTTCCTTATCGACAAATGGAATCATCAGTTCCAGCAGCATGGCCCCGTCCTCCTCCCGAATCATTTCCGTTCTGCCGCGATAAAACATGTCCGAGGGTTCACGGGATTCATACAGGATATCTGCTAATTGTTCAAGGGCAGGAAGGCCGATCACTTCCTCTCGCATCATCGGTGCTTTCAAAATTGGAAGAGGGTGGAAATTCGATGTGATTTCTTTCTCATATTTTCTTTGATTCTCCCGCCAATGCGAGAAAAACCCATCTCCTGCCTCATCGGGCAGCACACGGTTGACAATGACCGCATCGGTGTTGAACCCAAACAAGTTTAAATAGGTGAAGGAGCGTTTCGATTCCGCAAGCACCATCTTCTCGGGGTTCAGAACTATCCTCACAGACGTGATCTTCGGATTCAGAACGATCCGCTGCATTTCCTCTAACCCGCGAGCGAGCCGCTCAATGCTGTCCAACACGTCATCCGAAGGAAGCTCTATACTTTTGGTAAGCTTGGCGACCGGCCGAACGAGCTTGATTAACTTTCGCTCTGCGGGAAATATTTTTTCCAACCACCAATTCAATACATTCGGGTAGCTGAGCAGCCGCAGCGTTTCTCCCGTCGGAGCGCAATCCACCACTAACACATCGAAATTTCCGTTCTGAGCATGTTCCTTGATCTGCAATAAACTGAAAAGCTCCTCCATGCCAGGAAACACCAGCATCTCATCGGTTGTTATGTCTTTCAGCTGCGCTTTGTCAAGCAGTTTCGTGAGCCAACCTTGAACCATTCCCCAATTGCGTTCTGTTTCCCAAAGACTGTTCACTTCCTGTCCCCACAAATTTTCGCCGATCTGGACCGGTTCCGGTCCAATCGATACGGCCAGAGAATCAGCCAAACTATGCGCGGCATCGGTACTGAGAATTAGCGTCCGCTTTCCTTGTTTCGCCAGCTTCACAGCCGTCGCAGCCGCCACACTCGTTTTGCCTACGCCGCCTTTACCCGTGAAAATAATAATCCTCATGCTTGCTCGCTCCTTTTAGTACGATTTCGTAGTATATATGTAAAAAGAATCCGGTTATAACCGGTCATTCTTCAATGATAATTTTCTTCGGAACGGTCTTTTTTTCATGAGGCATTATCGGACCCTTGTCGTGGAAAACCTTGGCTGCCTTGAACAGGAGTGTCATGAATTGCTCCATTTCTTCCGGAGTAAAAGCCTCCTCCAGCCTGCCGAGCGCCGCCAACATGATTTGTTCCGATTCTTTCGCAAGGTACCGTCCTACCTGCGTCAGTGTCACTAGTTTAACACGTTGATCTTGCGCAGATGCAGCTCTGGCGATGTAACCTTTGTGTTCAAGCCGTTTTGCGATGCTGGTCATCGTACTTAGAGGGGCACCCATCATGGACGCCAGTTCCGACATCGTCATATCTCCCTTGAAGAGCAAAATAATTAGAGTTGACAAATCTGAGCGCGTCATTTTTTTTTCGAGCTGCAGCGTATCGGACATAAAAGCGAACGGACGCAAACCGCTCTTAAGGAAGAGTTCGTACAGTTGCTGCATGCCATTTCTCCTTTTAGTACGAAATCATAGTAAATGGGTGATTTCAGTTTAGTACGAATTCGTATTAATGTCAAGACTGCCAATTAGGTTGACTGTCAAACCGATAGGTATTACTAACTATTCGAAGCGCCACCGATATCATCCGGAAGCTCTATCCAGCTAAGAACATATTCCTCAAAAAATCGTGTCTTGACAATGGGGGGCATTACACTTGTTTTTCTGCCGCCATATAGTCCCCAATTGAATATTGTTGAAGGACTATGGGGGTGGTTGAAAAAATCAGTCATCTACAACGTATTCTTCTCAAGTGTCGAAGAAATTCGAAAAGCAGTTGCAACCTTTATGGCTGAGATTGCGAAAGAGCCACTTTCTGTAGTTGATAGGCTCTGCATTCGGTTTAAGGAATATTTTTTGCCTTTTATATAGATTGAAAAATTCCCTTAGAGTAAGAAAAAACGCCAAGCCGGTCTTGCTCGAAGGCTTAGCGTATATTTTCGTTAAAATGTTGGCGGGACCCCTCTTAGCGAACTCGCGCTGACTAGGATTAAATAATATCTTCGGGCAGCAATTGTTCGGTGAATATACGCCGCATCTGCTCGTCGTTTCGTTGTGGAAGTTGTATCCAGTCGCGCAGCATTTTCCATCCGTAATAGTAACAGAAGATATATGGCCCACCTTTTGCAATTGCCAGTGCGGACTCAAGCTCTTGGCCGTGAAGCAAAGCCCATTGTGCCAAATAATCACGCACCTCCTCATCGGTACCGCCTTCATCGGCCATCAAGGCCGCATTCGCCCAAACTCCCCATAATACGTTTTTGGCATGGTGGACAACTGCAATATTACCACCGACCTCCGGTATATTTAGCGGTTTGAAAATATTCTCGGTCAGCCACGTTTGTGCTTCATCTCCCGGAAAAATCAATTCTTCCGCCAGCAAGCCAAGTCCTTCCATAATCACGAATTGCGGAGAAAGCATAAACTGAACCTGCTGTTCCATAAACCCTTTTTTCCGAACCAAGTGAACGTCTTTCAAAACTGACTCCGCGATGTGACCCGGATAACATTCATGAGCAACCACATATAATAAATCAGCCAAAATAAATGGCAAGCTATCGTTGACAAAAAGGGTTGACCGCAATTCGCCCCGATAAAGTCCTCCTGCCAGCATGTATGGATTGTCTGTTCTTTGACAGTCGATTGTTTCATTCTCGGGGAGCGGCAGAATGGCATTCGTGCGTCTACGCACCTCGGTCACAGCTCGTTCTATTACGTTAAAAAGCTGCTTTTTCTGATTCAAAACATAAGACGCCTGCCAGCCCTGCAGACGGCTTGCCAGTGTCCCGCCCGATTTCGGAAGCGCCTCATCTAATTCCGCATGCGCCTCTTTAAACAAAGTCTCCGATAACCATTCTGGTGTGAAGCCCAAACATTGATCAGCATATTTGGATAAGGGCAATGTTTCACCGGCCAGCCGTCTTGCTACGGAACTCATTGCACGGAGTTGTCCGGTCAAATAAGTCGCTCGCCGGTGTTCAAACGGAATTTCCTGCATGATTCGTTCTGCTTCAGAAGCAAGCTGCTCTGCCGACACAAGCTGTTCTTCCTCCGCCGCTCTTCTCCAAGCATCTGGCCCATGGAAAATCAAGATCGTGCCCCCAGAAGACTCGCTTACCAGTCGATTGATCCGTAGCGCAAGCATGGCGTATGCATGAAACCACTCCTGTCGCACAGATTCATTAAACATTGATAGGCTCCTTCCAAAAAACTTATGAATTTAAACTATTTTAACCTATCCGTATTTCGAGTGAAAACAGCAGCTACTCCAGTTGCCGACGAAATACGTGAAGACATCGTCACCTTCATCTAAGGAAAATACCGCTTAATTCTCCTGAAAGGCCCGCACCACGAGAGTGACGTTCTCTCTCGTGGTGCGGACACTTTACAGTTCTACGGTCCACTTCAGACCGTCGTGCCTTTTAAAACTTCTTCCTGCTACTTTTTATTCCACGTTTTTCCGCCGTCCGTTGAGTAGGATTGGACGCCGTCTTCCACCTTAGTAAGACTCCCTCCGACTTCACCTTCTCTTGGCGGGGTCCCATTGGATTGTGTCGCTTTACCATCCTTCTCGCTAAAGCCCTGGGGCGCCTGCTTGCTCCACGTTTTGCCGTCATCCAAGGAATAAAGCTTCACGCCGTTCTCGATCTTGGTCATCACGCCCAATTCGTCTAACGCTCCGTTGGTGCTTATAACTTCGACGCCTTCCTTCGTGCCTTGGGAAACCTCGTTATTCCAGGTTTTTCCATTGTCCGTTGAGTAGGATTGGACGCCGTCTTCCACCTTAGTAAGACTCCCTCCGACTTCACCTTCTCTTGGCGGGGTCCCGTTGGATTGTGTCGCTTTACCATCCTTCTCGCTAAAGCCCTGGGGCACCTGCTTGCTCCACGTTTTACCGCCATCCAAGGAATAAAGCTTCACGCCGTTCTCGATCTTGGTCATCACACCAAATTCGTCTAACGCTCCGTTGGTGCTTATAACTTCGACGCCTTCCTTCGTGCCTTGGGAAGCCTCTATGTTGGCCGCGGAAGCCGACACAACGCCAATGGCTGTCACAACGAGCGCGCCGCATACGATCAAAGCACCTATTTTTTTCCTACTCTCCGTCGCGGATAAAAGCTTGAATTTCATACTTGTGTTCCCTCCATTTTCCTTTTTTTCGGACATCTTTTGTAGGCAGCGCTGCCTTACATGATTAATCTTAATGAAATAACCTTTAGCTAACCTTTACTTTCACAAAAATATGTCGTGTCGATTTGGAGAACTCAGACTGCCAGGAACCATGCGCCTGGGAACGTATATCAATCTATTGATATTTAGTGAGAAGCGTTTCGCCACGCCCATTACAGTTCACCTTGTAGAAGGGTGCTATCGATCTTATTGGCTGATCGTAAACGAGAATGTCGTGGACTCATTCTCCACGCTTGTGACTTTAATCTCTCCACCCAATTGCTCGATGATCGATTTGGCGATCGCAAGGCCCAGTCCATAGCTGCCGTCTTCATGAATACGGGAACGGTCGCCGCGGAAGAACCGCTCGAATACCTTAGGAAGGTCCTTTCTGGCGATCCCCGCCCCGCTGTTGGTTATGGAGAACTCGATGTGGCGGTTGGTCTTGACTAGCGAAAGTTCGATCCAGCCTGCGGAGTCCGTATATTTAATGGCATTCTCCAACAAAATCTCTACTAACTGTCTCACACAATCCGGATAGCCATTCGAGATGATGTCTGGTGCGATCGAGCAGGCGAGATCGATACTTTTATCCGCCGCAGCCGGTTCCATGGATCGAATCACGTTATTGACGATGTCTCCGACGACAAAAGATTCGCTGCGCAGGGGCTTGGGCGGAGCCTCGGTTCTTGCAAGGGTTAGAAGACCGTTGACAAGCTTCGCCATGCGGTCCGTTCCGATCCGGATATAATTGATCCATTTCATCTGATTTTGAATCGTATCGTCCTTATTGGCCATAAGCGCATCGCAATTTGCATGAATGATCGAGAGCGGCGTTTTAAGTTCGTGGGATGCATCGGCTACGAATTGCTTCTGTTTGTCCCACGATTCTCGGATCGGTTTAATCGCCCGGTTGGCAAAGCAGAAGCTTACGGCAAAAATGATGATTAGCGTGGCGAATCCGACGATTAGTAGCGTCGTGAGCAGTTGAAGTAGTGTTCTGTTTATTTCAGTAACATCCAAAAATGTGATACTGTAATTTTTTTGATCGACGGCAACCGGAATCCCGTTCTCCCCGACGGTCTGAATGCGGATTGGAGAGATGCCGTACCGCCATTGTCTGCCATTTAACGAGATCACATCGTTCGCATCCCTTTTGCTCCAGGCAATCTCAACGAATTGTCGATAGGTTTTCTCAGACATGTTAACGACTGAGTTGATATTTATTATATTTCCGTCCGCATCCACTTCGATTTGAAATACATTGACACCATCTGCGACAATATGCCCGACAGTCGACTGCCTTCCGCTTTGTAGCCCTTGTTTATCTGGGTTCTCTGATTCCACTCTGACTTGATCGGGGTGAGCTTGAAGACGATTCCGAATATCCGACTGCAAGTTGCTGTAGGTAATGAAATAGACGAATATGAATGCGGCCGCGATTACTCCTGACGTTACAGACATGTTTAAGACAAGAAATTTGTTGCGTAGTTTGTTGAACATCGCCATCACCCTTTATCGTTTAGGACGTAACCCGCATTCCGGATCGTTTGAATAACGGTATTTGAACCGAGTAGACTGATTTTTTTGCGAAGAAAGGACACATACATTTCTACGCGGTTCTCATCCGCATCCGTATCATACCCCCATACTTTTTCAATTAACATCTCTTTCGGGGTGACCAAGTTTTTCCTACGTATGAGCACTTCCAGGAGATGCGATTCTTTGGGGGGCAGCTGCAGCTCTTCGCTTCCACATCGAAGAAAAAGCGCGAGTGGATCGAGCTCCAAATCACCGCATGTCAGGACTCCATCCTTATGCAATTGCGTCGTTCGGCGGCCAAGCGCCCGCAAGCGGGCCAACAGTTCGTCCGTTTGGAATGGCTTGGCTAGGTAGTCGTCGGCTCCGCAATCGAGACCATGAACTTTATCTCCGGTGTCTCCTCTCGCGGTAAGCAAAATAACTGGTGTCGCAATGCCGTGCTCCCGCAATTGTGTTAGTACTTGAAGCCCGTCCATTTTGGGCATCATGATGTCGAGCACGATGATATCGTAAATACCGGTTAGCCCGTTGTCCAACCCGTCTTCACCATTGAAGGCCAGATCGACGGTATAGCGTTTCTTTTTAAGCACCTGGCCGATCGCTTCCGCGATATATTTTTCATCATCCACCAATAAAATCCTCATAATCGTTCTCCTCGCTTGCTAACTTATTTTAGCCTCTTCTATTATAAGGACGTAACCTTTAGTAAATCTTAAAATGCAGCGCATTTATGTCGTCGCGTCTCGTTCGCATCGAAAGCTTGACCCCCAGGCAAAATTGAATCGAGCAGGAGGGGGCGGCTAGCCCCCGTCCTCTCACACCACCGTACATTCGGGTCCGCATACGGCGGTTCCAAAAGATTAACAAAGCTCCAGATAACGAGAAAGCATACTTTTCAGCCCTTTCGCCTCCCAGTAGGAGGTCGAAAGGGCGTTGTTTGTATTTCGGGACATTTCCCACGGTCCCCGGCGGGAATTCGCCATGACGAAACAAGCCCACTCCGGTACGCCGAGCGCCCGGAGTTCGCGGATTCGAGTTCGTGCTTCCAAAGGCACATTCGGAGCCTTCTGCGAATCCATTGGTCGAAACTAGCGCAGTGGTTCTTCGCTGAGGCCAAACGGAAGTAGCCAAGCCATCCCATCAGGTAGCGGTTTGCCGGGAGATCCGTTCTTCCATCGACATGGACTTGGTGCGGTCCGTTAACTCGCGAACCCTCTCCTTGAATCGCGAGATGGTCTTTGGCGCTAACCGAATCGTCGCGTCCTTCTTCGACAGGAAGCTAAATCCGAGGAACTTTCGGTTCCACGGGCGGTCTACCGCGCTCTTGTCTCGATTTACCCTCAGTTTCAGCTTTCCTTCCACAAAGTGAATCACCGATTCCATGACGCGTTCTCCGGCGCGCTTGCTTGCGACGAAGATGTTGTAATCGTCCGCGTATCGGACGAATCGCAGGCCATGCATCGTGAGTTCCTTGTCCAGATCATCCAACAGGACGTTCGCCAGGAGCGGACTTAGGGGGCCTCCTTACGGTGTCCCTTCATCCGTCTTCTCGAATAGCCCGCCTGCCATCACTCCGGCATTGAGGTAAGCTCGTATAAGTCTCAGGACGCGTTTGTCTGTTACTTTCCTCGCTACCCTAGCCATAAGGATGTCATGGTTTACCCGGTCAAAGAATTTCTCTAAATCCATGTCCACGACCCATCTCAGGCCGCTTTGGATGTGACGCTGTGCTTGCCGAACTGCGTCATGCGCTCGCTTCCCTTGTCTAAAGCCGTAGCTGTGCCACGAGAAGTGAGGATCAAAGATCGGATTTATCACTTGCAGAAGCGCTTGCTGGAGCAAACGGTCCATGACGGTCGGAATACCAAGCAGCCGCACGCCGCCTCCGGGTTTGGGGATTTCCCGTCTGACTGGCGTTGGTCTGTAAGTTCCCGCTAGAAGTTCAGCTTTCACCGATTCCCAATGTGTTTTCAGGTAAGCTTGTAGCTCCGCTACTGTTACTCCGTCCGCACCAGGGGCTCCTCCATTTTGGACCACTCGCTTGTAAGCGAGCAGAAGGTTTTCCCTTCTAAGCATTCGCTCCAGCAGGTCGTTCCGGTCTTCGCGAGAGGAAGGGTCGACTTGTGCCGGCGAAGAACTCGGCGCTCCGGCATACCCTTCCGGCTTCACCGTATTCCTTTGCCGCGAGCTCCCTTGCGGGATATTCTGCTGTCGTTGCTCTTCGCGCGAACGCATCGGTTTCCTCTCTCCTTTCGGTTCGGCCCTTCCGCTTTCCGGCGTCCCGTACTTGCGTACTAGGGCCTCTGCTGACTCCTGCGGATTCAGCAGAGCCTTGCGGCTCTGGTTACGACGTGACTTCGCGTATTCCGCAGGCCTCCCCAGATAAGAACGTCATCTGTCTGCCCGCGACCACCCAAGTTTACAGGACAAGCCCTTGGCGGCTGTGGATTTCGTTGTGTTGAGGCAACTCATCCGACTAGCCCTGCCTCGAATTGGGTTCGTGTACCTTGGCCCGTGCATTTGCCTCCGGCTTCCTTCAGATTCCGCCTCGCGGCGGACACCCTTGCCCTTGGCTAACGGTAGGCGCTCGCCAGCCCCCGTTTGGGACTTTCACCCTAAAGATGACGCCCCTGCTGGGCGTACGCATAAATAAAGAAGAGTTCCGCAAGGAGCTCTTCTTTTGTCACCACCAAATGAAAATTCCTCAAAATAATCGAGCCGCTCTCATAGCGTTCGGAGACAAAGCGGCTATCCAATATGCGCCAACTTATCCGGGTTTCCGACTGTATATAGCTCCACAATACGTAGCTTCTCTATTTTGAAGGAAAAGACAGCGACCGTTTGTGTGTTGGTTTTCAAAATGATCCCAGGTCCGCCGTTGACCTCGGTTAAATGGTATGATACATCGAACGAGACCTTTGCCCGTAGACCGACCAGGAAGATGGAAATTCGTTCGCTTCCATGCAATGGGCGAAGTGGAGCTGTAACTTTGCCGCCGCCGTCTGCAAACAGAGTCGCGTCGATTGACAACACATTCATGAGCTGGGCAGTATCTGCATTGGCTAGGGCGTTCATGAATAACTCAACGAGATGGAACATTTGCTCCGACGATGGCGATGGTGCAATTTGATCTTCTTGCGTGTGTGAGACGGCATCGTTTGCATCCGTGTAGTTGCCAACACTTCGTTTGGCCCGATGATAAATTTGACGGCAATTTGTACTGGTCTTTCCAACGATGTCAGCTATCTCGTCGTAATCGTATTGTAGCGCTTCGCGCAGAAGGAACACGGCCCGCTCCACATAAGTCAATTGCTGGAGCAAGAGAAGGTATGCCGTTGAGATCGATTCTTTGTGTATATAAGATTGAAGCGGATCGGCGATATTGCCAGCGTCTCCGATCAGCGGCTCAGGCAACCATGTCCCAACGTAGACTTCCCTTCTTTTGCCAGAGGACTGAGTATAGTTAATGCAGCGGTTGGTAACGATTTTGCACAGATAGGACTGGATGTTAGACACATGTTCGGTTCCGGATTTGCCAACGGCAAGAAAAGCTTCATGCACGATGTCCTCCGCATCCATGACGCTACCCAGCATCCGGTAAGCCAGCGAGAAGAGCAATGGTCTGTACGAGTTGTACAATGCTCCGTAATCTGATTCATTGGTTGTCATCGGTGCCGCCATCCTTTCCGAATAGAAATTTTCAAATCGAAATCACTTCCCGCACATTTTTCTTATTGCCGGCAAACTCCTGCAGCAGCTTTTGCGCGGCGCGCCTGCCGCTCGCCGCCGCCGAATCTACCAAAATTTCTCCATGACTGGCCCATTCTCCTGCAACGTATAATCCGCGGATTTCCGGTACCGCCGGGCCGGGTAACGCATCTTTACGATCGATGTGCATATAATCGTGAGCTACCGTCATATTGGGCAAAAACTGCCGGGCAACAACGTGTTTCTGCCAACCGGGCTGGATCAGGTCCATCATATGTTCCAGATACGCTTCATCCTTTCTGGAGTCGGTTCCCCCTGTTTCGTTATGCTTTATGATATGGACGACCGACGTACCGTCCTCGCTCAGTTTCGTTACTTTTGACTGGTTGGTGAAAAATATCGGTTGATCGATGCCGAGCACCACATTGCATTTTGGCGACGGCAGCTGTTTCAGACAAAGATCGAGGCACGCCGCCACAGAATTTCTCGCCTGGTCTTTCCAGCATAGCAGGGCAGTACGCTCCACATCTCGGACTAACCGGTGCGTTTCCTCCACCGGAAGGGCGGAAATGACGTGCTCCACGTTCATCGTTTCGCCATCTGTAAATTGGAGGCTTCGTACAATTCCGTCATGCCGGATTTCCGCTACTCTTTTGTTGCTTTCCATCGTTACCCCCGCACAAACCGCTTTCTCGTGAAGCTGGTCGACAATCGACTGCCAACCGCCTCGCACATAAACAACGCCTTTCTTTTTAAGCGAACGCTGCACTTGATCGAGCACCGGGCCGATGCATTGCCGATCGGGAGCTTGCGTGTATGAACTCGCTCTAATAAACGCATACAGAATGTTTCGAACCATCGGATCACGGATTTGTTTTTCAATCCATTCTCTCACGCTAACGGGCGCTAAAGACTTGGTATCCACTTTGCCAAGCTTTGCAAACAGCCCTAACAGCTCTACTCTCCCTGACCAGGACAAATAACGGCTGAGGAGAAACTTGCCGACAGGGATAACCTTGTTTCCCCACATCATGGATAATAAGGGTAACGGAGTCCCTCCCTCCAGCTTCAAGCCCAGGTCCAAAAAAATCTCTTCTGCAGATCCGCCCCGATAAAGGGCATGAACGCCCAGGTTGAACAACGCTCCGTTTTTACTGACAGTCATCGCCCGCCCGCCGAATTTTGCCGATTTTTCCAATACGACGACCGTTTTTCCTGCCCTCGCCAAATCGTTTGCCGCGACTAAACCCGCAATTCCTCCACCGATTACGGCTACATCATACGTTTTCATGATTGCATCCCTCCTACTTCGTTTTTTTCAAATAAGACAGTCAGAGGCGCCGTTCTGTGACACGACTCGTAAAAATTTGAAAGATGTAACGACTCTCGGCCCACTTTGATTCTCGCTTAGGAAACGGCAAACGATGGGACTCGGAAACAGGAAAGGTTCTTCCGCTTTGTCGAGCAGAGAAAATAAAGTAGGGAAACCACTCTCATGGCTTCCCCCTTATCGAACCGTACGTGCCCTACTAAGGCATACGGCTCACCAACGTGATTCAACTTGAAATCAGTATGTCGCTAACCTTTGGGCGTATTGCATCTTGCGAACGCGGTCGGGAATGTAATACTCTTCGCCGCGTTCCTTTGCTTTTTGCACTTTACGTTCATGTTTTGCTTTCTGACGAAACATCATGTAGTCTAAGTATTCATCAAGGGAGTATCCGTATTGAGCGTTTTCATTGGTGGCGTTAGCCGTGTATTCGGCATTCACTTGCTCTTACCTCCTTGATATCCCGTGAACGAAGTGGGGTATTGCCTTTCGGCGCCCTTCCCTCCCTGGGGTTATGTTGTCCGCCGGATCATTGGTAGTATGGCCCCCTCCGACTCCCTTCCCGCAGCTCGCCATTTCACCTTTGGGGCTTATAGGTTTGCTCGTTACGAAAAAAAAACTTCGTGCGGGGGAGGGTCTCCCTAGTTCCAGACACAACTGTCTCTTGCATGCCGCTCCCTTTACACCGGAGGGTTCTTCTACGCTGCATTCCAAGATCTTCGCGTATTCCATGGCCTTCGCCGGGGCAGTCGTGGCTCGGCTCCCTCTTATCCCCTTCGGGGTTCACTTTCACGATGCGGTAGGATTCATTTTCATTACGGCCTGCAGATTTGCTTCATCGCGCAGAGCGCGACTTTTCACAGGGCTTCAACCGCCGGATTTCGCCGACGTCTGCCTGCTAGCTACGGGGCGGCTTGGTCCCTACCCCAACTGAACTTGCATCAGTAAGTTGTGCCTAGCTTGGCTAGGCGCGCACTGCCCGTTAGCGTAGAAAAGGCAGCTCATCGTTAAGCCTGCCTTTATGTTTGGATTTTTGAACTTTCGACCCGTTGGTTTAAGCAAGAGACAATTCTTGCATAAACTAACCCTATTGTTACTTCTCCCTCGTGGTAAAACTCAAATACAAACTTGGACGGGCGAAAGTTATAGGTATCAAAACCAACCGCTAAAACATCATCAATAGAATGGATCATTTTGTGAAGTTCAACTTGCAAAACAGATACGCTGCTCCGACAAAACAATTTAGCTGTCGCTGTGATACACTTCTACGCCTGTCTCTAACGTAAGTAAAAACCACCGCCATGCAATCTGGATCGGTGGTCTCTGCTTCAATTATTTAACGGCAAGCCAGATTTCATTCGTGGAATTCGGACTATTGAGATCGGGACTAATATAAGCCTCTATAGCCGGAAGTTCAGCAAGCATATATCCGTTAGAAGGCATCCATTCCAAATAGATCTGTTTCCAGGCATTTACAATTGCAGTCGGAAACTCCCCCTGCACCTCAAAAACTACCCATTTCGATGGAGGGAAATCAAAATACGCTAAACCTTCCGGCACATCTCCGACATGTTCAGCAGCAATCCAGTAATCAGTCATGCTTATCTCTTCTTTATAGATGCTCATCCCCAATAAACCTTTTATCTCACCGTTGAGCATTTGAATCAACTTGTTGGCCGTTCCGTTTGTGTTCACTTCAGCCCAAAATTCTGGAATACCCGGACCTTCCGCCTTCTCGCCGCAAGGAAATATCCGTTTTAAGCCTACTACCTGGAAAGTCTCTCTTTCAACAATGCGGTAGTTCATGGGTTCTGCCCCTTTCAAACTCACCTGAATCGTCAGGCGGTTATAAGATTGCAGCTTTCCGATCCCTTTTCGAGCTTCACTTGGAGTAATGCCATGCTGTTTACGGAAAGCTTTTGAAAAAGCTTCGGGAGTTTCATAGCCGTACTTATAGGCAAGGTCGATAATTTTACATACCGTGCTGGTTAACTCTTGTGCCGCTAACGTTAAACGGCGTCGCCGGAGGTAATCACCGACAGTTAAATCTGTCAATATCATAAAGGTACGTTGAAAATGAAAAGGAGATAGATTCGCCTGTTTGGAAATCACTTCAATCGTCAGTTGCTCAAGCAGATTATCTTCCATGTAATCGATTGCCTTCTGCAATGATTCGACCAATGCCATAAGGTTCAACTCCCAAGTTAAATGATACTGACTCAAGGAACCCAAATCCTGTCTTCTCATGCTCTGTGATGACAGTACTTTTTTGCACAAAATGTTAGATTCCGACTGTTGACCTGTCAATAGTTATCTCCGCTTTCCACTTTACCACTATTTGTGATACGGTTCTCCGCGCTGTCTGTAGCGGCAAGTTTTAAGGCCACCGCAAGGATGGCCTTCTCTATGAACCAAAATGCAAATAACGCTCAACTATCGTACCCGTTAACATTCCTGTAGGTGCTAAGAGATTCAATTTGCATAAAAATAGTCGCCTCGCTAGGATGAGTATGTACTGGGTTGCAGCCCTCAGAACTCACCTTAGGAGGCGTTATCATGAAGTCTAGACTAATTAAGGCACAAAATCAACGTGTAGAGCGAATCACCACTTCCACTCTTGTCATTGGCATTGACTATGGTGCTACAAGATGTCAAGACAGTTTTTTGGATATAGTTAAGGTGTGAAATTGTTCACAAGATATACTGAGATCTGCGGTTTAAGGCCGTTGATCTTCTGAATCGGTTTGGAATATTATATATATATTACCAGTTTCGAAGTACACCGGTTGTGAGCGTAGCCCAAGCGTAGGCGCGGGAGTTTTTTTTCTCTTTTATTTACTTGTGGGTGAAAGCAGGACCTCTTGGTTATACACAACAGCCGGCGTATGATTCTGTAAAGATTGGTGAGACAAGTAATGATTATGTAGATGGATGTAACGTTCCACACCCTGTCTGGTCTCTCGCGGATTGGCACAATCGTTAATATAGACTTCATTGTATTTCAGACTACGCCAGAAGCGCTCGATGACAATATTGTCGGTAGCACGTCCTTTGCCATCCATGCTAATGCGAACCTCGTGTTCTTTCAGTAAATCGGTATATTGTGGACTGGTAAAGTGACTACCCTGATCACTGTTGATTATGCCGGGCTTGCGCTTGGCTAACAGCCTTTTCATTGTATCTAACACGAATCCTATTTCCAAGCTCTGGTCCACTTGCCAGCCAACGATATAGCGGGAATACCAGTCCATCACGGCGTACAGATACATCCAGCCGTTCTTCATGCGAAGATAAGTGATATCCACACTCCATACCTGGTCAGGCTGCGTGATCACAAGGCCGCGGAGTAGATAGGGATAAGTTCGATGTTGGAGATCCCGCTTACTCAGATTTGGACCAGGATAGATAGCCATTAGCCCCATCTCACGCATATAGCGCCTTACCGTATTCTTGTGGATTGGATTTCCTTCCCGATTCATGATCGTAGCAATGGTTCGGTAACCCATGAACGAGTGTTCCGTATAAAGTTCGTCAATCCGGTGCTTGAGGCGAATTTCCTCCGAAGAGGGAGGGACCGGCTTGTAGTACAAGCTAGAGCGATTTAGACTCAGTAGGTCAGCTTGTACGAGAATGGCATGTTCGGGGCAATCCCATTCGAGGAGATCCATCCGCTCATCCCGGGATAGGTTAGAGACCAGATTTTTTTTTGAGCCACGACAATTGGGTGGTTAGTTTTCCAACCTCGGCGTAGAGTTCATCAATCTTCTGCTCATATTCATTCTTCATTTTCGTAATGCCTTTACGATCATCGACGAACAACTGCGATAGGTTTTGAACTGCTTCTGATTTCCATCGGTTCAGGACGCTGGCATGTATACCATGTTCAGATGCGAGCTGAGAAACTGACTTTTCTTCTCTTAGAATTTCCAGTACAATTCGTGCTTTTTCTTCAGGCGTGAACTTCCTTCTGCTGGTCGTCATACAACTAAGAAACTCCTTTTTTACTGTCTAGTTTCTATGTAGCATTATAGACATTGCCAAGGAGAAGCACGCTGCACAAGCTATTAACTTTCGTGGCATTGTCTTAACCAACCGCCCTATTATGTTTTCGAATGACATCGGCGGGTTTGAACACTTCGAACGTACCGTTCAGAAATTACAGAAAATGCACGGTATGAACGACGTCATCGTCGGAATGGAGAGTACCGGTCACTATTGGTTCAATATTGCCAACTGGTTGATGAAACGTGGTATTGATGTTGTTCTTGTCAATCCAATGACAACCAAACGCAATAAGGAAAACAGAGATAATTCTCCTTCAAAAAATGACCCAAAGGATGCACTGGTCATTGCCGATGCCGTGAGCCGAGGGTTCTACACATTGTTCTCTCCAAAGGAAGACGCGTTTCGCCGTATTCGGGTAATCGTGACAAACCGAGAGCACTGGGTTGTTGAGTCTGGACGGATTGAAAACCGAATCCACCGTTGGCTCGACATCCGTTTTCCAGAATACCGAAAAGCATTTGACGACATTTTTAGCATTCGTTCTTTAGCCACTTTGCGTCGTTTTCCAGCCCCTTCAGACTTGTTGCAACTAGCTCCAGAGCAAATGGTGAAAATCTGGGGAGAGTACATGGCTAGACCTGGTGGCCTGCGAGGCAAGAACAAGGCAATTGAGCTTCAAGAACTTGCTAGACGTAGCGTCGGTGATTCTGTTGCCCTTGAGGAAGACAAATGGGAACTGAGGCACCTACTAGACGAATACGAACGAGTTCGACAAATCATTGACGAAGCGGATGGCATGATTGAAAAGTTACTGCCTGAAGTTCCTTGTTCCGACCTTGTACGTTCTGTCGGTATTTCCTTACCTGCAACGGCTGCTATATTAGCATTTGGGGGGGATTTAAGTCAGCTGTCTCATGGGAATCAGTTATTGCGAAAGGCAGGGTTAAACCTAGCAGAACGAAGTTCTGGTAAATACAAAGGTAAAATTAAGCTCACGAAGCGAGGCAACTCATTATTGCGTAAACATTTGTATTTCTCTGTGTTTCACCTGTTATCTCATAATCATACATTCCAAGCTCTGCATGCACACAATGTTGAGGTGAAACGGATGACGAAAATGCAGTCCATGATGAAGTTGATTGGGAAACTGGCTCGAATGCTTGTAGTAATGGCGAAAGAAGGACAAACATTCTCCGCAGATAAGGCTCAACTACCGTTAGTAGCTTAAAACCTAAAATTGCAACCAGGCACGAGGATTGGCTCATTCGCAGGATTTCACAAAGAAAGCACGGAGTACCGAGATTATTACGCTTTAGGGCTTAGACCCGTTCCGTTAACGCTGATCGGGCTCCACACCTTGGATAGATAGGACGAAGCATGTGAGGGCATAGACCCGTCGAGATTTGGGAGAGTGAATCCCGAGGACCTTGTGGAGGGAGACGTGCAGCAAACGATTTTCATGGAAGATGTTGTAATTAAGTCAGCACCTTCTATTCCCGCATGCGCTCAAACGGATCTGCCCAACCCATTATCTACTCATTTAAACTCCTACTTAAACAAGGTACGTGAAATCCTGCGAATGAGCGAGCATTCGTGAGAAAAACCTTATTCTCTGAGGGAGCGCAACAATTAATTTTGGCTTAATCTTGTTTCTTTAGAAATCCATACAAAAACATAACAATCCCAACAACCACAAACGTTGTAACGAACACATTATCATTCACACTAACCCAAGGTACGCCTAAACTTCCATTCCCAGAATGAACTGCTAGTCCTTGTGCTGAAAGTCCGTTAGCAATCCAGTTAGCACATCGTTCTAGAGTGTACAAAATACCAGCAATAATAATAAAAATAATTCCTGCTATCTGGAACGATTTCCTTGTCATTCAGTCACCCTCTCGAAGTTTATTTTTTCATTCCAACAACAAAATGTATTTTCCCTATATTACCAATTTACCCCGCGGCAGCCGTAGTGGTGTTGAACTATCGTACCCGTTAGTTGAATATCGATTAGTGTACTTCTACAACCACGCTACCGAATAGCTTTTCATCAACATAAGCTTCTAATCTCCATAAACCTTTTGAAGGTAACGACATCATTGATGGCATTCTACCTACTTTATCATTATCTTTTATAGCAGTATTTGGAATACCAATTCCACCCTCAAAAACATTCACTTTTTCTCCAGTTTGTTTGCTTACTCCGATAATTTTTACTTTTTGACCAAATAAATCTTGTGTTTCTTGTGGTGTTTCAGCCCAAAAATGCCACATATACTTTTGTTTTTTATCAGGATAAAACCGAACTACTTCTTTATCGTCATAAATAAATCCGATTTTGCCTTGTTCGCCTATCAGCATATAATCGTCGTTTTTAAACATGCTGCTTACTTGCCATGACTTGTCTAGTACGTTTGGGCTTTCCTTGATCATTACGTTGGTATCAGTTTTTGAACAACCAATTAAGAAAATCAGCAAAACTATATAACCTAATCTCAATCTCATAATGTCACCTCCTGCAATTAGACGCAAGTTTAACCACTGCGTGCTCTAAACTTATCATGATTACCAATTTATAACAATGTGGTAGTTTCACTATCCTGCCAGTTAGCGTGGAAACGGCAGCCGTTCGTTGGCTGGCTGCCGTCGTGTCTTGATTCAACTATCGTTCTCCGTTAGGTCAATGAAGACTTCAAAACGAGCTATTCCCGCATGCCAGTGAGTTCCATGCCGCAATCTGGGAAATGGAACCGCCTTGCATCCCCGAAGGTGTTACTGCGCATATTTGTTTCGGCCTTGCACCTACTCCATACGTAATCACAGCTCTAACCTGCATAGGGCTTTCGTTCACCTCGAACACAAGATCCGCATGGCCCGTGCAATAGCAACCATCATCATATTCGGCACGAACGTTACTGAAGGATAGTAGTCGAACCCCTTCTTCTTCAGCCAACTGCTTCCAAGCGCTTTCCTTGCTGCCCGCGGTCTTCTGCCCTTCCCAGCCAAACAGTTCCGCAGCTCTATCGTAGTTTTGCTCCTGGACTGCTTTCAGGAATGAAACGGTTTGCTTTTGTATGCCTATTGGGTTCCAAAACAAGGTTACTTTGTACAGCAAAAACATTATGCACAACAACAACCCCAAATAACCTACCGATTTCACAAGTAGTTGATTCATCTCTGTCCTCCCTCCATTCTATACAGTAGACGAAACGTATAAGGAAAGTGTTACGTTAATCTGCCCGTTAACATTCCTGTAGGCGTTAGTAGGTTCAATTTGCAGAAAAAGAGACGCCCCGCTAGGATGAGAGTATGTACTGGGTTGCAGCCCTCAGAACTCACACCTAGGAGGCGTTATCATGAAGTCTAGACTAATTAAGGC
>NZ_CAJVCE010000054.1 GCF_910594985.1 Paenibacillus allorhizosphaerae
CATCCACAAAGTAAGGATAAATATCTGGTGATCCTGGTACTGAAAATACATCTGAATATACCTCAGCAAGCTTCTCGCGCATCTGCGGTAGTAGAACCAAGACAAGCATATCTTGAAGTTGCAGTTCCCTCGAGTCCTCAAGTGGCTTCTTACCGACTGCATTTGAAGTTTGCGGTCCAAACATTGAAAATAGGATTATAAAACAAATTAAAACCCTCAAGAGTGTTTCCCCTTCCCTTATCTTAATCCACCAATCAAAACTTAATCTGTCCAGATAAGAGGAGTGTATTCGTTAACGTAATCTGCCCGTTACTTCAATGAACATCGAAGAGGAGCTGTCTTTGCGGCAGCTCCATACTATCGTTTCCCGTTGGCGTAATGAATCATGCCGAATCCCGATTCGAGTGCGGAGTTAGTTGATGTTCTAATCTTTCAAGAATTATCCTTGAAACTTGTTTTTCCATAAAGGATTATCATTTGCTACAAACGAGTTAAATAACGAATCAAATTTTTCACCTTCAAGAGATTTAATAACAATATGGGGTTCGGAAGTCATCGATTCATACAATGTTTCCACTGGCTTTGGAACCTCACATATGTCTAACATTGAGATTAATTTCTTCTTTGCGTTAACGATTCCAGGAAAATCCTCTAAAATTTCAGCTTCTAAGAAAGGTTGAGACTTATACATCTCTAATAGCTGACCATTACCCGAAAATTTCAATATATCTCTCCAGTAAGGACAAGCAATCATAATCCCAAGGAATTCTTCGAAATTTCTCCCGACTTTTCCAGCCTCTCCTTCAGAGCTTATAAATACAATTGGTAAATCCATTTCTTCACCAGACCCATATAAAGTAAACACACCCCCTGAAGCATCCTGTGCTATGACTGTCGCTTTATCATAAACTTCAAAAAAGTAATCTTCAGTGTGTGAACTTGCGTCTACAATTTTAAAATCATAGTACTCTAAAAGGATATTTTTAACTTCAATGCTATCATTAATTTTTTGAAACAGAATGTTTGTTATCAAAATATAACCTCCAAACTTAGAATTAGTTCCACCGCTACGCTATACTTGCCCGTACTTCAACGGCCATTAAAAAGGAGCTGTCCTGGCAGCTCTACACTATCGTTACCCGTTAATGAAATGAAGAACTACTTCACATATCCTCTTTTGGCGGTCTACTCAATCGACTATCCGGTTTATAATATCTATTTACAAAATGGTATAGTGACTTTTCTTTGAAGCCAAGGCGATCATATAAATTTTTCGCAGGATTGCCTTTGACAACCCAGAGCTTCACAACTTTTTCGCCGCGACGCATAATTTCATTTACTAGAAATGATACAAAAGCTCTTCCGTATCCTCGCGATTGAAGATCAGTCCGAACAGCAATAAGATGCAACTCATTACCGGCAGTAATTCCGCCGATTGCCACTATTTCACCGTCAACAAGCATCACAAATTTGTTGTTTTTGTTTTCTAAAAAACTCTTCCGTTCACTTTCCGAAGAAGAATAATAATACGATGGAAGGATACCAACGTTTTCACGCATTTTGTAAAAAGCAATTTGGCTAATACTATGCCATGTAAGATAATCATCATCTTCATATTGCCTAAACGAAAAATTACTCTCAGTAAGAGGTTCCCCTTCACGCTCCATGAAGTACATAGAATGATTTATGTAATAGCCATTCTTATATAAAAATTGCAAAGAAGAACGGTCACCGTCAATACATGCACCCTCTGAACGTTCTACTGCGTCGTATTGTGAAAGCAATTTGTCTGCCTCTTTAATAAGTTTGGTACCAATACCCATTCTTCTGTATTCCTCGCTGACGAATATAGTCGTTCCAGCTCCTCGCCCTCGCTTATAATTAGTTAAGGAAAGAAAACCTACTGTTAAGCCGTTGTAACGAGCAACAAATATACCATCCCGAACATTTGCTTCATTAATTTGAAACGTCTCGTCAAAGTATTCATTTTCACATAACATGATTCTGATAGCGGCTTTATCCCTTTCGGGTATGTAAGCTTCTATTTCCGTATTTTCCACTGGCATACTCTCCCTTATCGAGATTAACGATTCCTTTTACCAATGTATTCCATGCTGTAATTTCGTTATCCTGCCCATTAGCGCAACGACGGCGGCCGAACATTGGCCAGCTGCCGTCGTGTCATGATTGAGCTATCGTTCTCCGTTAGTGGAATGAGCTTGTTTGTTGTCGAGATTTAATCAAAACCAAAATAACAGATCTAAAATCAATATAAATACGAATATGCAAAACGATACACAGATTACAATAGTTCCAAAACCTATTGTAGCTACTGTAGTTTTTGTCATATCTAATGCTTGAGTTGGCGATTTCTCGCCACAATAGGGGCATGATTTACGAACGGATATTATTTCACCGCAAGTTCTGCAATTATATTCTCGATTAACCCTGGTCATATGAAATACCCCACATAATCTAATCATCGCCATTATTTCTTCATATGTTTTACATTATCCTG
Organism: Paenibacillus allorhizosphaerae; assembly: GCF_910594985.1. Classification (GTDB taxonomy): domain Bacteria; phylum Bacillota; class Bacilli; order Paenibacillales; family NBRC-103111; genus Paenibacillus_G; species Paenibacillus_G allorhizosphaerae. The sequence goes on from NZ_CAJVCE010000054.1 coordinate 2,519, forward strand.
CCCTTTAGTTTAATGAGGCCGCCCGATAGATCTCCCGTGACGGCCTCATGATGTGTGTTGAGCTATTGTTCTCCGTAACAACTAGATCGTTCCAAAAGGATACTTGGAGAAATCTGCCTGTTAGCAGTACGCGGCTACCGATACGTGCCGGTAACCACGATTTAGTTTTTTATTGGGCAAGCGGGTTCTCAAGCAGATCATCCTACTGAATCGGAACCCTAACAATCGTTTGCCAATTTTCAACAGGATTCCACCCTGGAACATTCATATAAATTTCACGTATTGGCCCCCTGACATGAAATCCTTTCTCCGTTATATGGTTTACGATTTCTTGGACTGTTTTCTCGGTGTCCCTGTAATGACCGAAATGTAGCTTTTGTGCACATAATCCTTGCGACACTTTTTCAAATCTTGGTACTGTAAAATCAACCTGTTTATTTTTATTTCTAACGTTTTGAAGAGCTTCTTGAAACAAAACTTCGCTTGTGATGTTGGGAAGCTGAACCATTACGGTCCGAAGCCATTCACCATCAGATTGCTGATAGTGCCATATCATTTCGTAGGGCATATGTCTAAAATTATATTTCAATCGATCTGACGTTAGCATTCTAAGCTGGTTCTGGACTCGAGTTGTTACCCAAGATGGTCTTCTTTGGGTAAATCTTCTCTTCTGCGTTTTCCTTCTAACACGAGAAAATTTAAATCAGGTATTTCCAAGATATCAATAATGCCAGGTTTCAGTCTGTAAACCGATTTAAAGACTTTCCGGTTATCCGTAGATTTCACCTTTTCTCCCAAAATTGCAGCCTCCATAGAAATGATATGGTAATAAATTCCTGCAAATCAATCTACTACACGTTTGTTCGTCTGTAAATAATAAATGCCCGCATGTTATTGTTCTATACTCCCCTTAGAACAGGCTGCCGATGATACCGGCAGCCTACCGTCATGATGCTATCGTCTCCGTTAACTTAATAAATGCCGCTTCCGATGTACGAAAAGCCTACCGCGATTATGCGCATATGTTTGTGTCGCAAAACGGTTATGCACATATGTTTGTGTCGTGACACTGCAAGACAAACATATGTGCTTTCAAACAAAAATCCCCAATTAACGGGGATCTCAAAGTACCTATGTTTGTGTCGTCGGACACGATTCCAATGATCTGACAACAATTCCTGTGGAGCAACTCTGATATTCATTTCATGCAAAACTGCCGAATGATCTGCCGCTTCATTTCCTCTACCGGATAATTGTCCTGGTAAATGGTGATCATCTGCATGGTTCCGTGAAGCGTTGTCGAGAAGTATAGCGATCTCATTCTCGCATTCGAAGCTCCAAGTTCGGAGAACACCTCACACTGTGTTTCAAAATGTCCCGCCATCGCCTCATTGAGCATTTGACTGTACTTGGAGAGTACTTTGTCTTCTTCCGGCTGCGTCTGCAAATGCAAGAAAAAACGGTACACGCTGGGACGCAGCTTGACGTTATCAAGCGCCCCTTCGATAATATGTTTTAGCCGCTCGCAGTGAGAGCCTGGACCGGAAGCCGTTTGCATCACTCGGCCAATTTCATCGATCCGGTTCTTCACCATTTCCGCAAGGAGCTCTTCTTTCCCCTTGTAGTAATTGTACAGCAAACCTTTGGAAACGCCGGCCCTTTTCGCTATATCGTCGATCGAAGCGTCATGGTATCCTTGCTCGATAAAGATGTCCATCGCAGCTGCGCGAATATTTTCTTTGGTGGCTTGACGAATTCGCTCATTTTCTTGCTGGGTTCGAGGCATTGTCTTGTCCTTCCTGCGAAAAAAACTGTATTTCTTCCGCTAGCTCTTTTGCATGAGTTATGGGAAGCATATGATCCGCCCCCTCGATGTTGAAGAAACGCACGGACGGAACCCGTTGAAAATGCTCGGCGATCTTGAGCATATCCGGCCATTCTATTGTACCGTAAATAAACAGCGTCCTCACGGCAATCTCCTCTAATCGTTCGATTGCCGGCGGCTCCGGCCACCGGACTTCAAAGCTCTTCCATTCGGTGAACACTCTCGCCATGTAATGGGTCGCCATATCTCGAAGGAAGTCTTGATGTGGACCGGCCATCGTAACGCGATAATTAGGACCGGCCAAGGACAATTCCACCAATCTTACGATATCGGGAGCGGCCGCGTTGACCTCTGCCATCCAATCAGTAAACTCCCGGGAAAACGTATACCCCGTTAACGAAGGCGCAATGACGACTAGCCGCTCGACCATTGACGGATAAGTAAGCGTAAAGTCGGTCGCAGCCTGCCCGCCCATGGAATGACCGACAAGCGTGACCTTCTGTAATCCGATATGTTCGAGTAGCACTCTCAAATCCTCCACAAGGCTCGTCGGCCCTTGCGGTGCCGGCGAGCGTCCCGTCCCCCGGCCGTCAAAGGTAACAACCCTATGGTATTGCGCGAGAATCGGCGCAACATACTCCCATTCCCGCGAATCCACGCCGGGGCTGTGAATCAACACGATCGGAGAGCCTTCACCCTGAATATCATAATAAAGATCCATGTTGGGTTCCTCCCTATCGAATAAGGTGAAAAGTGATTTTCTGCCATTATATCCTTTGACTGAACGTTCAGTCAATACAAAATATTGTATAATTTCAGCTGTAGAATTATAAACCACCGCCAATCACTGGCGGTGGTTACGATCCTAACTTTCGTATTAGTCATTCTCATTAACTTCTTGAGCCCGAAGAGCTGGCAGAACTGTCGAGACCCCCCTTGGAGCAAGATACCCCACTCAATATGCCGCTTGACGGTTGTATCCGTAATGTCCTTCCTCGAAAATTTGTTGCTTGTGCTACCTGGGTTTCTTTTGCTATACCGATCCACAATTAGGTGAGTCGTGGAAATTCGTTCGATCCGTTGATTTTGACCCTGTTTAAACTTCATAAAAGAGCACCTCCTTGATGGTGTTGGGTTAAACCCGTTGACAGACCCATCATACCGAGGCGCTCCTTTTTTTTTCAAATTCCATTTCTTAGGACTAACAGGAATGTTTAAAGTAACGCGGCTACCTATCGATGCCGGTAGTCTGACTACGACGACCACGGTGCACCACGGAATGTCGCTCCTTTTCTGGAAGCACGCGGGGTAGAGTAACCCTTTGCTGGTTGTTGCGCCAGTCCTCTCAATTCAACTGCCGTAGAATTTTGTCGCAAAATGACAAGATAGTACCTTACTTGTTCGACGCGTTGTTAACGAGACATCAGGAGACGGTTCTTAGAAAACAAGGAAAATCCCCCGAGTTCTTAAAACTGCTTTTTGTTCAGTCAGTCTTTTATGCATTTGATCTTCGAACAGTATTGCATGAGACCGTCCCAATTCCCCCATAAGCAACCCTGACATTTCGAAGGTTGTCTTTTCTTTATTGGCTCTGACGGGATCAACAACTTACTCATTTCCGACCTTCTTTCATTATTCTCATTCCAAACATGTAAATATTACCCATAATATTCACACATCATACCATGACATTTTGGTGATTATTGAGCAATGGGGCCTGCAAGTGGGCAGCTCCAACTATTACCAAACTAAAAAATCTCCCAATTGGCCAGCATAATCGATTCGACCTCGTCCCAGAGCCGCGGTAGAAACTGCAGCACGTCTTCGGCACGACGCGCAAGGGTGTCGGACGAGGTGATGCCGAGGTCGATGACGAATTCCTCAAACGCCGGAGCTAGCTCAACTTGCAGTTTTGGGGCATCTGTGGAGAGCATTTTGTGGCACCGGGCGAAGGTCGCCCCGATCCAGAACACCGCTTCGCGGTGATATCCGTCGCGGATAAGGTTACGGCTACCGTCAATCGCAATCGGTCGTGAAGCGGCGGTGATGTCACTGCTGAAGAAGAATTGGGTCTTGGCGTGCGCCGCGGCGACGTCGAAGGTACGGGCAAGCGCGCTCAGATGATGGCTGGTGCGCTGCGGGGTCCAATGCTCGCAGCCCAGCAGCCCCAACAATTCCGGATAGATTTCGGTTCGCCCGAACTCCTGAAGCACGTTGTACACAGCCAGATAGCGAAGCCGCACGGTAGGGTTGCGAAGAGCTGCGACGAGAAGGACGTGTGTAGTGACTCCGGTCATGAACAACCATGACATAATCTGATCATGCCATGGTGCAGTCAGATCGATGTTCCGTAACCCATGCTCTATCTTCTGCCTAACGTTTTCGCAGCGGTGCCGCACCCATTCCCTCTCGGCAAAATGGCGCGACACCTTCTGCTGCACGCCGCGCAGCTGTCCGGTAGGATCTACAATGATGGTATCCACGCGGAAGCTGCCGGCTAGGTGATACGATGTCAGAACCTCCTCAGCAGAGGCGATCTGGTTCCACGATAAGAAGGTTATTTCGATCAGCACATCACGGTAGATGAACTTCCCCAGTTTCAGAGGTGGTTTTGCTTCAGAGGTAACAACGACAACATCAATGTCGGAGCCCACTGACATCATCACGTCATCCGGCTGACCAACCGTCGAGCCGCTGAAATAAGCCCCCATGAACCATGCTTCCTGACTAGTACACTGCATTACCCACTCCGTTGCTGCCGCTCGAGCCGTCCCTATTTTCATGGATTATCCCTCCGATCCTATATTCAAGCAAGAGCTTACCATAGGCTTAATGGATAAAACAGTCTGTTTTTCCAGCTGTTACTTTGGTATTATTAACTTAAAGCAAGGATAAAAAATTGCCCTCAAAGAGACAGCCGTGATCGGCTGCCTCTTTTTGTATTTACTGAGCTATGCTGCCGTTAACGGAATGAAAAAAACCGTTGCCGATAAGCAACCATGATTTAGCTATCGTATCCAATAGCTGAACAGCATCCTAATATCCACGAACAGATTGGATCAGACCGACACCAGCTTTTATTTGAACTTCTACTGTTCCAGATATATTGATATTCAGGATTCCTGAATCATCTTTATCAATATCAATATTTCCTCTAAATGCATTATTGCTCGATCTCAAAACAACTTCTCGAATATCAAAAAAGTCTAGCTCAACAAAAACAATTGTATACCCTCTCTCTATCCACTTTTTAGGTGGATTGTCAGCAAAAACAGGAAAATCAAAACCTACGGATATGCGATTTCCTTCACGAGAGAATTTAATTTCTTCAATTCGCAGATTCCTTAAAGGAGGTACATCTTTGTATAGCATTGTGATAAATGTATCTGTATTTTCGCTTAAACACTCATGCCACATGTTATTCACCCACTAACTTACAGAACATATTTGGTTTCCTTCATTTTATCATCTTTTCATTTTACTATCCTACCAGTTCAACAAAAAGCATCCGGCCAGAATGGCCGGATGCCCTCATGTACTTATTGAGCTATCGTACTCCCGTTAGTTCAATCAACTTCACCAATGTTTATAATTGGATTGGCTTATAGCTCAGCGCCAGTTCGATGACCTGCTCTGGCGTCAATTCAACTTTATTCCAAAAAATTAAATCACTAACTTGTGGATGCGGGACATTTTGCTTGAGTATTTCAATCATATTATCAATCTCTTCTTCAGTGCCCTTGGCGTTCATAATTTTTCTTACTAGTTCAATTAAGTCATTTTTATTTAACTGCTTCAATACGAGCCCTCCTTTAGTAACAATAATCACACCAAAGGTTAACGTTGCATCTTCTTGTTTGAGTATGAAACTATCGTACCCGTTAGTTCAACAATGGAAGCCGCTCATAACTTCCGGCTTCGTAATTTCACTTGATTATAGTAAGTCCGAAAGCATATCTCCTGAATTTCTCTCTAGCGTCGCGGTCAGACGATCACGCGGTAGTGAAGATGAACAACGCCGCCTTGGAAGCGGCGCTCACCGAGCAGCTCGAGCCGCATGCTGAGGTTGTCCGGCAATGCTCGCTTCCCTCCACCCAAGACAATCGGATTAAGAAGCAGATGACACTCGTCGATCAGTCCCGCGCTCATCGCCTGCCCGGCAAGCTCGGGGCCGCCAATCGTAATGTCAGCTACAGAAGACTCCTTAAGACTTCGGATCGCATCAGCATCGAATTCGCGCTCTATCCTGGTGCTGGCGCTTGACACTGCCTGAAGCGTCCGGGAATATACAATCTTCTCAGCCGCTCGCCAGGTCTGCGCGAATTCCTGCTTTATCTCCGGTTGATCGCCGCCGGCGTCAGCCGTCTCCCAGTACACCATGTTCTCGTAGAGTCGACGCCCGTATAGGTAGGTGCCGATCGGCCGCTGGAAGCCAGTCCAGAACGCATACGTCTCGTCATTGGATATCCCCCAATCGAAATTGCCGCGCTCGTCCTCAATGTACCCGTCCAAAGATATGTTATTAGCGTAGATCAGTTTAGCCATTTCAATAACGCCCTCCAATTATTAGTTTCCAACGCCTGCCTGCTGCTTGAGGTTCTTGATCTCTTCCGTGACATTTTTTTTCACCAATCTGGAATTGTTCCATTCGACTTTCTCCAGTGTCGTGGAAAAAACGATTTTGGCTGTCTTTTCGATCCACTCGGCATGATTCCGTTCATGTTGCGAAGCTGATGGGGTCGAAGGCACAGATGGCCAATAACTGTGCATTCCCTGATAAGTCTCACGTCCCCAAATGACAGTGTCGGCAGTACTCAGAATTTCTATTGCGTGTTTCTCCAAATCAGCTTAGCACATTTCAGCTTGGGTTGTTTCTTATGAATTGCTAATTTAAACTGCCCTTTAGCGTAACGAAGGCAGCCGGTCATTCACGCGGCTGCCTCGTCTTGTTCTATTAAACTCTCGTACCCGGTAGTTGAGTGCCGGAGTAATCGCAGCGGCCTCGATAAGGCTCACGTTTTCCCTTATAGTAATTAAGGTGTGTGGAGTATATGGTGGAAATATTACTTACCGCCGAATGCAATGCAATAGCCATTTAAGTCTTTAATGGTGAACTCACTCCATCCCTCACCCCAGAAAGGACCGTTAACGACCATAACACCTTTTGAAATGAAAAGTTCATGAAGTTCTTTCAGTTGGCTCGTATAGCAAAACACATCGAAATAAAGGCCACCGCTTGCTGATGAGAAGGGCTTAACTTCGTCTGGATTCTGAGCTTGATGCAAGATGAGAGTAACCTTCCCCAACGACATGTGAGCATGTCCACCAACAGATTCAAACTTGAACCCGAGATCAGTATAATAGTTTATGGCTTCCTGTTCATTACGAACTAACAGCACAACGGACGGTCCATTTACGTCTTGAATATTCAAGCATATCCCCTCCTCGTATCGATATCATTTCCAGTATACCAAACATTTGTTCCTTCTTCATTCTTATTATTGAATGCGATTCCACGATTTTTGTTGTCACCGCTGAATCCAGATTAATCTAGTTAGCCACTTTATCATATTTCCAGGAGAGTATTTGTTAGAGTTCTACAACCACTACATAGACATACCCGCTCCGAACAAGATGACATATCCATCTGGATCGCGAACACCAAATTCCTTCCAGAGCATCGCCTTGATCCTCATGCTTCATTTCGTAGTGAATGATCGCTCCATTCGCCCGAAATTGCTCGAGTAATCCGTCAATGTGTTCCCAATCGGCGTAAGCGTATGTATCGCAGCCGGTCAAAGGACCTTCCCATTTTTTCGGATACGAAATTTTTCGTGGCTTCTTATTCGGTACGATGTCACCCGGGTCCTCCGATTGATACAAAATAAACCCAAGCTGGGGCTGTTCCCGTTCCACATGCCCCCACCCGTCAATTCTACAGCCGAGTGCCTGCTTATAGTATTCCTTCGATTTATGCAAATCGGAAACTAACCGGATTTGATTCATAGTTACCCTCCTAGCCATCTCAATGGTCTAACTTGCGTTTTTCCCAAAGTTCATTCCTCCTAAAACCATCTCAGATAGCCTCATTATTTAATGGAACGTTCCAAAAATCAACTATAGAGTTTTTGAAACATGTTTTACTGGGCATTTCCCTATATGCTAAAAAGCATGCATTCTGACACAGAAAAGACAGTGCATTTTGGAGCATGAACAGAAGGCCGTCGAATTAATCGGCGGCCTTTGCTAGTGATTCAACTATCGTTCTCCGTCGTATATGAGGTCCTAATAAAATCATCCATAGTACATAAATTCTTGCTATAACATGAATCGTTACTGCATTCAACCCGTTTGTATTGCTCTTCAACTTCTTTACTGACAATAACTTTTTATCGTGTATCGCCCGCCCGAATACTTGAAAGACGTTTATACGGGCAGCTAGTGACATGCGTCGCTCTTACTCCGCTTGCTTTAACAGAGGGATTAGGTGGGATTTCATGAATTCGTAGCTCGGCTTATCGCCTTTCTTGGCGTAAAATCGCAGCCCGTCCAGTCCCTTGAACAACTGATAGGACAACAGCCTTTTCTCAAAATGGGCGATCTCCTTCCCCTCCCGTTCCCAAAACTCCCGGAGCCGATGCGGAAACCCGATTTGCGGAACCCATAAATGCAGCACGGCCGCATCGAACATAAAATCGCCGTACATCGCCATCTCCCAATCGACGATCGCCGTTATTCGGCCATCGTCCGAAAGCATGTTGCCGAGATGGAAGTCTCCGTGAACAAGATACCGCTCCTTGGGCGCATACTGCGCAAGATCGATCATCGCAGCATACGTTTGGTCGAACACGTTTTTTTCGAGAAAGCTGCTTTCAAATAGCGACGTCCATCCCTCGTAAAATCCTTCCTGCTCTTCCTTAAAAGTAGACGCGAGCCAATCGGTCCAAGAGGTGGATGTAGCTTCTCCGGAAGGCGTAATCCAGCCGTAGCCGCTCGTATGATCGACGCGAACTTGGTTCATTGCGGCGAACTGCTTGATCAAATCGGGTATGACGCGGACGATCTCTTCTTTGGGCTGCATAATTACGGAGACGCCGGCCGCTTGTTCCGTTATTGTATACGGCAATCCGTCGTATGTGCCGACCTTCACGATTCGCGGGATCGGCATCACCGACGAGTAACGGTCGGATATCAGCTTTACTTTGTCGACCGTTTCATTGCCGCTTTTAAAATGAATGACGAACGACTGCGTGCCCAGCCGGTAGCGGAACACTTTGCTCAGCTCTCCCATTTCGATCGGGGTGATATCGGCAATGGTCTCCGATTCGATTGTCTGCAAATATTGCTTGGCTCGTTCCATTGTCATTTCCGGCTTAAAGGATTTCATTGGAGCATTCCTTCCTTTGACTGTTTATTACAGTAAACCCTACACTCGGTGACATCAGTTCGTTCAAAAACTCTTACCCCAGGCAACTCCCAAAGTTGACGTTCCTTGTCCCGAATAATAACTAGCTGATTTTGATACTCAGTTATCATAACGACATACTTTATTTCATCTATTACGGCGGTCCCAATCAGATTGGCGTTCTCACGCCAAAGCATTTCAGCATCGCAAGGATATTTCCCGAATGGATCGATTCATGGAACAGATTAAACAGCAGAAGCTCCTCCACCGTCTCGCCTTTGAATGGATTTGTCTTCACTTTCACGTCCAACTTTCCTGCAAATACCTTGCGAATGTTGGCCATTTGATCCGTTAACTGAAATAGTACATCGTCCCAAGGCGGAGGCTCCGCCGTCCATGTGGATGGTTTTGTCCCGTACTCGAAAAATGCTTTGAATTCTGTCGGCACCGACCATACCTCGCCGGATTTTCCGAAAACGATCTCATCCGTCACCGTGGAGATATGACCAAGCTGCCAATGAAGGCTGTTATGGAATCCCTCTGGAACGATATTACGTTTGTCCACGGGACATTTCAGAACCTCTCCTACCAGAGATGTACGACCCATTTCCATGATACGAAACAAAAAGTCCTCTCTCACCTTGCTTCCACCCCGCGTTCACTCTTTCCGAGCTTTCTTCATACCCATATAATAATTCCGCTGTGCTTTATCAAGGTGTTCGATAGCGAAGCGCAGAGCCGTTCGCGGCATCGTGGCCGCGTATTGATCCAAGAAGCTTAACAACGCCTGACGATCCCTTTTGCCGGCTTCGCGCACCCATCCTCCGAGAGCCGTTTGGATGAAATGTTGATCGTCATGAACCAAAATCTCGCCGATTTTAAACGTGTCCGCTACATCACCTTGCCGAATAAAATAGTATGTACTGACAATTGCCGTGCGACGTTCCCATATATTATCGGAGCACGCAAGTTCATAGAGGATGTCGCGCGGCTTATCGACCAAGTAACCGCCAATGACATAGGGAGCGCTTACGTCGACCAAATCCCAGTTGTTAATTCGATCTGTACGTCTCAAATAAAGTTCGAACAGCTCTTTCCGGCGACTCACGGGCGTTTTTTTCCTGCGGGCCTGCTTATCCATAATACTAAGCGCACCGACCCTAACTTTGTGGATCGGGCTCTCGAGCAACTTTTCAATTTCTTCAGGAGGCATGTCGATAAATTCTTTGGCCAGCGCGAATACATCTCCCATACGCACTTCTTTGAACGCGTCGCCTTCGTCTTCGCCGGATTGGATCTTCATGCGCTCGTCTGGTGATAGGGGAGCTTGCAGCCGCGCTACGAACGAATCTGCCCGAATATTCACGCTTTAGAGAAACTGGCAGCCATCTTGTCGAGACACTGCTCCAAACCTGCTCTGGACATTTCGAACAATTGATTCGACGGATAGCCGTATTCCGTGACAGTCATCTCCGTCGTATTGCCGCTTTCGGCTTTAAAAGTAATCACGTGACGCACATCACGAGGCATGTCCGGCGGCATACCCATCGCGGCAGGATCGATTCTATTGCCGTCTTTGTCGCTCCAGTCCAGGAGAAACTCGATAAGTTCCATAGGCTGGATCTTCTGATAGGTCCAAGTGTTGAACATGTCATGACCGTCTGGCGTGCGCATGCAGACGAGCGATGTCCCGTTCACACGAAAATCCATCTTGGCAACCGGCGAAGTAAAGCTCGTTGGTCCCCACCAGCTTTTCACGTGTTCCCCCTCTGTCCAAGCTCGCCAGACTTGCTCAATCGACACGTTAAAAACGCGGGTAACTACGAGGTCCCAATTACTCTTATTTGAGATGTTATCAGCCATTTTCATTCTCCTCACCTTGGAATGATGAACCGCCCTAAATAGCACGAGTGTTCTAAAATAAAATAACACAACTGTATTAATAAATCAATCCATGTTATACTGTTGTCATGCCGAAAATCGTGGATCATAACAAACAAAAAGAGAAACTGGCGGTAGCCACCTGGCGGGTCATTCGTAGGGATGGCCTGGAACGCGCATCTTTACGTAATATCGCGAAGGAAGCCGGATTGTCGGTGGGCTCGATGCGACATTATTTTTCGACTCAATCCGAACTTCTTGCTTTTTCCATGCAGCTTGTTTCCGATCGCGTATGTGACCGTCTCCAAAGTTTTGTCCCAAGCGGAAACTTGATGGAGGACGTCCTTCATGTGTTGTGCGAGATGCTGCCGATTGACGAGGAACGAAGTACCGAAATGGAGGTGTGGTTTGCGTTTACGTCCAAAGCGCTCGTCGATCCGACTCTGCAAGCGTTAAGTCTCTATGTCTACGACGATATGAAGGGCTTTATTGCCAAAAAAGTAGAGCAGTTAATAGAGCAACATTCAGCAGGCAGCCGACTTGATGTGAACCTAGAGACGGAACGGCTGTTCGCCTTGATTGATGGGTTGGCGATTCATGCGATTATGCACCCGGAACGACTTGTGCCCGAGCAGGCTCGCGCAGTGCTCATTTATCATCTGCAATCCATATTCAAGCTCTGAACGATGAAGAGCTTTGATCGATGCCATGCAACTCAAGTAACACCGTCCATAGAGGACGGTGTTTTTAGCTCTTGCTGCAACGGTTGGTTTGTGGTACAGTTGTGCTAAATTAAATTAGCACAACTGTACTAATAGGAAAATGCGTGCTTTGTTGCATAACGGAAGGGTGATTAATATGCAAATAAGAACAAGGAAGCATGTGTTGTATGCGATTGCTGGCTACATCGGGGTATCTGCGGCGATCTACTTTATTTTCAGGAAATTCGGCGCGCCTTTTGTCGCTCACCAGCCTCTTGTCGAATACGCATCGGCCATGGAGCGATTTTGGGATTTTCAGGCCGGTTCCTTGTGGGGATTCGTTCTCATCGGCCTAATCGTCTTGATTACACGAGGCTACCGAAACCGTCAGTTGCAGTCGCCCGGCAGGGGAACGTCCAAGAAAGAGCTCTCCCTTCTGCTGGGGTATATGGCGTTTGCCCAGCTGCTGGGACTCGTGCTTGGCAAGTTGTTCGGCTTTCATGCGATAAGCTTCCACTTGGCGGGAAGCATCTATGGCAATCACGAGCATGTGAAGCTGACTGAAATGCTCGTATGGTCATGTTACAACTTTATTGTTTATGCTGTCCTGCCCGTTGTATACTTGATGCTCAAAAAAGGCTATACTCTCTCGCAGTTGAACATCATCTCGAACAAAAACGTGCTTCGCGATACGATGGTCATTATCGCTATTCTAATCATCGAATCCATTGTGCAGCTGGGGGGGTTGTCCGACGCACTACTTCATCTGTCGCCCAGGCAAATTCTCCTCGGAGGATTTGCTGCCTTTAGTTTTAACTTGTTTGGAACGGCTATCCCGACCGCCGTTTTTCTATTCGCCATCCTATACCCACGATTTAAAGCAGTCACAAATAGCGCTATCGTCCCAATCGTATTCGGAGGACTCGCCTACACCGCGTTGCATTTTTTCGACAGTTGGATGGTCTTTCGCAGTCCCGGAGCCTTTCTCACATCGCTTAGCGCTTTATTCCTGCAATATTTCATGCCCGGCGTCGTGAAGTCGGTTCTTACGGATCGAACCGGCAACCCGTGGGTGCATATGTGGGCTTATCATGTGATTGTCCCGCATGTTATTATCGATACCCCACATTTTGTAGATGCGTTGATATTAAAAAATGAGTAAAAGTAGCCATATTTCGAGCTGCCTCAGAATAGCATAACAGGGGTGTCATTCACTGCGGCAAGGCTGCACTGGGCATGGATGTCTCTAGTAAGAAGATTGTAATCCTGCAGCACTTGATTCTATCCCATCATAATTTAGGGGAATGGGGTAGCCTGGTTCAGCCGCAGCTTCCAGAAGCAGTCGCGCTTCATTATATCGATCAACTCGATGCGAAGCTTCAGGCAGTTGAAGATGCATTGGATACGATGCCGGATGGAGATAATTGGACGCCGCCACTTAGAATCGTGGAGAACAAACAGATTTATAGAGTGAAGAAAAATTAGTGAACGGTGAAAATAATGTATTAGACTGTATGTGTTAGTCCATGCGGCTTTCGTATCACAGAATCGCGATATTGCGCAAAATAAGTATTAGACTGACCCAGAAATTGAAACAGCGACGGGTCTGTCAAGATCTTTGTGTAAACTCTTTTAACAAGATTTCTCCCCGAGGGGAGAAAAAATTTTCAGCGTAAATATTGTCCGATGTGATCGGGAAAGAAGACCGAGAGTTGGAGGAGGATTTGTCCCCAATTTTGTACACGGCCCGTCCATTTGCGAACGACATCCATCTAATAAAAAACTAAGACGCGGCTGCCTGCACGAATCGGCAGCCGCGTTGTGCTAAATGGCAGTTTAGCGTGGAAAAACAAAGAGGCTCCCATTGATCTGGTGAGCCTCTTGTTAGTGTGGTATCGCGGATATACGAATGTTTAAAAAAGGTTTTTGGTCACTTTTTGTGTCAAATGCTCTATTCTTGGCATGTATCGTATCCGTTCAAACCGTTCCTGAATCAAATACAAATACTGGACCATTCCATTTTTCATCTTGTAGAATCTCTTCTTGAAATATTTTGTGTTCTTTATACTGGGAAATCACTTGCCTCCAGAACGCATATGCAGACTTGTTGGCAAGTGTTTGTCTTATCTCCCATGTCCCAGTGAACATCTCAAATAATGAGCAAGCTACGTGTCTGCCTACCCCTTTACGCCTGTATTTCCTCATAATAAAGAAATCACTTATTACATTTGTCTTTTGAGCTGTACTCAATTTCATATATTCCTTTGGTACATCTAGCATAATTAAAGCAAAGCCCGCAATCTCTTCATCAACCTTTACAATAAACGGACGACGATACTCGTCTGTCCACTGATGGTCGAAGTATTTATATAAGTACATCCCGTGTTTGTTAAGGACATGTCCATCAAACTCACTACTGTCGTAACGATATAGCTGAATAAGATTGTAAAGAACTGTTTCATCTTCATACGGAACCAGCGCTATTTCAATACTCATTTAATAGCTCCTCCATTTCTTGGTCTATTTTACCATGAAGTTGAAGGTCGAGTACGCTTAAAACCAAACTATCCTGCCCGTAACAAGGTGCCGATTATTGCGGCAACCTCGTCGTGGTGTGTTTTATTGCGCTATCGTCTCCCGTTAACAACAATCGATTCATGTGCCTTAATTATTCAATAATGGTTCTACTTCAACTTTAAAAAAATGTATGACATCATCAATAATCATATCACATATATATGAATCCTTTGAATTTTCATAAATTACAAAATCACCTACTTTAAACTTGTTCTTCTCAATATACTTTCCAGTATAATCAAACTCATTGTTGTTAATTAAATCATATGACTTTAATTCATTATTTCTTAAATGTGAAAAGAAGTAATGTTCAGGATCATAAACAAACCACCTGCCATTCCCTAATCTAAATGAAATCGGATCATCTGGGTTATTATTTATTAAGTTGATACAAAAAGCACCACCAGATGAATAAAATTGAATATGAATGAGTATCCGATATCCATCAAATTGTAATGTGAATTTGGGGAAAGTTCCTTTAAAGTTCATCTTTCGAACTATTGGAACCACATTTTCTTTCATTGCCTTTTCCATTTCTTTTCTATTCATTGACTACTCCTCCACAAGAAAGCTTTAATACTGCACAGACATTTAATTTACAGCGCTTGTTTTAAAGTATGTAGAAGCTGTTCAAGTCTATATATATTTCGCGTAACACTTCCACAATTTGGGTCACAAAAATAAAGACGCAAGCTATTATTTAATGTTGCGCTAAACTGCCCTTTAGTTGAGAAATTCCGCATAAACAAAACAGGCGATGGATCGGTTTCCATCGCCGCACTATCGTTATCCGTTAGCTGAACACTTGAACATTCTATTTGTTATTTTCCTCCAACATGAAACACTCCACTTATGGCTACACCATCAACGTTATACAGCGGAATATCACGACCACCTGGTGATCTACTTTTCTGTATCGCAATGGCTTCCTCGGGTGATTTTGGTATTCATTTATTCCTCTGTAAACAACAAACAGGCGAAGATACACTGGCGACAGTGCTTCCCATCTGCTTGTTGTTTAATGGCGCATTCCTTCTCTTCGCTACGCGACGAGACTGATTAAATTGTTATCGGGGTCCTTTATGATCGCATATCGCTCTCCCCACGGTGTATCTCGCGGCTCGAGGAAGCCGTCATACCCAAGCGTCGTCAACTGACGGTACACGTCGTCCAGCGCTTCGTTGCTGGAGAACTGAAAGGCGAACTCGGTCCGGTAGCCGACAGGATCTTCCCAGCCTTCAAAAACACTCTTTACCGATTCCACCATATCGAATGCAAACACAATTCCTTCTTGCTCCACGTCTACGTGATGCGCTTCGTCGGCG
>NZ_CAJVCE010000055.1 GCF_910594985.1 Paenibacillus allorhizosphaerae
GTTTCGACAAAACAATCTGCCCCTTTCGCTTACCTGACGTGCTTTCGGCCAGATTAAGGCCGGCTTTTCGCAGCAACTGTCGTCCATGTGCGTATTGTCTAAGATCACCGGCACCGGCCAAAATGGCTGCCACAAAGATAGGACCTAGCCCCTTCAATGATCGGAGCTGACCGGCAATAGGGATCTCACTAAGTAAAGCGAGGATCCGCTGTTGCATTTCCTCCAGCATATCCAAGATACGTTCATACTCTTCAATGAGCCGCTTTAAATCATGCTTTGCTTCGTCTAGAGCCGTAGTATCTCCCACGCTCTTTTTAGCCAGAGCAATAAGCTCAGCGGCTTTCTGTATCCCCGTAGAGCCACCTGCTCTTTTCATATGCTTCTTCCACGTCGTAATCAAATCCGCCACGGAAAACGATGCGAGATCTTGCGGCGATGGCAGTTCTTTCAATGTCGCCATTGAACGTTTACAAGTCCAATCATTAAACACCGATGTATACTCCGGAAAGCAAATATCCAACCAACGGATAATCCGATTCTGCAGTCGGACACTATAGGCTACCCAAAACTCTCTGTCGCTCATCACGGTGCGTAACCTTTGGAAAACTAGACTTTGTTGTGTGTATTCATAGTAGAAGCCGCAACTTACTACATCTGCAATGACAAGTGCATCCTTCGGATCGCTTTTAGAAGGAGAATTATCCCGATTCTCCTTGTTTCTTTTGGTCGTCGCAGGATTCACCAGAACAACATTAATTTCTTTGATGGTAAGCCAGTTCGCTAAGTTCCACCAATAATGTCCTGTTGGCTCCATGCCAATAATAACGCTATTTAATCGATTCTTTTGCTGGAGTCCTTCTATCCAACGCTTCAGCTTTTCATATCCTTCTATGTTATTACTAAACGAGAGATGGCGATTTGTAAGTACGATCCCGCGATAGTTCGTTGCTTGTGCGACATGAGTCTCTTTGGCCATATCGATACCTACAACAAGGTGAAAGGTACTGATTCGTTCAATTCGTTGATTTTGCTTTTGTGATTGGTTAAACTTCATATAAGAGCGCCTCCTTGATGGTGTTGGGTTTCGAACCCTTGGACAAACCCATCATACCGGGGCGCTCCTTTTTTGGCAAAGGCGATTTCTTAGCCTTAACAGGAATGTTTAGCTTAACGCCATTGGCAGTTATTAACTACATTAACTTGTATCAGCATTAACTTTACTGCTTAGCTTTTTCAAGTCTCACTGAATTTCACCACCACAGGGGATTTTTCCTCCGTGGAACAATGGCCAAAAAACGGCTCTGTTCGCATCGATTGCGAAAGGGCCGTTCTTCACTTTTCTTTAATTTTCTCGAAAAAGATACCCAACTTCTTGAAAGAAAGGTTCAGACATCTTCACAAAATAGGCACCTATTTCTTTCCGTCGTCCTTTGGCTGCTGGATCTCCCGGATCTGCTGCTCAAGCGTGGCGGCGCTGTTGTTGTAAGTGCTGTTTATACAATCCTAAACTCAAATTCTCCTTCAAAAAATATCCTCCAGCCACCTACTCACAATGAGATTCAATGACCTCCACCCTCGAATTTTGGTTCCATCTACAATTAGATGATCTTTGTTCGATTTCTTCGGCTTTTCCTTGTTTCCATATACCGACGGAAATTAGAGAGTATCATGATATTGTTTTTGAGAGCGGATACCCGTTACATTGATCAAGAATCGTGAGGGAACGCGGAGAGCGACGCAGCCCGATGATTCCGCTCTTATCGCATTGCAGGGAAATGCCGCTTCTAAACGATTCAATGCCCGGAAAGCCGTTAAAACAAAAGGAGGATGGAACATGGAGCATATTTTTACGCTCGGAGGAGAAGCTTTGCCGATCAGCGCGAGAGGAAGAATGGGTGAAAAGCGAGTGAACGTGCTGGCGCAGGAATTTGCCGCCAAAATGGGATTGCCCGATAAAGAGAGAATGTCCGACACTACCAAAACAATCGATGTAGGTGACGGCTATTGCGATGTAGACGGTCCGTTCTGTTAAAGTGAACAGTTGTCCATGTCAACCCATATGGTTTTAATCGTTTCTTTTCCTGATGATTTGCATGCAGAATCCGTGTGTGAACTATTATCGCGGAAGCATGTGCAGGCCGAACGGGTGGACCTTTCTCGGCTGAATGAAGAGAACAGGCTTACGTTGAGCTTGAACGGACAGCTGGATGCGGAAATCGTAACGGATTCGGGCAAACGGATCCGGCTGTCCGAGACGCGGACCGTTTGGTGGAGACGCCCGAGATTGCCTGATGCGCCGACGGAACAACGTGTCGGGGAGATCTCGGAATTTGTACGCAGCGAATGGGAGCATTTCATCGAAGGCCTTGAAGGTTTTGCAAACGTTCGTTGGGTCAATCTGCCCTCCTCAAACCGATTGGCCGCCAGAAAAGGGATTCAGCTTGCGGCGGCGCACAAGCTCGGACTGCGGATTCCGCGGACGATCGTCACCAACGATGCGCAGCGCGTCCGGGAATTTGCAGACGAAGGGTATGCGCTAGTGTACAAACGGATCGGTTCCGCGCCGCGCCCCCTCACGGCGACCAAAGATTTGCTGCCCTCCGATCTTGAGCGTCTCCATGTGCTGACGGCATGTCCCGCCATATTCCAGGAAAAGATCGAAGCGCGCCTGGACATTCGGGTGACAGCGATTGGTCCTGATTTATACGCTGCCGAGATCGACTCGCAATCGGGAAGCTCGCCGCTAGATTGGCGGTTTGACCACTCGGTGCCGTTTCGGCCTCACCGGTTGGATCAGGAAGTTGAATACCGATTGAAAGCACTGTTGGAACGTCTTGGTTTGTTTTACGGCGCTATCGATTTGCGTCTGACCCCCGAAGGTGAATATGTGTTTCTCGAAATCAATCCGAGCGGCCAATACTTGTTCGTGGAGCTGCTGTCCGGCATTCCGCTGACCGAGCGCATGGCCGAATATTTGTCGGGTTGACTGATCACAGCCGAATCAGAACAGCCAAGGCGCACCCGCCGCGGCTGTTCTGACCGCTTTTCGTCCTTCGTATGCAGCAGCTCATCAGGTCGCGCAATCACCCGGACAATAATTGATGCAACCGCTCCAGCGCCTTGTTCAGGTGCCGGTAATAAGTGGCGGACGACAAACCCAGCCTCTCGGCCACCCGTTCGTGCGGACGAATTTCTTGTATATAGGCATAGGTGAGCAGCTTAGCCCATAATTGCTCGCGATGGTCGCCTTCCGCTAGGCGAGCGATCATACCGAGAACGTCCTGCTGTATGCTGCGTCCCGAGTTGTCTTGTGATTCGCCGGTCATTGTCCGATGCGGATACAGGCGGGTGTAGGCGTCGGCAAATGTCGATTCGCGAGGAAGGCGGGACCACGCTCGCAGCACTTGTTTGAGCAGGTGAACGTCCGGCGGTTGCGCCGTTTCGGTTTCGGCCTCGGTCTCCTGTTCTTCTATGCGATGGGTCAGCATCCTGTCCAGTATGGCCAGAAAGTCTTCGTGAGCGAGATCGAGCGCAAACGCCCGGTATTCCGTTCCGAATACGGTTGCGGCATCGGCCCAGGCCGCCCGTACGAACCCGCACAATTCGAAAACGGAAAACCATTCTTTATAGCATGTAAAAGTCAGCAGCCATTCCGCAGCCCGATAATGATTCATAAGCGAATTCACGATAAAAGCGCGAGCGCTTCCTTCCAGCTCGGGCTCAATCGCCGTAAAACACGATAAATAAGCCTTCGGGACAGGCCTGAAGCCCCGAATGAACGGCTTCAACAGCGGTTCGTCCGCAAGCACGGACAATGTACGCTCATGCAGCGGAATCATTCCGTAAAACGCGATCAGCCGATTTTGCTGCCAGACTGTGACGTAGGAGGACGGATCCGCATGCCAAATCGGACGGAGCATTCCTTCCAAATGATGCTCATTCCGAGAGGAAGGAGCAACAACGTTCATATAACGAATATATAGCGATTGTATGGCAGGCAAATCGCACTCCATGCATTCCCGCAGCTCCAAATCGTCCAGCTGTCCCGAGAAGCACGTGTTTCGGACAAGCGGGTGTTCATGCAAGTACAGTTTATCCATGCCCAGCTTATTCCGCATTTGCGCATTCGACTTCTCCTCGCTGTGGATATGCTTCAGCGCCTTCCGCCGCATTTGCTCATAAAAGTGCGGTTTGCGGCGGAGCAAATCGTCTTGCGCCCATGCCCTGACCGCATCGTGCAGCATCCAGCCGTCGCTATTCGCGATGACGAACGGCAAGCTAACGAACTCGCGGAACGTCTCCACATCGAATTCTCCGTCCAATACTGATATGAGCCGTTCCTCGTTAAACCGCCACATCACGGTTGCCGCTTCGAACAGCCTGCGCACGGCGGGTGGCAGTCCATGAAGCAACTCGTCCATTAAAACCGTGATCAGGCGAATTTGTTCCTTATGCTCGAACGTTTCGCAACCGTCTCCCCGCAAGATGACTTCGGCGGCCAGCGTCATGGCAAGCGGAACGCAACCGGAGAACCGAACCAGGCGGGACTGCGATTCCCTGTCGGAGATACCGCGTTTGAGGGCATATCCTTCCACGTCTGCGGGTGTAAGCGTCGGCAATGGCATCGAGAAGATCAAGCTCGCCCATCCGTTACGCAACCACGCCCCGGTAAGCGGATGCCGTCCAGCCGAGACGATGCGTACCGACGATTCTAGCTCTTGAACCCACTGCGAGAACCAATCTTCAACCGGGCGCCATTTTTCAAACACATCGATCAAGAGGATGAGCCCGCGATCCGATTGCTCCGAAAGTTGATTTACCCGGCGGAGAATATGATCGTGCCCCGCATTGATGTCGAGACCCGCATCTCCCGGTTCCTGAAGCTGTTCGGAGAGCATCTCGAGCACATCCTCCTTCCGGTGGATCCCCCTGCCTCCATCCAGTAATAAGCTCCGTGAATGGGTCCACTCCGATTTGAAACGAGAAAGCAACGTCGACTTACCGATGCCGCCCTGGCCATGGATGTGCAGCCACTGCCATTCCCATTTCCCAGCGGCGTGCCTGTGCATCAATTCCAATTCCGGGCCCCGCCCTACAAAACGGTTTTGTTCTGTACGAATCAGTTTCTCGCTTAGCTTCATTGGGAATCACCTTCGTAAGTTCCGATAGTCTCTTTGGGGCATAATCTGGGATGGGAAAGCACCTTCGCTTCATGTAACGGAGCGAATATGGCCAGCTTAAAATGCGCGGAAGTTTTGATAACAAGCTTGAACAATCGAGGAACTCGCCTTTGGGCGGTTCCTCGATTAAAGTATAACATCACTAATATGAAGTTAGAACCGAAAAGAGTACTATTTCCATAATGTCTTCGACCTATTGCATTTCAGAAGCGATGCATCCAAGTTAATATTCCTTCAGATTCATCGAATCCATTAAGCAATGTTTTATCTATCGTTTCTTTATTAATTATTACATTGAGCCATGCCTGAAATGTTGTTGTCCATCGGCGGATTTGCCGTAACTGAAGTCGCCGATTGGGTGGCTTTCACGATATTTCGTATTTCAGCAACGTGTTTAAATCGATCAAGGGCAATCAGCCTTCCGCCGTATCGAAATAGACTGTAATATTTGTTGGGGCATGGGATCAAATTTATGTCACAGAAAAATAGCAAGAACTATATCCAACAATACGCCCCTCCCCCTGTAACAACAAAACGCTTGACCCGTCGTATTGTCGGGTATGGGATAAAGTTCTTGTCAGGGGAATTTGACAAGAACTTTATCCCATTCCCCCGACAGACAAAAACCCCATCGCTGTGATGGTGTCATTAATTAGTTTTTCTAGTTCTACATTTCCATAACTTGTCATTGTAATTTCTTCCTGAATCCGTGAAAGATTGTTGAAAGTAGACTCTTCAAACGCCCCCGCAATGGTTTTTGTGGAAATTGATGGAGCAACGGACTAAAGAACAAAATAACTGCAGGTGCAAACAGACCCACCCTTTTGGGAAGTCTGATCTTAACTTGAGAAGTTGCTTGTCAGCCCGACAGCGCTATATAGATACGGCAATAGGTCGGGAACCACGGACTGTGACGACCAAATCGCAACTTGGTTTCCCGTGCATGCTGAACCAACCGAGAGGCTAGCCAGATCAGATTTTCAATCACCGTTCGGACTCGCCGCCTTGTAACCTTTGTTTTCACTGGAGCGTCCGGCGCTTGCAGAGAGATCTGACCGATGGCTCGTAGCAGATTATAAGCCAACAGCCCGGCGCACAATACCAGATCGTTGGTAGCAAACTTTCCTGAAGGCAGACGCTCCAAGTTCAAATCGGTCTTGAGCTCACTATGAAACTGTTCGCTTGTCGCATGGTCACGGTACAGGCCAATGATTTGTGAAGGAGCATAAGCAAGTGTTGTCCAGTATACTTCGGCCTCCACGATCAGCGTAAGCAGGATCTGCCCGTCGGCTTCAATGGTTCGCTCCGGGACGCGGAAAACGACCCGAATGGGGCGTGCCAATTTTTTGTCATCCCAAGTCATTGCGCCCAGATAGACGCGCTTGCCGTCCCGCTCTTCACAGCACATGCCATCCTGCTTGGCAATCGCCAACCATTCTTCCGGCTACTCACGGTGCAGATTGCGTTTAATGATGAAGTCAACCTGCTCATTCAGGCATATGTTCAGATTCTCAATCGCATCATTCCCGGCATCCATCCGAACCAAAAGAGGCTTATCTGTCAGCTGACGACTATATTCAATGCTATGCTGAAGAAATGCCGCTGCCTCTTTCTGAACATGCGTGCTGCCTTCACGCAGATTCACGTTGACGCCGTAACCCTCCTGTCCAAGATAGGCAAAAAAAGGAGAGTAGCCATCGGTCCCTTTGTAGGTTCGGGAGACGCCTTCCTTCTGTGTGGAGCCATTGTCGAACGGCGAAACGTCGAGATCTAACGGTAACCAAGACGAAGTCTGTTTTCCGTTTCGTGTAACGTCACCGGCGTTAAGGGTACTTCGAGCGAGCGAAGCAGGTCGGAGGACTCTTCCAATAAGATCGTTTGCCAGTCATAACTAGCGGCTGCAGCCAGGTCGAGTCGCTGACGGAGGGTCGGTGATGAAGGAACGTGCTTAATGCCAAGAGCTTTGGCGAAAAATTTATCTTCGCGAAAAGGCTCGATGTGATCGAAATCACTTTTCCCCTGACATAACAGACCCAGATAAGCGTACAAAACATCGGGGTGAGATACTGTTGGATTATGAACAGCAGGCAACTTGTATTTTATGAGACGTTTGGATATTCGCGTATGTGAAAGAAGCAAGCCGATGAGCGCTAAACCAGAATGTGCGGTCAGCGTTTCCATCGACTGGTCCAGATTGAATCGTACCGGTTTCATCATTACACCCACCGGGCGTTCATATTCTATTGTTTTCATATATTCACTTTCACGGATTCAGGTTCTTGTTTGTTTATAAATGCCTGCTTTAAACATGTTAGATGATTTAATTTCACATCGATTTTATATTTAAAAACCATATTAATTAACTTTGCTAGGCTTGCTTCAGTCCTACACGACTAAAAAGGGATAGAGTTTGTGTCGTCGTAGACGACGAAACGTCGTGGCGGCAAATTATCGGACGATACAAATAATGATTGATTAGCCGAATCCATGACATCAAAACCAGCGTGACAACCTAGGAGGATTAAAAAAAGCACCAAATAAATTAAGGTGCTTTTTTTCGATGATTTTTTATCATAATTTCGTCAGATTGAACAATTGAGATGGCGCCCCTCCATTCCGCGGATCCACAGTGTTTCTGTTAGCCGAAAAAACGTAGGTTCCGCAGGGGGGATTTCCACCTGGAAGCCGACAATTTTCAATTATTTAGGGACTTTCACTTCAACCTCAGCCTGATAAATTCCTTCAACGAGCGGGCTGAATTCAATTTCTGCCGACTCAGCATACTGCCCTTCGTTTCTTTTACGGACGAGAAGTTGTTTGGATTCACCATCAGTTGAAGTATGTTTGGCAGTCACCTTATATGTGCCGACCGGCACATCGTTCATGCCGAAACCGCCCGGGAAATTATGGCCATGCCCAGTGATGACTTTGCCGGTGCTTCCACCCGCCAACGGACCGACCGGGGTAAGAATTAACTCTACCTGGTCTTCCCTATACCCCTCTATGAAGCTATTCAAGTCCATATAAAGATACAGCTCTCCCTTGACGGTTTCCGATTCGATGGTGAAATTACGGATGGCGCCTGTATTTCCCGCGAAGGGCTTGTCGATCTCGGGCGTTAGGTCCACGACATATCCTTCTAAGGTATGGGAGCCGCCCATATTCCAGGTCGTGGCCAAAAGCGGCAATTCGATCCGATAATACCCGTTCACATCGGTAACGGTAAGCAGGTTACTGTTGTAGAGAAGCTGGTTATCCGCGAAGATGTCGGCTCCTTCTACGGGCTTGCCGTTGGCATCGACGACTCGCCCCTTAACGACATAAGGCTCTACCAGAGTATTCGAGACGGCTGTACGGATCTGAACGGAGGCTTCGCTTCCCGTGGTGGAGAAAGTGACCTGATAACCGCTGTTCTCCGAGACAAAGCGAAGCGGAACCATGGTACTGCTATCGATGATCTGTGCGGGTACGTCCAAAGGAATGGAACTGCCGTTTACCTTTGCTTCGTTATGATCGATGGTTAACCGAATTTCCAAGCCGTCTCTCGTTCCCACAGCTTGCTTCAGCTGCCCGGTATCGATCCACTCAACGGAAAATCCAAGGGTCTCGAACAGCTTTCGGAAAGGGACGAGTGTCCTACCCTCTTTAATAAGCGGCTGTGCATCCGTAAAATGGATCGGTTCTCCTTCGAAGTACACACGGACGACCGTCCCCTCGGAAAAAACAGACGGTATTGGAAGTGACAATAGGAGAACAAGGATGAAGAATAACTTGATAGACCGGTGAAACGGGAAATGGGCCATAATGAAAATCTCCTTTCCTTTTCAAAAAACAGATGATTACATCCGCTACACCAATTTTTTCAGCGCAGCAGCCACATCCATTATATTCCGTATCAATCAAGAGTTCATGGAGCTTTTGAAGTAATTTTTGAGAGTGTGACGAGGAATGACTGTCGATTGTCATAATAAAATGTGATCAGAATGAGCAGTCGACAGCACCCGCGTATAACCTATGCAACATCAAGCGTGAAACAAAATGTATCATTAGGGAATTGATGGCAGTAAAGATATGTGACATACAATTTCGATCGGCGTCCTGACGCCGTAACCAACATCAAATGAAGCAAGACGCCGGACGTCTGCGGCCTTTGTGAGCTATGTAAACGCACGACCAGGGAATACAGCCCTGCTCGTGCGCCCGCTCCGATTGTCGCTGAACCCAGCCATATTAGCTTCCCCTATCACCAGCATATATGGATATGTCAGGTCTTATCGTACGGCAAAAATGATGCAAAAACGTTACAACTTTTTTAGCTCTCGCAAAATTTCCTCCGGGCTTTGACGCTCCATGAAATTCGGATTGACATAGGAGGAGCGAATAATGGCGCTCTCATCAATCATGAATGTAGCCGGAACCGGTAAAACCCATTTCGAGGTATTGTTGTACTCCGCAAGATCGAGTCCGATACCTTCCATGAGTTCCCTTACTCCCGGCGGAACATCGAAGAGCAGATTGTACTTGGCCGTTACCAAGCCGTTCGGATCGCTAAGGACCTGAAATTCCAATCCTTCCTTTTCCTGAAGGGATAACGAATGATCCGGCTTTTGCGGGCTAATCAGGAGTGCACGCCCCAGCCGTTTCGTTAATCCCGAAAGCGGAAGAACGTCTGCTCCACCGTCCCCATATTTTGTGAAGAACCCTGTTACAGCTTCTGCAGAATGATCGGTTCCGATCACGAGAAGACCCATTTCCCTGGTGGGCATTCGACAGTCTATTTGAAAATAGTAAAATTGTTTATTTTCTCATCCGGTAAATTTGTTTATTTTCAATGATCTTAAGTGGCTGCGTCCATTCCTCCGAATCAGGCATCGACTCTAGCGCATCCTCAACAGCCTGAAGCTTTGCATCCAGCGTATCGATATAATAAAAAATCCCCAATTGACGGGGATCTAATAGCACTCATGTTTGTGTCGCCGGACATCCGGACATTGCCGTTGCATGGGGTTCGCCATGTATGCCGATAGCTCGGCCGCCATAGGCCCGAGTAATCCATGGCATGGCGCCGGCTGCCGTCAGTTCGACCACGTCTTGCAAATCTCGCGCAGAAGCGTTTAATCCATGTGGCCGATTGTAATGATCGGTCTGGTCATATTGTATCTGGGATTCTTGGCTACTCACTGTTTCCATAATAAATGTTATGTTAACAAAATCAAGCTATACACTTCCTTTTTATTCAAACTGCCGCCATGTGGCATACGACATCCGTTATTTCGTTGGCTGCATAGATGAGTGGGTAGAAGATGTAGCAAAGGCTATACGGCTTATTTTGCTCCATTGACCGCCCCACCCTTGCTCCGGCGTACGGAGTGTTTCGATTTTTTCTTCCTCCGTGCATGTCTTATTCTCCGCTATGACTCCCATGGTAGGCCATCTTTGATAGATCGTCGGTGCTTTCCCGCCGCTTGTACAGCAATCGCTCCAGCCGCTTAACGACGGCTTCCTCTGTCCCTAGTCCCGACCAATACAGCTTTGCCTCGCGATAAAATCGGTACAATTCCGATGAAGACATGTTCAGGGCGGCGAACGATCGGAACGTTGGGATGATGTCCCGATACATCGGGAACCGCGACGGCCGGTACATCGTCTCCTTGCCACCCCATTCTGCAGCCGGTTTCAAGCTCGGTATACTAAGCGTCTTCTGGCGAATCATTAGCTGAACCCGGTACGACACGAGAAAGTCGACGAAGCGCAGAGCGCTCTCTTTTACCTTTGATTGAGCACTCACGGCCAGCCCGATCATCAGCAGCAGCGTCTTCGGGTCGTTCAAGTAAGGCAACGGCGCGATATCGTATTCGAATTTCGTCCGGCGTTCATAGTGATTCAATGCCAGGTACGTCGTCATGATCATCGATACTTTTTCGCTGAAGAACAGCTCTTCCGCGTCCCCATCCTTCTCCGATAGAAACAACGGGAAGCGGTTTTGCAAATAGATCAATTCCCGGCAAGCACGCAGGCTTTCCTTCAATTGCTCGGTGCTGCCGGCGGAACGTCCCGAAGGGTTGCGATCGAAACGGATACCGCTTTGCAGCAAAAATACCGGCCACCGGTTGCTTGACGGAAAATGGAAATAAAAACCGAGCCGCTCGTTCTCCACCGCGAGCATCGACGCCTGCTCGAACAGCACGTTCCAGCGCCAGCTGCTGTCCGGCTCCATCACGCCCTTCTCCCGAAAATGATCCTTGTTGTAACACAAAATAAGAGGCGAAAATACGAACGGCTGCAGTTTCAATTGGCCTTCATGCGTCACCGATTCGTTTAGAAAGGGATAAACGGCGGGATTCGGATCGAGCGTTTCCAGTTCGTCAAAGGCATCGTTCAGCCGAAAATCGTCATAGCTGTTGTAATTCATCGTAAACACGTCGATCTCTTTTTCAGCGACCATCGATTTCACCATTGGATAGGTGAGCAGCCCGGATGGAAACGGAACCAGTTCGACGCGGAACCCAGGGTGCTGCTTATGAAATTCCCCGATCAGCGTCTTCATCATCGCTTCCTGAAACAGCGACGTATGACAGCCGAACCTGATCACTGTCGTATCCTCGCGGGAAAGCCGGGCAACCTTGTTGCCCACACGTGGTATTTTCTCGATCAGCCGTTCGGCTACGAGCACTTCGAGCCCTTGACGCACCGTCTTGTTGCTGATCCGGTATTGCTTCGCATAAGCTTTCTCTGAGGGCAAAAAATCGCCTTCACTGTAAGTCCCGCTCATGATTTCGCACCGAATTGTATCGACCAAATGATCGAGTCGCGTCTGAAACGTCCTGCGACTCGGTTTTTCCGACTCTTCCACTGTGACCGCCACCATTTGCCATATATTATGTATTTTAGCATACTCGAACTTGCAGGCGGCTTCAAGAAGAGTCCGAGCCTCCCTGCTTTGGATTAACTAATACAACGGGCTGCCGCCATATCGCACTTCAGCGGCAACCGGTTATTGTCCTTTCTATTTCTGTTCAACCCGTGCAAGCCGCAATAGCGGTGCTCCTACTTCGACTCCCAGTTGGCAATCAGTGTTCTCACCTGCTGATCCAGCGGCCATTTCGCTTTCGGCGAGACGGACGAGTTGAAATCCGGGTTGTGAAGATGCTTCAGAAAATCGCGCAGATGCTGCACCGCCTGCTCTTTATGCTGCTTGCCGTATTGATCTACAGCCTGGCGCAAAGCGTTCGTCAACTGCGCTTGAACCGGTTGCGGCATTTGTCCAGCTTCCGCGGATCTTCGCAGCAGATCGGCAATGGACTGCTCATCCGCCGGCAGCGTATATTTCCACAAGGTAGCGTCGTTTGACATGTATAAATTGCCGTACGCATCCTGTGACAAGTAATTGCCTGCGCCGTTTTTGATAACAACGAAATCCATCGTATCCGGCTTGATCATGAACAATGTTTTTTGCCGGTTCGTCCCGTACACGTTGCCGTCCGCACTTAACTTAAGGAATGCATCGACCCAGACGGTACCCGTGCCGTAACGGCCTAGCTTCGCCACTTTGTATACGACCTGACGCGTATTCGGATCAAATTTGAAAATCGTATCTTCGGCTACGCCCCAGATCATGCCGTCCGGTCCGGCCAGCAAGCCGCTTACAACTTTTCGTCCGGGAACGGGAGCAATCTCGAACACTTTGGCGTTCGTCGCCGTATCGAATACGAAGAGCTTACCTTCCTTCTCCGATGGACCGCTAGTTCCGAGACCGCCGTAGATTGTCGTCCCTCCATATACAAAACCATCCTTGTACACAAGGGAAACGACGCCTTGGTTGTGAACGATATCCTTGAATACTAGCACTTTCCGCGTCGGTACGTCATAAACCGTCAACGCCCCGCTCAGCGAGCCGTAATCGGGAACTGAGCCGACATAAAGCTTATTGAGCGAATCGACGCCTACCATCGCAAACGGACGATCCTGGCCGTCCTTCACCAGTTCGGCTACCCGGCGAGGATTCGTAGAAGTCCACGCTGCGGTCGGATCGTATTCATATACCCTCGCATTGCCGTAAGTACCGATGTACAACTTATTGTTGACACTCGCAACCGACTCAACTTGGCCGAACTGCTGAACCTCTGTGAATGTCCCGTCAGACGGGCGATACGAAGTAAATCCCGTAGCCCCCAAGTAACCGCCAATGTAAATATTGCCGTCGAATCCGGTATGCATGCTTTGGATCAAGATCGGCGAACCGTAATTGTCCACCTGTTTCGTAGACAGCTCACCGGTCTGCTTGTTGTTCATTATGATTTGGCCTTTCTCGCTGACGCCAATAAACGTGTAGCCCGGCCATGACGGTTCGTTCAGCTGAACGAATTTGCCGTCAAAGAAGTTGACCGCTCTTGCATTAGGATCGGAAAACTCTACTGCGAACGTCCGGGTGGAAATGTTGTAGGAGCGCAAAATGTATCCGCCGAAATAAATGTTCTGATTGTCCCCCGGCATTGTAGCTAGCGTCCGCGATCCCATGCCGAGACCGTTCGGATCGTAGTATTCGACCGTCTCCGTAGCCGCATCTACGATGAGCAGATGATCCGGCTTGTCGAGCCTGACGAACAGCTTGCCTAGCGCATAACCCATATTCATGGCAAAGTCGTAATTCGAATAAACGCTCGGCAGCAGCCGCTGCAAAATTTCCTGCCGACTGCCGGTCGCAAGATCAATCTTAACGATTCCGGCCGTCGATCCGCCGACGCCAGCATACAGTACGTTGCGGTCCGAATCGTATGCAATGGAGCGCACATACTTCTCGGTCGAATGCACCCGCCCAAGATCGTTAACGCGATTCGTCGCGGGGTCATACTCAAATACATGCGCATTCGGATAAGTGCCCGCGTAGATTTTACCGTTCGCGCCGGCGACCAGCGCCCATACATGCGTCTCTTCGCCCAATCGGCCGAGATCGACGAGACTGTCGCCGCCCGGCGTATATTGGAACAGATGACCGTCATAGTGAGTGCCGGCATATATTTTGCCGTCGCTCGCCGCTTTGACCCCCCAAGCTCCGGTAACGCCGGGCATCGGAATCGTTTTGATCACTTTTGCGCTCAGCAGGTCGAACACAGCGAACACGGTGCTATCGTTCGCGCCTTTCACTACGGCATACGCCACATCCTTGCCCTGCTCCTTCCCGATCGCCGCATCTTGGTTGATGAAGTTTAAAATCGGCTCTCCCAAATTTTCGAAAGTCCCGATCGGGTTCACTTCCACTTTCACATCGTCCACATATCCCGCCCCCTGTCCAGTCGAAGAAGAATACAGCAGCACCGAGCCGCTTACCGCATCCGCCGGAGCCGTACCGGAGACGCTTCCCTTGATCCAGACGTCTCCCCCCGGATCGACCCAGCTCGACGTGTTGCCGACGCGGGTGCCGGCGGCGTTAAAAAACTGTAAATAGATCGCCAGTCTCTCGCGCTCTACCTGGTACATGGCCGAAGCGGAATAGCTCACCCCGCCAGTCACGGGAAACTTATCGCTTTCCAGTCCGAGCGTGGACGTAGCGGATCGGTCATCCAGTCGCAGACTGAAGTTGCCGCTATACTTGACTTCGCTTACAACTCCGTATGTAACAGCCGTGACGCCATTGCCGTACGTTTGCTTCCAACCGGGAATCACGCCCCCGGCAACCTCCTGCTCGAAGCCAGCATTCGCAAGCGGAACGGCGGTGGTTGAACCGGCCATGCCAACATTCACCGGGACGAAAACCGAAAAGAAACACAATAGCGTTCCAAGGCAGCAAACTAAACCTTTTTTCATTATTTTTCGGACATGCATTAGCTCATCACCGCTTCCAATAAGGTTAACGTATCGCTAAGCCATTCGTCGCTGTCGTTTCATTATTACCAAAAGGTATAGCCGTTCCATCCTGTCTTGTCCCGCTTCGCGAGGAATCCATCATTGATTGTTGCACTCCCCAACAAAAAAATGATTGCGCTTTTCACAATCATCCTGTTTCTGCCGAAAGACCCTGATCACCCCCGATCGGATTGCGTTTGTCGATCGTTTGACGGCTGTATTTTTCTTGTTGTGTTGATTCCTTTGTGGTTCCCATTTTATCTCTACTTAATTGTAAAAATCACAATAATTTTTGTCAATTGGTTTATTTCCAGAATTGTAAAAAAGTAAAAAAGAACACATAGAACTCTTATGTTTCAAGC
>NZ_CAJVCE010000056.1 GCF_910594985.1 Paenibacillus allorhizosphaerae
ATATAGTTGGAAATGCGTATTATAAAGTGACATACTCAATAAATGACAATAAGTACATTGCATGGTACCGATCGACTAATACTGTAGGGGATATTCATAGAAAATCCTGGAGAGGGCTACCCGAAAGCTGTTTTTTTAATGAATAAATGAATTGTAGAAAATCCACGAGAGCTCAATACAGTGCATCACGAGGCGTCGTTACGCTAACGGAGACGATAGCTTGGAGCTGCCGCTAGGACAGCTCTTCTTTGATTCATTGAAGTAAAGGGCAGGTTAGCACAATAAGTTGAGGGGACTGATAATGATGATTCCGACTGAATTGGATGGTGCGAAGGTAATTCAACACACATCAAATTCTATGGCAAACCATTATGGGGTAATAGGAATATTGAGCGACAGCAAAGAAATTATAGACCAACTTCCCATTACTGCAATGGCAATTGTGTCAGTACGAAGAAAGTAATAACTCAACTTTCGCAGAGCGAAAATCGGCTTAAACACTTAATGCTGTTGGCCTCCTAGGCGATCAGATGCTTAGCTTACAAAATAGAAAAACACCGCTTCGTTTGGTAAAGTGAGAGTGTCGAGCAATCACTTCAAACCGAAGAGGTGTCTACCCTATGATAGCCCATCCATCTGATTCGAATCAACTACCGAACGAATTAAAACCTGTATTTCAAGAATTGAAAGTCCTGCAGTATCTACAACAAGCCGGATTCCGTAAGCGATTTGGGTTCAGTTGTGCGCAGCTGCTCCAACTCGTCTTCTTCCTGTTGTTCCATCAGAAGAACTGGTTTCGTCTACTTGAGAGCAATAAGAGTGACTCCCTGCCTG
This sequence comes from Paenibacillus allorhizosphaerae, assembly GCF_910594985.1. GTDB lineage: Bacteria > Bacillota > Bacilli > Paenibacillales > NBRC-103111 > Paenibacillus_G > Paenibacillus_G allorhizosphaerae. Next base: position 835 of record NZ_CAJVCE010000056.1, read on the forward strand.
GCAAGGATGCGGTTTACCGCTTTCTCAACCATGCTGGTTTTGCTTGGCGCCGTTTTCTAACGATGCTCAGCGTCGCCACGGTACAGAAGGTCAGTGCGCTTACATCTGTGGATCGAGACGCCGTCTTCATCTTCGACGATTCCATGTTCGAACGCAATTGCAGCAAAGCCGTTGAGCTACTTGCCCGGTTCAAGGATTATGCTACCGGTGCGTATTACAAAGGATTTGGAATGCTTACTATGAGGTGGTCGGATGGTCACACCTTCTTGCCGCTGGATTTTGCGCTGCTCAGTTCAAGGAAGTCTGCCATCAATGGCTTGAACGAGCATATCGATAAGCGCACGCACGGCTATAAACGTCGCCAGGAAGCACTGCAATCGGCCCCACAGTCATTGCGTCCATGCTGGATCGTGCTTTAGCAGCCGGAGTCAGCGCCTCCTACGTCTTAATGGACAGTTGGTTCACGCATGCGCCACTTATCGGTGAAGTCGTCGCCCGCGGACTCGATGTGATCGGCATGGTCAAGAACGACAATAAACGATTCCTTGTTCAAGGCCGAAAGTTGTCGCTCAAAGATCTTTACGCGGTTGCCTCACCCGTAGCGAGCAAGAAGCATAGTATTCTCCGTTCGATTCGAACGGAGCTGGTTTGCGGCACCTCGGTTCATGTGGTATTTGTCCGGCACCGCTCAAAGAAGAATGAATGGCTCGCCGTGCTGACGACCGATCTGACCCTCGCTGTAGAAGACATTATTCGTATTTACGCGATTCGCTGGGACATCGAGGTCTTCTTCAAATGCACGAAATCGCTGCTTCGATTGCAGAAGGAGTTTCAGGGTCGTTCTTACGATTTACTGATTAGCCACACGACGATTGTATTTTCACGCTATATTCTACTGGCTTGGCAGCATCAGCAAAGCACAGATGCGCGCTCTTTTGGCGGCCTGTTTATTTGCTACGCGAAGAAGTCGGTACGCAGGATTGGACGGTAGCCTTGCAACAACTGCTCGATCTCATCAACGAAGTCGCTGCGAAGGCAGGTAAGAGGCTCTCCGCTATGGTTAAGCGTCAACTCCAGAATTGGATTGCCAGTTTGCCCAGTTACATCAAGGCTTGTTTGCGGATTTTAGGCTGCGAAAGTTGAGTTATAAATAATATCATTAATTTCATAATATTAGTTTATGTGATCACGGATTCAGGTACCATATCAGATGGAAGATTTTGTTTATGGGCATTGCCGGATTATATCGTTTTTAGTACGATGAATCCTGAGCTATTGTACGATTCAATACGGCGTGAATTCGCGGAAGGGCGGGATTGGGCAATGGGGAACAACGGTAAAGTGAAACTGGCGGTTATTGGATTGGGCGGCCGGGGGAGAGGTCTGCTCAAAAATCTGCTTGCAATGGAAGACGTGGAAATACCAGCTGTATGCGACCCGTTTGAAGACAGATTGCAAATGGGACTCGAAATCGTTGAAGGGACAGGTCGGCCGAAAGCCACCGGCTACGCGGATTACCGCGAACTGCTCGCGAGAGACGATGTGCAAGGGGTTATTATCGCCACGACTTGGGTAACGCACGCGGAAATCGCCATAGCGGCGATGAGAGCAGGCAAATATGCCGGACTCGAAGTTGGGGGGGCCGCATCGCTTGAAGAATGCTGGGAGCTGGTCAGAACGTCCGAGCAAACGGGCAAACCGGCCATGCTGCTGGAAAACTGCTGCTACGGCCGTAATGAGCTCGCAGTGCTGAACATCGTGAAGCAAGGGCTGTTGGGCGAACTGATTCACTGTCAGTGCGGCTACCAGCACGATCTTCGCCATGAAGTGGCGCTCGGCGAGCAAAACCGGCATAACCGCTTCCGCAATTACTTGAATCGGAACGGCGAACTGTACCCGATCCACGGACTCGGGCCGATTTCGAAAATTTTGAATATTAACAACGGCAACAGACTCGTCAGCTTGACTTCGATGTCATCGAAAACACGCGGCATCCGCCAATGGGCGACCGATAAGTTCGGCGAAACGAGCGAGTTTGCCAAGACGGAATTTGCCCAAGGCGATATCTTGACGACAATGATCAAATGCGCCAAGGGCGAGACGATAATGCTCATTCACGATACGACGCTCCCGCGTCCTTATTCGAGAGCCGGCCGCGTTCAAGGCACGAAAGGCATTTGGACGGAAGATAACAACTCGATCCATATTGAAGGCAGAAGCCCGGAGCATAAATGGGAGTCGTTTGACAGCTACCGGGAGCAGTACGAGCATCCTTTATGGAAACAATATATCCGGGACGGCGTGCGAGGCGGACACGGCGGTATGGACTATTTGGTGCTGCGCGCTTTTGTGGAAAGCGTCCGGGACGATACTCAAACTCCGATAGACGTTTACGATACGGCTGTTTGGATGGCGATTACCGTTTTGTCCGAGGAATCGGTAGCGCTGGGCAGCGCTCCTGTAGCGATTCCGGATTTTACGAAGGGCAAATGGATCAGCCGGGCTGCAGGACCAAAGGGCAAATATTCGCTAGAAACGATCGACGAATCGCTGTTTGTTTAATGGTTAAGTTATACATAACGTAAGTATATGCCTCCTTCTGACCGGTTCGGTCGGAACGGAGGTCATAGCGTCGTCTTGGTATGGGCGGATAGGCTGCATTCCGTCAACAGAGGTACCTATTCACAAGTACAGTGTAGGTATCGCCAAGAGGTTCCTGAGCCGGGAATTGGTGGATTTCTTCATAGCGCGTGACATACATCCTTGGTCCTATTATATTGAGGAGGTTATTTAACGATGGCGCTCAAAAAGCCTAATGTACTTATTTTACTTACCGATGATCAACGTTTTGATACGATTCACGGCCTGGGCAACAAAACGATTGAGACTCCCAATTTGGATAGGCTTGTGGAGAGAGGCACGAGTTTTACGCATGCTCATATCCCGGGGGGAACGGCAGGGGCGGTATGCATGCCCAGCCGAGCGATGCTGCATACTGGACGAACCTTGTTCCATTTGAAAGATAAGGGGCAGCAAATTCCACCGGAGCATATTACGCTAGGTGAGCAGCTTCAGAAGGAAGGCTATAACTGCTGCGGCATTGGAAAATGGCATAACGGTACAGATAGCTATGCCAGAAGTTTTAATGACGGGGAGAATATCTTCTTTGGTGGAATGTGGGATCATTGGAACGTTCCAGTAAACGATTATTCTCCGGAGGGGCGTTATGACAGCACAATCAACTACACCCCGAGCTTTACTACTAGCAATGATTCTGTTGTGGTCCGTGCTCAGAAAATCAATGCAGGACAGCATTCCACGGAGTTGTTCTCCGGTTCAGCACTTCGCTATATTGAGGATTACAATGATGACAAGCCGTTTTTTCTGTATGTATCTTATCTGGCCCCTCATGATCCGCGAACAATGCCTGAGCGTTTTCGCACTATGTATCGTCCCGAGGATATGGAATTACCAGCTAATTTTTCCGCTATGCCTGTTGTAAATTACGGATGGTCTGAAGGCAGGGACGAGTCATTGGAGTCCTATCCCCGGTCACCCGAACGAATCAAGCAGCATATAGCCGATTATTATGCCATGATCAGCCATCTTGATTGGAATGTGGGCTTGCTGCTAGATGCTTTGGAGACAAAGGGATTGCTAAAGGACACCATCATCGTCCTGAGTGGGGACAACGGACTTGCCATTGGACAGCACGGTCTTATGGGTAAGCAGAATCTCTACGAACACAGCATTCGCGTGCCCCTGTTAATAAGCGGACCTGGAGTTCCGGCAGGAGTCAGATGCGCCCAATATGTTTATCTGCTGGATATTTATCCAACATTGTGCGATCTGTGCGGAGTGCCGGTGCCGCACTCAGTAGAAGGGAAGAGCTTTGCTCCTCTGCTCAAGAACCCGAACGCCGTTATTCGGGAAGATCTGTATCTGGCTTTTCAATCGAGAATCCGTGGTATCAAGGATAAGCGCTACAAGCTGTTGGAATACCGGACGGAGCATGTGAAGCTGACGCAGCTTTTTGATCTGGAGCTGGACCCGCTGGAGATGAACAACTTTTTCGATGTGGACGGTTATCGGGAGATAAGCCATCGATTGAGGATTAGGCTCTTGCAGCTGCGGGATGAATGGGAGGACGAAGCTCACCCGACGGGAAAGCATTTCTGGGACGTCTATCGTGCATATGAGGATGCCCTCACACCTAATCCAGAGCGGTCACCCAACCGAAAAAATGTCGCGGGTCAGGCAGGAGTCGGTAAATAGAGAAGATACGATTGTTTCAAATAAGGATCTCTAAGAAAGATAAAATCAACTAAAGTATGAACGATATTTGAACCTGATGATCATCAAGATTCCAAACAAATACGGAATTTGGTCTATCAGGAGATTGGAGAATCAACATTAGGTTCAAGTGGACAACGGTTTACTTACGACAGAGTTCTAGAGAAAGCTCCAAACTGCCCGAGGTGAAGAGAAAATTTAGCCAAAAAAAAGCACCTCCAATTGTTAGATGTGTGTGTCTAACAATTGGGGTGCAGTTCAAAGCGGATCTCGGCTCCATATCCGCTGATGCAAACGTTGCTGCCAAAAAATATGGATATGAAGTTCTATATACGTCCCGAATGCAGCATTACGATTCCCGCCATGCTTCATGGCATCGTCAATCGCCGTCCGTAAGGCGCCGTATCGGTTACTCGATCAGCTTTCGCTCCGTAATCGCATTCGTTCAGACCATAATCAAGCGCACCGTCTGCCACCTTTGCCGATCCATTCCTTACTCGCTTTTTTATCGTTTGCTTTCTTTTTCCATGTCAATCTTCTTGTTAAGAATTTCCTCCGCCTGGGAGGACTTCCTCGAACGGAAGGACTTCCAAGATGTTGAAGGTCAGGAGATGGCTCCGGATGCCACGGATGTGAAAGGGTTCGAAGCCTTCATCGAACGTTACCGGGCAGGGCTCGCCATCGAACAGGCCGCTGTAGACCATCCTCTGGAGAACAGGAGGGGCTAACGATGCTAGAACAACTGAAAGAAGAGGTATATCAAGCGATTCCGATTTTTATAATTCATGAACTGTTAGAGCATTTTGAAAGATACTATAATAGCAAAACGGTTAACTGAAATTCGGTGAAAGCGTATATGTTTGTGTCGCGAAAGCGCATATGTTTGTGTCGCCGAACACATCCGACAGGTTTTTTGTCGGGTGACAAGAACATTATCTCATTCATTGCCGCGTGTATCGCGGCTTTCTTGTTTTATGGGATAAAGTTCTTGTCAATTCTCCGTGACAAGAACTTTATCCCATTCCCGAAATTGACAAGAACATTATCCCATTCCCGACGATGTTTACATAACATCGTAAATGGCAAGAAAGGATCAATCGATCTTTTCCATATTTTTAATCGCGTGAATCTCCTGCCGTTTTTCGTGGGGCCGTCGTAGAAATACTCCAAGCACAATGGCAAGTGCAAGAAAGGCAGCGAACAACCGAAAACCAACATTAGACGAATGAATAAGGGCATCCCTTGATTGAGTTAATTCATCACTTTTTGCCCCGGACAACAACTGAGAAGCAACATCGGACTTCGCTATCCATTGGATAATGACCAGAACAAGTGCTTGACTGATAGCCCGGCACATATTGTATAGCGTCCAGAACACCCCCGATGCGGGCCCTGCTTGGTTTTGTGGTGCCGCTGTCAGCACCGCCTTAGCAAGTGATGGCCAGGAAAGCCCGGTTGCTGCAGAAATAATCAAAAGCGGGATAATGATAGTTGTATTCGACAGCTCGGGGCCAAGCTGCCCGAGTAATAGGATTGCAAAACCGATTAGAAACGATCCGAGCAAAATCATACTTGAGGGGCCGAAACGATCCGCAAGCTTGCCTCCGAATGGAGCCATGAACAGTTGAGGTACGGATAAGGGGATCAACATGAGCCCCGATTCCAGTGGACTGAGGTTTTGTACACCTTGTAAATACAGCGTCAAAAGTACGGAGACAGCGAAATAACCGATGCAATAACTCATGGTAATTCCGAGCCCTATCGTATAGTCCCGATAACTAAGGAGACTCAGATCAAACAAAGGGTTTCGAGCCTTCTTCTCAATGAAAACGAACGCGATCCAAAAGAGAATTCCCATTGCGAGCAACCCAAGCGTTCTAGCCGATGCCCATCCCCAGGCTTGCGCTTCGGACAGAACAATCAGAAGAGCGGTTAATCCAGTCCCATAGGTCAATAAGCCGAGCCAATCCGTACTTGCTTTCTCGAGTTCCTCAGATTCTCTTAAAATGAGAACTCCTGCGATCAAGCCCAAGATCCCGAGCGGAACGATTGCGTAGAACATGGAACGCCATCCGAACCCGCCGATAAGGGCCCCTCCAACAACAGGGCCGAGGAGAGAACCGGTTACCCATGCGATGTTGTTGATACCAAGGGCCCTTCCAAGCTCGTGGGGAGGAAATGTCCGCATCAGGATCGGAGTGGATGCTGCCATCGCCATAGCTGCACCGACTCCTTGCAGCAGACGAGCGAGGATCAACACCGTGCCGGAACCTGCCATTCCGCAAAGGTAGGTAGCTATGGTGAAAAGAGCGAATCCCCCTAGAAAAATCCGTTTCGTTCCAAACATATCTGACCAACGACCGGATGGAAGCAGAAATACGGTACTTGTGATGTAGAACGAAGTAAGCGTCCACATCCCCATTTCAAGCGATAGATGCAAATCCTCCATGAGCGGAGGGAGACCGTTAACCACAATCGTCGCATCCAGATTCGTAATAAAGGATACAAGCGTGACGACGAACAAAACGGACCATTTGCCCGATTGCGTACGTTTGATCATAAGGGCACTTCCTTGGTGGAGGTGATCCTCTCATGTTCCAGTAGCCATTGCTTTCGGGACAAGCCTCCTCCGTATCCTCCCAAATTGCCGTTCAAATTAACCACGCGGTGACATGGAATGACAATCGCCAGTTGGTTAGCTCCATTCGCTTGGGCTACAGCGCGATAAGCGGTCGGTTTTCTAACGGCCGCGGCAATCTCAGCGTAAGATGTCACTTGACCTGGCGGAATGTCCCGTAATTGCTCCCAAACTTTTTTCTGAAAAGGCGAACCCAACAGATTCACCGGCGTTTTAAATTCTCTCAACTCGCCTGCAAAGTATCGTTCCAGCTCTTGTTCGATCGAACATATCGCGGGCGTCTTGCCTGGTATGACCGCGGATCCTGTTCTCTTTCTCAGACGCTCAACCTCACGCTCCAACCCGCGGCGGTCGACGAATTCGAGTAAAACAAGCTCTTCTTCGCTCGCAATAGCCATCATAGGACCAAGTCTTGTATCAATCCACGATGCCTTCAAAATCTGCTGGTCTCCCAGTCGGGCGGGAGCTGTCCCCATAATACGCGAGAACGCATCCCGGAAGCCGCTGCCGGATTCATAGCCAGTAGACAGCTGGGCATGGATGACCGCGTTGCCTCCCCGGATCTGTTTCAGTGCTAATCCCATTCGCCGGGCTCTGGCATATTCAACAAACGTCATGCCGAACCTCTTTTTAAACTGGCGACGAGCTGTAGAAGCATCCACGGATAGGCTTCGCAAGTCTTCCTCCGTCCAACGGTGTTCCGGATTTTCTTCTATTGCGTTCACTAGTTTTTGAACTAATTCCGATACATAATTAGGATGTGACAGCGGGCGACATCGCTGGCAGGGTCGAAACGATGCCAGAAGGGCTTCTTTGGCAGTCCCATAAAATTCGCAGTTCTCGAATTTGGGTTTTTTAGCTGGACATGTTGGCCGGCAAAATACGCCAGTCGTTTTGACTCCTACATAGAAAATGCCTTCATATTCGGATTTTTTTTCGAGCAGCGCCTGATAATACGTGTGTTTTAAGTCAGCCGATATCATATATAATCCTCCTCCTTGATAATACCTTTACATCATTCATTCTTGACTGGAAGACTGTATAATTGTATCATTTCCGAAAAATAATACCGCCGAAAATCGAGCATTTATTTTTTGTAGCCGCGCCGACGCGGGCCGCGGGGCGGTCGGCCGGGGCCGCAACAAGGGACTTACGCGACCTCTGCACCGGCCGCGCAGGCCGCCGTAAGTAAACTCGATTTCCTTCCCAAAGTTCTAGAACAATTATGTGAAGAATCAATACGATAACATTGGAATCACTCGATGGTTTTTTGCTAACCGGGAACGATAGATCAATGAAAAAGCGATTGTCTAGGACTTGTTTTCTTGTCCTAGGTTATCGCTTTTTCAATTATTCTCCGCAGGCATAGTGTTTGGTATGTTTATTTTTATTTGGTTTATATGGGCGCAAGAAGCTCCCGGAAAAAGCTGCTGATATCTAATGACACTATAGTAAATGGAAAAAAGGGAAACATCTAAACTTGTCGAATTTATGGAAAAACAGTCCATAAACTGTTTGTTCTTCATAACTTTTTTAAAAAAAATTATTAATTCATGATAGAACCTCCTTCCGGTTGGCATTAACCATATAAGGAAGTGAAAGGAGCTTGGTGCGTGCTGCAGAGGCAAAATATGAGGTGGAACGAAGAACGGAGCGAATCGAATCCTGTACTTAACGACTCGATCGGAGATCTCGAGAATAAAGAAACGCTCGAATCATTATCCGAAGAGACCCTTACCGGGATGGCACGAGAAGGCGATCGGCAGGCGTTCGGCGAGCTCGTGCGGCGAAGCCGGGCTAAGATGTACAATTGGGCTCACTCGTTAACTCAGGACCATCACATGGCGGAAGACGTTGTGCAGGAAGCGCTCGTGCAAGCATTCCTTCATGTGGGCAGACTTGTGGAGCACAGTAGATTTGGGCCGTGGGTATCCAAAATTGTGCGCAATCAAGCGTATATGAAGCTTCGTCGAGGAGGGCCCTATGCCAAGGAGCGTCCGTTTTCCGGGCTCGAGACCGGAGCCGGTGCGGAACCTACGCGTGGGAGCCGAATGGCTCCGGCAGGCGATAGCATCGGAGGAACCAATAATTGGCGCGATATGGACCGAATCTTGTTTCACTTAAGCCGTCATTCGGAAGATGCCGTTCAGCAAGCGCAGGATCCGGCTGCAGCTCTTATGCGCAAAGAGCTGGTTAATGGTATTCGGCAATTGTTTGCCTGTCTGAGCGCAAGGGAGAAGGAAATTTTTGAAGCTCATTTTTTCAGGCACGTCACACCGAATGAAATTGCTCTCATGCTGGATACGTCAATTGCGAATGTGTACAACAGCATCTCACGTGCTCGCAGCAAGCTGCAGCGTGAAAGAATCCGCTTGCACGTCGACATGTACGTTAAACAGCGCAGAAACTCAGGGAAACCTAAAGCTAAGCTCCTTGCTCCTCCAATTTTATTTCAACCAAGGGAGTGCCAGTAATGAAACCATTTACTAATTTTATTAAAAACTTTACTCACACCAATGTGACCGATATTGGCTCCATGTATTCGATTCTGCAATATACAGAACTAAAACATCTTTCTTTAGTAGAAGTATACGGTTATACGGCTAACGCTTTCAGAATTATCATTGATCGTGAACGGGTGAACGTTGCGGGGTACTCGGCGTACGAATGGCCGCATCACCATCAGGAGCAGTTCGCCAATTTGGGCGTCCAAACGCGATATGAAGGTGGACCGACAGAAGTTCCTCCTACACCGGAGGAATTGGAGCGCGCACTGGAGATGATCCATTGGAGCTTGGACAGAGGTATCCCTCTTTTGTCATGGGATTTGTTCGTTCCGGAATTCGGGGTCATCTACGGATTTAACGATGAAACCCGCACACTGCGTTGTCGTGACGTAACGAAAGACGGAGAGCTTCCATACGAGAAATTAGGTCGTGGCCAGGTGCACGAAATGTACGTGATGGCCGTGACGGAGATAAAGCCGGTCGACAAAAAGAAGATGCTGCAGGGAGCTCTCCGAATGGCGGTGCAGCATGCCTACGAACAAGGTTACAAGCGGGAGGACTCTCAGTATCGCAATGGCCTAGCCGGCTACGGCGCATGGATCGAGGCGTTTCAGAAGCGGAATGTCGAGGTGTTCGGAAATACGCTCCACGGGTTGTATGTTCACGATCAGCGAATGTATGCAGCTGAGTTTATGGAGCGGATAGCTATAGAGTTGCAAGGTGAAGATGGGGAAAACCAACAACTTAGTTCGCTTGCCGGACAAGCGGCCCGCCATTATGACAAGGTCTCCGGCTGCTTCGGAGCGTTCAGAAACAGATTCCCATTTCCGAAGGGCGGCGATCCGAACGATCCGGAGCAGGCAGAGGCGGCGATTCAGCTTCTGACTGAAGCGAGAGCTGAAGAGGAGAAAGGTGTCGGGTGTCTGGAAAAGATGCTGCAAATCCTGAATAATCAGGCGAGATAGATTAAACCTGTGTACTTCACAGAATCCAATACAAAAGATGAGTGAAGGGAGGATTTGTTCAGTGAATGCATTTATGAGCAATCTTGAGCAGCTTGAACCGCGCGGCAATGCGGAGATGTCAAGAACAAACGAAGGAATCATGATTACTTGTCCTCAACGTGAAGGGTTTGTTGCGGCAGATGAAACTGGAGGACGGTCGAATTCTCAAGGAACGATCACTATTGTTCGATTCGACCGGGCAGCCGGAGTATTTGTGAATCCAAGGGCTTCATTATATAAAGGCGTATGACACGGTTGTGGAGATTCCGCTTGATTGAGCAATAATAAAGGATGAATTGGCGAATCATAGAGAAAACCAGGTTGTTACGGGAGACGATAGCGTGGAGCTGCCAAAAGGACAACTCCACTTTAATGTTCATTGAACAGTAATTTGTAATAAACTTGAAATCATCATTTCACCTTACATTAACAAATGTAGCCTATAATAAGAGTTGACCCCCTTTAAATATAAACCTTAGCCCTGTAGCCCGTTGCTATGGGGCATTTTTTTTCATTAAACTAAAGGGCAGAAGTGCTTAATAGTCACTCTAATGAAGAAGACAAAGGATTTTGGAAATAACTGTCGAATGTATTTCTGGATGAATCTATAAATATGCTTGTACTAGTGGGTGAGTGGTATAGGTAAGGATTTTGAATGATTATTTTGCCGAGGAGACGTAAAAATCTTTCTAAGGAAAGGTGATTTCTATTTGAATATCTTGTTTGCTTTCGCCGACGATTGGGGACGCTATGCCAGCATTTATGCCGAGCACGAAGGACCTGATTCTATCAATAAGCTTATCTCCACTCCGAGTTTCGATCGGATCGCCCGAGAAGGCGCGCTCTTTATGAATGCCTCCGTTCCGGCGCCGAGCTGCACACCTTGCCGCAGTTCCTTGCTGTCCGGCCAATATTTTTGGCAGACTGGTCTCGGCGCCATTCTGCTCGGGGCCGTCTGGGACGAAACGATTCCGACTTATCCGCTTGAGCTGGAGAAAAACGGCTACCACATCGGCCACACTTACAAAGTGTGGTCTCCCGGGAAAACCGCCAATGCTCCGTATGGCGGGAAGCGAACCGCGTATGTAACGGGTGGCGCCAACTTCGGCAAGTTTTCTCACCATGCCACCAAGCGCGCGCAGGAGATCGGGATAGAAGCAGCCAAGCGAGAGCTTCTAGACGAAGTTCGAATGAACTTTGACTCTTTCATGGAATCCAGGCCGGAGGGAAAGCCGTTTTGCTATTGGTGGGGTCCGACCAATACCCATCGTACGTGGGAGCAGGGTTCCGGCAAGGCGCTGTGGGGGCTGAATCCAGACGATCTCATGGGCCGTCTGCCCGCATTTTTGCCGGACGTTCCGGAGGTTCGAGAGGATGTTTGCGATTATTTGGGCGAATGCCAAGCGCTGGATACCGGACTAGGCATTATTCTGCAGCGGCTGGAGGAGTTAGGCGAGCTCGACGAGACGCTGATCGTCGTGAGCGGGGACCACGGGATTCCCGGAATGCCGCGAGGCAAATGCAATCTGTACAATATCGGCTGCGAGGTCGCACTCGCTATGCGTTGGCCGGGTCATATCCAGCCGGGACGGGTCATCGACGACTTCGTGAACCTGATGGATCTGGCGCCGACCTTCCTGGAGGCGGCGGGGATGCCGGTTCCAGAATCGATGACGGGACGCAGTCTGCTGCCGGTTCTGCTGAGCGAGATAAGCGGTCAGGTGGACCCGGGGCGCACCTTTGTCGTGACCGGCCGGGAGAGGCATGTCCCCTCCGCTCGCAAAGGCGAGTTGCCTTATCCGCAGCGGGCCATTCGGACTGAGGAATATCTGTACATCATCAATTTTGAGCCGGACCGCTGGCCAATGGGCGCTCCCCGCGGCTTGGACAATCCGAATACCGTGCCTCCCTCCTACGAGGACTTGCATTGGAAAACCGGAGTCGCCTACGCCGAAATGGATGCTAGCCCAACTAAAGCATGGATGATTCATCACCGAAATGAAGAGGAGATCAAGCCGCTGTTCCGTTTGGGCTTCGGTAAACGCCCGTATGAGGAACTGTACGATTTGCGGAAGGATCCTTTTTATATGGAGAATGTGGCTGACAGGCCGGAATATTCGGACATCAAGAAGAAGCTGAACGTGGAGCTGATGGAGGTGCTGCACAAGCAGCAGGACCCGCGGGTAACGGAGAACCCATGTCGATTCGAACATGCGCCATATGCCGGGCCGCTGCAAGCGTTTCAAAGATGAACATTGTCCCGCTCATTGCCGCGTAAATCGCGGCTTTTTCTTTTTTAGACAAAGGCTTGCAAGTCGAGGGAAGATTGGGGTTAATGCCATCGACGAGAACGGTATCGTCGTTATTTCTAGGTATGTAGCGGCGGTTGTCTTATCGAAGCCGCCGCTCAACGAAATGGCAGGATAATCCTGAAACCATATGGGGAAAATATCCATAAAACGAAGGCTTCCGTATCCTAGGCTGACTAACAAAGAAATGAAATGTGAACCCAATCGAATGAACAAGGAATATCGCCTAATGAAATCTTTCACACCGTTGAGCATAGCGATGGATGAACAAACAGTTGAAAATACACAATTACGTGATTACGTCCAAAGATATGTAACAAGGTTGACTGTATAAATAAAATCAAATGGATTAACTAAAAAATCGCCAGAAATTTTTGGCGATGTTTTTTTGTCTATCGGTTTGACAGTCAAACTAATTGGCAGTCTTGACATTAATACGAATTCGTACTAAACTGAACACACCCATTTACTATGATTTCGTACTAAAAGGAGAATTGGCATGCAGCAACTGTACGAACTCTTCCTCAAGAGCGGTTTGCGTCCGTTCGTTTTTATGTCCGATACGCTGCAGCTCGAAAAAAAAATGACGCGCTCAGATTTGTCAACTCTGATTATTTTGCTCTTCAAGGGAGATATGACGATGTCGGAACTGGCGTCCATGATGGGTGCCCCTCTAAGTACGATGACCAGCATCGCAAAACGGCTTGAGCACAAAGGTTACATCGCCAGGGCTGCATCTGCGCAAGATCAGCGTGTTAAACTAGTGACACTGACGCAGGTAGGACGGTACCTTGCGAAAGAATCGGAACAAATCATGTTGGCGGCGCTCGGCAGGCTGGAGGAGGCTTTTACTCCGGAAGAAATGGAGCAAT
>NZ_CAJVCE010000057.1 GCF_910594985.1 Paenibacillus allorhizosphaerae
AATCATGTCTTTCCCGCGATGCCTATTCCAGAAGCCAAAAAAGCAATCAGACAAATCATTGATTTGATCTCTTGAAGCAAAAAACGGAAGTATTTCACCACATATTACTTACTATACGACCTGGAAAAGGGGAAAAGGGAATGTTGACGATGGTGGGGAGGATATTCGCCATTGACCCGCACAAAGTATCTATGATGTTTCAGGATGTGTACCTCTTCAGGATACGATTGCAGGCAATATCCGTTTCGGACGAAGCGACGCAACTCGCGAGTAAATCGAGGAATCTTAGCTTACGATTATTTCCGTTTCGTGACCTGACCCCTAATTTGTATAACGACATTGAAGCCCCCTCATTAGAATCCTTATTATATAAGGGTTCTTTTTATTTTAGGGAGGATTATTGTCATTTTTTGTTGACACTAATTAAACATATTCCTCACTCACGTACTGAATGGTTTGTTAGTTCTACACGAAAGTCAGCAATACGAACGCTCGGGATGCCGTACATGTCATCGACGGTTTACTCCATCATGAAACGGACTTGGCCATCGAGGAGCATTATACGGATACAGCCGGTTACACCGATCAAGTTTTTGGTTTAACGCATCTGCTTGGATTTCGCTTTGCGCCGCGCTTGCGCGACTTGGCTGATTCCAAGCTCTACGCTATCGGGAAACTTTCCGATTTTCCTTAATTGGAGAAGCTGCTGCGCGGACAGATTAATACAAAGATCATTCAGGAAAACTACGATGATGTACTCCGGCTGGCTCACTCTACCCGGGAAGGCACCGTTTCAGCATCACTCATAATGGGGAAAATCGGTTCCTATGCAAGACAAAACAGCTTGGCTACCGCACTGCGAGAAATGGGGCGTATCGAGAAAACGATATTCATCCTGGATTACCTTTCAAGCGAGGCGCTACAAGAACCTTATCCCATTCCCGATAATACAACGGGCCCAAGCGTTTAGTTGTCACAAGAGGAGGGGCCATGCGTTCTCGAACATAAACCCTTAAAACTGAAGGATGGATACAATAGCTCATCATGAGGCCGCCGCGGGATCTATCTGGTGGCTTCATTAAACTAAAGGGCAGTATAGCGCGAAAGTTCTTTCGTTACAAGAAAAAGGATATCCCCCATTCCTGACGAATTATTTTTGCTAAACCATTCTGTGATACTGTGCGAATAAATAAATGAAAAGAGGGTGTTTTTCCATGGCGGCGCAAGATTTGTTAGATGAGAAGCCAACAAAAAAATGGCGTGAACGAATGGTGGAATATGAAGATGATTTGTTTACACCTGAACGATTAGTTTTATGCGATAAGATACTTGATAAATACATAACCGAAATAATCCTGATACAGGGAGCCCCTGAACAAGAGAAGATAATGAAACTTGTTGAAGAAATAGTGGTTTCCTTTAACCAGTTAAATGAAGAAAATGACTATTTCATAGAAACAATGGAAAGAGAAGAACTGGTTGATTTTATTGATAAGGTAGCAAGGCTAGCTGGACTAGAGGTTGAAGAAGGTCAAGATATAACAGAAGAATGGCGAGAATGGTAATAGGAAACTTGATGTGAATAATAATAAGTCGAGGCTGCCGCAGAATAATTTCGGCAGCCTCATTACGCTAACGGGCAGAATTCAATAACAATAAAAGTAATTTTTTGTGGTAAACTTTAGGAAAGACGTGATTTATTAAGGTTGGGTGAGAGCCTTTGTGCATTAGAGTGGATAACAAAAAGTTTGATACTAATGGAGTCCACAATAAATATGCTGACTATGTGGTTGTTGTCTGTTCCTACTGTTCTGAACAATATGTTCATGATGACGAGCATTCAATGCTTTATTATGATCCGTATGATCATTCAAGATGTTTCGTAACTCTTTTCGGAATAAATGATCAACCTAAGCATTACCCAGTTCCGTGTAAGGGTTGCGGTAGAATAGAATGGGATTTCATCGATTATGAGGAGCGAGACAAGGCTGAATTGGGACCATGGAGCACTTACATTCGAAGTTGGTGACTACGCTAACGGAGAACGATAGCTCTATCATGACACGACGGCAGCCGGCCAATGTTCGGCCGCCGTCGTTGCGCTAATGGGCAGAATTGCTTAACCAGGACATCGAACAATTAGAAACAATAGAGCCTACAGTTTATTTCACAGGAAGGATTTAGTCTTTCCAATAAAAGGGATTTTTGGGGAAACATCGAATAAATAAATTGTGAAGAAATAAGGAATAAATTCAACTATCATGGGGGCTGAATATTATTTATGGAGAATGTTGAGAAAGGTCAGGTTACAATCCGTAATATTTCACCGATTTTTTATGTCCCAGATCGTAAACTCGTGCTTGACTATTACAAACGGCTGGGTTTTTGGTGCGACTATGACATGGGATTTGTCGAATGGAATAGGATTGGGTTCATCGTTCACGAAAGACAATCGATACCCGCGACTCCAAACAATGATGGAAATGAAGGGCTTGACGCATTTGGTATGGTTTCAAATATTGATGATTTGTTCACAGAGTTCAAGTCGAAAGATGCAGTGTTCCTTTATGAACTTCGAACGAACGAATATAACATGAGAGAATTCGCTATTAAGGATCCAGCAGGATTCACGATTGGATTTGGTCAGTAACTCAACTGACACTGGTTATCTTTCTTAACTAACGGAGAACGTTAGTTCAGCGATCCAGGAGCAGTTTGCCGTCGCGGCAGCTGCTCCTTTGTCGTTAAGCTAAAGGGCAGGATAGTTAAAGATGATGCGCGGTGAACCGTATCATAAGTAATGGCAAGTTTTAATTACAACGAAGTTACTCTTCCAAGATTCTCCTCATGCGGTTACAATGATGATAATTTCATTTGAGAGTGAGTGGTTATCATGATAATGACAAAATTTCTTCAATTGGCACAAACCAAGGTGCGGAAGGGATAGTCGGATCGATTAAGAACCTTTCGTGCTAATAAAAACGGAGGGAAAAAGGTATATGTCTGTTGACGCTTACGGAAAGTTAAGTAATGAGGTTTATGACTTTACGAAGCCGGTCGGTCACTCAATCGGCGGCGATTTGGAATATTATATGGATCGACTCCGATTGTGCAAAGGTCGCATTCTCGAGCCGATGACCGGGTCTGGCCGATTTCTGATTCCTTTGCTCGAGGCGGGTCATATTGTCGATGGGGTCGACGCCTCGCCGGACATGTTGGCGTCTTGTCGGAAACGGTTAGAGGAACGCAGTCTAAAAGCAGATTTATACCAAATGAAGCTTCAGGAGCTAGACTTGTCGCACCGTTACGATGCCATTATCGTACCGGCCGGTTCGTTCCTGCTGGTCGAGAAACGCTCCGAATCGATTGACGTCCTGAAACGGTTCTACAACCTGTTGAACCAGGGCGGCCGGTTCATTGTTGATCTCGAAATGCCACATTCTCCGACTTTTAATTTTGAGCAGGTGTGGAAATGTTCGTACACGCTGCCCAACGGGGATATTATCACGCATGAGGGAAGGACAGAAGAGGCCGATTTGTTCGACCAATATCACTTGATACTGTCGCGATACGACAAGTGGCGTGACGGTCAGTTGATCCAGAGCGAGCCTGAACGGTTTGCTATTCGTTGGTATGGTGTCGAAGAATTCCGTTATATTTTGCAAGAAATCGGATTTTCGGAGGTCACCGTTTCCGCTGATTATGTTCATGGAGTTAAGCCGACGAACAGCCGACAAATGTTCACCTATGAAGCAGTGAAGAAATAATTGAACGGGGCTGTCCCAAGTCAGCGTAAGTGACTTAGGGCCAGTCCCTTTTATTGAAGTTCTAAACTTGCAATGAGCGGCATCTTTATTCAGCTAATGGATAACGATAGTGTAATTGGAGCAGGCGCCGTGGCGACCTGCTCTTGATCGTCAAAGTAAAGGGGCAGGATAGTTTGAGTCAATGTTGACTTTGCCCTTGGGGCAATCCTTTATTATAAAAAGTAAGGGGGATGGCTTAGTGCTAACTATAGGTCAAATGGCAGGCATATTTAACGTCTCAACTAAAACGTTACGCCATTATGAAACTATCGGCTTATTCAGTCCGATTAAAAAAGGTTACGATAATCAATATCGTTATTACGGATTTGGACAGCTTGCTGAACTTCGGCGAATTATTTGGTTACGCTCCATGGATATTGGAGTAGAAACGATACGTGCTTTGAAATTAAGCGGAGCTCTGCATGATGATACAACTGTCCATCGCATTCTTGGAGAGCATGAACAAACTGTCCGCAATGAAATTGAAAAACAGCAGCAATTACTAAGTAACGTACGGCGAATGATAAATCATTTAAACCAACCAGGAGGAATTATGCAACCTAAAATATTGAGGAAGGCATCTTTTACTATCGTGGGATTAAGTTGGAGCAATAAAGAGCTGGAAAATGGATTCGGTATTCCAATGCACTGGGAAAGATTTATGTCACGATCTCACGAGATAGTCGGCAGAACAAACCCAACCGAATTTTATGGTATTGGTACACCACAAGACTCTGGTGAGTTTATTTATATAGCTGGATTTGAGGCAATTTTAACACAAATTCCAGAAGGAATGTTAGCTATCACTGTTCCAGAACAAACTTATGCTGTATTCACCCATACAGGAAGCCTGGCTAATATATGGGACACTAGAGAAGCGATATACGGTAAATTTCTTCCGGAGAATGGTCTTGTACCAAGCAATGCCTCAATGTATGAGTTATATGATCACCGTTTTCAGGGAAATAACCCAGAATCGCAAATTGATCTTTATGTACCAATAGAAAACTAATAAAACATCGTCTAATTGTATTGTACTTTCATGGAAGAACGAATTAACTTTCATTCTCTGTGGTGCAGCGCTGCTCTAGCGCTGCATGTTTGGCTAACCGAGTACGAGATAGTGGGGAGCATGCCGCTGCAAGCTCCTCTTCGTTCATTAAAGTAACGGGCAGGATAGTTCATTGATTTCGCGAATACTTTCTAAATTGAAAACCACATAAATTGAATCAGTAAAAGGAATGAAGTGCAATGGAACATAAGATTTTTAGAATTAATGGATACTTAGAAGCTATGGCTTATTTTAATTTAAGACCAGATCATTTTTACACTTTTGAATTTAGTGAATTTGATCAAAACAAATTAAACGAACCTTCAAACTTAAAGTATCTTGATAATTGGAAGAGCGAAATTAAGCGGGTTTTGTTAAATTGGTTTTTTGAAGTTTGTGAAGAAAATGATATGCCAGATATACCTTTAAAATTTCAAGAGCCCTGCGTAAACCGATTTATAGAATTAATTGATGATTTTTTGGGAGTAGCAATTTTGCAGTGTATTACAAGATTTATGGACCAACGCTTTCAAATGAATATGGATACGAAGAATATATCTTTATGACTGACGATCGTTCTTTTGTACTCAGTTATAGTGTAACTGATTGAGACCCATTGTTAAGCTAACGGAGTACGATAGCTCCATAACTACACCACGAGGTTGCCGCGGGAATTAATCGGCGGCCTCGTTATGCTATAGGGAGTTATCTTCCAATTCGTTGTGTCAATATATGGATGGGAAGACTTATACTTATCGAAACAGATTGAAAGGCAGTTGAGATAATTGAAATATGGGAAGATAATCGGTAAAGGCAATACCGCAACCGTATATGAATGGGAAGAAGGTAAAGTGCTTAAGCTTTTCAATAAAGGCTATCCAAAAAATGCGGTAGAAAGAGAGTTTCAGAATGCAAAGGCTATCAACGGTATGAACTTTGCAAAACCTAAAGTATATGAAATTATTTGTTGCGAAGAGCGAAGTGGGATTATATATGACAAACTGGAGGGTGAATCTTTGTTAGATTGGGTTTTAAAAACAGGTGACCTCCACGGATGTGCGGAACATATGGCGAGGTTGCACAAAACAATCGTTCAAAACAGAGTTAGCAATGTACAGGACTACAAAGAATTTTTAAAATCTAATATAGTAAACGCATCATCGGTTTGCTTATTAGAACAAGAAAGGGTATTCGAAATTCTTGATAGTTTGAATGCTGGAGAAACGCTATGTCATGGTGATTTTCATCCTGGTAATATATTACTATCTAACGGGCATACTATGGTTATAGACTTCATGAATGTGTGCCACGGAGATTTTTTATATGATGTCGCAAGAACTGTTTTTTTGGTGGAATACACACCGGTTCCAGAACAAGCGGATGATAGAGAAACACTTCTGCGATTAAAGAGAACTTTGGCAGACTTATATCTTATCGAAATGAACGTGACACGTGAAATGATACATGATTATCTATCTGTGATTATTACAGCTAGAGTAGGTGAATGCTCTAACGATAAGTGAGTAACGAAACAAAAGCTGAATAATCACATAGCGAGGTTACTGCGAAGAATGTATGTGGAGCTCGCTGCGCTAACGGGATACGTTAGTTCAACGAGTAGGTGTGCAGCGTGCCGCGGCAGCTGCTCTTTGATTTTTTATATTTGTCTTCATTTAATGAAACTAATGATGGGGATGAACGCTTCGTTCCGTTAGTCAACGATGTCAAATTCGAACGAAACGGGATTTCTTAGACTGGTTCCGTCGGCATGGACTTCCTTTACAATCCGATAGCGGCCCTTTTTCAGCTTGGAAAGCGGAACCGATTGTTGAAACGTGCTGCCCGGAGGATGGATATAACCGATGGCAATGAACGCCAGCGTTAATGGGACTTTCTCCCATGCGCCGTTTCTTTCTGTTTCGATCCAGTATTCCATCCCTAGCGAAATGTCGGTGCGCCCTTCATTAGTCAGCTTCAGCACCATGGTCTCATCGCTGCGAAACTGGTTTTTATCCGCATACAGCTTCGCTACCAGCTCTTGAACCGGTACCTCCACCGTGGAAAGCAGCGTATCCTCGACGTTATCTTCATCCCCTATAATTTCCACGCTCATCAAATAAGTGATGGCTGTATCCTCAGGCAACCGCATCGTAACAACAAGCTCTGGTCTCGGCGACGAATCCGAATCCGGCCTGCGAATCAATCGCTCTTCGATGACCGATACCGGCTTCCGCTGCTCGTCCAGCTTTGAAAGCCGTACTCGAACATCGCGATTTAGCGGGCGTGCATCCAGTCGGACAGAAATCTCGCTTCCCGGCTTTGATTTGCCGGCCGCGATGCCGAAGCCGATACGTCCTTGCCCTTGCCCGCCAGATAAAAACCAGGCTCCGGTTTGCGGGCCGTATCCTATCAGCATATCCAGACTTTGAGTCGGGGGATTGCCCGGGAGAGAGGGCGCGGGAGTCAGCTTCGCCGACGAAACGGTCGCATCCGGTGAGCCGGGAATAGGATTAGAGTTGCAAGCCGTTACCAACATAAAAAGTAAAATAGTTCCCGTTCTCAACATGCCGACATCCTCCTTTTACCATCCAAACGCGTTAACGGCCGATTTTGTTGCCGGTCATGATGCGAAAAAAACGACCGCCCGAACGGCAGCATCGTTGAGCTAACGGAGTTTGGCCAACAATCATCCTATGCCCTTAATAGCAGCATTTGACACATCCAGTGGAAATGCATATAATACGGGTATATTTTACAAACTAGGAGGCTGATGTAATATGAGTTACAATCCTATGAATCTTACGGTGCTTGTTCCATGTTCATCGGTCTCTACGGAGAATGCAGCTGCCAATATTCAGACATAGCGCTCGGCAGGAGCGTTATGTATTGGTGCTGTAATCCGCAGGTGACCGCATAGGTTGCATGCGGATTTTTTATGTTTAGCCGCATGCTGATGGCCTGCGGTTTTTTGTGTTTCAAATCAACAAAAGTTAAAGGGGATTTCATTTATTGGAAAATAATAACTATCCGCAATTGGCGGCATTCGGCTGGAACGATTACTGGCAATCCGCTTGGCGCGAAAGCGCACTTTTTGACCATAAAGGCTATGAGCCTGCCCGAATCGTGGCGCAGTATTCGAAGCAGTATCGAGTAATCACCGAAGATAGCGAGAAAATCGCCACAGTAAGCGGCAAGTACGAGTTCGAGGCAGGTGGCCGAAGCGACTTCCCGGCGGTCGGGGATTGGGTAATCGCGCAGTTACTCGAAGGAGAGCAAAGGGTTATCATACATGCCATGCTTCCGCGTTTCTCCGCCATGACGCGCAAGGAGGCGGGCAATGTCATCGACGAGCAGGTGATCGCGTCCAATATCGATACAATTTTTATAACAAACGCGCTTAATCAGGACTTTAATATCCGCAAAATTGAACGTTATCTCATCGCGGTGTGGGAGAGCGGGGCAAGTCCTGTCGTTCTTCTGACAAAATCCGATCTATGCGAAGATCCCGACAATAAAATTGCGGCCGTCCATAACAGTGCGCCGGGAGTACCGGTTCATGCGGTCAGCGCACGCTTGAATAAAGGGAAGGAAGAGCTAGCGCCTTATCTGTTGCCCGGACACACGATCGCGATTGCGGGCTCGTCCGGCGTCGGCAAGTCGACGCTTCTGAACTGGCTGGCTGAGGATACGCTGCAGCAGGTGCAGGACATACGGGAAAGCGACGCAAGAGGCAGGCATACGACGACGCATCGCGAACTGTTTGTGCTGCCGCCCGGCGCAGTTATGATCGATACGCCAGGCATGCGCGAGCTTCAATTGTGGGATGCGTCAGACGGCTGGGAGATGACATTTGCCGATATTGCCGAGCTGGCCACGCAGTGCCGCTTCCATAATTGCTCGCATGAGTCGGAAGCCGGCTGCGCGGTGAAGGAAGCGCTCGAGAGCGGGATGCTGGATTTGCGGCGCTACGCTAATTACAAGAAAACCGAGAGAGAGCTTGCCCATCTCGCCCGTAAGGAGCAGGCCAACAGTCGGAAAGCCGTGAGAAAAGCCGGCAAGCAATCAAGCGGGAAGTTAAAGCGCGGCCCGCATGATCGCAGACGGCACGGCTTCATCGATCCGGAATAGGCTTAAGTTGAAATCAATCGGATAACCGTAGCAATAGGGACTCTTACCTATTTTATGTTGCGCTAACGGTTACAGGAGCTGAGCGGTGGCACCGATCCATCGCTTTATTGGAAAGAACTTTGATTTTCCAGCGGCCAGCAATTGGAAAAGCAGATCAACCGATCCTGATTATTTTCCGACTGATCCTGGTTTAAAACATTGGAAAATCGGGAATAAAGATTTATGAGTGGCCATCAAGGAAATAAAGATATTGAATGTATTACCGGATATAAAATCGCTGATGAATCCATTATGGAATTGAATAAATGAGTATCGCTTGCAATATGGTCAATTTCTGGTTTTATCCTTGTAGGACACCAATACAGAAGGAAGAAGGAGCTGGTCCAATAAACTGCTCCTTCTTTTTTTGATTTTTATTACGCAAAACAACAAGTTGACAAAATGAAATAATGGTTTCTTCATTATCAAGGGGCTTTTTAGGGGCTCTACTTAATTACGCATAACTCATGTTAGACGAAATCATAGTAATTAGAACCTATGTTTGGTATACTGTATACACCGATATCCATTATTTAATGACAATAATTAATTTCACGATCGTATTCCTGCGGCAGTTGAGAGCTATTTGATGCTAACTCCGCACATTCGCAAAATATACACCATGCTCATAGGGATGATCGTCATATTTTTTATGAAAAAGGTTTTGTTAAATCCCAATGTTGATTTTCAATCTTCAGAATAAACCGCCCAGTATGTGCGAATTATTCAGCTAACATTCCCCGAGAGCTCAATTATTTTTTCTGCACATAAACGTAACTATATTGCAGTTCTTCAGCGAATGGAGGCTCAAAAATTACTGCATATTCCTTCAGGTTACCTTCTGTTATTCGAAAAGCCCCGTCAGGAAGTTGAGCATTTCTATCAGCAAGCCGTGTTAATAGAATCTCTTCAGACGCATCTAAAAAGTGTATTCTAAAGTCAGCACCCAATTGCGTTGCGCGCAAACGCATATCGTCCCGCTGGCTACGCACCCAGCATCCGAAGTCTAAAATAACATCTACTCCAAGCACTAAAACGCGAGCCGCAACTTCCCAAAGCATTGATTCCACCAAATCATGTTTTTTTTCATGCCCCTCTTCTTCGATATCCTGACCATACAACCGCGTATGCCACTCATCTGGTGTAAGGCGAAGCGCAGAGTATTTCTGTTCGAGTTGTCGAGCAAGGGTTGTTTTTCCGCTACACGGAAGCCCAACTGTTAGATGAAGCGTCGCCACAGGTTGCACCTCCATTTTTCAGCCAAACGTTCGAAATCTTCATATATCAACAATGAAGTTTAACATAACCATGAAAAAAAGGATTGCATTGTAAGCAGATTCATTATCATACGATTCGATACCGAGAAGCGACATGATCCAGGGAACCGTCCCTTGGTTTAAACCAAAATTCCATCCACAAGGGAGTCTTTTTTGGGAGCCTTCGAACTTCGGATATACATCGTTTAGAAAAGACACTATTGAGGAATCCTGCCCGTTTAATAAAAAATCAACAACAAAGTTTAACAAAGCCTTCATTTTTGGGACGTATGGAACTACTATGTTGAATCAATTATAGTATAGGCTGACGGTCCATTCACATTATCAACTGGGAACTGTTTGTGTTGACAGTAATGATCTGACGGGTTGAGCTAAGCTTTAGCGGGTCTGTAGGTTAGCAAGAGAGAACCAACCTTGAGTGTTTTGACGTCCACGAGATGGAATTCCTTCTGCTCATTAAGATTGTCAAACAAATGCTCACCTACGTTGACCACAACCGGGTGCATGACTATCTGATATTCGTCAATAAGATTTGCGTTTGCAAGTGATCGCACGAGCGTTGGACTACCGAAAATAACAATGTCGCCACCGTCACCATTTTTTAGGTCCTTAATTTGCTCTTCTATATTACTGCCAGTCAATTGTTTTGGAGCTTCAAATTCTCCCCATTTTAGATTTTCGTGTGGGCGGGCGCTTGTTACAACGAGTTTGTGGGCGTTGTTTATCTTATCACCCAGGCTTGAACCTCGAGTATTCGGCCACTTTCTAGAGAGGTCTTCGTAGGTTCCACGGCCAAGCAAAATGGTATCCGCTGTCTCGAAAATTTTTAATAGATACTGAGAACCTTCCTCAATCCCGGCGCTATTTCTCCAGACCGCCCAGTTGGTTTTGTCCTCGCTTGGATCGCCAGTGACAACTCCATTAATCGAACTGTGAATGAAGAGAATGATTTTACGCATGAACTAACATCCTTTCTATCTTTGATAATCGTAATTTTGTTTCTCATTTATTTAGACGAAATTAGATTACGATATTCATCGGTGTATTTGCTCAGGCGTGTCGAAGGCTTTTGGCTTTAGGAATGAAGGTGAATTTCACATCGGGAAATTTTTTGCGCAGCGCGTCGCCGCACATGTCGTTGAAAGTCTCCTGCGTCATCCGACATGGACTGCGGTAATGTCGGGTGACAAGAACATGGTTACATTAAAAGTCGCATGTGATGCGGCTTTTTCATTTTATGTCCTCAAGTTCTTGTCAAAATTAGATGACAAGAACTTGAGGACATTCCCGATTTTGACAAGAACATTATGACTTGCCGACGGATCACGCTACTAGATATGAATGGCTATTGTAATCTTGGGCACGTCAGTTGCTGGTTGAGCTAACTGGCAGGATAGTTTATTCGATTCACGAATATGTAAAACAAAAATATCCTTTCTGAAAGGTAGGACAATATATATTATGAATGATAATTTACAAGAAGATTTGGTGATTTCAAAAGATTGGACTGAGGAAGAGACTAAGGTTGTCTGCGATGGTTTGATAAAATATAACAGAAGAAGCTCTCGGCCTTTAGATGAACAATGGAGTGATACTATTAACCTTATTCTGAAAACTAAGGATGATAAGGTTGTAGGTGGAATTATGTGCAATATGTTCATGTATTCTTTGTACATCGATGTATTATGGGTTGATGAAAAGTACAGAGGTCATGACTATGGTTCAAAACTTATTGCAGGAGTTGAGGAAATAGCAAAGGAAAAAGGATGTATTTTAGTTGATACATGCACGTATAGTTATCAATCTCCTGACTTTTATGTTAAATGTGGATATGAGATATACGGTATTCTGGAGGGATTTCCAGAAGGAATAAAGAAATATCATTTGAAAAAGGTTATTTGATATATACATTCGCCCCTCGGTCCGTTCCGATTTTCATTACGACGGGAACCGTTAGCATAACGCGGCTGCCGGCACAATTTGGCAGCCGCGTTATGCTAACGGGCAGCGTGGAATAAATACAGCAGCATGGTAGGAGAATTGACCTATCTGTGGAATTAGTCAATAATTGCGAATTTCCTAGTGTTGGGATGTGTTTATTTTGGGGACACGTAGGATAAGTGAGGGAACATCATTTAATTCTAAAACGCACAAAGAAGAAGGGTGGCTGGCGAGTCGAAAGACTCGGCATGGGGGGAAACTATGACAAATTTAGATTCCACATCTAAAGTTGCAACTCCTTGGGCACAAGAAGCGGACTGCTAACGGGATACGATAGTGTGGAGCTGCCGCAAGGACAGCTCCTCTTTTGTTGTTGAAGTAACTGGCAGTATAACGCAGGAATTGCGTGTTCGTACGTCTAATATCTCTATGGTGAATTTGTCATAGAGCGTAGGAGTTGTAAAATGAATTTCAATGAATTGAAGGAAAACATTCTTATGTGCCAGGATTGCAAAGGAAAGTTTGGATTTGCACCAGTGCCAATTTTTCACGGAAATGAACGGAGCAAAATAATGCAAATAAGCCAAGCTCCTTCAAATAATGTTCACATTACAAAAAAACCATTTAACGACCCTACTGGAGCGAAACTGAAATATAAATGGTATCAAATAACCGATGATGTCTTTTACAACCAAGACAATTTTTATATCACCGCGTTGTCGCACTGTTTCCCTGGAAAAAACGCGAATGGAGGAGATAACCTTCCTCCGTTGGCTTGCGCTAGAAAATGGCTTACAAAAGAATTGGAATTGGTAGATAATAAATTATTTGTAATAATCGGGTCAAAAGCTGCAAAGTTCTTGTTCCCGAATGAGAATTTCGAACACTTGGTCTTTAAAAACAATTTGATAAACAATAAACCTACAATCGTGTTGCCACATCCCTCACCGCTTAATATTAAATGGTTTAAAGATCATCCGCAGTTCGAAGAAAAAAGGTTGAAAGAAATAAGAGAGGCAATCTGGAATGTGCTTTGAAGAGCTCCAAATCATTCCGCTACCCCGAAAATTTCACATAGCATAGATCTAAAATTGGCAATACGAAACTAAGCCCAGCTTTAGTGTTTTTTTAAAAACTGTGCTTCATAGAATTTATGTGAAATCAAGATGGTTACGA
>NZ_CAJVCE010000058.1 GCF_910594985.1 Paenibacillus allorhizosphaerae
CGGATGGGTTCGTGACACCATAGCGCAACGACCTTCCTCACCAGCCGTAAGAATAGTATAAAACGTCGCACCAAAATTTTCATCCTCTGTGGCGCCCGACAGGGCATGGGGGGCTAACGGGCAGGATAACGTGATGTCGTGTTGAACTTGTATGACATAAACCCAATAGAGTTATTAAGGCATTGGGAGAACATCGAAACGGAGAACGATTAATGTATATTGCTAGACCTTTTCATCTTTGAGTTAGTTTAGGAGGGTTAAGAAGACGTGGGAATATTTGATAGGTTCAAGAAAAAGTTAGAACAGAAAGATCATCTAAAAGAGTTCATTTCTAAATTAGGTTGTGAGTGTCAGATTATTCAACAGAACGATGCTCAAGGAATTATGACTAAGTATCATCAAGCATTAATTCAGGGAGAGAATGAAGGATTTACCCCTCTAATAATTTTTCCTTCTGAGATTATGATTGAAATCGTTGATATCATGACTGATAAGTATCATCGAGAATCAATCATAGCCAAAGCGAATGATATTGATGCAATAGAATTATTAAAGAAATTAGTTGTTGAAGCCATGCCCGAGGAGGAAGAGTACGATATCGCTGGTGAATTTTCTATAGATGTACAGAAGAATGATTTTATCTCAATTGAAAATGTAGGAAATCAGAATATAATTATTGCAAAAATTCCTACAGATAAACCTTGGGAAGTGGCCGCTTGGATTCCGATGGGCGGATTCAATTCTTGTCCTTTACCAGAGGAGCAAGTCGCAGTGTTCAAATATTGGTATGAAAAATATGGTGCCAGGCCAGGATTAGTAACCCATGATGTTTGGGAATTACTTGTTGAGAAACCGCCTAAAACACAGGAAGAATCAGAATTTCTAGCTTGGGAACAATTTGGGTTTTGTGGCGACATTGTTTGGCAAGGGGTGGGAACAGTAAATTCTCTAGCAGGCTCACTTATTAATTCCACACGATGGTATTTTTGGTGGGATTAAGAACATTGTTATTACACTAACGGAGAACGATAGTCTGGAGCTGCCGCAAGGACAGCTCCTATTTGATGACATTGACGGGCAGATATGCGGAGTTGTTTATTCATAAGAAGTAACAAAAAAGGGATTGTTGGGAAACAATTCCATATGGTGAAGCGTATTACTTAAGGAGGGTTTGTAAAATGCTTAACTTATAAGGGAGATGGGACTTGAGCGAAAATTTCGAAGTACATCTTGTTACTGATTCCATTATTCATGATCATTGGATGTAATAATACTGGGGACATTCGTATTAACGAGATGAAGAAAAAAATTAATCAAAGCACTGATATATTGACCTCTGTAAATTATCAGGTCATTACAAATAAACAAGTTATAAATGAAATCGATCACTATCAAAATCATCTTGATAACCCAATAATGATCGAAATACTTTTTTACGCACTCAATAAAGGTAGATCAATTGCTGAATCATTTAAGGTTGTTTTTAATGAACCAACACCTTTTTTGCAAATAAGCGGAACATCCTCAAATGGTGTCGACCATGGCTATCTTGATAAGAATGAAGAATATGTTTATTACTGTACTTATACTTTCAAAAATAAAGATGATTTAGAACTGTTTATAAATAAAGCCTTCATCAAGTCAAGTTGGAACCAGAGTAATAAGCAGATGGAGCAAAATATTCAATTACCAAGTCGGCCTTTTCAATAAAAGTTATGTTATTGAAGTAGCGGAGACGATAGTTTAACGAGCAGACCGCCGCGGCAGTCTGCTTTTTCATTGAAGTAACTGGCAGGTTAACGTAGTCTCGGTGCCCGTAGCATAATAGACACTCCTACAATGCAAATAGCGGCCCCAATCCAATCATACAAATCGGGTGCATTCTTATCGACGAGCCATCCCCACAAAACAGCGAGGATAACAAACACGCCACCATAAGCGGCGTAGACTCTCCCAAACGAGGGGAAACTTTGCAGTGTTGGAATGATGCCGTACAAAATGAGGACGATGCTTCCGACAATCCCATACCAAAGGGGCTTCGATTCCCGCAGCCATAGCCAAGCCATATAACCCCCACCAATTTCAGCGAGTCCAGCAAGCGCAAAAATGAATATAGCTAACAGCACGAAGACATGCCCTTTCCTAACAAGTACCAGTTTTTTGTATCTTCTCGAAGCATTCCGACCAGGTAAGGCATTTGCGGCTTAAGCCGTTGTCTAGAATCTGTATCATCGAATTTATTTGTTTCTTTCTATACTCTAGCTCGGAGCGTTTCTGCTTTGCCATCTGCTCCCATCGCTCGGAAAGAGAATCATGCGTATCAAAGCCCTCTAACAAAACAGCGATTTCCTGAATGCTAAATCCGGTCTGCTGCGCGACTTTAATAAAATTGATGCGGTCAAGCAGCCCTTCACTATAACGGCGCTGACCGTTTTTCCTTTCGGGAGAAGGCAGCAAACCAACGGATTCATATACCTCAGCGTCGATGCGTTCACATCGGCCCTTGCTGACAATTGCCCAATACTAAGCTCAGCCATAAATTTCACCCCTTGACTTAAAGTTAACTTTAAGTTTTATGATTAAATTATAGCTTGAATGGGAGGTGAAGTAAATGAAAATGAAGAGTTGGCTTGCCGGTCTAGGGCTAATAGGGGCGTGCGCCTTGTGCTGCTCGTTGCCGTTGCTCGGCGGCGCAGCAGCCTTGGGCATCTCAACTTTCTATCTGAATCCAGTGGTAGTTGCATTGTTGGCTCTTCTGTTTGTGATTACAGGAGTCGTTATTTATCAGCGGCGCAAGGCAAACGGATCAGCATGTTTTAAGCCGGGATGTAGCTGTAACTCTTGTGCAATGTGAAAGGGGATAAAAGCAATGAGTAATGAGATACCGGTTGCTTGCTGCCATACGGTTTTTACCAAGCAGCAGCGTGTTGAATACAAAAGCATATGGGGAGAGTTAGAAACAAGAAGGATCGGCATTTTGGAGATTGAAAAAGGGTATCAATATCAATTCTCCGGTCATTCGGAAACACTGCGCCTTGTGAATGAATGGGTTAGCATGGAGAGGAAATGCTGTCCGTTTTTATCCTTTGCGGTGATCGCAAGTAACGAAGAGGAACCGGTTTTTCTTCAATTGACTGGAAACGAAGAAGCAAAATCATTCTTGCGTTCTGATATTAACGATAAGATTGAGTTAATTACCACAATAAACGAAGAAAAAAACGTTTGAATCATTACGCTCCGGGGACACGTTAGTTCAATAAACCAGGGGGAGTCTAAGTCCAAAGACTCCCCCTGGTTTTATCTTGAAGTCAGTCTAATACTTATTACTTGGGTCCTGACGATTTGCAATGAAATACGCGTAGGATCAACAAATCCAGTCTAAAACTTTATTTTCTTCGGACAGTCTCCTTTTCAGGCGATCGCATCGTCGCAACACATTCCAACCATTAGCAGCAAAAAGCTTAACGGTCTCTCGTCTTGGGCCAGACGATGTTCCAGTAATCAGAATCATTTTCATTAGAACCTGTCTCCTTATGAAAGAATTGTGCCCAAGTTGATTGGGATGATTGGATTACATGAAACTGCGTGAAGGAGCTGACCGAGCAGCTGCTGGACTGGATGAAGATGACAGCCGATCAGATCCTGGCAGTGCCGATTTTTTTCCCTTACTATGTGGAAACGGTAGGCGTCTCGGTTATTCGTGGAATGTATAACGTATCGATGAAGGCCGGACGGGGTGATATATGCATTGCGGACGGCAGCAGGAATAGTCACGATCGTTAACAATCGTAAGGTCTAATCAGAGGGAAAAACGATAAAGACGGCTGTGTCAAAAAGAGAGCGCCTCGATATGATGTATCGTCCACGGCGCATGACCAAACAAGATGTCATTGAAACAAGCTGTTGTTTCCTTTGGAAACAGCCGCTGTTTTCCATTTAGGGAATATTTTTCTTGATGTGAAATAAATGGATATGATACGATGATCGTGAAAAAGCAAGAAGCGTATTCTGTCCTCGCAAGAAACCGGATACGCGCAAACCAATCCGGGAGTGAATCGAATGAGTTCCAATGAGCAATGGGAAACTCCGTCCGTCCTAATCGATTTGGACATTCTGGACCGGAATCTGAAGGAAACGGCAAATTTGGCGGCGCTTGCCGGGGTGAAGCTCCGACCGCACACGAAGACGCACAAGAGCGTATGGATCGCGCATGAGCAGCTCCGGTACGGAGCGGCAGGCATTACGGTTGCCAAGCTCGGGGAAGCGGAAGTCATGGCGGAGGGCGGCATCGACGATATTTTGATAGCGTTTCCGGTCATCGGACAGTCCAAGTTGGAACGGCTAGGCCAATTGATGGAGAAGGCAAAAGTGACGTTGAGTACTGACGACGAAGAGGTGGCGCGTCAGCTATCCTCGCTGGGTAGAAGCTTGAACCGCGACATTTCGCTGTATGTCGACGTGAACTCCGGGCTAAACCGGTGCGGCCGGGAGCCGGGTGAAGAGACGGCGGAGTTGGTCAAACGAATTGCCCAATTGCCTTACATCCGCATCGCCGGGTTAATGACGCATGCCGGGCATGCATACGGCCATAACGATGCGGGCGGGATCCGCGAGGTTGCGAAGCAGGAAGAGGAAAGCTTGATTCTGACGAAGCAGAGGCTCGAAAAGGACGGAATCCGGATCGAGGAGATTAGCGTCGGCTCGACGCCGACCTCGAAATATGTCGCGGACATTGCAGGGTCCGGCGTGACGGAAATACGTCCGGGCGCTTACGTCTTTGGAGACGGCGGGCAGTGGAAGATGGGCCTGATCGGCCGTGATCAATTGGCCATGACGATTGCAGCCACCGTCGTAGGACGCCCGCGACAGGGAACGATTATTATCGATGCGGGATCGAAGACGCTCAGCAGCGACGTGAACAGATTTCGCCCCGGTTACGGCATTCTATTGGGCCACGAAGATGCGGTTATCGAAAGGCTAAGTGAAGAGCACGGCATCGTATCGGTTCCGGATAGCGAAGCGTTCAAGATCGGTCAAGAGGTTCGAATCGTACCTAATCATTGCTGCGTCGTGACGAACTTGCACGACAGGCTTGTCGGGGTTCGCAATGGACGGTTCGAGAAATGGTTAACCGTCGATGCGAGAGGGAAAGTGCAATAATCTCGGCAATTCATTTCATTCATCCTTATGAAGGGATTGGTCCACTCATGTCAATCGAAATCAAAGCATCCAATGCACCGCATTTCCCGCTTCCTTTTTCCCATGCGCTTCGTGCAGGTGACTTCGTGTACGTCTCCGGACAAGTCGGAGTCGACCCGGAAACCCGCGAGCTCGTTGGGGATTCGATCGAGGCTCAGACGATACAGAGCGTCCGCAATATCGAATCGATTCTACAAGCAGCCGGCCTTACGCTCGATCACGTCATTAAAGTGAACGCGCATCTGAGCTGCCTTAGCGATTCCCCGGCTTACAACAAAGCATACGAAACGCTTTTCAGCAAGCCCTATCCAACGAGAACGACCGTGCAGAGCGGGTTGGGCAACTATTTGATCGAAATTGATGTGATTGCTTATGCGCCGACGCGCAGGGGTGAAATCGGATAATGGACCGGGATCTCATATCCGAACGGATTAGGGGATGGATCGAGGGGCACAGGGATGAATCCGTAGCCTTGGCCTCGGATTTGGTCCGAATCCCGAGCGTCAATCATCCTCCGAACGGCAACGAATTCGCTTACCAATCGTTTTTTGCCGACCGGCTTCGGTCAATGGGGGCGGAAGTGACCGTCTACGAGCTGGATAACGTCCCTGGATTGCGAGAACATCCTGCATATATGAGCGGACGAAATTACACGAACCGTCCGAATGTGCACGGAAAGTTTCCGGGCAAGGGAGAGGGGAGATCGCTCGTTTTCTCCGGTCATGCCGACACCGTGTATGAAGGCGTGGAACCTTGGCGGGATGGACCTTTCAACGGAACGATCCGTGACGGAAAGCTGTTCGGACGCGGCTCGTACGACATGAAGGGTGGAATGGCGGCCGCTCTCGAAGCGGTCAGGTGCCTGAACGAATGCGGCATACCGCTGAACGGTACGGTGTATATCGAAAGCGTCGTCGACGAGGAGCACGGAGGCGCGAACGGAACGCTGGCCGGAAGGCTCATGGGGATCAATCCGGACATGGCCATCATTCCCGAACCGACCAATCTCGTGCCGTATTCGGGACACTTGGGCGGAGGTATTTGGAAAGCGGAGTTTTCCGGTAAAAGCGGTATCGGATTCAACGGAGAAGAGCTTATCAGCGCATTGGACGCGACCGTATCGTTTGCCATGCTGCTGCAAAAATTCAAAAAGCGGCTGAACAAACTCGTGAAGCCTCATTCGCTGTGGAGCCATACGGGCAGGGGCATCGATGCGGTTGCATTGTCCATCTTATCGGGCGACACAAAGCGCGAACTTCAGGAAAAGCTGCCGGCCGACGGCAAGCTGAATTTTTGGATCGAAGGTTACCCGGGCATGACGGAACGGCAAATGATCGGCATGCTGCAGGAATTTTACGAAAGCGAGCTGCCAAACTTCCCTATCCTGGAAAAATGCCGCCCTCACTTTACTCCGCTGATTCGCTATTTGTCCGGGAGCGTGATGATAGCGGGAGAACGGACGGATCGATTTCTCGATGCCGTCAAACGAGCGGGAACCATCGCACTCGGGAGGGAACCTGGGCCTCCGCAAGGGGCTCCGTTCGCCTGTGACGGCTTCATGTTCAACTTATACAGCCCGACGCCTGCGCTTGTGCTCGGCCCGTCCGGATCGAACGCCCACGCCGCAGACGAACAAATGGATTTGGACAGCTATTCCATGTTGATCCGTTGGTATGCGGAAATTATGGTCGATTGGTGCGGCGTGGGAGGAGAGTGAAACGCTATGGAACATTCGATATCGAATCGTACGAAGAAGGCGATCGGCGTTATTGGCGTAGTCCACGAGACGAATACGTTCGCCCCGGGGACTACGGGGTTGGATGCTTTTATGGACGACTGGGTCGTCGGGAAGGATGCGTTTATCAGCCACTATTCGGGTACGAAAACATCAATGGGCGGCGTCATCGATGCGTCGAAGGAGCTAGGACTGGAACTGCGCCCGGGCTTGTACACCCAAGCGACGCCGAGCGGCATGGTAACGGGTGAGGCGTTCGATGCGATCGCGGACGGTCTGGCGGATTCGGTCGATCGCGGCATTGACGGATTGGTCGTCATTTTGCACGGCGCGATGGTCGCGGTTTCGTACCGCGACGCAGAAGGGGAAATATTGTGCAGACTCCGCGCTAAGTTCGGGAATAGTCTGCCGATGGCGGTTACGCTTGATTTGCACGCCAACGTCAGCCCGGCCATGGTCGATTTGTCCGATTTGATTGTCGCTTACGACACATATCCGCACGTGGACGTATACGATCGCGCGGTGGAAGCGGTCCGCCTGCTGAAGCGGCAGCTGGACGGCGAAATCAAGCCCGTTCAGAAGCTTGTCCATACGCGGATGCTTGTTCCTCCTCAGGCGATGCTAACGGATTCAGGGGCGATGAAAGAAATGATGGATCTCGCGTTCGCGTTGGAACGAGAGCCCGGCGTGCTGAACATTTCGGTGGCCGGTGGATTTCCGTTCAGCGATGTCGCAGATGCGGGGATGACGATCGTCGCGACGGCGGACCGCGACCTTGCTTTGGCGGAGCGATGCGCGGAGCGGATGCGGGCGGCGGCATGGGAGCGCAGGGAACGATTCACGGTCCGGCAGGCTGAACCGGCCGAGGCGGTGGCGCTAGCGCTGCAGCATGCGGAAGGCCCCGTCATCCTGACCGAAAGCTCCGACAATGTCGGCGGAGGCTCACCGGCGGATTCGACGCATCTGCTTCCGCTGTTGCTGGCGGCGCCGAAGACGAGCCTGATCGTCCTTTGCGATCCGGAAGTGGTTCAGTTCGCGGCCAAGCTTGGCATCGGGGCGGAGCTGCGCTACGCTGTCGGCGGGAAAACGGACGGTTTGCACGGTAAGCCGATCCCCGTGATAGGGACGGTCCGCACGTTGTTTGACGGCAACTACACCCATATCGGCGATTATATGACGGGCCAGAACGCAAGAATGGGATTGACCGCCGTTGTCCAGTGCGGCAATGTAACCTTGATATTGACGGAAAAACGGGTCGCTCCGTGGGATCCGGGCCACGTCAGGTCCGTCGGGCTGTACCCCGAGCAATATCACATCATTGTAGCGAAATCGGCGCTAGCTTGGAAGACGGCGTTCGGAGACGTGGCGAAACTAGCCATCGATGTCGACACGCCCGGATGCTGTTCGGCGAACCAGCAGCGGTTCCGTTATGAAGCGCTGAATCGGCCGATATACCCGCTCGACACGATCGAATAACGGTAGATAGGGGAGGAGAACGAAATGAGATCCTACGATAAATCCCGCGTCAAGCTTACGGAGGCCAGACAAGTACTGGCAAGCGGTGTGGCAAGCACGCTCCGCGGCTCGATGAAACCGACGCCGCTATACGTCGAGTCTGCTTCCGGAGTCATCGTCAAAGATATGGACGGCAACGAATATATCGATTATTTGCTTGCCTATGGCCCGCTGATCTTAGGTCACGCTCACGCCGGATTCAACGAAATAGTAAGCCGTGCGATGTCCAAAGGAATTACATACGGCTTGCAGCACGAAGGGGAAATCGAGCTAGCGCGGCGTTTGACGGAGCTATTGCCCTGCGCCGACAAAGTCTCGCTCAGCGGATCGGGCACGGAAGCGGTCATGCTGGCGCTGAGGCTTGCCCGCGCTTTCACCGGCAAACGGAAAATCATCCGATTCCACGGCCATTATCACGGCTGGTCGGACTCGATCTTTACTTCGTTTCCGAGCCCGGACATGCTGCAGACGGCGACGTCCGCCTCGGCGGACAACGTGCCTCCCGGCACAAAAGGGCAAAGCGAGCTGAGCCTGCGGGACGTGATCCTGCTGCCTTGGAACGATCCCGAACTGCTGGAATCCACGCTGCGCGCTCACGCCAGCGACATCGCAGCCGTCATCTCCGAGCCGGTCATGTGCAATTCGGGCTGCATTATGCCCCGTCCGGGTTATCTTGAGCGCATGCGCGAATTAACCCGCGAGCTGAACATCGTACTCATTCTTGACGAAGTCATAACAGGCTTCCGATTAAGTCCGGGTGGCGCTCATGGCCGTTTCGGCATCATGCCCGACTTGGTTACGGTCGGCAAAGCTCTGGGCGGCGGCATCGCGCTTAGCGCCGTAGGAGGCCGCAAGGACATTCTCGGGCTGATCGATTCGGAGCAGGTCAGCCATCTCGGGACGCTCAACGGCAACGGCGTAGCGATGGCCGCCGGCATGGCGGTGCTCGACCATTTGACGGCAAACGGCGGCGCCGTGTTCGGCACGATGGAGAATACCGCCATCCGGTTGGCGAGCGGCATCCGCGAGCTGTTCGACAAACACGGCATCCCCGGCGTTGTCAACCAGATCGGGCCAGTGTTCCATATGATGTTCATCAGCGAAGCCGAAGTGACTCATTTCGATACGTTTCAAAAACGCGATGCGGCCAAATATGCGAAGTTCGCCGAGCTGCTGCTGGATGAAGGCGTATTGGTCCGGCCGAACGGATTATGGTACATTTCCGCCGTTCATGCTCCGGAGCACATCGAAGCGACGCTTTCGGCGATCGATCGCGTATTCTTCCGGCTGAAGGAGCTAGAGTCAAATGAGACTATCGGGTAAAGTTGCGCTCATTACCGGAGGTTCGCACGGAATCGGGCAGGCGGTCGCGATCCTGTTCGCACGGGAAGGCGCCAAGGTCGCCCTGTGCGGCAGAGGGAAAGAGGCGCTTGACGAAACGGTGAAACGAATCGGGGAAGCCGGCGGTGAGGCGTTGGCGTTCGAAACCGATGTGTCCGACAATGGACAGGTAGATCGTTTGATCGACGGCGTTGTCGGGCAGTGGGGCCGCATCGATATCGCGGTCAACAACGCCGGCATTTGCGAAGTCACTCCGTTTCTGGACATCGCCGAGGAGCAGTGGGACCGGCACATGAACATCAACCTGAAAGGCGCGTTTCTCGTAAGCCAACGTGTTGCCCGTGAAATGGTACGTCAAGGCGGCGGGGGTTCGATCATCCAAATGTCCAGTGTCAACGGCGTCCAAGCGGAAGCGGGTCAGGCGCACTACAATGTGACAAAGGGCGGAATGATCAATTTGTCCATGTCGATGGCACTGGAGCTTGCCGCGCACGGCATTCGCGTCAACGCGCTTTGTCCGGGCTTTATCGAGACAAGGCTCACGAAGCCGCTGATCGATAACCCGCCGGCGATCGCCGACTATTTGCGCACCGTGCCTATGAATCGGGTCGGACAACCGGAAGAGATCGCATCCGCGGCCTTATTTCTCGCATCGG
The DNA here is from genome assembly GCF_910594985.1 of Paenibacillus allorhizosphaerae. Taxonomy (GTDB): domain Bacteria; phylum Bacillota; class Bacilli; order Paenibacillales; family NBRC-103111; genus Paenibacillus_G; species Paenibacillus_G allorhizosphaerae. The sequence continues at coordinate 10,447 of NZ_CAJVCE010000058.1, forward strand.
ACGAATCGTCCTATATGACCGGCACGAGCATGGTTGTCGACGGAGGCCAACTGATCAAGCTGTCTTGATCCGAGACGTAATGCGGATGTCTGCAGGAGGCAAACAAGGGACGCACGACGGATTGCAAGAAATGCGAGCAGGAAAGGAGTATGCATGAAAGAAACGGAGAAGCAAGCCGCAACCGCTACTGTAAAATCCGCCAACCGGGTGCTCGACATCTTTGAATTGTTTGCCGACTGCCACGAGTCGCTCAATTTGTCGAAGATTTCACGGCAGCTCGACCTCCCCGCAAGCAGCACGCATAAGCTGCTGCAAAACTTGCTTGCCCGCGGGTACTTAGAAACGGACAAACAAGGGAAAACGTTCAGGCTCGGGTACAAGTTGTTTGAAATTGGCAGCAAATATGCCGGGCGGACCGATCTGGCCGAGGAATTTCAATACGTTGCGCAAAAAATGGTCGACGACCTGAACGAATCGGTATTCCTGACGATTCGTAACGGAGAGATGGCGCTCTATGTAGCCGAAAAACAAAGCACGCACCCGGTTCGTTTCGTCTCTCACCTCGGCATGCAGCTCCCGCTTCACGCTACGGCGATGGGCAAAGTGCTGCTGAGCGGTATGACGGATGGTGAGATTCAGACGTTGTATCCTGACAAACAACTGGGCCGTCTAACGGAAACGACCGTTACCGACTTCGGTGAATTAATGGAGCAGCTGGAGCGAATCCGCGTCGAGGGAGTCGAATACAGCAGGGGGGAGTCGGTCCATGGCGTCCGCTGCGCTGCCGCCCCGATTTATGGGGCGCCGCACAAAATTACGGCGTCACTCGGCGTATCGACGCCCGAGGCGAGATGGGATCCGAAACTATGGGAGCGCATCGTGCAGGCGGTCAAAACGGGAGCTAAAGAAATCAGCATGAAGCTGTTTTACGCTCGTTAAACGGCATTTTTTTGGCCAACTGAACATTAGCCGCTTAAGACGGGACGCTACGATTCGAAGAGCTCAGAACAACGAGGACCGAAGCGATAGCCCAGCTCGCCTATATTCGCACAGCATCGTATTTTTGTAAACGAAATGCTTCCCCGAAACGGAACACGGAACCGAATAGGTTCCTTTTTCATTTCGGGGATTTTTAATTACATTTGAGCCTTCATCGTCTTCAAATATTCCGAAGGGGCCATGCCCGTCGCTTTTTTGAATTGGCGCGAAAAGTAATGGATGCTCGAAAAGCCGAGCTGCTCCGCGATTTCCGTCACGTTGCTCGTTTCCTCACGGATATGCTGCTTGGCCCGCTCGATCCTCAGCCGCCCGACGTACTCTGTAATGCCGCAGCCCGTGTGCTCGCGGAAAACGGTGCGCAGCTGCGTCTTGCTTAGGGCGAATTCGGAGCATAGCCGGTCGAGCGACGGATGATCCGGTAAATGGGCTTCCAAATAATCGACGATCCGGCGAACAAGCTCCCGATCTCCTTTTTCCTTCGTTATGGAGGATAGCTTGGGCTTCGGCGTCTGCTCCCGATTGTTGCGGATGAGCCGGATCAGCAGCGCCTCCAAATAAATCTTGATCATCTGCTCCGTTCCGAAGTCCGGCTTTTCCTTCCGGGTGAGCGGATGCTTCGGTTTTAACGGCAGCGGATGGGCGTGCGGCCCGACGACCGGCATTACGAACAGCTTGTTTCCTTCCTCAATGAGCTGCGAGAGCAGCTGGCGTTCATCGTTGCCGAGACGAAGCATTTTGTGGGAGAAAAACCGCATCGCCAAAGATTGGCAATCGAATGAGACGATGAATATATTCGGCGGCGTTTTCCGGTTGCACCTCAAGCTGTGGAACTCGTTGGGCGTGTAGAAAACCATGTCGCCCTGCTTGAGATGGAACGTAGAGAAATCGGTCGTAATCTCGACCTCGCCTTTGTCCACGTATAAAAACTCCCAAAAATTATGCTGCTCGCCGAGATAAACGTAATCTTTGTTCAATTCGTTGTAATGGAACGAGTATATTTTTTTGATGCTGATTTGTTCCTTTAGCCTGATATGCCGGTACCTTTTGTTCACGCTTCTCACCCTTCCGATAGTTGCGTTACGAATGAATCGTATCTCCGTTTCGAACAGAACGATTCTGTTTAGCCCCCTAAAGAACTTGGACACTAAGAGTGTGTATGGATTACACTATTAGTGATAGGGGCTGATGACATGACGAGAAATAAGCATTCTAAAGAATTTAAGAAGCAGGTCGTTAA
>NZ_CAJVCE010000059.1 GCF_910594985.1 Paenibacillus allorhizosphaerae
GATGGACGTACCGCTGGTGTACCAGTTGTTCCGCCAGGAGCACGGCTGGATAGCCAAGTACGGACGGGATAAGCGCTGAAAGCATCTAAGCGTGAAGCCCCCCTCAAGATGAGATTTCCCAATTCGTAAGACCCCTTGTAGACGACGAGGTAGATAGGTTCGGGGTGGAAGCGCGGCAACGCGTGCAGCTGACGAATACTAATCGGTCGAGGGCTTATCCTAAGCGCTTTTCGAAGAAAAGCTAGCTTCGGAAGCATTAGCTAAAAGATTCAGCATTGTTGCAGCGAAGATTTATCTTTTTGAAGTGACCTTTGTGCGAAGCACAACGGAACGATAAAAGATAAATTGGAGCCTTGTTTCGATCCAGTTTTCAGGGTACAAGCGACCTTGAACAAAAGTAATAGATGTTTCCTGGCAGAAACATCAACCGTTTGGTGATGATGGCGGAAGGGAACCACGCGTACCCATCCCGAACACGAACGTTAAGCCTTCCAGCGTAGATGGTACTTGGACCGCAGGGTCCTGGGAGAGTAGAACGTCGCAAAGCGGAAAAAATTCCACGTTAGTGGTTTTTTTTATGCCATAAACATTAGGGCCTTTAGCTCAGCTGGTTAGAGCGCACCCCTGATAAGGGTGAGGTCGGTGGTTCGAGTCCACTAAGGCCCACCAATCATATGATTTGTTTAGGGGCCATAGCTCAGCTGGGAGAGCGCCTGCCTTGCAAGCAGGAGGTCAGCGGTTCGATCCCGCTTGGCTCCACCAAATATTCCCTGATAGCTCAGTTGGTAGAGCACTCGACTGTTAATCGAGTTGTCACAGGTTCGAGTCCTGTTCGGGGAGCCATTTTTATGGAGAAGTGTCCGAGATGGCCGAAGGAGCACGATTGGAAATCGTGTAGGCGTCACAAGCGTCTCGAGGGTTCGAATCCCTCTTTCTCCGTCCGTTCAGAACAATAAATGGCGGCGTAGCTCAGCTGGCTAGAGCGTACGGTTCATACCCGTAAGGTCGGGGGTTCGATCCCCTCCGCCGCTATTGGAGAGATACCCAAGTGGCTCAAGGGGACCCTCTGCTAAGGGGTTAGACTGCGTAAGTGGTGCGAGGGTTCGAATCCCTCTCTCTCCGTCGCAATTACATAAGGCCCGTTGGTCAAGGGGTTAAGACACCTCCCTTTCACGGAGGTAACAGGGGTTCGAATCCCCTACGGGTCATATATGAACGCTTAGCTCAGCTGGGAGAGCATTACCTTGACAGGGTAAGGGTCGGCGGTTCGATCCCATTGGCTCCGCCAATTACATAAGGCTCGGTAGCTCAGTCGGTAGAGAAGAGGACTGAAAATCCTCGTGTCGGCGGTTCGATTCCGTCCCGAGCCATTGTTGTGCCGCTGTAGCTCAATTGGTAGAGCAACTGACTTGTAATCAGTAGGTTGGGGGTTCAAGTCCTCTCGGCGGCACCATCATGGAGGCTTAGCGAAGTGGCCAAACGCAGCAGACTGTAAATCTGTTCTCTGACGAGTTCGGTGGTTCGAATCCATCAGCCTCCATTTAGGGGTATTGTTTAAAGGTAGAACAAAGGTCTCCAAAACCCTTGGTGTGGGTTCAATTCCTGCTACCCCTGCGCGGCGGTCGTGGCGAAGGGGTTAACGCACCGGATTGTGGCTCCGGCATTCGTGGGTTCAAGTCCCATCGATCGCCCTTTCTTATTGGGGATTAGCCAAGCGGTAAGGCAACGGACTTTGACTCCGTCATGCCTAGGTTCGAATCCTAGATCCCCAGTCCTTTGGATGAGCCATTAGCTCAGTTGGTAGAGCACCTGACTTTTAATCAGGGTGTCGTAGGTTCGAGTCCTACATGGCTCACATTAATCCTATACGCGGTTGTGGTGGAATGGCAGACACGCTATCTTGAGGGGGTAGTGGGTGTACGCCCGTGGAGGTTCGAGTCCTCTCAACCGCACCAATAATTGCATGCGTTCGTGGCGGAATTGGCAGACGCGCTAGATTCAGGTTCTAGTGGGGTAACAGCCGTGGAGGTTCGAGTCCTCTCGAGCGCATTGGTTTATGCGGAAGTGGCTCAGGGGTAGAGCATCGCCTTGCCAAGGCGAGGGTCGCGGGTTCGAATCCCGTCTTCCGCTTTTATTTTATTGAACTAGGCGCCATAGCCAAGTGGTAAGGCAGAGCTCTGCAAAAGCTTTACCCCCAGTTCGAGTCTGGGTGGCGCCTCCATCATTGATTTAATTGTGCCCTTAGCTCAGCCGGATAGAGCGTTTGACTACGAATCAAAAGGTCGGGAGTTCGAATCTCTCAGGGCACGTAGGATTATGGCGGAATTGGCAGACACGCGACTCAAAATCGTGAGGGAAACCGTGGGGGCTCAACTCCCCCTACCGGCATTGTATGATCGGGACGTAGCTCAGCTTGGTAGAGCACCTGGTTTGGGACCAGGGGGTCGCATGTTCAAATCGTGTCGTCCCGACCACAAGATGCGGATGTAGTTCAATGGTAGAACTCCAGCCTTCCAAGCTGGTAGCGTGGGTTCGATTCCCATCATCCGCTTAATGAAACTGTATCATATAAAAATTTTTGTCCTAGTAGCTCAGTTGGATAGAGCAACGGCCTTCTAAGCCGTGTGTCATGGGTTCGAATCCCTTCTAGGACGGTAAGGATAAAAGCCGTGGGTAAACTGCGGTTTTTTTTATAATGCAAATAGGGATCCCCGCTAACGTTATTCCCATATTCCATTGTAAGCTCCTTCCCCCTAATGGGAACAATAGCCCAATAAACAATCCGGTCATCGGTTTCACTAAAGATCGCTGCAACTGAATAGGATGGTCGGGCGCGTCAGCTACTGATTGAGCTGCCATGAAAATTCAATGGTGCGGCTCGAAAAAAAAACAGACAATACCAAAGAAGACGCAACGAAAGGTTTAGACCCGATGCATTTTTCGATAATGCAGCGGCGTTATACCCACATTTTTGGTGAAAACCCGGTTCAGGTAAAAGCCGTTCTGATAGCCACAGCATTCGGAGATTTGATCCAGCGTCATTTTCGTCTCGGCCAACAGCTTTTTTACTTTTTCCAAGCGCAAGCCCGTCACAAATTGAATCGGCGTTTCTCCATAGGCAGTCTTATAGCCCTTCGAAAATCGGGAGGGCGATAGCCCAAGAGAAGCAGCCACTTCTCTTAGTTGGAACGATTCGAATGCAAGTTTCTTCAATGTCTGCTGCGCCTTGCCCATCACGGAATGATTTGCAACGGCATCCGTCGATTCGTCCGTTATCGAAATTTCTTCGCAGTACAAATACCAGATATCCAGCACATGGTGATTCAATTTATGCTTGGTGAACGCATCGCGCCCCAACGCGATTTTTTTCATCCGGGCGAGCGTAAAGAGAAGCGGTGCGGAATTCGTCATACGGATCTTGCCGACTGGAACCGCCGCACCGATATCGGTCGGCTCGAGCATGAAGCCTTGCCCGTCTGTCCATCGTAATTTGATAAACGCGTAGCGGAAAGGCTCGCCGGTCAGCTGGGCGACGCGGAGGCGGAATCCGTTTTTCGCGGATTGGCGGAACAGCTTGCGGAATCAATCCGGTCATGGCTGTGGAACGATGAAACGGGGGCGTACACGGAGTGTGTTGTGAACGGGCCCATGTCGGAAAAAATCAGCGAGATCACGAATGCTTTGGCTCTACTGCATCTGCACGACAGCGGTGAAGAACGCGCGGCTCGGATCATTCGCTGTGTATTTGTTGGGCGTGGTGGTACGGGTCATGAAGGCAAGCCCTTTTTTCATGCTGTTCGTATACCGGGCATTGGAAAAACACGGAGATGCTGCCCTTGTGCTGCGGATGATCCGTCAACGGTATGGCTCCATGCTGGATGCTAGAGCGACGACGCTGTGGGAAAATTGGCAGCTATTTTACAAATCCGCTACGGGTGGCGTAAAGTTTCAGAGCGCAAGCCATGCCTGGGCCGCCATGCCGCTGGTGTTTGCAGCGGAACAGCTGCTCGGGATAAACATTGCCGAGGCGGGCTTTACGAAAGTGATCATTGCGCCGAAGCTGTTTGATCTGGATTATGCAGAAGGAACCGTCGTGACACCGGGTGGGGAGTACGGCGTTGCCGTGATCCGCGAGAGCGGCGGAATTCGAGTAAAGGCGACGGTTCCGGCGGGCTGCGAAGCATGGATCGGCGGTGAGCTGCACCGTGAAGGAACGCACCACGTTCTGCTGCCTGACGCAAAATGATAATGGAGGGGGCTATGCAGTGTGAAAGTCGAGTGTCAGAAGCAAGCATTGGAAGGCTGTATTGGCTGGGCAGTTATACCATTGTGCCTCCTACGGACGCCTGGACCTTCGAAGATTTGGCCGATCTATCGACTTGGACCGCTAGCCCGGCAACCTATTGATTTCAAACTCGTGATCATGCCGTAGGAGCAATTGACGCTGAACTCCCTCGGTACGATAGCGCACAAATCACACCACAACAAAGCTGCCGCGTTGAACGGCAGCTTTGTTGCCGTCATGGAAGCCTATTAGGTTGCCAAGGTTAAATGGACGGCCTCATTGAACTAAGCGTATGGTTAAATTTATGAGGAGATTTGATAATGAACACATATGTTAGGCTTTGGTTTTATGCCGATAAAGAATTGCCCGAAATTGCAAGTAAATTAAAACTTCTAGGGGGATTTCAAGAATATTTGCATGACGGAGAAGACACCTGGGAATGGTGTTCATCGGAATTTGGTGGGATCAATGCATTAGACGAAGTTAAGATTGAACAAATCGGTAGACAGATTTCAATTGATCTAATTGCGAAAGTCTATCTAGGTGAAGTAAATAAGAATGCCTGGTCTTATACGGACTCGAAAATTAGATAAGATAAGCCACTGTGATTCCATCGAATGAATGCAACCTCTCTAAGTTAACGGATACGATAGCGTAGAAAACACACATCATGAGGCTGCCGCGAACAATCGGGTGGCCTTTTCCTCGCTAACGGGATACGATATTGCGAAAAAAGATAACTTTGCTTTATTCTTTGCTTTGCCTGGATCTTATTTTATTCTTGATATTTGTTTATCATTTGGTTAAGCGAGTGCGCCGATAGTAAGAAATCGTTCTCGTAAATAAAGGAAAATATACAAAATACCATCAGTTTGTTAAACTACCATGAAAGAACGGATTAACTTTCATGCTCTGTGGTGCAGCGCAGGATGCATGGATGGCTAACGGATACGATTGTGCAATAGCCTAATTTGGGGATGGCCGGCGTTCGGGATTTACTGGGGCACATCCTTTAATTTTTGGTTCTTTCATAAAGAGATTACTGCTCGATAACAACTTCTCTTGGGTGGGAGAAATGTCAAGGAGCATCAATATCCGTATTTCGTATGAACATTGCGTGGATTCCTTTAGTAAATTAGCATTTCTTGAGTAAGCTCTTCCGTACTCTACGGCGATTCTTTATACTGTAGAGAAACCTATCGATAGGGAAAGAGAGGATGTCCATTATGCCTAAGATCGTGTGCCTGCGACCAATGTCCTTGAACCAACTCGAACAGATATACACGGTAATTCCTACCGGGTGGGAAGTGATTCATGGCGACAAAGAACAATGGGCCTCCCATCTAAAGGACGCCGAGATTATGGTCGGTTGGAACAGGTTGGCCGAGGCATGTTTGAATTCAAACTCGAAATTAAGATGGGTACAGAATTGGGGGGCTGGAGTGGACCGAATGCCGCTTGCCGAAATGGCCGCCCAAGGGATCTTATTGACGAATGCCAGTGGCGTACACGCTTTTCCGATCTCCGAAACGATCTTGGCCATGATGCTTGCCTTTTCTCGAAAACTTCATCTTTCGATCCGCCATCAGGCCCAAAAAACCTGGCAATCGACGGGGGAGTTACACGAAATTCACGGCCGAACGATGGGGGTGATCGGAGTCGGGGCGATTGGAGAGGAGACGGCTAGGCTTGGTAAAGCGTTCGGTATGAGGGTACTTGGTGTGAGACGATCCGGAGAGCCTTCGCCATATGTGGATCGAATGTTCGATAAATTCGGACTCGATGAAGTTCTGCAGCAAAGCGATTACGTCATCGTTACACTTCCCCTGACTCCGGACACGCATTATTTATTTGGAAGCAGGGAATTTGCTCTGATGAAGGCTTCCGCATACTTTATCAATATCGGCAGAGGCGGAACGACGAATACGGAGGCTTTGCTTGAAGCATTGCGTAACGGCCGGATCGCTGGTGCAGGCTTGGATGTGTTCGAGCAAGAACCTTTGCCTGAGTCGAGTCCGTTGTGGCAGATGGATAATATCATCATCACCCCGCATAATTCGGGCTCAACTGTGTATTATGACGATAGGGCAATGGAGATTTTCCTGACGAATTTGAAGGCATATTTCAATGATGGTCAACCGTCCTACAATCTTGTGGATTTTGATAAGCATTATTAAAGCAGATATATCAGGACTATTGCAGCGGACAATTTTATTGGGACTTTTATTATTGACAAAATGAGCCTGATGCCTTCAGGCAAGCGAGCTGGGCAAGAAATTGAAGCGAACGAGAGACCGTGTTCAGTTTAGCTCATTTCTTCATGGCCCCATTAAAACCAATAACCGACTGCTTCACAGTCGGTTATTTTTATAACTAAATTAACCACAGGAGTGGCTGTCTGATAGCCATATTACGCCTGATTTCATCATTGGTGGGTTCTTGTGAGTTTTTGGATTTCACGAATCAATTATTTATGAGGGGCGTTTAAATTGGATACTGCAGTGAATGAAATTGCTGAATGGATGTTATATGAATTGAAATCATCTGGGATTTTGTATCAAACCGATGCGGTTAACTATATTATAAATAATTATGGTAAAACGTTTATTTATGTTAATGAAAACGGAAATCAGTCAATATCAAAGGATGTAAAGAAAGCTTTTAAAAAGTTGCATGCTGGAAGAGCTGCGTGGGAGCGAGATGGTTTCTTTTGGGGTTGGACTTGATCCTCAAATTATGTGACAACGACTGCTCAATGACTACAGACTATTAAGTATTCTTTCGGGGGTAATTATACCATCCCCGTAAATTGGGGATTTTTTATTTGAAGGCATATATAGATAGGACGAACCACTAACTAAACTATGATAATTTCACCTGTAATTAATGAGAAAAATTAGAACTTCATCTAAGCAATTAGACATGTCAACTGCCGGATGACAAGAACAATCTATGATAACATTGGACTCAAGCTTTCATACAGTTCGGCTCCAAATGCTGCCGTTAACAACCCCGAGGATATAGAGCCATTTTCGAAACAGAGGCGCCTTATACGAATATTACTTTGGGAAATATCGAGGTAAAAGGAATGGCAAAAATGAGTTTAAAATCCATTGACGTACCGCCATCTGTCCAAGATTGAGGAAACAATCTTTATCACCTTATATGCCCTGGCTCTGGACAGTCAACTCCTCACTGACCGTGTTTTGTGGATTACGCTACGATAGCTCAACACCATTAGGCCGCCGCGGATCGATGGAGGCCTCATTAAGCAGAATGCCAGGATAGTTGAACGAGAAACGCATGTTCTATGGTATATTGATGGAGGTTTAGACCGTGAAGTGATTCAGTTAAACGTTGAACATAGAGAGTATTATATATCCAAGTGAAGTAACAGGATATTATCATGTTTGGAACGAACTGTACCAAGAAATACTTGATTATGTTTTAAGGCAATAGTATTTTATCTTCAATAAACGGGGGGCAAGTGTCTTAGCGGTTCAGTGAAGAGTTTTAACGATGAATGGGTTTGAGAAACTTCTCGGAATGACATAATTTTCATTTTAGGAGGGAACAACATGGAAGTTTTTGCAGAATATTTAGCGGGTATTGATAACCCCGACCACCGCGACCGAACAGAGGAAGTTTTGGCGTGGGTTGCTAATAAATTCCCAAATTTGGAACCGCAAATCAAGTGGAATACGCCAATGTTTTCCAATCACGGCACATTTGTCATCGGGTTTTCCACAGCGAAGTATCATTTGAGCGTTTCACCCGAAGAAGTAGGCATTACGCACTTTGCCGATGACATTGTGCAAGCTGGTTACAGCGCTACCAAAGGCTTGTTTAGAATTCCGTGGAATGAGCTGGTAAATTACGAATTACTTGAGAAAATGATTGAGTTTAATATATTGGATAAGGCAAACTGTTCAACTTTTTGGCGGAAATAATAAAATAGGATAGGACCCTAGAGGCCCATTTTGCCTAGAGAACAACGGCTGCCGCGAAAGTATAAAAAAAGGATCATATTAGAAGAGACAACCAATTAATTCTAGATAGCTTATACTGGACGAGCATGAGGCTGCTGATCTGACGGATCATATTGTCGGCTCTGGGAATCCGATTCAAGACAAGGGCGTGTCGAGCAGACCGAATATTCTAATTTTATCGTCTAGCCGTCTTCTAACGTAACAAGCCGTTTACTCTTGGGAGTAAACGGCTTGTTGTTTTTATCTATTTTCCGCCACACGGGGCGCTCGCTGTCCATAGAGATAGGCGCAGACGATCGAAATGAGCGCGATAATCGTCAACCCCCAATAAATATTGCCGTAAGCCGCTTTCAGGGGAAGGTCTTTCTGCCAAGATAAAGCACTTGCGGTAGTCGCGACGCCGAAAGCGCCGCTGAAGAACTGGAGCAGCTGGAACAGCCCCAGTCCGGAGCCGATCTGAGAAGGCTGTACAATGCGTGACATCTCATTCGAGATGCTGCTGGTCAAGAATGTGAAGCCTACACTCAGCAGCATATAAATAAACAAGATGGCGACATAGGACGAACCGGCAAACAGGGCGAACAGCAGCACAGATGCGAGAACGAGCAAAGGAATGTAGCGGATGATCGCGGCGTTGCCGTTTCGGTCGATGATCCTGCCGACTTTTTGGGACAGGAACAAAGCCAGCAAAGAACCGGGGAATATGACGAGACCGGAAGAGATCGCGCTTAAGCCGTATAGGTTGACCAGAATTTGCGGCATCAGGAACAACGTTGCGAAGCTGCACAAATAGGCGACGATCCCGACCGATCCCAGCAATAAGTAAGCACGGTTGCGAAACAGGACGGGCTGTACGAAGGGATCCTGTGCACTGCGGATGCGAATAACGAACAACACGAGAGAGATCAGGCCTGCGGCCAGCGCGATCCCGGATTGATTCGTGAGAAACAACAACAGTCCGGTCGTTCCGATGCCGACGAAGAACGCCCCGTATACGTCGAAGGAGCCTTTGGCTGGCTTCTCCGCGGGAAGAAGCGCCACGAACATCGGAACGAGCAGAATCGTAACCGCGGTAACGGCGAATAAATAATGCCAGCCGATAAATTCGACGATAGCCCCGCCTGCAACAGGTCCTAGGCCAAGCCCGAGCGAAGCGGCCGACATGATCATCGCCATCGCTTTGCCGCGCCGCTTCAGCGGGACGTACCGGGTAATGAGCACAAGCGAGAGAGCTGGAACCGCGCCCGCTCCCGACGCTTGCACGAGACGGACGAGCAGAAGCAGCAAGAAGCTTTCACTGAACAACCCAACAATTGCCGCAACGCTAAGCGAAACAAGCGCGATAACGATCAGCCGGCGAATCGGAACGAAATCGGATAACCGGCTGTAGGTGATGGAAGAGATCGCGAAGACGATGGAATATCCCGTAACGATCCAAGATGTCGTGGATGCCGACAAGCCGAAATCGTGAGCCACGCTCGGCAAAGCCAAATTAAACATCATTGTATTCATAATAACCAAAACGATCGACAATCCTAAAAGGGCGGTAACCAAACCTTCACGAATGTACGTTTGTTCGGTGCCGCGTACGCCTGCCGACTCAGAGGCTGACTTTGACATGGGGCTCACCATCTTCTTTATTTTATTGTTTCATTACTATCGAACAATAGAAATATAACATTCTTTATGATAAAATGCAATTATGGATAAAACAAGTATAAGGGGGGATAGGCCAATGAAAATTCTTTATCATCCGGATAAGTCGGATATTCAATTATCCTCCGTTTTATATGCTCTAAGCGATCCCATCCGATTATATATACTAAGCGAGTTGCACAAAGCAGGAGAACGCACGTGTGGGGACATCGAAGTTCCCGTCGTGAAATCGACCTTGTCGCACCATGCTCGCACCCTTAGGGAGGCGGGCATTGTCCGCGTTCGGTCTCTAGGGACGCAGCGCTTTCTCTCCATTCGTACGGAGGATTTGGAAGACCGGTTTCCCGGTCTGCTGAAATCCATTCTGGATGCCTACGAAGTGTCGGGCGCACCGATATAGCCCGACCGTGGTTTTCCTTGCCTCGGATGACGCGGCATGGAGCATCCGGCGGCGTATAAAAAGGAAGAGGTATATCGGCGTTAGTTGGAGTGGGTTCCCTACCTCTGAAGTGACCCGATAAAGTTAGACAGTTATTTCGTTAGGTGGTCTATAAGGCATGAACTCGGTTTTGTACCGGGAGCATGCCTTTTAATTATAACGTTGAGATGGCTCGCCATATCAACCTTCACATATTTCGCAGCCTGCGGAATATTGGACGCGATGCTGTGCCCCGCTCCGAGAACAGCCTTAACCGGTTTAATCGGCAAATTGATGTTGATATTATCGTTCTCTTGGGATGTTACCCGTATTTTCAACGTTTTGTCTAAATAACCGCCGGATGCCGATGACAGTTTCTTCGAATAGTCGGGTTTCCCCAGCACCTGTACGGCTTGCGATGTATGAGCCGTTTGCTTCTCCTTTAGCGCGTCAATCAACTCCGAAGCCTTGTCTGAATCAATTTTGCCTTCCTGCATCATGGATAGCACTTTGCTGATTTCTTCTTTCATCGTTTCTTCCTCCTTATTCACGATCGGGGTTCAGGCTACAAGGATAAAGACTACCAATCCTCTTTGTTATAAGATAATATATAGAGCATTTTCATGTACGGCTGCGGTCCTTCCGGAACTGCTCAAAAGTAGATAAGGGGAGATGAAATGCGTAGAAAAGAAGATCTGTTTTTCGTTCTCATTCTGATCGGTCTGCTGCTCATATCCAACACCCACCTCGGCAATTCTTTCGGAGACAGTATATTCAGAGCGGTTGGAATACCGCCGTGGACCAATACCGAGTACGATTCGGGGCTGCATATCTCGGTTATTGTCGGGCTGCTTGTCATTGTTGCCGGTTACATCGGTGCGGTGAAGTTTTATCAATTCCGGTTTCCCAAAATACGGAGCCGGATCGTACTGAGCTGTATCGCATTTGCGTTTCTGTTTCCGATCGTGACCGAGAATGCCTTGATTCTTCTGAAATATAATTCCGTTTCCGTTTCCTCCGTCGCTTTCTCCAAAAAGAACAGCCAGTGCAGCTATAGATCGGAAGAAGCGAATGTGAAAGCGGACTGCACCGTTACGCTGATCAACTATGGGAAGGAGAAGGCTGTAACGGTTAGGCCTTATCTGATACGAAGTACAGCCAAGGTCAAGTTCGAGCCGATGACGATCACGCTTCCACCTCATCAGAAGGTCGGTGTCGGCACGGCATTTAACGGCAAGCTGCTGGATGGAACAGGCTTCTCCGGTTGGTCGAACGATATCGGCATTGAAATCGAAGTCGATGGCTTGAAGAAAAGGTACGGCAAAGAGTAGCTAGTGGTGCGGGGAACCGAAGCGGAGGAGAATCTCGGACCTGGTTAGATGACTCGAGCGCGGAGCTGAGGCGGTTCTGCAATAACCTCTGAGATGCGAATGAAGCGCACTAACGGATAACGATAGCTGAATAAAGTCAACGAACGCAGCCGCCCAGAATGATCGGCTGCCTTTTCCACGCTAAAGGGCAGTTTTGTTGAATGAAATATACGGGAAATCGACGGCGTTGTCGATGTAATAATCGGGTTATTCATGATAGCAATCTAAAAGAAATCAAAGCATTACTTGTTTGCTATGATTGAAAAAAAGGAGTTGACAATGATGACAGTAAAACTTACCCCATATTTCAATATGGAAGGGAACGCAAAGGAAGCTATTCAGTTTTATGAACAAGCAATAGGAGCCGAAGTCCTCACAATCATTACTTACGGGGATATGCCGGAAATGCCTAATACTTTCACTGATGATTTAAAAAATCTTGTGGCACACGCAAAGTTGCGGGTTGGTGAATCGGAACTCATGTTTTCGGATGCTCCCAATGGTTCGTCTATTCCCAAGGGTAAACAGGTAACAATTTGCATTTCAACAAACAACGTAGAAAAATCAAAACGATTTTTCGAAGCCTTACGGCAAGACGGTCAAGTTAACATGCCGTTTGAAGAAACCCCTTTTAGCCCAGGTTTTGGTGATGTAACTGACAAATTCGGCGTGACCTTTCAAATATATACTGAAAGCCAAAGCTAAAATATAAATGGAGTACTTTCGTTATAGCTGGGATGCAGCACCTTTGACGCCCTAACGGGTACTATAGCTCAACACAAAGCATCATAAGGCCGCCGCGGATCGTGATATGCTCCCCTTAAGGTAGACAGGTTAAATAATAAAACCTGCTACCTTAAGGGGGTTTTTTCATGGCTAAAAAAAATCAATATCGTGCAGTAGAGAAACTCGCCATCATACAGG
>NZ_CAJVCE010000060.1 GCF_910594985.1 Paenibacillus allorhizosphaerae
GGATGGGTTCGTGACACCATAGCGCAACGACCTTCCTCACCAGCCGTAAGAATAGTATAAAACGTCGCACCAAAATTTTCATCCTCTGTGGCGCCCGACAGGGCATGGGGGGCTAACGGGTAACGATAGTTGAATATACCCCCACAATGATGAGGCTGCCGGCACGTCCGGAGCCTCATTAAGCCATTTGGCAGGATAGTTTAAGATCATGAGCGGCGAGCCGTATCATAAGTAAATACATCGTCCCGGGGATCTATCAAGCCGAGATCGAAGTCAGTATGCCGTAACCATGCGATTCGAAAAACAATATCGAGGGATTCGTTCCCAATTTGGGTGATGACCCATACAATATGGAAGCATCGAAACCCAAGGAGTGAATGAGTTGCTTACATTGGAAATTGCCAAACAATTGCTCGCGGTTGCGGAACAGAAAGCCCGTCAAATGGGACTCGCCTTCGATATCGCAATCGTCGACGCCGGGGCGAACTTGGTCGCCTTCCACCGGATGGACCATGCCCGGATCGCCGGGATCGAAATCTCCAAGGGGAAGGCCTGGACGAGTGTAGCCATGCAAATGCCCACGGCTAACTTAGCCCAGTCGGCGCTTCCCGGCGGTCAACACTATGGGGTCAACACGACGAACCAAGGGAGGGTCACCATCTTGGGAGGCGGCATCCCACTCGTCCGCGAAGGCATGATCGTCGGCGGTATCGGCGTCAGCGGAGGCACCATGGCGCAAGACATGGAAGTGGCCAATGCCGCCGTTCAAGCGTTCGCCGCTGCGCATGCGAATCCTCCCACGGGTACCGCCCGGACGTTTTGGTAAACGCGTAGTAGGAATGGAATAGCAGTACAAAAGAGAAGTTCGTCTACCCGGCGGCTTCTTTTTTTGCTAGTCTGCGGCGGGGGAGGATGGTATGATCGAAGAATGAACTGGATCGGTTGTCTTAGGAAAGGATATACGCATAGTCGAACACTTTACTCCAGAGTTCAATCATGTTGGATTGAGTGACCTTAATGCTGTTGGGTTATACGAACAAACTATTTTCCCGCATTATGGCACACCAACTAAATTTCATTTGATTGTTGATCAACCGCCGCAAAGCAACGACAAGGGAAGGGTGTCCGGCGACACAAACATGAGTGCTTTTAGATCCCCGTCAATCGGGGATTTTTTATTTCAAAGTACCTATGTTTGTGTCGCGAGGCCACGACACAAACATAGGTGCATAATCGTTTTGCGACACAAACATATGCGCATAATCGCGATAGGATTTTCGAACATCGAAAGAGGCAGCATATTAAGTTAACGGATAACGATAGCTCACACGACGGCATAAAACCGAGGGATTGGCCGGCTAACTTTTTGGGTTCACCCCACAGCGGCAACTGCTCCTTGATTTATTACGCTAGAACGCGTCAATTGCTAATCCGCACTTCGATGCCAAGCGCTTCAAACGAATCGATCCACTCTTTTGGGCAGCCCGGATCGGTAATCAGCATTGAGATTTCTTCAAGCCTCGAGATTTTGACAAACGTAGATACGCCAAATTTGGAGTGATCCGCCACCACGATCGCTTCCTCTGCCCGACGCATCATCTTCCGCGATATTATCGCTTCTGCCAGATGGAAGTCGGTAACGCCGTCCGTCAATGAAATGCCGCCGACGGATAAAAACGCTTTGTTCACTTTAAATTGGTCGTACAGTTCATCCGTCAGCGATCCCGTTGCCGCTTGATAATCGACATTCATTTCCCCGCCGACGAATATAATATTCCCTTTGAACATCTCAAGGGCGAGGTTTAGAATCGGAACCGAATGCGTGATCAGAGTTACATTCGTACGATCCTTCAAATGAGGCAAAATTTCCATGGTCGTCGTGCCGTTATCAAGCATGATCGTTTCACCGTCTTGGACAAGAGATGCTGCCAGTTTTCCGATGGCTGTTTTCTCCTTCTTCATCATCTGCGATCTTTTGAGAAAAGGCGGCTCGACGAGCTCCATCCGCATTTTTACAGCGCCGCCGTAAACTTTGCGCAGCTTGCCTTCCCTTTCCAGCCGATCCAAATCCCGGCGCACTGTTTCTGTTGAAATGCCTAGCAGGTGCGATAGATGGTGCACCTGCACCTTTCCTTCGATTTCTAACTGTTTTAAAATCGTCATCCTGCGATCTTCATATGTTAATGACACGATAGGCCTCCTGAGATGACCAATGATGGCGGAGTGGTGATGTTTCAATTTGTTTTATTAGTTTATAAAGAGAAGGCAACTAAGTCAACGTACATTGTAGGAGGGAGCGTGTTCCCGTAGACTATGGCTTGGAAGAAAATTATTTACAACGGTACGGTAATTCGCTGTCTATCCTTGAAATATACGATTTCCTTATAGCCCACATCTTTCAACAGCTCGATTGCTTCATCAAGAAACATGCCGATATCGTCGGGGAAATGCGAATCTGAGCTGAGTGTAATTGGCACCTCGTATTTCTTGAGTATTTGAAGGAAAGACGGGCTCGGACAAGCTTCCTTGACCGGGTAGCGATAAGCTAGTCCCGTATTCAGCTCTGTCGCAACATTCGCTGTTTTCAGCGCCACAGCGATGCTTTCATACATTGGCAGAAGCACCGATTCGTCCGGCCGGTAATTAAACACCTTCAAATTATCCAGATGCGCTATCATATCGAACAACCCGCTTGCGGCCGCTCCGCTAACCGTATCGAAAAAGTGTTGGTACAACAAGGGCAAATCTTTCTCCTTGAACACATCCTCCGTGTCCGGATTATCGAACCCCCAGCCATCGAGGAAATGTACCGAGCCGATGACATAATCCAGATCGTATTTCGAAAGAAGTCCGCCAAGTTCCTGCTCTCCACCCGGAAAATAATCCGCTTCCAATCCTAACGACACCGGGTACCCGGCCTCCTGCGCTTTTTTTACCGCAGCTATGTAGGGCTCGATGTGGCCGATACATACGCGATCCAGCCAATATTGCTGCATCTTGCCGACAGGCGAATCGTCCAGAATTAGGTGCTTTTCATAATAATCACGAAACTCCGTGAAGCGGTAGCCGTGATCGACCAAACCGAAGCGTTCTATACCTCGTTGTTTTCCCAACTCGAAATAAGTTTCAAGCCACGTTTCATGAAAGCAGCCTTGATCCATTCGCTGCTTCAGTAACTCTACAAAATTCTCCGCCCATGCCAAAGTGTGAGTATCCTTACCGGCGCTTATCTTGGCCATGTGCACTTCTTCCAAAGCACGGGCGGTTCGTTGAACCCATCTCGAAGAATAAGGCCCTTCTTCCAGGTGAAAATGAAAGTCTACTTTCATGGCGATCACTCCTTAAAACAATCCAGTATGGTGACTATTTAACTTGTTTTATGACTGTTTATGTTGTTTCTATTCAGTTTAGGGTCTCTCTTTCTCTATGTCAATCTCGAATCATGTTTCGAAATATAATTGACAGCAGGAGAAATATGGAATTAGAATAGTCATAAAACAACATAAAAAAAGTTAATAAATCATCATTTCAAGGAAAGTCACATTATTAAAGGGGCAAATAACGATGAAACATAAACTTTCTTTCCGCGATGATCATACTTTTACGATTACACAATTTACAGATATTCATTGGAAGGAGGGAGGGGCAGAAGATCAACAATCTCGTCGGCTCATGGAGGCAGTGCTTGATGCGGAAAAGCCCGATCTTGTCGTATTTACAGGCGACGTCATCTATACCGGAAACGTATCTGAGGGGACGCCACTTTGCGAACGACCAGCTCAAGCATTGCAGGAAGCGGTGCATGCGGCAGAATTCCGCGGCATTCCTTGGGCGATTGTCTTTGGCAACCACGATACCGAGAACAGGATTACAAGAAAAGAGCTCATGGACGTTGTCACATCGCATGAGCACACCGTATCCCAGCACGGCCTTGACCAGTTGAGCGGAGTGGGCAATTACACGCTGCATATCACCGGTTCCGATGATCTACCTGCGGCGGCTTTGTACTTTTTCGATTCGGGTGCTTACTCACCGGTTCCGAACGTGCCGGGTTACGACTGGATTCGCGGCGACCAAATCCAATGGTATGCGAACGAATCACGCAAACTCCGCGCGCGTATGAACGGTCGCATACTGCCGGCGCTAGCCTTCCTCCATATCCCGCTTCCCGAATATAAAGAGGTATGGGAGACCACAGTGTGCTTCGGCAACAAGTTCGAGGATGTGTGCTGCGCAAAAGTGAATTCGGGCCTATTTGCCTCGATGGTCGAGATGGGTGATGTACTGGGCACATTTGCCGGTCATGATCATACGAACGATTTCTGGGGCGAACTCCACGGGATACGTCTTTGCTATGGCCGGGCGACCGGCTACAATACTTACGGCAAAGAAGGCTTCCCGCGAGGCGCACGCATGATTCGTTTACGTGAGGGGGAGCGAAGCTTTGAGACGTGGCTGCGCCTTGCGAACAACTCCGTCATCAGCCTACAACCCGAGCACCACCCTAACGTTTGATTTTCATTGTGTGGGCGCCGGCAATCTGGCTGCTTTCGTGAACGAAGTCAAGATGCAAAGCGGCAAGCATATTGGCTGATGCGACACGGATCGTTCTGTTCAATGGATGGATGCGGGGAGTACTCCTAGATTGCATCGTATTATCGGGATTCGTATTACTGAACCTGGTCATGGTAAACCGGGTGGTCAATTTCGTGAAATAATCGAGCTGCGTGACTGCATGAAGAAATGACGGGCACCGATAACAATTGGCCAAAGAAGCAAAAAAAAGATCTTACAACCGGCGACCGCTCTCTGATTAGCAACGGAGAGCGGTTGTATAACGACATAAAGTTCACCCCCCAGGAAAATCCTTGTCTATCAAGGTTTTTTCTATATTTAGGGGCAAGAATTCTGTCGCAGATTGAAGTCATAAAGTTTACCTCTTTCGATTGCAGTGACAGAAAGATTGTCCCTTATAGGGAAAGTCTGATTTTGAAAGTGGCGGATAAAGTAGCTCTAGTTTTATCCTCATTGAAGTAACGGGCAGGAATGCTCAACAAAAAGTGGAAGTATATTGTATAAATTACAGGGTTATATAGGAGCTGATATTGAATATGATTCGTGAAGCTGAACGATCTGACTGGGATCAACTGTAAGCGCTTTATCGTATGTTAGTACCAAATAGTAAAAAAATGAATGTTCTAGAAGAACAAATTGACACGATAAAAAGAGACCCTAATAATTTTCTGTTCGTTTTTGATTCAGACGGGGAAATATTAGGAACAGTGACACTAAATATATGTATCCAGGCGTTGCATGGGACAAGACCATATGGAGTTGTTGAGAACATTATTGTTCATGAAAATCATCAAAGTAAGAATATTGGACAACAACTTCTACAATACGTTGAGGAGTACTGTAGATCTATAAATTGTCATCGGATTATGTTGCTAAGCAATTCAACTCGTGAAAGAGCTCATCGGTTCTTCGAACGAGAAGGATATGACGGTTCTGTTAGTAAAGGATTTAAAAAATACCTCTAACTAAACTGACTGGTTACGAAATAAATATCACAGGTACGAGTCGTGGCGAACTGCCACTGTTCATTGAAGTAACGGGCAGATTAGTTCAACAAAAGCTGGAACAAATAACTCAAATAGGGTACGGATTTATGTGTAACAAGACAAAACAAGGGATTAATCGATTAATGGATCCTTCGAGTATTGCTGACTTCCGCCTTGGTGAAGGTATTTATGTGAACGACCCTGACAGGGTAATTTATGATAACGATAAATTATTAGTTTTTTTCGAGGTATTTGAAGGTACATATTTGACGATGGACTTTACGGACGGCAGCAGAAATGATGAAGGACAATGCCCTATTTATTACTTCGATGAGAAAATTGCGGACTCACTTTATGAATTTCTTGTTCGTATGGATTCAGGAACTGATTACTTTATATGAACCGCTTGGATTCAACTAACGAGGAACGATAGTTGAATCAAATTCTACGTAGGCAGCCAGGATGATCGGCTGCCTTTTCCACGCTGGGGCAGGAAAATGTGGTGTTGTTGTAGAAATATCACTAAAATAAATGGGTTCATCCATTATTTGTTAAAAGTGCATGTTTATTTATGGAGGTGAATTAATGAGATTTTTTTCATTCATTTTACTTGCAACATTCGCTCTGATGTTGGCAGCATGTAAAGAACAACCGAATCCTAGTACGACTGTTTTACCGAAAGATACCAATATTAATCAGAATATTGCAGGCTCTACCACAAGACAAGAGGAGGGTGGTGATGCTCGCCTGTACACAAATACATCACAACCGAGCAATTCCCCATCATCTTTTTTCGACGAATCAGAATGGGTAGGAACTTGGAAATGGGATCAATCTACAAAAAATGATATATCTACAATCAAGATAATGAATATAAAAGAAGGTAAGTTGTTCTTCTCGTTAAATGCGTACCATGTGACGAATCCTACCTCCGATGAGGGTCACAATGGCGAACTAGCCGATGAAACAGCAGTACTAATTGGAAATGAAGCGACATATAAAAATGGAAAATATGATTTTGAATTACGTATGTTAATTGTTGACCACCATCTTATAGTTATGACTAAAGGGAAAGAAAGTCCGTTTGGAGCTTTTGCTGAAGTAGATGGTCGATACTCAAAAGTACTCGAAAATTCTCAAGCTTCAAACAAAACCTCCGATATCTCGAAAGTCCAAAAATCATCTGATTCAATAATTGGGGATATGCTTAAGGAACAGTCGTTTAGTGTGAAATTTGAATCTTTAGGGGATTGCGAGTTTGTTTCAACGATTGAAAAGAAAGAGGACTACAAAGATCAGCCACATTTTTACGTTAATACTAGTGATACGGTGTCCGAATTAAAGTACGAACTAGAATGGCCTGCTTTCCTTGATTCCATCTCTGCGGTATCCTTTCGAGATGTAAACGGGGACGGTATGAAGGACATCATCGTGATCGTTAATTTTATGACCGGTGCGGGCCAAATGGGAGCTATCCCGTTTTCGAAAGTACTAATCTTCAAACAGACTGAATCCGGGTTTGCCGAAGATAAGGTCATTGAGAAAAAGGCTAGGAAGGGCGTGCCTTACCGAATTTTGTCGGTGCAGGATGTAATGATTGGCCTAAAGACTGACCTGAAGGACAGTGTAACAAATGCTTGGATACGTCTGCAAACTGGAGAATATACTACTGGTTCCAACGATCTAACTGCCCCTACTCTGGTCATTAAAGAGTCTACTGGCGATACAGTTTTATTCAGCCTGGATTCCGGCTACTCTTCAATTAAAGAATCAACTGAACGGGGCAAGATCAGTGAAATTGTATCTGGGAGAGCAACTACTTCCTATGAGGAAATGATTTATAAAGAAGGAGATTACGAATTATCTTTTTACTTGATTAATAACAGTGATCTTTATGTAAGTGATAACGGAAAGTCGCATTTAGGACAGAATGTTTATGTAAAGGGAATATACTCTCTCAAAAAGTAGAGAATCGACCTATTACGTTAACGGAGTAAAAACATCATGAAGCCGCCGCGGGATCGATCAGGTGGCACATTAAGCTAAAGGGCAGGATAGTTCAATCGTTTTGTCGAACACCTAGGCATTAGGGAAATTACGAAGTTCACAAACGCAAATGAATGTTTGATAGGAATAATGGCCGAAGTAATTAAATGCGCGACACAATATCGGGTCTGGGTTTTATACCAGCTTAAGCTGTCCCATTAGACGTCCGCACCCTCGTTTGAAAAATCTAATGGAATAAACCTCAGACACACACAACAAAGAAAAGGAGTGAAGTTATGAAATTTCTGCTCACATCTGGTGGCATCAATAACAAAAGCATAAACGACGTGCTGGTTGGCATGCTGGGCAAGCCGATCGCCGACTCCAACGCCCTGTGCATCCCCACCGCGATGTACGGACACCCCTGGGTCGGCCCCGGCGTCAAAGCCTGGGAATTCATCAGCGGGAAAGAAGAGAATCCCATGGTCAACCTGGGCTGGAAGTCCGTCGGTGTGCTGGAGCTCACAGCGCTGCCAAGCATCGGCGAAGACCGCTGGATGCCGCTGGTCCGGGAGACGGACGTCCTGCTGGTGGCGGGCGGCGACGCCCTCTACCTGTGCTACTGGATGCGGCAATCCGGGCTGGCAGATCTCTTGCCGTCGCTGCAGGCAGTCTATGTGGGAATGAGCGCCGGGAGTATGGTGATGGCACCTAACATCGGGGAATTCTTCGTTGGCTGGACTCCACCCAACGGTGGCGATGAAGCACTGGGACTGGTTGATTTTGCAATGTTTCCGCATCTGGATCACGAGATGCTGCCGCATAACACAATGGCTGCTGCGGAGAGATGGGCGGCCGAGATGCAGGGGCCGGCGTATGCGATTGATGATCAGACCGCCATCAAAGTGATCGACGGAGCAGTCGAAGTTGTTTCCGAAGGGCATTGGAAACTTTTTTCGCCCTGATATTACTCCGCTGTTAACATATAAGGTAACTTGCTTGATTGGTGGAACCTTAGTTGACTACCAACTAGGACAAGTGGTAAGTCGTGCCTTTTAGTGTACATAACTACTCATTGCGCTACCCCGAAAATTTCACATAGCATAGATCTAAAATTGGCAATACGAAACTAAGCCCAGCTTTAGTGTTTTTTTAAAAACTGTGCTTCATAGAATTTATGTGAAATCAAGATTGTTACGAGGCTGTCGAGGCGGTGAGAGCTACTTGAAAACCAAGATTCTCGAGCCTTCGAACGGCTTGCTTCATTATGGCTTCTTTTTGTCGCTCTTCAAAGTAGTGGCTCCCTAAATCTTTGTAATCCTCGCCGCGAGTAAGGAGATGGTAAACAATGGTCATGATGGAATGGGCGACAGCCACGGCCGCTCGATGTCTACCTAGTCTCTCTTTTTGTAACGTTCGATCAAGTAAGTTATCTGATAGAAGGCTTACAGCTGGGGATCGTGCCTGGATTACGGGAGGGCTGGAACTATTGGAAGAGGATAACGCCGGCTATACGAACGATTGAAGACCCACACAAAAAGGATCACTTTTTTTAAAGTGTCCTTTTTGTGTGTTACTGTTCAGTGTGTCTTTAAAGCACTAACCGGACTAATCTAGTTCAATTTCGATACGTGCAAGGACACCAGCTGGATTGGTCCCATTTCTATTTGCATTAGAAGGGAAGTTAAACGCAGCTATTACAATATCATTATTACCTCTCCGAAGGAAACGCCTTACGTTAAACGATCTTCCCGGATTAAAGAATGAAGCATTGGCTTGCGGATTGTCGATAACTACCGACCGTCCATTTATTATAACGATGGCAAAGTTATCAACTGCCAAGAATAATCTAGCACGCACAATATCGCCACTAATTCTAAATCTTCTGGCGACCACAGCAGCAGGACCATTCGGTTCGTTGCTTCCCCAAACGTACGATTCACCAGATCGCGGCGCTACCCATGCCGGGTTCCGCTCGATCTCCAATGCGTTTACCCAATCTCGATTCGTACTTACTGTCCTAGTTCTTTGGCTAATAACATACGGTTTTTGTGCATTCAATGCTCTTTGTGCGGCACTCATCGCACTTATCGTTTTTGCAACGGTTCTAGCCATGATTCCTCTAGGTCTTGCAACTGTTTTTACTGGTTTTACCGGTTTGACTGTTTTATTTCTTATGACAGTTTTTATTTGCATCTCATAACTCCTCCTTTTTATTAGCAACCTCTAACATTTATATGTGTTTATAGATTTCATTGATCTGGCTAAATCATATAGTCAAGTCGCCTAATTCCACAAATGAAAATAGACCCCCGTAAATTGCAAAAGCGAACATGAGGTCAAATTTTCACAAAATAACGTCACTGTTAGTCGTTTACTAACGGCAGGGTAGTTCAATTCGAACTGAATAATTCTCTAAGAAGGAAACGGACGTATAAAGCAGAATAAAGATAGGTGACACACCATTTATTTCCATGAGTTGCTTGTTTGAAATCGGTCGATGATTGAAGTAATCCATTACTTCCGAGTTCCTGTTATTGATTTGGACGTTTCAGTTCAGTGGTATACCGAATGTTTGGGGTTTACGTTGCTTCGGAATGCAGGTGATTTGGCTGTGCTGGAATTAAAAGCGGGTCCATTGTTGGTACTTTTTAAATTCTGTATTTACCCCATTACCTTTTAGACAAACGCCGCGACAAATGCGCTTAACCTTACATAAGCTGCAAAACATCTATAAAGGAGGGACGGCATTTGCCAAACGGGAACGACAGCAGAATACGGCTCGATCTTTTTTCAAACCGTAACTTTTCTGGACGAAGCATTATCATACGTGGAAGAATAGCGGTACTTGATGCCAGACAGTTCCGTTTCAATGGCGAGCTGTCAAGCTTTCGATTAAACCGCAAGGAAGACGAAGAGATTGTCACACTGGTATTATGGTCAAGAACGCACTTTCGGGGAGCACGTCGGGTATTTCGGGGATCAATGAACATCTCGAACTTAGGCAGCTTTGACAATAGGATGTCTTCCTTTATAGTGATCCCTCGCAGATTATCCGATTCCGAGATTGATACATTGGAGAGACGTGGACTTCCACCCTTTGGAGACGTCATTATTGGACCTTTCCGGCAAGAACTACCAAGTTCCAAAATATAGGAGTAACCCAAAAAACTTATCCCTCAGTGGCCAAGTTTTTTTCTTTTTGGGAGCTATGGATGAGGTGGTGGGCGAACAACGTGTTGTTTGGCGTTTTGCAAATGTAGTTCGGCACTATCCTGCCAACGCAAGATGGACTTCTAGAGTTCTCCATTGGCTTCAATAGTCCTGATATCTATCAATTAAGGCATTATTTGAGTGAGAAAGGTGTAATAGTAGATGAAATGAAAGAGGAAAATGGGCATTTCTTTTTTCACTTTTTTGACCCGAGTGGGAACAAACTACGAGCTCATTGGTGATACATATAGGGATTTGCCTTGCTCTGACATGACAGCTTTTTAAGCTAAAGGATACGATAGTTCAACGAAGGATTCTATATAAATGTCAAGGAGCTGCCGAGGCAGCTCTTTTTGACATGCATACAAAATAAAATTTTATACATGTACTACCTGGAATTAGGGAGTGTGGAAGAAATACC
>NZ_CAJVCE010000061.1 GCF_910594985.1 Paenibacillus allorhizosphaerae
CAATCTTGACGATATGGTGTTTTAATGTGATTTTAAATAACATTAATGGATTTACAGAAGAGCAAAACGCGAATATAATAAAGTTATTGGCACTGCAATATTCGTGTTTCGTTTAGGAGGATCTAACATGAACCTGACAGATAGGGAGAAGGAGAAGCTGCTTATTACGGTGGCAGCCGATTTGGCCAGGCGCAGGCTTGCTCGCGGGGTGAAGCTTAATTATCCCGAGAGCGTTGCGCTCATTACTTCGGAGATTATGGAAGGCGCGCGGGACGGGGTGACGGTGGCGCAGCTGATGGAGCTCGGGACGACAGTGCTGCGCGCGGAGCAGGTGATGCCCGGGGTGCCTGACATGATCCATGAAGTGCAAGTAGAGGCTACGTTTCCGGACGGCACAAAGCTGGTCACAGTGCATCAGCCGATTCGACGATAAGAAGAAGTGTACAGCCGGATATCGGGTTAAGAAAAAGCTGCAGCTGAAATCAAGCTTTAGAGGAGGAGTAACCCATGAAGCCGGGGGAATATCGCGTTCGGGAAGGAATCGTGGAGCTGAACGCCGGAAAAGCAAAAGTGGCGCTTGTTGTTATTAATATGGGAGACCGGCCCGTGCAGGTCGGCTCGCATTATCATTTTTTCGAAGTGAATCGGGCGTTGAAGTTTGACCGCGCATCGGCGTTCGGCATGCGTCTGGATATACCGGCCGGAACGGCCGTCCGTTTTGAACCGGGCGAAGAGAAGCCGGTCACGCTGACGGAGCTTGGGGGCGACCGATTGAGTTACGGCCTGAACGGGCTGTCGAAGGGAGAGGCGCGCCGCGGCGTGCTGCCGGAACCGGTTCGCGCCCGATGGAATGAATGGGAGGAGGGCGTTTAGATGGCACAGATGGACCGCAAATCGTATGCGCTCATGTTCGGTCCGACCGTTGGAGACGCCGTCCGCTTGGCGGACACCGACTTATGGGCGGAAGTCGAGCGCGATTATACCCGCTACGGGGACGAATGCAAATTCGGCGGCGGTAAAGTGATCCGCGACGGGATGGGGCAGTCCAGCCGGCATACGCGGGATCAAGGCGTGCTCGATACGCTGATTACCAATGCGCTGATCATTGACTATTCGGGCATTGTGAAGGCGGATATCGGGATCAAGGACGGCTTGATCGTCGGCATCGGCAAAGCCGGCAATCCGGACATTATGGACGGCGTCGATCTGCAGATGATCGTCGGGGCATCTACGGAAGTGATTGCGGGCGAAGGCAAAATCGTTACGGCCGGCGGCATCGACACGCATATCCATTATATATGCCCGCAGCAGATTGAAACGGCGCTCGCCTCCGGCGTGACGACGATGATCGGCGGTGGCACGGGACCCGCGGCGGGTACGAGCGCCACGACATGCACGCCCGGTGCATGGCATATGCACCGGATGCTGGAGGCGGCGGAGGCGTTCCCGATGAACCTCGGGTTCACCGGCAAAGGCAACGCCGCTTTTCCGGAACCGCTCGCCGAGCAGGTCGAAGCCGGCGCGATCGGGCTGAAGCTGCACGAAGACTGGGGCACGACGCCGGCCGCGATTGATGCTTGTCTCGCCGTAGCCGACCGGTACGACGTGCAGGTGGCCATTCATACGGACACGCTCAACGAGTCCGGCTTTGTCGAAGACACGATCCGCGCCATCGGCGGGCGCACGATCCACACGTACCATACGGAAGGCGCAGGGGGAGGGCATGCGCCGGATATTATCCGGATCGCTTCCGAGCTGAATGTGCTGCCTTCCTCTACGAACCCGACCCGCCCGTATACGATTAATACGGTCGAGGAGCATCTCGATATGTTAATGGTATGTCACCATCTCGACAGCCGCATCCCGGAGGATGTCGCCTTCGCCGATTCGCGGATTCGCCCGGAAACGATTGCGGCGGAAGATATTTTGCATGATCTCGGCGTATTCAGCATGATCAGCTCCGACTCCCAGGCGATGGGACGCGTCGGTGAGGTGATCATCCGCACATGGCAGACTGCGGATAAGATGAAGAAACAGCGCGGCCTGCTGCATGAACCGGGCGCTGCTGCTGTTGAAGCCGATTCCGGCGATGACAGCGAAAGCAGGAACGATAACTTCCGCATTAAGCGGTATATCGCCAAATATACGATCAATCCTGCCATCACGCACGGCATCTCGCATCTCGTCGGCTCGGTAGAGGTAGGCAAGCTTGCCGACCTCGTCGTCTGGAGCCCTGCCTTCTTCGGCGTCAAGCCCGACATGGTGGTCAAAGGCGGCATCATCGCCTTCGCGCAAATGGGCGATCCGAATGCTTCGATTCCGACGCCTCAGCCGGTATTCGGGCGTCCGATGTTCGGCGCGTTCGGCCGGGCGCTGGACCATTGCATCACGTTCGTCTCGCAAGCGGCCTATGATGCCGGCGTACACCGCGAGCTCGGGCTGCAGAAGCGCATCGAGACGGTCAAAAACTGCCGCTCCGTTACGAAAAAACATATGATCCATAACGGGGAAACGCCGAAAATCGAAGTGAATCCGGAAACGTACGAGGTGAAGGTGGATGGCGAAGCCGTCACATGCGAGCCGGTCAGCGTCCTGCCGATGGCGCAGCGGTACTTTCTCTTTTAATCGTACATGAATAATAGGCAAGGAGGCGGCCACCGGAGCATGCACAACGATACATCCTTTTCTTGGCTTGCCTATACGCAATTGCTCGATTCCGCATTGCCGATCGGCGGGTTCTCGCATTCGTTCGGTTTGGAAACGATGGTACAGAGCGGCCGGATCGAGCGTGCGGAGCAACTGAAGCATTATATAGAAGCGATGCTGTTTCACAGCTGGGGGCCGGTTGACGCTTTGGCTGTCAAAGCCGTCTATCGGTTGGCTCCTGATAAGCGCTATGCCGAGCTTTGGCGCATCGACCGCGAACAGCATGTACAGCGGGTCGCGGCGGAAACCCGCGACGGTGTCGCCAAGATGGGCCGGCGGCTGTACCAGCTTACGCGGGCAATGTACCCGAACCTGGAGTGGGAACCGCTGACAGGAGCGCTGCAGTCGAAGGAGTGCATCGGTACGCATCCGCTCATTCACGGTTGGGTCAGCCATGAGCTGCAAGCGCCGCTTGCGGTCGCGGTGGAAGGGTATTTGTACACTTGCACGATGACGTGCATCAACAGCGGGCTGCGCCTCATGTCGCTCGGCCAAACGGACGGACAGCGGCTGCTTGCCTCGCTGCTGCCTTCCATTGCGGAAGCAGCGCAGCAGACCGAATCGCTGGATCCGCTCGCGGATGGCTACGGGAGCGTCCCGTACGCGGAGATCGCGATGATGCGGCACGAAGGGCTGTATTCCCGGTTGTTTATGTCCTGAATGATTTATTTCGCTTCATTAATATATGTACTCATCTATAATTTGAAGGAGGCTGACGCGTATGTGTCAAGGAGGAGCGCATCATCATCATGAATGGGAAAAACCGGATTACGTCCATTTGGGACGTCCGATGCGAATCGGAATCGGAGGCCCGGTCGGCTCGGGCAAAACGGCACTAGTCGAAAGGCTTGCGCGCAAATTAACCGACAAATATAGTATTGCCGTCATCACCAACGATATTTATACGAAGGAAGATGCGAACATTTTGATCCGTTCCGAGGCGCTGCCTGCGGAGCGCATCATCGGCGTAGAAACCGGCGGCTGCCCGCATACGGCGATCCGCGAAGACGCCTCCATGAACTTTGAAGCGGTAGAGGAGCTGGAGCAGCGCTTTGCCGATCTCGATATCATCTTCATCGAGAGCGGCGGCGATAATTTGGCCGCGGCATTCAGCCCTGAGCTGGTGGATCGCTTCATCTATATTATCGACGTGGCGCAAGGGGAGAAAATTCCGCGCAAAGGCGGCCCGGGCATTATGCGCTCCGACATGCTGATCATTAACAAAATCGACCTCGCCCCACACGTGGGCGCCAGCCTGAAAGTCATGGAGGAAGACACGATCCGGATGCGCGGCGACAAGCCGTTCGTGTTCTCGAACTTGTTCGGCGGCCAGGGGCTGGACGATATCGTTCATTGGGTGGAACACGAGTACAGCCATGCCTGAGGTGACAGGGGCGATCAATGCTGAATTTTCCTCAAGCGGAGGAGAAACGCAGCTGCTGCGCCACCAGCAATCGTACCCGCTCAAAATCGCCAAAACGTTCCGGTTTGAAGGCCGACAGCTAGGTGTTTATGTCATGGATGCGTCCCCCGGCATGATGGCGGGGGACCTCTATGAGCAGCAATGGCGCTTCGGAAAGGGGACGGACGTATTTATTACGAATCAATCGTATACAAAGGTGCATCCGGCCCGAAAAAGCGATAATGACCCGGCAACCCCGACCCGGCAGCGGCAAACGCTGCATCTTGCTTCCGGCGCCTATGTCGAATATATGCCTGAGCCGCTGATGCTCTACAATCAGGCATATTTCCTTAGCGAGACGGACATTCGGATGGAACGCGATTCGACGCTGATTTTTAGCGAGATCGTGTGCCCGGGGCGAACGCATCGGGGGGAGCAGTTCCAATACGAGCTTTACCGGTCGCGCCTGTCCGTGTGGTATGACGACGAATTGATTTTTACGGCAAAGCAGCTGACAGAGCCAGGCAAGCACGCTCCGCTTGGAGCAGGACGTTGGGATGGTTACACGCATCTGGGTTCTTTGTATATGTTTTCAACCGTTGCCGACGCCGCCCTTGTCGAGAAGCTGCGCGACAAACTGGAGCGGAAATTCCCGCCGGGCGGCAGCTTGTATTTCGGCATCAGCCTTACGTACAAGTACGGACTCGCCGTCTCGGTGCTAGGCCGCCGCGTATACGAGATCGCCGATTTGCTGGAAACCGCTTGGGGTATCATCCGATCCGCGTCCTTTCAAAAGCCGCCGCTTTCCGTACCGAAGTAGCGGCGCAGCCGCTTTGGTTCTGCCAAGAGGTATCGAGTTTTGCCCGAGTCCAGGTAGGAAGCACAGGCTGTCAGAGTTACTCATTTCTACTTGCGAGATATGGTTGGAGAGAAACGTATTCCTTCTATAATATATAGTACCGGTTCGAAGATTCAGCCATAAAATCGAACACTCGATGGAATAGAGAAGGAGGAATGGTGGGAAATATCTCAAATCAGTGAATGTGCAAGGTTTGAAAAAAGCAGCAAATGAATCGAAACATGGTCAGAAAAAAATAGCGGAGAGCGCTCGGAATTGAGACAGCTGAGGAGAGTTTTTAAAACGTAGAAGATAACTCGAAGTCAGCCCATAAGGGAATGGGTATGGGGTGGAAAAGCGGCAGCGTCCGCCTTTAAAATCGCATGGATACCGCTAAGTATATTCCAATCATGCGATTTTAACAGCGGTTGGAACCCCATACCCATCCCCCAGCGCTCAAAGCAGCAGTCAGCGCCAGTAGTTTACCGTTCGGTCAAAGCCGAACGTTTTTTCATTTTCATTTTTTTTGCATTTCTCATTTTCAATTTGTCACAACTTCGAACGCACATATCGACAATATTTTGAACACCGGGATGTGTTTGTTGTCAAATGATCGGCAGGTTGCTATTATAAAGGGGATGTATAAGCTATACTGATTAATGGCTACGGAACGGATCCTTCACATAAGGGGGTTGTAACATTGAAAGAACAAGCAAGTTTGGAGCTTGGAGTCGAGGCGGTGGCTGCTGCGGATGAAACGACGCAGAACTTGCCGGTGAGCTGGAGAGATTTTGTCCAACTGGCAAAGCCCGGTATTTTGTTCTCCAATTCGATCACGGCGTTCGGCGGTTTCTGGGTAGCGTCCAAGTGGAATATCGACTGGTTGTTGATGATATATGCACTTCTCGGTACAGCGCTTGTGATGGCATCGGGCTGCGTATTGAACAATTATTTGGACCGCGACATGGATACGAAGATGGCCCGTACGCAGAAGAGGGCGCTCGCCGTAGGGAAGATTGCACCGCAAACGGTGCTGCTGTACGGGATTATACTTGGAATTATCGGACTCGCAGTGCTTTGGTTCGGCACAAACCCGTTATCCGCACTTTTAGGGCTGATCGGATTGTTCCTTTACGTCTGGGTGTATACCGCTTGGTTTAAGCGCACCTCGGTTTGGAGCACGTTTGTCGGCAGCTTTTCCGGAGCGGTGCCGCCGGTCATTGGCTACTGTGCCGTTGTTCCGGAGATCGACGCGGGCGCGCTGATCTTGTTCGGGATTATGTTTCTTTGGCAGCCGCCGCACTTCTGGGCGCTTGGCATCCGGCGTATGGAAGAATACCGCGCAGCCGGCTTCCCGCTGCTTCCCGTCGTTCGGGGCACGTATGTAACGAAGCTGAGCATGGTCCGCTACATTGTGCTGCTTGTTCCCGTATCGCTGCTGCTGTATGTATTTGGTTACGTCGGTGAGATTTATCTCGCTGCCGCTGCAGTTATGGGGCTGTACTGGGCATTCCTCAGCATTAAAGGTTTCAAGGCGGAGGATGAGGTGCAGTGGTCGAAGAAGATGTTTATTTTCTCCATTAACTATTTGACTTTGCTCTTCATTATTATGGTTGTGAACACCGTGTAACACGGCGCGTTGATCCAGTCAAAGAATAATCCCACGGCGTCCCGTACGCCTGGGATTTATTTTTTGCAGGCGGGTCGCTGGGTTACGCATATGATTGTTTAATTGCGAGAACGAAAGGGTGGCGGGGATGCAAAAAAATGGCTTTAAAATCATTGTCATGGTACTGCTTGTCGGGTTAATCGGAACGTTTGGTTACATGTTAATGAAAGGACCGGATCAAAAAATCGGTGTGCTGCAAAAGGCACCGGATTTCAAGCTGGAAAACCTGGATGGGAAGCAAGTATCGCTCGGCGACACGGCGGGGAAAGCCAAACTGATTTATTTTTTCTATTCCACCTGTCCCGATGTATGCCAGCCAACGACCTTTACGTTGTCGAAAATCCAAGACAAGCTGGTCGAGAAGGGCGTATTTGGAACGAAAACGGCTCTAA
Source organism: Paenibacillus allorhizosphaerae (assembly GCF_910594985.1). Taxonomy (GTDB): domain Bacteria; phylum Bacillota; class Bacilli; order Paenibacillales; family NBRC-103111; genus Paenibacillus_G; species Paenibacillus_G allorhizosphaerae. The sequence continues at coordinate 7,008 of NZ_CAJVCE010000061.1, forward strand.
TGTCCATAACGTTCGATCCGACGAAAGATACGACCACGCAGCTGAAAGAGTTTTCGCAGCGCTTCCACGCCGATTATAAAGGATGGTACTTCCTGCGGGGAGAAGAGGCGTCGGTCATTGATCTGGCTAAAAAATTCGGCGTGCTTGTTGTAAAAGACCCGAAAACCGAAACGTATACCCACAGCAACTTGTTCCTGTTGGTTGACGGGAAAGGCGATTTGCGGACATATTACAGCGGAAACGACGAAGATCTCGATGTGGATAAAGTCGTCGCCGATCTGGTCAAGATCAGCAAAGAATAATCGTACCGATCGGGGGCTTTGTTGCAAGGATGGGGTACTTTACGCATATTTTGCTCAGCAACGTAATACCGCTAACGATTATGATCGCAATTGGCGTTGTTTTGTACAGAGCCTTTAAACTGGATATTAAAACGTTATCCAAGCTGAACTTTTATTTGTTCTCGCCTTCGGTCGTCTTCAAGATGCTGTACGAGTCGACGCTTTCGCTTAGCGTATTGGGGCAAACGCTGCTCTTTTTCTTTATTTTTTTCGCCGCGATGTACATATTGGTGGAGATTGTCATCCGCATTCGCGGCTATAAAGGCGGCATGGTGCCGGCCGTGCGGAACAGCGTTATTTTTTATAACAGCGCCAATTACGCCATTCCGCTCAACCAGCTTGTATTTGTGGGCGACGCTTTCACGATGTCGATACAAATTATTATTATGATGATGCAAAGCCTGCTGCCGAACACGTACGGGATTTATTCCGTCAACGCGCAAAAAAAAGGCGATATCCGCAAAACAATGCGGACGATTATGACGCTGCCGGTCATCTATATTATCCCGATCGCGTTTCTGATGAACGGGCTGCATGTTCCGATTCCTGCGCCGATCTATACACCGATCAATTATGTATCGAACGCTTTTATCGCGACCGCTCTGCTGACTTTAGGCGTACAATTGGGAAGTATGAAGTGGAAATTCCAGTTATCCGATGTTATTTTGTCCAACGTGCTGCGATTGCTGGTGGGACCGGCCGTCGGTTTCGGCGTCGTTCTACTGCTCGGCATCGACGGCGTAATGGCCCAGGCGCTTGTGCTGTCCTGTGCCGTACCGACTTCGCTCAGCAGCGTGCTCATCGCCGTGGAGTATGATAATGAGCCGGAATTTTCATCGCAAGCCGTGTTTTCCTCCACGATCTTTAGCATCTTCACTGTGACGCTAGTCATTTATTTGTTGAAATTCATAGGCTGAGCCATTACGCTAAAATTTTTCGATGGTCGGGTGCACCGGAGGGTAAACGATAAATTCCTCCAACCCGGCCTTTTCCAGTTGCTGAATCAAGTACTCGTCCGGCGTTCCTTCCACTCCTGCATAGCCGCGGCGCGTATAAATTTGCTCGGCATCGGGGAATGTGTCCCGCAAGATGCCGCGTATTTTTTTGCCGGATGAATCGTTGTCTGTAAAAAGAAATACCTCGCGCGTACCGATCTTTTTTTTCAAACTCTCAAGCCTCTCGGTATTCAAGGAACCGAAGGTGCAGTAAATCACGATTTCATCCGTGAGCAGGCGGCGAAGCCTGCTTTTGTCGTTTTTTCCTTCTACGATGATGGCGATTGACATTGCAATCCTCCGTTTCAACGAGTATGGACGATCTTTTTGTAGTATATCCCCTTTTGTTGTCCCATCCAATACTTTTATGTTTGTATTTCCCAGGAAATGTCGAAATTAATGTATGTTTTACGTTGTGAAACGAATAAGAAACCGTTCTTCCGCGCTTGTTCAAATTCCGTGTTAGGAGAAGGTACATAAAAAACGGCCCGGCAATATGCCGGACCGTTTCTAAAAGGAGAGTGGTCGTAATGCTCTTAGTTGATGAAGTTGGCGGTTGTCAGCAGACGCTTCAGCATCGTTGCGGATTGCGCGCGAGTCGCCGTACTGCGAGCGCCAAGCGTATCGTCCGTCATGCCGTCGACAATGCCTGCTTTAATGGCTGTTGCGACTTCTTCTTTCGCCCAGACGATGCTGTTCGAATCTTTGAATTTCGCAAGCAGTTGAGCTTGTTCTTCCGACGTTACAGCCGGTTTCGCACCCGCATAATTCAGGGCGCGTACGACCATGGCTGCAAGTTCTTCACGGTTGATCGTAGCGTTCGGCTTGAACGTACCATCCTCATAGCCGTCAATCAGCTTAGCGTTAGCCGCTGCGCCTACAACGCTTGCATACCATTGATCGGAAGCGACATCTTTGAATTGTGCGTATGTTGCATTGGATACGTTAGTGTTCAAGCCGAGCGAACGTACGACCAGTGCAGCGAATTCCGCACGTGTAATGTTGCGCTCAGGTTCAAACGTAGTGTCCGTCACGCCATCTACAACCAGTTTGTTTGCGAGCAGCGTGATGTAGTTTTGAGCCCAGTGACCTTTAATGTCGCCGAACGTTTTGCTTGTTTCGATGACAGCGTAGATGCTGCTGCCGTTGCGCTTGATAACCGCTTCTTTATCGGAGAACAGCGCCGGAACAAAGCTTAATTTTTTCGTCGTCGGATCAAACAGAACGGCTGTCGCTTGACCCGGATTTACAGCCTTCGACATCGGAAGCACTCGACTGATGTAATTGCTGCCAAAGTCGACTGCGACTTTATTGTCTTCTTTGCCAAGGCCTGTAATACTGAAGTCTACGATCGTGCTGGCAACCGTGCCGCCTACTGCGCTAGCAGCGGCGTTCACTGCAGCGGCCGTCGCATCATCCGCTTTGCTGATGGATGCTTTGATGATCAGCTCATCAACGGTTACGTTCAGCTTGGCTGCCAGATCGTCCAGCTTCAATACGTTCAACGGAAGGTTATACGTACCGTTGTTATTCACGATCTTCAGCATTTTCTTCGGATTCGTGACAAAGTTTACGAGCGCTTTGGCCGGAATCAGAACAAAATCGCCGTTTAGCGTCAAGGTTACGGTGTCGTACTTCTCCAGAGAGTCTTTCAGCCGGTCGGCGTTAACGGTACCGTCAGCGTATACGACGATGCTCTCGGAACCAGTGGCAATACCACCGCCACCG
>NZ_CAJVCE010000062.1 GCF_910594985.1 Paenibacillus allorhizosphaerae
ATCTTAATAAGAAAAATATTAAAGAAAAGTTAATTGAATATTCTATTGAAGATATAAAAGTAGGAAAAAAGAGTAATGAATATCAAATTTATGTTGAAGAGAAAATTTCTATAACATACCCGGACAGAATTAATTCTGAAACAAAAGTATTTAAATGGGTCTACACAGCGGTGCTGGATAAAAAAGTAATTGGTTTAACAGAAATTAATGAATGGAAATGATAAATATCAAAGTAGTTTAATAATTTTTCATGAGTCTGTTAAGGGTTTTGTGCAAGTTCTGCTGAGATAATGTTACCTTATAGCTGTTCTGAGATAATGTCACTATGAGACAGGAGAAAATTACATTGGCAAGATCGGAGTTGAAGAAAGTGACATTTCTGGAAAAGATTATGGAAGGACATATAACAAATCCGGAGGGAGCCGTTACATTAGGGCTATCATACCGGCAAGTGATTCGATTATAGAACCCGATGAGTTATAGAATTTTACGAACAAATTGGGTATGGATTTATCTGTAGCACAACAAAAAAGGGAATTAATCGATTAATGGACCCTTCAAGACAATAGCTCCGTCCTGCTTGAGTCTGTAAAATAAATTGTGTAACCTCCTAACTGAGATAAATTTGTCAATACTGACTTAATAGATCAAAGTTGGAGGGAACCATTCATGACGACCCGTAGCGGACTGTTGTCCAAGCAAGAACATCGCCAATTCGTAAAGGAGCACAACTTCCAGTCAGCGGAGCATATCCAAAAGACGTTAAAGGAACTTTTTGCAGATGTACTCCAAGAGGCACTGGAAGCCGATTTGGATACGCATCTGGGTTATGAGAAGCATGACGTAAAGAACAAGCAGACTAAAAACAGCCGTAATGGTTTCACCAAGAAGACAGTCACGTCTGAATACGGAGATGTTGAGATCGAAGTCCCTCATGATCGTTTGGGTGAATTTCAACCGGTTGTGGTCAAAAAGAATGAGACGAATGTCACGGGAATTGAAGATCAAATTATCACGCTGTTTGCTAAGGGCGTGAGTACGCGAGACATTCAGGACCATCTTCAAGGTTTGTATGGAATTGAGGTTTCTCCAACCTTAATTTCGAATGTAACCAATAAAATCGTTCCGCTTATCCGATTCTAGGATGACAACAGGGAAGGAGCCCGTTTTACTCTGGACCCCGTTGATTATATTCAACAAATCCTTAAACCCTTCAAGCGTATGAAGGAAACGAAAGCTCCTACCGTAAGTACGATCGTTCTACCCCGGCCTTAATGAATAAGAGTTCAACCAGTAAAATCTGGCTAAACTCATAATACGAAGGGTACGATAGTTAAGCGATCCAGGAGTAGTTTGCCGCGGCGGCTGCTCCATTTTTTCATTTAAGTACTCCGTAACGTAACGAACCTGCCGAATCCCTATGATTGAATATAGGTGTTTTATGAAGGACCATTACTTGATACAGCTATTACTGCCAATTGAAATTGCTCATCGTCTTTCGGTCCTCCGCATTCGTTTATGTCAAAATGTATTTAATCAGCACGCCACCGACTTTGCGGCTATTAATTGCTCGTTGACGTTTTTTGGAAAAACATGATATTATTTTCGTGATCGGAAGTATCGGCGTTAGCCCCTGTGGAATACCTCGGGGGCTTTACTTATATCAAAACAGAGTCCATCCCAAAAGAGGTGAGTTTTTAGTTGTATTTATACGTTTGCCCGGTTTGCAAATCTAAGAATGAGGAAGATCAAAAATATTGCATGCAATGTGGAACATGGCTTCTCAGTGATCGTTTCCCAGCGCAGAAAGTTAAAGCAGGGAAAACGTCGGGAAAACTATATATTTGCGCTTTTTGCGATACGGCTAATGAGCCCGGAAGAAATGCCTGTAAGAAATGCCTCAAACCATTGTTTAGCACGAATACACGACGAAAGAAATCAATGTATCTGCATCATATGGAAGCGGGATAATTAAATTCTTCAGAGTGATCGTATATATTCTCCTTGCATTAGCAGTGTTGCTCGGAATAGTTTTGATCACATCGACGGTTAATGACAAATTATCATCTTTATTTCTTACCCTGTTGTTAATTTGCATAGTTCAAATATTTTTCGGAGTAATTAATCCGTCCATCATACCAGGTGGATCAACTTCTCGGAAACAAGTATTAGGTTTGTACGGGGTCTTGATTCTTGTATTTTTCGGATTATTTGTAAAACTCGTACCTTCCTCGAAATTACCGAATACACAACAAACAGATAGCAGGGCTGTTTCAGCCGTGGCCTCCGCAGCAACATCGCCAACGACCTCGCAACAAGCTCAGGAAGCGCCAACAACTACACAACAAAATCCTGATGAAAAACCCAGCGAGGTATTTAAAGTTAGGGATTTTGAATTTCATGACCTTCAAATTAAGAAAAGTTCAGTTGGTTGGGAAGCAACTGTCGAAGTGAAAAATGCAGGCAAGGATGTTAAGGGGATGGGATTTACAATCACTTTTTATGCAGAGGATGGCAAGAGGGTTGGGACTTCTCAAGGGGCAATATTGGATATACGGTCCGGAGAATCAAAAACCGTTAACTTAATTACAAAAGATGACTTATCCAAGTCGAAATCAGTTAAGGCTCAAATCGACTATGCTATGTAATATTAACTAGCGCCACTTATCAGTAAGTGGCGCTTTGTTATTAGCCGGCCGATCTGGCATTGTACAGGAACACACATTCTTTTAAGCAGTTGGTTTTTGTGACAGCGGTTCAGCAAGGTGATTAAAGCGAAAAGAGCAGGAGAATATCTCTTGTTCTTGTTCTTTTTTCGACAAAATGTTGGTATAATTATGCAAAAGAAATTCGTATAGTAACCGGACGTAAACATTAAATAGAGGAGGGGAAGTCTGCTATACCCTAGAGATGTATGGAATGTCTATAGCCTGAAATCTATCACAGACATCAATGACGAGGAAAGAAAAAAGTACGCCAAAATTCTCGAAAGCTGGTACACCAAAAAGGTTCATCCCGAATGCATGTGCAAGGAAAAGCGTTCGTATCCACGCCTTCACGTGAAGAAGAGCCCTGCCGGCAATCTATTCCTTTCAAATAACCCCAACAGCAATCATGGGATATACGGGTTATTTGGAACAACGCGGGATAGTCATTAATAATGAAGGCGAAATCACATGTTCTCTCAAAAAAAAGAAGAAAAAGCCCGACGAAGGATTGAAGTGCCCCTGTCAAGTAGACAGTGAAAAAGACAAAAAGCCATGACACCAACTTTTACTTTGGTTGGTGTCTTTTTATGCCGCTGAATTTCGAAGATATTGCCTGTATTCTACGGGCGCCATACATTTCAGTCTTTTCTGGTATCGATGGTTATTGTAGTAATTTATGTATTCCATAATTGCTGATTCTAGTTCTTCATATGCATTGAACTTATTGAGGTAGTACATTTCGGATTTCATCATTCCCCAGAAGGATTCCATCGGGCCATTGTCTATGCACCTGGATACCCTAGACATGCTTTGGGTCATTCCCGCATTATCCAGTTTCTTCTTAAATGCTTTGCTCGTGTATTGGAAGCCTCGGTCACTATGAAAGAGGGGCTTAGCATCAGGGTATGTCTGATGTGCGATATCAAAGGTTCTAAAAGCAAGTTCATTGTTGTTGGAATGTCCGACCACAAAAGAAACAATACTTTTGTCTGACAAATCAAGGATCGCGCTCAAATAAGCCTTGCTCTGAAGGCCATACTTCATTTCCGTCACGTCAGTGAGCCATTTGGTTCCGAACCTAGTGGATTCGAAATCTCTGTTCAAGATATTTTCCGCCGTAATTTCAGGCGTGGACCGCACGTAATTCTTTCGCTTCCTACGGCATACCGATTTGAGCTGTAAGATGTCCATGAGCCTGTATATCCGTTTATGATTCACATTCAGGTGGTGTTCTCGGTTTAGTTTGATTGTCATCTGGCGATATCCGAGGATTCCGTTCTTTTCTTCGTAGGCATCTTTAATCCTGGGAAGCAGCGCTTTATTGAATTTCTCGTTATCGTTTTCTGCTCGGACTTATAGTATGAGGAACGCCTAATACCCGCGGCTTAACAGAGTGGACCTAAGGGATACGATTTCGTCTTATGAAGATGCTGTATGGTAAGATATTCAGTTTCATATCGGACCCGGCTTAGAATCGCCTCCTTTTGAGTTCCTCCAGCTTTTTTAGCAAATCGATCTCCATCTGCTTTCTTCTGTTCTCCGCTTGGAGGAGCTTATTCTCTGCTCTTAGTTTCTCCAACTCGGTCATCTCATTCATGGATTTTCTTTTCCCACGTTTATCTTGAAGCGCATCCACACCGGATTGCAAGTATTTATTTGTCCAGGAATAAACTTGCTGATAGGATACCTGAAATTTCTGTGCGGTTTAGGCATAGTTGTGCTGATGTTCAATGCAAAATGTAACGATTTTAACTCTTTCATCGTAATTAGTAGCTCGTCCTTTTGTCATGATTGGCCTACCTCCTGTGCCGGAAGTTTTCAATGTCTCATGGCCATTATACTTCAGGATCCAATTACGTAGTTGGCAGGTTGACTTAATACCGTACTTTCTGCATATTTCCATATGCGAACCGCCGCTAGCCAGATAATCCTCTACAGCTGTTATCTTTAATTCAGCAGAATAGACCTTGTTCTGGGATGCACTGAGTAGTCCATTTGGACCTAACGATTCATACGTTTGGAGCCACTGTTTAATCGATGAGTGGTGAACATCTAGAACTGACGCTAAATGATGAATTGAATCTACCCCACGAAGGTATTTTTCAATAGCTGCGATCTTTTCTGTGCCGGATATTTTAGCTTTGCGAGACATAGAAAAGAGCTCCTCCTTGTAGTAAACAGTTTTATTATTTCAACTGTCTACCACAAGGGGAGCATATCAGATCTGAACAAGGCCCGAGGACCGTTGGCAAAGGAGCGGGGGCCGAGGGCGGCAACTTCCACGCCAGCTGCAGGAGAAAATGCACTACGTTATCTTTTCCTGACATGGCTCCAAGAATCCCTGATTAATAAATAATCAACCTGATAAGCAGCGCAATATCCGCGGGAAGCTATTAAGATTATGGTCAAAACAAAATCAATTCCATTAAGCTGAATACTGGAAATATATATATTGCAAATTCAGGATTTAAGTACAACTTCGCCAAACACCGTGTTGTTATTGCTTGGGGGGACAAAAAATCTTTTCCCGGAACCGTATCCCCTTCGCACAATTACATTATGAACATCCCGTTCTTTTCCCTGGACGATGGTCAAGAAAAGATACAAGATATCAACGTGCTTAAAAAAGGCGGTGTTGAACACGTACTTAAGGAAAGAGTCAAAGAAACCTTCCTGAAGCACGTTGCGAGACTTCAAAGTGAGTATATTATTTGTGCTACTGCTTTGGATTTCAGCGTTCGGGTCCAGATCAGCTTTTTTATTGCTGTGAAGTCTTTTATAATAAAGGTTGAACGCGACAGCATGCCGGACACTGAAGCCTTCAAAAAGAAAATAACCGCTATGATTGAACAAGCCATCATTATAGATGGCGCTGAAGTAGTGTCCATCTCAGCTAAGAAGGAAAAAAAGTCTTCTATCAGTAGAGAATCTGCAAAAAATTATGGTGATGAAACGAAAAAATGTTGCCGCGACAACTCTTAAAAAGTTGTGTTTTTAGGTGGCAACGTCCATTAGGCGTTGCCACCTACCCTTATTGTTTGGTGCCAAACTGGGAATAATCACCTTCAAAATAATCTATAAAAATGACCTCATACTTCCCATCGATCTCAGCATCAAACCTATTTTCGTCATTATCACTTTTTTTGAAGCTGAACGGTTGATCGCTTATTATTAATTTCCTACCAAGGTTGATCCCCCAATAATGTTCACAGCTTGCTATTGGTAAATCAACAAAAACACCCTTCTGATCAGATAAATCATCCAGGTTTTCAGGTGCTATTACACTCGCTTTGCCTTTAAATGTAATATTTATTCGCCCCGTATTAATTATGGCTTCAAGTTCTTGAATATACTTGTGCTCTTCAAAAGTTATATCTCTTCCCAAAATAAGCTTTTTGTCAATTTTGCGCTCAATGTCCACTACCAACTTCATATATTCAGCTGTTGGTTCGATTTTTGAATCATCTTCTGAATGATTCACTTTACCTGTACACCAAAAGTCTGAATGATTATCTACTAAATAGAACACATCTCCATTTTTCATGCGTGATAAAGCTTTGTAGTACATTAGACTATTATAGGCGCTCTCTTGACGCATCGGGGACATATTTAACTTAACTAATGGCTTTAAATCAGCTGTTAGATGGATGTCTACATTAAGAAACACCATTTCTTCAGTCTGATATTTGTTGGACATTATAAACTTAACAGATCCGTCCTCTAGTTTTTCGTGTGTGAAAACACTCAATTGCAAATTGGTAAGAATTGGTGAATAGTTTGCATCCAAGAGATTCATTCGCATGGCTCTCTTCCCTCTCTCGTTGTCAAGCAACTGCTGCAGCAATCCTTTGCCTCTTTGAACTTCCCTGATAATATCCTCCCATTGACTTATATAAGCGGTATTTTCGCGGTCGAAGCAATGTTCATCCTTTAATTGAATACGAACTTTTGCTTTGTTTTTTGCGTAATTGGATTTGCGAATCCACTCTCTCGTCACATGGAACCAATATATTTTTTCTTTCACTGTATCTACAAGTAGCGTCAATGTAGGCTCTGAAGCAGTTTGATCGCAATAAGCTAAATATTCCACATCTAAATCATAAACCATATTATTAATGTCAGGGAGTTTCTTTATTTGAATATCGAATTTTCCGATTAGGTCACCGTTAAGGTTAATTAAATCGATGATTCCGTCCGTGTTTGGCCATTTGTCGACTGTTGATGTTTGGGCAATGGCGCGTCGATGTTTCCCAAGGAAATATAAGACTAATCCAACAGCTTCAATATCTCTGAAGTTATTGAGCGGGTGAGTAGCGGGTAAATGAGTGTACATTTATTACCTCCATTAAAAATGTTTGTAACCTCAGTTCTAACGAAGCTGCTCATATGCAAGCAAACAATCCACGGCATTTGTTTTTTTTCTTTTCCCTAATTAAGTTTCATATTACCATAATAAGATTCTAATTTTTAGGGAATTCCGGACAAATACCAGCGATGGGGTAGCAGGATGTTATCTAGGACAGCCATAAATCAAATCTATTGGTAAGACCACATTTAAACCAAATTTATCCTTTAGTTATTTACAATAATAGTAAATATGTAATATAATGATAAAGCACGGAAAGCATCCGGCGAAAGTTCAATGAGGAAGCACCTCTTGGACTTTTTTTGATGAACAATAAGGACATGAGCGTTTTCAGAGGGTGCAGTTGCTTGAATGGATATGAGTTGAATGAGTTAAGCATTTTACACCAAGAAGAAAATAGACTATTTTATCACAACAAATTATCATTTACAGGAAAATTCTTCAACGAAGAAACACTAGGAGAGTGTAGCTCTTATCAAGTTATTTATACATTAAGTCATGAAATGTTGAATGGCAATTTCAAAGTTAAACCCGAGTATATATCTAAATTTAAGGATAGTTTTATAACCTTAGGCGAAATAATGAAACTTACACAAAAACAAGGCCAAACGCTCGTAAAAGAATTAGCTTCTTATGGGGTTATTGCAAAAACTGGCCCTAAGATTGACGGCGGTACAGGATATTTATTTATCCGATCGGAGGTGTTACCTGTACTTCCTCTACTTTAACGTCAACACAGGGATACATAGCGGTTAAT
>NZ_CAJVCE010000063.1 GCF_910594985.1 Paenibacillus allorhizosphaerae
CCGCCTTTACAGTATAGTTATATTATATCATATTAACGCGGTAATTTGATAAAGATATTAAAGATAAAAGTAGCCTGTTGAAGTTTTTCAACAGGCTGACGCTACTGACATACTGTTGTCAGTAGCGTTTTTTTATAATCGGAGTAAGTAATCGTAAAAGAGTGGGATATAATGCGACGTATTTTGGCCCACAATGATAGGATGCGGTATTGTATCATTTATAATAGGAAGGATGGTATCTCGTGAATTTTGCTTCAGTACGCATCATTACCGACGACGTGGATCGTCTCGTCGAGTTCTATGAGAAAGTCATGGGTGTTACGGCGGAACGCCCCGCGCCAATCTTTGCCGAACTCGTTGTGCCATCGTGCACTCTGGCGATCGGCCACTCCCAGACGGTGCAACTGTTCGGCGCTGGTTCCGCAGTGGCGGCCGACAATCACACTGTCATCATCGAGTTCCGCGTCCACGATGTCGATGCCGAATACGAGCGCTTGAAGCCGTTTGTCGACGAGTGGGTAAAGGAACCAACCACAATGCCGTGGGGGAACCGTGCTGTGCTGTTTCGCGATCCCGACGGCAACCTGGTTAACCTCTTCGCACCGGTGACCGAGGAAGCGATCAAAAGGTTCAGCGGTAGGCGTTGACGGACAGTTGAATTGAGTGAGGGGAATTTCGTAATTTGTAATTTTACTGACCGCTTCATAGAAACAGACCATAGCAACGAGCTATGGTCTCTTCATTTTATCTAGGTTCTTCATTATTTATTGAGAAATGGATCTATTTCGCAACCCTCGCTGATGCTGGCAGCCTATTTGTAATTGTGCTATCGTCCCCGTTAACATTCCTGTAGGCGTTAGCAGATTCAATTTGCAGAAAAAGAGACGCCCCGCTAGGATGAGTATGTACTGGGTTGCAGCCCTCAGAACTCACACCTAGGAGGCGTTATCATGAAGTCTAGACTAATTAAGGCTCAAAATCAACGTGTAGAACGAATTTCCACTTCCACTCTTGTCGTTGGCATCGACATTGCCAAGGAGAAACACGCTGCACATGCCATTAATTTTCGAGGTATTGTCCTCACCAATCGCCCAATTATGTTTTCGAATGAGTTTGACGGTTTTGAGTATTTAGAATGTAACATTCTGAAATTACAGAAAATGCACGGCATGAACGACGTCGTTGTGGGAATGGAAAGTACCGGTCACTATTGGTTCAATATTGCCAACTGGCTGGTAAATCGAGGTATTGCTGTTGTCCTTGTCAATCCAATGACAACCAAGCGAAATAAGGAAAACAGAGATAACTCTCCCTCAAAAAATGACCCAAAGGATGCACTGGTCATTGCCGATGCCGTGAGCCGCGGGTACTACACGCCCTTCTCACCAAAGGAAGAAGCGTTCCGCCGCATTCGGGTAATCGTTACAAACAGAGAGCACTGGGTTGTTGAATCCGGGCGAATTGAGAACCGTATCCACCGCTGGCTGGACATCCGTTTTCCAGAATACAGAAAAGCATTTGAAGATATTTTTAGCACTCGTTCATTAGCCACTTTGCGTCGTTTTCCAGCCCCTTCCGACTTGCTGCAGCTAACTCCGCAACAAATCGTGGAAATCTGGGCAGGATTGAACTTGGCCGAACGTAGTTCTGGTAAATACAAGGGGCAAATCAAGCTCACGAAACGAGGCAACTCATTACTACGTAAGCACTTGTATTTCACTGTGTTTCACCTCTTATCTCATAATCGTACATTCCAAGCCCTGCATAAACACAATGTAGAAGTGAAGCGAATGACGAAAATGCAGTCCATGATGAAGCTGATTGGGAAATTGGCTCGGATGCTTGTAGCCATGGCGAAAGAAGGACAAGAATTCTCCGCAGATAAGGCCCAGTTACCGTTAGCAGCTTAAAAAATAAAATCGCAACCAGACACGTAGATTGGCTCATTCTCAGGATTTCACAAAGAAAGCACGGAGTACCGAGATCATTACGCTTTAGGGCCTAGACCCGTTCCGTTAACGTTGATCGGACTCCACACCTTGGATAGATAGGACGAAGGAATGTGAGGGCTTAGACCCGTCGAGATTTGGGAGAGTAAATCCCAAGGACCTTGTGGAGAGAGACGTGCAGAAAGCTTTTAAATGGAAGATGTTGTAAATATGTCAGCACCTTCTGTTCCCGCATGCGCTCAAACGGATCTGCCCAGCCGCATTATCCACTCATTTAAACTCCTATTTAACAGGGTGCGTGAAATCCTGCGAATGAGCGAGCATTCGTGAGAAAACTTAATCGTACCGAGGGAGTTCAACGGATCCCTGTTTACTGAGTTCATTCAGAGCATTCTCTTGATAATGAGCTGCAGAAGGAGGGTTTTAATATTTCTTTCTTAAAATTATTTGAAGAATTGCCGATAAGGAATATATAACCAATAAAGGAGAAATCGAATGCATACTTTCTTTAAAAGAAAGATAATAGTTGTTATGGCTACACTATTGATTTTTACACTAGGAAATGTATCGGGGTTATCGGCAAGTTCTTCACTAAAGGAAATTAAAGCCTATCTAGATGAGAGCATACACATTGTTGTCAGAGGAATTCCATTTATCGCAAACGATGATGAGGGTAAACCGCTGACCCCAATTAATTATAATGGAAATATTTATCTTCCACTGAGAAGTGTCGCTGATGCGACTGGAATGAATGTTGAATGGGATGATTCTTCAAGAACAGCGAGAATTGAAGAATATAAAAATAACATAAACGTTTCAGAATCTAAGTATATGCTGAAATCAAATGATAATAGAGTCCAAATTACTTTACCAGGAGACTGGGAAAAATTTGCAGAAGTTGAAGTACAGGATGGATTTACTCTATCAGCAAATTTTAATGATAGAAAGGATTTCTTGGCTATTGTTAGAGAAAAAAAAGACGATACAAAAAGTAAATCGCTGAATGATTATTCGATCAATGCTCTAATGGGAATGAAATCAAGAATATCAGAAGAGCTTATTAGTAAGCCTATCATTCAAGGGTTTCCAGCGAAACAATACGAGATTCAAGCTTTAATAAATTATAAACGGTTTGTATATTTAATTACTTATGTTGAAACCAAAGATTCGTTCTATAAAGTTATTTTGTATTGTACCCAGCATCGCTATAACCAAGTTAAAGATGTCTATAAAGATATTTCAATGTCATTCAAAGAAATTAATAATAATTAAAATAGAGAACACTGAGGGTTACCTCGGTGTTATTTTACTTTCTTTGTATTCCTTAGAACCCTTAAACTATTCTGCCCTTTAGCTTAACGACAGAAGGAGCAGCTGCCGCTAAAATGGAACCGCCTTGCATCCCCGAGGGTGTTATTGCGCATATTTGTTTCGGCCTTGCACCTAATCCATACGTAATCACAGCTCTAACCTGCATAGGGCTTTCGTTCACCTCGAACACAAGATCCGCATGGCCCGTGCAATAGCAACCATCATCATATTCGGCACTAACGTTACTGAAGGATAGTAGCCGAACACCTTCTTCTTCATCCAATTTCTTCCAAGCGCTTTCCTTGCTGCCCGCTGTCTTCTGCCCTTCCCAGCCAAACAGTTCCGCAGCTCTGTTGTAGTTTTGCTCCTGGACTGCTTTCAGGAATGAAACGGTTTGCTTTTGTATGCCTATTGGGTTCCAAAACAAGGTTACTTTGTATAGCAAAAACATTATGCACAACAACAACCCCAGGCTAGATCAGATCGAATATACGTGTACAATCCCGTAATGACGCAACAAAAAAGCCGCCGTTTTTTTCCACGGCGGCAGTATATATGTTATTCGCGTTGTCCCCAGAGAAGACTGCGCAATCTTCGATCGCTCAGCCACAGCGCTCCCCATGCCAGTATGGCCACATAGACGGGGAACAGCAGATGAGACCATAATGGGTTATCCACCCTGAGATGTGTGGCCACGGCGCCTCCTAAGAAGCCTGTGAGCAGCAGCGCCCCTAAGAAGCGCGTTCGCGGTATGGCATACAGGATGGTGCAGAGCAAGGCTAGAACGCCCATCGTTGTAAGGTGATGCTCCGCAAAGCCTAGCGTGACTGAGCCGTCTACCACTGCCGCGGGCTTCGCCATTTTCCCGATCCCATCGAACAGCATGAACAGAATAACAATCCCGCTCATGATACGCGCTGTCCACAGACGCGCTCTAGAGATGTCGTGTACCGGCGTTTTCCCTGTCTTCGTATTCGTCTCGATCATCGGACTTCCTCCGTGTATTTCTTGAAATTGTTCAAAATCGCTTGCCATCCCGCATGCTGCATGTCAATGGAATGCGTGCTTTCCGCGTCGAAGGTTTCGATCACCTTGGTTTCGTTCCCTTGCTTTAGGAAGGTGATCTCCACCTTTCTCCCATCCTCCAAGGTGTACACAATCTGCTCAAGCGGCTTCACAACGTCGTAGGTTCCATAGAAGTCAAAACCCATACTTCCGTCCTTTGCTTCCATCCGAGTAAGAAACTTGCCTCCCACCCGCAGATCATTCTCCGCCCTTGGAGCGTGCCACGTGTCCGTTGCTTGATTCCACTTCGTGATGTGCTCCGGCTCGGACCAGTACCTCCATACCTTTTTTACTGGCGCCCCAATAACAGCTTGCACGGTTACTTTCGTCGGCTGATTCGTTTTCATTGTAAAAACACCCTTTCTTATTATTGTTTTCACTTCTGTAGACGAAGCCAAAGGGCGAAATTCATCGGTCTAATCGATCCGGAAGCCCGAATCGGGCAAATAATTTTCGATTGATAAAATTTTGGACGTGGAATACTTTGTTGTCTTTCACTTCTAAGATGTGAATTCCCCAAGGGACCAAGCTGTCCTCTTCCCTGCTCCACATATATTGCGCTAACGCGGGGAAACCGCCATTCGCCGTAACCGGTACAAACCGGGATCCCTCGCAATGCCAACGCGTAAGCGTGAAGAACTTGAACAAATCGTCCTTGCCGCGCACCCACATAGGGAAGGGCGGCATCGACATCCGACCCTCTTCATGAAACAAGGCAACCAGGGCATTGATATCGAATTGCTCGAAGGCTTCCACATAACGCGACAGCAATTCCTGATCAGGTGCCTCTTCGCTCCTGCCCAATTCATCGGAACGGAGTTGTTCCCGCGTAAGCGTATCTCTGGCCCTCTGCAGAGCGCTGTTGACCGCGGCCGGCGACATGCCTAACGTCTCTGCGATCTGCTTGGAAGGCCACTCAAATACATCCTTCAAAATTATCACCGCACGTTGACGGGGAGGCAAGATCTGTAAAAGTGTAATAAAACAGATATGCAGCGTATCTTTACGGATGAAAATATCTTCCGGATTATTCGAAAAGTCAGGGGCCGGCCAGATCCAAGACGAATCAGGCAGCGTCTCGCGAGGTTCGACAATGGATTCCGCAGGGCCGGAGAAGTCTACAGGGCGAATGCGGCGTTTCGCTTGTCTTAGCTTGTCCAGGCAAATATTTGATGCGATCCGATAGACCCACGTTTTAAATGAGGACTCCTGTCGGAAGGAGTTCCAGCTTTGCCAGACGCGAATGAAGGTTTCCTGCACGGCATCGTCTGCGTCATCGATAGACCCTAGCATCCTATAGCAGAACGAGGTTAACCCCGGCTTCAACTCGTCAAATGACTGTAATTCTGCGGTTACGTTCATTGCGGTGTTCACCCTTCAAGGAAAGAATTCTTCAATACTATAATACCTATTGAAGAATTCGTTTGTATATAAAAAAGAGTAGCGCCACCAGATGATGGGCAACTCTTTCTCCTGAGGTATGGTTTACATCTCCGCGTAGACTGGAAGGTCATGCCGAACTTGTCCGTGACGTCGCCGAATCCAGGGCTGAAGGATTCCTCTTGAAACGGCATATTGACATGGCCGTCTTGCCGTAGAGCATCGAAGATCCGCTTTGACTTCTCTACATCGTTCGTCGTAATGCAGATCGTCACCCGTTTCCCGGTTTCGATCGGCGATCCCCAAGGCGCATCCGAGCTCCGATTCACCTACTCTCAGTTGCAAGGGAAAGAATCTCGGCACTAATGGTTTGCTCGTAAAACTGAATGGCTCCCTTCTGTAAGACTCTAAATCCGCGCATAACTGCCAGTTAGCGGGGTATAAGTAGCCGATCCGGCGGACATATATATCGCCTGGATCCAGCAGAGGTCCCTCAACGTTTATGGCATTTCACTTCGTTTTTTGACTATTTTGAAACTCTCTCCACCGATCCTCACTACCAATAAAAACTTCCATTACAGGCGGATGATGTTCAGTTGTTCCATTAGCATAGTGCTCATCCCACGTTACGTTTTTACCAGGATGAACTAACTCCCGATCAACTTTTTTTCTATTGCCTGTGAGATCTACATAGTAAAACTCAGCTGTGCCCTCTTTAAAATTGCTTGATGTGTTTAAAACCCCTGAAGTTGGGATTTCATACACATAATTTTTTGAAAAGAACCCATCCCTTTTCAATGAAGGATATTCTTTTTGTTCGAATCTAACTTCAAATACACCTAAGAAATTATCTGGTAATAAAAAAATCAATTTCTTAGGAAAAGACAAATCTGTTTAGCCCCCTAAAGAACTTGGACACTAAGAGTGTGTATGGATTACACTATTAGTGATAGGGGCTGATGACATGACGAGAAATAAGCATTCTAAAGAATTTAAGAAGCAGGTCGTTA
>NZ_CAJVCE010000064.1 GCF_910594985.1 Paenibacillus allorhizosphaerae
CCACCACCTGAAACAACGCAAGAATCAGGATCTAAATTATATAATTTCGAGGAGAATTCTAATTCTTCAATAGTATTTAGAAGGAGCCCCTGTACTCTTGAAAACATATCTCCAACAGATTTAAAATAGGCCATTCCTTCATCATGAAGGCATGGAATGATAAAACTATTTTCCGGTTTCAACCTACTACCCCAATAAGTTGTGCCTGCAAGGTACGGTATAAATAAAAATATATATTCGTTTTCCGATTTATTAATAAATTCATACATAGAATCGCTATTGACAGTCTCATGCATTAATTGCATCTCTTGTGCATAGCTAAGGATTTCCCCATGTATCAATTTCCCCATAAGTTCATCGTACAAGGATTTATTCCTTTTTCTAAGAGGAAACCTTCTTACACGGAGGCCACTAATGACTGAAACTCCTTCTTCATAGTAGTCTGAACCCCAATCCCAAAACGAATCTTTGCCACAAGTAGTCAGAATCTCTACTTGACAACCTGCATTTTGCAAACTTTTCGCAATGCCCCCCGCAAATCTTTCTGCTCCACCGGATATGTTGTCGCTAAACCATGGAGTAACAACGCCAATTTTCATAAACTAACTCCTCATTGTTTCGATAATATTAATGAAAAATTATAATATTCTTGAGGATTGGTACTTTCTATCGGGCCGCTTAAATAAGAATTAACAACAGAAAAACCTACCTCACATGCAAGATATTTATATGTTTCATGAAACATCGGCTTTTCGTGTGTTGGGTCTAGATAGTAAAGATTATGCATAACATGTGGTGAACTTATATTAGGTGTCTCTATTATCAATATACCGTTAGATGTTAATTTACTATAACATAATTTGAAAAATTTTATTTTTAATGGAGCCGGCAAATGCTCAACAACATGGCCAGTAAACACGCCATCAATACTATTATCGTCCAAATTTTCAAGATAGTTTATTGCATCTGCCGTGTATGCGGTTAAACCATTTTCATTACAAATACGTACTAATTCAGGATCCGAATCAATGCCTATCCCTTTAATATTATGATCTTGAAGTAATTCCAAGAAAAAACCTTTGCCACATCCAATATCGACAACATTATTACAATCCAGGAAATGCGGAATGTATTGTTCGTATATCCCTTTCACTGTTTCACGGTCGGCACTAAATCGCTCTGCAAACTTTGAGTAGTCAAAATCAAGATAAGTATTTTTCTTGAGCTCCTCAAGTACTAAATTAATTTTGGCATCAAGGTTTATTGTATGACTTGCAGCTGCTTCATCTAATTTATGAATGATATCTTGTTCAAGAACAGTAAAGTTCGAGTTTATATCGTTAATCCCTTGGTGAACGATTGCATGATCTGATTTTATATCATTAATATCTTGGTGAACGATTGCATGATCTGATTTTATATCATTAATATCTTGTTGAAGGGCTACATTTTCTGATTTTATTCCCGCAATTAAATGGGCAAATTCAGAAACTTGGTTTTCTAACTCAGTATTTTTATTTATTAGGTGCAAAATCAGCTTATTCTGTTCATTAACAATTTCAACGGCTGAATTCAAACCGAACCATATATCATTATTTAAATGTTTCTGCTGATTAATGAAGGTGTCCGCATACCACTTAGTAAATAATCTTGCCCCAAACCGCCTAATCGGAACGACGATTTTTCCTAATAATTTATATCTTGAAACTAGATGAGGTTCTAAAAATGCAACTGGTATATTAGGAGTAATTCTGTAGTTCAATTTTTTCAAACTTATTTGCAAAGACGATAAAATTCGGGAAAGCTCCTCGTCATTACTCTCAAATGGCTTTTCTATTTCCTGTTCAATTTTGATCTCCTCAATGGTTTTCTTTTGTGAGCGCACGCCATTTCTTATTTGATTCATAATGAACCCAGGAGTAATCTTTTTAGACACATTACCACCTCTTATTTCTCATGAACCCATTCATGATTTATTTTTGCGATTCCAACGTCATTGGTCAGACTCGATATTTTAAAAGAATATTTCTTATCATGGTAATCATACTGGTTACCGTTTATATCATGCGCTGCAACGGAAAGCAAATAAGTTCCGGCAACCAGATTTATGGAAGGTATATTAAAAATTATTTTGCCTTTTGAACTCTTATCTAGATGATCTATATAAAATTGATCTATAAAAGTATTCGTTCCATAGCAATGTGTATTATCTATTGTATGAATAGCACAGCCAAAGATAGGCTTTTCAACATCTTTATTTACTTCATAACTAATTTGAATTTGCATGGGTTCTGCACTTAGAAACCCTAGTTTCGAGTTACCTTTTTCATCAGCTATTTTAACATCAACTATTTCAACTTGATGATTTCCCCAACGCTTGTCATCCATTTGTTCATTTGCATGTTGTTGTTCATTTTCCTCATTAATATTTTCACTACTAACTTTCTCAAAGTTATTATTTTCTTCTATCAAACGCTGATTCTCTTCCTCTGATAAATAAGCTAAATACTTATCAATTACTTTTCTAGGCTTTCCGTCTTCTTTTATCTTTCCTTTATTGACCCACACTACCCTATCACAAAGTTTTTCTACGGCTCCAAGATCGTGTGATACGAATACTATTGTTGTACCATTATTTTTTAATTTGAGTAGTTGATCCATACATTTTTGTTGAAATGCCGCGTCTCCAACAGCAAGAACTTCATCAATCAATAAAATGTCCGGTTCAACCATAATTGCTACTGAGAAAGCTAATCGCATATACATACCTGACGAATAACTTCTAACAGGATTTTCAATGTAATGTTTCAATTCAGAAAAAGTGATTATTTGATCCAGCTTCCTCTTAATTTCCTTTTTACTCAGGCCCAGGATAGCTGCATTCATAAATATATTTTCTCGGCCTGTAAAATCCGGATGAAAACCTGCCCCTAGTTCTAATAGGCTAGATACTTTTCCTTCTATATTAATAGTCCCTTGGTCAGGGTATAGAATTCCCGTTAACAGTTTCAATAAGGTACTTTTTCCAGATCCATTTCTTCCTATTAATCCAACAGTTTCACCTTTTGGTATTTCTAACGAGACATTATCCAAGGCGAGATAAATATCGTATTTATTTTTCCTGTTATTAACTATCCGATCTTTAAGTGTAGCTGTTCTTTCTTTGAAAACTTTAAATGATTTACTAACATTTGTGACTGAGATAACACTCATAATCTTATACCACCCTTAGATTTCTTCTGCAAAATTACGGCTTAGTCTTTTAAAAATATAAAAGCCGATGTAGAGCATTACAGAGGATAGGATTGCTACCAAAGTCAATTGACCGGGATCCGGAAACTTATTATAAAAGAAAATATTGTGAAAACTTTCAATGATCACTTTCATAGGATTATAATCAAAAATATATTTGATATCTTTAGGTATCATTGATGATGTAAACACGATTGGAGTAAGATAAAACCAGACCATCATTACGATACTAACGATATGTTCCAGATCCCTAAAATAAACATTCAAGCTTGAAACTATTAAAGTGATCGAAAATGTAAACATAAAATATATAACTAATATGACGGGAAACAATAACAGCGGCATCCCAAGTTGGATTTTGTTTATAAAAAGAATAGGAAATAATATTAACAGACTAAATAAGAAATTAATGACTCCACCTAAAACAACTGAAAGAGGTAATATTTCCTTAGGAAAATAAATTTTCTTTACCAATCCGGAATTACGAATTACTACTCCCGCTCCGGACTGTACGGCTTGATTTATTAAGAACCACGATATTAAACCTATAAATAAATATGAAGTATAGTTCTCCATTTCAATTCTAACAACATATTTAAATACTATTGAATAAACGAATAACATTAGAAGCGGGTTAAGGAATGTCCAAAAAAATCCAACAAAAGATCCCTTATAACGTGTTCGTAGATCTGTTAGGACTAGACTTTCTAACATTTGTCTATACTCATATATTTCTCTAATCTTATTAACCATCGTCTGCATTGCTCCTTATATGGAGTCACTTTTTAATCTTAATCTCCAATGATCTAAGATGTCTTTAAGAGAATCATCTATAGACATTTTAGGAGACCAGCCTGTGTGCAATGAAATTTCACTTGAATCCCCATAGTAATAAGGAAAATCGGAAGGTCTCATTTTTGACAAATCACGATGAATCTCAATGTTCTGACATCTGCTTAGATTTATTAGTTTTTCGAGTATCTCTTGAATAGACGTAGGTTTTTTAGAGCAAACATTATATATTTTACCAGATTGCCCATGAGCAACAAGAAGCGCATATGCTTGGACAATATCTCTAACATCAGTAAAATCTCTTTTAGCATCGAGATTGCCAACTTTTATAATAGGAGTTTGTTTTCCCTCTTCGATTTCGGCAATTTGTTTAGCAAAATCTGAAGTTACAAAACCGACATCTTGTCCGGGACCTATATGATTAAAGGGTCGGACATGAACAATATTTAACGAATATGATCTGTGATATTGTTCAGCTAACATACTAACTGTTGCTTTTGATATTCCATAAGGACTGATAGGTCTTAATGGATTCTTCTCAGAGATCGGCATGTTTTCTAAGTTAACTTCACCATATTCCTCTGAAGACCCAACCGTAAGTATCTTAACAGACTCAGCAACGATACTACCTCTAACGGCTTCTAATAAATTAATTGTCATAACTACATTAGCTTCAAATGTTTCTATTTTATTATCCCAAGATTTTTTCACTGAGCTTTGGCCGGCAAGATGAAATATATAATCAGGTTTGAGAAAATTAAGATATGATACTATTTGTTCTATAGAAGTATTTAAGTCTAACGTTTGGATATGATGAATACCTTTAAATAAAACGGGGGAACTCTTACGAGTTGTCCCCCAAACTTCAAATCCTAGATTTGTTAAATGCTTAGTAAGGTGTTTTGCTACAAAACCGGTAGCACCTGTAATTAAAGCTCTCATTAAACAACCGCCTTTGTTCGCTTTAATTTAGTTTTGTAATTTTTTCAAATCACTTTCAACCATCATCGTTACCAATTGCTCAAATCCAACCTCAAGCTTCCAACCAAGTTTTTCTTTCGCTTTAGTACAGTCTCCTAGCAAAAGATCCACCTCAGCCGGTCTAACAAATTTAGGGTCGATTACAACATAATCTCTCCAATTCAAACCAACATGACCAAATGCAATTTCAACCAATTCTTCAACTGTATGAGTTTCACCTGTAGAAATAACATAATCATCCGGGGTTTCTTGTTGCAGCATCAGCCACATAGCCTTCACATAGTCACCTGCAAAGCCCCAATCCCGTTTTGCATCTAAGTTACCCATGCGAAGCTCTTTTTGCAGTCCAAGCTTAATTCTTGCTGCAGCATCCGTTACTTTTCGCGTAACAAATTCAACACCACGGCGAGGAGACTCATGATTAAATAAAATACCAGAACATGCGTACATATCAAAGCTCTCACGATAGTTTACAGTGATCCAATGCCCATAAACCTTGGCCACACCGTAAGGACTTCTTGGATAGAACGGTGTTGTTTCTTTTTGAGGTGTTTCCACTACTTTCCCAAACATCTCACTGCTTGAAGCTTGATAAAATCTAGCTTCTGGTTTAGTAAGTCTCACGGCTTCCAATATATTTGTTACGCCAATTCCCGTAGATTGACCAGTAAGTACCGGTTGCCCCCAGGAGGTTCCTACAAATGATTGTGCAGCGAGATTGTAAACTTCATCAGGATTAGATACCTTTACTGCATTAATAAGAGAACCTTGATCCAATAGATCTCCTTCTATAAATTCAATTTCATTTTTGATATGCTCAATATTCTCCATTATTGGAACACTCGTTCTTCTGCGAAGACCAAATACTTTGTACCCTTTAGATAACAGTAATTCTGCCAAGTATGAACCATCCTGTCCTGTAATACCGGTAACAAGCGCTTTTTTAGTCATGATTTTCTCCTTAATAGGTTTATAAGTATTGTTCAAGTTTTTGGGTTCTAAGCTCTTTGAGTAATAATTTAACCTCTTGAGCTTTATCTTTTGTACAAATCAAAGTAACATCCTCGGTATCTACAACAATTAAATCTTCGATACCTAGAGTGGCAATTAATTTACCGTTACTTTCAATAATACACCTTTTAGTATCAATATTTAGAATATTTCCTTTAATAACATTCCCATTCTCATCGCGATCATTAATACGATCTAAGGCTGTCCAACTACCAACATCGTCCCATCCAAAAACACATGGTATAACATATATATTTTCTGCTTTTTCCATAATACCGTAATCTATTGATTGGTCCGGCATTTTAATAAATTCAGACCTTATCACTTGGTTTTTATCTTCCTTGTTGAAAGCGCATTTCATTGTTTCCAATAAGTCATGCATTTCGGGCATAAATAATTTAATATAATTCCTTATTACGCTGGTCTTCCATATAAATATTCCACTGTTCCAGAAAAAATTTCCGGATGCTAAGTATTCTTGAGCTGTTTGAAAATCCGGTTTTTCAACGAATTTATTAACTTTATGAACTTCCAATTCATTTATATGCTGTATTTGTTTGGTACTTTCAATATAT
>NZ_CAJVCE010000065.1 GCF_910594985.1 Paenibacillus allorhizosphaerae
TGATACGTAGGTGATTACCTAAATGTGTGTGTAGAAGCCTAATGATACAAAAAAATGAAACAGGTCGGATCAAATCTTGCATGTGGTGTGGTGCACTAGCTTGAATCAGGTTCGATGGATACTACATTAATCTGCCCGTTAGCGTAACGCGGCTGCCGATCGATGCCGGCAGCCGCGTCTTAGTTGTCTATTCAGCTATCGTTCTCCGTTAGTTTAATCCTGAAATGCCTCGGGCGGACCGAGGGGCGAATGCCCCGATGCGTGAATGTGGTGTTAGGTGAAGTTGCGGGCTTCTTGAGATCACTCAACTAGCTCTTTAATTATGTGTTCTATATTTCTTAAAGCCCATTCCTGATGATCCTTTTCAAAAGTTGAATCTGGATTAAAATAGAACTTGTTAAATTCATCTGGCAAACAAGGGAACTTGCTATATTCCCATGCATTATCATCAGAGAATATTATCCCATTGGTCAGCTCTGCAAAAGCTGATGCAAAAAAACCATATGCGAGATTATAAAAAGGATCGGTTCCCATATATCTAACTACACTCCAATGAAATTCCTTCTCTAAGCTTGTTCTTATTGCGTCTTCAAATTTACGGGATTGTACTCTATTAAATTCGTCATTCCATAAGTCCTTATAGATTTGATCATTTCTATGCTGGTATATACAAAATCCACCATCAATATCATTGACCGTAACCCATAAATAATTATCGTCAGAAATCTCGATAGGCTCGGATAACTCAAATTGAATTAAGCCTTCTTTATTTCTCATTGATATATCAAAATTAAATGATCTTTTAATTCCAATAGAATGCAACTTGGATTCTAATATTTTATTTGCTCTATCTATTAGAGCTTCATATGATGGCAACTTATCTGATGTTATATATACATCGAAGCTTGTGCTCATTAGTTCATTCCCTTAGCTTTTTCTATTTCATTAGTTTCCGTAATTTCGTCTAACGTCTTATATATGAATTTCACAAAAATCCATGCTGGAAGTATTCGCGAAATGATTGAACTATCCTGCCCGTTACTTCAACGGACAACGGCAGCCGATCTTGTGCCGGCTGCCGTAATTGTCTCGTGGAGCTATCGTTACCCGTTAGCCATCCATGCATCCTGCGCTGCACCACAGAACATGAAAGTTAATCCGATCTTTCATGGTAGCTCAAGAGTAACTTTTGTAATCTTCTTTGAGAATACTGTATATTTCCAAGTCCACAATTCCTTTTCCTGCCCATACATTGGCTTGTCTTATAGTTCCTTCTTTAATGAATCCGTTCTTCAGAAGCACCCTTTTAGAATTCTCATTTAAAGGCATAACTTCTGCTTGGATTCTATTAACACTAACAGTCTCAAATAGAAATTTGACAAGTACATTTACTGCTTTTGTAGCAATCCCTTTTCCCCAATATGACTCCGCCAAAAAGTAACCAATCGTCACCATATTTACCTTTTGATTAAAATCATTCGCCACCATTATACCTACTAGCTTTTCTGGTGCCTTTTTTAAAAATATTCCCCATTTAACTTTCGCTTTTTTTATCATAGTCGCGTTCAAAATGTCCGATCATGCTTTTTACAGTTTCAATATTGTGTTTCGGTAAAATACTACAGTATTTAAATATTTGATCATTGCTGAAAATTGCGAATACATCTTCAAGATTATTAAGTTCAACCTTTTTTAAAACTAATTCTTCGGATTCTAAAATAGGTAATTGGTTAAATACCCTTTGAATGTTCATAACCATCCACGCCCCTTGATTTCCCTTGTATTCCAATTCTACTATTCTGAAGTATTTCCTGCTTTGGGGCTCGCAGTGATAGGTAACTGTTGCACTAAACTGCCCGTTACCTCAATAAACCAAAAAGGAGCCGCAAGAATGAAGCTCCTACACTCTAAAGTCTTTCGCTCAATTCCTTAATAGAACCCTATTTACCAACTATAATAAAAACATTTTCGTCTGGTGCTTGCATTACAGCTACGTGTCCGCCATTAGGATTACGGAATGGAGTTCGAATCCATTTCACATCTGCATTTGTTTTCAAAGATTCGTAAGTACCCATAACATCTTCAACGACTACCTCTGTTTCAGCAAAATTAAGGTTTGGGTTATTCTTTAGAACTAACTGTGAATTTCCTTCAGGATAACTCATACCAATAAGTCTCCACTTTTTCTCTTCATCTTGATAAGTTTCCCAAGCCTTTTTTAGACCAAGTGATTGATAAAATTCTACTGATTTTTCGATGTTTTCTGGTGTATATTGCAACGCATTCAATTCTCTTCCACATAACCATTTATCCTTTCTTAATAAGAATATATGTTCCCTTCCAGAATACACCAAATTTAACCAAATAGGCAAGATAGTTATTCAACTATCCTGCCAGTTACATTAATGATCATGAGCGAGTCGCCGCGGCGCCTGACCCAGTCCTGATGATTGCACTATCGTTCTTCATTAGAATTCCTGTAAAACGAAAAATTTGGAGTTTGAACAAAAACGAGCGCCTCGGTACGATGGGGTTGCGCACGAGGTCAAAAGCCTCAAAAAGCCCATCCAGGAGGTCGCTCTATCATGAAGTTTAAGGCACAGGACAAACAAAATCAACTCATAGAAAACATTACCTCTATCCATCTTGTTGTGGGTGTAGATATCGCCCAGGAAACCCATGTTGCCAGAGCAGTCAGCTATCGTGGCATCGCACTGGGATCACCGATCGACTTTGGAAATCATGACGATGGTTTCCGTTTATTCGGCCGCTGGATCCATGATCTACTCAAGTCATACAAGCTCAGCAAGGTCATCGTCGGTATGGAGCCTACGGGCCATTATTGGCTGGCTCTAGCACAGTGGCTTCAAGGAAAGGGGATTGAAGCTGTCCGTGTGAATCACCACCTTGTCAAAAAGAACAAGGAACACCGCGACAATACGCCATCCAAAGCGACCGCAAGGATGCCCTTGTTATTGCAGATATGGTCAAAAACGGATACTACTCCCCTGTTCGGTTCCTTCCGGAAGCCTACCAGGAGCTACGGATACTCATGGCGAATCGGGATACCGTTACCAAACGGTTGAACAGTGCCGTTAACCAGATTCATCGTTGGGTATTCGTTTTGAATATCAACACGCTTTCGCAGAGGAGCAGGTCGACGCAAAACGTAATCCATTGCGCGCGTAGCTGCGCCAGTTTGGACATTGAGAAGCATAAAGAAAATGGCCGACAAATTACGGACGAGCATCCGAAATATTGCTCGAACAATTACGACGAGCTAGCTAACGAAATGGAAGCACTCGGGCTACCATACAAACCTTGTGGACAACGGAATTGTTTGAATGGAACTATACCGACCGGGAGCCGCGCTGATGAGGCAAGGACGGGGTAATGGAACACATAAGCCAAACATTGAAGAAGGCTAAGCTCTGCCCAGCAGCTCGTATCCGTCCAAACGGACGACGGCGCTTCGCTACGCGGTACGGTTGAGGAGCTCAATCAATGGACGTTAAAGATGCGACAGGCGGACGGCGTGACGTTCATACCTATGCGCGAAATTGAGGCTGTTAAATACGAGTAAGTGCAGGAGTCGCCTTGTGCGGCTCTTTTTTCTTATTCCAGAATTTTCAAAGTCGTGTAACATTATGAGGAAATACGACAAGGGGTGCCATAATTTGTGAAAAAAATTAAAAAGGAAATAATTCATGACGAACAGGGAACTGCCCTCAGTATGATCCTTAAATTCCACACATTCATTATATCCATTCATCCAGTTAATTTTAGTAACTGTAAATATACTAATATCAATAAGGAAGGTGATAAATAGTGAAAAAAACTGGAAGAATAGTTCGGTACTTGTCTTTACCACCACTCGTTGTTAGAGGAAAAATAACCAAAATTAGTCCGCGTATACAAAAAATCATAAATAATATGAAAAATAAGAGGAAATTCCGAAAAAATGATTTTAAATCAAACCAGCTGACCCCGTGGGGAGCTATTCGAAATGGCGGTTTCGAAAATAGCACATTAGATCCTTGGTACGGTAGCGGTTTTTTGGTTAAGAATTCAAGAAACGCGCTTTTTGGAACCAATTATTGTGAACTCAATGGTAGATTTGCACCAGAAATTGCTCAAAATACCCTTCCCTTAGATGTAAGTAGAAATTATAGACTTTCATTTTATGTGAGAAGAATAACCCCTGTCACGACAGGAAGTTTATTTATGACTTATTCGGCAGCTGATAATTTCACGAATGAACTTCCTTTATCGACTTTTCGATTTCAAAGAGGAATGCGTATATGGCGTCAAGTTATTTTAACCATTCCGGTTCCACTTTTAGGTGCTCAAGAACCCGTCATCTTTATTGGTTTACGTGATTCGACTGCTTTTGCGTCTATAGCCATTGACAATGTTATTTTTAGACCAATTATACCAATCGCTCCACCGATAAGATGATGGTTGCCATTTGTGATGGCGTGCGAATTGTTTGTTCACATAAAGAATCTCATTCGTTAGCGGTGGGGATCGGATCACGTTTGAAGAGCAAAACCTAAACGGTAAAACGTGTGCGGTTATTATAGTAAAGGATGTCTAAATGGCGTCCTTTTTTTTGTTTATCATGACACTAACACGTGACACCCTTTGACCTCTTGATAACATTGACGCACATTTGTGGTAACAAGTCTTGTAAGAAATGAGACCAAATTCTGCAGAGCCCTTCTGCAGGCTGCAATATAGGGAAGGAGGCATGGTACGGGGTACGTAAAAAGACCAGTCGCTAGGACTGAGCTTGCAACGCCCGATATAGGACGGACTTACTTACGCCTGTCATATCAACAATATCCTTTATACTGTGCTGCTTGGAGGCGTGGAGCTTCAACGCTCGGGTGAGTGTTCCCGTATTAGCTGCGGGACGGCCTCCCTCGCGTCCTCGTGCTCTTGCTGCCTCTAGGCCTGCATTGGTGCGCTCCCTATTTAGGTCGGCCTCCAGCTGCGCGAATGCACTCATGATGGTCAATATAGCCTCGCCCATGGCCGTAGTAGTGTCAATCCGATCCGTTACGAACTCGAACACTATACCTCGCTGCTTGAGCTCTGCAACAAGGATTACGAGTTTTTGAGTTGAACGTCCGAGCCTGTCTAGCTTATAGACCACGAGAACGTCGCGTGCCGCGTGAAAGCCAGACTCCAGACTGCCTCTGCGAAACGCGTATTCGACCAGTGCACGTACGGAAATGCGAATAATCGGTAGCATATGCTCTCACCCGAAATCATGTTTGATTAAACATAAGCATACCATGTTTTGCACCAAATACAAACAATTGTTCCCGTATAGAACTAAATGTCGTCCCACCGATAAGGAACAAGCTATGCAGTCCCATGTACTTTCATCTACTAGATTATTTATTAATATTGGGGAATGCTGTTTGATTCGTCACCAGAAGCTGCGGTCTCCCAGATCCTCCAGCTGCACCGACGAAGGCCCTTGCTCCCTCGCTGCAAGTAGTTTGCCGCCAGACCAGGCATCCCGAACAGTGCTCGGAAGTGACCGCGATGTATTCCCTGATAATAAAGTTGTTTAAAATAGTCGCAAAAAGTGCAGTAAACCCGACCTATATGCGGGGCCGGGTTAGAAATAAAGTTGTTTAAAATCGTTCAACTAACGTTCTCCGTTAGCCCCCCATGCCCTGTCGGGCGCCACAGAGGATGAAAATTTTGGTGCGACGTTTTATACTATTCTTACGGCTGGTGAGGAAGGTCGTTGCGCTATGGTGTCACGAACCCATCCGT
>NZ_CAJVCE010000066.1 GCF_910594985.1 Paenibacillus allorhizosphaerae
ATTTGGCTTGCAAATAAAGCTTCATTTTCTAAGTCCCATTACACAGAAGAGGGTTAACGATCTACTTAGCAAAATGTCCAGTTATAAACCGAAAGCCGTCATAATTCGGAAGCCGCGTTAAGCTAACGGGCAGGATAGTTCAATTGTTTCTCGAATATTTTTCTGAGTTGGATAATTTTATAAACTTTGTGAATATAACGTTATGTGAAATCACAGTGTGATATTTAATGAAAGCATCAAAGGAGCCCTGTATGAAGACAATTATCTATATGGTTAGGCATGGAGAATCACCATACAATGAAGGAAATGAAAGAACAAGAGGGCTTACCCCAAAAGGAAAGATCGATATTGAAAAAGTAACGAAGTTACTTGTAGGTGAAGGAATAGACATAATTATATCAAGTCCTTATACTCGAGCAATTCTTAGTGTTGAGGGATTGGCCGAGCACTTAAAGTTAGATATAAAAGTATTTGAAGATCTTAGAGAACGTCATTTTGCATCTAATATTATTGAAAATGTAGAGTTAATGTCTAGTATCAGAGAGAGTTTTAATGACCCTAATTATACCTTGCCGGGTGGAGAGTCTAATGCTGATTGTCAGAAAAGAGCAATCTCAGTTCTAAAACCCATATTAAAAGAGCACAGAGGGAAGAAAATAGCAATCGGGACTCATGGTCTTGTAATGACTTTGATGATGAATCATTTTGATCCAGCTTTTGGCTTGGAGTTTTTGAATCAATTAAAGAAACCAGATATCTATAAAATGCAATTCGAGGACTTAAAATTAGAAGAAGTAACAAGAATGTGGAATGAATAGATTTTATAAGGTTTATCGAAGAGGTCTGTGACATCACATAACATCATATTAAAGCATTGGGGCTATACCCCCTCGGTCTGCCCGAGGGATCTCGGAATTAAACTAACGCGAGACGATAGTTGGGAGCTTGCCGCGTGTCACCTGGGAGGCCAGCTCCTTGCGAATTTTCGCTGTGATCGTAATTCTAGTCAATAAAATACATTTGGGAGAGTTTGAGGTATGAGAAAGAAGATCGTGCTGCTTCTAACGTTGTTTTCGCTATTTTTCTCCATGATTAGCGTATCAAATGCAGAGCAACCAGAAATTTCGGTACTGCTTGATGGAAAGAAGCTTTCCTTTGAAGTACCGCCGGCGAATATCGATGGAAGCGTGCTGGTTCCATTAAGAAAAATATTTGAGTCACTCGGAGCAACCATAGAATGGAACGGGGATTCAAAAACGGTTACCGCGGTTAAAGGGGATACCACTATTATTTTAACTGTAGGAGCCAAAGAAGCCTATAAGAATCAAATACCTATTACTCTTAGTGTTCCTGGTCAAATCGTTGAAGGGAATACTCTAGTCCCTCTTCGCTTCGTTAGCGAAGCTCTTGGCGCTATTGTCGGCTGGAATGGAGAGACGAGTACGGTTACGTTGTTTACAAAAGAATATGATGTTATCCTTACATTCCCGGTATATAAATACCCCGGAACCGCAGCTCACATTAAGGCGGCAATAGAAAAAGGTGAATCAGCTGTTTGTACCATAGATCGCAAAGGGGCTGATGAAAATCGTCAAGAATCACTAAAAGGAATACCTACTAAAGACGGATACGATCGTGACGAGTGGCCGATGGCAATGTGCGCTGAAGGTGGGACGGGCGCGGACGTTGAGTATGTCCCTTCTTCCGATAACCGTGGGTCTGGGTCATATATTGGCAATCAGTTAGAGGCATACACTGACGGGACTCGGGTTCTATTCGTCCTTGAAGGCGGTGGAGCAGCTACTCCAGTAGCACCTGCCACGGAAACAGGACCTAAACCTCGAGTTCAGTTCAACAGTTGCGCAGAAGTAAAAGCAGCCGGTAAAGCGCCTATTCGTAAAGATGACCCCGGATACAGCACGAAACTTGACCGGGACGGCGATGGTGTTGCTTGTGAGTAGAATGCTGGGCAGAGGTAGAATCAGCAAATTGAATCTACTAACACCTACAGGATTGTTAATGGATATGATTACACCATCACAGGCTGCAGTGTTGGACGGCAGTTTTGTGGAGGAGAGATAAATGCTATTATTGCTTATTTCAATTTATTTTGGAGTGATATTTTTTGTCTTATATCGACTTATACAAAGTATCAAAGCTCCCATACGAGTGTTTGAAACCTTTTATCTATTAGTCTCTAGTGGTATCCTGGCATTCTTAATGGGTTTATAAAGGTTTGAGTAATGTATTATCAGAGAAGTAATAATTTAAAAGAATAATTGTGGAAGTTGAGGAAAAAGAGTATGTTAAGAACGATTCTTTTATTTGGATTCATTCTAATGTTTTCATTATCGAATTTCGTAAGCGCACATCCGGGAAGAACAGATTCTAACGGGGGGCATAACTGTTCAGCACAATCAAAAGCAAAGGGATTATGTACAGGGTATCATTATCATGGGGGGGGTAGCAGTAGCAGCGCAGGGTCTTCCTCAAATGATACTGATAGCTATGAAGATACGACTCCATTAGCACCAGTTGAGAAATCTACATTTATTGAAAATGAAAAAGAACCAGCTTCATACTGCACACATGTAACCGATGAATTTCAACGAAGTACAGAATACACCGAC
Source organism: Paenibacillus allorhizosphaerae (assembly GCF_910594985.1). GTDB lineage: Bacteria > Bacillota > Bacilli > Paenibacillales > NBRC-103111 > Paenibacillus_G > Paenibacillus_G allorhizosphaerae. Next base: position 2,631 of record NZ_CAJVCE010000066.1, read on the forward strand.
TATTACAAACGAATTTGGAATTGTACTCTTTACTCAGATGGCGGGGTTAAGTATGAACAATCTAAAATAAAGATAGTTCTTAATGATAATCCCATTTATTTTGAACAACTACCTGTGACAGTTGATGGCTCAACAATGGTTCCTTTTCGGAAAATCGCTGAAGCCCTTGGAGCAACGGTTACTTGGAACGGGGAACTACAAACAATCACGGTTGTTCGGTCAAATAAAAAAATTAATTTAACGTTAAATGATAAAAAAGTAACTGTAAATAATAGCGAAATAATCGCTGATGTTGCACCGCTGACTATTAATGGATTAACATTCGTTCCATTGAGACTTCTTTCGGAATCGCTTGGTGCAGAAGTAACCTATATAAGTGAAACCAATACCGCTAAAATCACCGCACCCGTTATAGCAAAAGTAATATGAGTAATAGAAGGTGACTTGCTTCAAATTCAATTCGGAGAGAAAGAAGATACTCTAAGACTTAGTGGCATTGATGCTCCAAATTTTGAGCAGCAAGGTAATGAAAAACAACCATTTTCAGTCGAAGCATTCGAATACACGAAACAAAGACTTGAAGGCAAAGAAGTTACTCTTGAGTTTGATGAATATGAAAGGGATACTAAGACAAATACACTTGTAGCGTTTGTTTGGTTTGAAAATGAAATGTTCAACAAAACTATGCTTTCTGAAGGTTATGCAAAGACCTCTACTACAAGCGGTACTTCAACCGCTCCTTTAAGCTTAAAATATCGTAGTGAATTTTTGAAGTTAGAGAAGCAAGCAAAAGAAGGTAAAAAGGGCTTGTGGCAAGATTTTGTCCAGCTTCAATATGAAGGTGAAAAGTCGAATAGAGCTACTGTAATGTCTGGACTCAAAGAAAAGCTAATTACTCAAAAAGAACAATCTACATTAGGCTCAGATGAGGTAATCGTAATATTAGACATTGCTAACGACAAAGACTTGCTCAGATATAAGGCCTTGTCCGACACTACGAAGAAATCAATGATATTTGACCATTTGAAAAACAATATTAGAGGCGATATAAATTTTGCTAAAACACGTTTCGTGAAAATTACATATAAAAATGTTGTTTATGCGGAAGCCACTCTCTTTAAAGATAAGGACACGGCTAATTCTTTTGAGGTTCAATTCTATCCCAACGGCAATTTTGATTAGATTATGAAATAATACCTGTGCAAATTTGGCGACTCAAAAGAGTCGCTTTTTTTTGTACATATTTCCTCGCAATTTACTACTGCTGTCGGACGACAAGAACCTGACCCTTTTGCCGAAGTAAAATGGGGGCAATCAACTAAAGGGCAGGTTTGTGGAATAATATGTATGATATAATGGGGCATCTGGAGGTGTATTTCATGCAAAAGGCAATCGTAGTTCATTATTTTAACGATAAAAAGAATAACTTAAGTGAATTAAATCAACTTTTGCAAGAAGGATGGAAGGTTGTATCTCAGAGTGCAATGTCAGGTGGTGAGGGAGGAGCAACAGTTTATTCACTTGTTATTTTAGAGAAAAATTAGGAAACTATGCTTACGAGTTTCATTGAAGAAACGAGTACGATAGCGCGGCGATGGAACCGATCCATCGCTTATTGTCGTTGCAGATACTTTGTTCACCTAACTGGCAGATTAGTTGAAATGTGATATGCAGAATCGTATCCTAAATAAGGACAAGTTTTTTTAGTGTTCAGGCTTGTTTATTAAAGCTGATTGGAGAGATAATAATGGGAAATACTGATAAGTTTGAAATGATAGCTAATATATATGACACTCCTGAAAGAATCCAAATGGCAAAGGTATCATCCGATGCCATCCGTAATTATTTAGTTGACGCTAAAAGTAAGAATGCTATTGATTTTGGGTGTGGAACTGGTCTTGTCGGAATGAGCTTGTTAAACGAGTTTAATTCTATACTTTTTCTGGATACATCACAAAACATGATTAATCAAATAAAGCAAAAAATAACTGTTTTTAATATTCAGAATGTAGATACATTATGCTTTGACTTTGAAAAGGAAAGTCTATCCGATTTACATGCCGACTATATTTTTATGGCTCAGGTTCTTCTCCATATTCATGATGTTGAATTAGTTTTATCAAGATTATTTGATGTTCTTAATGAAGGAGGACATCTACTAATCGTAGATTTTAATAAAAATGAAAAAATAGTTTCAGATATTGTTCATAACGGATTTAATCCAGGAGAGCTAACCGACATTATGACTAAAATAGGGTATAGGGATATTCAATTCAAAACTTTTTATACTGGAAGTAAAATATTCATGGGACACGATGCGTCTATGTTTATTCTTGAATCAAAAAAGGGCCACCGGTAAAGGATGGCATTAAACTTGCAGTTACAAACATCGCGAAGAACCGTACCGCAAGTAAAGGAGTTTGTTGTTGAACTAAAGGATAACGATAGCTTCATAAAAACGTACGAATGCGGCTGCCGGCATCTATCGGTGGCCGCGTTACGCTACCCCGAAAATTTCTCATAGCATTAGATAAAAAAATGGCAATACGAAACTAAGCCCAGCTTTTGTGTTTTTTTAAAAACTGTGCTTTCTGGTCTTTATGTGAAAGGAGGAGGTTACGACGCGGTTGAGTTGGTGAGAGCTACTTGAAAACCAAGATTCTCGAGCCTTCGAACCGCTTGCTTTATTATGGTTTCTTTTTGTCGCTCTTCAAAGTAGTGGCTCCCTAAATCTTTGTAATCCTCGCCGCGCGTAAGGAGATGGTAAACAATGGTCATGATGGAGTGGGCGACCGCCACGGCCGCTCGGTGTCTGCCTTTTCGGGCTGCGATGCGTCGGTACTGAGCTCCGAGATAATTGTCGGATCTGCAGACGGAGTGTGCGACTTCAATGAGTGCCGATCGGAGGTATTTATTTCCTTTGCGAGTTTTCGAGGATTTTCGTTTGCCGGCACTTTCATTCTGCCCTGGAACCAGACCAACCCATGAACTGAGATGGGCAG
>NZ_CAJVCE010000067.1 GCF_910594985.1 Paenibacillus allorhizosphaerae
CCTGCATACCGTAAAAAAAGTCATTATTAGGATTATAAAAACCTCGTAATCGTTCACTAGTATTTTTCGAGTTCAAGTAATCACTAAGCAGTTCTTTAACCCAAAATACGTCAAACTGATATTTTTTAGTAGTATTGACTTTCAATAGATACAACCGATTTAAATAATGATCGTTGTTCATTGTTTCTATACTTTTATAAGCATTCTCAAATTCAGAAAAAGTAACCTTAAACCTACTAAATTTATGACCACCACCGCTTCTGACCCCACCTTTATCAACAAATGCTCCGACATCTATAGTATTTTCTTTACGGTTATATCCAAAAATGAGAATTGCATGTGGAAAGTAGCGTTTTTGATAAGATCGTGTATTAGGAATGTAAAACTCATTGACACTAGTATAAATGTAGTATCCTTGATTTATACATTCTATTATAAAATCAATGAATTTTTTACCATGAAAAGCTAATATGGTATTTCTTGAAAGCATTTCTGAATACAGCAACGAGTCTGTATACTTTGGGTCTATAAAATAAAAGTCAAACCACGACGAGTATTTTTTATTATCAATACTCTTTGTACATCTGACCTGTATATAGTTACTCAGTATCCAAGAAAGGGCAGATTCATGTTGACAAAGTATCGATAATTGAATTGCATGTTTAGGGTAACCATTAATCATTGGTTCGGCAAGAGTTAATATTTTGGTCTCGTTGCTCATACAGATACTCCTTTAATGGAATTTCTACAAACGCTGCGGTTTTCATTGTGAGATGGTAGAATTGTATTGAAGCAATCTCCATTTTTTGGGACGTCTCTTATTTATTACCTAATTAGCTTCTACTTTAGCCTGAATCAGTTTTCTATAGTGCGTGTCCTCACGCATCAATTCTTCATGGGTTCCATCTTCTACGACTACGCCTTGATCCATTACATAAATTTTGTCTGCATCCCGTATAGTAGATAATCTGTGCGCAATGATAATTGTGGTTTTTCCCTCACGCAGCGCATCCAGGTTGCGCTGCACCCGACGTTCCGTTTCCATATCCAGTGCAGATGTCGACTCATCAAGAATTAATACTTCGGGGTCACTCAACAAAGACCTTGCCAGAGCCAATCTCTGTCTTTGCCCACCAGACAATGTTACGCCTCTCTCCCCCAAGATCGTATCATACCTATCGGGCAAACTTTCGATGAACTCATGTATTTCTGATGCTAAACAAGCGGCACGCATTTCTGTCTCAGAAATAGTACGGCCCATTAGCAAATTGTTTCTAATCGTATCTGGAAATAGATACGGCTCCTGAAATACAATGTTTACTTTTTCTCTCCAGTTAGAGAGTGAAATCTGGTTCAAAGGTATTCCGTTAACTAGAATCTTGCCTTGAGCCGGATCGAAAAACCGAATCAGAAGCTGTGCAATGGTAGATTTTCCGCCTCCACTGGAACCAACAAGAGCAACTTTTTTCCCTACCGGTATATCCAATTTTAAGGTGTTCAATATGTAGTCCGTCTCATCGTTGTACTTGAAACTAACCTGTTCGAATCGAATACTTCGAATGGTGCCGTCCAAAAATACCAATTCTCGTTTTTGAGGTTCAGTTTCAGTAATAAACTCACGAATTCGTTCTACTGACGCCATGCGCGCGGCAAACCCCATGGCGAAATCGAAAACACTCTTCATAGTGTCCATTAACTGAGTAGCAAATTGATAAACAACAATAAAGGTGCCTATGGTTATCTGCCCATTGAACGCCAAATAACCGCCGCATGCTAACACCGTCAAATTGATTCCCCAGCGAAAAAAGTCGCTCCATATCAACTGTTTGTTGCCGATCCGTCCTTCTTTCATAATTATATCAAAGAAGCGTGAGAAGTTTTTGTTATATTTGTCAATTTCCCAATCTGTGCGATGGTAGGCGAGTACCTCTCGGGTGGAGGATATCCCTTCTTCGATATTCACCAAAACTTCTGACCGAGCCTTCTGAACCTGCTTCCCTATTTCTCTATTCTTCGGTCCGAAATATCTGCCCATCGCAATATATGCCACACTCAGAATGAGAATAATACCTAGTATCACCGGGCTGCTCAAGCCGACAATGACGGCCAGCACCACAGCTTTCATTAAATCAGTTATTCCATTGGGAATAAGTTGCGAAGCTATATTCGACGCCGCTCCGATATCATCCGAGAATCTAACTGCCAAGTCGGCAACTCGTTGATTATGATATTTTTTTACCGGCATTTTATATAGGTATTGCATCATATCAAGCGTAAACTTTTCTTGCAGTCGATAAGCATTGAAACGATTAAGCATGAATGAAATCAAGTGAATGGCATTATAACCGATAATCAGTGCAGCAAAAATTAATAAAAGCCGCGGAAGCATATCGTACCGACTTTCAATGAATACCTCGTCAATCAACCACTTCTGTACACCAGTTATGCCGAGTAATGAGGCCATATCTAATATGGACAGTAAACCAGCTAGAAGTAGGCTCCAAATCATAAATTTTATGTTGTGAAAGAGCCAAATCACATTAAGCACTTGTTGCATCCTCCCCTTCTAAGAGACGGTAGAACTTGCCCTTTCGCTTGAAGAGTTCATCATAAGTACCCATTTCAACGATCCTTCCTTGCTCCATTACAATAATCCGATCATAATGTCGGACAGTAGATAAGCGATGCGCAACAGCGATCGTTGTCCGTCCTTCCAACAATTGTTGTAGTGCGTATTGAACTTCCTTTTCGCTAACGTTATCAAGTGAGGATGTCGCCTCGTCAAGCAATATAATACTTGGTTTTTTTAGCAACATTCGCGCAATTGCGATTCGCTGTTTTTGCCCGCCCGAAAGTTTTGTCCCCCGTTCACCAACTAACGTCTCATATCCTTGCGGCAGTTGTGTAATGAATTCGTGGGCGTAAGCCGCCTTTGCAGCTTCAATGATCTCATCATCTCCTGCATCGGGATTGCCGAAACGAATATTTTCTTTTATATTGGAACCGAATAAATACGTTTCCTGAAAGACGTAACCGATTGAATCCCGGAGCTGTTTAAAAGATAATTGTTTTATTGGCACATTGTCTAAATAGATTTCGCCTGCATATGGATCATAAAAGCGGCCAATTAATTTAATAAGCGTTGACTTGCCCCCACCGCTCGATCCAACAATGGCGACTCGTTCCCCTTTTTGAATATCCAAGGTAAATCCTTGAATCGTGTCGGCACCCAACTGATATCCGAAACAAACGTTACGAAATGTTATTTTTCCTTCAACCTCGTGTAAGAGAATTGGACTTTCGGGCTCTCTCAAATCCGGTATTCTATGAATAAACTGATGCAATTTCTCAGCTTGGATAAGTAGCATCCGCTGTTCTGTTAGAGCAGTTACGACGTAGCTTAAGTCCCACATAACTTGAAAATAATAAAATATAAAAGCGACAAACTCTCCAACCAGTAGATCACCGGATCGAATTGCATAAGCACCAAAAACAAACATAATCAGCGCCCCGATATTAACAGTAACTCTACGGGACGTGCCTCTTAAAAGCGCGAATAAAAGCTCTTTAAGCCACATACTCCGGTTTGCGTTGAATTTTTCCATCAACTGAGTGATATCCCATGACTCTGCTTTTTGGATTCGCAATTCAAGTAAGCCGGATAGACTATCGTATATTTTTTTATTATATTCTGTACGGCGTTTTGTCCCCGCTCTGGCATACTGTGTTTGTTTCTTCTCGAAGTATGGGCCGAACATATAGTAAGATACAAAGCATGGAATTATAATTAACGCAAGTTTAACGTCTATGGAGAACAATAAAACAGTCGAAATGCATAGCGTCACTATCTTTTCTATGAGGTATGGAAGGTATCTTCTATAAATATTTTGGACCGCAGGTACTTCAGTATGAAACATCGATAAAATTTCACCGACAGCATTTTTTTCGTAATAAGTAAAGCCTAACTTACGAAGATGCTGGAACAAGGAAAGTTGCAGATCTCTTGATGTATTTTCCTGAACATACCTTTGTAGCAGGTTTCGGGCTGCTGTCGCGGCAATTCTAATAGCGATTAAAAATATAAGAATGATAATCAGAGTTAGTAGTAACCTAGTATCGCGATTCGGAATGATTCTATCAATCAAATATTGAATGAATTTGGGAATGGCCAACATCGAGCCGGAAATAATAATTCCTGTCATCAATATTAATGTGAAAGGAACGATATACTTGCGCAGGTACGATAATACCCAAATATATACCTTCAAAGACTGCACATTGCAACTCCTTTCATTACATTAGGAATAACGCAGTGGACATCAAGTTTCCACTGAAGGCTAGTTGTATTCCATAGTTAAGAACGTTTTAATGTTTACACTAATGCAAACACTTAGATAAACACCTGTGCCTAATTGTCAGCACAAGCGTTTATCATTCGGCTAAGTATTTACTGATCTTTAATGACCACTCCTTCCCATTAATACGAAAGGGTTCTTCTAACCCTTGAACGTGTAAAAATATTCGATTGGATATAAATTCTCAGTGGTGTATCCAACCAATAGTTTTTCCCGGTATTTAGGTTGATGGACGTTTGTTCATCAAAAAAATTAGACATAACCAGGTTGGTGGAGTAACTACGTTAGGATAACGACAAATGGTCGTCCCTAATTCTATAACTAATCAGTATTTCGCAATTAATACGTAGAAAGTACCTCCGAGTATCTATTTGATTCAGTTAACTTAGATGAATCAATACTATTAAGTTCATTTTTTCTCGACAGATCAAATAACCTTTGATGAAATGGCATATTCCACAAGAATGATTCTATCTCTTCAAACGCATATCTATTTACGAATTGAAGATCTTCTACTGCAATTTTCTCCATAAAGGTTCGAGGAACTATAGGGCCAAACAATAACTCAACGTGATATAAAACATAGTAAAGCATATGATTGCAATGATATTCTAAGCATTCTGACGCCAACTTTTCCCAATCAATTTCTGTGATGCTATGTGAAATAAATTCATAAATATCTACAAAGTATATTAACCTTAAATCACGACCGGACCTAATGTCTTGAATTCTTGTCATATCCCGAAATACATGTGACGAAAGTTGCAAGAGATTATATTCAGGTGCTAAGGAATATATTGTTTGATGTCCATTTACATTTATTTCCCTTAAACTATCAAATAGTTTTTCAATAGGAAAATAAACACGTGTATGTTTCGCGCGACTAAAAATATCGAATTGTACATCAAGATTTAAAACCGGACAAAAGTCGTCACCTGTATCTTTGAGAAATGGGACAACTTCATGTGTTGACATACGATAAAATATTTTCATTTTTTTTGATGCTGGAACAAGATTTTTTGTATCAAGAGACTGCACAAATCCACGAGAAATCAGAAAATCGGTGAGTTTTGACAAATCTTTTTCTTGAACCAGAATATCAAAATCACCACTCTGTCTTAACTTCGTATCTTTATATATTATTTGATTTAAAATAATACCTTTAAGAGGTACACAAATAATATTGTTTTGCTTTAATTCATCCAATAAAGGTAAAATGTGTTTATAC
>NZ_CAJVCE010000068.1 GCF_910594985.1 Paenibacillus allorhizosphaerae
ATGATATATTAAATTATATATTGCATATTACTGGAGGAATCAGTAGCATGGAACGAGAATTGGCACTGGAATTTGTACGGGTTACGGAGCTGGCCGCATTGTCTGCAGCCAAGTGGATGGGCCGCGGAAATAAACATGAAGCCGACGGGGCGGCTACATCGGCGATGCGGACGATGTTCGACTCCGTTTCAATCCGCGGAACCGTCGTAATCGGCGAAGGCGAAATGGACGAAGCGCCGATGCTCTATATCGGGGAGCAGGTAGGCAACGGTCAGGGGCCGGAAGTCGACGTGGCCGTCGATCCGCTGGAAGGAACGGAACTCGTGGCCAAAGGGTTAAACAACGCCCTGGCCGTCATTGCGATCGCCAATAAAGGAAATCTGCTGCATGCTCCTGACATGTATATGGAGAAGCTGGCTGTAGGACCGGCGCTGGCCGGCAAACTGAACCTGAGCGATCCGCTGGAGACTACACTGCGCCGTGCGGCCGAACTGCTCGGCAAGCCGCTCAACAACATGACCGTAATGATTCTCGACCGGGACCGTCACCGGGAACAGATCGAAACGCTGCGCAGCGTCGGCGTAAGAATCAAGCTGCTGACCGACGGAGACGTTGCCGGCGCGATGGCCCCCGCCCTCTCCGAGTCCGGGATTGATATGTATGTCGGCTCCGGCGGTGCCCCGGAAGGCGTACTCGCCGCGGCGGCGCTGCGCTGTTTGGGCGGGGAGCTGCAAGGACGGCTTCTGCCGGCTAACGAGGAGGAATATCAGCGGTGCCTCGATATGGGTCTCGAGGATCCTCGTAAAATTTTAACGATGGATGAAATGGTCGGAACGGATGATGTCATCTTCGCCGCGACCGGCATTACTCCAGGAGAGATTGTGGACGGCGTGCGCATTTTTTCCGATCTTCGCGCAGAAACGCATTCGATTGTGATGAGAGCCAAAACGCGCACAATCCGGTTTATTAAGTCCATTCATTATTTACCTAATAAAACTTATATCAACGAAACCGCATAAGCTTACTAGGGATTGATAATCCGGTGAACTGTGTTAATATTTATGTGTATTAAATATGACACGGAAGAAGGTTATCAGCATGAGCTTTTTATTCTATACCGCAGTCGGTCTGATCGCCGCCACTTTCGGCAGTTTGGTCGGACTCGGCGGCGGTATTATTATTGTACCTGCGCTCGTTTACCTCGGACCGTTTTTTCTGGGGGAACACATATCCGTAGCTACGGCTGTCGGCACCTCGCTGGCCGTCCTGATCTTTACCGCACTTTCATCGACGATGGCCTTCTTCAAGCAGAAACGCGTCGATTTCAAGAGCGGTTGGCTTTATTTTATTACTTGCGGCCCCGGTGCGATGCTGGGATCCTATACGACACAATTCGTTAACGCCAAGTCGTTTCAGCTCAGTTTCGGGTTCTTTATGCTGCTGATGGCGATTTTGCTCGTGCTGCGTGATTATATGAAACCGCTGAACATCAAATGGAGCATCGAACGTACATACACGGACGGCAGCGGCCGCACGTTTCAATACGGCTACAGCGTGCTGCCTGCACTGGCAACCGGTCTGGCCGTCGGCTTTATTTCCGGGCTGTTCGGAATCGGCGGAGGATCGCTCTTCGTTCCGGTCATGGTGCTTTTGTTCCGTTATCCGCCTCATGTGGCCACGGCCACCTCTATGTTTGTTATTTTGCTGTCTTCCATCATGGGCAGCTTTACGCATCTCAGCCTAGGTGAAGTGGATTTGTGGATGGTCCTTGGCCTGGCTCCAAGCGCTCTGATCGGCGGATGGCTTGGTGCCCAAATCGCCAGTCGGCTCAGCAGCAAAAAATTATTATGGGTGCTTCGCATTACGTTTGTCGTCGTTTCTATCAAAATGATCTGGGAAGGACTTTACATCTCTTCCTGATCGCGCGAGACAGGAACCGTCATCTGTGCATTTGTTCGTTTCTTTCAACGTGAATTTGGATAAAATACTCCCTTTCATCCAACACTAACCCCATCGATCCATGGGCGAAAGGGGAGTTGATGGAATGAACAAGCGTACGTTTACGGTTCTTTTTTATACAGCATTATTAACATGCATCCTATGCTCCTGTTCCTCCGCATCACCCAAATCGGCTCAGCCGCAGCCGCAGCCGCCGCAGGTTGCCCCGAACGCTGTACAGCCTAATCCTGCATCACCGCTGCCGCCGGAACTGGATCCGGGAAAACGATCGACAGGCATTCAGCCTCATAATGATCCTGTTCCTGTTCCTGCTCCTGAAGCTGCACCGTCAAACCCACCGCCGGCGCAAAATAACGCGCCAGCGCAACCGGCTCCCGTGCCGCCGCCGAAGCCGCCGGAAAAACCGAAGCCCAAACCAAAGGAACGCGCTTCTTCCCCATCGGCTGCTTCAACAAGCCAAACCAAACGGCTTACCTTGTCACAGCTCGTAAGAAAATATCCGGACCGCCTGCGGTTGCATGGCTCTTCCCGATCGAATACGGTAGCATTGACGTTTGACGACGCGCCGGATAGTACCTTTACGCCGCAAGTGCTCGACATTTTAAAAAAACATAACGTCCGCGCTACCTTCTTCTTATTAGGCGCACAAGCGTCCAAGCACCCTGATGTCGTCAAAAGAATCGTAAGAGAAGGTCATGTGATCGGAAATCATTCTTATAACCATAAGCTCTTTACGAAGCTATCGGACGATGTGTTTCGCGATCAAGTGCTCGATACGCAAAAAGTGCTGAAAAGCTTAATCGGGTACACCCCGAAGTTGCTTCGTCCGCCTTATGGGGAAATAAGCGAAAGCCAACTGCTATGGGCGTCCGACAGCGGGTTTACCATCGTCAACTGGAACGTCGATTCGCTGGACTGGAAGCAGCTTGATGCCTCCCGCGTCAGCTCAAATATTTTGGACCATGCGCATTCAGGCTCCATCATACTGCAGCATAGCGGTGGCGGCCCGGGGCAAAACTTGGCAGGCACCGTCTCTGCTCTCCCAACGGTCATAAAAACGTTGAAAAGCCGCGGCTACAAGCTCGTTACTTTGCCTGAGCTGCTTCAAGTGCCTAAGCAAATGTAATAATGCAAGATAAGGCTACCACACCAATAAGCTTGCTCACCCTTAGATTCGACTCGTCGAAGTATACGATCTGATCGTAGCGTGCGATTGCAACGAGCATCAGGAGGGCACGAATTTCTTTGGAATAACGCTAGACTCTTACTGGGAGCCGTACTAATGAAGTTTGTGCAATACCGCGTATCGAAAAAGGAACACAATCCACTATGGATTTGTGTTCCTTTTGATGTAGGTGATTCAAATTTACGCCTTTACGGCATCCAGCCAAGCCTTTGCGATGAGCGCATGTCCTGCCGGAGACGGATGCACGCCATCCGGAGCCCAATAAGCCGGTGCCGCTTGCGTACTTGCTTGCGCGAATAATCCATCAAGCGGCACATACAAAGTGTTAAATTCTCTTGCAAGCTCACGTACAACGTTGATTTTAGGATCCAAATCTTCTCTCCAGTTCTTCCGGTCTTCCGGCACCGGCAAAACAAACGGCTCCACAAGAATAAGCTTAGCATCAAGCTTTTCTTTCGTCTGCACGATTAGATCCCGGTATCCTGCAGCATAGGCTTCCGTCGAAGTCGGGTCGTTCCGGTCGTAACGCCGCCATGTATCGTTAATGCCAATATAAATCGATACCCACGTCGGCTTTAAATCGATACAGTCTTGCTGCCAACGACCTTGCAAGTCCTTTACGCGATTGCCGCTAATTCCGCGGTTGATGAACTTGACCTGTTTTTCCGGATACTTGCTCTGAAATAATCCTGCCGCCATGAGCGCATAGCCTCTCCCGAGATCGGCACCGGTTTCGCGATTGCGCCCGCAATCGGTAATACTGTCGCCCTGAAAAAGGACAACGGCTTGATCCTCAATTTTCGTCACTTGTGCTTGCTCCTTTGCCGGAAATTTTATTGCATGTAAAATTCACACTCTTCTATGTAAGATACTAGATGTTCCAGCTTTTGTATATTGTTTCTTTTAATTTTATGATATAGAACAAGTAAATTTTATCCTTTCACAAGTGTTCATTTGGGAACAAACAGTTTTATGTTTTCGCAAGTGTTGAGTTCATTAACTAACTTGGCCTTCATCGTGCTTAAAATTTCGTTCATTTGTCCATAGGGTCCATGACCTCGCTTGATCCAATCATCTTTTCGGCAGACACACGACAAAATCTACAAAAAAAGAGCCTACGAAGTAAACTTCGTAAACTCTTTTTTGATGCCGGTAGAGGGACTCGAACCCACACGGTTTCCCTCACGATTTTGAGTCGCGCGCGTCTGCCAATTCCGCCATACCGGCTAGTGGCGTGCCCTAAGAGATTCGAACTCCTGACCTTTTGATTCGTAGTCAAACGCTCTATCCAGCTGAGCTAAGGGCACACATTATAAAGTTGTTGGAGTGGTGCCGAAGACCAGACTTGAACTGGTACGGTAGTCACCTACCGCAGGATTTTAAGTCCTGTGCGTCTGCCGATTCCGCCACTCCGGCGTAAAAAGTTGGAGGCGCCACCCAGACTCGAACTGGGGGTAAAGCTTTTGCAGAGCTCTGCCTTACCACTTGGCTATGGCGCCATCGTTGGAGCGGAAGACGGGATTCGAACCCGCGACCCTCGCCTTGGCAAGGCGATGCTCTACCCCTGAGCCACTTCCGCATATAAAACTGGGGATCTAGGATTCGAACCTAGGCATGACGGAGTCAAAGTCCGTTGCCTTACCGCTTGGCTAATCCCCAATGCTAGTAAAAATTATGGGGCGGTCGAAGGGAATTGAACCCTCGAATGTCGGATCCACAAACCGATGCGTTAACCACTTCGCCACGACCGCCATAATATGTGATTGGCAGGGGCAGCAGGAATCGAACCCACACCAAAGGTTTTGGAGACCTTTGTTCTACCTTTAAACTATGCCCCTATAATTAATGGTGGAGGCTGATGGATTCGAACCACCGAACTCGTCAGAGAACAGATTTACAGTCTGCTGCGTTTGGCCACTTCGCTAAGCCTCCATATGAAATTAACTGGTGCCGCCGAGAGGACTTGAACCCCCAACCTACTGATTACAAGTCAGTTGCTCTACCAATTGAGCTACAGCGGCGTAAGTGGTGGCTCGGGACGGAATCGAACCGCCGACACGAGGATTTTCAGTCCTCTGCTCTACCGACTGAGCTACCGAGCCATTATAATACATTTTGTACGTTTTGTAAACTTGTTCGATGAACCATTAGATTCTCGTTTATTTCAGTAAAAAAATAATGGCGGAGCCGACGGGATTCGAACCCGCGGTCTCCTGCGTGACAGGCAGGCATGTTAGGCCTCTACACCACGGCTCCACACTAAGTAAAATTGGTTGCGGGGGCAGGATTTG
>NZ_CAJVCE010000069.1 GCF_910594985.1 Paenibacillus allorhizosphaerae
ATAGGAATAATATGTTTTAATACATACAACCAGTGATCATTTTTTACTATTATTTTGTAACGATTTATATATGAATATCTGCGAATTCTTAATGGAATTTGACTTCTTGATTCTTTTTTCCATCCTCTTTCATGGTAGGCTAATGCTTCCGGTGAATAATAAGCTTTCCAGCCTAATAATCTTGCCCTCCAAGCTACATCTACATCTTCTTTATAGGCAAAAAAATCTTCGTCAAAAAAACAATCATCAATACTGATATCTTTTACCATTTCACGATTATAAAACGCTGCGGCTCCTGATACCCCAAACACTTCTTCTTCAAAGACGAATTCGGAAGATTGGCTAGCGCCGCGGTCGAACGCTCTTCTCGACTTCGTAATTATTAAACCAGTACTATCAATTTGATCTGGAGACTGACCTAATAATAATTTGCCCGTAAGACTCCCTATTTTAGAGTCCATTTCCGAAATTCGGATCAAACATAAAATATAATCAGGACAAAGCTTCACATCTGGATTTAGGACTAGAAAATAATCACTGGATGACATACGGATAGCTTGATTATGTCCTGAAGCAAAACCGACATTCTCATCGTTTCTTACAACCATAATATTACCTTTAAAATCTTCAAGAATCGTCAAGGTACCATCTTGAGAATTATTATCTACAATAATGATTTGTTCAATAGGATAAGTTTGTTTCATAACACACTCGAGACAATCACGGATATAAGCTTCACTATTAAAAGTAACAATGTGAATGCTAACTTTTTTCATGACAGTTGATTTCCTAACTTTAATAAAAATTCTTTAAGTGCTTCTCTCCAAGGCCTAAAATCCGCAAAACCATTTGTCCGAATAGATAAATGATCCAAAACCGAGTAACTTGGCCGCGGTGCCGGTCTTGGGAATTCCTTTGTAGTACAGGAAGCTACAATAATGGCCAATCCGCTCTCTTCCATAATCGCTTTAGCGAATTCATACCATGAACAGCAACCTTTGTTTGTACCATGATAGATACCATATTTCTCAGTCTGAATTAGCTCATATAAAAATAATGCGAGATCTTCTGTATAAGTAGGAGATCCTATTTGATCATTTACAACTTTTAACTGCTTTCTTTCATGGGCTAATTTCAACATGGTTTTAACAAAATTATTTCCATGCATTCCATATACCCATGATGTTCGAACAATAAAATAACGAGTTGTTAAGCTGGTAACTAACTGTTCCCCCGCATACTTGGTTTTTCCGTATACATTTACCGGATCCGTACGATCGTACTCTTTATATGGTTTATCCGATTGACCGTCAAATACATAGTCTGTACTAATATAACATAACTTTATTCCATATTTCTCCGAAGCAACGGCTAAATTTCTAGTTCCAACAGCATTCACTATATAAGCGTGATCTTCGTTACTTTCCGCCTGATCAACCGCAGTATAGGCAGCGCAATGTACAATGGCATCCGGCTGATGTAACATTATCTGATGCAAACATTGCTCCATTTTTGTTATGTCTAATTCATATCGACCAAGACCTATGACGGACATAGTAGGATCTTTTTGAAACAATGCAACAACATCTTGTCCTAGTTGGCCGCCGGCACCTGTCACCAATATTTTCATTTTTACACCTTGCTTGATACACAGGTTTGATTGTTGTAATCCTGGTATGCTGCGGTTTGAATTCGTTGTAACCAATCCATATTATTTTTGTACCAATTGATAGTGGCTTTAATGCCTGTAAAAAAGTTATATTCAGGAATCCACCCCAGTTGGTCTATAATCTTTGATGCATCAATACCATAACGTTTGTCATGGCCGGGTCGGTCTTCAACATAAGTGATTAAAGATTCCGGTTTGCCCAATTCGATTAATATGGTTTTAACAATTTCAATATTCGTTCTTTCATTACGGCCGCCTATATTATAGATTTCCCCGTTTTTGCCCTTAAGCATAACGGTTTCGATTGCACTGCAATGATCTTTAACATGAATCCAATCTCTAACGTTAAGACCGTCACCATAAACAGGAAGTTCTTTATTTTGTAACGCATTGGTAATCATTAAAGGAATTAACTTTTCAGGAAATTGATATGGACCGTAATTATTTGAGCAACGTGTAATATTAATGTTTAAACCATACGTTTCGTGGTAGGAACGGACTAATAAATCACTTCCTGCTTTACTTGCAGAGTATGGACTATTTGGTGCTAATGGGGTCGTTTCCGTGAATAGTCCGGTATCCCCTAATGTCCCATATACCTCATCCGTTGATATGTGTATAAATTTCCCAACTCTATATTTCCTTGCTGCTTCCAACAAAACATGGGTTCCCATGACATTGGTTCGGATGAAAACACCAGGATCAGAAATACTTTTGTCAACATGAGATTCTGCAGCAAAATTGATTACAATATCAATACTCCGTTGGAAAACATCATCAACGATTCTCGGGTCTGCTATATCTCCCTTAATAAATAAATATTTAGGATGATCTTGTATATGCTTAAGGTTTTCTAAATTCCCCGCATAAGTTAAAGCATCTAAGTTAATAATTTCATAATCCGGGTATTTATTGATCATATAGGTTATGAAATTGCTACCGATAAATCCTGCCCCACCAGTAACTAATATTCTCAAGGATCATCACCTCATTAATCAAAATAAATATCCGCATCCTTTAATAATGGATGCATGTTATCTTTATCCGAAAGGATTGGAATTGATGTCGGCCAATCGATGTTTAATTCCGGGTCATTCCACAATATACCTCTATCTAGCTGGGGCGAATACAACTCATCGACTTTATATATAACCTGTGTATTTGACGTAATCGTACAAAAACCGTGTGCAAATCCTACTGGAACTAGAAGTTGTCGCTTATTTGATTCACTAAGAATTACACTCATCCACTGTCCAAAAGTGGAAGATGTTTTGCGTAAATCAACAACAACGTCGTAAATAGCTCCAGCAATAACACGAACTAATTTGGTTTGAGCCATCGGGCTATTTTGATAGTGAAGACCACGGATCGTTCCTGCCTCTATAGATAGGGAGTGATTATCCTGTACGAAAGTATGATTGAAACCAAGTTGCTGAAACGTCCTGTTATTATAACTTTCCATAAAAAAACCTCTTTGATCGCCATGTACTTGGGGTTCTATAATATATACACCGGCAAACGGAGTTTCAACAGTCCTCATTACATTATCCTCTCATTTCTTAAGTAACCGAATTCTTTAGGCAGCACAATTTCTTGTGCCAGTTCATTTGCTTTAGTTAACGATAAATGGGTTCCTGCGTCTGTCCACCATCCCCCAAGAATATCATAAGTAAGTTGGCTCTTTGCGATATAGAAATTATTAACATCCGTAATTTCTAATTCTCCTCTTTCGGATGGATGCAAAGTTTTTATAATATCAAAGACAGAGCTGTCGTACATATATATACCTGTAACGGCGTAATTGCTTTTAGGATTTTTGGGCTTTTCTTCAATATTGATAATAAAATTGTTCGATATTTGGGGAACACCATACCGTTGCGGGTCGTGTACTTCTTTAATTAAAATTTTTGCCCCGCGTGGTTGCATTTTAAAATTATTCGCATAAGGAACAATACTTTCTGAAAAAACATTGTCGCCTAAGATAACAACCATCTTTTCATTTCCTATGAATTGCTCTGCAAGACCTAGAGCATGGGCAATACCGCCAGCTTCGTCTTGAACTTTAAAAGTAAAGCTGACTCCCATTTCATTACCGCTACCTAATAAATTCACAACATCTCCCATATGTTCTTTACCGGTAACGACTAAAATATTTTGAATATCAGCTTCTTTAAGTTTAGATATCGCGTGGAAAATCATAGGATACCTTCCTACAGGTAATAAATGTTTATTTGTAACTTTGGTTAAAGGGTATAATCTCGTACCTGTGCCACCTGCTAAAATAACTCCCTTCAAGCGAGTTCCTCCAATCACCTCTTTTTAGAGGCCAATCTATTTTAAGTACCAAGAATTTATATATTGCAGTCTTTTATTAATTAATGTTCCAACGGTTTTTGGAGAATAGTGTGTTTTAATTGTATTTTCCCCATTTTTCGAAATTTCTTGACGATATTCAACATCGGTAACTAATCGTTTCATGTAATAGCTTGCATGATTAATATCTGGATCAGCCCATACTTGATAAGATTTATATGGACCATAGTCTCTACCAACTGGTATTAATTTATAATTCACAAGACAGGAATTGTCCTGATTCATAAAATCCGTATTAGATGACCAGTTGGTTCCAATGACTGGCTTCCCTAGATACATAGCTTCTGCTAATCCGAGACCAAATCCCTCACTTCGGTGAAGTGATATATAACTATCGGTAACAGAAATTAATGCATTTGTATCTTCACGATTTAATGTTTCTTTTATTAAATATATATTTTTATAATCTGCTATTAAATCATTTAATACATCAATTTCTTCCAAATTTTGCTTTAAGGTGTTTATTTTGATGACCAATCCAACCGATAAATCATTTGGTTCGAAAGCAGTTTTAAAGGCTTCAACCGATGCCCGCGGGTTTTTTCGTTCTTGATAGCTTTTAACGTCATACATTGTCAGAAAC
>NZ_CAJVCE010000070.1 GCF_910594985.1 Paenibacillus allorhizosphaerae
GCTCGGATGCTTGTAGCCATGGCGAAAGAAGGACAAGAATTCTCCGTAGATAAGGCTCAGCTGCCGTTAGCAGCTTAAAACTAAAATCGCAACCCAAACACGTAGATTGGCTCATTCGCAGGATTTCACAAAGAAAGCACGGAGTACCGAGATTATTGCGCTTTAGGGCTTAGACCCGTTCCGTTAACGTTGATCGGACTTCACACCTTGGATAGATAGGACGAAGGAATGTGAGGGCATAGACCCGTCGAGATTTGGGAGAGTGAATCCCAAGGACCTTGTGGAGAGAGACGTGCAGCAAAAGCTTTTCATGGAAGATGTTGTAAATAAATTAGCACCTTCTGTTCCTGCATGCGCTCAAACGGATCTGCCCAACCACACTATCTACTCATTTAAACTCCTACTTAAACATGGTACGTGAAATCCTGCGAATGAGCGAGCATTCGTGAGAAAATCCTTATTCTCTGAGGGAGCTAAAGGGCAGGATAGCTTGACAGAGCGCCACTGCAGAAAACATTGGAAAAGAGACTACATATCGATAGAAGGTAATGGATTATTTTTACAGAATGTATTCTTTGGAAACTGTTGAGATTTATCATTCGAAAAGGCAAAGTGATGGGACAATATACGACTGATTCCGTATGAACCTAACTAACATCTGGAGGGTGATGAGTATGTCAGAGGAGCTGCGAGCTGTACTTGGGAAGTGGAATCAGGTGCACAGCCGGGTGAAGGAGCAGAAAATAACGGTTCACGCCTGGCTGGTCGACGGGGAACCTGTATCGGTAAGCGAAGGCAAAGTGCTGATCGCTTTTAAGAGCGTCATGCATAGAGAGACTACGGAGAAGCCGGCTAACAAGCAGCTTGTGGAGCAGGTGATGAACGAAGTGTTCGGGCGACCCTACTTGCTCACCACTGTTATGCTCAAGGATTGGAAGAAAGCCTCCGAACAAATATGAACCACAGTTTCCACGCGCTTGTTTGAGTAGGAAACTATGGGACCTTTGCTACCATTAACAAAAGGCAATACCATTGAAATTTTCAATTTATCCAGGGAGCAGACGCCGCCGTGAAGTGACCCCCAAAAGTTAGACAAATCATTTTATTATGCAGCTTGTAAGGTATGAGTACGGAATTGAACTGGACCCATGCCTTTTAATTTTGCCTTTATTCGTTTGTGATTGTAGTAATCGATATATTTTGCTAATTCTCGTTTAAATTGTTCAACACTTTCAAATTGCTTTAAATAGAGAAATTCGGATTTCAGTATACCAAAAAAATTCTCTATTACCGCATTGTCGTAACAATTACCTTTACGGGACATACTTTGCGTGATCCCTTTTTCTTGTAAGGCTTGACGATATTGTTTCATCTGGTAATGCCAGCCTTGATCAGAATGTAGGAGAAGCTCATCGTTTTCTGATACCCGTTTAAATGCTTTCTCGAGCATCATGGACACCAGGGAATAGGCTGGTCTCGAATCGAGTGTATACGCAATAATCTCTCCATTAAATAAGTCTAAGACAGGTGATAAGTAAAGTTTTTCGCCAAATAATTTGAACTCTGTAATGTCCGTTACCCATTTCTTATTTGGTTTTTCTGCCGTAAATTGACGGTCTAAGAGATTTGGTGCAATTTTACCTATTGTTCCTTTGTATGAACGATATTTCTTCATACGGACATGGCACTTTAAACTCAATTCTTTCATGATTCGTTGTACTTTTTTATGATTCACAGTATAACCACGGTT
Organism: Paenibacillus allorhizosphaerae; assembly: GCF_910594985.1. GTDB lineage: Bacteria > Bacillota > Bacilli > Paenibacillales > NBRC-103111 > Paenibacillus_G > Paenibacillus_G allorhizosphaerae. Next base: position 1,751 of record NZ_CAJVCE010000070.1, read on the forward strand.
CACCAATTCATCTCGAATACGGCGATAACCATAGCGCCCCTCATGCTCGTCAAAAATGGATTGGATTTGTTGTATTAGTTCTATACCGGGATCCGATTTCCCCCTATTCTTCTCCCAGTAATAATATGTGCTACGTGGAATGCCGGCTATCATAAGTAGTGATTTCAATGGAAATTCATGCCTTAACTCAAAGACTATTTGCAGACGTCATCTGCAGCCATCTGTCCTTGAAAATTAAAGATAAGCAGGAAATCCTCGAGACGATTGATGTTAAAGAACGTCTGGAGATGCTCCTGCCCATCTTGAACAATGAACTAACCACCCACATGTAGAACTTGCTTGTCCCGGGGCAGAGTGTCAAACGACACAACGGGGAGCTTAAATGAAAAAGATCCTCACTATAGGAAGAAGTGTAGCTAGTGGCAATACGACATTTTGCAAAACGCTTATAACGTTTTTACTACGTTACGCTAACGAGGAACGATAGTGCGGAGCTGCCGGGGGCAGCTCCACTTTTATATCCGTTAAAGTAACTGGCAGGATAGTTTAAGATCATGGGCGGTGAGCCGTATCATAAGTAAATACATAGTCATTGTTTTTAAAATAAGTCTTAACGATCAATTCAATGTCCTTGATGCTCGATTGATAATATCAGTTTAGAAGGTTTTATTGTAATTTGACTAATTATAGCTTGGAGTATAATTTTTGTATTTCGGGTTTAATTTTCAAACTTATGCCTAAATATCATGATAATGATAATAAACCAAGCAATTTTTAAAAGCTGCACATATATTATCGTGGCTACTCCATCAAAGAAATGAAGAGGAGAGAAATGCATGAAAAGTAGAAAAAAATTCGTAGTTGATCGTAAACAAAACGACAAGAACTTTCTTAAGAAAAAAAACAAAAACTTGATAGTTAATAAAACCTGGAAAGTAACACCAAGAGGATATTATACTTCTGTGATTATACGACCTAGAAACTTTCGGACTAGTGATATTCCAGTTCGATTAATACCTATTGATGCAGCAGGAACGGTATTTAGAAGCGGAACTTTCTGCCGAACACTTAGGAGATTCTGTGAGCGTCGGGATCCGATAACACGAAGATGCCTTAGAGAAAGGTTGGAATCTGTCCCCGTCCAATGTACACAGAGAAGAAATGGAAGAGCTGTTCTTACATTCAATGTTACAGTACCGACTGAATTTGAATCATTATATAATGAACAATTAGGAGTAAGAACGTGTATGCGAAGCCAAAGGGAGACTGTAGCAGCTTATATTTTGTCGAGAGTTTCTTTATCTAATTTAAGAGCTGAAGATTTTCAAAGCGGGCGTATTAACAATATCATTTCACAAAGTTTCCCGGTATATAGGAATGCATTGCGTACATGTCTAACAAACTTGCAGATTCTTGATCCTTCTATAATTTCTTCTTTTGTTAGTGCATTAAGATTTCAAGCTAACTTAAACGTTACTTACACAGATCCAAACTGGACAAGGGTATAGATTGGTAACTGAATCCATAATTTCTAGTTATTTTAGTATAAATTAAGTTTAGTGGGTTGACATATCGCGCCAAATTTCTTTTGCGGAAAGACGATATTAGTTGATAATAAAATCACGGCGCTTAATTCAGAGCGGCAGCCAGGAGTCCGCTTATTACCTCTTTAATCCAGACACCGGCATCCAATCGGATACGAAACAGACCTAAAAAGTGCACTTGATTCAATAAGAAAATCCCCACTTGGCCCGATAGTTCAGCAATCCAGGAGCAGTTTGCTGCAGCTGCTCCTTCTGCCGTTAAGCTAAAGGGCAGGATTCCGCAACTTGATGGTTATTCTGTACGTCTGTTATCTTGGGTATATTCCCCTTAAAAACTCTGAATGGAAGTGTTCCTGTGATAAGAAAGGTTGTTATTACTTTTTTGATATTAGGACTCGGTATTATTTCATTTTCCATTTGGAACTATGTCGATGATGATGTAAGAAGGGTATTGTTTGAACGACAACGTGCTTGGCAGAATCAAGATTTTCAGAAGGTAAAGCAAGTGTACATAAAAACTGAAACAGAAGAAGTCCTTTTGACGGAAGATAGCAAAGTCATAACGGAGCTTATGAAGGATTTAAAATACAAGCTTGCAACAAATCAGTATTGGTTAGTAGAAGCTAAAAACGGTAAATTTATCCCTTACAATAAGGGGGGATGGGAATTAGCCTTTAAAACTAATGAATATGAGAACTTGGCATTCGCAAAATACTCACTACCAGGTGACGTGCTTACTTATCAAACGTTCTATGGGCCAGTTGCCACTTTTTCTTCAAGCGAAGTATTAAAAAAGCTACTTCGAGAAAAGGAATTATTATAGTGCCATTGAAGTAGGAGATTTTAGCAGTAAAAATCTGGGGATTTAAGGAGGTTAACAATGTATTGGGAGACATTACCTAATTGGGTTTGGGCAATTTTTTACTTGTTTTTATCAACCACATTAGGGACAGCTATATGGAATGTGTGTCGAAAGAAAATCGTCAGTTTGTCTATCGCAATGGTAGTCATTACCATAACTATCCCGATAGTTGGAGTATTTAACAGTGTTGGGCGACAAAAAGGAATGAATGAATTTGAACATCTGATAAGCGAGATGAAACAAGGAGCCATATGGACTTTTTATATAATTACTGCTTTATTGTATTTGCTTTTTTATTGGGGCATATTCGTGTTCGAAAAGAAAAAATCTAAAGTTTCTTATTGAGCTACCCCGAAAATTTCACATAGCATAGATCTAAAATTGGCAATACGAAACTAAGCCCAGCTTTAGTGTTTTTTTA
>NZ_CAJVCE010000071.1 GCF_910594985.1 Paenibacillus allorhizosphaerae
CAATGACAAGAGTGGAAGTGGAAATACGTTCAACACGTTGATTTTGAGCCTTAATTAGTCTAGACTTCATGATAACGCCTCCTAGGTGTGAGTTCTGAGGGCTGCAACCCAGTACATACTCATCCTAGCGAGGCGACTATTTTTATGCAAATTGAATCTCTTAGCACCTACAGGAATGTTTAACGAAAAAATGTTGAATCTAGTTCGTCGGGAATGGGATCAAGTTCTTGTCACCCGACAATGCTCAACTACTATCGGTTGACAAGAACCTTATGACATAAATGACAAAAACTTTATCCCGTCATCCGATATTACACTAAACAAAAGAAACAAGGAGAATTACTTGTTCAGTATTTCAAAGAAGGTTTAATCTCTTGGGAAATCAACTTTCATTATATCCATGAACAGTACCTTCAAAGTTTCTCCGCTTCTTTGGACGTGCACCTTTTCTGTTCGTGAATCCATTATTGTAATCAAACCACGTACTGGTTCTTCCCATCCCCAAACCGTTAGCACGATTTCGGAATTTTCTAGTTTCGCTTCAGTTAATTGGTTGGCGAGTACAAATTCATCTCGAGTAGGTCTCTTTAATACCTTTGCCTTTCCCAAGTTGAACCCCCTAATATAAAGAATTAACCATTTATGCCTGATACACCATATCCCGATTTTTACCAATTAAACTCGCCACTCTTCAGGAAGCAATTGTATGTATTTGGGCTGTAAATACCGATCATCGACAAGTACGAGAGAACCACGATCCCGCTCCGATCGAATCAGCCTGCCGCCCGCTTGCAGCACCTTGTTCATGCCCGGAAAAACATATGCGTAATCAAAGCCGTCCCGTCCTGTTCTGTTGTAATAGTTTTTCATCAGATCACGTTCCAGTCCGATTTGTGGTAGCCCAACACCAACGATAATGACACCGGTCAGCCGGTCCCCTTGCAGATCGATTCCCTCCGAAAATATGCCTCCCAATACGGCAAAGCCGACTAACGTCCTCGCCCTTCCCGCCTGGAACGCGTCCAGAAACCACTCCCGCTCCTCTTCCGACATCGTATTGGTCTGAACAAGGATATCGGCGTCCGGAATTTCCTCTTCGTACGCAGCCACTCCGGCCTGCAAATAATCAAACGAAGGAAAAAAGACCATGTAGCAACCATTACGCCTGCTGATCCGCTCGCGAAGCAGTGATCCCAGTCTGGCCATCGAGCTTTCACGGTCTCGGTATCGCGTCGATAACGCCGCGATACTCACCTCCCATTGGTCCTTCGAGAAGGGGGATGGAATCGCAAACGTATAATCGTCCTCCCCGGCACCGAGTACATCCTTGTAGAAGCCGAACGGGGACAGCGTTGCCGAGAAAAAAATTTTTGCCCGATAGCCATTGCTCATATGTCGCAGCAGCTGCGACGGATCTAGGCATAGCAGCTTCACTCTGACCTCGCTGCGCTCGACTTCGGCATAGGTGACGAACCGTTCATCCGCCAGCTTCGCGATTCGAAGGAAGCTTTGCGCCGCGAAATAAACATCTTTCAAAAGCGTCAGTCCTTCTTCTTCCCCGCCTGCAACAAGCGTCTGCTCGGCTGCTTCGGCAAAAGACTCTAACCGTTCAAGCAAGCTCTGCGGCGGACCGTCAAGCAGCGAATGCGTCCGCTCCCCCACCTCCTTGCGCAGTTCGATAAATATTTCATTCAATGCCTTCGCCGCCTGGGCAAGCTCTCGTTGCTTGCCCCTGCTTTCCCGCTGAAGATGGAGAAAATCGGATTTTACTAGCTCCGCAGAAAACATGTCCCTTGCCCGGTCGACCAAATTATGCGCTTCATCCACCAACAGAGCGGTATGCTTGCGCTGCTCCTGCAGCAACCGCTTCAACGACACACGCGGATCGAACACATAATTATAGTCGCAGATGACCGCATCCGCGGCGTATGCCGCTTCTATTGACAGCTCGAACGGACATACCCGGTGTTTGTGTGCATACCGTTCAATCACCTCGCGGCCCATCGATGCCTCACTCTCCAGCATGTCTAGCATCGCGCCGTTAAGCCGGTCGTAGAAGCCATCTGCGTATTCGCAGTACTCCTTCGAGCAGCGCACCTCGTCCTTGAAGCATACTTTTTCCTTCGCCGTCAGCGTGACGGTCTTCGTCCGTAAGCCAGCATCCGCCATGGCGCGCATCGCATGCTCCGCCGCAGTCCGGGTTATCGTTTTGGCCGTTATGTAGAAGATTCGTTGAAGATGCCCTTGCCCGATCGCTTTAACGGCCGGGAACAAGGTCGAGATCGTTTTGCCGGTTCCGGTCGGAGCTCTTGCGAATAAATCTTTCCCTTCGGCGATCGCCGTATAAACGGCACCGGCCAACTTACGCTGCCCTTCCCGGTAGGCCGGATAAGGAAACGGCAGGCTCCGCGCGCTCTCGTTCCGTTCCTGTTCGTGCTTGGCCATCAATCTTGCATATGGTGTATATACCTGCAGCATTCCAAGCACTAGACCTTCCAGTTCCTCAGTCGTCTGCTCCTTCCGAAAATGAATTTGTTCGTCAGCATCCAGCTGCACATAGGTCAGCTGCACACCCAGCTTCAATAAGCCTTCCTTCACGGCATACATATACGCATAACATTGTGCCTGCGCCCAATGTTCGGGGTGCGCGTGTTCCTCAATACGTTTAATATCCTGCAAAGTGGACTTAATTTCTTCAATAGCGACAAGTTCGTTCTCCGGGAATCGGATGCCATCGCAGCGCCCTTCCAGCCGAAAACGCAAGTCCCCGCATTCGAATTCCTGCTGCAGCGGTACTTCCTTGAGGTCCGATTCTCCGTACGTCTTTTGCAGCTTCTGATGCGCAAGCGTCCCTTCTGAGAACGTAGGTGCCGCGTGAAAGCCAGACTCCAGACTGCCTCTGCGAAACGCGTATTCGACCAGTGCACGTACGGAAATGCGAATAATCGGTAGCATATGCTCTCACCCGAAATCCTGTTTGATTACGCATAAGCATACCATGTTTTGCATCAAATGAAAACAAGCGTTCCCATATATAACTAAATGTCGTCCCACCGATAAGGAACAAGCCATGCAGTCCCATGTACATTCATCTACCAGATTATTTATCATTAATATTGGGGGCTGCTCTTTGATTCGCCACCAGAAGCTGCGGTCTCCCAGATCCTCCGCTGCACCGACGAAGGCCCTTGCTCCCTCGCTGCAAGTAGTTTGCCGCCAGACCAGGCATCCCGAACGGTGCTCGGAAGTGACCGCGATGTATTCCCTGATAATAAAGTTGTTTAAATAGTCGCAAAAAATGCAGTAAACCCGACCTATATGCGGGGCCGGGTTAGAAATAAAGTTGTTTAAAATCGCGTTCAACTATCGTACCCAGTTAGTTGAGCAATGGAGCCTGCACAGTGAGCGGATCCGATTATACCAAACTACAAAATCTCCCGATTGGCGAGCATAATCGATTCGGCCTCGTCCCAGAGCCGCGGTAGAAACTGCAGCACATCTTCGGCACGACGCACAAGAGTGTCGGACGAGGTGATGCCGAGGTCGATGACGAATTCCTCAAACGCCGGAGCTAGCTCAACTTGTAGTTTTGGGGCATCTGTGGAGAGTATTTTGTGGCACCGGGCGAAGGTCGCCCCGATCCAGAACACCGCTTCGCGGTGATATCCATCGCGGATAAGGTTACGGCTACCGTCAATCGCAATCGGTCGTGAAGCGGCGGTGATGTCACTGCTGAAGAAGAATGGGGTCTTGGCGTGCGCCGCGGCGACGTCGAAGGTACGGGCAAGCGCGCTCAGATGATGGCTGGTGCGCTGCGAGGTCCAATGCTCGCAGCCCAGCAGCCTCAACAATTCCGGATAGATGTCGGTTCGCCCGAACTCCTGAAGCATGTTGTACACAGCCAGGTAGCGAAGCCGCACGGTAGGGTTGCGAAGAGCTGCGACGAGAAGGACGTGTGTGGTGACTCCGGTCATGAACAACCATGCCATAATCTGGTCATGCCATGGTGCAGTCAGATCGATGTTCCGTAACCCATGCTCTATCTTCTGCCTAACGTTTTCGCAGCGGCGCCACACCCATTCCCTCTCGGCAAAATGCCGCGACACCTTCTGCTGCAAGCCGCGCAGCTGTCCGGTAGGATCTGCAATGATGGTATCCACGCGGAAGCTGCCGGCTAGGTGGTACGATGTCAGAACCTCCTCGGCAGAGGCGATCTCGTTCCACGTTAAGAAGGTTATTTCGATCAGCGCATCACGGTAGATGAACTTCCCCAGTTTCAGAGGTGGTTTTGCTTCAGAGGTAACAACGACAACATCAATGTCGGAGCCCACTGACATCATCACGTCATCCGGCTGACCAACCGTCGAGCC
>NZ_CAJVCE010000072.1 GCF_910594985.1 Paenibacillus allorhizosphaerae
CGGTTCACCATTATCATTAAATGATGTATTTAATAAAACTGGAACATTAGTTATATTATAAAAAGCAGTTAGTAGACTATGTAATTGAGGATTTAAATCCTTGTTTACCGTTTGTACCCGACCAGTACCGTCGACATGAACAACAGAGGGAATGATATTTCTTTTTTCAACATGAATGGGAGGAACTAATAACATATAGTACGACGGATGACTTAAATCGAAATATTCTGACTGCTTTTCCTCTAGAACAACCGGTGCAAAAGGACGGAACATCTCACGATGTTTAATCCTTTCATTAATAATGTTTTTCATATTTCTATTTCTTGCATCAGCCAAAATACTACGGTTACCTAAAGAACGTGGACCAATTTCTGAACGTCCATTAAACCAGCCTATAATATTCCCTTCTGAAATTAATTTTGACACTTCTGTATATATATCTTCTGGTTTTTGAAAAAAAATTTCACTACTATACTCTTTTAACAGTTCGATTATGTCGCTATCTTTATATAATTTCCCTAGATAAGGAGAAAATGGAATGGATGCAGGGCTCCTCACATTCCCTTTTATAACATAATGACCATACAACGCACTTCCAATGGATGTGCCCGCATCACCGGCAGCAGGCTGGATAAAGATGTTTTCGAAAGGCGTATTCTCAAGTATTTTAAAATTAGCAACACTATTTAGCGCGACACCACCAGCTAGACATAGATTTTTACATTTTGTCTTTTGATAAATAAAGTTCGCGGCTTTTATAATAGCTTGTTCTAGATGATACTGTCCGGCGTAGGCAACATCTGCTTTGATTTGAAAAGAGACATCGTTATTCTCTGCTTTTAACAGTTCATTCGAAATGAATTTTATCATATTATTTTTCTGCTCGAATGTTTGTTTAAAGTTACCTTCTCCATCCATTGAGTAGTATCTGGAAAACTCATCCACGTATTTTGTTGTCCCATAAGGTGCTAGCCCCATCGTCTTTCCTTCTTCGGTAAATGGAAAACCAATTTCAGTCCCAAGCCTTTGATAAAAACGTCCAATGGAATCTTCTATCGTTGTTGGGCGAACTCTCTTCATTTTTGAGTTGATCTTCTTTATTTCTGTAATATTATTTCCTTCTCCATAATAGTAGGTAATTGTCTCTGTAAGCAAAGTTTCTGAACCTGGGCTTGTATCAAACATACTGCCATGGCCATCAACTATTAGTATTGCGGCATTTTCATACGGGGAAACAAAAAAAGCGCTGCAAGCGTGTGATAGATGATGATTTATTAGTATAATTCTATCGCGAAACCTGTAATAGTATGCTGGATTTAAGTCAAGAAGATCATTACCAACTATCAAATCTACATCATCAAGAGTTTTGCCGTACGTGTCTAAACAGTAATATACAGCTCTGCTTTTTGAAGCTCTTATCCCTAGATTTCTAGAATGCTTAATTCTTGTGATTCTTTCATCTTCGATAGCAACTTTAATGTTACCATCCTCAACTAGACAAGCTGAATAATCATGACTTGAACCGCCTACCCCCAAAATCAGCATTCATCTAATCCTCCTGGTCCCTCAGAATCTTAATTTATCTCAAGTAGAGGATATTTTAATACATGCTGCATAAAATACCTGTCCTCTTTGCTCAAACCACTTATATAAATGTTGTCTTCTTCTATTTTATAGTTTGCATCGTATCCATGTTGTTTCAGAGAGTATTTAATACTATCAAGTGAAGGTAATTTTTTTGAGGAAGCGCATCGCCTTTTTTGTTCATCCGGACAAAAATGACATAGATCTTTTGTACCATAATTTCCATTGTAATCTGCAATACTGTGAACATAAGATATGGCGCAAGAAGTTTTCTTAAATATCGGCGTATGAATATCTAATTTTTTATATTTAGACATTATTCTCTCTTCTATACCTTCAATTACAATTTTTGAATATTGCATTTGATCATAAATTTCTACACCCTTACTTTTTAGATATGACTTATTCTCTTCTCGTTGTCTGTAGCCTTTATACACAATAGCATCAAACAAACTGCTGATACTTAATACATGTTCTATTGTTTCATCATCATCATTCCACCCAGCAACTATAGGCCTCCAGTATTGAATAATCTTCACTTTATTCTTATATTTTGATGCTGTTCTGATAGAATTAAGTGTAATACCAGAATTAGCTATTGGTTCTATCTTTTGATCTTTAATTCCTGAATATGTAAAAAACAGTGCCACTCTAATATTTCTCAAACTTTCCAGAAAATTCATATCTTCTTCCGTTACGATAAAACGTGTAATAAAAGTAACAATATTTTCTAGCCCTAGATCATCTAATTTTTTTAGTACATTAAAAGTATGGGGCTTTACCGCAGGCAAAAATGGGTCTGTTGCTTTATGTAAAAACTGAACCGTAGTATCATTTGGAACAAAATACTTATGGTTTAATAGCAATTTCACAGCTTCGTCATCAGTACATAACAACTGAGGAACTTTCATTTCAAAATTACCCCAAAAATGACGAACACAATACCCACAATCTAATGGACATCCAATAATATGATTTAAACTAATACCTGTTCGTCTATAATCAATTACTTGCTTGCCATAATCACTTATTTGAGCCTTTTCTTCATCAGTAAATAATTTCAAATTACTCACCTCATTAAATGTAATTTGTTTCTTCATAACTATTTACGTTTGTCTGCTTTAAAAGTTGATTGGAGCGATTATGCTTTTCTCAACGACATACTACTTTTTTCATGAGCAGCCGTAGATTCAGCATTTTCGATCCTCAATTAGATTATTTCTCGAAAATTATTTTTTCTCTTTTTATTAAACCTGTACCTGGTATGAATTCAATACATCTTGAATCTCTAATTGTTGAATTGCAGCATCAACTTTTATTAGATACTCAGTTATTCTAGTTGATGCCAGTTTAGCAAGCTCGATTCTCATTTCTAAAGATACAGCCCCATTATATTTAGCTAATTCTGCTATCAACTTACAATAATGATCTGGTTCAGTTATTAGTGCGGTACTGATAAAAGCTTTCCTTGCATTGTGACCCATTGAAGGTCCACCAATATCAATTGCTTGTCTAATCATTTCAATTGTTGAATTTTTATTATTTAACGTAGCCTGAAGATCGTAAAAGTTGATTATTATAGCATCAATGTATTTTATATTATGTTCCTCAATGAATTGAGCATCTTCTAAAGTATATTTATGTGCAAGAATTCCAGCATGGATCTTAGGATGAAGTGATTTTACAAGTCCTGTTTTCATTTCCGGATAACCAGTATAATCGGATATTTCTTGAACATTTAACCCCGCATCATTAATTAATTTATACGATTCTCCAGTTGATAAAAACAGTACATCTTTATTTTTTTCTGCGATAAATCCCAATAATCCATTTTCCGGAATACCTTCTATTAATCCCCCGCTTTTCTTTTTATTCGATAGTAAACCATCTTTATTCGTACAACTTACAATTATATTTTTCAAAAAAACTAAATTATCAATTTTGTTCACAAACTTTATTTCTGCCATTCCTAACATCCACCTCAATAAAATTAGACATTATTTTTTCGATACAAATACATGGCTTCCTAATCCACACTCTCTGATGAGCGGCAAGTGACTGTAACGATCTAAAAATTTCATAATTGAAAGCATGAATGGAAACCATGGAATACAAACCGAATCAGGCTCGAATTTATCAATAACGAACCCTGCCCCTCGTAAGCTACTTCTCATTTTCCATGGGAATCGCCATTTGTGTTTTATTGTTTGTCCCAATTCCTCCATTGTTTCTTCTACACCATCATCCCCTTTTAAAATATGATAGATAATTCTAATAAACCCATATATAAAGGCAATAGGACTTAGTAAAGTAAATCTAAAGTAATCTGCACCACCAAGTCTGGAAAATGCACATGGATTAATACACGTTGGCAATGCGATGATTGCTTTTTTTTTCGTAACTCTATAA
>NZ_CAJVCE010000073.1 GCF_910594985.1 Paenibacillus allorhizosphaerae
TTGTATATGTAGGTAGACAAGTCTCCGGTAAAAATGTGCCACAACTTATACAACTTTTTAATCAATTTACTGAAAATAACTCTAATAGTATTAAATTAGTGTTTGTTGGTAAGGGAGAAGAACAAATTATTGAAACAATGAAAGCCTCTAAGAATATTATTCATGTAGGAGAAGTTAGTGATGAAGAAAAGTATGATTCCATTGCAGGTGCTTTAGCTTTGATACAACCCTCATTAATGGAGAGTTTTTCAATAGTTATTATGGAGAGTTGGTTATGTAATACCCCGGTTATCGTGCATGAGGATTGCGCTGTTACTAAAGGTCATTGTGATAGAAGTCAAGGGGGCTTATATTACAAAGACTATACATCTTTCAAAGAAACATTAGAGTCCATATTAGCTGATTCGGAGAAGGCAAAATCCATGGCTATGAATGGAAAAAAGTATGTTGAAGAGTATTATACATGGCCTAAAACTGCAGAGAGAATAATTAATTTTTTAGTAAGTAAGGGATTTCAAAGAGAGGGTCTTATCAAATGAGAATATTAATTGATATTCAAACTTTATATACTCCTGAGAAAAATAGAGGAATTGGAATCTATACTTACAACTGGATTAAAGGCCTTATTAACCAAGATAGCAGCCATAGATATTACTTGATGAGAAGAAAAAATGAGCAGTGGGAATTTACTTTCGCAAGTCAATTTATTGATTTTGATCAAAGAATTATGGAAGACCGCAACTGGGAAGTATATTCATTAGAGGAATTTCTGGAGCGAAAGAATATTGACGTTATACACTTTACTAGCCCTCATATGTTTGACATTGAGGTTCCAGACATAACGAGCGTGAATATTAAAAAATCTTATTTAGTGTATGATTTAATCCCCTTAGTAATGAAAGATCACTATTATAATAATTGGTCACAACACATTCAACGGTTGTACGATTCTAGGTGCAAACTAATTGCTGAAGCCGATTGTATCCTTACAATTTCCGAGGCTTCAAAAAAAGATCTTGTAAACTATCTTGGAATTGATCCTGATCGAATTCATGTTATTTACGCTTCTACAAACGAAGAGCTTTATGAAGCGTCACGTGCTGGGAATGAGAAAATTTTAATAAATAAAGAATTAGGTATTTCCTCTCCATTTATATATTCCCTTACCGGTTATGATCCTAGAAAAAATAACAAGGGTTTAATTAGCGCGTTTTCTCAAGTCGTTAGGGAATTTCCGGATATAAAATTGGTCATTTCAGGTATAAAACAAGAAGCAGAAAGAGAAGAACTCATCAAATATGCAACAACTAAGGGGATTACTCCCGATCAAATAATATATTTAGGCTTTGTAAGTGATGATAGTTTAGTAGCTTTATATAAAGAATGCGAAGTATTCGTATTTCCATCTATTTATGAAGGCTTTGGTTTGCCAGTTCTAGAGGCTATGCGTTGTGGAACGCCAGTAGTAACAACTAGCAGTTCATCACTTCCTGAAGTAGCAGGAGATGCGGCCATTATAGTTGATGTTAATGATGATGAATCAATGGCTACGGCTATTAACTCTTTTCTTAAAGAAAAGGGATTTGCCGAGACGTATAAAACTAAAGGCGTTAAGCAAGCTGAAATGTTTAGTTGGAGTAAAACAACCTTAGATAGTCTAAAAGTTTTTCATAACCTTGTATACCCTTCATTTGAATCTGCATCACAACTATTAGATAAATTAGAATTAGCTTTCTTTAGTCCTTTGAATCCTCAATCTTCAGGAATTTCAGATTATAGCGAGGAATTATTAACAGAACTAAGACATTTTTTTGATGTGAAAATATTTGTAAATGGTATTACTCCTGAGAACCCTTTTATTTCCCGAAATTTCGAAGTTTTTGATTATACGACGAATTATGAAAGATTAGAAAAAATAAAACTAAGAATGTACCACATGGGGAATAATGAACTACACTCTTGGATATATAATGCTATGATTGATTATCCAGGGTATGTAGTTTTGCATGATCTTAATTTATACGGATTCTACATGTATACTAAATATTTGCGCGGCGACAAGATCGGTTTTGTGAATGAATTAACTTATTGTCATGGTCAGGATGGAAGTGCAGCTGGTGATAGACTACTAAATCAGGCTTCTTATCCTAATGATCAAGAATTCCCTATGTTTAAAAAAGTAGTAGAGTTGAGTAATCAAGTGTTAGTGCATAGTCATTGGGTTAAGGAGAAAATTGAGATTGAATCTGACTTTAAAGGCGTTATTACTGTTATACCGAGTGGTATCTTGATGGACGAATCAAACGTTAATAAGAAAGAGTTCAAGAGGAACTTAGGATTGGATTGTAATAAGATTTCTATCGGAATATTTGGAAATGTAATTCCAAATAAAAGAATAGAAGTAATTCTAAGGGCTTTATCGGAATTAGTAAAGACGAATAACAATATACACGTTAATATTGTAGGTCATTGTAGTACCGAGATGGAACAACATATAAATAAAGCAGCGAAACATTTAGACTTCAATAAGCACGTTAGTCTAATTAAAGGCCCAACATTAGATGTCTTCAAACAATATATTATAGCGTCTGATATATGTATCAATTTGAGATGGCCTACTTTTGGTGAGACTTCTGCAACATTGGTAAGGAGTTTAGGATATGGCACTCCATGTATAGTATCGAATGTCGGTTCTTATATAGAATATCCAGATGATTGTGTATGGAAAGTCGACGTTGATGAGTATGAGAATGAGTTGTTGCTTGCTTATTTGTTGGAACTCACGAATAATGATTTGCTTCGTGAAAAGATGGGATATTATGCAAAAAAGTATATGAAGGAAACTCATGATTTTGGTATAGTTGCCGGGAATCTAAGTAAAATACTATCATCAACTTAGCGGAGAGTGATATCTAGTATGATATACCATACTAGACGATTTAAATACGTCATTTTTTTCAGCCGACTTATTATCATTAATGATTTATTTAAGAATATATTGATAATAAAGAGATAAAAGACGAAGGTGAATTTATTGATTTATATTGTATATTATGTCTGTGTTTTATTGATTGTTTTTATTTCAGGGATTTGGTTAGCTTCAATTTTTGGCAGGGGCATTTTTAAAGATAGCAAGCTCGTTCTTTCTTTTTTGTTGGGATTTTTATGGCTAATATTAGTTAGTTCTTGGTCAAGCTTTATTGGATTAACCTTTGAACGAAGCTCTATTTACATTTTAGGAATATCTATTTTTTTGAGCTTGATAGCTTTAGCATGGGAGATTCGTACAAAAAACCTGTCTAGTTGGCAACCATCAAAAAATATAATAATGTTAGTCAGTCTTGCATTTGTTTCTGGAATTGTTATCCTTAGTCCAGTATTAATATTCAAAGCAATAAATCTTTATAATGATGCTTTCACATACCTTTCTATCTCTGACTATCTATTGACTCATAGCTACTTCGATGAGGCACGACCTGATGCTAATAGCCCATGGTTAACACAAATGAAATTATATCAAGTTATGGGCTATAGAATGGGCTCCCAATTCTTTTTATCTTTAATAACTGCTATCTTTAGTAGGCATTTTTCTTTGGATTTGTACATTTCGGTTCTTGCAATTGGGCAATTTATGTTGGTTCTTGCAATCTGGTTATTTAACAAATATGTAATGAAACTAAGCAACGTCGCGTTGACAATAATTGTATTATTTACTGCACTCCATATTGG
>NZ_CAJVCE010000074.1 GCF_910594985.1 Paenibacillus allorhizosphaerae
GTTCTATACTTTAGGTATAGGTATAATACATGTACTTATATTGGGAAGGGTGATGAAGATGAACGTAGCTGATCACAAAGGGAACCGAATCACGGAAATGAATAGACCATGTCGCAACTTCAATATTTTAGCGAGTACCGTGATTACGGATCCGTTCGATGGTCGTGAGAAAATCGTACTGTCCAACTTTGCCGCCGGACAAACCGGCAACTTGATCTTCATCGACACCGAAACCGGTGAAGGGGAAAGCCTGGCACTTCCGGGCGACGAAGGGGCTTGGGGGCTTGTCAACTGGCATAATGAGAAGCTTATCGTGGGCACGTGTCCGAACTATGCTTATCTGCATAGCCTGGACTTACGAACCCGAGAATGGGCTGAGCCACTACGAGACGCATCTGAGAAATATTTTTGGGACATGACGCTTGGATCGGATGACCGGATTTATGGCGGTACTTGGCCGGGCTGTTCCTTGCTGCGCTATGATCCGAAGGAGCACAAGTTAGAGAACCTGGGGCGCGTCTCGGATAATCCCAAAAATCTCTACAGTCGTCATTTTAATGCTGTGCCAGGATATATCCTCGTGGCTGGCGGGTACGATGATCCATTCCTGAAAGCGTATCACATCGAATCCGGTACGTTTCAAAATTTCGGTACACCGGGTTTCACCGCTCGGGAAGCAAACCCCACATTTATCGGTACGGTGAAAGAACAAGAGTGGCAATTTTATGATTCTACGACGTTTGAGCGGCTGGAAGGTCCGGAGTGGGCGGAGAAGTTGCCTCGAAGTGAAGCTGTACTGCCGAGCGGAGATAAAATCCGTGCGTTCCCTCTAGCGAATGGACGTTGGGGTGGTGTCCGGGGGCAGGATTATTTCATTATCAATTCCTTGGATGAGGTACCGGTTCTGAAGCGGATCCCGGTCGACGCTCCAGCCACGCGTATCCATACCCTTACCGTCGATGAGGAAGGACAAATCTGGGGAGCGTGCGGGTTTGGACAAACGATTTTTCGTTTCAATCCGGTTGACGGCACCTACTGGAATTCGTCCTCCGTCTGCAACTCGGGAGGGGAAGTATACGGCATGCGTTTTGTCGGAGGAAAGTTATTTATGTCTGCTTATGTCGGAGGCGATCATATCGTCTACGATCCGGAACAACCATGGGATCAATTGAGCAACATAAATCCGAAATCGCTCAAACCGGTGAAGCCGGATTTCGTGAGGCCGGAAGGGCGTACGGTAATCGGGCCGGACGGTGGACTATGGACCGGATGGTCGGCCAAGTACGGAACTTACGGCGGGGCGTTGTCTCGAGTGGATCCAAACACAGAGGAAGTCAAAGTATGGAAGAATGTTGTTCCCGACCAGCAGGTAGCAGGGGTAGCCGCTGACGATCGTTACGTGTATTTCACAACTAATGGAGGTGCTAGCGGACTCCCTTATCGTGAAGTACAAGGTTATTTTGGTGTCTGGGATCCGGATCAGGGCTTGATATATTCCATTCAACTAGCATCAAATGAAAAGATGGGCAATGGGATTCTTGCAGCGGCAGGGAAGGTGTACTTAGGTGTTAGTCATGAGATTCGTGTGTTCGATCCAGTTCGCCTGGAATTCAGGGAAGAGCTCACACTTACAACGGAAGCGCCATGCAGTTGGCTCGTGTCTGTACATCAAGGCAAGACGGTCGGAGCCTTTTGTGGAAGAAAGCTGTTGCTTATCGACACGGAAAATGGAGATGTGGAGCAAGTGGCACTTCCTGGACCAGTCAGGGCCGCTGTGGAACACACGCATGGAATCTATTTTGCTGTGAATGAAGTGCTTTACCGGATTGCACTGTAAGGTGATCGAATTTTTTAGTTCAAAGCACATATGTTTGTGTCGATAAGTCAACACGAACATATGTGCTTTTTTGAATAACGAAGAAATTTTTAACCTTATTAGTTAAAATATGTCGATCCGTGCATTGATGAAATCAACAAATTTTTTTGCTGCTGCGAAAGAGATTCTTAATAGAAACGGTAGCAAGATTTCAGTTTACGTTAGAAGAGGATTTGACTTGGTTTGAGAAATTAAAGAGATCTTTTAAATAAAATGGATATTTATTTCCAATAAAAATAAGCCAGATCAACTGGATATGATCTGACTCGTACGGCGGCTTGTAATTGGCGGATTATTTTAGTATGGTTTCAAACCAAAACTAGTGCCAGCTCAGATCATTTCCTCTTGTCAATGTAAGTTAACAAAGAGAGAATAAATAATCCAAATGCAAACATGACTGAAAGCGCTTGAAAAACATCCATGTTTCAGCCTCCACCTTTCCAGTAAGGTGTCCGCCTTTGTACAAGTCGTCTTATTGTAAATAATAAATTAAAATGTATAATAATGGAAAGTGTATTTGGGACTATTCTTCCTAACTCTTTTCCTCCATAGTTCGATTAAAAAAGCCGTTGTATGAGGAATTAAGTTAAGATAATTGTTTAATAATCGAAAATATTGCTGAATTTATGCCTAGTTGAATGTGCAGCGTCAAATATCATATAATACCGCTATGACTAAAAAAACAGCACTTATTTTGACAACTATTCTTTTTCTTCCATTTTTGGGCGCCTGTCTATGGTTTTATGGGCGCTTTCTATTTGTGCGCTCTTTGCTCAGGCTCATGTTTGGAGTGGCTGCTCTTGATAGTATCTGGCCAGCCACGGCTTTCTTTCTTTTGACCAGTCTGGTTTTTGTGGCTAATATTTATCAGCTTTGCCGTGGGCGCTTTTACAAATGGTTTGTTTGGTTGGAAGGCATCGTGTATTTTCTAAGTAGCATGATTTTTATTCTTTTCAAGTCTTACGGTGATGGCATTGCAAGGGTTAATCTGAAGTGGCAGGCGGTCTTCTGGAATTCTAATATAGAAACTTTGGCCAATATCCTGATTTTTATTCCTATTGGTTGGATGCTTTATCTGCTGTTGCGAGGTTTCTGGCGGACAATGTTCGCGGGATTGCCGTTGGTCCTGCTGATTGAGCTCTCTCAATATGTTTTTCATCTAGGTATCACGGATGTTGTGGATGTGATGACCAATATGACGGGGATTTTAGTAGGTTTTCTGATCTTTGCTCTAATCCGACTCTTTGGCGTCAAACTTTATGACAGAGGGATTTATTGGGCTTTTAGACAACAAGGTTAGCAGACAAGATAAAAAGCGTCTTCTTGACGCTCAGCCTGTTGAAAAACTTCAACAGGCTACTTTTATCTTTAATATCTTTATCAAATTACCGCGTTAATATGATATAATATAACTATACTGTAAAGGCGGTGGTCTTATGC
>NZ_CAJVCE010000075.1 GCF_910594985.1 Paenibacillus allorhizosphaerae
AGCTACAACAAGACCTGTTTTATATTGCGAGAGATGAGTTATTTTCTTGATTATATGTTATAAGGAGTTGAAATATCTTGTCTTTACCGGACGTTACAAAAACATCATATGATGATAATTTACGTGAAATAACAAATACACTACTAAATAGAGCAGGTAATTATGATCAGTCAGGTTTATTTCCACATGATAATTTTGATCTCATCGTTCAGCATGGATTGAACAAAATAACAATCCCCGAAGAATATGGGGGATGGGGCTTCGGATTCGAAAAGACAAGTGAAGCTATTATTACTTTAGCTTCGGGATGCCCGTCGACTGCCTTATGTTTATCTATGCATTATTATACAGTTGCAGGGTTGTCAAAATTGCTTTCTAAAGAGCAAAAACAATCTTTATTTAAGAATATTATTGAAAAAGGTCAATTTGTTACTTCTTTTAATCAACCCAATGTTAGTATAGTGCATGCAAATCAGGATTTATCTAATAGCACTGAAATTACTATTACAAAAGTGAATGGGGGATATACTGTAAATGGTTTGAAAAAATATGTATCTGGAATAACTAGATTTAATTATCTACCTATATTTGGGAACCAAATAGGTATTGAAAAGAGCCGATATGGAGTTACAGCAATGTTAGCATTAATTGATGATCCTGGTGTAAGGATTAAAGAGTCGTGGGACTTTTCAGCCTTGAAATCGACACTTAGTCATGATGTAATCTTTGAAGATGTATTTATTAGCAATGACAGGCTAATAGGAAGGGAAGGTTTTGGAATTGAGGATACACCCTCTCTTGTCTATTGGTCACGCTTGGCGATTTCATCCGTATACTTGGGTATTGCAAAAGCTGCTTTAGATTATATAACCAAAGTTATTAAAGAGAAGAAGGATAAAATATCGAGGAAGACGATTGCTTTTTTACCGGGGACACAGTTTGCACTCTCAGATATAAAGATAAAGTATGATGCAGCGGAGAGTCAATTAATGATGTTTGCTAAACAAGCAGATCAAGAAACTATAGCTGGAAGGTATACAGATCAGTTATTTCAAAAAGCACTTATGACAAAATATTTTGTATCACATTCTTGTAATGAAATTGTTTGGCAGGCGATGCAGATTGAAGGTATGAATTCACTATTCAAAGGTAACCAATTAGAAAGGTTATATAGAGATGTAAGAGCCGCAACTTTTCATCAACCTAACGATGATTTAATCAAAGAAATCTTAGCAAAGAAGGCTCTAGGATTAATAGTTCCTAAAAATAGATGGTTATAAGGGAGGACAATTGAAGAATGCCAATACTTATAAATCTAAGGACAGAAATTGAATCGAAGGTCAAAGAGTTACTGCAAGTAGACGGCAATATACAATTAGATCAGGATTTAACTTCTATTGGTCTAGATTCAATGAGGTCTGTAGGATTAATAGTTGATCTTGAAACACAATATAACATTTCATTCAATGACGATGAATTATTAACTGAAAATTTTTCTACAATTAATAAAATCGTGGAGAGAGTTCAATCAAAATTGACTTAATACAAAGGAGCCATTCCTGTAATGAAGTAATTTTTGAACGGAAAAAGCGCCTTCAGTATACTGGGCAACGTTCGGCCAAGAACAATACCCGTGGAAGAAATGAGGTACTCAACATGAAAAGGTAAAACAGAAACAAATCAACGGAGGATTACAAGAAATATCGATTCAGTGCTAGTGGTAGGAGCAGACATAGCCAAGAAAAATCATATTGCATGAGCCGTGGACATCCGAGGCATTGAGCTGGGCAAGGATTACTTGTTCCAAAACGCCCAGCGAGGGTTCACAGGCTAGCAGCATGGATGAAGGAGCTCGGACAGGCGCACAGTGTGACATGGGAGGATAAACCTCGAGGGCTGACGTGGAGATCCGCAATGCGCTCATAAAAACTACCTAATTTTTGGAAAAATGGTCCTGAGCTCTGTTCCTGCCTACGCATAAACGAGTAATCGGTCCGTCAACTACATTCTCTTCCGTATACTATCAAAATTTCAAAGTTGAAATACTAAGAATTTGAGATAAAACAGGAGAAAACATTATTTTGAGTGGGAGGATAAAAAATGGTCCTTGGTTCATTGGATAAAAATATTATTGCGGAATACTATTCTTCCTATGCAAAATTGCATAGCACATCAAAAGGTTTTATATCTAATCTATTATCCGATATGGATGAGTGCATACTAAAAGAAAGAGCAGAAAATGAGTATGAAATAAAATTTAAAATATTAGAAGAAGGCTTGAGGATTCAAGAATATTTATATAGATTTGAAGATTCATTTACGAGAAGTAGTAGATATTTGGTAGACAGAGTTCAAGAGTGTACCAATATGACTAGTTATTTTTTTACAGACAAAGAAAAAGAATATTCTATATTTAAGTATAAAAATGAGACAATGTTAAAAATTAAAAAGCATAGGATTATAGAAGGGGATCAATTCCCAATATTCGTTAATGAAGAATTATTTCATACGAAATCAAGTGAAATCATTTCTCAAATTATGCAACCTGCTATTATTTATAAGGGAAGAATGGTGAAACATCGAATAAAGGACTTTATTGTAGATACTATTGATGGGCGAGTTTACTCATTAGCAGTTACAATTTGTGAGGCATCCGGAAAACTACAATATCAACTCGAAGTAGAATATTCCGGTTACATCAAGGGATATGGTCCTTTTATTGAAAATCATGAAAACCAAATAATAGAGAGTCTAGAGGGCCTTGCTTCATTTGTTTATTCCAATTTAAAAAAAGTAATAACACCGGACACTCAACGTAAATTTGAATTTGTTATTGCTAGTACGGACTATGACAGTATTGAGGAAATTATAGATTTCTCAAAACAAAAAATATTAAAGGAAGAATTCGGAGTAGTCTAATTCAAGTTGGAAGTAAATTCATCGGTAATCTACCTACATTGATATAATGCATGTCAAGTTGATTCTAAGAATAAA
>NZ_CAJVCE010000076.1 GCF_910594985.1 Paenibacillus allorhizosphaerae
GTGTATTTGGAATATCTAAAGAAATCTCTCTTAGTTACGCCTTGATTTTGAGGGTCTTTCAATACTTACCTATTACATTAATAGGATTTTTATTTCTACTAAAAGAAGGTATTTCATTAACTCAATTAACGAAAATGAGTAAAGATGGAAATGGGAGAGAAGCTTAAATGCTTAAAGGAGTAATCTCAATTGTTGTGCCGGTGTATAATGAAGAGTTAAATATTAGACCAATGTACGAAAGGATTTGTAATACCTTTGATAAATGCGATTATGATTTCGAAATAATTTATGTCGATAACTGTAGTAAAGATAACACCGTAATGGAAATAAGAAAATTAAATGAACTGGATGCAAGAGTCATGGGAATTACTATGGCTCGAAACTTCGGAAGTTCTCAGCCAAGCACTATGGCTGGAATACATTACGCAAATGGTAATGCTGTTGTTATCATTGACGGTGATATCCAGGATCCCCCTGAATTAATTTTGGAGTTCATCAAAAAATGGGAAGAAGGCTATGAAGTTGTTTATGGCGTAAGAACGAAACGAAAGGGTTCTATACTAAGACGAATCGGGTATAAGATGTTTTATAGGATATTCAAGAAAATGTCTTATATAGAGATGCCGTTAGATGCAGGGGATTTTGGTCTCATAGATCGTATTGTAGTGGATGAGATAAAGAAATTAAAAGAAAACGAAATCTTTTTCAGAGGCATTAGATCGTGGATCGGATATAAGCAAATTGGTGTTGAGTATATAAGAGACGATAGGAATTTGGGAAATACTAGTATTCCTTTTTTTGCGAATTTTAAATGGGCGAAAATGGGGATATATAACTTTTCATATAAGCCATTAGAGTGGATATCTACTTTGTCTCTTATATTGACCATGGTGTCATTGTTAGGCATAGTTTATTATATTGTCCTTCATTTTATCTATCCTGAGACCCCTTATGGGTTTTCTACTATAATTGTTTTAATACTTTTTTTGGGAGCTATTCAGTTGTTGTCTCTTAGCATTATTGGAGAGTATATTGCTAGAATTTTTAATGAGGTTAAGGGAAGACCGAGATACATTGTCAGAGAATTAATTACAAGGCAACCTAAGGAGCAGCACATACTCGAAGCAGCGGCAACGTTAGAGGAGGAGAAAGGATGAATTATAGAGATATTCCTGTTGTTTTATTGTGTGGGGGTAAAGGAACTAGAATTAAAGAAATGACTGAAACTATTCCTAAACCCATGGTTAGAATTGGAGAAAAGCCTATCATGTGGCATATTATGAAAGGCTACTCTTATCATGGTTTTAATAATTTTGTCATTTGTTTAGGTTACAAGGGACATGTTATTAAAGACTTTTTTCTAAATTATGAATGTATGAATAGTGATTTCACTGTGGAATTGGGCAAAAAAGAGAACATTCGATTGCATAGTACACATGAAGAGAATAGTTGGAAAGTTACATTAGCCAACACCGGTGAAGAAGCGATGACAGGTTCAAGAATTAAACAAATCGAGAAGTATATTCAATCGGATATCTTTATGCTAACCTACGGAGATGGAGTATGTAACGTAGATATCAATAGATTACTTGATTTCCATTTATCCCATGGAAAAATCGGCACAGTTACAGGTGTTCGACCGCCATCAAGATTTGGTGAATTGTTAGTTGATGGTGATGAGGTTAAAAGTTTTAGTGAAAAGCCACAAACATCGGAAGGTAGAATTAATGGTGGATTTTTCATATTTAACAAAGAAGTGTTTAATTATGTATCCGAAGATGAAGATTGCATTTTTGAAAGAGAACCACTAGAAAGATTAGCGTCAGACGGAGAACTTATGATTTATAAACATGATGATTTTTGGCAATGTATGGATACCGTAAGAGATATGCAATACCTTGATAAATTGTGGCAAGAAAAAAGTGCCCCGTGGAAAAAGTGGGGGAACGCGAATGTCTTTTAATAACTTTTATAAAAACAAAAAAGTGTTGGTTACTGGGCACACTGGCTTTAAAGGGTCCTGGTTAGTGATTTGGTTAAAAGAATTAGGTGCAGAAGTAATTGGATACGCATTAGACCCTTATACGGATAAAGATAATTTTGTTTTGGCTGGGTTGGACAAAGAAATTGTAGATATCCGTGGTGACATTAAAGATTTTGCCAAATTAGAATCCGTTTTTCAAAAATATCAACCAGAGGTTGTATTTCATTTAGCTGCTCAACCATTAGTACGCTTGTCATATGAAAATCCAAGAGAAACGTTTGAAGACAATGTTATGGGTACTGTGAACGTGTTGGAATGTATCAGAAAGTGTGAATCTGTAAAAGTAGCAGTAAACGTAACAAGTGATAAATGTTATGATAACAAGGAATGGGTATGGGGATATAAAGAAACCGACGCTATGGGTGGGTACGACCCTTATAGTGCTTCAAAAGGCTGCTCAGAGCTAATTATTAATTCATACACCAACTCATTTTTTAATCCGCAAAATTTCGAAACACATAAAAAAGCGGTTGTTTCTGTTCGTGCAGGTAATGTTATTGGTGGTGGCGATTGGTCTAAAGACAGGATCATACCGGATTGCATAAGAGCAATTGAAGAAAATATAGCAATTCAGGTCAGAAATCCTTATGCCGTTAGGCCTTGGCAGCATGTCTTAGAGCCTTTAAGCGGTTATTTAAGTCTTGGATCGAAGTTACTTTCTGACCCCGAAAAATTTATCGGCAATTGGAACTTCGGGCCAACGAATGAATCTATAATCACGGTAAAAGAAGTCGTATCTACTGTTTTATTTAATTTCCCTCAGGGAACCTGGGACGATGTATCTTCTAATGGTCAGTTACATGAAGCAAAGCTTCTTAATCTTGATTGCAGTAAAGCTAATTTTATTTTAAAATGGAAACCTTCATTGAATATCAAAGAATGTATTAAACTAACTTGCGATTGGTATAAAAATTATAATACAGAAAATGTATATCAACTTTGTAA
>NZ_CAJVCE010000077.1 GCF_910594985.1 Paenibacillus allorhizosphaerae
TAGCCCGTTGCTATGGGGCATTTTTTTCATTGAAGGGCAGTTTAGCATAGGATGGTACCATTTATTAAGTCGCCATTTGGAGAATTTGATACGAAATGAAACCTTCTAAATCATAAAAAAAATATGAAACATTGCTTGACCTTGGAGTTACCCGAGGGTTTATCATGGTCCTTGTCAGAGGAATATATTGAGAAGGAGGGGTTGGGTGTATACCATTGGCGAAATATCGAAAATCGTTAAAACATCAGTTGATGCACTAAGGTATTATGATGAAATTAGCTTGCTAAAGCCCGTACACGTTGAAGAAAGTAACCGATACAGGTACTACTCAAAAGAGCAAATTAGCCAACTATTATTAATAATTGAACTTAAGCAATATGGGTTCAGTTTAGATGCCATCAGGGAACTACTACATAATGGAGCGTATTTGGACAGACAAAGGATAAAACTAGCCTTAAGTGCAAGGCTTCAACAACTTGAGATTGAAAAAAACGCTCTTGAAAAGACAGTCGCTTCTGTTATTCGAAGAATAAATGAGATAGAAGGGGATGAAAATGGAGTGAGTGCGAAAAAGATTTTGATAGTTGATGATGTAGCTTTTATGCGACAAATTCTGGGTGAAATCTTAGAAAAGCATGGTTATCTCGTTGTTACGGCAGAGAACGGTCAACAAGCTGTTGACAATTTTGCTGATGAAAAACCAGACATTGTTATCATGGATATTAATATGCCTATTATGGACGGCATAACTGCAACGACAAAAATAAAGGAGATGGACAAAGACGCAAAGATATTAGCTTTATCGGCTAAAGGCTTCTTGCCTGTAATTTTTGAGATTCTTGAAGAAGGAGCGAGAGACTTTATAGTAAAACCATTCCAAGAAGAAACCATTCTTGATGCCTTAATTAGGATATACGATGGAAATGTTACTTTTAACGAACAAACATTCCAAGCAATAAAAGAACAATTCGGAGAAGACAACACAAATAAAGAAGCAATGTCACAAGAAATGATTTCAAAAGTACTTCAACTTTGTACTCGGGAGTATCACGAACACACTCGTGAAGAAATAAAAGAGTTCATGCAGTATCAGTCCTAAATAAGACTCTATTCTATCGAGTAGGGGTTTTTCATCCAAATGATACTTGCTCAACTAACGGATACGATAGTGTGGTAAGGAAGATGACAATTGGGATAAACGAATTACAGAAAAAGGAAATCCGCCGACAGTACCGAATTTTGATTTGAAGGTAAGTTTGAATTAGGAGGGGCTAAGATGGAGCGCCAAACCCAAGAAGAAACGATACTCTCACTTTCAACTTTGTTGATCCAAAATTATGTATTTCCCGACATTGCACATCGTATGCAAGTGGAATTCACGCAACGACTGAACAACAATGAGTATGAGGAGATGACTGACCCTGCCACTTTCGCCAAAACAATAACCTCCCAGCTACAAAATACTTCAAAAGACAAGCATCTGAATGTCCGCTATAACCCGCAGAAGCCTCCAGCTGAGGATTATGCGGAGGGGAGAGATGTAGTACCAGAAGATCACTTTATGACTATGATTCAACTGGATAATTACGGGTTTACTAGAATCGAGCGGCTCCAAGGCAATATTGGCCTTTTGGAATTTCACGCGTTTATGTCGCCCGAACATGCCGCGGAAACCGCTGCCAGTGCCATGACCTTTCTTGCCAACACATCTTGTCTGATCATTGACATAAGGAAAAATTTTGGCGGCGACCCTCATATGGTAGCTTTTCTAACAACTTATTTGCTCGATCCAGCTCCGAAGCACTTGAATAGCTTTTACCTGAGAAAAAACGAGGAGATCAAGCAATTTTGGACCTTGCCCTATGTGCCTGGGAAGAAATTCGGCGGTAGCAAGCCGTTGTACATCCTAACCAGCAATAGAACATTCTCCGCAGCGGAAGAGTTTGCCTACAACTTGCAGACGATGGGACGAGCTATTATAGTGGGAGAACGAACCGGAGGCGGGGCTCATCCAGGAGGCTTCCACAGAATCAACAAAGACTTCGAAGTGTTCATTCCGTTTGGCCGTGCCATCAACCCGATCACTCAGACGAACTGGGAGGGAGTAGGAGTTACCCCCGATATTGAAGTTCCTCAAGACCATGCTTTCGAAGTAGCCTACACCACATTGCTTCAAAGTGAGCATAAACGGATTTCTGAGAATCCGATCCCAGGTGGAAAACGGTTAATGGATGAACTCCAACGAGCTATTCGGAACAATACTAATGCAGCTTCAATTGTTGGGTAACGTTAAACCAAGAATAATAAATGTCAAGGTATTAGACTGAGTCCGGCTTAAGCTATCGGGTAAAGATAGCGCAGAAAACACATTAACGAGGCCGCCGCGGGATCAATCGATCGGGCGGCCTCGTTAAGCTAAAGGGCAGTTTACAGCAACAAAATCTTGATTATAACCGTTAAATATGAAAAGAACTGCCTTGTCTTTGATAAGGGGGGAACTATGTGTTTAAAAGAAAATTATTGGCTTTTATTTGTACCATTTTAATATCAGCTCCGATTGTGGGTTTTTGTTTTATGCTCATAGAAGGAAGTACAATAAAAGAAATACCTGGGTTAATCTTTACTTATATAATTGCAATCCCAGTTTCACTTATATACGGGGTTCCTATATCAATGCTTTCCGATATATTAAACAATCAGTTTAGCGGCAAAAAAAGAGGATTCTTTTCATTAATTGTACATTTATTTTTTGGAATTTGTTTTGTTTATTTAATTATGGTTCTTGATTCAAGATTTTATCTAACTGAATTCAATATGTTCGACCTATATTTC
>NZ_CAJVCE010000078.1 GCF_910594985.1 Paenibacillus allorhizosphaerae
CGAGATACACCGTGGGGAGAGCGATATGCGATCATAAAGGACCCCGATAACAATTTAATCAGTCTCGTCGCGTAGCGAAGAGAAGGAATGCGCCATTAAACAACAAGCAGATGGGAAGCACCGTCGCCAGTGTATCTTCGCCTGTTTGTTGTTTACAGAGGAATAAATGAATACCAAAATCACCCGAGGAAGCCATTGCGATACAGAAAAGTAGATCACCAGGTGGTCGTGATTTTCCGCTGTATAACGTTGATGGTGTAGCCAAAATTGGAGTGTTTCATGTTGGAGGAAAATAACAAAAAGAATGTTCAAGTGTTCAGCTAACGGATACGATAGTGTGGAGCTGCTGTGGGGCAGCTCCACTTTTATATCCGTTAAAGTAACGGGCAGATTACTTTAGTTATATCAATTTTCTACCAGTAAGCTAACATATTTTTCCCGAATACAAATTGGTCGGACACGATATGTCGTGGTACCCCCTGTATACTGGGCTAATAAGTCAAATTTCACGAGGAGGAATAAAGGTGCAAATTCGAATCGCCACGTACGACGAACAACGGATGGCCGTCATTCAGGAAGCGGCGAAGCAGTTCCGCAAGGAGCATCCCGGCGTCAGCGTCCTGCTGGAGCTGGTGCCGAATAGGGCGGCGCTCAAGCAGCGGCAGCTGGCCGGCGAAAACGGGCCGGACATCATCGAATGGGAAGGGGCGAACATGGGGCGGTGTCTGGAAGCCGGGCTACTGACCGACTTGTCCGAATTCACGGACCGTGATCGGGTCGATCTGGACGATTATTACCCGTGCATTCGCGGGGCCGTGACCGATCAAGACCGGATCGGCGCACTGCCGGTGATGGCAGAAACGATCGGCGTATATTACAACAAGGAGCATTTTGACGAAGCAGGTCTCCCGTATCCCCAAGAGGGGTGGACGTGGAACGAATTCGTGGAGACATCGGAGAAGCTTACACGGAGAGACGAGCAGGGAAACGTGACCCGTTATGGTGTATTTGTGAGCTTCGGCTACATGCTGTGTATCGAGCCGGTCGTCTGGAACAACGGCGGTTCGTTCCTGTCGGAAGACGGCAAGACGCTGGACGGCTATCTGAACCACCCGGCGACGATTGAAGCGTTCGAGCAGTATTTGGGCTTAATCGATAAAGGATTATCGCCGCGTATGGGCGTCGGGCGTGATTCATGGATCGATTGCTTCGTTCATGGCAAAATGTCGATGTACATGGATGGCAACTGGGCGATCAAGCCGATGTCGCCTGAGCGGAAGAGCAAGTTCGGGGCCATCGGTTTTCCCACGAACAAGCTGCAGCCGAAGGCGAACCTGTTCCAGGTGTGTGGATACGGGATATCCTCGACTTGCCGGGATCGGGAACTGGCCTGGTCGTTCCTGCGCAAGCTGGCACTACCGGGCGGCGGCATCGATAAGCTGTGGTCAGTGCTCAACCTCGCCGTATCGAGAACGATGGCGGAGCAGAGCGGGCAGGCGGAGGACACTCTGTATGCTCCATTTTTGGAGGAGCTGAAGTACGGGCGTCAGAGCGCTTACGATTGGCCGGGCATGATTTCGGCGTTTCACCACCAACGCACGTTCGATACGCTGCGGCATGCATCCGATGCGAAACGGGTGCTGCACGATGTGGTCGCCCGGACGCCGGTACTCGGACCGGTTGATTTCGCATCGGACTTCGTTCATTATGGCGCATAGGAGTTGAAGAAGAGCGTGAGCAATATGCACCGGATTTTATGGTTCGACGAGCGGATCCGGGCGAAGCAATACCCGAACGCCAAAGATTTGGCGGAGCAGTTCGAAATCTCCGTCCGCCAGGCGGGGCGCGATATCGAATACATGCAAAACTCGCTCCGGTCGCCGATGTCGTACAATGCGAAGCGGCGGGGATACGAGTATACGGATGAAGCGTATGTTTTGCCGTCGGTGTTTTTGAACGAGACGGATATCCGAATCTTGAACTTCTTGATTTATAAATACGAGGAAGCGGCCGGCTCGATGGGGTATGTGGAAGGGCTCGACCGCGTCGTGCAGACGCTGAAACGATTCGTTCCTTACCAGCCCGAGGAGAGCGAGCTCCCGGTATTCGACGTCGATCCGTTGGTCGCCGACCATAAATATGCGATCGATCTCGCGATCAAACTGAGCGAGAAACTAAGCTTAACGTATCAGGACGGGGAAGTATTTACCGTTACCGTTCATCCGTACCGCACGTACTCGCAATCTTCGCGGATCTATTTGATCGCGTATTGTGAGCAGTCTGGGGAAGTGGAATATTACGGCCTCGAGCATATCATGCAAGTCGCCTCTACCGGAGAAGAGTATTGCAAGTTTTGAAATCGGCGGACGAGACGAAGGCTGCCAGCGGAACCGGCAGCCACTATTGGATAACAGGCATTTATCCGTGAAGTGTTAAATTTTGGACTTTGGGGGCGGAATTTGCTCTTAGTGCTTAATCTCTAAAAACCTTCGTCATTAACCTAACGGGTAACGATAGCTCAATATCACCATGACAAAAGCTGCCGCGAATGATTCGGCAGCTTTGTTGTGCTACCCCGAAAATTTCACATAGCATAGATCTAAAATTGGCAATACGAAACTAAGCCCAGCTTTAGTGTTTTTTTAAAAACTGTGCTTCATAGAATTTATGTGAAATCAAGATGGTTACGA
>NZ_CAJVCE010000079.1 GCF_910594985.1 Paenibacillus allorhizosphaerae
TTAACGACCTGCTTCTTAAATTCTTTAGAATGCTTATTTCTCGTCATGTCATCAGCCCCTATCACTAATAGTGTAATCCATACACACTCTTAGTGTCCAAGTTCTTTAGGGGGCTAAACAGGAGAAGCATGTTCCGTTTATGAATCAAGGAGCTGTATTAATCTCTTTTCCCGACCATGATGAACATAATAGTGAGGCTATTCAATATATCAGTGCTTTTAATACAACTAGCTCTTTAATAGATGAGTTTGTTGAGAAAAGAAGACAGCTGATTGAAACGATATCTGGAATCGACAATGATGTAAAATTTACAATTGGTTTGGGAAAACGCCAATTTACAGTTGAGAAATACCTAAATATATTTATTAACCACGACAATCATCACCTCAAACAAATAGAAGAACGATTAAGTTAACGGGTAACGATAGTTCAGCGATCCAGGAGCAGTTTGCCGCCGCGGCAGCTGCTCCTTCTGTCGTTAAGCTAAGGGCAGATTTGTGCAATAGGAGGATATGTTTGTTCTATGGATAATGCCCAAAAAAATGGGTCGATATGGTAAAAATTTGTAGGAATTTTACAAGGGGGGGATACATGTCAATGATACGAGTCTGATAAGAGAGTCTGAGAGTGGTAAAATCTAGGCAAGTTTACTAGTGACCAGTAGTCCAGTTTCATGTGGAGTGCTGTGTGTCGCTCATTAGGAAGTAGCATTTTTACAGCCGCATTACCTATCACGCTGCCTGTCGTGGACGATGCTTGGTTTTTTATTATGTAACAGAAAAGACCCCTGGGTAAAGGGGTCTTTGTGTTCGCATGGAATTAGGAGTTGATGCGCAGCAATATTCTTCCGCGGCCATGTCTTTCTTCGCTTTTCTCTAGTGCTTTGTTAGCTTGGCTCAGCGGGAAGATGGAGTCGATCTCTGCTCTGATTGTACGGTCAGCAATCAATTGTGCTACAGTCTGCAGATTCGCATAGGTTGGAAACTTGGTATTGAATTTAGCTGTAATGCCATGCTTTTGAGCGTTCTCTTGGGATGGAGGCTGCGTCAAAGCGACAAGAATTCCGCCCTGTTTCAGAACGGCCAATGATCGATTCTCGATATCTCCCCCAATGGCATCGACGACGAGATCCACTTCTTTGACAACATCTTCGAAAGCTGTCGTCGTATAATCGATGACTTGGTCCGCACCCAAAGACTTGACGAAGTCCAGGTTAGAGGTTGAAGCGGTGCCGATTACATTGGCACCCTTCCATTTGGCCAACTGAACGGCGAATTGTCCCACACCGCCGGCAGCGGCATGAATGAGGACAGTTTGACCGGCTTCCAGCTCTCCTTCGGTAAACAGGGCTTTCCATGCTGTATCTGCACCGGCCCTGATCGTTGCTGCATCCTCGAAAGAGAGACCGTCCGGTAACTTCACTAGTTCATCCACTGGAGCAAGGGCATACTCCGCGTTCGACATTTTCGCCAGTTTATTCACCTTAGCAATGCCATACTCCGCATACGCTCCAATTATCATTCCGAAGACGAGATCGCCGACAGTAAATTCAGTCACTCCTGGGCCTGTCGATTCGATCTCTCCGGTTGCGTAAAACCCTGGAATGTAGGGAAGTGTCTTGGGGAATACGTTCTGCACCCATCCGTTGCGAATTTTCCAGTCAAGTGGGATGACAGTTGCATAATAGATTTTGACAAGTACTTCTCCTGCCAATGGGTTAGGGCGGTCGACTTCTTCGAGTTTCATTACATCCGGAGCGCCATACTCCTGAACAAGAATCGCTTTCATTTTGGACTCGGACATCGGGTTACCCTCCATCACTTTTGATTTTTGAGCAATAACATGTGTTGAATGTAGTATACTTACTAAAGTGGTGAGTTTGTAAGTACGCACTTTTTCGTGACATAGTACCCATTTAGGAACCTGATTCGGATGGATTGGATGTGATGTGCATGAGTGGATTGGATGAGAACGTGAGTGGCTGCCCAGTGGAGGCAACACTGTCGG
This sequence comes from Paenibacillus allorhizosphaerae, assembly GCF_910594985.1. Classification (GTDB taxonomy): domain Bacteria; phylum Bacillota; class Bacilli; order Paenibacillales; family NBRC-103111; genus Paenibacillus_G; species Paenibacillus_G allorhizosphaerae. The sequence continues at coordinate 2,008 of NZ_CAJVCE010000079.1, forward strand.
TGATTGGGGGGAAATGGAAAGCAATTATTCTTTGGCGACTAGTTAGCGGTACCAAGCGTTTTAACGAACTCCAACGTTCGATCTCACAAATTACCCGCAAGATGTTAACTGAACAGCTTCGAGAGCTGGAAAGAGATAACTTAATCATTAGAACAGTCTATCAACAAGTTCCGCCGAAAGTCGAATACTCACTAAGTGACTACGGCAGAACGTTCATCCCTGTCATGCATGAGATGGCTCAGTGGGGGTTAGTTCACCGCGAACGTAACGTTTGATTCATGAAGTATCTAATGTAAAAGTGATGAGTAAAAACAACAAGGGAAAAACAAACATGACACAGATGTCAAACATGGCAAAGACGTTTGCATTTTAATTGGTACAGGTGAATGCCAGTCATATTGACGAGTTGTTTCAGTATTTCTCAAGCAAAAAAGGGGAACCGTATCCAGATATATGTGAGGCCGTTGAACTCCCTCGGTACGATTTAGTTTTCTCACGAATGCTCGCTAATTCGCAGGATTTCTCCCCTTGTAATGAGGAATGAAAGTTCAGGAAAATGACCCGCTATAGACTTTGGCAACAT
>NZ_CAJVCE010000080.1 GCF_910594985.1 Paenibacillus allorhizosphaerae
TAGTAATATAATATTTTTTAAAATATTAATACGCATTCTTATTAACGAAACCGTTAATAATTGTTTTCCATATGATTTTTATATCAAATAAGAAACTCCAGTTTTCAATATAAAATATGTCGTATTTAATTCTTTCTTCAATTGAAGTATCCCCTCGAAACCCATTGGATTGTGCCCAACCTGTGATTCCAGGACGAATATGATGTTTTATCATATATTTAGGGATTTCTTCCTTAAACTGTTCTACAAAAAATGGTCTTTCAGGACGTGGACCTACTACGCTCATATGGCCAAAAAGAACATTAAAAAATTGCGGCAATTCGTCCAAACTTGTTTTTCGTAAAAAGGATCCGAATTTTGTCTTTCTAGGATCATCTCGAGTAGTCCATTGTTTATCCGATGTTTCTTCCGTCTGTATCCGCATTGATCGGAACTTATACATCATGAAATGTCTTCGATTCAATCCTACTCGTTCTTGTTTAAAAATGATTTCCCCAGGGGATGTTATTTTTATACTGATTGCTATTAAAATTAATAACGGGGAAGTAATAATGATCGCAATTAATGAAAAAATAATATCGAATGCTCTTTTTATAAATCGATTACGAAATTCATCTAATGGTATATCTCGGACATTAATTAGAGGAATACCGGCAAAATTATCAAAGAAAGGTTTTGAAGGTAAGTAATCATAAAAATCAGGAATAATGAGAGTTTTTACTCCTGCTTTTTCACAAATATTTATTATTCTTCCATACTTCTTGTGCGCATGTAAAGGTAATGCAATGATTACTTCGTCTATTAATAACTCATTAATTATGGATTCAAGATCATCAACCTTCCCAATTATCGGTTTATAATTTTCAAAACCGAATTCATGGTTTTTTTGGAAATCATCTAAAAATCCAATTACCTCATAACCAAGTTCAGGATGCTGCATTAAGTTAGTATAGAACTTTTTCCCCAAAGTACCGGCGCCTAGAATTAACAAAAATTGTTTGTTATATCCTTTTTGTCTTAAGCGCTTCAAGGATATTTTTAAAATGTAACGATAAAAACTGATAAGCAAAATGTTATTAACAAGATAGAGCAATAAATACGAGCGAGAAATGTTTAACTCTTTAAAAATAAATAAAATACTTAATAAAATCAATAAGCTTATGCAATAAACCTGAACAATGATAAATAATTCAAAGGAGAACCTTTTTTTCCGTTTCGGTGTATAAAAATTGAAAAAGTAACTTAGAAAAATCGCGGTTCCACCGTATACTAAACTCCATAAAGCGTAAGTCTCAATTGGAAGTGAATTCTCATAAGGAATCCATCCACTTTTAAATTTTAACCACCAGGAAAATAAGAAAACTATTTGAACACATACGAAGTCCGTAAGTGCATAAAATTGAGATAAAAAACTTTGACTTCGCCTAATCATTTTATCACCTCACTGACCCAAACCGATTCAACAGTAACGATATGCCGAGTTTAACAGCAATGCCGACATAAACAATCCAATTTACAAAAAAAGAATATTTATCCTGATAATGCTTTTTATGAAATAAGTACATTGCTCTGTGAAATTCATATATTATTTTATACGGCTTACGTCGACTGCTTGCACCTTTATAATGAATTATTTGTGTATAAGGATAATAATAAATTGCCCATCCTGCTTCTTTTATCCGGTAACACCAATCAATGTCTTCGCCGTACATAAAAAATTCTTCATCTAACAAACCAACTTGTTGAATAGCTTCCCTTCGCACCATTATAAAAGCTCCGACCAAACAATCTACAGGATAGTCTTTATCCGGATCTAAGTGGGTTAACTGATATTGATTGAATTTTGCATTTTGTGGAAACCATTTAGAAAGACCACACATATAATAAAATGAGGCCGATGGCGTCGGAAAACCACGGCGACAAGCTTTATCTAAGCTGCCATCTGGCAATACAATTTTACAACCTGAAGCACCAACCTTAGGATGATGATCCATGAAACTAACCATTGTTTGTAATGAGTCCGGTTGAATGATAGTGTCCGAATTTAACAATAGGACATACCGTCCTTCTGCCAGACGAATTCCTTGATTATTCGCTTTAGAATAGCCTAAATTTATTTTATTACAGTGTAATTTTACTTCCGGATATTTTTTTTTAATTTGTTCGACCGATAAATCTGAAGAATTATTATCAATTAAAATAACTTCGTATGAATAATTAATTTGTGATTCGAATATTGATTTCAAGCAATTTAACGTTAATTCACATGTATTGTAATTTACGATGATAATACTTAAATCCATAATTTTCTCCAATATTAGACAGAATAAGAGATCAATTTCATTATATCACAAAACAATTTCAGTAATATGACGGTTTTCTGGGGATTTTACCGAAAAAAAGAATATAATTGTCCAAAACGAGCTCTTCGTTTGGATTGAACCATCTTTCGTTTACGTAACAAATCCCCAAATTTATTCCAAAAATCTTTCCATGAACCTAACACTAATGGTTCTTTCATTAAAAAATAAAGAAAGCTAGGAACTTCATATGATAGAATAG
>NZ_CAJVCE010000081.1 GCF_910594985.1 Paenibacillus allorhizosphaerae
CTAATAAGCAAACCGATGATGCGTTTACTATATTAGATTTTAAAAATTCTTTGTAGTCCTGTACATTGCTAACTCTGTTTTGAACGATTGTTTTGTGCAGCCTCGCCATATGTTCCGCACATCCGTGGAGGTCACCTGTTTTTAAAACCCAATCTAACAGAGATTCTCCCTCCAGTTTGTCATATATAATCCCACTTCGCTCTTCGCAACAAATAATTTCATATACTTTAGGTTTTGAAAAGTTCATACCGTTGATAACCTTTGCGTTCTGAAACTCTCTTTCTACCGCATTTTGAGGATAGCCTTTATTGAAAAGCTTAAGCACTTTACCTTCATCCCATTCATATACGGTTGCGGTATTGCCTTTACCGATTATCTTCCAATATTTCAAATTATCTCAACGCCTTTCAACCTGTTTCAATAAGTGTAAGTCTTCTCACCCATATTTTAACATAACGTATCGGAAGATAACTGCCCGTTAGCGGGGAAAAGGCCACAGTTCAGTCCGTGGCGGTCTCATGGCGTAGAAATTGAGCTATCGTTTCAAGTAAGCGTAGCGTAGTCTCAAACGGATTGACGTAATCTTACTTAAGCAATAAGTGGCTAAAGTAAAATGTTATTGCTTTTTTCTATATTCGCAAACCAACAAAGGAGTCTATTGTGATGAGCGATGATTTGTTGAGCGCTCAATTCCCCTCTTGCCCATGTGCGGTGTGAGTCGCTTGCAAGCGTTACTTCATACAGGAATCCAAACCGAACTGTGTGTTGATACGACATGTCGTCATGCAAGAAGTTTAGGGCCTGGAGTCCCATGTTCCAATGCTCTCCCAGGTCTTGCGCTATGTTGTATATAGATGATTGGAGTTTTAGAAGAGCGAGCTTGCTCGGTAAGTAATTTTATGTTTCGCAATAACACATCGCTGTTATTTTCGTGGAACATACCCACCTGAACATCAATTACCATCAACGCGACTTGACTATCCATTCGTGCCTCCATAAGTATACTGATTCAAATATGTATTCTTCACCCATCAAACATTACCTTCTATTTCCAAAGTATCCTGCCCTTTAGCGTAACGCGGCTGCCGTTTCGTGCCGACAGCCGCGTCTTAGATTTTTATTAGGCTATCGTCTCCCATTAGTGAAAAATATTGAACTGAGTCCAATTCAATATCAACCCACGAATATGATTACATTTAATGGGTATAATTTCCTTATCTAATTGTAATTGGGAGGACTCTGTTATGACCTTCTGCATAATTTTTTCGGTAAGTTTTATCCTCCTCCTAGCTTATATTGTATCGAAAAGAAAACTGCATCTATTTGAAATCCTTTTTATTTGGATGGTTATAATCATAATCCATAATAATTTCTTAACAATTACAGCAATCAATTTGCGGATGTTTGACTTTGCTGAGACTCCAAACAATTATTGGTCGCTTGTCTTGATGAGGATGTTGTTAATTCCACTACTAATTATTTGGTATCTCGACCATACCTTGTCTCCCGAGTGGTATACAAAATGGGTGTGGCTTCCAATTGGAATTCTGCTCCTTGTTGGCATTGAAAATATGGGCCAAGTACTCAATGTTTATAAAGCAACTCGTTGGAAATTTTGGTGGTCATTTATAGAATGGTTTGTCATATTGGTTCTAGTCATTTATCCTTGTAGCTGGTTTCGAAACCTGCTGAGAAGCGAGTTGAAATAAATGGACCGGATTTTGCCATTTCCTATTAAATTCGATGCAAACGAATGGTTTATTCTTCTCAATATTGCTTTCGGATTTACTTGGGTATTTTTCGTTCCAAAAAGATACCCGCGTGTTCTTTCTACTTTAATGTTCTTATACACCGTTTCTGTCGCTATCTTGCTGGATCATGCGATTGCAACACCACCGCTCGATTTATACGATATTAACGACCAAAAAACTTATGAACTATTCGATGTGATAACTTATATAATGTACGCACCATATTCGCTTCTTTTCGTATACTTGTTCGATAAATTAAATCCGAAAGGGCTTTATTTTGTTGCCTATATTGTTGTATGGAGCCTGATTTCCACAGGCTTTGAATGGATAGCCTGGCTTTGCCACGTATTCAAGTATAATAACTGGAACCTAATTTGTTCGTTTACAGTCTATATAGTGGCCGCAACCCTGCAAATAAAACTCTTTACTTATCTATTGAAATACTTTAATGATTCGACTAGGATCCAGTAATCCATTTACTTCGAACTTCATTCTCACTTTCATACCCTTCAAAAATAATACCTTGAGCTATACTGCCCTTCCCTCGGTTTTAAGGGTTTTCCTCACATATTCTCACTCATTCGTAGGATTTCATCACCATGTATTGTAGCGGTCGACGGAAAAGTAAGCTGTTACCACTGTTGGAATCCTTTTTAGGGCATGCGGGAATAGAAGAAACGTTCTTGAACATTTCCCCAGGCGCTGTTATCTACTGCACGCTTCTCCACAAGATGCCCTGGATGTTTACCATCCCATGGCTCAACGG
>NZ_CAJVCE010000082.1 GCF_910594985.1 Paenibacillus allorhizosphaerae
CGTATCCCTAGACGGATCCCGAGTACCGCGAGACACGTGAAACCTCGTGGGAATCCGGCAGGACCATCTGCCAAGGCTAAATACTCCCTGGCGACCGATAGTGAAGCAGTACCGTGAGGGAAAGGTGAAAAGAACCGCGGGAGCGGAGTGAAAAAGAACCTGAAACCGTGTGCTTACAAGAAGTCAGAGCCCGTTCATGGGTGATGGCGTGCCTTTTGTAGAATGAACCGGCGAGTTACGTTTGCAGGCAAGGTTAAGGCGAGAAGCCGGAGCCGCAGCGAAAGCGAGTCTGAATAGGGCGCTTAAGTTTGCAGACGTAGACCCGAAACCGTGTGATCTACCCCTGTCCAGGGTGAAGGTGCGGTAACACGCACTGGAGGCCCGAACCCACGAATGTTGAAAAATTCGGGGATGAGGTGGGGGTAGCGGAGAAATTCCAATCGAACTCGGAGATAGCTGGTTCTCCCCGAAATAGCTTTAGGGCTAGCCTCGGGAGATGAGTCGTGGAGGTAAAGCACTGATTGGGTGCGGGGCCCGCCAAGGGTTACCAAGTCCAGTCAAACTCTGAATGCCACAGACTTTATCCCGGGAGTCAGACAGTGAGTGCTAAGATCCATTGTCAAGAGGGAAACAGCCCAGATCATCAGCTAAGGTCCCCAAGTGTGTGTTAAGTGGGAAAGGATGTGGAGTTGCACAGACAACCAGGATGTTGGCTTAGAAGCAGCCACCATTGAAAGAGTGCGTAATAGCTCACTGGTCGAGTGACTCTGCGCCGAAAATGTAACGGGGCTAAACACACCACCGAAGCTATGGCTCGAGCATCGAAGATGCTCTTGGGTAGGGGAGCGTTGTAATCGGGTTGAAGTCGGATCGTGAGGACCGGTGGACTGGTTACAAGTGAGAATGCCGGTATGAGTAACGAAAAGATGAGTGAGAATCTCATCCGCCGTAAGCCTAAGGGTTCCTGAGGAAGGTTCGTCCGCTCAGGGTAAGTCGGGACCTAAGGCGAGGCCGAAAGGCGTAGTCGAAGGACAACAGGTTGAAATTCCTGTACCACCGTGAACCGTTATGAGCAATGGGGTGACGCAGAAGGATAGTGACGCGAGCTGATGGATGCTCGTCCAAGCAGTGAGGCTGATACGTAGGCAAATCCGCGTATCGTAAGGCTGGGCTGTGATGGGGAGGGAAAATTGCAGTACCGAAGGTCATGAGTTCAAGCTGCCAAGAAAAGCCTCTAGCCAGGGAGAAGGTGCCCGTACCGCAAACCGACACAGGTAGGCGAGCAGAGCATGCTAAGGCGCTCGGAAGAACTCTCGTTAAGGAACTCGGCAAAATGACCCCGTAACTTCGGGAGAAGGGGTGCCTCGGTAGGGTGAATAGCCCGAGGGGGCCGCAGTGAAAAGGCCCAAGCGACTGTTTAGCAAAAACACAGGTCTGTGCGAAGCCGCAAGGCGAAGTATACGGGCTGACGCCTGCCCGGTGCTGGAAGGTTAAGGGGAGCGGTTAGGAGCAATCCGAAGCTGTGAACCGAAGCCCCAGTAAACGGCGGCCGTAACTATAACGGTCCTAAGGTAGCGAAATTCCTTGTCAGGTAAATTCTGACCCGCACGAATGGCGTAACGACTTGGGCGCTGTCTCGACGAGAGATCCGGTGAAATTTTAATACCTGTGAAGATGCAGGTTACCCGCGACAAGACGGAAAGACCCCATGGAGCTTTACTGCAGCTTGATATTGGACTTTGGTACGATCTGTACAGGATAGGTGGGAGCCTAAGAAGCCGGTGCGCCAGCATCGGTGGAGGCGCCGTTGGGATACCACCCTGATCGTATCGGAGTTCTAACCTGGTACCGTGATCCGGTACGGGGACAGTGTCAGGTGGGCAGTTTGACTGGGGCGGTCGCCTCCTAAAATGTAACGGAGGCGCCCCAAGGTTCCCTCAGAATGGTTGGAAATCATTCGAAGAGTGCAAAGGCATAAGGGAGCTTGACTGCGAGACAAACAGGTCGAGCAGGGACGAAAGTCGGGCTTAGTGATCCGGTGGTACCGAATGGAAGGGCCATCGCTCAACGGATAAAAGCTACCCTGGGGATAACAGGCTTATCTCCCCCAAGAGTCCACATCGACGGGGAGGTTTGGCACCTCGATGTCGGCTCATCGCATCCTGGGGCTGAAGTAGGTCCCAAGGGTTGGGCTGTTCGCCCATTAAAGCGGTACGCGAGCTGGGTTCAGAACGTCGTGAGACAGTTCGGTCCCTATCTGTCGCGGGCGCAGGAAATTTGAGAGGAGCTGTCCTTAGTACGAGAGGACCGGGATGGACGTACCGCTGGTGTACCAGTTGTTCCGCCAGGAGCACGGCTGGATAGCCAAGTACGGACGGGATAAGCGCTGAAAGCATCTAAGCGTGAAGCCCCCCTCAAGATGAGATTTCCCA
>NZ_CAJVCE010000083.1 GCF_910594985.1 Paenibacillus allorhizosphaerae
CGTAGTACCCGTGTTGAAGCGCCAAATCCGTCAAGCTGAAATAGTCTCCGCTGTACAATTCCTCAAGCACGCTTTGAAAGCGGACGATGCCGAGCATCTCCTTCGGGCTGAGGCCAAGCTCCAGTTCAAAGGCCCTTCGCAGATGCCTCTCGCTGAAGTTCACTTTATCCGCCAAATCCGTTACTGAAAGATTACCTTTGACCTCGTATATAAACTGCATGCTCTGATAGACCAAAGTGGGAGCAGGCGTCTCGGTCGCAGCCAGTATTTGGCCCAATTGCTGCTCGACGACCTCGATCCTGTCTGGTAACGATTGGGCAGTCAGCAGCTTTTCGACCCAATCGAGAGCCTCTTGTCCCCAGAGATCCTCCAAAAACACACGATTTGCCATTAATGTCGATATTGGAGACTTCAGGATCGTGCGGGCCGACTCTGAATACAGCCGGATGCCCCATACCGAGCGTGCTTTTGTAAATTGCAAAACTTCGACTTGTGTCGTTAGCCCTACGACATAAGCGGCCTGCCTGCTTGATGAAGCGAACAGGTCCACTATAATATCGACACAGCCATCGGGGATGACTCGATGCCCCGGATTTCCCGGTACCGGCAGGAAATCCACCGTCCAATAGGCAGCTACATGCGACGCCAGGCGACGGCTCGGCGCAAACTCCCGGAAGTTGTGCGAGTGGATATGCAACTGCGGCTGCAATTGGGGAGCATGCAAGGGTCGGTAAGGATGGCTCATCTGCGCTTCTTCCTCCTATTACGTGAAAAATCTTGACACCTTGGCGGCTTTCAAGGCTAACTTGGCTCGCCGAGGACTGTATTCCACCTCATGAATGTATTGTAACAAATAACTGATAAGCGGACATATGTCCTTTTCAATTCAATAATGCAGTGTTGAAGTTTACCTTTTCCGGAAAAGGAGAATGAGATTATGAATGTTTAAAAGGAAAGACAGCTTTGATCATCAGTGCTTCTACTGGTAATGGTTTGGTTAACTTTACGTATCGAATGTTCCATCCCTAAATCGCCTAAGCGCCACAATTCATCATTATTATTATTGTAACTATCCTCCCATTAACGTAACAAAGCTGCCGATCGTTGTCCGGCAGCTTCAGCAGTTTTGCTATTGAACTATCGTTACAAGAAAATTAGCAGTACATTTAGAACTTTTCTCATTACTTAACCCCGATTCGAATTTTGGTTAGTATACCTAAAACCACAGAACAATTCTTTTTCATTAAGCATTACTGCCCGTCAATAACATCCAAGAGGAGCTGCCCCCGCGGCAGCTCCATACTATCGTTTCCCGTTAAGTTTAATTATTGAGCATCATACATCAAACTTTTAATCCCTAGAATTCCTCGCGATTAATTTTCTCAAGGGAATCAATTGCTGTCCCTGCCACCTCTATTACATACCAATTAATAGCAATCAGAAAATCAGCCTTTTCATTTGATACAAAATACTCCATTCCATATGAGTTCTGCATTAATTGTCCAATCAACTTAGCATCATTTATTACAACAACTGTATTCTTATCACGACCTTCTTGGTCAAAGCAAATATATGCAGGTTCACTTTTTAAGTAACTTGAAAATGAAAATTCATTTCCCTTCAACGGAATTATAAGGGACTCTTCCGCGCCAATGGACAAGTGTCCCGTAGTTTTATAAGGTTTAAACACTTCTAGTACCTTTTTAATATATTGTTTGGATTCAAGCTCTTTCAATAAAACTGTGTCTATTCCCAAATTGCCGCCAGTTTGTGTTAATTCCCTGGCATTCGGCTTGCCATTCATGTAATTCACCCTAATCCCATTTAGTCAACAATAATGGCAACTAATTTTCGAACCGGCTGCCGTCGTGCTGTTCTGAGCTATCATTACCCGTTAAGCTAGGCATCTTAGAGTTCATATAGTCCAAGTTGGCCAATTAAAACGTCTCCACTACTGAGCTTAACAACAGAATGTATATTCTTGTATTGACTTCTCTTTTTATAAGCGTCAAAAACATACGTCTCTTTGCAACATCAAACTACAGTCAGGCTTATTTTCCTCCTTCAAAATCTGAGGCTTTCCACGCTAACCTGCCCGATAGCGCAATGACGGCTGCCCCGTGGCAGCCGTTTTGGTGTTGAACTATCGTTTCCCGTTAGCCCCCCATGCCCTGTCGGGCGCCACAGAGGATGAAAATTTTGGTGCGACGTTTTATACTATTCTTACGGCTGGTGAGGAAGGTCGTTGCGCTATGGTGTCACGAACCCATCCG
>NZ_CAJVCE010000084.1 GCF_910594985.1 Paenibacillus allorhizosphaerae
GTACAAAAGAGTCTTTCCACTGTAATTCTCAGAAGAAATAAAATTGGTGTGCTCGATTAAGCCCCCAAACGGAATTTGATTATCACTGATATTCAACCAATAAATATCACTTAATTTCTTGTTGATTGTCATAAGAGCTACAAGTGCGCAATCGTATTTAATTTGCTTTAAAGGTTCTTTATAACTTTCTGGTGCACCTTTAATTAAGTCAATAAATACTGGTAACGCGGCAGTACATAAAACATAGTTATATTCCAGTAATTCGTTGTCGACTTTCAATCCCTTACATTTATTATTTTGTATAACTATTTCCTCAACATTTGCGTTTAACTTTATGTTTGCGCCCCGTTTTTTTATGACTTCCAACAATTTTTCGTTAAAAGTATGAAAACTACTTTCCATATAACCTAATAATTCCTTTTGGCCACCATTTGTACGAGATCTGAACCGTTGTACAATTCTTTCCCAAATCCAGACTGCAGGAATTTTGTTGTAATTTTCTCCAAATTTAATTCGAAGCATCGGTTTCCAAATTACATTCCAAACTTGCTTGCCTACAATAGGCACCATAAAATCTTCCGTCGTCATATTCTCCATTTTTTCAACATCTTTATATCTTGAAATAATTATAGTTGAAAGACCAAACCTTATTCTACTTAGAAAACTTAACGGATCAAATTTAAGAAGATCAAAAGGAGTTGTAAAAGGATATATTTTTCCATTACTAAAAAATCCAGTTTTTGTTTCTTTCCATATTAACTTATCTTCCAAATTCAATTCATTGACTAAATCCAAATAAAAATTATCATGTGTAAATATGTGATGATAGTATTTTTCAATTAACGTATCACCAACTTTTATTGTACCTGCTAAACCTCCTATATCATTACTTCTCTCGAATATATCAACTTGAGCATTTAAAAATTTCTGAAGGTAATATGCCGCAGACGTCCCTGCAATACCACCACCAACAATCGCTATTTTCATTCGATAGATCCTCCAGTATGATATTCAATAGTTCTTTTGAGCCCTTCCTCTAGTGAGATAATTGGTCTCCAATTAGTCAGATTTAATATTTTTTCATTATTACATGAAAAAGACATTATTTCAGTTTCCCGATAGGGTAATGCACCAATATTTATACTTGACGATGAATTAGTTAACCTTTGGATAAGCTGTATTACTTGTTTTAACGAATATTCTTGCCCGGATGAAACATTAATTATTTCCCCTGCTAATGATGGCATTTTACTAATTTCAATAAGTGCTCTGATCAAATCTTCTATAAAAAGAAAATCTCTAGTTTGTTCACCTAATGACATATCAAAGCTAGTTCCAGCAAGTAAACTTGTAATGGCTTGATGTATAAAAAAACGTTCTTTTTGTCCAGGTCCATAAATTAATGAAGGTCTAACTGTTATTATCGGTATATTATAAAGATTGAAGAACATTTTGCACAGTATTGTTGCAGCAGCTTTGGTCCCAGAATAAATGGATATTGGACTAGGCATTTTTTCTTCAATGAATGGTTGGTCAATGAAGCCATACTCTTCACAACTTCCAATATTAATAAAGCAATCAATGCTTAATTTATTTTTTTGTATCGATGATAAAATATTTGTTGTACCGATAATATTGGTTTCCATTATTTCTTCAAAGTCCAGTATACTTCTACTGGGATTTATATCGGCAGCTAAATGAAAAATAATGTCGGGATTTATTTGTAAAAGGAGTTCTTCAACCATAACTTTATTTTTAATGTCACACTGAAACCAATTTCTTTGACTCTTCTCAGCTCGAGAAGTTGCAAATACATTAGTACAACCTATGACGTTTAATAAATATGAATAGAGTTTTTCCCCGATAAAACCAGAAGCACCTATTATCAATATCTTCTTATTATCATAGTGTTTCATAAATCTCCTTTAAAATAAGAAGACCTGTAACCATAGTTAAAGGCCTCCTCATGTTAATTTATTTTATTGCCCAGTCATTATTATTTCTAATCCCACATTCATTATAAAAAC
>NZ_CAJVCE010000085.1 GCF_910594985.1 Paenibacillus allorhizosphaerae
CGTAGTACCCGTGTTGAAGCGCCAAATCCGTCAAGCTGAAATAGTCTCCGCTGTACAATTCCTCAAGCACGCTTTGAAAGCGGACGATGCCGAGCATCTCCTTCGGGCTGAGGCCAAGCTCTAGTTCAAAGGCCCTTCGCAGATGCCTCTCGCTGAAGTTCACTTTATCCGCCAAATCCGTTACTGAAAGATTACCTTTGACCTCGTATATAAACTGCATGCTCTGGTAGACCAAAGTGGGAGCAGGCGCCTCGGTCGCAGCCAGTATTTGGCCCAATTGCTGCTCGACGACCTCGATCCTGTCTGGTAACGCTTGGGCAGTCAGCAGCTTTTCGACCCAATCGAGAGCCTCTTGACCCCAGAGATCCTCCAAAAACACACGATTTGCCATTAATGTCGATATTGGAGACTTCAGGATCGTGCGGGCCGACTCCGAATACAGCCGGATGCCCCATACCGAGCGTGCTTTTGTAAATTGCAAAACTTCGACTTGTGTCGTTAGCCCTACGGCATAAGCGGCCCGCCTGCTTGATGAAGCGAACAGGTCCACTATAATATCGACACAGCCATCGGGGATGACTCGATGCCCCGGATTTCCCGGTACCGGCAGGAAATCCACCGTCCAATATGCAGCTACATGCGACGCCAGGCGACGGCTCGGCGCAAACTCCCGGAAGTTGTGCGAGTGGATATGCAACTGCGGCTGCAATTGGGGAGCATGCAAGGGTCGGTAAGGATGGCTCATCTGCGCTTCTTCCTCCTATTACGTGAAAAATCTTGACACCTTGGCGGCTTTCAAGGCTAACTTGGCTCGCCGAGGACTGTATTCCACCTCATGAATGTATTGTAACAAATAACTGATAAGCGGACATATGTCCTTTTCAATTCAATAATGCAGTGTTGAAGTTTACCTTTTCCGGAAAAGGAGAATGAGACAAGGTGTGAGGTACTGATTCGTTCAATACGTTGATTTTGCTTCTGCGATTGATTAAACTTCATAATAAGAGCGCCTCCTTGATGGTGTTGGGTTTTGAACCCGTGGACAAACCCATCATACCGGGGCGCTCCTTTTTTGGCAAAGGCGATTTCTTAGCCTTAACAGGAATGTTTACTTCAACGGTCATTAAAAAGAGCTGCTCTCAGGCAGCTCCACACTATCGTCTCCGTTAGCATTCCTGTAGAGCGTTAAATTTCGGCTTTGCAAAAAAACAAGCGCCTCGGTACGATGGGAGTACGCAACGGGTCATAGCCCTTAAAATCCCATCATCCAGGAGGACGCTCTACTATGAAGTTTAAATCACAAGCACGGCAAAATCAACTCATTGAAAGGATTACCTCTCAGCATCTAGTCGTTGGGATCGACATCGCCCAGCAAACGCATGTCGCTCGTGCTGTAAACTTTCGCGGTATCGTGGTCGGCAACCCCTTATCCTTTTCTAACGACGACGATGGCTTTCACAACCTTCTTCAATGGATCCAACGGCTGCAAAGCACCCATCACTTCACCGCCGCAATTGTGGGAATGGAACCAACGGGACACTATTGGCTCAATTTTTCGAAGTGGCTTGCGGATCGCCAGTTTGAAGTCGTTCTCGTGAACCCGCATCTTGTGAAAAAGAACAAAGAAAATCGTGACAACACGCCTTCAAAAAGCGATAAAAAGGATGCGCTTGTTATTGCCGACATGGTGAAGAACGGATATTACTCCATCGCCCGCACAACGCCTGAAGCATTCACAGAGCTTCGTGTTTTACTTTCGAACCGGGACTTTGTAGTCAAGCGACTTGTGAGTGCCAAAAACCAAATTCATCGCTGGGTTGACGTTGTGTTTCCCGAGCTGCGGCAGGTTTTTAAGAACCTAACTGGCGCCGGCTCGTTAGCTACCTTCGTCTGTTCCCAACACCGGCGGAACTGCGTGATTTACAACCACAGGACCTGATTCAGAAATGGAAGACCTTGATGAAACGGCACTGCGGCGAGCGAAAAGCACGTGCGTTAATCGCGC
>NZ_CAJVCE010000086.1 GCF_910594985.1 Paenibacillus allorhizosphaerae
TGATATGCTCCCCTTAAGGTAGACAGGTTAAATAATAAAACCTGCTACCTTAAGGGGGTTTTTTCATGGCTAAAAAAAATCAATATCGTGCAGTAGAGAAACTCGCCATCATACAGGAGCTTGAAACAAGTCAAGATCCGCTTATAAATGTTGCTCAGAGATACGGTATTAATGCATGGACTTTGAAGAAATGGCGACATCAATATGAATTGAACGGATATGAGGGTCTGAAGCCCCGAGTTGTTTATCAACACTATCCAGAGGAACTTAAACTACAAGCGGTTCTGGATTATCTGTCGGGCAATGGCTCACAATATGAAATCATCGATAAATATAAGATCGCCAGCCGAACTCAACTCCAAAATTGGATTAAGAAGTATAATAGTCATAGCAGCTTAAAATCTCGCGGACATGGAGGAAGAACAGCAGCTATGACTAAAGGACGGTCTACAAATTGGAAAGAACGGATCGATATTGTCTTATATTGCTTATCCCAAAATCGTAATTACCAAGCAACATCAGAAAAGTATCAAGTTTCATACCAACAAGTCTACCAGTGGGTTAAAAAATATGAAACTGGCGGGGAAGATGCTCTAAAAGATGGTCGAGGGCGGAAAAAGGCACCTGAGGAGCTAGACGAAACTGATCAGCAAAAGCTTGCTATGAAGAAAATGGAGTATGAAATTGAGAGGCTTAGAGCGGAGAATGCTTTCCTAAAAAAGCTGCAGGAACTCGAAAGGAGGTGACGTTAAGTGGGACCCGCCAGGAAAACGTCTACCTGGCTATTCAGGCTGTTCAAAAGGAAGAGCGTGTTAGTGTAAAATTGCTGTGCCAAATCGCAGGGATTCCACGTTCCAGCTATTACAAATGGCTAAACCGTAAACCCAGTTCCCGCGAACAGGAAAACCACCGACTCACTCATGCTATGATTTCGCTGTACAAGAAGGTTGACGGCATCTTCGGGTACCGTCAGTTAACCCTTCATTTACGCCAACAGACGGAGCAGCAGATAAACCATAAGCGCATATACCGTCTTATGAAGCTTAAAGGAATCCAATCGGTTATCCGCAGAAAGAGAAAGAAGTATGTGCGTTCAACCCCACAGCAAGTTACAGAGAATCTGTTAAACCGTGAGTTTTATGCGAAAGCACCGAATGAAAAGTGGGTAACCGATGTAACAGAATTCAAATACGGCAACGGTCAGAAGGCATATTTAAGCGCCATTCTAGACCTTCACGATAATACCATTGTTTCGTACGTTTTAGGGCATTCCAACAACAATAGACTTGTATTCCAAACAGTGAAATCGGCCTTGCAAGCTGCGCCAAACAGCACGCCTATGCTTCATAGTGATCGGGGGTTTCAGTATACCTCTGTAAAATTCAAAAAAATGTTTTATGGCAAAATAACCCAGAGCATGTCCCGCGTTGGCAGGTGTATTGATAATGGACCTATGGAATCATTCTGGGGGACACTCAAATGTGAAAAGTATTACTTACGTAAATACAAAAGCTTTGAACAACTGAAGAAAGACATTGATGCCTATATTTATTTTTACAATCATGAAAGATTACAAGCAAAATTAAACGGCCTCAGTCCGATGGAATTTCGAACCAAGGCCGCATAAGTTTTTTTATTTCTACTGTCTACTTGACGGGGTGCAGTTCA
>NZ_CAJVCE010000087.1 GCF_910594985.1 Paenibacillus allorhizosphaerae
AGTATATCCAATACGTTTATAACATAGAACGAATTCGTTTGATTTATAGTACATTAACAAATAAAGAAGAACAGTTCTTTGCTATATTGTATATGGCTAATAGTAGTCTCCAAAATGGAGATGTTCGAAATTATCAAAAGTATATTTTAGAAGCAACCAATGTGTATCCGTATTTATCGAAAATGCTCAAAGTCTATGTTTCTAATATTTTAGAACTTAATATAATTGGAAAAACGTAAACTAACTATTGGGAGAAATCGTATGAATGACAACTCAGAATTAGATCTAATGAGGCAGAAGATAGAAAAGCTTATTAATCAAGGATTTATCAAGGAAGCAAGCGATGTATTAAATAAATACGAACATCTCTTTGAGGAAAACAAATGGTTTCTTGCTACGAAGTCAGTTATTTATATGTTAAATGGAGAAATAGAGTCAGCGGAAAGAATATTGAAAAGTGCGATTATAAAGTATCCATTTAATGCTGATACTTTATTCAATTTGGCCTATTTATACGAGCAGAAACAGGATTATCAATTAGCATATGATTATTATTTAGACGCTGAATTTGTATTAAGCCCTGCAGAAAAGGAAAATGCAAGGCAAGCAGCTAAAAAGTTAAAATCAATATGTTACGATCTGATTAGTAAACAAAAAATTGCTATATTTGTAAAGCCAGGGTTAGATAACTTTATAGATGATATCGTTGCTGAATTAGCAACCGATTATAGAGTAAGAAAGATCTTAGTTAACTCCTACGATCAAATCGATCAAGGAATGGAATGGGCAGATATTTGCTGGTTTGAATGGTGCGATGAACTTGTTATTTACGGCAGTAAAAAAGAGAAAAGTTTGAATCAGAAAATCATTTGTCGTCTCCATAGTTATGAAGCTTTTTCACCTTATATAAAACAGGTGAATTGGCCTAACGTCGATAAAGTTATTTTCGTCGCAGAACATATAAAGCAATATGTTCTTGGACAGGAACCATCTTTACAGGAGAATCAATCAATAGTAATACCTAACGGAATTAATATTAATAAATTCACTTATAAAGAGCGTGAGAAGGGCTACAATATTGCCTACGTAGGATATATTAATTATAAAAAAGGCCCAATGTTACTGCTCCAAGCTTTCAAAGCTATCTATGATCATGACTCACGGTATAAATTGTATATAGCCGGAGAATTCCAGGATCCCAGATATGTCCTTTATTTTAAACAAATGATTGAGGAAATGGGTCTTCAACATAATATATATTTCGATGGATGGCAAAATGATATTAACCAATGGCTAGAGGATAAGCATTATATTATTTCAACCAGTGTATTAGAAAGTCAGCATCTTTCTATAATGGAAGCGATGGCAAAAGGAATTAAGCCATTAGTTCATAATTTTGTTGGTGCCAAGAAGGTATATCATGAAAGCTATGTGTGGAATACCACTGTCGATCTGATAAAAATTCTTGAACAAAGTTATGACCCTAGAAGTTATCATGAATTTATTA
>NZ_CAJVCE010000088.1 GCF_910594985.1 Paenibacillus allorhizosphaerae
GCGGTTCGAAGGCTCGAGAATCTTGGTTTTCAGGTAGCTCTCACCGCCTCGACAGCCTCGTAACCATCTTGATTTCACATAAATTCTATGAAGCACAGTTTTTAAAAAAACACTAAAGCTGAGCTTAGTTTCGTATTGCCAATTTTAGATCTATGCTATGTGAAATTTTCGGGGTAGCGGAAAGAAGCCGCCGATCGAATCCTAGGTAGCCTCGTGGTATAAGCATGTGAGCTATCGTGAATCTGTTTGTCGAAAGTTTGGCGTTTGTCTCCTTGTAATGCAAACAGGTAAGAAGTGATTAACACGTTGTGTTCCATATTCTTCTCGTCAACGAACGGAACCGAACCCATAAAAAAACTAGACAATAAGGAGGAAGGATGGTTAGATAAATAGAGATATAAAATTCGATCTAGGAGTCTGCAAAATAATGAGTAAATTTGTAAAATTACCGAAAGCTGCTGTCTTTGGTGCTGCAAATGGTGTGATGTTCATGACTTTTTTTGGGGCTCTTTGGGCTTCCATTGGTATTATTGGTTCACGTGGACTTGGAGATCCTTGGTCACTTGTTCTTTCAAGTATTGTGACATTAATCTTACTTAGCGGAGCGATATCACTTTTTGGTAAAGCTCGTAACATGAACCATGCTTCTACACCAGAAGAGAGAGAACATTGGAGAAAAATAAATCGAAAATTTGGTTTGATCTTTGGTCTGGAAGGTCTTGCTATCTTTATCGCAAGTATGATTTGCAACATCATCAATAATTTTGAAGTCTTTTTTCCTATCATGGCAATTATAGTCGGTATTCATTTTTTTCCTTTAGCTCGATTGTTTCGAGAAAATTTTTATTATGGTACAGGTGTAATGCTCTGTATTTTAGGCGTTATTACTTTCTTTTTACCAATGAATGCTACTGTTAACAATGTAACTCTGATTGCGACGTCTACTTTCATCGGTTTTGGTTCTGCTCTGACGCTATGGGTGACAGGTCTGAGAATCTGGACTGCTATGCTTAAACAATTGAAACAAATATAAAAAAGAGCGATGATTGAACAGCACTTGAACTGCACCCCCAATTGTGATCATACATAACAATTGAAGGTGCAGTTTATTTATTATGATCAAGTATTATTTAAAACAATTAAAGGCTGAGTGCGAGTGAACGAGTTCATCATGAATAAGCCCATTCTGTGGTGCATTGCTGCAAATGTGTTCAATTGAGCAGCTTCTTCATCCTCACCTTTGTTCAACTATCCTGCCCTTTAGCTTAATGAGGCCGCCCGATCACACCTACGGCGGCCTCATGATGATTGTGTTGAGCTATCGTTTCCCGCTAAATCCTGCTAGCTTAGCCTAATCAATATTATTGAGTTCCAGTCTTAATTGTTGTTCTTGCTTTCTCGCTTCCCGCTCTATCATAGCCAACAACCGTTATTTCATCGGTTAATTGAGA
>NZ_CAJVCE010000089.1 GCF_910594985.1 Paenibacillus allorhizosphaerae
TTTATACATGTACTACCTGGAATTAGGGAGTGTAGAAGAAATACCATTTTTGTACTAATATGGTATGTGAGCGAGCTATAAAACAAAAGGGTGATCAAACGGATTTAAACCTAAACAATACGCAGAGCAGGTGTTGAATGAAAATAATCTTATTTGCTATTTGATCGCGGTCCTGATTTGCTTAAGTATTTTTGCGTTTATTATATATCCCATTTTTTTTGATGATACGATCGGTCCATTTAATGTAAACTATATTTCTGCTGACGAATCAGATATTAAAATTGCAACAGATTTAAGCATAGGTAAGGGGACTCGTCTTTTGAAGACATTAACCCAAGAAAATCAAATCTATTCTTTATTTGAAGTAGACCCAGAAGGAGAGTTTGGGATCGCGACATTTACGCCTACAGAAAAGAAGGACAGGTTCAAATTCAAGTCGGCAAGCTATTCTAGTAACCCGATTCAAATGATAATAAATGGGAACGAGAGTGTTGTAGTTGGGGTAAGAAAGGGAACCCAAATACATAAGTTGATAGTTATGAGAGCTCGAGAATCTGTTGAGAAAAGCATCACATCGGAACAAGATTTTCTAGAATCATTAAAGTTCCACTCTTCTCAATTAACCGATGAAATAACGGTTGTTGGCTATGATAGAGCGGGAAGCGAGAAAGCAAGAACAACAATTAAGACTGGAACTCAATAATATTGATTAGGCTAAGCTAGCAGGATTTAGCTAACGGGGAACGATAGCGCGGCGATGGAACTGATCCATCGCCTGTTTTGTTTACGGGGAATTTCTCAACTAAAAGGCGGGATAGCTGTGTTAAAATAAGGGAAGTTACCTGTGAGGAGAAATACGATAAAAATGTTTACCATTAGTGAGTTAGTTCCTAAAGATAAATACGATGAAGAAGCCTTTTATAAATTGAGAATCGTGGTTTCTAATGAAATCGATATTAGTCCGATAATAGGTAAACTTTTCAAATGGATTCAGGATATTAACTGGCCGATCGCTCCAGAGCTGTGCAAGATACTCGCAACTCTTAAATCGGATGATATCCTCCCTCAAATCAAGATGGTCTTGAAGAGTGGTGATGATTGCTGGAAGTTTTCATGCGTTTGTTTCCTTATCCCTGAGTTACCAACTGAAGTGAAAAAGAAATTAATACCCGATTTGTTAAGAATTATTACGACTCCCACAGAAAATGAAAAACTCTGTGAAATTGATGTGGACGCTAAAGATGTTTATGAAGATATCATTGGCTCGTTGAGCTACCCGAAAATTTCTCATAGCATTAGATAAAAAAATGGCAATACGAAACTAAGCCCAGCTTTTGTGTTTTTTTAAAAACTGTGCTTTCTGGTCTTTATGTGAATGGAGGAGGTTACGACGCGG
>NZ_CAJVCE010000090.1 GCF_910594985.1 Paenibacillus allorhizosphaerae
CTGTTTAGCCCCCTAAAGAACTTGGACACTAAGAGTGTGTATGGATTACACTATTAGTGATAGGGGCTGATGACATGACGAGAAATAAGCATTCTAAAGAATTTAAGAAGCAGGTCGTTAAAGAAGCAATAGAAACCGGGAATAAAGCCGCGGTAGCCCGTCGCTATGAAATTGCGGTCAATATGCTTCACCGATGGGTGAAAGAATTCGAAGAAGGCAAGTACGGCGAGACATCACTTGATGCCATGACAGGATTAGAATCGAAGATTCTGGCACAGGAAAATGATCAATTAAAGAAGCTGCTTGGTGAGCAAGCCCTAGAAATTGCGATCCTGCGTGACTTAATAAAAAAGAAAAACCCTCATTTGCTGACAAAGTTGAAGTAGCTGACAGCTACATTAACCAGGGATATTCCATAACGCTTGTACTGCGTTTGGTCAAGATCCCGAGATCCAGCTACTATTACCATAAGTTCAGTAAAGTAGCGGAGAAAACAGTAAGTGAGGGGCGCCAAACACCTGGATATTCCATTAAGCAAGACGGCGCCAAAGTGGCAGATGCTCAGATTCAGGAGTGGTTAATGGAGCTAGTAGCTGGAGACGGCTCTTCGTATGGCTACCGGAAACTAACCGTCGCACTACGCCAGAATTACAGACTGGCGATTAACAAAAAGAAGGTCTACCGATTATGCAAAGTGCTAGGTATTCTGCGTCCACAGCGACAAATTCGCTCTAAGTATCCAAGGAAACTCGCTCGAAACCGAATCATTACTGCCTCAAATCAACTTTTTGAGACCGATATTAAATATGGCTATATTGTAGGTGAGGATCGCTTCTTTTTTATCCAATCCTGCTTAGATGTCTATGACCGTTCGGTTGTTGCTTTCCACATTGGCTTACGTTGTGAAGCTACAGATGTGGTGCGAACTCTGCAAACAGCCCTTTTTAAAAGACAGTTATTTGAGGCGGAATTAAAGCCTGTCATCCGTTCTGACAATGGACCTCAGTTTGTCTCACATGTTTTTGAAGCAGCTTGTAAGGGCTTTGGAATGGAGCATGAACGGATTCCACCGAGAACGCCGAACATGAATGCACACATTGAGTCTTTCCACCGGTTGTTACAAGATGACTGTTTAGCGCGATACGATTTTCAGTCTTACAGCGAAGCCTACGAAGCAGTCACCGAATTCATTCGATTCTATAACGAGCGGCGAATCCATTCAAGTATTCGGGATATGTCACCAGACCAATTCTACCATCAGAACCGGATTAAACCGATCCCAATTAAAGAAGTACGTGTATAACTTGAAAAACTAAGCCTAGATGAGTAAGAGTGAGCTTGTGTCCAAACTCAGGGGGTTAATCCG
>NZ_CAJVCE010000091.1 GCF_910594985.1 Paenibacillus allorhizosphaerae
CGTAACCATCTTGATTTCACATAAATTCTATGAAGCACAGTTTTTAAAAAAACACTAAAGCTGGGCTTAGTTTCGTATTGCCAATTTTAGATCTATGCTATGTGAAATTTTCGGGGTAGCGTAATAAGGCTATCGATCGATCGTTATTGTAAGTTGCTTCATACTTCGTCATTACATCGCGCAACAAATGAGAAAGGAGCCGTTGTAAAAAAGAAGCTCCTCCAGCAAGATGAGAAGCACAAAATTAGGAGAATGCGTTAGAGTTGATGAAACGTAAGATGTCTACATCACTTAACTTCGATTGCAAAGATGTATTCTACATTTTCGCCTGTACTCCACACAGCGTGAATTGCAACCATATAGATATTTTTTTCTAGCGGCACTTTAAAAGTATTTCCGTTTAAGGGTGGATCTTGAAATCCATATGACGTCCAGTTATTCTCTTGAGATGGATCACGCTCTACTTGTGCTATGTATAGTTTACTTGGTTTCGGCTTGTAATTAAATTCAATCTTAATTTCTCCCTCAGGGGGGACGATGGTTGCTTTTTCTGCGATTTTTTCCCACATAAAAAAAACATCAGAAACACCTCTCCAAACACGAGTACCCATAGTAATACTAATCTGTTTGTTATTATAAGTAACCACCGGAATTGGAGGTTCTTTTGTTACGTCTGGTCGTGATTCCCGAGCAAAGTATGTAATCCCAACAATAATAATTATAGCAACCGCAGAGGTCAATAGTATTATTGCTGATTTTCTCATGAATTGCTTCCTCCAAATATTTATAAGAACGGTTAATCATACTACGTGTTCTATATAAAAACGCACCGAGGCGCTTGTTTTTTTGCAAAGCGGAAATTTAACGCTCTACAGGAATGCTAACGTTCGTTAGTGCAGCGAGCTCCACACACGTTCTTCGTATAGCCTCGCTATGTGATTATTCAGTTTTTGTTTTCGTTACTTACTTATTTCGTTAGGACATTCACCTACTCTAGCTGTAATAATCACGGTTAGATAGTCATGTATCATTTCTCGTGTCACGTTCATTTCGATAAGATATAAGTCTGCCAGAGTTTTCTTTAATCGCAGAAGTGTTTCTCTATTATCCGCTTGTTCTGGAATCGGTGTATATTCCACCAAAAAAACAGTTCTTGCGACATCATATAAAAAATCTCCGTGGCACACATTCATGAAGTCTATAACCATCGTATGCCCATTATTAGATAGTAATATATTACCAGGATGAAAATCACCATGACATAGCGTTTCTCCAGCATTCAAACTATCAAGAATTTCGAATACCCTTTCTTGTTCTAATAAGCAAACCGATGATGCGTTTA
>NZ_CAJVCE010000092.1 GCF_910594985.1 Paenibacillus allorhizosphaerae
GGATCACCTCCTTTCTATGGAGTCCATGTCGTCTGCAGGACGACGGACAATAAAAGCAGCGCAAGCTGCGACACTCACTCGTTGTCAGTTTTGAAAGGCGCAATGCCTTTCGATTAGTTTGGTGATGATGGCGGAAGGGAACCACGCGTACCCATCCCGAACACGAACGTTAAGCCTTCCAGCGTCGATGGTACTTGGACCGCAGGGTCCTGGGAGAGTAGAACGTCGCCAAGCTAAACCGCTATAAGCGGTTCATCATGAGGGCCCTTAGCTCAGCTGGTTAGAGCGCACCCCTGATAAGGGTGAGGTCGGTGGTTCGAGTCCACTAGGGCCCACCATAAATGAATATTAGTTTGGGGCCATAGCTCAGCTGGGAGAGCGCCTGCCTTGCAAGCAGGAGGTCAGCGGTTCGATCCCGCTTGGCTCCACCATTGAAACTTTCACGGAAAGCATTACCGGTTGAACGGCAATGGTGACTGTGGTAAGATGATCTTCCTGCCGATTACGGCAGCGAAAACAATCAAGGTTGACAACTGAGATCGCTGAAAGTCGATCCAAGTTGCAACATTGTTCCTTGAAAACTGGATATCGAAACAAGCAACAAATGCTGAATCATCCTTAAAGATGATCTTTATCGATCTTTAATCTTTTAGGTTAGCTACAAGCGGAGCGTATATGTTTTCAAAGTGACCTTTGTGCGAAGCACAACGGAACGCGAAAATATATACCGAAGCGTTTTGGTTAAGCTAATAAGAGCACACGGAGGATGCCTAGGCGCCAGGAGCCGAAGAAGGACGTGGCGAACAACGATAACGCCTCGGGGAGCCGTAAGCAGGCTTTGATCCGGGGATGTCCGAATGGGGAAACCCACATGCGGTAATTCGCATGTACTATGCAGTGAATACATAGCTGCATCAGAGGCAGACGAGGGGAACTGAAACATCTAAGTACCCTCAGGAAAAGAAAACAAAAGTGATTCCGTCAGTAGCGGCGAGCGAAAGCGGATTAGCCCAAACCAGGGGGCTTGCCCCCTGGGGTTGTGGGACGTCAATGTGGGAAAAGTTTGTTAGGCGAAGCGGTCTGGAAAGGCCGGCCAGAGAGGGTAACAGCCCCGTAACCAAAAACAAACGTATCCCTAGACGGATCCCGAGTACCGCGAGACACGTGAAACCTCGTGGGAATCCGGCAGGACCATCTGCCAAGGCTAAATACTCCCTGGCGACCGATAGTGAAGCAGTACCGTGAGGGA
>NZ_CAJVCE010000093.1 GCF_910594985.1 Paenibacillus allorhizosphaerae
GTGTATAATCTTCAAAAATATCTTTGCGATTCGTTAACATTTTTTCTACTTGAGAATCGGTTTTTGGAACAAATTCTATTATTAATGAATCACATATGTTATTAAAGAACGTTGCTATTTTACTTAAAGGAATATTTGCACTAATAACTAAATGATGAATTAATGCCAATGCCATAACAGTATCAGGTAATCCTCGGTTGATTATCGAAAGTCTCTCATTATTCGCCCAACCGATGTTCGGGCTAGGGTTTGTTAAGTCAAGCAAAAGCGGCAGTATGTTACTTTCTTTATTATCCTTAACTTGCAGATAGTTTTTGCTCACTGCAATGGGATCAATATCAAATGAAATTGTCCGAACTCCCTTTGAACTTGCGATCCTACTGTAATGTCCGGTATTAGCCCCTAAGTCCCATAGAAATTCGGGTGATATTTCTTCTAAAAATCCTTCGATTACTTTCCCCTTGAATTTGGCTGCTTCATCAGAATAGTTAGTATTGCTATAATAATTGCCCCATTCCGTTTCAACAGATTTACATTCAAGCTTCTTTAAATAACTTTCCAAATTATCTAATAGGGCCAAAAGCGAGTGTTTACTAACTTTCTGTTGATTTATAATCTTTTTATTCGTACTACCGTAATGTTTCTGACTTTTTGCATGCAAATGAATATGGGTTAACACTGTAAAATTAAAATAAGTTTTTTTGGGCAATATCGCACTTGCCAAATCCAATGGTAATCCATCGATATAGTTCTTTAATAAATCGTTTAATCTAATGTCCACTTCGTTCATTAAGACTAGAGGAGCAAAAAAATGTTGGATAAACTGTCTGTAAGCAACCCAAGGATCGCCTTCGTTATATGTTTCGAACGATAGTGTGTCTATAAAAATGGGTTTACCGTTATGAAATTGCACATTATATCCGCTGGCATCTTTTAACGTCATATTATACTGCAATGCTTTTTTTTGTATATTTAATGTTAATAATGCTGCATCTTTCAATTGATGGAAAGACCATTCATATGGGTAAGAAATAAACTCTATTTTTAATGGTTGAATGATTTTATAGCACTTTTCTTCAACCGGTGGTTCCACGGATGATGCTTCTTCATGATGGATAAGCAGATTTTCAGAAACGAGTTCTTGATACAATCCCGAACTCATTAAACGCAAATAATCATTTTCATATATTTTGTTAATTTGTCTATAAACTATTCCATTATTCTGAAATACAAATCCACTTGGAT
>NZ_CAJVCE010000094.1 GCF_910594985.1 Paenibacillus allorhizosphaerae
ATTTCTTAGTTGCCTCCACAATTATTTCATTCATTTTTTGGGCAGTGGACGAGATTTTGAGGAAATATTTAAATGAAAAAGTAAATTAGTTTATTAAACGAAGAACGATAGTATCATAAGGAGCAGGCTGGGTGGGCAACTCGGGCAACCTATTTAACATTCGGGCGGATTAACACCATTCGTTTTCATTTTCTTTAAGGATAAACCATTTCTGATAATGGCAGATGTTCAGGAAATTATTGGAGTTTAAAAAGGAACACTCCGTATTAAATGAGTATTATGAAATTAGGGGGGACTCCAATGAAGAATTCACTTGCGATTGTATTCCTTTTTCTATTCGTTATAGGTTGCGAAGAGCAAAGCATTACTGATTTAATCACTCAAGAGTCGCCAAAGACAGTCGTAATGACACAGGACCTTATCGCTATTGAAAATCATAATGATGGAATGGTGCGAAGGAACTTAGAATACAACTCCAAAGACAAAGGAAAAATAGCTGTCGACCCAAACTATTTCAATCAAAACAATATTAATCGGGGCGATGTGATTTACTATAAAACACCTAAAATTGATAACAACAAATATCCACAACTAAATCCGCCCGAGTATAATATTGCAAGGGTTATAGCTCTTCCAGGCGAAGAAATTGAAATTAAAAAAGGAAAAGTTTATGTTAACGATAAAAGGCTAGATACCTTCTATGGTAAGGCTCTCAGTTGGGGACTCGAAGAAGAAGAATATTTTAAGATAGTCAATAAGCCAGGTTCAGTTCAATGTGGTGAATCATGCCTGAAGACCATGAAAGAATACTTTAACATGCGAATGGAAAAAATTAAAGTTCCCGAAGGACATCTCTTTGTTATGGGTGATACGTGGTGGAGAAGTATTGACAGTCAAATCTATGGTCCTTTGCCTGTTGCCACAATCAAAGGAAAGGTATTGGGGTATGCCGGTAACTGATTGAACTCCCTCGGTACGATTAAGTTTTCTCACGAATGCTCGCTAATTCGCAGGATTTCTCCCCTTGTAATGAGGAATGAATTTCAGGAAAGTGACCCGCTATAGACTTTGGCAACATGAATGCGTACGTAAATAAAGGGGGGAGGTTCTCGACCCATATATTTCCATTTACTGCACGCATTCTCCACGTCACCCTCGGAGGTTTTCACTCCCATGTCTCAACGGGTCCAAGCCCTTTCATTCCTTCGTTACACCTGTCCAAGGGGTGGAGGCCGGTCT
>NZ_CAJVCE010000095.1 GCF_910594985.1 Paenibacillus allorhizosphaerae
ATGCAGCGGTAGCCCATGCCTGGCAGCACGTCGAACTGATATTCGAACTGGTCATGGTTGAGTGGCCAGCCATGAAGAAACACGATCGTCTTGCTTCCGGCCGGGTTGATGTCCTCCACATAGAGCTTTACCCCCGGCTCTACCGTTACGTAGTATCCCACCGTCGATCCCTCCGCGAATCAAAATCCTTTCCCGATAGGATACGCACTCAGCGCCCAAACGTGAATGCCCGGGGCGGGGCGGCGCAGCCGGCGAGCCGGAAGCTAGCATAAGCAACTGTATATGGTTTCTTATTGACAACCTATTGGCTGGTATAGCGCAATGACGGCTGCCCCGCGGCAGCCGTTTTGGTATTGAACTATCGTTACTCGATAACCTAAAAACCAGATTTTTCATATGGCTTCACCCACTTCGAGCAATCTGTCGGGAATGGGATAAAGTTCTTGTCACGGGAATTTGACTAGAACTTTATCCCATTCCCGACAGAAAAAAACCATATCTGTGATGGGTGAAAAAATGTTGTTTCTTTAAATTGTAAGTCGGGACACGTATTGATCGACGTAACTTCGTAAAGATTTTTGTTGTTCTGCTTGCGGCTTTTCGAAACTTCTCATCGATACACTGAGTGGCGTGAAAGAATTCATATTTTGCAATTCATGCTTAGCTCGTTTTGATTTGTGAGGACATTTCATGCTGCTATTTCTCCCAAAAAAACACCCCCGTGCCTTGACAGCATCATGCCGGTGTGATTCCGTCATGAACGCGTTCAAAACACGGGGAAGCTTCAATAAAAGCGATGGTGCAAAGTATCGGCAAGGTTAAAACTGCTACTTTCTAAATTCAAACGTAATCTCTTTTTTCAGCGGGATCGGGTTGAAGTCGCGCAGCATAGTAATTTCGTAAGAGTCTTGCTCGGGCGTTCTAATGCCGGCTTCGAAATAGTCATCCTCCGGCCGCTCGGAACGCGCCACCCCCTCGATTACCGCAACGTCGGGACGCTGTTCGTACAATTCCTTCAATTCCGGTGTATTCTCTATTTTCTCTGTATATGCTTTTTTGAGATCCTCAGGAATGCCGAACTGGATGCCCAAGCGGACGTCTTCCGGACGATCCTTCTTGATTTTGAGCCACAGGTAACCATTTTTATAATTGCTTTCGAGGATCGTAAATTGTTTATCCTTAAAGCGTACCGTTTTCGGAAGCTTTTCGC
>NZ_CAJVCE010000096.1 GCF_910594985.1 Paenibacillus allorhizosphaerae
GTGCGACGTTTTATACTATTCTTACGGCTGGTGAGGAAGGTCGTTGCGCTATGGTGTCACGAACCCATCCGTTAGTCTGACTACGACGACCACGGTGCACCACGGAATGTCGCTCCTTTTCAGGAAGCACGCGGGGTAGAGTAACCCTTTGCTGGTTGTTGCGCCAGTCCTCTCAATTCAACTGCCGTAGAAAGGTGAGTATTATGGATGTCCTGATCGAGCGAGCATGCGGTTTGGATGTTCACAAGAAGTCTATTACTGCTTGCATCGTAACCCCCGAAGGAAAGGAGATTAAGACGTTTCGTACCCACACGGTTTTCCTGCTTGATTTGATCGACTGGATCAAGCAACATCGCTGCACTCACGTGGCCATGGAAAGTACCGGCGTGTTCTGGAAACCGATCGTGAATTTGCTGGAAGCTGAAGAGATTCAGTTCCTCGTCGTTAACGCCCAGCACATCAAAGCCGTTCCTGGCAGGAAAACGGACGTAAAAGATGCAGAATGGATTTGTAATCTGCTCCGCCACGGTCTGCTGAAACCCAGTTACATCCCAGACCGGAACCAAAGAGAACTTCGCGAATTAGTTCGTTACCGTCGCAGCCTGATTCAGGAACGGTCCCGCGAACACAACCGGGTCCAAAAAGTGCTGGAAGGAGCCAACATTAAACTAGCTGCCGTTGTCTCTGACATCATGGGGGTGAGCAGCCGCGATATGATGGATGCCATGATCGAGGGCGAAGAAGATCCGGAGAAGCTAGCTGCCCTCGCAAGGCGAACGCTGAAGAAAAAGAAAGAAGAGCTAGAGCTCGCCTTGCGTGGAAATATGAGTGCTCACCAGCGGATCATGCTTCGAACCATGCTGACTCACATCGATTTTCTGAATGAACAAATTGTTGAACTGGATATAGAGGTAGCCAAACGGCTCGACCCTTTTCAGCAGGACATTGAACGGCTAGATACGATCCCGGGAATCGCTCGCCGTACTGCTGAACAAATCTTGGCCGAGGTTGGGACCGACGTTGGTTCGCGCTTCCCTTCCGCTGCCCATCTCAGTTCATGGGTTGGTCTGGTTCCAGGGCAGAATGAAAGTGCCGGCAAACGAAAATCCTCGAAAACTCGCAAAGGAAATAAATACCTCCGATCGGCACTCATTGAAGTCGC
>NZ_CAJVCE010000097.1 GCF_910594985.1 Paenibacillus allorhizosphaerae
ACTTGTTGCGGCGTCAGGAACAATTCGGAAGTTTCGACTTGGATTGGCTCCTGGGTTGCGTCATTGGACTCGATGGTGCCCCCGCTGCCTTGACCGATAGCTTCCTCGAAGTCATAGCTATTGATACTAAAATTCGTGATTTTTCTCTGGTCTACATCCAAAACGCCGTTTTCCCGTTTGAACGCGTTTTTCTTAATCTCGTCGGACTTGACGAACGTTTTGTAGGAAAGCTTATCGCCGGTCAAATAGACGTCGCTGATGCCGATGGTGACGTCGCCGAACTGCTTCACGACAGGAGCGGTTGGTTCATAGCCATAGGAGCGCGCATTGCGGACGCCGTCATAGCCCCGTACTTCATCCAGCCAGCTTAACACGCCGGAGAAGCCGGGAATGCCTTTTACCATATTGGCGAACGTCGGGGAAACCTGAGCGCCGCCGACCGAAGCGACTACGGCCAAAGCACAGGCCGCGGCAATGGTGAAGCGCGCCTTCCTGCTGCGCCGCCGGATTGGCCTACGGGCCGGGATAGCAGGCATCGATTCTGCTATGTCCGGGACGTCCTTAGCGAATTGAAGCAGCGATGCCGGGACTGGAAGCTCTTGAAGCGATTGGGCGAGCTCTTCTTTGACTTGTTTATCACGTACTGATTTCAACATTCCATCACCTGCTTTGGATTAGGTTGCATCATTTTTTCGTTCAATTTCAAGCGGGCGGCGTGCAGCCGCGATTTGATCGTGCCCTTCTTCACGCTAAGCACATCGGCGATTTCATCCAGCGACAGCTCCTGGTAATAGTACAAAATGACGACTGTCCGGTGGTTGACGTCCAGCGACATCACCGATCCCAGCAGCTCGTGGCCCGCTTCCTTGCGGATGAGCGCGTCGATCGGGGAGGCTTGCTCATCCGGCACTTCAATCTCCTCCAGATCGCCGGTCCGGCTGGCCAATTTCGAACGCTGTCTGGCCAGATCGAGCGCGCGGCAGGCGGTCAAATGATTGAACCAGTTCTTAAAATTGCGGATATTTTTGCCGTTCATTATGGCTTGATACGCTTCGAGCAACGCATTCTGCACCGCATCCTCCGCCAGATGCGAGGAACGCAGTATCGCGGCCGA
>NZ_CAJVCE010000098.1 GCF_910594985.1 Paenibacillus allorhizosphaerae
TCCATAAAATACTTGATATATCCATAACTAATGAATATATTCCTATCAAACCAATGCCTAGCTGTAATAAACCTCTTAGATCAAACTGCTCAATTTCTTCGTCTCTTAAAATAATCTTCTTACTAATTTTCTTAGCAAATATCCATAAAATAACCGCAAAAGTTAGATAAATACCACTAGAAGATATCGCAATAATCGTATTTCTTGATATCCCCTCATATAAACCAGGATAAATCAACCTCTGTATTATATTGCTTGCTATTTCATTTAATTGCAGTACTGAATTAAATAAAAAATACAGTGAAACGCCTTTAATAAATAAAAAAGTTAGCCTTTGAATATTCATCATTTAATCCCTTCTTTATATTGCAGTTATTTCATCTAACGTTCTTGTATTCACGAATCCGAGAGCCTTAAGGCGCCATAGCGCCGGGTCCGTCAGGACTTAGGCTCGCAGGATTGTCTGCCTGGTCCACTTCCCCGAAAAACCTCGGGCAGACCAAGGGGGCTTGTCCCCCGCAGCGTGAATACGGTGTTATGCGTTGCTTCCGACATCTTTTGTATTACCCGCAAAAAAAAGTGCCGTTGGCTGTCGCCTCTTCGAATACTCCTCCCTGCATGCCTTTCCTATTTTTGAGTGCCGTTGGCTGTCGCCTCTTTGAGTTCCCGTCCCGGCATGCTCTTTCTATTCTTGAGTGCCGTTGGCTGTCTCCTCCTCGAGTTCTCGTCCCGGCATGCTCTTCCTATTCTTGTGTACCGTTGGCAGTCGCCTCTTCGAGTTCTCGTCCCGACATGCCCTTCCTATCTTGAATGTCTTTCACTATAACTTCTTTAAGTCTTCATCAACCATGTTTCTATCTGTTATTTATTGGTTTACGGAAGTTACGCATAACGTCTTTTTTGCGAACTTCGTAAATTCGTCATGACTTAAGTTATTCGCGAAATCATTCAACTATCCTGCCCGTCCCTCGGTTTTAAGCGTTTATCTCACGTATTCTCACTCATTCGTAGGATTTCATCACCATGTATTGCAGCGATCGACGGAAAAGTAAGCTGTTACCACTGTTGAAATCCTTT
>NZ_CAJVCE010000099.1 GCF_910594985.1 Paenibacillus allorhizosphaerae
CGCTCAAACGGATCTGCCCAACCACACTATCTACTCATTTAAACTCCTACTTAAACATGGTACGTGAAATCCTGCGAATGAGCGAGCATTCGTGAGAAAATCCTTATTCTCTGAGGGAGCTCAACGACGGTCGACGCCTTGCGGCAGCCGTATGGGGTTGCAGTATGTTGAATATCATCGAGCGTTTTTGCTAAAGCCATCCCAGTAATGATTACAAATTGTTTTTAAGGTCTCAAGTGAAACTAGGTTACGCTCGGGGTCATAAATGTAGATTTCACTTGCCTTAACGTTAAGATATCCAAAGGACTGCCCTCCGTTGATACTGCAAAATACCTTTACCTTATCCTCATTTACTTGTGCCTTTAAGATTTCAATATCAAGTTTGTTTAGTTCCTTAAAGTCCCGAATCGTCTCACTCGTGTCAACGTCTTCTAAATACAACTCAGCAGGATAAATTAGTTTTACGATAATGCCTCTACATCGTGGATTAATTAGTTCAGCAAGATACATAATGTCGATGGTACATTCAATGCCATCAACGGTATCCCTGATGTCTTCTAATCCACCATCGTGGAAAATACTGAAAAGCAATTCCTGATTTTCTAAGTTCAAATGCATTCCTCCACTAGTTATTCGTTTGCCAGCAGCCTTGTAGTGAGCTATCGAACCAGTTAGGACTCGCGCTCTGACTTCCGTTTAATATATTTTCTTCTAGTTTAAGATTAATCTGTAGGATCCCCTTTGGAATCATTATCAATCGTCTTTTCTTCTTATTTTAAAAATACAATCACCGCTACAAATGCAACTGCAATAAATAATTTTGAGAAACTGTCTATATGGCTCAACCCATTATACAAAATTCTCACCTCTTGTCATTAATACACCCTATTTACTCCAATAAATTATCGTTATTTTAGCATATATATTTGAACTATCCTGCCCGTTAACGCGGCTTCCGAATTATGACGGCTTTCGGTTTATAACTGGACATTTTGCTAAGTAGATCGTTAACCCTCTTCTGTGTAATGGGACTTAGAAAATGAAGCTTTATTTGCAAGCCAAAT
>NZ_CAJVCE010000100.1 GCF_910594985.1 Paenibacillus allorhizosphaerae
GTATGTCACTTTATAATACGCATTTCCAACTATATCTTCATTATAAGGAGTTTGCTTTCCATTAATTTTTACTATATTAATGACCTTTCCTTTATGAGAAGTGATCACCCTTTCTATTTCTCGTTTATGTTGATCATTTCCTGCGAAACTCACAATTATTATCAATGCTATAAGAAATAGAAACCCTAACAAAATGATTATGACCTTGTGGTTAGTTTTCATTGCAAGCTATCACCCTCTATTTAATCCTAGCCATTTTGATAACCATTCTTTTTACCTCGGCTCATGACTTCCTTTAATTTTACCTCGTTATTTCAACTAAAAAAACAGTCTGCCGAGGCAGGCTGCTCTTTAGCCTATCGTTCTCCGCTAGCATAGAGACTGTTGATTAATCATTTCAACCAACTTCATGGCGGTTTCTTTTAAACGTCCTTTTGCATTTGTGGAGTCTAATGGTTCTACCCAGGCAAAACCATCGGAATCATAGCGAGGAAAGATATGCAAATGATAGTGAGTTAAATCGTTAAATTTCCCATTGTTTTGAAGAATGGTAACACCATCAGGTTGAAAATGAGATTTTAGTAATTTAACGAGTAATCTGGATGTTTTCATAATCTCGTTTGCTGTGATTTCATCTAAATCATCGACCTCGTGGTAATGTTGCTTAGGCAGTATTAGCATGTGCCCTTCATTTAATGGTGCGATATCCAGAATACAAGTCACCAAATCATTTTCGTAAATAATATTTGCTTCAGTTTCTTTATTTGCTAATTGACAACCTAAACAAGAACTCCCCGGCACTTTTCTCACCCTTATTGTCCATAATCTATATCTTATTCGACATTAATTTCCAATCATCCTGTCCGTTAGGTGAGAAATTAGGCATAATAAAGAGACGATGGATCGGATCCCATCGCCACACTATCGTTACCCGTTAGCTTAATGCTATAGGTTCCTTAAGTGATTGAAAAGCGTTGCCGCTTTATCTTCTCGACCTAGATCTCGGTAGGCTTGTGCTTCGTATTCAAGTGACAATACTGGGATATTCATATTTACT
>NZ_CAJVCE010000101.1 GCF_910594985.1 Paenibacillus allorhizosphaerae
CTCGCCGGACATTCGACCGGAGGCGCGATCGCGATCAAATACGTCGTACGGTATAATGGTGGCGGCGTATCAAAGCTCGTGCTGATCGACGCGGCGGCTCCTCGCGGCTTCACCAAGGAGACGGCCGCGCAGCTGCTGAAGGAGACGTTGAACGACCGGGCGAACATGATGCTCGGCGTGACGGATATTTTCTTCTTTCGGTACATCACCAAGCCATTCTCGGACTGGTTCAATAGGATGGGCATGCAGGCCGCCGGTTGGTCGACGGCCGCGATCATCGTCATGCTGCGGGACTTCGATTTGAATGCCGACCTGTCTCGCATCCAGGTGCCGACGCTGATCGTGCATGGCATTCACGACCAGGTCATTCCATTCAGCCAGGCGGAGGAGATGCATCGTAAAATTCCCCATTCGCAGCTCGTGCCGTTCATGTACAGCGGCCACGGCTCGTTCTACGATGAACGTGACAAGTTCAATCAGCTGATGTGGGAGTTCGTCGGGACTGCGCGGCGATGAACACCTCACCGCGGGAACCGCAATAGCACGACGACAGGCAAGTTGAGAAAACGACAGCCTTTATGCCGGCTGCCGTTTCTTCGAGTTTATTAAGCTATTGTTCCCAGTTACATCAAAAGATCTTGGTAATTTTGGGGGAAGTCATCCTTATTTGGTCCTCTAAGATGTTCAAAATTTTTAAGCTCAACTCCAGCTGCCGAGATCCGGTATGTAAACACATCTTCGCCAATAGGGATATGAGGCCCGACTGTTGGGTGCGCATCAAGTGTGATTAAAAAATCAAAACCACGGAAACCATTTACCCTTTCAATGTGCTTCACATCCACAAAGTAAGGATAAATATCTGGTGATCCTGGTACTGAAAATACATCTGAATATACCTCAGCAAGCTTCTCGCGCATCTGCGGTAGTAGAACCAAGACAAGCATATCTTGAAGTTG
>NZ_CAJVCE010000102.1 GCF_910594985.1 Paenibacillus allorhizosphaerae
CTGCAGGACGTAGAGCGTGAGATTGTTTCCGTATTAGAACGCATTCCCTTCGCCAAGTCCATGCTTGCCGTCAAAGGGATTAGTGCCATTTCGCTTGCCGGTATTCTTGGTGAGGCTGGCGATTTAAGCGGTTTTGTCCATGGAAATGCCCTGCTGCGTCATGCCGGACTTAACCTTGCTGAGGCAAGCTCAGGTAAATGGACCGGGCAAATCAAGATTAGCAAGCGCGGGCGCTCCCGCCTTCGTCGCTTCCTCTTTATGGCGACCATGAGTATGGTGATGAATAATTCGGAGTTTCGAACCATTCACGCCCACAATATACACGTAAAGAAGATCAAAAAGATGAGGTCGATTATGAAGCTTTGTGGTAAACTCGCGCGAATTTTGGTTGGTATGGCACGCACCGGTCAGGCGTACATCCCTCATAAAGCATTGCCTCTTCGGCAAGCTGCTTAAACTCAGTTATACCGTTTCATTGTACGTAGATTGGCTGATTCGCAGGATTTCAAAAGAAAGCACGGAGTACCGGATACATTGAACCAAAGGGCACCGACCCGTACCGTTAGCAAGACCGGCCTCCACCCCTTAGGACAGGTGTAACGAAGGAATGAAAGGGCTTTGACCCGTTGAGACATGGGAGTGAAAACCTCTGAGGGTGACGTGGAGAATGCGTGCAGTATATGGAAATATCTGGGGTGAGGGCCTCCCCCCTTTATTTACGTACGCATTCATGTTGCCAAAGTCTATAGCGGGTCATTTTCCTGAACTTTCATTCCTCATTACAAGGGGAGAAATCCTGCGAATTAGCGAGCATTCGTGAGAAAACTAAATCGTACCGAGGGAGTTCAACG
>NZ_CAJVCE010000103.1 GCF_910594985.1 Paenibacillus allorhizosphaerae
TCCGGCCGTGGACTCGACAGCACAGCTTAAGGTGCTGACCAAGCGCATGACGCCTGTGACGTTCCTGAAGGAGCTGGAGATGAAGGTTCATCTTCCACAATAACGATAACAACCCTCGAGGAGTTACACTCCACGCGGGTTGTTTTTTTTGCTACAGTCCTTTGCCTACAGGCTGAATCGTTCTCAATACTTGTGCGGCGGCCTTTGGGCCGATCGCGGACGCAATGACCCATCCCACCTATCTGACCCAGCGGAAGCGGACCGAGTTGGGCGAAGAGTACCGCAGGCGGATTCGCAGCGACTTGACGTTTATGAACGAGCGGCTCCGCACCGAGCTTTGGCAATCATTCGAGGTTGCTTGCTTTTCCGTACAGGGCGTACAATTAAGAGACGCTTCAAG
Source organism: Paenibacillus allorhizosphaerae (assembly GCF_910594985.1). Lineage (GTDB taxonomy): Bacteria > Bacillota > Bacilli > Paenibacillales > NBRC-103111 > Paenibacillus_G > Paenibacillus_G allorhizosphaerae. The sequence continues at coordinate 401 of NZ_CAJVCE010000103.1, forward strand.
CGGCGGAGGACGCAGGCATCGGGCTGCTGTTTACGATCCGGGAGGGCATCAATACCGCTGCGGACCGGCTGGTGTACCGGATCAATGCAGGCGAGCCGTACATGACGGCCGACGCCTTGATCGCGACGATATGCAAGTATCATTAAGAAAATTTTTTGCGGAATCAATGAACCGGAGCCCTGTTTCGTTCGCCTATAAGGTAGAGGAAGTCAGGAAGGTGACGTAAATGGATCAGGAAAAGCTATATATAAAGCAGTGCAGGAACGGAGATAAAGAAGCTTTTTTCAAGCTGGTTGAGCCGTTGCTAGGCCGCGTCTACAGCACGTCGGCCGCGATACTGCGTTCCTCGCATCTGGCGGAGGATGCGGTGCAGAATGCGTTGCTCGAAGCGTATCAAGCCATAATGAACGGCAAAAATATCCGCAATTTTAAGAACTGGTTCAATC
>NZ_CAJVCE010000104.1 GCF_910594985.1 Paenibacillus allorhizosphaerae
TTAGTTTGGTGATGATGGCGGAAGGGAACCACGCGTACCCATCCCGAACACGAACGTTAAGCCTTCCAGCGTCGATGGTACTTGGACCGCAGGGTCCTGGGAGAGTAGAACGTCGCCAAGCAAGCCCACCAAGGGTGGGCTTTTCTTATGAAACATTATAGGCATACGATTATACTCGTTTGCGTTGTCGAGGGCCCTTAGCTCAGCTGGTTAGAGCGCACCCCTGATAAGGGTGAGGTCGGTGGTTCGAGTCCACTAGGGCCCATTCCCAAAAACAATAAGTGATAGGGTCACCGAAAACTATCGGGTAAAGGCCGTAAAGCTTAGTATACTTTTTGGGTTGAGATATGGGGCCATAGCTCAGCTGGGAGAGCGCCTGCCTTGCAAGCAGGAGGTCAGCGGTTCGATCCCGCTTGGCTCCACCATAATTCGCCGCTTGAGTTTGCGGAGTAAACATGGTATACTGAATGTCGCCGCTGAAAAGCGAGCGATAATAGGTTGACAACTGAGATCGGTGAAAGTCGATCCAACAGTTGCAACATTGTTCCTTGAAAACTGGATATCGAAACAAGCAACAAATGCTGAATCATCCTTAAAGATGATCTGAATAGATCTTTAATCTTTTAGGTTAGCTACAAGCGAAGATTTATCTTTTAGAAGTGACCTTTATGCGAAGCATAACGGAACGAAAAAAGATAAACTCGGAGCGTTTGGTTAAGCTAATAAGAGCACACGGAGGATGCCTAGGCGCCAGGAGCCGAAGAAGGACGTGGCGAACAACGATAACGCCTCGGGGAGCCGTAAGCAGGCTTTGATCCGGGGATGTCCGA
>NZ_CAJVCE010000105.1 GCF_910594985.1 Paenibacillus allorhizosphaerae
TCACTAACATGGAGGTTGGCGGCTCCCACTCTATCCTATGTTAATTGAGCTAGTTCGGTCTGAGTTCTTTTCCCCTCGGTAAGCCCAATTTCTGCTTTGCCCACGCTTGATGGGACCTGCGTTCATAAAATACAAAAGCTAAATAGGAGGGAGGGCAATATCATGAGTCATGTAAGAGGCTTTACTAGCACTGGTGTAATTCTTGTCCTGTACATTCTTTTAGTTATTGTTTTAACTTCTTGGTGTATCTAATTTCCAAAGTCTATAAAAACGAAAGACCCGCAAGCAACAATGCGGGTCTTTTTATAGTGTATGAGCTTACAGGGCGGTTTTAAAATTGAGTACAGAGTAGGAAGGAGTCGCAGCCGCGTGCAACTTTTCCCATGCTCCTAATGCAGATCAATAAAGCGTTGGAATCGGAGAACAGTCAACGAAACGAATAGATCTTGGATCAAATCGATAAGAAATCCAGAATAGTCCAGTCCATCTGTAGCCTGAAACGACATTGAACTCTATACTCGTTGGGTAAAACCAGAACCTCTCTCCAGTCCAAAGCTGGACATATGTTATTTTATATAAACAGGGATTTGGTTGTACGAATGCAGGGGGATGAGGTGGTGGTGTGGATGGTAAAAATGCCATTAATTTGCACTCCTTTAAGTAGGTACTCACCTAAATTTTGTTTTATGATACGTAGGTGATTACCTAAATGTGTGTGTAGAAGCCTAATGATACAAAAAAATGAAACAGGTCGGATCAAATCTTGCATGTGGTGTGGTGCACTAGCTTGAATCAGGTTCGATGGATA
>NZ_CAJVCE010000106.1 GCF_910594985.1 Paenibacillus allorhizosphaerae
TAATGAGTTACCTCGTTTCGTGAGCTTAATTTGTCCCTTGTATTTACCGGAACTACGTTCGGCCAAGTTTAATCCTGCCTTTCGCAATAACTGATTTCCATGAGACAGCTTACGTAAGTCCCCACCAAATGCTACTATGGCAGCCGTTGCAGGAAGGGAAGTGCCGACAGACCGAATGAGGTCCGAACAAGGAATTTCAGGCAATATCTTTTCAATCATCTCGTCCGCTTCGTCAATGATTTTTCGGACTCTTTCATATTCGTTTAGTAGGTGCCTCAGTTCCCATTTGTCTTCCTCAAGGGCAACAGAGTCTCCGACGCTATGTCTAGCGAGCTCTTGAAGCTCCATTGCCTTGTTCATGCCTCGTGCGCCGCCAGGTCTAGTCATGTACTCTCCCCAAATTTCCACGATTTGTTGCGGAGTTAACTGCAGCAAGTCAGGAGGGGCAGGAAAACGACGCAAAGTAGCTAATGAACGAGTGCTAAAAATATCTTCAAATGCTTTTCTGTATTCAGGAAAACGGATATCCAGCCAGCGGTGGATACGGTTCTCAATTCGCCCGGATTCAACAACCCAGTGCTCTCTGTTTGCAACGATTACCCGAATGCGGCGGAACGCTTCTTCCTTTGGTGAGAAGGGTGTGTAGTACCCGCGGCTCACAGCATCGGCAATGACTAGTGCATCCTTTGGGTCACTCTTAGAAGGGGAATTATCTCTGTTTTCCTTATTTCGCTTGGTTGTCATTGGATTGACAAGGACAACATCAATACCTCGATTCACCAGCCAGTTGGCAATATTGAACCAATA
>NZ_CAJVCE010000107.1 GCF_910594985.1 Paenibacillus allorhizosphaerae
GATGCAACCGCCGTTTCCGCAAACCAAACCGCCGCAGTGCCGGTTGCCACTCATGACACAAAAACCTTCAATTTGAACTCGAACATCCAAAAGCAGTACGGCGGGGCCACATTCACGTTGAAGTCGCTGTCGGCCACTCCGGAGACGACCGAATTTGTCTTGGCCCGCCACGTCCCGGATGGGATAGCAAAAGATGTCGATGAACAGCTCATGAAAATGCGGTATTTGGTCACGGACGACAACGGATGGATTTACGAATACCAAAAGGCTAGTGAGAAAGGACAGGAGCAGCCGGATGGATCTTTCGTGCCCCACTATACCGAAAATGTGAAGCCTTTGCAGGGGAAGCCCAAGGAGCTGACCATCAGGCCGTATGTAGGAGGCTGGTACGACGATACAAGCACGATGTTCTCGGATAAAGCAAATGTGACAGCGCCATTGACCGGTCAATATCCGCTAACGCTCGATCAAGGCAAAATCGGCACCATGTCGGTAACCGGCGTGGACTTCGGCAAGGATAAAACCCTTCTGAAACTGGCGATCGCCGGAGAAATGGCATCCGTTCAGAAGACGGGCACTTGGCTTGTACAAAACGGGAAGCAGCTTGATGCGATCCGCACGAAATTGGTTGGCGTAGAGGACGGCGTCTACCAATACGAGCTTGAATTTCCGGCCGTGGACTCGACAGCACAGCTTAAGGTGCTGACCAAGCGCATGACGCCTGTGACGTTCCTGAAGGAGCTGGAGATGAAGGTTCATCTTCCACAATAACGATAACAACCCTCGAGG
>NZ_CAJVCE010000108.1 GCF_910594985.1 Paenibacillus allorhizosphaerae
AAGCGGACGTCTTCCGGACGATCCTTCTTGATTTTGAGCCACAGGTAACCATTTTTATAATTGCTTTCGAGGATCGTAAATTGTTTATCCTTAAAGCGTACCGTTTTCGGAAGCTTTTCGCTGGACGAGAACGTAAATGAGGCGCTCGGCGTCTTTTCCGTAAGATGGATGCCGTTCAGGTGCAAGGTTAGCCGTTTCACGGATGGGTCGAAATACGGCGAAGACATGAACTCCATTTTGTTGCCGTCCCAATCGCCAGGCCGAGCAAGGCTGTCATATTGTTTCTGCGGTCTATCCGCCAAAAGCGGGTATTTGTTCCCCTTGTCATCGGTAAGATATGGGTCAAACTCCTGTGAATTATTGCCAAACCAAGCAAAGTTCAAATAATGGGTTGCGCCATGCCCAATTTTCACATCAAGGTGCGTATTCGTAGGCGTGATCTTGAGCTGATCCAAGGTAAATGATGGAAGATCGAAGTCTCCGGCCACCTCGACCTGTTGATGAAGCGGAACAATAAGATCTTCGCGCCATTGCGCCTTATCGAACGGCACGCTGATATCGAACAAGAACTTTGAGCTTTTTCCAGGAGGATGCTCGTATACCTTAAACCGCAGTTCCTTCGGGTTCTTGTTTATAAAATCTTTGACTTGTTGCGGCGTCAGGAACAATTCGGAAGTTTCGACTTGGATTGGCTCCTGGGTTGCGTCATTGGACTCGATGGTGCCCCCGCTGCCTTGACCGATAGCTTCCTCGAAGTCATAGCTAT
>NZ_CAJVCE010000109.1 GCF_910594985.1 Paenibacillus allorhizosphaerae
TTGGCCGGTGCCGGTGATCTTAGACAATACGCACATGGACGACAGTTGCTGCGAAAAGCCGGCCTTAATCTGGCCGAAAGCACGTCAGGTAAGCGAAAGGGGCAGATTGTTTTGTCGAAACGCGGGGATTCCACATTACGCAAATATATGTTTCTTGCCACCATTCAGCTCATAGGAATCAATCCTGTCTTTCGAGAGCTGCATGAACACAACATTAAAGTGAAGCATGTGAAGAGACAACAATCCGTAATTAAATTAGTGGGAAAAGTGGCCAGGATTCTGATCAGTATCGTCCAAACGGGAGAAACATTTTCTCCTGAGAAAGCAAGAAACGCCCTTACACTTGCTGCATAAACAACTGTAATACGTTACGTAAGTTGACTCATTCGTAGGATTTCGAACAAAGAAAGCACGGAGAACCGAGTTCCTGCCCGAGAAGGGCCTAGACCCGTCCGCTAAACGCTATCGGTCTCCACACCTTGGATAAGTATGACGATGGAATGTAAGGGCAACGACCCGTTGAGCCATGGGATGGTAAACATCCAGGGCATCTTGTGGAGAAGCGTGCAGTAGATAACAGCGCCTGGGGAAATGTTCAAGAACGTTTCTTCTATTCCCGCATGCCCTAAAAAGGATTTCAACAGTGGTAACAGCTTACTTTTCCGTCGATCGCTGCAATACATGGTGATGAAATCCTACGAATGAGTGAGAATACGTGAGATAAAC
>NZ_CAJVCE010000110.1 GCF_910594985.1 Paenibacillus allorhizosphaerae
CAGGACGTAGAGCATGAGATTGTTTCCGTATTAGAACGCATTCCCTTCGCTAAGTCCATGCTTGCCGTCAAAGGGATTAGTGCCATTTCGCTTGCCGGTATTCTTGGTGAGGCTGGCGATTTAAGCGGCTTTGTCCATGGAAATGCCCTGCTGCGTCATGCCGGACTTAACCTTGCTGAGGCAAGCTCAGGTAAATGGACCGGGCAAATGAAGATTAGCAAGCGCGGGCGCTCCCGTCTTCGTCGCTTCCTCTTTATGTCGACCATGAGTCTAGTGATGAATAATCCGGAGTTTCGAACCATTCACGCCAACAATGTACACGTAAAGAAGATGAAAAAGATGAGGTCGATTATGAAGCTTTGTGGTAAACTCGCGCGAATTTTGGTTGGTATGGCACGCACCGGTCAGGCGTACATCCCTCATAAAGCATTGCCTCTTCAGCAAGCTGCTTAAACTCAGTTATAACGTTTCGTTGCACGTAGATTGGCTGATTCGCAGGATTTCAAAAGAAAGCACGGAGTACCGGATATATTGAACCAAAGGGCACCGACCCGTACCGTTAGCAAGACCGGCCTCCACCCCTTGGACAGGTGTAACGAAGGAATGAAAGGGCTTGGACCCGTTGAGACATGGGAGTGAAAACCTCCGAGGGTGACGTGGAGAATGCGTGCAGTAAATGGAAATAT
>NZ_CAJVCE010000111.1 GCF_910594985.1 Paenibacillus allorhizosphaerae
CCTGTCTGGTGCAAACAAGCAATTGAACCGAAAATTCACGGATGCCGAAGGGATCGAGAAAGTGGAAAACGGGGTCGTCCCGGCCAGAGAGCAATGGTTCGACAAAGAAACCGGTATATTGCTGAAAGAAACCACAACCGATCCGCGTGGCGGCGGCAGCGAAAGTATCGTAACGTCGGTTGATTTCACGCCGGTATTCGGCATCGATACCTTCAGTTTCGAAGCATCCACAGGTGGCACCGACGCCATTAAGGTAACCATTGACGGTACCGCGCAAAGCTTCGAGCAGCCTCCGGTTATCGTCGAAGGCAGCACGCTTGTGCCGCTAAGGGCGATTTTTGAGAAGCTGGGTGCCACGATCGACTGGAACGAAAGGGAACAATCCGTGACAGCCAAGAAAGGAACGACGACGGTGTATTTGAAAATCGGCGATAAAAATGTCACGGTCGGCGGTTCGGCTCAAACGCAGGAAGTGCCGGCGCAGATCGTGAACGGCCATACGATGGTCCCGGTCCGCTTAATCGGCGAGGCACTGGGGGCGGAAGTGAAGTGGGAGCCTTCTTCCCGAACGGTTATTATTACGAATAAT
>NZ_CAJVCE010000112.1 GCF_910594985.1 Paenibacillus allorhizosphaerae
TCAACGTGAATGTGGCCCCGCCGTACTGCTTTTGGATGTTCGAGTTCAAATTGAAGGTTTTTGTGTCATGAGTGGCAACCGGCACTGCGGCGGTTTGGTTTGCGGAAACGGCGGTTGCATCGGCCCGAACGGCCAGTGGTGCAAGTCCTCCAAATAATACGGCTGCGCTTAATACGGCAATGGTAGTTTTTTTCATTGTGGTTTGCTCCTCCTCTTTTTGGGTCGTACACCTTATAGGCGAACGAAACGGCGACTCGGTTCATGGGTGAACCGAATTCGATTTTGCTTCGCCTTAAGATAAGGAAGTGTTTTCGTCCAGCCCAAGCGGCGATGATTCGGGGCGAAAAATCAGCACCGCCGCAATCCCTTATATGGAGAAAATGGAGGATATGATGATGTTGAACAAACGAAAATGGTTGTCCGCAGGACTAGGTTTTGCATTGCTTACCATGGCGCTGCCTCTTTATGGAGCGTCAGCTGCCCCGGCAGAAATCGGAGCCGGCGTACTAACCCTTGAGCAGGTCGCCAATGAAATCGAAGGGAAGCAGCCGCTCCCGTTTTACGTGGAGCGGA
>NZ_CAJVCE010000113.1 GCF_910594985.1 Paenibacillus allorhizosphaerae
GCGCTGCCTCTTTATGGAGCGTCAGCTGCCCCGGCAGAAATCGGAGCCGGCGTACTAACCCTTGAGCAGGTCGCCAATGAAATCGAAGGGAAGCAGCCGCTCCCGTTTTACGTGGAGCGGAAGGAGACGACCACCTTTGAAAATGGAACGAGCAAAGTTGTGTTATTCAAGGAATGGCAGGATGTTCCGAATGCCCGGTACCGATCGGAGATCAACTATGACGGAAGCGGCAAAACGATGAGCACCTCGATCATCAACGGAGATGACGGAGTTTTCATCACGGAAGGGAAAACAAGCAAAGTAAAGCTGAACGGGATGGAATGGTACAGCTATTCCAACATATCCAAGCAAAAGCTTAAGTTGCTGTTAGAAGATAATGAAGCTCCGGTTTTTAAAGGAGAAGAAACGCTCCTTGGCCGGGCCGCCTATCACCTGTCTGGTGCAAACAAGCAATTGAACCGAAAATTCACGGATGCCGAAGGGATCGAGAAAGTGGAAAACGGGGTCGTCCCGGCCAGAGAGCAATGGTTCGACAAAGAAACCGGTATATTG
>NZ_CAJVCE010000114.1 GCF_910594985.1 Paenibacillus allorhizosphaerae
GAAATGGACACCGCATCCGAAGCCTCCGGGTTTCTCGGATCGACCGGAACGGTAACGATATCCCAGTTGACCGGATTGACGTCCTTGAGCGAATTCTTGCCCTGCAGCAGCGTCTCAATATTGTACGATCCCGCGATGGTCATGGCGGCTTTGCCGGCGACGAACAAGTCTTGCTTCAAGATGTCTTCCATCGTCATTCCCGGCTCGATCGGCTTGCTGTCTTTTGCGTCATAGATTGTGATAATGTTCTTGTCATCCGACATTTGTCCGGCGACACAAACATGAGTGCTTTGAGAACCCGTCAATCGGGGATTTTTTATTTCAAAGCACCTGTGTTTGTGTCGCGAGGCCACGACACAAACATAGGTGCATAATCGTTTTAGGACACAAACATAGGTGCATAATCGTGAATGAATTTGGCTTGCAAATAAAGCTTCATTTTCTAAGTCCCATTACACAGAAGAGGGTTAACGATCTACTTAGCAAAATGTCCAGTTATAAACCGAAAGCCGTCATAATTCGGAAGCCGCGTTAA
>NZ_CAJVCE010000115.1 GCF_910594985.1 Paenibacillus allorhizosphaerae
AAGTTTTTTGCCGTCCATGTCGATTCGCCCAACAGGCGGGCAGCCTGGGAATTGGTCAAATATATCAACAGCGAGGAAGTAGCGAAAGCGACGGTCTCCTCGAATCCGGGCGAGCTGTCCTCCAGAACAGCCTACATCAAAGAACGAGACGGCCGCAGCCTCGAACCGTTCACGATGCTGAAAATGGCCCGAAACGGCTATCCGAAAGGCGCGGAGCCGGTGCCGGCGTCGTTCTACTCTGCCTTTGACCAAATGGCCCAAGCGGAGGTGCAAGCCGTCGTCGAAAGCAAAAAATCGGTTGACGAAGCTCTCAAAACTATGCAGGAAAAAGGCCAGGACATTTATGACAAAGCAAAACGAGAACAAAAAAATACGGAACAATAAGGGCAGGGCTAGCCGGGTAGGGAAATCGAACAATGTCGGAGAAGTCAAGACGATGGACAAATGGAATCGACTGGACGATGTGCGGTATTTTAGCATCGATTTATTTGGTTTGGCGCATCGGTACCGTCGGCGATTGGACCTTGGAGTGCTG
>NZ_CAJVCE010000116.1 GCF_910594985.1 Paenibacillus allorhizosphaerae
CTCGGTCCGGTAGCCGACAGGATCTTCCCAGCCTTCAAAAACACTCTTTACCGATTCCACCATATCGAATGCAAACACAATTCCTTCTTGCTCCACGTCTACGTGATGCGCTTCGTCGGCGCCGTCCGGAATAGCCAGCCCCAGCACGCGATAAAAATCCAACGCCCTCTTCATCTCTTCTACGTAAATCGCGACTCGTTTCAACTTTACCGTCATGCTTTGCAGCTCCCCTCGCCTTGTTTGATTTTCACTCCCATTATAGTAATTGTCCCTCATTGCAAAATAGTAAAAAACGGACTTCCTCACTCCTGCTTGGTCAGCCGTTTGAGTGGAAGTCCGTAATATCGCTTAAAAACGCCAGCGAAGTGTGACTGATCGTAGTACCCGTGTTGAAGCGCCAAATCCGTCAAGCTGAAATAGTCTCCGCTGTACAATTCCTCAAGCACGCTTTGAAAGCGGACGATGCCGAGCATCTCCTTCGGGCTGAGGCCAAGCTC
>NZ_CAJVCE010000117.1 GCF_910594985.1 Paenibacillus allorhizosphaerae
TCCTGTAGGCAATAAAACGATCCAACCAATAGTGGCCGTTTTATTCAGTTTCTCAACGCCTTGATGTGCATATTTTAATTCACTTAAATCCTTAGTCCTTTTTAGAATCACGTTCGATAAGAGTAAAGGGCCCGCACCTAAAATAGCGGCAAAAATATGGATGCCAACCAGTAATGTATAAATTTGATTCATGCGCGTTCTCCTCACAATGTATTCATTATCGTCCATTTACTCTGCATCGCAAGCTGCTAATCTTTCGATATTTCGATTTTTCGGGCGGTCTGGCGGCCTTGCTCTTCCTCTAACGTATCAATGACGCTGTCAATCACCGCACGGGAAGCGAGCAACCATTCCTTGATGCCGTTTGTTACGTGCTCTTTGGCTTGTCGACGCTCCAGGTGAATGAAAAACCGTTCCAAAGCAGTCAAAGTTTCCAGCATTCTCACCTCCCTAGGATTTCTCATTGATCCTCACTTCTTTTCCGATCCGGCAAATC
>NZ_CAJVCE010000118.1 GCF_910594985.1 Paenibacillus allorhizosphaerae
GTAACCCCGGCGCCGCTGACGGTCACAGCGTCGAACGCGTCGCGCGAATACGGCGCGTCGAATCCGACACTAAGCGGCGCGGTGACGGGTGTGCGAAACGGCGACTTGATTAAGGCCGCGTATGCGACGGCGGCCACGGAGGCTAGTGGTGTCGGGGGCTACGACATCACGGCGACGCTGTTGGACCCGGATGTGAAGCTCGGCAATTACAGCGTGACGAACACCAAGGGCACGCTGACGGTAACCCCGGCGCCGCTTACGGTCAAGGTGTCGGATGCGTCACGGGAATACGGCGCATCGAATCCGGCGCTGGGCGGTACGGTGACGGGCGTGCGTCACGGCGACGCGATTACGGCCGTGTACGCGACGGCGGCGACGGAGTCAAGCGCTGTCGGGAGCTACGATATCACGGCGACGTTGTTGGACCCGGATGCGAAGCTGGGCAATTACAGCGTGACGAACACCAAGGG
>NZ_CAJVCE010000119.1 GCF_910594985.1 Paenibacillus allorhizosphaerae
GGAAGTGCCGGCGCAGATCGTGAACGGCCATACGATGGTCCCGGTCCGCTTAATCGGCGAGGCACTGGGGGCGGAAGTGAAGTGGGAGCCTTCTTCCCGAACGGTTATTATTACGAATAATAACGGGATAAAATAAATTAAACCTTGGTTTGGGTCACGGCTGGTCGTGCCCGAATCAAGGTTTTTTCACATCCGTTAGTGTCTTTCCTGATCATTGGAGCAGCCAATGTTTTCCCACAGCTCATGAAATACCTAGTGGAGTTTATAATGAAAGGCTTGACGGAATGATTTATGGGAAGGGATGCAACATTGGCGGTAAACCATGCTGGCTGACGGAGTCGGATAACCCTGCATGCAAGGGGACGTCCAATACCACCAATGGCTCCGAGGGTATTAAGTTGAACCATCCATTTCTACTGTCTGACCACGAACTCTCATGGATGTCCTGCTTGCC
>NZ_CAJVCE010000120.1 GCF_910594985.1 Paenibacillus allorhizosphaerae
CAATGTCGGAGAAGTCAAGACGATGGACAAATGGAATCGACTGGACGATGTGCGGTATTTTAGCATCGATTTATTTGGTTTGGCGCATCGGTACCGTCGGCGATTGGACCTTGGAGTGCTGGGTCTTGCTTTTGATTTGTCTGATAGGGGTGCGAAAGGACCAGGCTGACGTCGAATGGATGAAATTTTTGGCGGCGGGGGTTCCGTTTCTGGGGGTTCTACGTCAAAGTCCGGTGCCGTAGGTCAGCCTCACTTTTTCCTGCGCCGCGTTTACCTTTGTCGGAGTCGGAGGAAGCGGGCGTCGATATCGCCATGCAGGATGGCAAGCAGGACATCCATGAGAGTTCGTGGTCAGACAGTAGAAATGGATGGTTCAACTTAATACCCTCGGAGCCATTGGTGGTATTGGACGTCCCCTTGCATGCAGGGTTATCCGACTCCG
>NZ_CAJVCE010000121.1 GCF_910594985.1 Paenibacillus allorhizosphaerae
GAGTATGTACTGGGTTGCAGCCCTCAGAACTCACACCTAGGAGGCGTTATCATGAAGTCTAGACTAATTAAGGCTCAAAATCAACGTGTTGAACGTATTTCCACTTCCACTCTTGTCATTGGCATCGACATTGCCAAGGAGAAGCACGCTGCTCAAGCCATTAATTTTCGGGGTATTGTCCTCACCAATCGCCCCATTATGTTTTCGAATGAGTTTGACGGTTTTGAGTTTTTAGAACGTAACATTCTGAAATTACAGAAAATGCACGGCATGAACGACGTCGTTGTGGGAATGGAAAGTACCGGTCATTATTGGTTCAATATTGCCAACTGGCTGGTGAATCGAGGTATTGATGTTGTCCTTGTCAATCCAATGACAACCAAGCGAAATAAGGAAAACAGAGATAATTCCCCTTCTAAGAGTGACCCAA
>NZ_CAJVCE010000122.1 GCF_910594985.1 Paenibacillus allorhizosphaerae
GTTATTGCCGACATGGTGAAGAACGGATATTACTCCATCGCCCGCACAACGCCTGAAGCATTCACAGAGCTTCGTGTTTTACTTTCGAACCGGGACTTTGTAGTCAAGCGACTTGTGAGTGTCAAAAACCAAATTCATCGCTGGGTTGATGTTGTGTTTCCCGAGCTGCGGCAGGTTTTTAAGAACCTGACGGGCGCCGGCTCGTTAGCTACGCTTCGTCTGTTCCCAACGCCGGCGGAACTGAGTGATTTACAACCACAGGACCTGATTCAGAAATGGAAGACCTTGATGAAACGGCACTGTGGTGAGCGAAACGCACGTGCGTTAATCGCGCTGGCTCAACGCTCTGTCGGTTCCAGACAAGCTGCACAAGCCTACAAGCTTCA
>NZ_CAJVCE010000123.1 GCF_910594985.1 Paenibacillus allorhizosphaerae
TCCCTCACGGTACTGCTTCACTATCGGTCGCCAGGGAGTATTTAGCCTTGGCAGATGGTCCTGCCGGATTCCCACGAGGTTTCACGTGTCTCGCGGTACTCGGGATCCGTCTAGGGATACGCGCGTTTTTGGCTACGGGATTGTTACCCTCTGTGATGAGCCTTTCCAGACTGCTTCACCTAACACGCTTTTCCCACATTGACGTCCCACAACCCCAGGGGGCAAGCCCCCTGGTTTGGGCTAATCCGCTTTTGCTCGCCGCTACTGACGGAATCACTTTTGTTTTCTTTTCCTGAGGGTACTTAGATGTTTCAGTTCCCCTCGTCTGCCTCTGCACTACCTATGTATTCAGTAGTGAGTACGCATCAATTACG